>NZ_UAVD01000009.1 GCF_900460065.1 Streptomyces griseus | reverse complement strand
GGGGGCCTGGGCGACCTCCGGGACCTCGGCTCCGTCAACGCCGACCTGCCCACGGAGTCCCCCGGGGACCTCGGCGACCGGGAGACCGTCGAGGACCTGGGCGACCTCGGGAACCTCAACACCGACGGCGCGGGCCTCACCTCCGCCACGGGCAGCGTGACCGGACGGGAGAACGGCGACTTCGCCACGTCCTTCCCGGACGGCGGCAAAGCCGTCTTCGACCCGGACACGGGGCAGCTCACCAGCATCGCCCCGGACGGATCCAGGGTCACCACCGACCTCACCCACGGGGCCGACGTGACCAACCCGGACGGCTCCGTCTCCTCGCTGGACAACGGCCGGTTCGTCAACTCCTTCCCGGACGGCTCCCGCCACTCCATCGACCCGGACACCGGCCTCGCCACCGTCACCGACCCGCAGGGCAGGACCGAAACGGTCACCCTCGACGAGCTCAACGCGCGCGGGAGCGACGGCAGGCCCGATTTCCTCGACGACCTCCGGGATCTCGGCGAGAACCGCGATCCGGGCAACCTCGGCGAGCTCAACGGGAACCGGGACGCCGCCGGGCCCGGCACCGGCCGGGACCTCGACCTCGAAGCCCTCCGGCAAGTCGGCGGCAGTGGCAGTGGCATCGGGGGCGCGGGCGGGGGCGGCGACGGGGGTACCACCCGGGAGGTCTCCTTCTCCGACCTGGGACTCGGCGCGGCCCAGGGCGGCGCGGCCCCCTCCGCCGGCGGCACCGCCGGGGTCGGCCTCCCGTCCTCGGAGATCCCCGGCCAGGTCGCCCCGCTCTCCGACGGCGCTCCGGCCGGCGCGGCGACCCCCGGCCCCGGCGGCAGCACCCCGGGCGCCCCCGGAGCCCCGGGCATGCCGGGCAGCCCCGGTATGCCGATGGGCGGCGGGATGGGGGGCATGGGCGCGGGCGGCGAGAAGGGCAACGGCGAGCGCGTGCGCGCCGTCCTGGTCGACGCGGCCGAGGAAAGCGAGCGCCGCAACCGGCGTCGGCGCAGCCCGTGGAACCGGCAGGAGGACAACGACACCTTCCTGGCCCCCGCCTCCCGGGTGGCGACCACCGGCGGCGGCAACTCCCCCGAGGAGGAGCCGGATCAGGAGCGCAGGCCCGCCACCTCCGCCGACTACTTGGAGGAGGACGCGGACGTATGGGGAACGGAAGAGGGCGGCACCCCGGCCGTCATCGGCAGATGACGGAACGGCAACTCCACTCGCCGGGACCGGATGTGGCGCCCGGAGCACAGGACCGTACGGTCGTCCGTACGGAGGGGAAGACCGAGGCAGAAGGAGGGGAGCGGGCGTGACGGAACCGCTGGAGAAGCGCCTGGAGAAGGCCATGGCCGAACTGCAGGCTGCCCAGGAGGCGGTCGCTCGCACCGAGCGCGAGCTGCGGACTGCGTCGTTCGCCGCGCTCTCCTCCGACCGCGCGGTCCGGGCCACCGCGGGCCCGCAGGGCGAGCTGAGCGGGATCGAGTTCCTGGAGAACAAGTACCGCGACATGTCACCGCAGGAGCTGGCCGCCAGCGTCCTGGAGGCGGCGAGCGCGGCCCGGCTGAAGATGAACCGCCATGTGATGAAGGCGATGGCACCCTTCGCCGAGCCCAGCAGCAACGTACCGGAGCTGAAGGGGTTCGAGCTGGACTGGGAGCGCATCTTCGGCCCCGAGGTGCTGCGCGAGGACGACGGGGATCCGGCACGGGGCGGCCCGGCCACCCCCGCCTGGCGGGACGCGCTCGGCGACGAGGGAGAGGACTGACGGATGGGACAGCGGTACTACGTCGACCCGCAGCGCATCGAGGCCCTGGCAGGGCAGTTGGAGGAGATCTCCACGCTCACCAGGAGCATGACCGAGGAGTTCCTCGACGAGCTGGCCCCCACGGTCTCGTGGCCCGGCACCAACAGCGAGTTCTCGGAGAAGGCCGGGCCGCAGGAGCAGAAGGAGCGGCAGACCACCAAGGACACCATGCTGTCCATCCGCGACGCGCTGGTGGGCATCACCGACGCCACGGTCAGCAACGTCCGGATGATGAAGGACACCCGGGACCGGAACATCGACGAGATCGAGCACGGCAACAGCCGCCTCGAAACCGATGGATTCGACGGCCCGGGCGGGCATGGCCGCCGCTGAGCCGCGTGTCGCCGGCCGCTCCCGCACGCGACCGGGAGCGGCCGCTTCGCCCTGCCCGCAGTCCCTTCGTGGTGGCCGCCGGTGAGCATCCAGGTATCGCCCGAGGTCAACGCAATGATCTTCATCCTCACGGGGGAGAAGCTCATGGACGCCGACGAGGACCTCGCCTTCGAGAGCCGACGGCCCTACTCCGGCCTCGGGCGCAAACTGGAGCGGCTGTCCTCGCTGATCGACAAGTCGATCCACGACATCGGTGAGTCCATGCCGGACGACCTCGCCACGTCCTACGGCCGGGCGATGGGCATGCTCGTCGACGACGGCGGCAAGAACTACCTGCGCGACTTCGCCGAACAGCTCGACAGGATCGCCGAAGGCCGGCGCAAGACCTCCATGGACATCATGGAGTCCAAGTGGCAGGTCATCGCCGAGATCATCCGGCTGCTCATCGAGATCGCCATCTACCTGGCGATGTCCTTCTTCACCGGCGGAGCCTCCGCGAGCCAGATCATGATGGCCAAGCTCCGCAGCCGCTTCTTCATCCTCACCACGCTCAGCCATCTGCTCCAACGGCTGCACCTGACGCCCTCCCTGACCGAGGCGTTCGCCGAGGCGTTCACCACCTTCGCCGTGCGGCTGGCGATGATGAACTTCGCCCCGGACGGCCGCCGCCCCGACGGGATCGACTGGAGCGACATCGGCAAGGCCGCGGCGTTCGGCGCGGCGGCGGGCCTCTTCACGAGCGTCTTCGACAAGTTCGCGAAGGACATCGTCCGGAGCTTCGACGGCAACTTCCTGAAGACCGGACCGGACTTCAAGAACAACCCCAACCTGCGGGACACCCCGGACATCGACCTGAAGAACAACGGGCCGGCCCCCACCCCCAAGCCCGGCCCCGAGGCCACGCCGGGCCCCGACCGCCCCGGCCCCACCCCGAGCGGCAACGGCCCCACGCCTCCGCCCGGGCCACCGGTCACCTTCCGGGACGGCCCGCTCGCCTTCCGGAACAACCCCGAACTGTGGCGGAACAACCAGCTCCTGCGCCACAACGCGGACCGGCCGGGCGCGCTGGCCGGGCACTACGGGCTGAAGGGAACGGCCGACTTCCTCGCCGCAGGGTCCGGCGAGGCGCTCGCGGAGATCCTCGTGAAGGGGGCCTTCGACGGCGACTGGTCCACCAGTTGGTCGACCTTCGTCGGCGCGGGCATCAGCAGCCAGGTCGAGTCCTCGCTCACCGGCACGGCCCTGAACACTGGCGCCGAACTGCGCCACGCCATGGACAAGTTGCGCAACCAGCCGCCGCCCACGGTCTCCGGCGCCGGCGACTCCGGTACACGGGGTTCCGGGGACTCCTCAGGCTCCGAGGGCCCCGACCGCTCCGGCGGCCCCGCGCGGCAGGACCCCACCGGAGGTATCTCGCCCGCACACGGCGGGCCGCCGCCGGCCGTCCCGCGGACCACCGGCCAGGGAACCCTCCCCGGCAGCGAGCCGCCCCCGTCCGCCGTCGCGCCGGAGCCGCCGCCGTACGTCCCGGTGGACCCGCCGCCGTACTCCCCGGGCCCGATGCCCGTGACCGCCGCCGAGAACGAGCTGTGGCAACAGGTCCACCAAGGCCCCGGAGAGGCGCGCGAGCAGGCGCTGCGCGACCTCGCCGCCCTACGGGGCGGCCTGCCGCCCAGCAGCACCGAGACCGGTGTGCGCGACAGCCTGAACGCCCACCTGGCGCACCGGCCCGAGGTCCGGGTGGTGCCCGTCGGGAACAGCCCATCGGCCCAGCTGGACGCCGAGGAGGTCCGCAGGGCTTTGAAGGGCTTCGGCACACCGGCGACGGTGGACCGGCCGACGGGGGTGGACGCCCCCGTGCCGGGAGGAGCGGGCCCGGCTGTCGGCACCGGCACCGAGGCGCCGGAGCTGACGATCGTGGTCTCGGAGACGCCGCCGCCGGGCGCGGGGTCTCCGGAGGCCGCCGAACTGCTGGACGGCGCCGGGGCCGACCGGGCCGTCGTGCTCGGTCCGCCGGTCGCGCCGGTCGCGTCCGACGTGGCGGGGGAGACCGGGGAGCCGGTACGCAGTGCCGTCGAGCTGACCCGCCAGGGTCCCGGCGACCCGGTCCAGGTCCGTCCGCTCACCGGACCGGGCCCCGATGTGGTGCCGGGCGGCACGGGGGAGACCGCGTTTCCCGACGCCGACGTGCTGCTGCCGCTCGCGGCCGCCCTCGGCCCGCCGCCCGTCGCGCCGGCCCCGTCGCCGGTCGGCTCGGCACCCATGCCTGCCACGTCCGCCGGGCCGACGCCTGCCGTGCCCGTCGCGACGACCGCGCCCACGCCCGTGCCCGCCACGTCGGCGACGCCTGCGCCGACCACGTCGGCCACTGCGCCCCCCGGGGAGAAGCCCGCGGGCAGGGACGGCGGCGCGCCCGCACCGGGCGACCCGGACCCGCTGCCCGTACGGGTGCTTTCGAGCGAGCCGACCCCGGTGACCGGCCCCGAGGGCACGGCGGACATCGAGCCGACGTCGTCCACGGCCACCGAGAACCCCCGAACCGGGCACGACACCCCCGCCGTGTTCACACCGGCCACCCCGTCCGGCCCCTGGACCGGGACGGCCACCGATCTGCACCTGGAGTCGGGGCGCGCCGACGGAACCCATGCCGCCCCCGGTACGAGCACCGGGAACGGCGGGCCCGCCACGGACCAGGCGCCGCCGGGGCGGCCCGGGACCCTGCGGGACTTCCTGCCGGAGGACGCGTGGTGGCGGTTCTACATCGACCCCAAGGACCACGAAGCCGCGCTGGCCGCCTTCCCCGACGACCCCGGCTCCTTCTACGACCACGACCGGTCCCCGGGCTTCCGGGCGGGCATGGTCGAGGCGTACACCCGGTTCCTCGGGGACCCCGACACCGTCGAGGCCCCCATGGACGCCTCCGCGTACCGCACCATGCACGCCCTGGCGACCGGCCACCTCGGCCGGACGATCGGCTGGTCCGGCGACGGCACCACCCAGTTCCCGCTGCGCGGTGACGCCCTCGCTCCCGACGTCTTCGACGAGCGCGTCGGGGGCCGGGCGCTGGTCTACGACATGACCACGCACAACTGGGCCGACCCCCTGCCCTCACCCCGGCCGGTCACCATCCTCACCCGCTTCCTGCACAGCAATCCGGCGCTGGCGACCAACTACACGAAGGCGGCGGCGCCCGGTCTCGTCGACGCGCTGTTCCAGCAGCACTACGCGCGGGTCGGGCGGCCCGACGCCGACGACGCGGCCCGACTCGCCTCCATCGTCCGCACCGTGCGCGCGCTGCATGTGGTCCACCCCTTCCAGGACGGCAATCTCCGCTCCAACGTCCAGATCCTGCTGCCCAGACTCCTCCTGGAGCAGGGCTTCCGGCCCGTCGTGCCCGACACCATGTACAGCCTGTTCCAGGGCGGCCATTCGGTACCGCAGATGGTCGATGCCCTGGTGCGCGACGGGGCGCTGGACACCGTCCGGCCCCGCCCGGCCCCCGCGCAGGACGCCGTGGACCCGCACCTGGAGTCGGGCCGCGGCACCATCGACACCACCGGGGGAGGAGGCCCCACGCCGCCCGAGGGCCGGCAGCCGGTCGTCACCACCCTGAGCGGCCACGCGGTGCCCTTCGCGCAGCTGCGGCGCTGGGTTCCGGAGGGACCACACCAGCCCCGTCCGGGCCGTGCGGTGCGGACGCTGACCATCTCGCAGAGCCCCGCCGAGGACGGTACGGGGCAGAGCGCGGGGCGCCGGGCCCTGCTCGGGCAGGACACCTTCCGCGGCGTGCGCACCACCTCTTCCGAGGGCGCGGCCCCCGGAGCCGGCGAGACCCCGCCCACCCCCCGTACGGTGTTCACCGGACCGCCGACCGCGCTCCCCGGCTCCGGCACAAAGCGGGGCGCCGACTACTTCGCGGGACACGGCACGTCCCGCACCGTCACGCTCGGCACCGACGACCCGGCGCACCCCAGTGTGAAGATCAGCGGGGTACAGCTCGGCGAGGTCCTCAAGTCGTGGGCCCAGGACGGCGATCAGGACCGGCCGCTGGTGCTGTTCTCCTGCGAGACCGGCCGGCAGCCGCAGATCGCCGGACTGCCGGTGGCCCAGCACGTGGCGAACCGCACCGGGCGGCCGGTGTACGCGCCGACCACCGAGGCGGGCACGGCCAAGGACCGGGACGGCAACGTCCGCGCGGTGCTCACCGAAGGCCCGGACGGGCCGGGCCGGTGGCGGCTGTTCACCCCGGAGCCCGGCGGTGCCGAACTGGACGGGCTGGCGCGCGAGGCCGGACTGCACACGGGCCCGGACCCGGCCGACGCCTTCGCCCGGGCCCGAACCCTCCAGCAGATCCGGACGCTGCGCGATGTGCTCGGCACCGATGCCGAACAGCGCCCCGGCGGCCACGAGTCGCTCGCCGCTCTCGCGTACGTGGACGGGCTGCGCTGGGTCGATCAGGGCACGGCGGCCCGGTACGGCGACGGTCGGATGACCCCGGACCTCCTGCGGCGGATGGTCATCGACCGGCGCGGCGCGACGGGTGCCAGGACCGCCGGCACCGAGGCGGCCCCGGCACGCACCGCCACGACCACCCAGAACCCCTCGGCCGACCCCACGCCCGAGGAGTACCGGGAATTCCTGCGCTCCGCAGCCCGGTTGCGGGCCACCGCGGGGCCCGGCACCACGCTCGACGCCCTGTTGCCCCCGCCGCCCCCCGAACTCCCGCCGACCACCCCGGTCTCGCCCCAGGACGTGGCCGGCCTCGCCTACGCGCCCGCCGCGCGGATCACTTGGTCCCTCTCCACCGCGCCGCTGCCCCTCGCCGACCTGGCGCTGAGCCCCGAGGACACCGCGGAACTCCTGCGCCGACGACCCGATCTGGCGCCCGCACGGAGCCGGCCGGAGAGCCTCGCCGAAGGCCTGGCCCTGTTCAGCAAGGACCCGGTGACGCCCGGTCCCGCGAACGCCGTACGCGCGGACGGGCTGGCCTTTCGCCGGTTGCGCACCCCGGGCGGCGGCGACTGCCTCTTCCGGGCGCTGCTCGACAGCGCGCGCAGCCGGCCCGTGCCCCCGGCCTGGGCCGCGCGGAACGTCACCCGCCTCCGCGAACTGCTGCGCGAGCGGCTCACCGGGTCCGAACTGCTCGCCTCGGCCGCCGAGGCGAACCCCGATCCGGTGCTCGCCGTCGTCGACGACCTGCGGATGACCGCCATCGCCGGAGTACGGGACCCGGACGCGCTCGGCCGGATCAACCGGCGCTGGGACCTGATCGCGCAGGCGGTCGTCACCGACGGAGACGGCCGGCGGTGGCGGCGGCTGCTCCGGGACGGCGGCTACCCGCACCTCGCCGAAGTGGCGCCGACCCCCGCCGACGCGCGGCGGCTCGGCACCGACGGGCTGATCCTCGCGGCGGCGGAGCGCCCCGCGCTCTGGGCGTCCCCCTTCGCCGACGTGCTCCCGCAGGCGCTGGCGCACATCCTCGGCCTCGACCTGCGGCTCGTGCAGCCGGACCCGCGGGCTCCGGGGAGCACCTTCGTCACCCCCCTCAACCCGGGTGGCCCGGGAGGGGCCCTGCACCTGTCCTACAACGGGACCGACCACTTCGACGCCCTGGTCCCCGCGTCGGCCCTCCCCGCCCCGGCCTCGGCACCCGCCCCCACCTCGGCACCCGCCCCCGCGCCGGCGACCGAGGACCCGGTCGGCTCCGACGTCTTCGGTCAGTGGCTGCGGAGCATGGGCGGGGTCACCGACCTGGACACCCCCGGCACCCCGGCCCCGGACCGCGGCGATCCCGTGCCGCTGGAGACCCAGCTCGAACGGCACCGCCCCGCGCGGCTGTTGACAGGCGAGGACGCCCGGCCGCCGGGACCCCCGCCGCAGACCGTCACCTTCGACGACGGCGGCCGGCTGCCCACCGTCCTGATCAGCCCGGACGCCGACCCCGGCGACGGGGGACCGGGCCCCCGCACGGCCGCCACCCCCCGCCCGGGCCTCCTGAACGGCGTCGGCGTCCTCACGCTCCGCTCGCCCGATCAGGTGGCCCGGGAGATCCTCGGCAAGCTGCCCGGGAAGCTGCGCGCCCAGTTCGACGAGGCGGAACTGCTGCGCCTGCTCACCGACCAGCCCGGCGCCTTCACCGCCCCCCGGGGGGCCCGTCTCGTGGGCCGGGAGAAGTCCGGCGTCGGCCACGAGATGACCGTGGAAGCCATCCCGTACCACCGCTGGGAACGCTTCTCCGACGTCGACGGCTCCACCGTCCGCGTGGACACCATGCGGCGCGGACAGGCCGGTACGGGCGGCGGGCGCAGTGTGGGCGTCGGACGTCGGGTGGCCGCCGCGCTGGGCATGGGGCCGCCGCTCAACTGGATGCTGAAGATCGGCGTTTCGCTCGGCTGGACCCGCCGGACCGACTACACGCTGGGCACCCAGGCGTACCACCAGTCCGAGTACCGGGCCGTGGACGGCTCGCATCTGCACCTGGACGACGTCCACTACCGGGTGCGGGTGGAGCGGGTCACCGAGGCGCCGAAGACCACCGGGCCGGACACCACCTCGCCCGCCCCCGCCGTCCCCTGGCGGCGCACCCCCGTGCACGCCGCGGCGTTCGCCGTGCGGGACGGGCTGAGCTGGCGGCTGCCGGACGATCTCACCGTTCCCTTCAGTGGGCCCGGGCGGGCGCCCCGGACGCTCACCTTCCCGGACGGCGTCGAGCCGCGGGTCAGTGACACCACCGCACTGCATCTGACGGACCCGCCGGAGGAGGTGGCGCTCGCCATCTCCGGTGCGCGTCCCGGAAGTTCGGCACACCGAACGCTGATCTCCTACGTCCGGCCCGGCCGGCTGCACGGTCTGTTCGGGCGGTTCTCCGGACCGGTCAGCGGGCCCGAACTGACCCGTGGCAGTGGCCGGCACCCGCTCGGGCACCTGGTCGTCGAGCGGTCGATCCCGCACCGGGCCACCCTGGTCACGGAGTCGGTCAAGGCGGAGGTGCGCGACCTCGCCCAGACCACGTACCAGAACCAGCGCGCCCACGTCCGCGACACCCGTTTCGGGGTCCAGGTCACCGCGGGCCCCAACCACACGCTCATCGGCCCGGAGACCGACGTACGCCTCCAGGGCGGCCCGCTCGTCCGCGCGGACCTCAGCACCGGCCGGGGCCACTACCTGGGCAACGACGCGGCCCGCAAGGTCACCGGCCGGGTCCGCAACCACCCGCTCGCGCTCTACCGGGTGGAACGCACCCTGATGGTCCGGGGGGCCGGCGAACCGGCCTCGGCCGCCCGCCCGGTCCGGGTGGTCAGCCTGGACTGGATCTCCACCCAGGACGCGCGCCGACTGGCGGGGTGGGACAGCCGTACACCCGGCGCGACGGGCCCGAACCCGGACGCCGAGCCGCCGGTGCCGTGGTACCTCACCCGCGAGGACCCGGTCCACCTGGGCGGCCAGATCCGCGCCGAGGGGTTCCGGCCGGACCAGCGGCCTCCCGCCCGCCCGGCCCGGGACGGGCAGCCGCTCCCGGCCCCCGCGCCTCAGGACCCCTTGCGGGCCTTCGCGGACTCGGTGCTGGACACGCTCCACCGCTCCTACCCGTCCCTCTTCGTCCCGCCGCTGATGCTGCGGCACCCGCGACTGGCCAAGCTCTGGTACGGCGACGGGCGCCTCCGGACCGCGCTGCACAACGACCGCCAGGTGCGCGAGGCGCTCAACCGGCCCAGCCTGGCGCAGAGTCTGGACGACCTGACGACCACCGGGGTGCCGGTCACCCTCACCGAGGACGGCAAGGTGCGGCGCGGCCACCACACCCTGATCCTGCGGGCACGCCTCACGGACCGGCGGTTCGAGACGACCATGAGCGAACGCTCGCTGCGCAACGCGGTGATCGGCACCGAGGTCTCCGGCCAGGGGCAGCAGGCCTCCACCACCCTCTCCGCCGGTGTCGAACTGGGCATCTCGCCACGCGACCACGACAAGGCGCCGGAGGCCGGACTGCCGCGCCGAACGGGCAACCTCTCGCTCGGCGGCCGTTACGCGAGGACCGACGCCAAGGCCACCCGGAACACCGTCGCGGTCGCCCACGACCAGCTGACGTTCCAGAGCGGAGCCGATCTCTACAGCTACCGGGTGGAGCTGGGCGCCACCTTCGAGGGGCACCGCCGCCCCCGCGGCTGGGCCCGGCTCGCCTCGGTCGGCCTGCTGGGCGCGGGCCTGTTCGTCAGCAAGGTCGAGGAGCGTCCGCTGTTCAGCCGGGGGACGGAGACCGTGGGCCGGGTGGAGCTCGCCGTGCCCGCGGCACACGGCTCCGACCGCTACGCCCCCACCGACCCGCCGGCCACCGGCCCGGCCACCGGCCCGGCGGCGGCCACCTCCACGGCCCCCGCGCCCACCCCCGCGCCGCGCCCCCTGTCCGCCACCGAAGCGGACCAACTGCTCGACGGAACACGCCCGTTGCCCCACGGGCAACCGTCCGAGCGGCAGCTCGTCCGCAGGCTCCTGAGCGCCCCGCACGTGGTCCTCAGCGCCGAGGGAGGCCGGCAGCGCCAGCGGCTCGTCCAGGACACCGCCGACCGGGCCTCCGGCACCTCCTGGCACGTGAGCGCCCCCGGCGCCCCGATACGCACCGCCCTGCGCCGGGCGATGGCCGATCTCAGCATCGCCGGACAACTCGGCCAGTACCTAGGCCCGTTCGGCTCCCGCATCACCGGACTGAGCGGCGCGGGCCCCCTCGCCACCCACTACCTGAAGGCCGCGGTCCGCGGCGAACTCGGCAACGTACGGGTGATGAGCGACCCGAAGCCCGGCAGCCTCGAAGCCACCATCGGCAACGAGCACCGCGTCGCGGGAACCTCCAGCACCGTCTCCCGCACCACCCTGGGCCTCCAGGGCGCCACCATGCCCTTGCAGCAGGCGCCGGGGGAGCAGGCCGTCGTCGGCTCGTACGCGACGGCCCTCCAGTACGCCTGGGGCAAGGGCCGCAGCGCCTCGCAGACCCTCACCCGGGGCCGCAACACCACCCTCGCCTACGCGGGGCGGATGTACCTCGTGGTCGCCGACGCCGTCGAGACCGTCGCGGTTCGCGACCGCTGGACGGCCGCGATGGGGGCGGTCGGCACCCGTCCCGGGGCCGGGATCGGGGCCGCCGCCGGGCGGATCTCGGAGCGCCTCGGGCGGAAGCTCGCGCCGCGCCGGGCCGCCGCAGCGCTCCAGCGCGTCCGCGACGCGGTGATGTTCCACCTGCCGATGCAGGACGCCATCGAAGCCGGGCTCGCGCCGGACGGCCTCGGCGCCACCACACCGGACAACCTCGGCGGCGGCTACCGGCTGCCCCCCTTCCTGCGCGGCCGCCGCTTCCCCTCCCACCCCAGCGGCCAACTCGACGCCGGCCCGGCGGCGCAGCGGCTGATGGGGCAGCTGGAGAGGATCGGCGTCCCCTCGCACGACCGCGAACAGGTCCTCCAACGCCTCTCGCCGGACTTCCTCCGCTCCCATCTGCACGAGCTGACGACCGACGGGATGACCCTGCCGGTCCGCTACCGCGCCTGGTCCCGCCCGCACCACCTGCCGGTCGGCGGCAGCCCCGGGCAGCTCCGGTTCACGCTGACCCCGGTCACGACCACCGTGCAACGGCTCCGCACCGGCTACGAGTTGGAGGACTACCGCACCACCGCCCGGGACGACGCCGCCGGCACCACCCAGGACCGCGGGGCCGACGTGACGCTCAGCGCGAGCCAGCGCGCGGCGGGCAGCGGCGTGCTGGTCGCCAACCCCGCGCTCCAGGGCACCGCAGCCAGGCAGCGGTCGAGCGCCCGCACCGAGACCGCAGGCAGCACCGCGATGCCGAACATCGCCACCACCCAGACGCACGCCGAGATCGTCACCTCCTACACCCTGACCGTCACCATGACGGACGCCTCCGGCGAACCGCTCGGCCCCACCGCCACCGCCCCGGTCGGCAGCCTCGGCGAGATCCTCCCGACGAGCCTGCTCACCCCGGAGGGCGACGGCGCGGCGGGCGCGCTCACCGAACAGGAGATCCCGGAACCGGAACGCGCGGTCACGCTGCTGACCGCTGATCAGGCGCGCCCGGAGGCCGTCGCGAAGTGGCGCCGCCCCACCGTCGGGGAGACCGGAGCCCCCGATCCGGACGTCCTGCTCGTCGACGACCGGATCGGGTCCGGCATCCTCGCCGTGGACGTGCTGGGCGCGGTCAACGTGCACGACGCCCTCACGCTCGCCACCGCGCGCGCCGACGGCTCGCCGGGCGACAGCGACCTCGGCCGACGGCACTCGGGAGCGGTGCTCGCGGAGCGTGTGCGGATGGCCCGTCACACGCCGCTCACGGGCCTCGGCACCGCCCCCGCCGAGGCCCAGCGGGAGGCCGCCGGCCAGGTCGGCCTGACCGCCGGATTCCGCGAGGCCCTCGGCGCGGAGGGTTCGCCGCTGCCCACCCAGGCCTCCGCCCACCTCTTCGGCCAGTCCCACACCGCCGACTCCCGCCTCTACGCGAGGATGCACCGCCGGGGCGCCCGCCTGCTCGCCGTGGAGAACAAGCCGCGGATGGAGGCGATGCGGCGGCGCAAGGCCTCCGACGCACTGGAGAGCGGCATCGTCGACAACGTCGAGGGCGCCGTGAGTTCCTCGCCGATGGCGGGCAACAGCAACGCGGGGGTGACCAACCCCGGCGCCACGGTGCCGATCGGCGGGGCGAACGACGGCACCACGCTCAAGGGCGCCACGGACACCACCCTGGGCACCCACGTCAAGGTCGTCACGGACCGCAGCATGCTCTTCGCGATCCCGGTGAGCTGGCTCTCGGTGGCCGAGGTGGACCACCGGTTCACCGACAGCCGCCCCGCGCGGGCCCTGGGCAAGCCCCGGCGGGGCCCCCGCGCCGCCGAGGCCGAGACCACCGCCCTGGTCTGGCTGCGCGAGGACATCGCCCGCGACCACGGACTCCTGGACGACACCACGTTCCCCGACGAGGCCCGCACCGCCTGGGACGACCAGGCCAAGGCGGCGGCCGACCTCGCCGCCGCCGAGAAGAACTACTACGACGCCCGCGCCAGGGCCCGGGAGGCCTGGCTCGACCTGAGCGCGGACGAGCGGGCCGCGCTCGGTGACGGCCACCCCGACCTGGCCACCGTCCTGCCCCGGTCCATGGACCGGTCCCCGGCCGTCGCCGCCTGGCGGACGGCCCGCGAGGAGGTACGCCGGTGGCGGCGGCACACCGACGCCGCCGCCGCGGACCACCATCGCCTCCACCTCGCCGCGACCCGTCTCACCGCACACCACCAGGGCTCCGTCTCGGCCGAGGTGAAGGACCCGCCGCAGGAGTACACCGCCCCCGACTGGCGCTCCGAGGCGCCGGAGCCGTACACGATCACCGACGCCACCGACTCCGCTCCCCGCACCCTCACCTCGCCGGACGGCGCCACGGTGCGCGACGTCCACGCCGTACCGCACGACGGCGCCTCCTTCTTCCACG
This sequence comes from Streptomyces griseus, assembly GCF_900460065.1. GTDB lineage: Bacteria > Actinomycetota > Actinomycetes > Streptomycetales > Streptomycetaceae > Streptomyces > Streptomyces griseus. The sequence continues at coordinate 153,185 of NZ_UAVD01000009.1, read as the reverse complement.
CGCTGCTCGCCGTGGCCCGGGACCGTGGACGCCTGCCCCACCTCCTCGGCACCGACCTCGCCGAACGGTTCGCGGCCCGGCCCGCGGATCCGGAGGTCACGGCCGAGGCCGTCGCCGCCGCGCGCGACCGCCTCGCCTGGGCGCTGGCCGACCACGGCAACGAGGATCTGCTCGACGCCCTGGCGCTGGACGCCGCCGACACGTTCACGCGCGACGAACTCGACCTGTCCGGAGTGAGGTTGACCGCCGCGCAGCAGGCGGAGTTCGACGCGTTCGGCCGTCTGCCGCAGACGTTCTGGCCGACGCCCGAACAGCGGGTCGCGCTGGCCGTCGCGGCCCTGTCCCGCCCTTTCGCCGCCGAGCCGCCGGCGGCGGACGCCACGGACCGGGACGCCGGAGAGACGGCCCCGCCCGAGCGCCGCGCAGGCGACCACGGGGGCGCCGACCTCCTGCCCGCGCTCGCCGCCCGGGTCCTGGGCACCCCGCTGACGGTGGTGACGGGGGAGGGCCGCCAGCAGGTCTTCCTCCCGCACGGCGCGGACCCGGCGGCGGTCGACGCGGCCACCGACCCGGTGCTCCTCGCCGAGCAGGGCTTCTTCCACGCCACGCTCCCGGCCGGCACCCCGCCCCCGGTCGCGACGCCACTGCCGACGCCCACGACGACGTCCGCGGCGGGCGGGAGCACAACGGGCGCGGTCGCGACGGGCACGGCGACGCCTCCCGCGAAGCCCCTCACCCACCGCGGCCACACCACCGCCCCCTGGCTGCCGCCCGCCGACGCCACCGTCCCGCGCTACCGTCTGGACCGCGACGGCGTACTCACCGCCCCCGACGGTGCGACCTACACCCAAGGCGCCCCCACCGGCCGGGGCAACGGCTTCTTCGGCGCGCTCTCCACGGCCTTGCGCCAGGCAGCCGCGCAACCCGGCCCGGACCGCCGGGAGGCCTCGCGCCTGCGCACCCGCGCCGACGCATCGCCCGCCCTGCTGATGCGGCTGAACGGCCTGCCCGGCAAACCGGCGGAGCGCGACGCGCTGTTCGCCCCACCCCCCTTGCCCGCCCGCCCGGGCGTTCCCGAACCGAGCCGGGACGCCCGCGACGGCCATCTGCGCCGCCACCTGGCCGAGGCCCCGTGGGGACCGGACGCCGACCGCGCGGTGGCCGAGTGGGCCGCCGCCGCGACCGGTGCCACCGTCACGCTGGTCGAGGAGAACGGCACCGTCCACACCTACGCCGGCCCGTCCCCGGACGCCCCCACCCTCCGGCTCCGTCGCCGCGGCGGCGACCTCGTCCCCCTGCTCCCGCGCACCCCGGCCCCCGCGCCGAAGGCCGGGAGCCCCGCGCGGCCCGATCCGGCCGACGTTCCGCTGCCGCCGTCCCCCACCGGCAGCGGCCTCCCGGCGCCGCCGGATGACGAAGAGGCGTACGAACTGAGCACGTTCTCCGGTGCGGAGCCCCCGTCCCCGGACCGAGCGATCCACCCCGGGGACGGGGACGGGGGAAGGGGTCCGGACTCCGAGGACGGGGACGAGGTCACCCCTCCGGCCTGGGCCGACCCGCGGTGGCTGAGCACGGTGTTCGGCCCCCAGTGGAGCAGGGCGCCGCGCTCCCGGCTCCAGGAGACCTCCGAGGCGCTGTACGCGCTGGTCGAGCGGGCCGCGGGCGGCCGTCCGCTCCGGGCCGGCCTGACCGGCCTCACCCACGAGGTCCTGCACCTGCCGCGCCGGACCCGGGTGAGCCCCCAGGACGTGCTGGACCTCGGAGCGCTGGCGCTGGAGGCGTCGTCGGACGACCTGGAGAGCGCCGAGGACCTCGCCGCGTACTTCATCGACCGTCAGATCGAGACCCGGCGGGACGCCCTGGCCGAGGAGACCCTGCTGCACACCGAGGACCGGAGCCCGGCCGGCCGTGACTTCACCGGGACGGGCCACCGCCCCCCGGAGCCGGACTCCTACCTGGCCGAACGCTCCGGCGCCGTCGACCGGCAGCCCGCGCCGTGGCGCGGCCCGTACGTGATCGTGGCCGAGGAAGCCGACGGCGGCGGCGTCGAGATCGTCACGCCGTGGCGGACCTTCGTGGTCCGCGACCCCGTGGAGATGGCCCGGATCATCTCCTACGACTCCCGGCGCCCGCGCGGCGCGGACATCGTCCTGGTGCTTCCCGAGACGTTCGCCGCGCAGGTCGCCAACCTGGTCTCCGGTACGACCGCCCGCCCCACCTGGTACCCGCGGCGCCCGGTCGAGGTGGCCGACCACCCCACCACCGGCGAGCGCCGCCTGGTAGTCCACCGGAGCCCGGGGGAGACCGGGCCGGACTGGGCCGCGCCGCCACCACCGCGGGACCCCGGACTGACCGGCGCCCGCGACCTCACCAGCGACAGCGACCCGGGCGGCGACTCCGAGAGCGACAGCGACTCCACCGACGACGGGGACGCCGAGTTCGACCGGCTCGCCGACCTGGCCCAGTGGGAACGCCGGATCGACGCCCTGCGCCCCCGGCCCCTGATCACCCGCGACTACCGGGTCGTCGACGAGAGCGGCACCGGAGTCCTGTTCACCGAGCTTCACCCCCGGGCGGTCGGCGAGGTACGGGCAGGGGACGGACCCGACGCGCCCGCCCTGATCCTGCCGCACCAGGACCAGGGGTTCGTCCACACCACCGACCGGCCGCCGCTGCACATCTCCGAGGACCGGACGCTCGCCCTGCACTCGGCCGGCGACGACACCACCGGCAGGAGCCGGCAGGTGTACGCGACCCGGGCGGCGATCGAGCGTTCCGCCGCGCTCCTGGCCGCCACCGGCGCCGGGGTGCGGCTGACGGCCGACACCTCCGTGCGCCTGCTGCTGCCCCGGGAGGACGGTTCCACGGGCGAGCCGCTGTTCCGGGTGGAAGCACGGTTCCTGACCGCGTCCGGCGCCTCCGAGCACGCCTTCACCCGGGACTTCGCCCGGACGGTCGCCGGGGCCGACGCCCCACCGCTCTCCCACCTCGCCTTCCGCGGCCCCGACGGCACCGCCGCCACGGCCCCGGTCAACGGACTGCACGGCCGCGAGGTCACCGGCACCCACCACCTGGCCCAGGCCCTGACGGAGGCCGCCCGGGGCGTTCGCCCGGCCGCCGGCGTCACACCCGACTGGGCGGCCCGCCGGGCGGGTTCGGACCCGCGCTTCACCGGCGGCGTGGTGGGCGCGCCCACCCCGGGCGAGCCGTACGGCCGGGCCCTGAGCCACACGCCGGACAACACGCTGCGCGGGCCGCTGAACGCGGCCGCCGCCCGCACCGGGGTCAACCAGTTCGCCTGGGCGGAGGTCGGCGAGGGCTATCTCATCCAGTCGGTCAGCACCACGAACGACGGCGGGGCGCAGCTGTTCACCCACAACCACGCCAAGCCCGGCGCCCCGGCCGGTCCGCACGCCCCCTACCACTTCGCCCAGGTGGTGCTGGCCAGTGAGGACGGCGCCCACCAGATCACCCTGGAGAACGCGACCCACTCCCGTGCCGACCTCCCGGCGGACCGGCTCGACGACATCGTCGACGACAACCTCGACCGCTACGACGCGGACGAACTCGGCCGACTGGCCCGGGAGACCGACCGGCGGGCCGAGGAGGCGCGGCGCGGTGGCGCCGAAGCGGCGGAGATCGTACGGCTGGAGGGCTTCGCGCACGCGGCCCGGGCGCTGGCCGGCGTACACGAGGCGGAACAGGTCCGCTGGTACTTTGCCGAGGACCGCCCCGAGCACGCGACGGCACAGCGCGAGGTGGACCGGGCCCGCGCCCGCGCCCGGGACGCGGTCCGGGCCGCGGCGCCCGTCACCGACGACAAGGACCTGTGGTTCTTCCGCGCCTACAGCAGGCGCCCGGGGGAGTCGGCGCACGCGGTCAACGCGGCCCTGCTGTCGGAGGGGCCGTCCGCCGTCTCCAACCCGCTCACCACGGTGGTCCTGCACGGACACACGCCCCGCCCGCACCAGCGGACCCTGCGGTTCGCGGAGCAGCGGCACAACCCGGCGTCCGACCAGGACGAGAACCTGGACGCCCTGGCACTGTCGTTGGCCCGGGCGGGCCTGTGGAACAGGGCCAACGGGCTGCCCCTGCCGACGGTCACCGTCACCGGGCACGGCAACCGTTCGCGGGCCAGCGGCCGCAAACGGGCGGAGGCGGTCACCGGCGCGCTCGGCGACCGGCTCGGCCGGCTGCTCAGGACGTTCCAGGAAGGCGCCCCCGGACCGCACGTCACACTCTCGGACTTCCGGCTCACGCAGGACGCGAAGCGGGTCCGGGGCGCCACGGACCCGGACCGGGGACGGGTGGTGACGGTCGACATCGACGACCGCCGCCGGACCCCGGCACCGCGCCCGCACCGCCCCGAACCCCTCGGCGAGCCGACCGAGCCCGGGACACCCGCCCCGCCCCGCCCCGCCTCCGGCCCCGCCCCGGCCACCGGGTCCCCGACGGAACCGCCCGGGAGCGCCGGGTCCGCCCCCGGCCGGGCCGGGTCCCGAACGTCTCGCCGGTCCGTCGGGACGAGCCCCGACCGCGGTGTCGAGGTGCCCGCGTGGGTCCGGGCCCGCATCCGCTACGCCGAGGAGTCCCTCGCCTTCGAACGGCGCCTGGCCGACCACCTCGCCGAGAACGAGGCGGTGACCGAGGAGTTCCGGAAGATGGCCCGCGCCGCGTGGGAGCGGGCCCGGCAGCAGTTCCCGCGCCACCTGGCCACGTTCGGCAGCGAGAACCCGAGCCTGGCCGGTTCCGTCGGCACCGGCAGGCCGGCCCTCCAGCAGGTGCTGCGGAGCGGGAATCTGCGGGAGCTCGTGACCTTCCTGTTCCAGGGCATCTCCAGCGACCTGGTGCCGGAGATGCTCGGCGGACGCGAGGACCAGCACCCGGAGATCGAGGCGGAGCGGCCCAGCCGCCGACAGGCCGAGGGCCGCGCCGAACTGGAGCGGCTCGCCGAGGAGCTCCGGCTGGACGACCGTCTCACCGCGCAGGAGAAGCAGGCGGCGCTCGCCAGGGCCACCAGGGCCCACCTGGTCCGGACCCGCCCGGACGACGTGCGTCCGCCGTTGAGCCGGGCGGAGCGGCTGCTCGCGGTCGACGACCAGGGGCTCACCTGGATGCCGGCGACCTCGGTGTACGACCTCGCGATGAGCTCCGGCTTCCAGGGAGCGTCCGAGGACTCGGGCGGCCTCGTCGCGACCGGCACCGCGGGTTCGACCTACCGCTTCCTGGTGCACGCCGCCCGGATGCGGGACCGGTGGGGCATCGACCTGGACCTCGGGCTGATCCGGGCCGGCATGATCGCCACCTCGATGTCGGCGGGCCACCACTCGTTCCACGAGGTGATGCGCGGCGCCCAGTTGGCGCTCGACGGCCTTCCCGGCCACGACCCGGCACTGGACTACCAGGACAACTGGGGCCGGTACTGGAACGTGTACCCGCTCACCGAGCGGGAACTGCGCGACCACGTCGCCCGGGACGGCCTCTTCCCCGACGAGCACGCCCGGGCCCTGCTCGACACCCGGTGAGGGGGTGTCGGCCCGCCCGGGCGACGACGATGCCCGCTACCCGCGCCCGAGGCGGGAGAAAAGCCCCCGGTGCGCCCAGCCGGTGCGGCGCAGCCCTGTCCAGACACAGCCGGCGGCGACGCAGACGGCAACCACCGCCGCACCGGCCGCGGACGGCAGCGCGGCCATCAGGGCGACCCCCATCAGCACGACGACGAACCCGTCGAACTGCCAGGCGATGACCCGCAGCCCGGAGAGGTCCCCGAACGGCGTGATGACGGGGAGGAGCAGTTCGAGCGGGAGATCCAGCTTCATCTCGCGCAGGAACCTGGCCCCCAGCGCCATGACCACCGACCCGGCGACGAGAAGGGCCGTGCCACCGAGCTGCCCGCTGTGGTGGTCCCACCGGACGAGGACGGCGAAGCCGCCCCCCAGGAGAGCGCCGACCGTCACCGCGACGACGGGCCAGGTCAGTGTGCGGGCCAGGGTTCCGCCCCACCGCTCGCCGAACAGCGGAGCCAGGGTCAGCTCGTCCCGCAGCCCGCGCCACGTCTCGCCGACCCACCCCGAGCCCAGGTACACGCACAGCGCCCCCAGGGCCCACAGCCATGACCCCGGACCCTGGCCCCGCCCGGCCACCCCGTGCGTCAGCACGGCGGAGCCGATCAGCAGGAGCGCCGCGCCCGCGCTCGCGCGCCCGGGTGTCCGCAGCGCCCGGATCGCACCCTGGGCGAGATACCCGCGAAGACGCCCGTCCGGACGGATCAGGGCCGAGGTGAGACCGGACGGCTCCGGCCGGTACAGATCCAGCGCGTGATGGAGTGTCCCGGTCCAGGCGTAGGTCTGGGCCTGGGACGCGCGGGCCGACTCCCGGGCGAGCCGGGCGAGGTCGACGGCGCCGATCGCCCGGAGTGCCGCCGGCCCCAGGACCGCCGCGGTGGCCGCCAGCACTCCGGCGAGGAGCCACAGACCCACTCCGCTGTCCGGAGCCACTCGGCTCACCCCGGCGACCAGCGCGGCCCCGCCGCCGACGGCGGAAGCCACCAGGAGATTGTCGCGCAACGGCCGCACCTGGCCCCAGAGCCACGCGAACGCGGCGAGGGCGCTGAGCCCCACCCCGGACGCCAAGCCCTGCACCGCGGAGTCGAGGTGGTCGAAGAGATCGGTCGCGAGGTAGGCCGCCGCGCAGGCCGACAGCAGTCCGGTCGCACCGACGTACGTCAGCCGGCGCCGTGCGATCGTGCCGAGATAGCGCGTCGGGGGGATGTCCGTGGACATGAACACGTGCAGCAGGAACGGCTGGACCACCACCGGCCCCCAGAACCGCCCGGCGACCTGGGCCCCCCAGCACACCGCCACCGCGAGCGCGCAGACCAGGGGCGCCGCCTCCGTGAGGGAGCCCACGGAGACCGACGCGGGCGAAGTGCTCCGGGCGTGGACCACCGGCACCAGGTAGAACGCGGCGAACAGGGCGACGAGATAGAGGGTGTACGCGTGCCCGCGCACGGTGCCGCGGTCACCTCGGCGGGCGTGACGCTGCCGTACGGCACGGACGCGGTCCGCGGCGTCGGGCCCGGCTGCCGCGAGCGTGTCCACCGTCATCCCAGCTCCACCCGGCCGTCGCGCGCCTCCACCAGGGCGGGTTCATGGGTGGCGACCAGGAAGGCCGTGCCCGCCGCCGCCCGCTCCGTGAGGAGGTCCGCCACCAGTTCGACGCGGTCGCCGTCGAGGTGCCGCTCGGGTTCGTCGAGCAGCACCACGTCCGCGGGGCGCACCAACGTCAGGGCGAGGCTGAAGAGTTGAAGCTGGCCCGAAGAGACCTGGTGGGGGAACCGCTCGCCCAGCGAGGACAGTCCCAGTCGCTCGACGACCTCTTCGGCGGCTTCGGCGGTCGTCGCGCTGTTGCCGTACCAGGACGCGGCGACCAGGGTCACCTGTTCGCGCAGCGTCATGTCACGGGCGAACGGGATGGCGTCGACCAGGGAGGCCATGAGACGCCGGTGCCGCGGCTTGGCCATGTCGGCGGGTTCGCCCCGCACCGAACACGAACCGCCCGTGAGACTCCGGCTGCCCAGGAAGGCCCGCAGGAGGGTCGTCTTCCCCGACCCGTTGCCGCCGGTGAGGCACCAGACCTCGCCCGGCATCACCGCGAACGAGGTCGGCTCCAACAGGGTGACGTCGCCCATGGTGACCGTCGCGCCCTCGGCGGCGAGGATGGGAACAGCGGTCACTTCGCCTCCAGAACCACAAGCATCTCCCGTGAACGAGCAGTGTATGCGTCGCCCGCGTACGATCCGTCGACGGCCGTCACCTCCAAGCCGGCCGCCCGTGCCAGGAGCCGGATCTCCGGCAGCGACGCCCACGTGGCCATCTCGTGGAACGAGGTGAGGGTCGAAGCGCTCTGGACCATGAAGATGCTCATGATGGCCTGGGTCGCGCGGTCCGCGTTCTGAGTGATCGTCACCATCTGCTCGCGGCCCAGGGGATAGGTGACGGTGTGCGCGGCCCCGTCCGCACGGAGGTACTCCACCGGGTCGGTGCAGTCGAGGAAGACCGCGCCTCCCGGCTTGAGATGCCGCCCGATGGCACGGAGGAGCTCGATCTTCTCGTCGTGGCTCTGCGCCAGGAAGAAGGTGTTCTTGGACATGGTGACGACGTCGAAGGCGGAATCGAGCCGGAGGTCCCGGAAATCGGCTTCGACCGTGTCGACCTTGCGCTCACCGCGCCTGCTCTCCAGCAGGTCCAGCGACGGGCGTGAGGCGTCGACGGCCACGACCTGCGCACCGGCGTCGGCGAGAGCGAACGACGACACGCCCGTTCCCGCGCCCAGGTCCAGCACGGTCCGTCCGGCCAGCGGGCGGTGCGACGACACCCACGCCGCGAGTCCGGCGCCCGGGGAGAGCATCGACGAGATCAGGTCGTAGGCGTCAATGGCCGCCGCGTCGTAAACGGTCGGTTCACTCATGGACAGAGCCTTTCTTCACCATCTCATTGGCAACGGCGATGGCGCCGGGGAGATTGAATCCCACCTCGGCCGCCGCGCGATTGCTGGCGCGCACTCCGGTCACCCGTGGTGCGAACGCGATATTCGGACGGAGCCGCAGGGTCTTGAGGTTGCTCTCCACGATCTCGTTGGATCCGGGAAGCGTGTCGGCGATCACGATGGGGCGGTCCGTCACCTGGAGCATCAGCAGAGCGGGCGAATCCGCCCGGCCCTGAGCCAGCCGCATCAGGGTGTCCAGGGTCGCGGGGAACACGATGAAGCACTCGGCCGCGCCGCTCTGCCCGGAATTGACCTCGGCCGGCAGGCTCGGATCATCCCACGCGTCCGTCCACACCTGGCCGTTGGCGAGGTGCCGCAAGGCCTTGACCGTCACGAACTGCGTGGCGGACCGGGATACGGAGACATTCACGACCACGTCGGGATTCAGCTGTCGCAGCCAGTGAATCCACCAGGGAACCAGTGCCGCGCTGATGGATCCCGTCACATGAAGGTGCAACTCCGCACCCTCGAACTGCTCCACGTTCATCCAGCGGTTTCCTTGTGTTCGGACGCGGAGTCGAGCGGGATCCACTCGGATGTCAGAATCGGTTTCATGCGTCTTTCCGGCGGTGCGCTCGGGAAGACGTTCATGAGGAGGAACTGCAGAGCCTGCGCATCGGCCGCCGCCGACGCCCGGCTGGCCGAGAACACCAACTGGTACGGCACGCTCTGCGTCACCCACGTGAATCCGGCCTGGTTCGCGCTCATCACGGAAAGCTGCTGCATGGCGTCGAACAGGGCCTTGGGGCCCCGGCTCGCGGGGTTCCAGATGACCTGCGTCCACCCGTGCGGGACTTCCGGGGTCACGTCGCGCCAGGGGCTCGGCTGCGCGTCACCCGCCTTGGTGTCGCGCACCAGCAGGTGGACGTTCTGGACCCCGGGGTTCGGGGCGAAGAAACGCCAGCCCGGGATGGGCCAGCCCCCGGTGAACTGGCGAAGATCCTGGTTGTAGGAGTCGGGGGTGTTCTGCAGAACGGTCGAGACCAGGTGCGTCGCGACCGCCCCCACGGCCAGTACGCCCACCGCACCACGAATCCGGCTACTTGGCATGTATGAACCTTCGGATGGCGCCTTCGACCTTCTCGGCGTGATGTCTGTATCCAATGACCGACCGGTGTGCCGAGCCGTGGACGACCTCGATACCGGCCCCGATCTTCTTGGCGAACGTCTGCTGCTGTTCGGCGTGCTCGCCCGACGAGATCACCAGGACCTCCGCGACCGCCCCCAGGCTGTCCAGGGCGCCCTCGGTGCTCACCTTCGCGTACTCGCTGATCGAGTTGATGACGTTCCGCGGCGCGAAGGCGAACTGGACGTGGCTGAACTGGGTGTCGGGCGTGTAGCCCGCCTGGCGCTCCACCCCGTTCGGCGCCCACAGGTAGATGCCGGTCACGGCGGCGAAGAGGGAGTGCACCTGGATCTGGAGGAAGTTGCCGAACCTCCGCCGGTCGGACCGGTCCGCGTCGAGCAGTTCGGGGTCGGTGCCGTCGACGACGACGAGCTTGCCGATCCGGTGGGCGAAGCGGGGGTCCTGGACGTAGGAGGCGGCGCTCAGGGAGCCGATCGAGTGGGTCACCACCACGATCTCACCCTTCGCCCCGACCTCTTCGAGGACGGCTTCGAGGATGTCGCCGCTGGAGGCGCGGGACTTCGTGAGGCCGTATCCGGCCCGGTGGTAGCGGACGACCGTGTGGTCCAGGGCCAGGCTCTCCGCGACCCACTCCCACGATTCGAGGGACTGGCCGAGCCCGCACTCCATCACGACGACGGGCCTGCTCCGGTCCGGGCCCCCCGGCGGATGGTTCACGACGTACTCGACGGCGCCGATCTCGCCGTCGAGCCGCATGACGCCCTTGGGGCCGAGCCGCCGCTGTTCGGCGACCTTCCGCTTCTCGCGGGCGATGAGCGCACTCGCGAGGGCCACCCCGCCGGCCGTGCCCAGCACGGCCTTCTCGAACGTTCGCGGTTCGCCCCGGGTGTCCAGCACATGGCCGACCGCTCCGTGGGAACCGAAGAATCCCCAGACGAACCGGGGGAGTTCCATCGTGGCCGCGACACCGACGTGGAACGACTTCACCGCGGCGAGCGCGTAGGAGGCCTGCTTGCGCGGCAGGAGATAGATCAGCGGGAAGGAGCCCTCCCACACGATCGTGCCGACGGTCACCGCTCTGGAGAACCTCGGATAGCGGCGCAGGATCTGTGCGGCCGGCCCGCGGCCGTAGGCCTCGGTCTCCAGGATCTCCGGAAGCGCGTGGCCCTGCACCCAGCTGCTGCCGAAGGCCTTGGAGATTCCCGAGACCGCGTAGCTGAGTGCCGTCTGGAAGTTCACCGCGCGCAGGAAGAGGTCGTCGGACACCTTCTGGTCGGGTATCAGCGCCGTGAGCGCGCGGTACTGCGTGATGACCGCCGTCATCTGGTCGGCGCCGTCCCGGCCGTACGGCGTTCGGATCTCGCTCAGCCGGTTGCACGCGCCGATGACCGCCGACGCCGCGATCTGGAGCTTGCGGTTGCCGCGCCCGAGGGCCAGCCCGGTCGCCGCCGCGAGTGTCACCCCGGCGAGCACTTTCGGGGTACGCGGATGGTCGAGCGTGCGGCCGAGCCGGTGTCGCAGACTTCCCGGAGGGTATTCCTGGGCCGATACGCCTCGGAGATATCCGTCGTCGTCGAAAACGTGCTTGAGGCTCAAGGTCTCGGCAGAAGCGAGAATCTGTCCGATCGCGATCGGCAAGAAGACGCGATCGGCAGCCCTTTGGGCAGCGGTCGTGCTCGCAGCGCGCCGCGTCCCCCGTCGAAATCTCACGAAGCTCTTCAACTTCTTTCCGTTGCGAACTCGAACGTCCCTGTGAGCCAACCGGACGCGCGTGCCGGAGGAGCCGCCCCAGGGCGGACCCCTCCGACACGCGAGTCAGCCCACCATCAGCAGACGAGACAGATGGTGCTGCCCTGGATGACGAACTGGGCCACGGCCGGGGTGGCCATCGCGGGGGTCTCGGCGTCCGAGTGGAAACCCGGAACCGCACCGGCGAGAACACTGTTGGCGAAGTCCTGAGTCGCCATCGACTCCGGCAGTGCTGTGGCCGTCTCCTGCGTTGCAATCGAATCGAGTCGCATTTCGCTGTCCTTCCTCGGAACCTATGCTGAGCGAAAGGGACTTGGCGGTCCCATCTTGCCCATCCCCCGCCGCCAGCTCTGAATTGAACGCGCTATGCACTACGTCGGCCACCCGATCTGCGGGAATCCCGCAAAGCTGGTGATCAACATCGCCGACCCAGCGTAAACAGACGTTCGAGTACCGTCAACACCCCACCCGTCACATGAGTATCAGCTTTACAAGCCTCAAGTCCCGCTGAATTTGGACAAGTTGCCACGCGCCTGTCGGGCGATTTCGTGACGATGCCGGTTTCGACGAACGCCCGGTCGTTCCCCCGGTCCTTCCCGTGTCGGTCGGTGTCCCGGCGCCGGACGCCTCGCATGTGCCGAGGCCCCCGAGCAAGGCCCGCTCCTTGTCCGAGTTTTGTGTGGGCTTGGACCGAGCCCCTGCACGATGAGCGGGAATCCGGAGGCCGGACCGCCGGAAGCCGGGGTCGTACGCGGCCACGCGGGTGTCGACTTGGGGGAGTAGTGCTGTTCCGAATGCTGGGTCCGATGCAGCTCGTCGACAACGGCCGCACGGTGGGACTGGGGGGCATGAAGCAGCGCGCCACACTCGGCTTCCTGCTGCTCCGGGCCAACGAGGTGGTGGCCACCAGCCACCTGCTGAACGTGCTGTGGGGGGTGGACGGCACGCCCACCACGGCACGCAAGATCCTCCAGAACGCGGTGCACGGGCTGCGCGGCGTCCTGTCCGCCACCGGGACCGCCCATGGCCCCGCGCCGGGGCCCACACCCGAACTGCTCACCCAGCCGCCCGGCTACATGATGCGGGTGGATCCCGAACAGGTGGATCTGTATCTGTTCCACCGGTGGGCCGGCCAGGGGCGGGAGCGACTGGCCCGGGGCGACGCCGACGGGGCGTCCGTGCTGCTGAGCGACGCGCTGGCGCTGTGGCGCGGGCCCGTCCTGGCCGACCTGGTGGAGGCGGGCATCCGGTGGCCGGAGCTGGCCGCGGTCCGGAGCGCCCGGCTGGACGCCATGGAGGACTACTTCGACGCCCAGCTCGCCCGCGGGCGCCACCAGGCGATCCTGCCCGAGCTGGAGGAGATGGTGCGCGCCGACCCGCTCAGGGAGCGGTGCTGCGGCCAGTTGGTGCTCGCCCTGTACCGGTGCGGACGGCAGGCGGACGCGCTCGACGCCTACAAGCGGGTACGGGCCGCCCTGGTGGAGAACCTGGGCCTGGAGCCCGGCCGCGGTCTGCAACGGCTCCAGCAGGCGATCCTCGCCCAGGACCCCGCGCTCTCCCTCGCCGGCGCGGAGACGTACGCCCCCCTGACCCCGCCGACGTACCCCGAGCCCGTCCTGGTCGGGCCGGCCGGTGAGCCGGCTGGGCGGTTCGGAGGACCGGTGGCCGCCGCCGAGGACGCGCGGAGCGGTGCGTACGAACTCGACGTCCTGCGCGGTCTGGCCGAGCGGGCCCGGCACCGGGGCGTCCCGCATCTGGTCACGGTCCTCGGGCGGCGCGGCACCGGGAAGAGCGGGCTGCTGCGCGACTTCGGGCGCTCGGTGGGCGTGCGTCCCGGCGAGCAACGCGTGCTCGGCGGGCGGGTCTCCCCGGCCGGAGCCGGCACCCCGCTGGCGGCCCCGCGGCAGATCCTCGCGGCCTACTGCGGCATCGGCCCGGATACGGACGGGGCGACGGCGCGCGCCGTGCTCGCCCGGACCGTCCGGCGGCTGTTCCCCCCGGGGCCGACGTCGGAGCTGCTGCTGTCCCGGCTGGGCCGACTGCTCGTCGCCGACCCCGCCGACGCCCTCCCCACCGCCGCCTTCCCCACCGGGGAGCCGCACCACGCCCGAGTGCTGGGCGCCTGGGCCCAGTTCCTCCGGGAGGCGGCCCAGCACGAGCTGCTGGTGCTGTGCGTCGACGACCTGCACCGAGCCGACGACCCCGTGCTGGACGCCTTCGAGGAGATCGCCGAGGTCCCGACGCCGGGGGCGCTGTTCGTGGTCGCCGCGGCCGGCCCCGAACTGCTGGTCCGCCGCCCCCACTGGGGCGGCGGAAAGAGACATGTCACCACGGTCACCCTGGACCCGCCGGAGCGCGTCACCCGCGAACAGCTCCTGGAGCCGGGCCGGTCGCAGAGGCCGAGGACCGGCCGCGTACCCCACCCGGTCGTGACCCGCCGGTGAGATGCCGCCCCCGAAGGCGTGGAGGAAGGAGTCCGGCGTACGGATTCCGGGGCCGGACGCGGACGGTGTACGGCGCCGTGGCGCGCCGCGCCCCGGTGTGGGTGACCGGTTACCCAGGGATGAGAGTGCGGGAGATTCCCCGATCTATGTTCTCCGTATGAGTCTGAGGAAGGGTTTGGCATGAGGTTCGTGTCCGCTGAGAACACCGCTTACCGGATTCCGATGAAACCGTCATCCCTACGGGATTCCATGTCGCGCTTCGCCACCGGTGTCATCGTGTTGAGCGTGGGCGGTGAGAACATTCACGGAATGACCGCGAACGCGTTCACGTCCGTTTCCCTGGATCCGCCGCAGGTGCTGTGCTGTGTCGCCCGCAGCGCCGTCATGCACAAGGCGCTCATGGCGGAGAAGCACTTCGCCGTGTCGATTCTCGGATCCGAGCAGGAGCAGCTGGCGCGCTACTTCGCCGACAAGAAGAGGCCGCTGGGACCCGAGCAGTACGACGACCTCGCGTGGGAACCGGGCATCAGGACCCGGGCCCCGTTGCTGCACGGGGCGCTGGCATGGCTGGAGTGCGAGCTGTCGGAGCTCCACGACTCCGGTGACCACTCCATCTTCATCGGGAACGTGATCGAGGCGAGCAGCGGCGCCCCGGGACCCGCCCTGGTCTTCTTCGGCGGAGGGTTCCAGCAGACCGGCACAGCCGGCACATGACCGATGCGTGGGGGTGGACGCGTGATGCCGAACGACCAGGGAAGTGACACGGACCGCGGCGACACCACGATGACGACTCTCGGGCAGGACTTCGTACGGGCGCTGAACGAGGGCCTGAAACGATCGGCGGCGGGGCACGCTCCCGCACGCCCGGGACGCCTTTCCCGTACCGCTGAGCTGTCCGACCCCTACGCGGCCGCCGTGCTCAGCCGCTTCCGGGCGTCGCTGACGGCCGTGGTGGGGCCCGCGGGACAGCACGACGCGACCGTCCGCTCCGCGCTGGTGTGCCGCGCCCTGTACCTGTTGGCCGACGCCTTCGGCCTGCCCGCCCCGCCGGAGCCGCCGGGGCCGGCGCCGCTGCCCGCCCGGCAGGAGGCGCTGGTCGGCACCCTGCTCCTGGAGTGCGCCGCCACGGTGGGCCTGGCCGACGGGCCCTGTCCGGGCTCCCGCCGCACGCCGGCCGAACTGGTCCGGATACTGGGCCGGTCCGTGCGGGAGCCCTCCGTCCTCGCCGAGTAGCCCGCACGCCGGCGGCCGAAGAGGCCCCCGGCCCCCTTTCCCGACGCGCCCACGGGCCCGCCGGGACAGCGGCACGAGAAAGCCGGTTCGCCCTCGGACGGCCCACCGGAACCCGCCTCGCCCGCGATTTGTGCGCGCTTTGTGCGGGGCTGGACGACGTGCCCCCACCATGGGTGGTGAACAAGAGACCGGACCGCGCACAGGGTCGTGCGCACACCACGATCCGGTGAGACCTGCGACAAGCCGGCCCGGTGAGTGCGGAATACCGCTGCCAGCCCTTGGGTAAAGATTTCGCGCGCCGCTCCGGGGGGAGCACGGCGATGTTCGGCAGCGAAATTCCACCGTACTTCGAAAGACCTGTGCCGGTTTTCCGGACCGTGAACGGAAATCCTGACTTCAGTATGCGGAACTTTGAAGAAACTTCGTGGAAAGGGGGCGACGGCGATGTTCCGGGTCTTGGGGCATCTGGATGTGTCCGAGGAGGAGGGCGCGTCGGGCGTGCGCGGGCTGCGGCAGAGGGCCGTGCTCGGCTACATCCTGCTCCACCACGGCTCCCCGGTCACGGTGGCCAGGCTGGAGCAGGCACTGTGGCCCTCCGACGCTCCGCCCACCGGCAGGCAGGTGGTATACAACGCGGTGCACGCGCTGCGCAGGGCGGGGCTGCCGTTGGAGAAGCGAGCCGGGGGATACCAGCTCGGCGTCTCCCCCGACCGGCTTGACGCGGTGCGCTTCCAGATGCTGCTGGCCCGGGGGAGGACGGAGCTGGCGAGCGGCCGCTGGGAAGCCGCCTCGCGCGTGCTGCGCGAGGCCCTGTCGCTGTGGCGCGGCCAGGCACTCGCCGACCTGGCCGAACAAGGCCTGTACTGGCGGGAGATGGCCGCGCTCGACGACTCCAGGCTGACCGCGCTGGAGTACCGCGTGGAGGCGGAGTTCCGGATGGGCCGCCACCGCGATGTGCTCGGCGAGCTGGAGGCTGTGGTCGAGGCGGAACCGCTGCGGGAGCGCCTGTGCGGCCAGCTGATGGAGGCTCTCTACCACTCCGGCAGGCAGGCGGACGCGCTGCGGCTGTACCGCCGTACGCGCACCGGCCTCAACGAGCAGCTCGGCCTGGAGCCGAGCCCCGCGCTGCGCGAACTGGAGCACGCGATCCTCAACCACGAACTGCGGCCCGAGCCGGCCTCCCCGGTGGTCCCCGCGCCCCGGGCCCCCGCGGGCCTGCCCGCCCCCGTCTCCGACTCCTTCGCCGCCCCCGTCTCGGCCTCCGCCTCCGTGAGGTCCCTCAGGACGGGCCGGCACGCCGAGTCCGAGCGGCTCGTGAGGGAACACGCCGGCATCGACCCGGACGACTGCGACGAGATCGTGGCGGCCAAGATCCGCTGGGTGGTGCGCCGCGCACTCGACTCCGGCGACCTGGCCACCGTCGTGCGCTGCGGGGTGATCGATCTGCTGGCGGGCGTCCGTAACGACGAGACGCTGCGGGCCGGTTCACTCCTGCTGGACCGGATCTCCCAACTGCACCAGGCCGAAGCCGTCTCCCGCTGATCCTCCCCGCCTCCTTCGCCGCGCCCGGTCCGAGGGGCCACCGGAACACCGGTGGCCCCTCGGCGCGTCACCTCACGGGGCGGGCAGGTAACCGACTTCGGTGAAGAAGTCCAGGTAGGTCTCCAGCAGGTCGCTCCGCACGGGCGGGCAGACGACCGAGGTGTCCGCCAGCGCGGCATCGGCCTTGGAGCAGTCGATGCTCGGGTAGGTGCCGCCCGGCAGCCCCACGAGCCCCACGAACTGGTCGAGCAGCGGCTGCATCGCGTTGGACCGGTCCGAGCGGACCTTGCGGGTCCACGCCGTGAGGTCCAGGTCGTCGATGCGGTGGCCCCGGGCCCGCAGCGCGTCGATGATCTCCCCGAACGTCAACCGCTCCGGGTTCGAGAGGTTGTAGGTGTCACCGGTGCCGGTGAGCCGCCACGCCAGTTGGAGCATCGCGCCGCTGACGTAGTCGGCGGGCGTCGGGTGGAAGTGGCTCTCCAGACTGTCCGGCACGGCCTGCGCCTCCACGATGCCGCGGATACTCAGCCAGACGAAGTCCTGTGTCTGGCAGGCGCCGTTGACCTGATCGCCCGTCACCACGTCGACCCGGTACGACGACACCGGGACACCGCGCTCGCGGGCGATGCCGATGATCTCCTCGCACACCCACTTCGACTGCCGGTAGCCGCTGAGGAGCTGCTCCGGCGGACCGATCGGCGCGTCCTCGGAGAGGCGTACACCCTCCTCCGGCAGGTTCGCGTAGACACCGGTGGACGAGATGTAGTGCACCGGCACCGTGCGGTGCTTCGCCGCGATCCGCAGGATCTCCTCCGTCGCGGTGACGTTGGCCGCCTTCAGCTTCGCGTACGGATAGAGCCAGTTGACATGGGCGCCGATGTGGAACACCACGTCGGCCTCGCGGGCCAGCCGGTCCGCCGTCGCCGCGTCGAGCCCCAGCCCCGGCGCACCGAGGTCGCCCAGGACCACGCGCACCCGGTCCAGTTCGATGCCCGTCCGGTAGTACGCGGAAGCGGCACGGATCTTGGCGTACGCCGCCTCCTCGTCGGCGGCCCGCACCAGGCAGTGCACGGTGGCGGAGGTGGTACGCAGCAGGTCGCGCAGCACGAACGAGCCGATGAAGCCGGTGGCGCCGGTCAGCAGCACCTGCCGCGGATCGTCCGTCCTGTGCACGGTGTCCGCGGCCCGGATGTCGTCGGCCAGCCGCACCTCGGCCGCGAAGTCCACGACCCTGCCGCCGCCCGGTGCGCCCAGCAGTTCGGAGAGCAGCCGGTCGGTGAGGTCGTCGGGCGTGGGGTGGTCGAAGACGAGGGACACGGGCAGCTGCACACCCGTCTCGGCGAGCAGGCCTCCCCGCAGGTCCACGGCGGTCAGCGAGTCGAACCCGAGGTCGCCGAAGTTCTGGCCGGCGGTCACCGAACCGGTGGTGTCGTGGCCGAGCACCGTCGACGTCGTGTCGAGGACGACGCGCAGCACCACTTCGCGCTGCTCGTCGGCGGGCAGTCCGGCCAGCCGGTCCAGGAGCGCACCGCCCGAGGACTGCCGGGCCGCGGCCGTGCGGCGGTTCTGGGTACGGAGCACCTTGCGCATCAGCGCCGGGACGTTCGCGTGCGCGGCGTGCTCGCGGGCCAGTGTCGCGTCGAAGGGCTGGCCGATCACCAGCGACCGGCCCAGCGACAGCGCCGTGTCCAGGATCGCCGTACCGAGCGGTGTGGGGATCTGCCGCATGCCCTCCCGGGCCATCCGGCTCAGGATCACCGGGGTGAGGTGGGCGGAGACGGCACTGGCCTCCTCCCACAGACCCCATTCGATCGAGACGGCGGGCAGCCCGAGCCCGGCACGGTGCTGTGCGAGGCCGTCGAGGAAGCAGTTCGCCGCGGCGTAGTTGCCCTGGCCGGGTCCGCCGACCGTGGCCGCCATCGACGAGAACAGCACGAACGCGTCGAGGTCGAGGTCCTTGGTCAGCTCGTGCAGATGCCAGGCCGCGTCGACCTTCGGCCGCAGCACCGCGTGCAGCTGCTCGGCGGTCATGGTCGCGATCATGCCGTCCTCGGTGATGCCGGCGGTGTGCACGACGGCCTTCAGCGGGTGCTCCAGGCCGCCCAGCAGCGCTTCCAGCGCGTCCCGGTCGGTGGTGTCGCACGCCTCGACGCGCACCTCGGCGCCGAGCGCGGACAACTCCGCGACCAGCTCGGGCGCCCGACCGCTCCTGCTCACCAACAGCAGGTGCTTGACGCCCCGCGCGGTCACCAGGTGCCGGGCGACGACCTTGCCCAGGGCGCCGGTGCCACCGGTGATCAGTACGGTGCCCTCGCCGCCGAGGCGGGGGGCGCGGACCGTCGAGGCAGGGGTCCGCACGAGCCTCGGTACGAACGCCCGGCCGTCCCTGACCGCTATCTGCGGTTCGTTGTCACTGGCCGCGGCGGCCAGCACCGCCGGCAGGCTGTCGCGCGCCGGGGTGTCGGTGTCCACCAGCACGATGCGGCCCGGGTACTCGTTCTGCGCGGACCGCACCAGGCCCCACACCGCCGTCGCCGCAGGGTCCACGGCATCGGTGTGCACGGCGCCGCGGGTGAGGACGACCAGCTTGACGTCCTCACCCAGCAGCAGCCAGCGCTGGAGCAGGTCGAGCGTCCGGCCTGCCGCGTCGTGTGTCACGGCGACCGGACCGTCACCCTCCCGCACCGGCTCGAACAGCAGCGTCTCCGCGTCGTAGGGGAGTTCGTCCTCGACGAAGGCCCACCGCCCCTCCACGGGCGACGGCAGGTTGACCGGCGCCCACTCGACGCCCAGCAGTGCCTCGCGGACCTCGGTGTCCTCCCCCTGGAGGAGGAACGGCCGGGTGCGCAGCGAGTCGACGGTCAGCACCGGCTGTCCCGCGGCGTCCGTGGCGAGGAGCGACGTACCCCCGTCACCGTCCGGCGTCAGCCGGACGTTCAGCGCGCTCGCGCCGACCGCGTGCAGGTGCACGCCGGACCACTCCGACGGCAGACCCGACGTGGCGGCGACGTACGGGCGCAGGGCGGAGACGAGCAGCGCCGGGTGGATGGCGAAGCCGTCGCCCGGCACCGACTCCGGCAGCCGTACCGTCGCGTACAGCGCGGCTCCGTCGCGCCACAGCCCTTCGACGCCCAGGAAAGCGGGGCCGTAGCCGAGCCCGAGGCCGTCCAGCGCGGCATCGACCTCCTCGGCTGTCACGGCGACGGCGCCCGCCGGCGGCCACTCGGCGTCCGCCGGCGGCGCGGCGGCCAGCGCGGTGCTGGTGAGCACGCCGGTCGCGTGCAGGGTCCACGCCCCCTCGGAACCGTCCGGGCGGGACCGGATCACCACCGTGCGGCTGCTGTCGCTCTCCGCGGCCCCGGCGCACACCTGGAGCTGTACGGGAGCGTGCTCGGGGAGCTCGACCTGGCTGTGCACGGTCAGCTGCCGCAGCTGGTTGCAGTCGACCTCGTCGCCCGTGTGGATCGCGAGCTCCAGCAGCGCGGAGCTCGGCAGCACGGTCCTGCCCGCCACCGTGAACTCGGCGAGCCACGGCAGGGTCGTGCGGGTCAGCCGCGCGGTGAACATGACCGAGTCGTCCTCGGTGTGGACGGTTGCCCCGAGCAGCGGGTGCTCGGCGGCGTGCACGCCCGCACCGGCGACGTCGGTCATCGCGCTGCCGGGGTCGAGCCAGAAGCGTTTGCGCTGGAACGCGTAGGTCGGCAGGTCGACCGGCCGGGCGCCGTCGCCGAAGACCGCCGCCCAGTCGGCCGGGTGGCCGTTGACGTACGCCGTGGCGAGCGCGGTGAGCACGGTGGTGACCTCGCCGTTGCCCGAACGCAGCGCGGGGGCGAACGCGTGCCCGGCCGGCGACTGCCGGGCCTGAGCGGTCAGCACCCCGTCCGGGCCGAGTTCGATGAACGTCGTCGTGCCCAGCTCGTCCAGGTGCGTCACCGCGTGGTGGAACCGGACCGCCCGGCGCACCTGCTTGACCCAGTACTCGGGCGTGGAGATCGTCTCGGCGTCGGCGAGCTTGCCGGTGAGCGTGGAGACGATCGGGATCGACGGCGGCTGATAGCTCAGCGTGCGGGCCACGGCGCGGAAGTCGTCCAGCATCGGGTCCATGCGGTGCGAGTGGAACGCGTGGCTCACCACCAGCGCCTTGGTACGGCGGCCCCGCGCGGCGATCGTCGACGCCACCTCCGTGGTCGCGTCGTGGTCACCGGACACCACCACGGAGGCGGGGCCGTTGACCGCGGCGATGCTCACGCTCCCGTCGGCGGGCAGCAGGGCCGTGACCTCGTCCTCGTCCGCCTCGACGGCGATCATCGTGCCGCCGCGCGGCAGCTCGTTCATGAGCCGCGCACGGGCGGCGACGAGCCGGGCGGCGTCACCGAGTCCGAACACGCCGGCGACGTGTGCGGCGGCCAGCTCCCCGATCGAGTGCCCCACCAGGTGGTCGGGGGTGACCCCCCAGTGCTCGAACAGCCGGAACAGCGCGGTCTCCAGGCAGAACAGCGACGTCTGGGTGTACAGCGTCCGGTCGAGCAGCCCCGCCTCGGGTGTGCCCTCCGGGGCGAAGAAGACGGTGCGCAGCGACACCGGAACCCGGTCGCCGAGCGCGCCGTCGACGGCCTCGATCGCGGCGTCGAGCGCCGCGGCGAACACGGGTTGCGCCGCGTACAGCTCACGCCCCATGCCGAACCGCTGCGCACCCTGCCCGGTGAACATCAGGGCGAGCCCGCCCATGCCCGCGACGCCCCTGGCCGTCACGGTGCCGCCCAGCAGCACCGCCCGGTGCGGGAACTGCGTACGGGTCGTGGCCAGGGAGAAGCCGACGTCCGCCGGGCGCAGGTCCGGACGCCGCCCGAGGTGTTCGACGAGCCGGGCCGTCTGCTCCTCCAGCGCCTCGGCGCTCTTGGCGCTGACGGGCAGCGGCACGGACCCGCTGTCCGCGAGGCCCCCCTCCGGCACGCCGGACGCCGGGAGTTCCGGGGCGAAGCCGTCGGGCGCCTGTTCCAGCACCAGGTGCGCGTTGGTGCCGCTGAGGCCGAACGCGGAGACGGCGGCCCGGCGCGGCCGGTCCACCTCGGGCCAGGGCCGGGCCTCGGTGAGCAGCCGGGCGTTGCCCGCCGTCCAGTCGACGTGCGGGGTGGGCTCCTGAACGTGCAGCGTCCGCGGCATGACCCCGTGGCGCAGCGCCATCACCGTCTTGATGATGCCGCCGACGCCCGCGGCGGCCTGCGTGTGGCCGATGTTGGACTTCAGCGACCCCAGCCAGATCGGCCGGTCGGCCGGCCGGTTCTGCCCGTACGTCGCCAGCAGCGCCTGCGCCTCGATCGGGTCGCCCAGCGTGGTGGCCGTGCCGTGCGCCTCCACGAGGTCCACGTCCGACGTCGTCAGCCGGGCGTCGGCGAGCGCCTGCTGGATGACCCGTTCCTGGGCCGGGCCGTTGGGCGCGGTGAGTCCGTTGGACGCGCCGTCGGAGTTCACCGCACTGCCCCGGATGACCGCGTGGATCGTGTGCCCCTTGCGGCGGGCGTCGGAGAGCCGCTCCAGCACGACCATGCCGACGCCCTCGCTCCAGCTCGTCCCCCCGGCGCCTGCGTCGAACGTCCGGCACCGGCCGTCGGCCGAGAGGTTGCCCTGGCGGCTGAACTCCACCCAGCTCTCGATCGAACCGATCACGGTCGAGCCGCCCGCCAGCGCGAACTCGCACTCGTCGTTGCGCAGCGACTGCACGGCGCTGTGCGTGGCGACCAGCGACGACGAGCAGGCCGTGTCGATGGTGACGGCGGGTCCCTCGAGCCCCAGCGAGTAGGCGATCCGGCCGGAGGCGATGCTGCCGACCATGCCGGTGATGACGTACCCGGCCAGCTCCTCGCTCGTGAAGTGGGCACGGTGGAGGTAGGACTGGCCCGCGAGGCCGGCGAACACACCGACCTGACGGCCCTTGAGGGACGCCGGGTCGATCCGGGCGTTCTCGACCGCCTCGTACGCGACCTCCAGCAGCAGCCGCTGCTGCGGGTCCATCGCGAGGGCCTCGCGCTGGTTGATCCGGAAGAACTCGGCGTCGAACCGCGGTGCGGAGCCGATGAACCCGCCGTGCTTGGTGTAGGTCTTGCCGGGCCTGCCCGGATCCGGGTCGTACGTGCCCGCCACGTCCCAGCCGCGGTCGGAGGGGAACTCGGTGATGGCGTCCCGCCCGTTCGCGACGAGGTCCCACAGCTCGTCGGCGCTGGTGACGCCGCCGGGGAACCGCGCGGCCAGGCCGACGATCGCGATGGGCTCGTGCTTCGCGGACTCCAGTTCGTCGACGCGCTGTCTGCTCTTCTTCAGGTCGGCCGTCACCCACTTCAGGTACTCCACGGCCTTCTTCTCATCGGACACGGTGATCACGTTTCCCTTCGTGCGTCGCGACAGGCGTCAGTTGGTGGAGCGTCCGAGCTGGTTGTCGATGAAGTCGAAGATGTCCTCGGCCGACGCGGACGCGAAGTTCTCGTCCTCGCCGTCGGTGTTCTCGTCCGGGTCCTCGGTCCACTTCGCGAGCATCGCCCGCAACCGGTTGGCGACCGCGGCGGCGTGCGGCGACGTCGTGGCCGAGGCGGCGGCGAGGCTGGCCTCCAGCCGGTCCAGATCGGACTGGACCGCCTGGTGCGCCCGGTTCTCCGGGCCGAGCCGTTCGAGCAGGACCTCGGCGAGCGCGGCCGGGGTCGGGTGGTCGAACACGAGCGTCGTGGAGAGATCGAGGCCGGTGGCGGTGAACAGCTGGTTGCGCAGCTCGACCGCGGTCATCGACGTGAACCCGAGGTCGGAGAACGGGTACTCCGCCTCGATCTCCTTCGGGTCGTCGTGCCCGAGCACCTCGGCGATCGCCTCCCGCAGCACCTCCAGCACCACGGCGCCCCGGGCCGCTTCGTCCAGCCCGACGAGCCGGGCGGCGAGCGTCCGGCCGCGCTGCGGCAGCGGCTTCACCAGCCCGCGCAGCACGGCGGGCACCGGGCCGGCCGCCCGGATCGCGGACGGGTCGAGCACGTTCGCCACCACCGCCGGCCGCCCGGCCGTCACGGCGGCGTCGAACAGCTCCTGGCTCCGCTCCGGCCCCCAGGCGACGGCGATCGCGGGCAGACCGGCGGCGTTGCGGTGCCGGGCCAGCGCCTCCAGGTACGCGGCGGTCGCGGCGTCGGCGCCCCGACCGGTGCGCCCGACGGTGCCGGCCATCGAGGAGCTGAGGACGAACGCCACCAGTTCACGGCCCTCGGTGAGCCGGTGCAGGTGCCGGGCCAGGTCGGCCGCAGCACGCACGGTTTTGACCAGGCGCTCGGGCGTGAGCTGCGCGACCAGCTCCTCGGCGCCGGGCTCCGGCACGTGCACGACGGCCGTGACGTCGTGGGCGTCGAGCACCTGCCGCAGTTCCTCCGGGTCGTCGCCGGTCCAGGTGACGACGTCCTTGACGGGCAGGTGGCGGACGAAGGGCGCGTCCCCGGTGGCGAGAACCGTGCCGTGCCAGTCGGGGGCGGGCGCGGACGCGGTGATGCGGGCCAGCCGGGCCACCAGGGTCTCGTGGCCGCGCACGACGACCTGCGGCTCGTCGTCGGGCAGGGCCGCGGGCACCGTTTCCCCGTCGACCAGGACGAACCGCCCGGGCTCCTCGTGCTGTGCGGTGCGCACCAGACCCCAGACGGCCGCCGCGACGGGGTCGGGGTCCTCGGTGTGGACGGCGTCGTGCGTGTGGACCACGAGCGGCCCGGAACGCTCGGACCGCAGGGCGTGCAGCACCGTGGTGAGCACCCCGTCCAGTTCGCCGAACCGCGGTACCTCCAGTACGTCGAACCCGGTCATCCCGGACTTCGCGGACGGCACCCAGGTGAGGTCGAACAGCGCGTGCTGCGCGGCGCTGACCGGTGCCGTGGTGACCTGTTCGGCGGTGAGCACCGGCACGCCGTCCTCGTCCGTCGCGAGGAGACCGCCGTCGAATCGGACGCGCAGGGTCGTCGCCCCCGCACGGTGCAGCCGTACGTTGCGCCAGTGCACGGGCTGCACCGGCACGCCGCCCCGCTGGAGCACGGCGGTGAGCAGCCCCGGGTCGATGCCGTGCTCCGTCGCGTCCTTGGCGGCCTCGGCGTAGAAGGTGTCGCCGTCGCGCCACGCCTGCGTGACGCCGTCCGCGGGGGCGTCGGCCTCGACGGCGTTCGGCGGCCAGGTCAGGCCCGGCGTGTCGGATTCCACCGTGGCGAGCGTGCCGGTGGCGTGGCGCTGCCACGGCGTGTCGTCCGCACGGGAGTGGATCGTGAGGCGCGTGCCGTCGACGGCGACCTGGAGCAGCAGGGCCTCGCCGGACGGCAGGGGCGACTCGACGGTCAGCTCCGCCAGCCCGCCGTCCGCCGCGTGCAGGGCGAGATCGAGCAGGGTCGCCGCGCCGTGCTCGACGTCGGTCACACGGCCGGTGAACAGGACCGTGTCGCTGTCCGCCTGCCGTATCTCACCGCCGAGCAGCGGGTGCCCGCCCGGCAGGAGCCCGAGCCCGGCGGCGTCGACCGGGCCGCCGAGGTCGGTCAGCCAGTAACTCTGCTGCTGGAAGGCGTAGTTCGGCAGCTCCACGGTGTTGCCCGCGGGGAGCACCGGAGACCCGCCGTGCACATAGGCCGTCCCGAGCGCCGTGAGCACGCCGGTGACCTCGGACTGGCCGGTACGGAGCGTCGCGGCGAACGACCCCTTCACGAACTGCTGTGCGGCGGCGCTGAGTACGGGGTCGGGCCCGAGCTCGATGAAGACCGTGCCCTCCGGGAGAGCCGTCACGGCGTGGTGGAAGCGGACGGCCTCACGGATCTGGGTGACCCAGTACTCGGGGTCGGTCATGGCGAGGTGGGTGGCGGCGGTGGGGACGATCGGGATGGTGGGTTCCCCGTAGGTCAGTTGCTCCGCTGTGGTGCGGAAGTCGTCGAGCATCGGTTCCATGTGGTGCGAGTGGAACGCGTGGCTGACGGTGAGTGCTTTGGTGCGGCGGCCCTGGGTGCGGAAGTGCTCGGTGATCCTTTCGGTGGCGTCGGTGTCGCCGGAGATGACGACGGAGGTGGGGCCGTTGACGGCGGCGATGCTCACGCCGTCGGTGATGTGGGGGGTGATTTCCTCTTCGGTGGCTTCGATGGCGGTCATGGTGCCGGTGTGGGGGAGGGCGTCCATGAGGGTGGCGCGGGCGGTGACGAGGCGGGCGGCGTCGGGGAGAGTGAGGATGCCGGCGACGTGGGCGGCGGTGATTTCGCCGATGGAGTGGCCGACCAGGTGGTCCGGCGTGATGCCCCAGGATTCGTAGAGGCGGTAGAGGGCCGTTTCGAGGGCGAAGAGTGCGGGTTGGGTGAGGCGGGTGCGGTCGAGGTCGCCGGTGAAGAACTCGTCCTGGATGCCGAGCGCGGTGAGCGCGGCGTCCAGTGCCTCCCGGAACACCGGGTAGGTCTCGTAGAGCTCGCGGCCCATGCCGGTGCGCTGTGATCCCTGGCCGGTGAACAGGAACGCCAGACCGCCGCTCCCGACCGCACCGCTCGCCAGCACCTCCGTACCGAGCAGCAGCGCCCGGTGGTCGAACCGCGCACGCCCGGCAAGGGTGTGGGCGACATCGGACGCGGCCAGCTCGGGGTGGTCGGCCAGATGCCGCTCCAGCCGGGCGACCTGCGCCGTGAGGGCCTCGGGCGTCCGCGCCGACACCAGGTACGGCACCGGCCCCGGCTGCGCCGCGGACGACTCCTCCACGGGGGAGCCGACGGAATCCGACGGGCCGGGAGAGTCCGGCGCGTGCGCCGGAGGCTCCTCGATGATCAGGTGCGCGTTCGTGCCGGAGATGCCGAAGGACGAGATGCCCGCCCTGCGCGGCCGGTCCCCGGCCGGCCACGGACGGGCCTCCGCCAGAAGCGCCACCGAGCCCGTCGACCAGTCGACCTCGGGCGTCGGTTCGTCGACGTTCAGGGTGCGCGGCAGCAGGTCGTGCTTCATCGCCATCACCATCTTGATGACTCCGGCGACGCCGGCCGCGCCCTGCGTGTGCCCCAGGTTCGACTTGAGCGATCCCATCAGCAGCGGAGACGTGCGGTTCTGCCCGTACGTGGCGAGGACGGCCTGCGCCTCGATCGGGTCGCCGAGCACGGTTCCCGTGCCGTGCGCCTCCAGGGCGTCCACGTCGGCGGGGACGAGGCCGCCGGAGGCGAGCGCCTCCTGGATCACCCGTTCCTGGGCAGGGCCGTTGGGGGCGGTGAGCCCGTTGGAGGCCCCGTCGGAGTTCACCGCGGAGCCGCGGATGACGGCGTGGACGGTGTGCCCGTTGCGCACCGCGTCCGACAGCCGCTCCAGCAGCAGCAGACCCGCGCCCTCGGCGAAGCTGGTGCCGTCCGCGCCGGCGCCGAACGACTTCACCCGGCCGTCCCGCGCGAGACCGCCCTGACGGCTGAACTCGGTGAAGATGTCGGGCTGCGCGATCACCGTGACACCGCCGGCCAACGCCAGGTCGCACTCACCGGACCGCAGCGCCCGCAGCGCGATGTGCGTGGCCATCAGCGAGGAGGAGCACGAGGTGTCGACCGTCAGCGCCGGCCCCTCGAACCCGTACGCGTAGGCGATGCGGCCGGAGGCGACGGCGTTGGAGATGCCCGTCATCACATGGCCCTCCACCTCGTCGAACGCCTGCGGCCCGCGGGGCGCGTAGTCCTGACCGAGCAGCCCGACGTACGTGGCGGTCCTGCTGCCGCGCAGCGCCTTCGGGTTGATGCCCGCGTTCTCGAACAGCTCCCACGACGTCTCCATCAGCACGCGCTGCTGCGGGTCCATCGCCAGCGCTTCCTTGGGCGAGATGCCGAAGAACGCGGCGTCGAAGCGGTCGGCATCGTGCAGGAACCCGCCGGCGCTGATGTAGGAGGTACGAGACCGGGTGCGCTCGGGGTCGTGGAGACCGTCGAGGTCCCACCCCCGGTTCGTCGGGAACCCGGTGATCGCGTCCCGCTCGTCCGCGACGAGCCGCCACAGGTCCTCCGGCGTGCGCACGTCGCCGGGGAGGCGGCAGGCCATGGAGACGATGGCGATCGGCTCGTCGTCGGTCACGACCGCGCGCACGACCGGTGCGGCGGCACTGGCCCCGCCGGTGAGCTTCGACCGCAGGAACGCTGCCATGGCGGCGGCCGTCGGGTGGTCGAAGATGATCGTCGCGGGCAGCCGGACCCCGGTCGCCGCACTCAGGCGGTTGCGCAGCTCCACGGCGGTGAGCGAGTCGAAACCGATCTCCTTGAAGGGAGTCTCGGGGTCGACCGCGTCGCCGCCGCTGTGGCCGAGCGTGTACGCGACGTGCTCCCGCACGATGCCGAGCAGCAGTTCCAGCCGGCCGGCCTCGTCGCGGGCGGCCAGCGCACTCGCCAGGGCGTCGGTGTCCGCGGTCCGGGCGCTCGCGGTCCGCCGCGACGGCGTACGGACGAGGGCCCGCAGCACCGGCGCCACCTCACCGCGCAGCGACGACAGGGTGATCGGCGCGGTGAGCACCGCGGCCTGGCCGAGCGTGAGAGCGGCGTCGAACATCTCGACGCCCTGCGCGGCGCTGATCGCGGGGAAGCCCTCGCGGGCCATCCGGGCCAGGTCGGTCGCCGTGAGGTGCGCGCTCATCGCGCTCGCGTCCTCCCACAGGCCCCACGCCATGGACACCGCGGGCAGCCCCCGCTCACGGCGGTGGTGCGCGAGGGCGTCGAGGTAGGCGTTGGCGGCGGCGTAGTTGCCCTGGCCGGGACCACCCAACGTACCGGCCATCGAGGAGTACAGGACGAACGCGGCGAGGTCGCGGTCCCGGGTCAGCTCGTGCAGGTGCCACGCGGCGTCCGCCTTGTTGCGCAGCACCACGTGCAGCTGCTCGGGCGTCAGGTTGGTGACCATCGCATCGTCCAGCACACCCGCCGTGTGCACGACGCCCGTGAGGTTCTCCACCCCCGCCAGGAGCGCGGCGAGCGCCTCCCGGTCACTGGCGTCGCACGCCGCGACCGTCACCTCGGCGCCCAGCCCGGTGAGCTCCGCCGCCAGCTCCGGGGCGTGCCCGCGCCGACTGGTCAGCAGCAGCCGGCGGACGCCGTGCCGCTCCACCAGGTGCTTCGCGAGGATCGCGCCGAGCGTGCCGGTACCACCGGTGATGAGCACCGTGCCCTCGGGGTCGAGCGGCCGGTCGACGGTGAGGGCGATCTTGCCGGTGTGCTTGGCCTGCCCCATGTACCGGAAGACGGCGGGCGCCTGGGGCACCGGCCAGGCCCGCACCGGCAGCGCGGTGAGCACCTGCCGCTCGAACAGGTCGTACAGCTCGGCGAGCAGCGCCTGGAGGGTGTCCGGGTCGCTGGCGTTGAGGTCGTAGGCGGTGTACGCGACGCCGGTGTGCCGCAGCGCCACCTCGTCGGCGTCCCGGATGTCGGTCTTGCCGATCTCCAGGAAGCGGCCGCCGCGCGGCAGCAGCCGCAGCGAGGCGTCCACGAAGTCGCCCGCGAGCGAGTCCAGCACCACGTCGACACCGCTGCCGCCGGTCTCACGGAGGATGTGCTCCTCGAAGTCCAGCGTGCGGGAGTCGGCGATGTGACGGTCGTCGACGCCCAGCGACCGCAGCACGTCCCACTTCGGCAGGCTGGCCGTCGCGTACACCTCCGCGCCGTAGTGGCGGGCCAGCTGGATCGCCGCCATGCCGACGCCGCCGGTACCGGCGTGGATGAGGACCTTCTCGCCCGCCGACAGTCCGGCGATGTTCTTGAGACCCAGCAGCGCGGTCATCCAGACGATCGGAGCGGTCGCCGCCTGGGTGAACGTCCAGCAGCCCGGCATCGCGTGCAGCGCCCGGTGGTCCCCGACGGCCTGCCGCGAGAACGTCCCCTCCGCGAGACCGAACACCCGGTCGCCCACGGCCATCGTGGTGACGTCCGGCGCGACCTCGATCACGATGCCCGCGACCTCACCGCCGAGCGGCGGCAGCGGGTCGTGCGGGTACATGCCCAGCGCGATCAGCACGTCACGGAAGTTGACGCCGGACGCACGGACCTCCAGTCGCACCTCACCCGGGAGCAGCGGCCGGGACACCCGCTCGTCCGCGGTGATGGCCAGCGTCTCCAGCGTGCCCGCCCCCGTCGACACCAGTTGCCAGGGGCCGTCCGGCACGGGCAGCAGCGCGTCCGTGTCGGGCCGGATCAGCCGGGCGGCCCTGACCTCGTCGCCGCGCACGAGCAGTTGGTTCTCCTCGACGGCGACGGCACCGCCGATCACGGTGGCGTCGAAGCCACCGTCGAGCAGCACGATCCGCCCGGGGTTCTCCGTCTGGGCCGACCTCACCAGACCCCACACCGCCGCCGCGGCCAGGTCCGGCGTGCCGGTGTCCACCGCGTCGTGCGTGTGGACCACGAGAACGTCATCGGTGTCGAGCGCCAGCCATTCCCGCAACGCGGTCAGCACGTACTCGGTGACCTCGTGCAGCTCCCCGCCGCGGGGCACGGACAGCACCTGGTGGGGCGCCTCGGGCGCGTCGACCGGCAGGGTGAGGGGCTGCCAGCTCGGCACGAGCAGCTGTTCGGCGGACGACGTGCGCATCTGGAGCTGATCGGCGCTGACCGGCCGGGTCGCGAGCTGCGCGACCGAGACGACCGGCTGACCGGCGTGGTCCACGGCGTGCAGGGCGAGCCCGCCCTCGCCGGCCGGGGTGATCCGGGCGCGGAGCGCCGTGGCACCCGAGGCGTGCAGCCGTACGCCGTTCCAGGAGAACGGCAGGCTGATGCCGCCGTCGACGGCGTGCTGGTGCGCGTACGCGTGCAGCGCCGAGTCGAGGAGCGCCGGGTGGATACCGAAGGCCGCGTCGTGCACCGCCTCCGGCAGCGCGATCTCGACGAACAGCGCGTCGCCGGACCGCCAGGCGGCGGTCAGCCCCTGGAACGCGGGCCCGTAGCCGAGCCCGATGCGCTCCAGCGCGGGGTACACGTCCTCGATCGGCACGGGCTGCCCCTGGGGCGGCCACGCGAGGGTCTCGGCGGACGCCGCGGTGGTGCTGAGCGTCGCCGTGGCGTGCAGATCCCACGCGCGGTCGCCCGAACGCGAGTGGATGGAGACCGTGTTGTCCTTGAGCGCCACCTGGAGCTGCACGGCCTCGTCGGTGAGGAACAGCGGCGCCGCGATCAGCATCTCGTCGACGGTGTCGAACCCGGCCCGGTCCCCGGCGTGGATCGCCAGCTCGATGAGCGCGGTGCCGGGCACGATCACGTTGCCCATCACCGTGTGATCGGCGAGCCACGGGTGCGAGCTCCGTGAGATCTGCCCGGTGAACAGGGTCGTTTCGCTGTCCACCGCGTGGATCAGGCTGGACAGCAGCGGATGCTCCACCGAGGTCTGGCCGAGCGCCGCGGCGTTCTGGGCGCTCCGGGGGGCCTCCATCCAGTAGCTCTGTCGCTGGAAGGCGTAGCCGGGGAGGTCGCTGAGCTGTGCGCCGTGGGGTGTGGTGAGGGTGCGGCCGTGGACGTAGGCGGCGCCGAGTGCGGTGAGGGCGGTGGTGGTCTCGTCGCGTCCCCGGCGCAGTGCGGCGGTGAAGGTGCCCTCGGCGGATTGCTGGGCCTGTGCGGTGAGGACGCCGTCGGGGCCGAGTTCGATGAAGGTGGTGGTGCCGTGGTTCGCCAGTTCCACCACGGCGTGGTGGAAGCGGACGGCCTCACGGATCTGGGTGACCCAGTAGTCGGGGTCGGTCAGGTCGCTGTCGACGGCCACGGTCGAGACGATGGGGATCCGTGGTGGGGTGTAGGTGAGGGTACGGGCCACGGTGCGGAAGTCGTCGAGCATCGGTTCCATGTGGTGCGAGTGGAAGGCGTGGCTGACGGTGAGTGCTTTGGTGCGGCGTCCCTGGGTGCGGAAGTGCTCGGTGATTCTTTGGGTGGCGTCGGTGTCGCCGGAGATGACGATGGAGCGGGGGCCGTTGACGGCGGCGATGCCGACCGTGTCGTCGAGGTGGGGGGTGATTTCTTCTTCGGTGGCTTCGATGGCGGTCATGGTGCCGGTGTGGGGGAGGGCGTCCATGAGGGTGGCGCGGGCGGTGACGAGGCGGGCTGCGTCGGGGAGGGTGAGGATGCCGGCGACGTGGGCGGCGGTGATTTCGCCGATGGAGTGGCCGACGAGGTGGTCCGGCGTGATGCCCCAGGACTCGTACAGGCGGTAGAGGGCGGTTTCCAGGGCGAAGAGTGCGGGTTGGGTGAGGCGGGTGCGGTCGAGGTCGCCGGTGAAGAACTCGTCCTGGATGCCGAGTGCGGTGAGCGCGGCGTCCAGCGCCTCCCGGAACACCGGGTAGGTCTCGTACAGCTCGCGGCCCATACCCGAGTGCTGTGCACCCTGGCCGGTGAAGAGGTAGGCGAGTCGGCCGGTGCCGACGGCCCCCCGGGTGAGTTCCTCGGTGCCGAGGAGGAGGGCTCGGTGGTCGAACTGGGTGCGGTGGTTGAGGGTGTGGGCGATGTCGGCGGGGGCCAGTTCGGGGTGTTCGGTGAGGTGGTGCTGGAGGGCGGTGATCTGGGCCTGGAGGGCTTGGGGGGTCTTGGCGGAGACGGGGTAGGGGGTGGGTTCGGTGGTGGCCGGGGTGGCCGGGGTGGGGGTGGGTTGTTCGAGGATGAGGTGGGCGTTGGTGCCGGAGATGCCGAAGGAGGAGACGGCGGCGCGGCGGGGTCGGTCGGTGTCCGGCCAGGGCTGGTTTTCGGTGAGCAGGGTGACTGCTCCGGTGGTCCAGTCGACGTGGGGGGTGGGCTGGGAGACGTGGAGGGTTCGGGGCAGGGTGCCGTGGCGCATGGCCATGATCATTTTGATGATGCCGCCGACGCCGGCTGCCGCTTGGGTGTGGCCGATGTTGGACTTGAGGGAGCCGAGGTGCAGGGGGCGGTTGGCGGGTCGGCCCTGGCCGTAGGTGGCGAGGAGGGCCTGGGCCTCGATCGGGTCGCCGAGGGTGGTGCCGGTGCCGTGCGCTTCCACCACGTCCACATCGGACACCGACAGGCGCGCGTTCTTCAGCGCCGACTGGATGACCCGCTCCTGTGACGGCCCGTTGGGCGCGGTCAGTCCGTTGGACGCCCCGTCCTGGTTGACCGCCGAACCCCGGATGACCGCGTGGACGGTGTGCCCGTTGCGCACCGCGTCCGACAGCCGCTCCAGCATCAGCAGCCCGACCCCTTCGCCCCAGATGGTGCCGTCCGCGTCGCCGGAGAACGCCTTGCAGCGCCCGTCGGCCGCGAGCCCCCGCTGCCGGCTGAACTCCACGAACGTCTCCGGCGTCGCCATGACCGCGATGCCGCCGCTCAGCGCGTAGGACACCTCACCCGTACGCAGCGCCTGCACCGCCAGGTGCGTCGCCACCAGCGACGAGGAGCACGCCGTGTCGATCGTCACGGCCGGACCCTCCAGGCCCAGCGTGTAGGAGATGCGACCGGACGCGATCGACCCCGCGTTGCCCGGGCCGATCAGGCCCTCCAGCGCCGCCGGCACCTCGCTGACCCGTGAGGAGTAGTCGTGGTACATCACGCCCGTGTAGACGCCGGTCTTGCTGCCGTGCAACGACTGCGGGGCGATGCCCGCGTCCTCCAGCGTCTCCCATGCCGTCTCCAGCAGCAGCCGGTGCTGCGGATCCATCGCCGTCGCCTCGCGGGGCGAGATCCCGAAGAACTCGGGGTCGAACGCGTCGGCGTCGTGCAGGAACCCGCCCGTGCGCACATAGGTCGTGCCGACCGCCTCCGGGTTCGGATCGTAGATGCCCTCGTTGTCCCAGCCGCGGTTGACCGGGAAGTCCGTCATGCCGTCCCGGCCATCGGCCACCAGCCGCCAGAGGCCCTCCGGGTCCGTCACACCCCCGGGGAACCTGCACGCCATGCCGATGACCGCGATCGGCTCGCTCGCCGCACCCTGCACCTCCTGCAACTCGTGCTGGGCCTGGCGGGTGTCGGCGATCGCCTTCTTGAGGTACTCGCGGAGCTTCGCTTCGTTCGCCATTGCCGGTCAGGCCTTCCTGTTCGATTCGACGAGGCTGAACAGCTCTTCGTCACTCGCTGCGTTGAGATCGGAGTCGTCGGCGGGGGAGGCGGGACCGTCCCCCGTACCGCGCCACTGGGCGAGGAGATCCTCGATGTGCTCGGTGATGAGCGAGTGGTCGTCGGCTTCCACGACGAGCGTCGACAGCAGCGCCGCGACCTCGTCGAGCTTGGCCCGGGCGGCCTTGCGGCCACTGGGCGCGAGCGTGTCGCGCAGGTGCCCGGCCAGCGCCGTCGCCGTGGGGTGGTCGAAGACCAGCGTCGCCGACAGCTGTACGCCGGTGGCCCTGGTGAGCTGGTTGCGCAGCTCCACCGCGGTGAGCGAGTCGAAGCCGAGCTGCTCGAACGCGATGTCCGGAGGGATCGCGCCGGCGTCGTTGTGGCCCAGTACGGCCGCGACCTGCGACCGCACCAGGTCCAGCACCCGGGCCTGCTGCTCCGCCTCGTCGAGACCGACGAGCGAGGCGCCGAACGCCCTGCTGTCCTCCTGCCGCACGGTGGTGGTGGGGGTGCGGCGGGGGATGAGGTTGCGGAGGAGTGGGTGGGTGGTGGGGTTTTTGCTGATGGTGGTGAGGTTGAGGGGGGTGGCGATGGTGGTGGGGGTGTTGAGGCCGAGTGCGGCGTCGAAGAGTGCGGTGCCGTGTTCGGTGGTGATGGGGGTGATGCCGTCGCGGGTGAGGCGGGCGTGGTCGGTGGTGGTGAGGTGTTGGGT
Organism: Streptomyces griseus; assembly: GCF_900460065.1. Lineage (GTDB taxonomy): Bacteria > Actinomycetota > Actinomycetes > Streptomycetales > Streptomycetaceae > Streptomyces > Streptomyces griseus. The sequence goes on along the minus strand of NZ_UAVD01000009.1, from coordinate 118,859 downwards.
GGTGCCGCTGGTGTTGGCCCAGAGTCCCCAGGCGATGGAGGTGGCGGGGAGTCCTTGGGTGTGGCGGTGTTGGGCGAGTGCGTCGAGGTAGGCGTTGGCGGCGGCGTAGTTGGCTTGTCCGGGGTTGCCGAGGGTGCCGGCGAGTGAGGAGTAGAGGACGAAGGCTTTGAGGTTGAGGTGTTGGGTGAGTTCGTGGAGGTGGTGGGCGGTGTCGGTTTTGGTGGCGAGGACGGTGTGGAGTTGTTGGGGGGTGAGGTTGGTGAGGAGTGCGTCGTCGACGATGCCTGCGGTGTGGATGACGGCGGTGAGGTTGGGGGTGTTGGTGATGAGTTGGTGGAGTGCTTCGCGGTTGGTGGTGTCGCAGGCGGTGGTGGTGATGTTGGCGTTGAGGTCGGTGAGGGTGTGGGGGGTTTTGCCTTGTCGGCTGACGAGGATGATGTTTTTGATGTGGTGGGTTTCGATGAGGTGGCGGGTGAGGATGGTGCCGAGGGTGCCGGTGCCGCCGGTGATGAGGACGGTGTCGTCGGGGTGCCAGGTGGGGGGTTGTGGGGTGGGGGTTTTGGTGAGGCGGGGTGCGTGGGTTTTGCCGTTGCGGATGGTGAGTTGGGGTTCGTTGCCGGTGAGGGTGGTGGGGTCGAGGGTGTCGTCGGTGTCGATGAGGGTGATGCGGTCGGGGTGTTCGGTTTGTGCGGTGCGGACGAGTCCCCAGACGGCGGCGGCTGCGAGGTCGGGTGTGGGGGTGTTGACGGCGTTGCGGGTGAGGATGATGAGGTGGTTGTCGGTGGTGTCGGTGAGGTGGGTCTGGAGGGTGGTGAGGATGTGTTCGGTGACGTCGTGGACGTTGCCGGTGGGGACTTCGATGAGGGTGTGTTCGGTGGTTCGGGTCGTGGGGGTGACCTGAGGCCAGGACAACTGGAACAGGCCGTCGGTGGGTGCGGTGAGCTCGGTGCCGACGGGGCGGGTGACGAGGCGCTCGACCGTGATGACGGGGGCGCCGTTCTCGTCGACGGCGTGGAGGCTCAGTCCGTCGCCGGCCTCGGGCGCCAGCCGGACGCGCAGGGTCCCGGCCTCCCTGGTGTGCAGGGTGACGCCGTTCCAGGAGAACGGCAGCGCCAGGGTGTCCGCGGTGGCCGCGGACGGGTGCAGCGCGGCGTCCAGCAGCGCCGGGTGCAGGCCGAAACCGTGCTCCGGAACCCGGACTTCGGCGTAGAGCACCTCACCGTCGCGCCACGCCTGGGTGAGGCCCTGGAACACCGGGCCGTACTCCAGTCCGCGCTGGGTGAGCGTGACGTACAGCTCGTCCACGTCGAGCGGCGAGCCGGTGGGGGGCCAGGTGAATTCCTGGGGTGTGACGGGGGTGGAGCCGAGGGTGCCGGTGGCGTGGAGGGTCCAGTCGGCGTCGGTGCGGGAGTGGATGGTCACGGTGTCGTCGACGACCTTGACCTGGACCTGGAGGGCCTCGGTGAGCAGCATCGGGGCTTCGATGACCAGTTCGTCCAGGGTGCTGAGGCCGGCGAGTTCGCCCGCGTGCAGGGCCAGGTCGACCAGGGCCGTGCCGGGGACGACGACCGTGCCGCGTACCTGGTGGTCCGCGAGCCATGACGACGGTGACAACCGCCCGGTCAGCACCGTGCTCTCACCGTCCGCCAGTCGGAGCAGTCCGCCCAGCAACGGGTGCCCGCTCTCGCCCAGGCCGAGCTCGGTCGCGTTGCCGCCGCCTGTCGGCACCAGCCAGTAGCGCTCGTGCTGGAACGCGTACGTCGGCAGGTCGACCAGATCCCCCTGGGGGGCGGTGATCGTGTGCCCGTGGACGTAGGCGGTGCCGAGTGCGGTGAGAACGGTGGTCGTCTCGTCGCGTCCCCGGCGCAGTGCGGCGGTGAAGGTGCCCTCGGCCGACTGCTGGGCCTGTGCGGTGAGAACGCCGTCGGGGCCGAGCTCGATGAACGTGGTCACGCCACGCGTCTCCAGCTCCTGGACGGCGTGGTGGAAACGGACCGCCGCGCGGACCTGGGTGACCCAGTACTCGGGGTCGGTCAGGTCGCTGTCGACGGCCACGGTCGAGACGACCGGGATCCGCGGTGCGGAGTAGGTGAGGGTACGGGCCACGGCGCGGAAGTCGTCGAGCATCGGATCCATGTGGTGCGAGTGGAACGCGTGGCTGACCGTCAGTTGCTTGGTCTTGCGGTCGGCGAAGTGGGCGGCGATCTTCGCCGTGTTGTCGCCGGAGATGACGATGGAGCGGGGGCCGTTGACGGCGGCGATGCCGACCGTGTCGTCGAGGTGGGGGGTGATTTCTTCTTCGGTGGCTTCGATGGCGGTCATGGTGCCGGTGTGGGGGAGGGCGTCCATGAGGGTGGCGCGGGCGGTGACGAGCTTGGCCGCGTCGGGGAGGGTGAGGATGCCGGCGACGTGGGCGGCGGTGATCTCGCCGATGGAGTGGCCGACCAGGTGGTCGGGGGTGATGCCCCACGACTCGTACAGGCGGTAGAGGGCCGTTTCCAGCGCGAAGAGTGCGGTCTGTGTGTAGAGCGTTCGGTCGAGGAGGCTGGTCTCTCCGAAGAAGACCGTCCGCAGGCTCTGGTCACCGAGGTGGGCGTCCACCGCGTCGATCGCCGCTTCGAGGGCTTCGCGGAACACCGGGTACGTCGCGTGGAGTTCCTGGCCCATGCCGGTGCGCTGTGATCCCTGGCCGGTGAAGAGGAACGCCAGACCGCCGGTGCCGATCGTACCGCTGGCCAGCACCTCGGTGTCGAGGAGGAGGGCTCGGTGGTCGAACTGGGTGCGGTGGTTGAGGGTGTGGGCGATGTCGGCGGGGGCCAGTTCGGGGTGTTCGGTGAGGTGGTGCTGGAGGGCGGTGATCTGGGCCTGGAGTGCTTGGGGGGTCTTGGCGGAGACGGGGTAGGGGATGGGTTCGGTGGTGGCCGGGGTGGCCGGGGTGGGGGTGGGTTGTTCGAGGATGAGGTGGGCGTTGGTGCCGGAGATGCCGAAGGAGGAGACGGCGGCGCGGCGGGGTCGTTCGAGTTCCGGCCAGGGCTGGTTTTCGGTGAGCAGGGTGACTGCTCCGGTGGTCCAGTCGACGTGGGGGGTGGGCTGGGAGACGTGGAGGGTTCGGGGCAGGGTGCCGTGGCGCATGGCCATGATCATTTTGATGATGCCGCCGACGCCGGCTGCCGCTTGGGTGTGGCCGATGTTGGACTTGAGGGAGCCGAGGTGCAGGGGGCGGTTGGCGGGTCGGCCCTGGCCGTAGGTGGCGAGGAGGGCCTGGGCCTCGATCGGGTCGCCGAGGGTGGTTCCGGTGCCGTGCGCCTCCACGACGTCCACATCGGCGGATTCCAGGCGGGCGTTGGCCAGCGCCTGGAGGATGACGCGCTCCTGTGACGGCCCGTTGGGCGCGGTCAGTCCGTTGGACGCCCCGTCCTGGTTGACCGCCGAACCCCGCACGACTCCGAGGATCCGGCGGCCGTTGCGCTCCGCGTCGGACAGCCGCTCCAGCAGGAGCAGGCCGACCCCTTCGGAGATGCCGGTGCCGTCGGCGTCGCCGGAGAACGCCTTGCAACGCCCGTCCGTCGCCAGTCCCCGCTGACGGCTGAACTCCACGAACGGATCCGGCGTCGCCATGATCGTCACACCGCCGGCGAGCGCCAGCGAGCATTCGCCCGACCGCAGCGCCTGGGCGGCAAGGTGTGTGGCCACCAACGAGGAGGAGCACGCGGTGTCGACCGTCATCGACGGCCCTTCCAGGCCGAGCCCGTACGAGACGCGACCGGACGTCACGGCTCCGGCGTTGCCGGTGCCCACCACGTCCTCGTTGCCCTTGGGGGCGGTGGTGAACCGGCTGGCGTAGTCGCGGTACATCGCGCCGGCGAACACACCGGTGTCGCTGCCGCGCAACGAGACCGGGTCGACGCCGGCGCTCTCCAGCGCCTCCCAGGAGGTCTCCAGCAGCAACCGCTGCTGCGGGTCCATCGCGGCGGCCTCGCGCGGGCTGATGCCGAAGAACGCCGGATCGAAGTCGCCCGCGTCGTGCAGGAACCCGCCCACGGCCGAGTAGGTCGTGCCCGCCCGGGAACTCTCCGGGTCGTACACCGCGTCCAGGTCCCAACCACGGTCCGCGGGGAATTCCGAGATGCCCTCCGAACCCGAGACCAGCATGTTCCACAGGTCCTCCGGCGTGTTCACGTCGCCCGGGTACCGGCAGGCCATGCCGACGATCGCGATCGGCTCGTCCGCCGACGCCCGCGCCTCCACCTGGCGGCCGGTCCGCTGCCCCGACAGCTTGCCGTGCAGGAACTCCGCGAGCGCCACGGGCGACGGATGGTCGAACGTCACCGTGGCGGGCAGCCGCAGACCGGTGGCCGCGCCGAGACGGTTGCGCAGCTCCACCGCGGTGAGCGAGTCGAAGCCGAGGCTCTGGAACGCCGTCCCCGCGTCGACCGCGCCCGCGTCCGCGTGCCCCAGGGTCGTCGCCACGTTCTCCAGCACCAGCGTCAGCAGCGACGCCTGGTCCGTCGCGACCACGGTGGTGGTGGGGGTGCGGCGGGGGATGAGGTTGCGGAGGAGTGGGTGGGTGGTGGGGTTTTTGCTGATGGTGGTGAGGTTGAGGGGGGTGGCGATGGTGGTGGGGGTGTTGAGGCCGAGTGCGGCGTCGAAGAGTGCGGTGCCGTGTTCGGTGGTGATGGGGGTGATGCCGTCGCGGGTGAGGCGGGCGTGGTCGGTGGTGGTGAGGTGTTGGGTGGTGCCGCTGGTGTTGGCCCAGAGTCCCCAGGCGATGGAGGTGGCGGGGAGTCCTTGGGTGTGGCGGTGTTGGGCGAGTGCGTCGAGGTAGGCGTTGGCGGCGGCGTAGTTGGCTTGTCCGGGGTTGCCGAGGGTGCCGGCGAGTGAGGAGTAGAGGACGAAGGCTTTGAGGTTGAGGTGTTGGGTGAGTTCGTGGAGGTGGTGGGCGGTGTCGGTTTTGGTGGCGAGGACGGTGTGGAGTTGTTGGGGGGTGAGGTTGGTGAGGAGTGCGTCGTCGACGATGCCTGCGGTGTGGATGACGGCGGTGAGGTTGGGGGTGTTGGTGATGAGTTGGTGGAGTGCTTCGCGGTTGGTGGTGTCGCAGGCGGTGGTGGTGATGTTGGCGTTGAGGTCGGTGAGGGTGTGGGGGGTTTTGCCTTGTCGGCTGACGAGGATGATGTTTTTGATGTGGTGGGTTTCGATGAGGTGGCGGGTGAGGATGGTGCCGAGGGTGCCGGTGCCGCCGGTGATGAGGACGGTGTCGTCGGGGTGCCAGGTGGGGGGTTGTGGGGTGGGGGTTTTGGTGAGGCGGGGTGCGTGGGTTTTGCCGTTGCGGATGGTGAGTTGGGGTTCGTTGCCGGTGAGGGTGGTGGGGTCGAGGGTGTCGTCGGTGTCGATGAGGGTGATGCGGTCGGGGTGTTCGGTTTGTGCGGTGCGGACGAGTCCCCAGACGGCGGCGGCTGCGAGGTCGGGTGTGGGGGTGTTGACGGCGTTGCGGGTGAGGATGATGAGGTGGTTGTCGGTGGTGTCGGTGAGGTGGGTCTGGAGGGTGGTGAGGATGTGTTCGGTGACGTCGTGGACGTTGCCGGTGGGGACTTCGATGAGGGTGTGTTCGGTGGTACGGGTCGTGGGGGTGACCTGAGGCCAGGACAACTGGAACAGGCCGTCCGTACGGGCCGTCAGCTCGGCGCCGACAGGCCGGGTGACCAGACGGTCGACCGTGAGCACCGGCTGACCGGACGGGTCGACGGCGTGCAGTGCGAGCCCCTCGTCCGACGGAGTGATCCGCACGCGCAGCGTCGTCGCGCCGGTCGCGTAGAGAGTGACGCCGTTCCAGGAGAACGGCAGCGCCAGGGTGTCCGCGGTGGCCGCGGACGGGTGCAGCGCGGCGTCCAGCAGCGCCGGGTGCAGGCCGAAACCGTGCTCCGGAACCTCCACCTCCGCGTAGAGCACCTCACCGTCGCGCCACGCACGGGTCAGGCCCTGGAACACCGGGCCGTAGTCGAGACCGAGGTCCGCCAGCATCGCGTAGATGCCGGAGGTGTCGAGCTCCTGACCCTGCGGCCAGGTGAATTCCTGGGGTGTGACGGGGGTGGAGCCGAGGGTGCCGGTGGCGTGGAGGGTCCAGTCGGCGTCGGTGCGGGAGTGGATGGTCACGGTGTCGTCGACGACCTTGACCTGGACCTGGAGGGCCTCGGTGAGCAGCATCGGGGCTTCGATGACCAGTTCGTCCAGGGTGCTGAGGCCGGCGAGTTCGCCCGCGTGCAGGGCCAGGTCGACCAGGGCCGTGCCGGGGACGACGACCGTGCCGCGTACCTGGTGGTCCGCGAGCCATGACGACGGCGACAACCGCCCGGTCAGCACCGTGCTCTCACCGTCCGTGCTCTCACCGTCCGCGAGCCGCAGCAGTCCGCCCAGCAACGGGTGCCCGCTCGCCCCGACGCCGAGGCCGGCCGCGTTGCCGCTGGTACGCGTGAGCCAGTAGCTCTGTCGCTGGAAGGCGTAGCCGGGGAGGTCGCTGAGCTGTGCGCCGTGGGGTGTGGTGAGGGCGCGGCCGTGGACGTAGGCGGTACCGAGTGCGGTGAGGGCAGTGGTGGTCTCGTCGCGTCCCCGGCGCAGCGCGGCGGTGAAGGTGCCCTCGGCCGACTGCTGGGCCTGTGCGGTGAGGACGCCGTCGGGGCCGAGCTCGATGAACGTGGTGACACCGCGGTTCTCCAGTTCCACCACGGCGTGGTGGAAGCGGACCGCCGAGCGGATCTGGGTGACCCAGTACTCGGGGTCGGTCATGGCGAGGTCGGTGGCGACCGTCGGAACGATCGGGATCGACGGCTGCTCGTACGTCAGTTGCTCCGCCGTCACGCGGAAGTCGTCCAGCATCGCGTCCATGTGGTGCGAGTGGAACGCGTGACTGACGGTGAGCTTCTTCGTCCTGCGGTCCGGGAACCGCGCGGCCACGCCGGCGGTGTCGTCGCCGGAGATGACGATCGAGCGGGGGCCGTTGACGGCGGCGATGCCGACCGTGTCGTCGAGGTGGGGGGTGATTTCTTCTTCGGTGGCTTCGATGGCGGTCATGGTGCCGGTGTGGGGGAGGGCGTCCATGAGGGTGGCGCGGGCGGTGACGAGGCGGGCCGCGTCGGGGAGGGTGAGGATGCCGGCGACGTGGGCTGCGGTGATCTCACCGATGGAGTGGCCGACGAGGTGGTCCGGCGTGATGCCCCAGGACTCGTACAGGCGGTAGAGGGCCGTTTCCAGCGCGAAGAGTGCGGGTTGGGTGAGGCGGGTGCGGTCGAGGTCGCCGGTGAAGAACTCGTCCTGGATGCCGAGTGCGGTGAGCGCGGCGTCCAGTGCCTCCCGGAACACCGGGTAGGTCTCGTAGAGCTCGCGGCCCATGCCGGTGCGCTGTGATCCCTGGCCGGTGAAGAGGAACGCCAGACCGCCGGTGCCGATCGTACCGCTGGCCAGCACCTCGGTGTCGAGGAGGAGGGCTCGGTGGTCGAACTGGGTGCGGTGGTTGAGGGTGTGGGCGATGTCGGCGGGGGCCAGGTCGGGGTGTTCGGTGAGGTGGTGCTGGAGGGCGGTGATCTGGGCCTGGAGGGCTTGGGGGGTCTTGGCGGAGACGGGGTAGGGGGTGGGCTCGGTGGTGAGGGGGGTCGCCGGGGCCGCCGGGGTGGGTTCGGTGGTGGCCGGGGTGGCCGGGGTGGGGGTGGGTTGTTCGAGGATGAGGTGGGCGTTGGTGCCGGAGATGCCGAAGGAGGAGACGGCGGCGCGGCGGGGTCGTTCGAGTTCCGGCCAGGGCTGGTTTTCGGTGAGCAGGGTGACTGCTCCGGTGGTCCAGTCGACGTGGGGGGTGGGCTGGGAGACGTGGAGGGTTCGGGGCAGGGTGCCGTGGCGCATGGCCATGATCATTTTGATGATGCCGCCGACGCCGGCCGCTGCCTGGGTGTGGCCGATGTTGGACTTGAGGGAGCCGAGGTGCAGGGGGCGGTTGGCGGGTCGGCCCTGGCCGTAGGTGGCGAGGAGGGCCTGGGCCTCGATCGGGTCGCCGAGGGTGGTTCCGGTGCCGTGCGCCTCCACGACGTCCACATCGGCGGATTCCAGGCGGGCGTTGGCCAGCGCCTGGAGGATGACGCGCTCCTGTGACGGCCCGTTGGGCGCGGTCAGTCCGTTGGACGCCCCGTCCTGGTTGACCGCCGAACCCCGGATGACCGCGTGCACGGTGTGCCCGTTGCGCACCGCGTCCGACAGCCGCTCCAGCACCAGCACCCCGGCGCCCTCGCTCCAGCTCGTACCGTCAGCGTCGGCGCTGAACGGCTTGCTGCGCCCGTCCTGGGCCAGGCCGCGCTGGCGGCTGAACTCCACGAACACGTCCGGGTTCGCCATGACCGTCGCACCACCGGCCAGCGCCAGCGAGACCTCACCGGTACGCAGCGCCTGCGCCGCGAGGTGCGTCGCCGTGATGGAAGAGGAGCACGCCGTGTCGATCGTCACGGCCGGACCCTCCAGGCCCAGCGTGTAGGAGATGCGACCGGAGGCGACCGACGCGGCCGAACTCGTGCTGACGAACCCCTCCATCGCGGCGGCGTACTGGCCGACGCGCGGTGCGTAGTCGTAGTGCATCAGCCCGGTGTAGACACCGGTCCGCGAGCCGCGCAGGGAGGCCGGCGCGATGCCCGTGCCCTCCAGCGCGTGCCAGGCGGTCTCCAGCAGCAACCGGTGCTGCGGGTCCATCGCCGTCGCCTCGCGGGGCGAGATCCCGAAGAACTCGGGGTCGAACGCGTCGGCCTCGTAAAGGAATCCGCCGTGCTTCACGTACGAGGTGCCGGTGCGCTCGGCGTCCGGGTGGTACAGGTCGGGCCAGCCGCGGTCGGCCGGGAACTCGCCGATCGCGTCGACCCCGTCGGCGACCAGCCGCCACAGGTCCTCGGGCGATGTCACACCGCCGGGGAACCGGCAGGCCATGCCCACCACGGCGATCGGGTCGTCGGTCACCGCCGTCGTCGCCACCGCCGCCGCCCGGACGACCCGCGAGCCGGTCAGGGTGACGCGCACGAACTCCGCCAGCGCGTCGGGCGTCGGGTGGTCGAAGATCACCGTGCCCGACAGTTTCGTGCCCGTCGCCGCGCTCAGCTTGTTGCGCAGCTCGATCGACATCAGCGAGTCGAAGCCGAGCGCGCCGAACTGCGCGTCCGCGTCGATCGCGCCCGGATCCGTGTGGCCGAGCACCGCCGCGACGTTCTCGCGCACGACGTCCAGCACCACCGCGCGCTGCTCGTCCTCGGACAGCCCGGTGACCCTGTCGGCGAGATTGCCGGCCGGGACGGCCCGCCGCGTCGTGCGGACCAGCCCGCGCAGCAGCGCGGGCGCCTCGTCGCGGAACGCCGCCAGATTCAGCGGCGACGCGACCAGCGTGGGCACGTCGAGGCCCAGCGCCGTGTCGAGCATCGCGAGGCCGTGCTCGGCGGTGATCGGCAGGAAGCCCTCACGGGCCAGCCGGGCGCGGTCGGCGTCGGACAGCTCCGACGCCATCCCGTCGTCCCACATGCCCCAGGCCAGCGACACCGCCGGCAGCCCCTCACGGTGCCGCAGCCGGGCCAGCGCGTCCAGGTAGGAATTGGCGGCCGCGTAGTTGGCCTGGCCGGCCGTGCCGAACGTACCGGCGACCGACGAGTACAGCACGAACGCCTTCAGATCACGCTCACGTGTCAGGTCGTGCAGGTGCCAGGCTGCGGTCTTGGGACGCAGGACCGCGTCCAGCCGCTGCGGGGTCAGCGTGTCGATCGGGCCGTCGTCCAGGACGCCGGCCGTGTGCACGACCGCGGCCAGGTCCGGAAGCCCGTCGAGCAGTGCCTTCAGCGCCTCTCGGTCCGTGACGTCGCACGCCACGCCGCGTACGTGCGCCATCCCCGGGTCGCGTCCGCTGCGGCTCGCCAGCACGACGTCGCGTACACCGTGACGCTCCACCAGATGCCGTGCCAGCAGTGTGCCGAGGGCGCCACCGGTGATCAGGACCGTGCCGTCCCACGTGGGGGCGGGGCCCCGGCCCGTGCTGCGGGCGAGCCTCGGGGCCAGCACCGCGCCCGCGCGGACGGACACGTGCGGCTCGTCGCCGACGACCGTGGCCAGGTCGACACTGCCGTCGGTGTCCACCAGCACGATCCGGCCGGGGTGCTCGGCCTGGGCCGACCGCACCAGTCCCTCGACCGCCGCGGCCGAGAGGTCGTCGCCGCGCCGGACCACCGCCACGGTCCCGTCGCCCGCCAGCTTCTCCTGCAACGCCGACAGAACCCGCGCCGTCACGTCGTGGACGGTGCCGTCCGGAACGTCGAGCACGGTGTGGGGAACGGGCACCGGGGTGACCGGCACCCACGTCCGCTCGTAGAGGCCGTCGGTGCGGGTGGCGAGCTGGTCCGCGGTCACCGGACGCGTCGCGAGCGACGACACGGTCAGTACGGGCGCGCCCTCGGCGTCGACGGCGTGCACCGCGTTGGTACCGAGGTCCACGCGGACCCGCAGCGCGGTGGCACCGGGGGAGTGCAGCCGAACGCCCTGCCAGGCGAAGGGCAGAGCGAGCCCGTCGGCCGTCGCCGCCAGCGGGTGCAGCGCGGCGTCGAGCAGCGCGGGGTGCACGCCGAAGTCGTGCTTCTCCACCGCGACCTCGGCGAACACGGCCGCCGCGGTGCGCCAGGCAGCGGTGACGTTGCGGAAGGCGGGGCCGTACGCGAGCCCGGCCGCTCCCAGCTCCGCGTACATCTCGGCCACGTCGATCGGCTCCGCGACGGGCGGCCAGGCCAGGTCGGCCCGCGGCACGGTGTCGTTCGACAGGGTGCCGGTGGCGTGGAGGGTCCAGTCGCCGTCGGTGCGGGAGTGGATGGTCACGCTGTCGTCGACGACCTTGACCTGGACCTGGAGGGCCTCGGTGAGCACCATCGGCGCTTCGACGACCAGCTCGTCCAGGGTGGCGAACCCGCTCTCCCCGGCCGCGTGGAGGGAGAGGTCGACCAGTGCGGCGCCGGGCACGATCGCGGTGCCGAGCACGGTGTGGTCGTCCAGCCACGTACCAGGAGTCAGCCTGCCGGTGAACAGGACGGTGTCGCTGTCCGCGGGCCGCACCACACTGCTCAGCAGCGGGTGATCGGTGGGCGTCTGCCCCAGGTCCGTCGCGTCGGCGCTCGTCACGCCCGCCGTGAGCCAGTACCGCTGCCGCTGGAAGGCGTACGACGGCAGCTCGACGCGGTGCGCGTCGCCGTACAGCGCCTGCGCGTCGGGGACCCGGCCGTGGGTGTAGGCGGTACCCAGCGCGGTCAGCGTGCTGGTGACCTCGTCCTGGCTCGACCGCAGCGCCGCCGCGAACACACCGTCGGCGGACTGCTGGGCCTGTGCGGTGAGGACGCCGTCGGGGCCGAGTTCGATGAAGGTGGTGACACCGTGGTTCTCCAGTTCCACCACGGCGTGGTGGAAGCGGACGGCCTCACGGATCTGGGTGACCCAGTAGTCGGGGTCGGTCAGGTCGCTGTCGACGGCCACGGTCGAGACGATGGGGATCCGTGGTGCGGAGTAGCTGAGGGTACGGGCCACGGCGCGGAAGTCGTCGAGCATCGGTTCCATGTGGTGCGAGTGGAAGGCGTGGCTGACGGTGAGTGCTTTGGTGCGGCGTCCCTGGGTGCGGAAGTGCTCGGTGATTCTTTCGGTGGCGTCGGTGTCGCCGGAGATGACGACGGAGGTGGGGCCGTTGACGGCGGCGATGCTCACGCCGTCGGTGATGTGGGGGGTGATTTCTTCTTCGGTGGCTTCGATGGCGGTCATGGTGCCGGTGTGGGGGAGGGCGTCCATGAGGGTGGCGCGGGCGGTGACGAGGCGGGCGGCGTCGGGGAGGGTGAGGATGCCGGCGACGTGGGCGGCGGTGATCTCGCCGATGGAGTGGCCGACGAGGTGGTCGGGGGTGATGCCCCAGGACTCGTAGAGGCGGTAGAGGGCGGTTTCGAGGGCGAAGAGTGCGGGTTGGGTGAGGCGGGTGCGGTCGAGGTCGCCGGTGAAGAACTCGTCCTGGATGCCGAGTGCGGTGAGCGCGGCGTCCAGTGCCTCCCGGAACACCGGGTAGGTCTCGTAGAGCTCGCGGCCCATGCCGGTGCGCTGCGATCCCTGGCCGGTGAACAGGAACGCCAGACCGCCCCGGCCCGCCTGGCCCTCGGCCAGCGTCGCGTCCCCGAGGAGCGCCGCCCGGTGCGTGAACTGGGTGCGCTCGGCGAGGGAGAACCCGACGTCGGCGGGTGACAGCCCGGGGTGCCGGTCGAGGTGGTGCCGCAGCCTGTCGATCTGAGCCCGCAGCGCGTCGGGCGTCCTGGCCGACACCAGGTACGGCACCCGCGCCGCCCCACCGGGCTCCACGGACTCGCCCGGCTCCGCGGGCTCCGCCACCGGCACCGCTTCCAGGACGACGTGCGCGTTCGTGCCGGAGATGCCGAACGACGACACGCCCGCCCGCCGCGGACGCTCCAGCTCCGGCCACGGCCGGGCCTTCGTCAACAGCTCGACGGACCCCGCCGACCAGTCGACGTGCGGGGTCGGCTCGTCCACGTGCAGCGTCCGGGGCAGCACCCCATGACGCATCGCCATGATCATCTTGATGATGCCGCCGACCCCGGCAGCCGCCTGCGTATGGCCGATGTTCGACTTCAACGAGCCCAGCCACAGGGGGGATTCCCGGTCCTGGCCGTAGGTCGCGATGACGGCCTGCGCCTCGATCGGGTCCCCCAGGACCGTCCCGGTGCCGTGCGCCTCCACGACGTCCACGTCCGACGCGGTCAGCCGGGCGGAGGCCAGCGCCTGCCGCATCACCCGCTGCTGTGCCGGCCCGTTCGGCGCGCTGAGCTGGCTGCTCTTGCCGTCCTGGTTGATCGCACTGCCCCGTACGAGACCGAGGACCCGGTAGCCGAGCCGCTCGGCGTCGGACAGCCGCGCCAGCGCCAGCATGCCGACGCCCTCGCTCCAGCCCGTCCCGTTCGCCGCCGCCGCGAACGACTTCGACCGGCCGTCCGGCGACAGGCCGCGCTGCCGGGAGAACTCGATGAAGAACCCCGGCGTCGACATCACGGCGACACCGCCGGCCAGCGCCAGCGAGCACTCGCCCGCACGCAGCGCCTGCACCGCGAGGTGGACACCGACCAGCGACGACGAGCACGCCGTGTCCACCGTGACCGCGGGGCCCTCGAAGCCGAGGGTGTAGGCGATACGGCCCGACGCGACACTGTTCTGATTGCCCGTCAGCAAGAAGCCGTCGGTGCCGTCGACCGACGGGTGCAGCAGGCTCGGACCGTACTCCTGCGACATCACCCCGACGAACACGCCCGTGTCGCTGCCGCGCAGGGAGTCGGGGCGGATCGCCGCGCTCTCCAGCACCTGCCACGCCGACTCCAGGAGCAGCCGCTGCTGCGGGTCCGTCGCCGTCGCCTCACGGGGTGACACACCGAAGAAGTCGGCGTCGAACTCGTCCGCGTCGTAGAGGAATCCGCCCTCACGCGTGTAGGACGTGCCGCTCCGGTCGGGGTCGGTGTCGAACAACGCGTCCAGGTCCCAGCCCCGGTTGGCGGGGAACTCGGAGATCGCGTCCTCGCCGGAGTCGACCAGCCGCCACAGGTCCTCGGGGGACCGCACACCACCGGGGTAGCGGCAGGCCATGCCCACGATCGCGATGGGCTCGTTCTGCGCCGCCTCCAGGTTCTGGAGGGTCCGCTTGGCCTGCTTCAGCTGGGCGGTGACCCGGCCGAGATAATCCCTCAGCTTCTGTTCTTCTGACATTGCCGGAATCTCCCTCAGGCCAGCTCGTTGTCGATCATTGCGAAGAAGTCTTCGTCGGAACGCTGGGTGTCGATCGCGTACTCGACGTCCACCAGCCCCATCAGTTCGTTCAGGGCCGCGACCACGGCCACCCGGTCCTTCTCGAGCGCCTCGGCGTCCGTCGCCGACAGCAGGGCCCGCAGCCGGTCCAGCTCGCCCAGCACGTCCGGGGCCGACTCGGTCCCGTCCCGCACCAGCAGCGACCGCAGATGGCCCGCGATGGCGTCCGGCGTCGGATAGTCGAAGGTGAGCGTGCTCGGCAGCTTCGTGTCCACGAGCCTGCCGAGCCGGGTCCGCAGCTCGACCGCGCTCAGCGAGTCGAACCCCTGCTCCAGGAACCCGCCGTGCGCGGTGATCGCGTCCGCCGAGTCGTGGCCGAGCGTGCCGGCCGCGGTCCTGAGCACCGCGTCGAGCAGGAGCGCGTGCTGCTGGGCCGCGTCCAGTCCGACGAGCTCCGCCGCCAGCGACCGCTTCGGCGCGTTCCGCTTCGGCCCGGACCCGGCGAGCCCCTTGAGCACGGGGATCGAGCCCGTGTCCACGTCCCGCGTTTCGATGCGGGCCGTGACGAGTGCGGGCAGCCCCGCGGAGAGTGCCGCGTCGAAGTGGGCGAGACCCACCTCCGTCGGCATGGGCCTGAGCCCGCGCTGCCCGATGCGCTCCACGTCGGTCGCGGTCATGTGCGACGTCATGCCGCTGGCCTCCGCCCACAGACCCCACGCGGCCGACACCGCGGGCAGGCCCTGCGCATGGCGGTGGTGTGCCAGGGAGTCCTGGAAGCCGTTCGCCGCCCCGTAGTTGGCCTGGCCCGGGTTGCCGACCACGCCCACGGCGGAGGAGAACAGCACGAACGCCGACAGGTCCAGCCCCGAGGTCAGCTCGTGCAAGTTCCACGCGGCGTCGACCTTCGGACGCAGCACCGAGTGCACCCGCTCCGCGGAGAGCGAGGCCACCGTGCCGTCCGCGATCACCCCCGCCGTGTGCACCACGGCCGTCAGCGGGTGCTCCGGCGGGACGGTCGCCAGCAGCGCGGCCAGGTCGTCGGCCTCGGCCGCGTCGCAGGCCGCGAGCCGCACCCGCGCACCCAGCGCGACGAGTTCATCGGCCAGCTCCCGCGCCCCCGGCGCATCGGCGCCCCGACGGCTCGTCAGCACCAGGTGCCGTACGGCGTGCCGTGTCACCAGGTGCTTCGCCACGAGTCCGCCCAGCCCACCGGTTCCCCCGGTGATCAGCACCGTGCCCTCGGGGTCGAGGGCCGGCACCGCCCCGGCGAGGGCCCCCGGCGTCAGCTGTGCCAGCCTCGGTACGAGCACCGCGCCGTCGCGGATCGCGAACTGGGCCTCGCCGCTCGCGACGGCGCCCGCCAGGAGACCGGCGTCGAGGTCGCCGTCCGCGTCCAGCAGCACCAGACGGTCCGGATGCTCCGCCTGTGCGGTGCGGACCAGCCCCCACACCGGGGCGGCCACGAGGTCCGCGACCGCGTCGGCGTCGGCGGGTGCGCCGGTCGCGACCGCGTGGCGCGTGCGCAGGACCAGTGTCGACGCGGTGAACCGCTCGTCGGCCAGCCACTCCCGCAGCAGCTCCGTGACGCGTGCGGTGACACGGTGCGTCTCCGCCACCACGGAGCCCGGCGCCCGCGAGGCCACGTCCAGGACCACGAACTCCGGCACGTCGGCCAGCTCCGCGAAACCCGTCTCGATGTCCGTGACGGCGACCGCGGGCTCGGGGGCCCGCGTGACCGCCGTCTCGGACCAGGTCAGCCGGTACGGAGGTGTCGTGCGCGCCCCGCCCAGCTGATCGGCCGAGACCGGCAGCAGGCGCAGCGAGTCCACGTGCGCCACCGGCAGACCGCCCTCGGTGGCCGCGGTGATCGTGACCGCGTCCTGGCCGGCCGGCGAGATCCGCACCCGCAGCTCCGTGGCGCCCGGAGCGTACAGCCGCACCCCGTTCCACGAGAACGGCAGCCGCACCTGCGGTCCGGTGACCGCGATGCCCACCACCGGGTGCAGCATCGCGTCCAGCAGCGCCGGATGCAGACCGAACTCCTCGGCCCCGGGAGCGTCTTCGTCCAGAGCCACCTCGGCGAAGATCTCCTCGCCCCGCTGCCACACCGCACGCAGACCGCGGAACGCGGGCCCGTAGTCGTACCCCTGGGCCGAAAGCCGGTCGTACAGCTCCTCGACGTCCACCGTCGTGGCGTCCGGGGGCGGCCACGTGCCCGACAGCCGCTCCTCGCGCACGGCCGGTTCCCCGTCCGGCGCGGTCGCGAGCGTGCCGTGGGCGTTGCGCGTCCACTCACCGCCGGCCTCGCGCGAGTACACGCCGACGGTGCGCTGGCCGTCCTCGTCCGCCGGACCGGCCACGACCTGGATCTGCGCGGCGCCGTCCTCGGTGAGGAGCAGCGGCGCCTCCAGCGTCAGCTCGTCCACCGACGCGGCGCCCACCCGGCCCGCCGCGTGCAGCGCCAGCTCCAGGAACCCGGTGCCGGGCAGCAGCGGCCGGCCGAACACCGCGTGGTCCGCGAGCCACCGGTGCACGCCCAGCGACACCCGCCCGGTCAGCACGAGCCCACCGTCGCCGGCCAGCTCCACGGTCGCGCCGAGCAGCGGGTGCCCGGCCTCCTCCAGCCCCGCCGCGCCGACGTCACCGGTCGTCGCCGGTGCGTCGAGCCAGAACCGCCTGCGCTGGAACGGGTACGTCGGCAGCTCGACGGTGCGGCCGGAGACGACGTTCTCCCACGCGACCGTCACCCCGGTGACATGGACGCGGGCGAGGGCGGCGTAGAACTGGTCCAGGCCGCCCTTGTCGCGCCGCAGCGTCCCGGTGATCACCGCTTCGTCGGTGATCTGGTTGAGCCCGACCGCCACCACGGGGTGCGGGCTGATCTCGACGAACGTCGTGCAGCCGTCCGCGAGCGCCGCCCGCACGGTGTCCTCGAACCGCACGGTCTCGCGCAGGTTCTCGTACCAGTAGTCGGCGTTCAGCAGCGTCGTGTCGAGCGGCCGTGTCGTGACTGTCGAGAAGAACGTCAGGCCGGTGGCCCGCGGTTCGACGTCCTTGAGCGCCCGGGCGAGATCGTCGCGCACGGCCTCGACGTGCGAGGAGTGCGAGGCGTAGCTCACCGGGATCGTCTTCGCGCTCACGCCATCGGCGCGGCAGGCGTCGACCATCTCGCGCAGCGCGTCCGCGTCACCGGAGACGATCGTGGCCGACGGGCCGTTGATCGCGGCGACGTCGAGCCGTGCTCCCCAGCGCGTGAGCCGCTCCCGCACGGCGTCGGCGGGCAGCGGCACGGAGGCCATCCCGCCGCCGCCCTCGATCTGCTTGATCGCCCGGCTCCGCAGCGCGACCGTCCTCGCACCGTCCTCGACGGACAGTGCCCCGGCCACCACGGCGGCGGCGATCTCGCCCTGGGAGTGGCCGATCACGGCGTCGGGCCGCACGCCGGCGGACTTCCACAGCTCGGCCAGGGCCACGTTCATCGCCCACAGCGCCGGCTGCACCACATCGACGCGCTCCAGCGACGCACTGTCCGGCTCGCCGCGCAACACATCGGTCAGCGACCAGTCGATGTGCGGCGCGAGACTCTCCGCGCACCGCTCGATCGCCCGCGCGAACACCGGTGAGGTGGCGAGGAGTTCACGCCCCATTCCGGCCCACTGGGCGCCCTGGCCGGGGAAGACGAAGACGGTCCGGCCGCGCGGGGCCACCGTGCCGCGCACGACGGCGGCGGACTCCTCCTCGTCGTCGCGCACCGCGAGCAGTCCGTCGAGGAGCTGCTCGCGGGCGCCCACGACCACCGCGCGGTGGTCGAACGAGGAGCGGGTACGGGTGAGCGAGGCCGCGATGTCCTCGACGCCCGCACCGGGGTCGCCGAGGACCCGCTCGTGCAGCCGTGCGGCCTGCTCGCGCAGCGCGGCAACGGACCCGGCCGACAGCACCCAGGGCACCACCGCCGGGCCGGTCACCGCCTCCGCGGATACCGCGGATACCGCGGCTTCCGCGGCTCCCGCGCCCTCCACCGCGCCGGAGGCCGGGGCGGTCTTTGGCGCCTGCTCCAGGATCAGGTGCGCGTTCGTGCCGCTGATGCCGAACGACGACACGGCGGCCCGGCGCGGCCGGCCGGTTTCGGGCCACGGCGTGTTCCGGGTCAGCACCGAGACGGTGCCCGGCGACCAGTCGACGTGCCGGGACACCTCGTCCACGTGCAGCGTCGCCGGCAGCACGCCGTTCCGCAGCGCGTGCACCATCTTGATCACGCCGGTGACGCCCGCCGCCGCCTGCGTGTGACCGATGTTCGACTTCACCGAACCGAGCAGCAGCGGAACGTCACGCTCCCGGCCGTACGTCGCGAGGAGCGCCTGCGCCTCGATGGGGTCGCCCAGCGTCGTCCCGGTGCCGTGCGCCTCGACCGCGTCCACGTCCGATGGACGCAGCCCCGCGTCGGCCAGCGAGGCACGGATCACCCGCTCCTGCGACGGGCCGTTCGGGGCGGTGAGACCATTGGACGCACCGTCCTGGTTGATCGCCGAACCGCGCACCAGCGCGAGCACGGGGTGCCCGTTGCGGACGGCGTCCGACAGCCGCTCCAGCATCACGACGCCCGCCGCCTCGCCCCACGCGGTGCCGTCGGCGGCGTCCGAGAACGGCTTGCAGCGGCCGTCGCGCGCCAGCCCGCGCTGCCGGGAGAACTCGGTGAACATGCCGGGCGTCGACATGACCGTCACACCACCGGCCAGCGCCAGGTCGCACTCGCCGCGCCGCAGCGACTGCACCGCCAGGTGCATCGACACCAGCGAGGCCGAGCACGCGGTGTCGACGCTGATCGCGGGGCCCTCGAGACCCAGCACATAGGACAGGCGGCCGGACGCGACCGCGGTGAGACCACCGGTCAGCGCGTGCCCGTCGTACTCCTCCGTCGTTTGGTGCAGCCGCGTCCCGTACTCCTGCGGCATCACACCGATGAACACGCCCGTCGGGCTGCCGCGCAGCGAACCCGGCTCGATGCCCGCCCGCTCCACCGCCTCCCACGCCGACTCCAGCAGCAGCCGCTGCTGCGGGTCCATCGCGGTGGCCTCGCGCGGCCCCAGCCCGAAGAACGCGCCGTCGAACTCGTCCGCCCCGTACAGGAAGGCGCCCCGGTCCGTGTACGAGGTGCCGGTCCTCGGCTCGTCGGGTGAGTACAGCGCCTCCAGGTCCCAGCCCCGGTTGGACGGGAAGGGACCGACCGTGTCGACACCGTCGACGGCGATCTGCCACAGCCGCTCCGGCGTGTCCGCGCCACCCGGCCAGCGGCCGGAGGCCGACACGATCGCGATGGGCTCGTCCGACGCCCCGGCCGCGGTGAACTCCTCCTCGGCGTCGCCGCGCGTGAGGTACGCGGCCACCGAGGCGGGCGTCGGATGGTCGTAGGTGAGCGTCGACGTTGTCGGCCGCCCGGTCGCACCGGCGAGCGCCCGGCCGAACTCCACCGCGCCGATCGAGTCGAGGCCCAGCTCCTTGAACGTCGCGTCCACGGGCACCGACGCGGGGGAGGCGTGGCCCAGCACGACCGCGACCGCGCCCCGCACCAGGTCGAGTGCGCGCTCGGGCGTCAGATCGCCGCCGGACCCGGGCCGCTGACCTCCGCCGGCGGGCGCCTGCTCCGGCGCGGGCCGCGGGCCGGGCACGGAGGGCACGACGCCGTCGGCCGCCACATCCAGCCACTGGCGTTCGCGCTGGAAGGCGTAGGAGGGCAGGGCGACACGGCGCACCGGACGGCCGGCGAGCAGGCCCTCCCAGTCCGCCGCCGCCCAGTCCACCGCGCCGCCGCCCACGTGGACACCGGCCAGGGAGGACAGGAACTGGCGCAGACCGCCCCGGTCGCGGCGGAGCGTACCGGTGATCACCGCTTCCCGGCCTTCGAGGATCTGGGTGATGCCGACCCCCAGCACCGGGTGGGCACTGCACTCCACGAACGTCGTGTGACCGTCGGCGAAGGCGGCGCGCACCGCTCGCTCGAACTCGACCGCCTGGCGCAGATTGCCGTACCAGTACTCCGCGTCCAGGACGGAGGTGTCGGGGAGCAGAGCACCCGTCACCGTGGAGTAGAACGCCACGTCCGTCCGGAGCGGCTCGACGTCCGCCGCCGCGCGCAGCACGTCCTCGCGGATGTCCTCGACCAGCGGCGAGTGGGAGGCGTAGTTGATCGGCACCACACGGGCCTTCACCCCGTCGGCGACGTAGGCGCTCTCCAACTCCCGCAACGCGTCGAGCTCACCGGAGACGATCGTCGCGGACGGCCCGTTGACGGCCCCGATGCCCAGGCGGTCCGGCCAGGCCGCGATGTCCTCACGGACCTTCGCGACCGGCAGCGGAACGGACAGCAGACCGCCCGCGCGCGGAATTCGCACCACCTGCTGGGCACGGCGCACGACCAGCGTCGCGGCGTCCCGCAACGACAGCGCGCCGGCGACGTGCGCCGCCGCCATCTCGCCCTGCGAGTGGCCGATGACCGCGTCGGGCCGCACGCCCGCCGCCTGCCACAGCGCGGCGAACGCGACCATGACGGCGAACAGCGCGGGCTGCACCACGTCGTCGCGCTCCAGCGAGGGACTGCCCGGCTCCTCCCGCAACACGTCGACCAGCGACCACCCGACCAGCGGATCGATCACCTCGGCGCACGCGTGGATCTTCGCCGCGAACACCGGTGCGGTGGCGATGAGTTCGGCCGCCATACCCGCCCACTGCGAACCCTGGCCGGGGAAGACCAGCACGGTGCCGCCCGACGGGACGGCCCTGCCCCTCACCAGATCCGCCGACAGGCCGCCGTCCCGCAGCCCGAGCAGCCCTTCGGCGTCCCCGGAGAGCACCGCGGCGCGGTACGGGAAGTGCGTACGGCTGGTGGCCAGCGAGAACGCGATGTCGTCGGAAGCGGGCGCGTCCGGCGCGGCGACCCGCTCGTACAGGCGTCCCGCCTGGTCGCGCAGCCCCTGTTCGGTGCGGGCGGACAGCACCCAGGGCAGCGGACCGCCCGCGGCGGCCGGGCGCGGCTCCCGGGGGCTCCGCTCCGTGCCGGTGAGCACCACGTGGCAGTTCGTGCCGCCGACGCCGAACGACGACACCCCCGCGACGGTCGGCCCGACCTCTTCCAGCTCCTGCTGCACGGAGAGGTTCAGCTCCTCCAGCGGGACGTCCGGGTTCGGCGTCGCGAAGTTCAGGCTCGGCGGCACCGCGCCGTGGTGCAGCGACAGCACCGTCTTCAGCAGACCCGCGATGCCCGCGGCGCCCTCCAGATGGCCGATGTTCGTCTTCACCGAGCCGACCCGCAGGGGCTCGGTCCGCCCCCGGCCGAGGGTCGCGCCGAGCGCGTTCGCCTCGATCGGATCGCCGACCGGCGTCCCCGTGCCGTGCAGCTCGACGTAGCCGACCTCGTCCGGTGCGGTGCCGGCGCGGCGGTGCGCCGCGGTGATGACCGCCTCCTGCGCGCTCCGGCTCGGCGTGGTCAGCGTCGCCGCGGGCCCGTCGTTGTTGACCGCGCTGCCGCGGATCACCGCGTAGACGGTGTCACCGTCCCGGCGCGCCGCTGCGAGCCCCTTGAGGACCAGCACCGCACCGCCCTCGCCCCGCACGTAGCCGTTGGCGCGGGCGTCGAAGGTGAAGCTGCGGCCGTCGGCGCTGAGCGCCCCGAACCGGTCGGCCTCCACCGTGCTCTGCGGCGTGAGGATCAGGTTGACACCGGCGGCGAGAGCGACCTCGGACTCGCCGGAGCGCAGGCTCTGGCACGCCAGGTGCACGGCGACCAGCGACGACGACTGCCCCGTGTCGACGGCGAGGCTGGGCCCGCGCAGACCGAGCACGTACGACAGCCGGTTGGCGAGCAGACCGCGGTTGAGGCCCGTCAGCGAGTGCCGCGACACCACACCCGCCCTCGCCGCGATCGTCGCGTAGTCGGAGGCCATCGACCCCACGAACACCCCGAGATGCTCACCGCGCAGCTCGGCCGGCACGTACCCGGCGTCCTCCAGCGCCTCCCACCCGAGTTCGAGCAGCAGCCGCTGCTGCGGGTCCATCGCCGCCGCCTCCTTCGGCGAGATGCCGAAGAACTCCGCGTCGAAGGCGCCCACCTCGTCGTCCGGGAGGAAGCCGCCCCAGCGCACCGGGACGGCGTCGCCGAACCGGGAGGACTCCGTGATCGCGCTCGTGCCCGACGACAGCAGCCGCCAGAACGACGGCGTGTCCGGCGCGCCCGGCAGGCGACACGACAGGCCGACGACGGCGACGGCATTGCTGGATGCGTGCTCGAAGGTGTTCATGACTTCCCCGCTGTGTAGTGAGGTCAGACAGGTGGTGGGGGTGCGGCGGTCCCGCCTCAGGCCGTGCGCACGGCCGGCGCCGCGTCCGGCTGTACCGCCGGCCGGGAGACGCCGAACGTCTCCGCCAGGTACAGGGCGGTGTGCAGCTGCAGCCGGTTGTCGCCGAGCGGGCGGCCGCGCACCTGCTCGGCCCGCTTGATGCGGTACAGCACGGTGTTCTTGGCGATGTGCAGCCGCTGGGCCACGGTCGCGACGCTGCGGTCGTGGTCGAGGTAGCACTTGAGGGTGGCGCGCAGGGCTCCCGCCGACGGCGAGTCGTCGCCCAGCCCACCGAGCTCACGGCAGACGAAGTCGGCGGCTGCCTGCTCGTCCCGCGCGAGCAGCGCGCCCAGCTCCAGCTCCCGATAGGTGTGTACGCGGGCGTTCGTCGCCGACCGCAGACCGAGCTGGGCCGCGGCCATCGCCTGCTCGTGCGAGGTGCGGAATCCGGCGAGACCCGCGCCCGGCAGACCCACCGCCACCTGCACGGCCGGGTCGGCGGCGAGCAGCGGCGCGAGCTCCTCCGCGTCGCCGTTGGGCCGCAGCCCCCACGCCCACAGCCCGTCGCCGCCCATCGGCACGAGCAGCGTCGACCGGCAGCCCAGCCGGTTCAGCAGCCGGGTCGCCGTCTTCTGCAACTCCTGGGCGCCGGAGCCCCGCTCGGCCCACATGACCAGCGCCACGTGGTTCTGCCGCAGGTCGTAGCAGAGCTTGCGGGCCGCCCGTTCCACGTCCACGGACTCGCCGCGGACCAGGGAGAGCACGACGGCGCGCTGTTCGGCGGCGGGACCGGCGAGCCACCGCTCCCGCTCGGCGGCGAACCGGTCCGACACCACCCGGGACAGCTCGTCCACCGCGTCGAACACCAGGGACGCCGTCCCGGTCATCGCGGCGGTGCGCTCGTCCGGGTCCTCGATCCGCGCGCACGCCGCCAGCACCGCGGACGCGATGCGCCCGTGCGCCGACCGGATCAGGCCGAGCCCGTGCGCGAGATCGCACCCGCGCTCGACCTGGGTGCGCACCAGCGACTCGGCCTCCGCGATCACGGAGGCCGGCAGCCCCGTGCCCCGGTGCAGCCGGTACGCGACGGACAGGGCCACCAGCTCCGGCAGGGCGTCCTGCCCGTCCGGGCAGAGGCCCGCCGAGGTCTGCACGGCCCACGCGGTGGCGTCGTCGCCGCAGTGGGCGGTGACCTCCTGGCGCAGGGCCTCGGAGGTCGCGCCGGCCGTGTGCGCCTCGTCGTGCGGGGGCAGCAGCTGGAGCTGCGCCATCAGAACGTCCTCGCGCCGAGGAAGCCCAGCAGCGTCGCCTCGTCGGCCGTGCGCAGCGCCGCGCACGCCTCACGCAGCCCGGCGTCGAGGCGCTCGATCTGGGCGTCGGTGAGGTCGACCGAGGGCTGCAACCGCAGGGTGTTCGGCGCGCTGGAGGTCGGCAGGACGCGCACGGCGTGCCGGTGCAGCAGGAACCCGCTCACCAAGTAGCCGAAGACACCGCCCGCCTGGGCGCCGGCGACGTTGGGGGAGGCCGAGCCGGACTGGTCGTGCAGCTCCAGGCCGAGCAGCAGACCGCGGCCCCGGACGTCCTTGACCACGTCCGGGAAGTCGGCCCGCACCGATTCGAGCACATCGAGGAGGCGGGCGCCGCGCTCGGTGGCCCTGCGGTAGACCTCGCCACCGTCCCGCTCCATGATCTCCAGGGTCTTCTGCGCGATGAGCGTGGAGAACCCGTCCTTGGCGAACGTCGAACTGTGCAGCAGCTCGAACTCGGGGCGGTAGCGGGACTCCCGTACCAGCAGCACCGACAGCTTCGCCACACCGCCCGCGATGCTCTTGGCCAGCGTGATGTAGTCGCCCTGCAGCCCGAGCTGCGAGGCGGCGAAGAACGCGCCGGTACGGCCGCTGCCGGACTGGATCTCGTCGACCGCCACGGGGCAGTCGAACTCCGCGCTGACCGCGGCGATCTCCTTCGCGAACTCCGGGGCGAGCGGCACGATGCCGCCCTCGCCCTGGATGGGCTCGACGAAGAAGGCGCCGAACACCGGGGCCGCGACCTCGGCGATCTCGACGGTGCCGTCGGTGACGACCGGGTCGAGCACGGTCGCCCGCGCGGCCTCGAAGGCGGGGCGCACCGCGGCGGCGGAGTTCACCGGCAGGAAGCGGGCGTTCGTGGCGAGCGAGGTGAACGGCGTGCGGAACGAGGGGTTGTGCGTGAGCTGGATGCTCGCGGCGAGCTTGCCGTGGAAGCCGCCCTCCAGCGTGAAGAAGACCGGAGCCTTGGACAGCGCGCGCCCGTTGTGCGCCTCGACCTCCGCGAGCAGCGCCTCCAGGTCGCCGGCCCCGTCGCCCCGGCTCGTGATGCCGAGCCGGGTGAGCGTGGCCGCGTCGACGGTCGCCGCGCCGGAGGCGACCGCGGCGCGCGCCTGCTCCGTGTGCTCGGTGACCTGCGCGACGAGCGCCAGCACGCGCATGCCCCGGTCCAGCTCGGCGTGTTTGACGGCGGCCTCGACGGCCTCGGCGCCGGTGTTGGCGAACACGCCGAAGTAGGTGTCGGGGGTGCCGAACTCGCGCCGGGCGATCCGGTTGAGGACCTCGGTCACCTTGTTCGCCTCGGGGCGGCGGGAGAACTGGGAGTGGATCGGCGTCCGCGCGTTCAGCACCTCGGTCGCGTAGGCGACGATCTCGGGGTTGTTGTGGCCGAGCAGCAGCGAACCGTAACCGCAGACGAAGTCGGCGATCTCCGTCTCGGACCCGTCGTGGGCGGCCGCCCAGAGGCTGTTGCCCTCCGCGCGGACGTACGTGGGGTCGAGTCCGATCCCGGAGATGTTCTGGTGGAGGGTGCCGTCCACGAGTTCCTGCGCCTCGGGTGCCATCGTGCCTCATCTCTCGCCGTGGTAGGTCCAGACAGTCTTGAGCGTGCCGTTTCACTCACAGCTAATCCGGATCTAATCCACCCCGATTAGACGGGGATGAGAAATGGGTGAGGCGGAGTGCGCTTGTATGGTCGCGCCCTAGTTCTCTTCAGTTCTCTTCACATGAAGGAGAAATACGTGTCCGAGGACCTCGCATTCTGGAACAAGATTGCCGGCAAGTACGCCGCCCTTTTCAACGCGCACGACACGGAGAACCTCTACGACTTCTACGCCGACGACGCAGCGCTGGTTCTCGAACCGGGCCACGCGCTCCAGAAGAACGAGGAGATGAAGGCCGGCATCAAGCAGTACTTCGCCGATCTGGCCCCCGTCCTGACGGTCGACGTGCAGCACGCCTACCGGGCGGGCGATGTCGCGCTCATGATCGTGAACTACACGCTGTCGACGACCGCGGACGGCGTGACCTCGAAGAAGGAGGGCGTCGCCACGGACGTCGCGATCAGGGACGCGAACGGTGAGTGGCGCTACGGCATCGACAACCACTACGGCACGGAGCTCACCGCCTGAACCGCCCCGCACGAAGAAACGGAGAAGGGACCGGAGCGATCCGGTCCCTTCTCCGTTTGGAGTGCGGAGCGTTGCGTGCGGTGCGGGCGGGTCAGAAGACGGTGGCGGGAACCTTCTGCTCGGTGTCGGCCGAAGCGGCCTCCTCCTCGCGCTGCTGACGGCGTCGCAGGATCGGCCGGACGACGACGAGGAAGAGGAGCAGGCAGAACTGGGGGAACAGGAAGACCACGAGCGCCAGCACGCTGATCAGCGGGGTCTTGGCCTTGAGGTCGTGCAGGCGCTGGAACATCCACATCGCGGTGAACAGGTCGAGCGCGACGATGGCGAGCCAGGCGCCGATCTGGATGTTCTGGATCGCGAAGAACTCGACCAGGCCCTCGTAGTTGGCGAACGGCGCGGTCGTCGACCCGAAGAGGACCTTCACGAGCGCGGGCAGTTCGGTGATGAGGTAGCCCACGGCGCCGGCCAGGGTGGGGACCACGGCGATCGGCACGGTGATCTTCTTGGTCACGTGCCACTGCGGGGCGACGATCATGAGCACCCACATCGGGATGGTGACCGCCTGGAGCGCCGGAATGATGAAGTCGTTGAAGGACATGTTGGAGATCTCCGTTAGAGGTTGACGGACTCGGGTTCGGTCGCACGCTCGGGTGCGGGTGGCACCGGGGGAGCGTCGGACGGGTTGAGGCGGGCCCAGACGATTCCGGCGAGGGTGCCGGCCAGGATGGCGCCGCCCGCGAGGAGCGTGGGTGCGCTGGGCTCGAACGGCGCCTCGCCGGCCAGTGCCTGCACCAGCGAGAGGAGGAAGACGGCGGTGTAGCCGGTGCCGAGCACCCAGACCATGCGGCGGTCGACCCAGCGGCTGAGGAACATGGCGATCAGCGGCAGGAGCTGGAAGGCGTGGAGACCGATGAAGTGCGAGACCCGCAGGTCCCCGCCCTCCGCCGCCCAGAAGATGACCGGAGTGACGTCGTGGTCGATGTCCGCGCCGACGGAGTGGGCGCCCACGACGTCGTTGGACCAGCCGCCCGGCTCCGTGGGGAAGGCCATGTAGATGCCCACGAGGGAGCTGGCCACCAGCAGCCAGGTACCGATTTTCAGCGCGAGCATGACAGGCGGAGCGGCGGCGCGCTTCTTGAGCACCACCGCCACGAGAAGCAGGTTGATCACGACGAGGGTCGTCGCGATGGCGCCCACCGACTCGAAGATCACCGCGTCGAGGACCGTACGGAAGTTGAAGTGGACGGTCGTGCCGCGGAGGGTCTGGAGGTCGAGGAAGAACATCTCGGCCCAGACCGCGATGACGATCCAGTTGCCGAACTTCCTGGCCTTGCGTTCCAGCGAGCCGGACGTCTTCTCCAGCAGATGGACCAGGGCCCCGAGCCACGCCGTGTAGACGATGAACGACAGGCTGAACTTGAGCGGTTTGATCCAGGCCGGCGACTGCCCGTACATCCGGTCGTCGACCACGATCCCGACGGCGTGGAACAGGCTGACCACGACCATCAATCCGGCTGTGATCATGAGTGCCGGATGCCAGCGGACTAAAGCGCGCACGGCCTTGCTCCTTCGTATGGGGTGAGTGCCCGCCAAGGTGGCGTCGGTGCGGCCGGGGGCGGGGCCGGTGCGAACGGCCCGAACCGGGGGCGGCGGCGGTTCGGCGGCTCGCCGGCCGGGCACCTCGAAGCGGCGCCGAGGGCCGTATTCCGGAGCATCCTGCGAAATTGGTTCGCGTTCCCTGGGACGCTCATGCCCACTTCCCTCCGAGAAATGATGTGCGTCGAGCGTATAGAGACAGCTCAGGCACCGTATTGGTACGAGTCCCAAATTCCCGCCCCCGTCTTGTGCCGGGAGCGCAGTGCGCCTGCCGGACACATGCCGTTCACTGGCGGGGCAGGCCGAATTGCGCGACGAGTGAGGAGCAGAACAGTGTCGTCAGCTGTGAAGGATGAGGGGTCGCTCTCTGTGGACGACGTCATCGAGCGGGCACGTGGTCTCGTTCCGCTGCTGCGTGCGAACGCGGAGAAGACCGAGCGGGCCAACGCGGCCGTGCCGGAGAACATCACGGCGCTGCGCGAGGCCGGGCTGTTCCGCATCCCGACCCCGCGGAGCATGGGCGGGCTGGGTCTCGGCCTGCGCGCGGAGGTCGGAGTGGCCGCCGAACTGGCCCGCGGCTGCCCCTCCACGGGGTGGCTCCTGATGGTCAACTCGGCGGGGCGGGGCCTGCTCCAGGGCATGTTCCCGGAGGACGTGGTCGCCGAGATCTACGCAGCCGACCCGGATGTCAGCATCGCCAACGCCGGCGTCGGCGGCGTCGCGGCCAAGGCCGAGGGCGGCTACCGGCTGACCGCCGACACCGCGTTCGCGTCGGGCTGTCTGCACTCCGCGTACACCCTGGTCCTGCTGAACTCCGTCACCGTGGACGGCGAGCCCCAGATGGCGCTCGCCTCGGTCCTGGTGCGCACCGGTGACGCGGAGATCAAGGAGGTGTGGGACGTCGCGGGCATGCGCGGCACCGGCAGCAACACCGTGGTGTCGAAGGACCTGTTCGTGGCGGACAAGCACGTGGCCTACCACGCGATCGACCCGGAGACCGGCGCCCCCGAGGGCATGGGCACCTCGACGCACACCCTCACCGCGTCCGCCAACGTGCTGGCGCCGCTGGTGGGTGCCGCCCAGGGGGCGCTCGACCTGATCAAGGAGTCGTTCGACAAGGGCCGGCCCGTGTTCCACACGACGCACGGCGCCGTCGCCGACTCGCCGGGCGCCCGCGCGTGGCTGGCCGAGGCGACCCACCACATCGACGTGGCGTGGCGGCACCTGTGGCTCGCCGTCGACCAGCTGGAGCCCGCGCTGGAGCAGCACGTGGAACTCTCCGACGAGGAGCGCACCCGGATCCGCATGTACGTCGCGAGCGCGGTCCGCGAGGCCCGCCAGGGCCTGAGCAAGGTCATGGACCTGGGCGGCGCGGGCGGCTTCGCCAGCGCGAACCCGCTCCAGCGCTACTTCCGCGACTTCGAGACCGGCAGCAGGCACTGGACGCTGAACCCGTTCATCGCGCTGGAGGACTACGGCACCGCGCTGCTGGGCCGGGCTCCGCTCGCGACCATCGCCCTCTGACGCCCCGCCCCCCGCCTCCTCCGCGGGGGTGACGTATCGGCAGGCACAGCCCTCGGGCGCTGTGCCTGCTGTGTCGTGTGTGGCCCGAGTTGCCCCAGGGACTTCGTGGCCCCCCTCGGGATCATGGGCGGTGCCCGAAAATGAGCCTCGTGGATAGTTTCGTAATCCACTAGTTAGGTACGCTGGCGCAATGAGCGCACAAACGACTAGTGACCTGGTGGTGCAGTTGCAGCTGCTCGGCCGGGACATCGAACTCGAAGCAGCCAGTCGGCTGGAGGAGATGGGCACATCGCTGCGCGTGGTGAGCGTGTTGATGTGCGCGGACGGCAACGGCAAGACCCAAGGCGAGCTAGCGGAGCTCGCCTGCCTCGACAAGTCCACGATGGTCCACACGCTCGACGCCCTGGAGCGGAGCGGCCTCGCGACGCGCAAGCCGTCGGCGAGGGACCGCAGGGCCCGTGTGGTCGACGTGACCGATGAGGGCCGCAAGCTGATCGCGACGGCCGAGCCCGTGCTGGGCGAACTCTACGAAGCGGTGCTCGGCAGGCTGCCGGAAGCGGACCGCGAGCCGTTCCTGCGCTCGCTCTCCAAGCTGGTCGACGGCCGATCCCCGGAACCGGTCGTGACGGCTGAACGACCCCCCAGGAGGCGCTCGGCACGTTGAGAACCCCCAGGCCAGGAGCGTGCTTGCGGAATAGATCGTCTATTGCGCAACCATCTGCTAATGTTTGCTCACCGACAAACACGCTCCTGACCCCGAGGGATCGAGACCATGGAAAACGCCCGCTCGCGATGGATTGCACTGACAGTCCTCTGCATCGGCACGCTGATGACGATCCTCGACGAAACGATCGTCAACGTGGCCTTACCCGTGATGCGGGAGGAGCTCGGGTTCTCTCAGGGTGGCGTCTCCTGGGTCATCAACGCCTACCTGATCGCCTACGGTGGCCTGCTCATCTTCGCCGGACGGCTCGGCGACCTGATCGGCCACAAGAACGTCCTGCTCCTCGGTGTTTCGCTCTTCACCGTCTCGTCCGTGGTGGCGGGCTTCTCGCAGAACGCGCCCACCCTGGTCGCGGCCCGGTTCGGACAGGGCGCCGGGGCCGCGCTGGTCACCGCGGTGACCCTCGCCATCATCGTGATGATGTTCCAGGATCCCGGTGAGCAGACCAGGGCGATCGGCTTCTACAGCTTCACCTTCGCCGGCGGCGGCGCACTCGGCCTGATCGCCGGTGGTGTGCTGATGCAGCTGACCACCTGGCACTGGCTGTTCTTCATCAACCTGCCGATCGGTGTCGTCAGCGTCATCCTCGGCTGGAAGCTGCTTCCCAGCGGCAAGGGGCTCGGACTCTCCGCCGGCCTCGACGTGTCGGGCGCGGCCCTGCTCGTCTCGTCCGTCTCGCTGCTGGTCTACGGCATCGTCAACGCCGAGCACAACGGCTGGACCGGCATGACGCTCGCCTACCTGGCCGGCTCGGTCATCCTGATGATCGCCTTCGTGATCCGTCAGAAGAAGGCCAAGGCACCCCTGTTCAACCTCAACATCCTGAGCGACCGCGACGTCGCGGGCGCCAACATCGTCCAGTTCCTCGTCTCCGGCGGGCTCTACGGATCGTTCTTCGTGGCCACCCTCTACCTGCAGCAGGTCCTCGGCTACTCGCCGATGGAGATGGCCCTGGCGTTCCTCCCGCTGACGGTGATCACCGCCCTCGGATCGATCGCGCTCAGCCCCTACCTGACCGCGAAGCTGGGCGAGCGGATCGGGCTCATCATCGGCCTCGCGATCTTCGTCGCCGGAGCGCTGTTCCTCGCCCGTACGCCGCTGGAGGCGACGTACGCGATGGACGTACTGCCCTCGATGCTCCTGCTCGGCCTGGGCATCGGTCTCTGCCTGCCGCCCATCATGAGCCTGGCGATGTCCACCGCCAGCGAGGACGAGGTCGGCGTCATCTCCGGCCTGACCAACTCGACCGGACAGGTCGGCGGCGCCCTGTGGGTCGCGATCGTCGCCTCGGCCGCGGGCTCCATCACGGCCTCCCGCATGGACGGAGGCACCAACGAGCGCGAGTCCGTGAACGCCGGTCTGATGTACGGCAGCCTGGTCCTCGCGGGAGCGCTCGTCATCGCGATCGCCGTGGCGGCCTTCGTCATCCGCAAGCGGTCGGTGGACACGCCCACCGACGGTGCCGACGCCAAGGCCACGGTCCACGCGGTCTGACCCCTCCGCACTCCGGAACATCGCGATCTCCTGGTGCTTTCCGCCGCGCGGGACGCACCGGGAGATCCGTTCCGTGTTCGCGCCCCCTGCCCGAAGGCCCTGCCGTCGTGCTCGTGGCGCCCTCGCGGCCCTCTTGAGGCCACCAGAACGTACCGATCGTCCGGTCGGTGAGCGGGGTGCGCGGGCCGATGGAGAACGCCCCGCGACGCGGGGCGCGTGACGGCCCCTCAGGCGGCCGGCCGTCCCGTGGGTGGGGGCGAGTGCCCCTGCCGCGCCCGAAGGCGGCCTACCTGCCCCGTGCGCCCGACCACGCCCGCGCCGACACCCCACCGGCACCCGACCCGCGCCCCGGTCCGACACCCGGCCGGCGTACGACACACGACGCCCCTGGCCCTTCCCGGGCCAGGGGCGTCGTGCTCGTGCCGCGGTCGTCCGCTCAGGCCGCGTCTCCGCAGGCCTCCGCCATGTCCCACTTCTGGGACCAGACCTCCTCCGCCGCGGTGCCCTCGGGGTTGAGCTGCTCCCGTGCCGCCTCTGTCGACAGCTGGGGCAGCACCAGCCGCCAGTAGCGTGTGACGGCGTGCCGCGCGTCCCACTCCGCGCCCGTGCGGTTGAGCGCGTCGATACCGGCGACGACGGCCACGATGGCGAACGCGGTCTCCTCGACGGCCACTTGGGGCGCCAGGCTGCCCTGGTCCCTGGCCACGGTGAGCATCAGCTGGACCCAGTCCTGCCACTGCTCCCACAGCTTGACGTCACTCTGCCAGGTCGGATCGCCGCCGAGGCCGAACCCCGCACGCAGGACCGGGTCGTCGCGCAGACCGCGGGCGAGCACGTGCGAGGTGTCGACGAGAAGTTGCAGCGGTGAGGGGTGGCGCAGCGGGACCCGCCCGGTCAGGCGCAACAGGATCTGTGCCGCGATCTGTTCGACCGCTTCCCCGAGAGCCCTTTTGTTCTTGAAGTGGAAATGCAGCGCACCGTTGCTCACACCGGCCCGTGAACTGATCGTCGCTATGGATGCTTCCGCGTATCCGGCGCTGTCGAAGACCTCCGCGGCTGAGCGGATCAGTTCCTGGCGGGTGAGCAGGGCACGGTGCTGCTTGGCCATGTAGTGCTCCGATGGCAGTGACGAGGCGACCCATACACACGAGAACATCCCACAGACCAACCGCGGGTAACCAGTTGGGAAGTTCCCCCGGATGCGCGGCCTGACCTGATCCTGCCCGTCCGCGCAGCCGCGTCCGGTGCCCGGGGGACGGGTGCCACGGGCGGCGCGTGTGAGGAGCGCGCTCTTGAGCAGTCGCGTGCGCCCTGCAATTCTACTGGTCGTACGGTACGGACAGCAGAGAACACGCTACGAACCGAAAACTTCGGCAGGTAATAGGCCCGCCCGGCACGGTGCCGGCCGGTGCGACAGCCCCCGAGCCCCCCGCCTGTCGCCCGCCGCACGGCATCCGCCGTGCGGCCGGCCCGGAAGAAGCCGGACGCCGAGCAGGGTTTCCCCCGCGAACCCCCCGGCGTCCTTTGGCTGGATCACGAGGAGGCGTCGCCGCCGGGGCGAGGCCGCCGTACACCGGCAGCGGGCCCGGAAGGTGCCGTGCGGACGAGAGGCGCGCCGCGGATCACGCCGGCCGCGCCCCGATGCGGTGGCCGTATTCAACACGGCTTCCCTGGCTGGTTGTTGATGCATTGGAAGGTGAGGTGCTGTTAAGGTACCGGCCCTCCGGTCTGTATTGGCTCAGGTAAAATTAAGTTCAAACCTCGGTAAAAGTCACGTCATGGAGGCGCGAGTTGACCAGGCAAGAGCGTGCACTCCGCACGCGAAGAATGATCCTTGAGGCCGCCGCCGAGATGTTCAACGAGCTCGGTTACGACGCCACCACCATCAGCGGCCTCATTGATCGGATCCAGCTCACCCGCGGTGGTCTCTACTTCCACTTCACCTCGAAAGAGGAGCTGGCGCGTGGCGTGCTCGAAGAGGCGATCTCCCTGGACGGTTTCGTGCCTCAGGCGTTCAAGCTGCAGGAATGGGCTGACCTGGCGCTGTTGCTCGCCCATCGGCTGCCCCGGGAGCCGGTGTTGAGCGCCGGGATCCGGTTGTCCGTCGACATCAAGGCCCGCGAAATGTTCGGCACGCGGTGGCCCGACTGGACCGAGATGGGCAATGAGATCCTCACCGAGGCCAAGGACCGGGGGGAGTTGTTGCCCCATGTCGATCCGTGCGAGACGGCACGGCTGTTCGTCGGTGCGTGGACCGGTGTGCACCTGCTCACGGAGGTGCTGCCCGACGGGGACCTCTCCAAGGAGGTCTCGGGTCTTCTCGCCCTGGTCCTGCCCAATGTGGCCTGCGCCGGCGTCCTGGCGAAACTCGACACGTCGCCGTACCGGGCCGAACGTCTCCTCGTCGCCGCCGGAGTCCCGCAGCCCTCGTGACCGCACCGCCGTATACGGTCTCGCGTCCCGCCCCCTTCTGGAATTCCGGTTCTCTATTGCCGCCCTCCCCTCTTGCTCCGCCCGCCTGCGGCATTTGACGCGTCCTGTTTCCACACCGACTGTTAACGTCCGCGTAGGATCGGGCCTCTCGGCCGCCTCACGTGACTTGCCGTCATAAAGGAGCGTTTCCGCAGTTCGGGCCAGGGATCCTCGGGTCCCCCGGGAGTCGGGGCCTGTAAGGATGCCCGAGTAAGGCTGTATAAAGAAAGCGGATGTCAGGCCTCTTTTGGGGGAAGGAGGCGAGCTCTCAGGCCCGCAGCAGGGCGGGCCGTTCCGCTGCCGGACCGGCGTAGCACGGGGGAATTGTGGACCTGAATGCACGACTGTCCGACGGTACGCGAGGGGCGGTGCCGGAGCAGCCCGCCCTGGACCCCGAGCTCTGCGCCCGGCTGTTCGGCGCCCTGCGGCGCGCCAGTCAGCGCAGCAAGGCCGAGCAGTACGTACACAGCCTCCTGGCGCTGCGGGGGCGCAAGACGCTGCGCAACATCGCGACGCAGTTCGACGGCGCGGCGGCTCAGCAGAGCGTGCACCACTTCATCAGTACGTCGCCGTGGGAGTGGATGCCCATACGGCACGCCCTCGCCCGGCAGGTCCAGCGGACGCTGGCGCCCGAGGCCTGGGTCATCAAGCCCACCGCGATCCCCAAGGTCGGATCGCACTCGATCGGCGTCGACCAGCAGTACCTGCCGCGCCTCGGCCACACCTTCAACGGCCAGCACGCCGTGGGCGCCTGGCTGGCCTCCGACCGCAGTGCGGTGCCCGTCGACTGGCGGCTGCAACTGACCGGTCGCTGGCTGGAGGACGATCCGCTGCGACGGCGGGCCGGCATCCCCGACGACGAGACGGCCGGAACCCTGGAGGCGGGCATACGCAACTCGGTCGCCCAGGTCGTGCTGCCCGGCGGCATGCCCGCCGCACCCGTCGTGGTGGACGTCGACGGCATCGATGCCGTGGCCCTGGCGCGCCATCTGTCCGCCATGGGTCTCGCGTATCTGGTCCGCCTCGATCCCCAGGCCCAACTGTGCTTAGACCGGGCGAAGTTACCGAAGTTCAGTGACCGCGCGCGGACCGCGGGAGAGCTGGTCGCCTCGATGACCCGCTTCCGCCACCGGGTGAACCCGGGCGGCGACCTCACGACGGCGGTCGCGATCCCGGTGGTCGCGCCGGGCGCCTGGGCGGAGGGGATGCTGCTGGTGGGGGAGTGGCGCGATGTCGCGGCGGACATGCGGCTGTGGCTCACCACCGCCGACCCGCCGCCGCTGCCGACCCTGTTGCGGCTGGCCCGGCTCTCCTCGGTGGTGGCCCGCGATTTCGACGCCATCTCGGAAGGCGTCGGGATGACGGACTTCGTGGGGCGGTCGTTCCCGGGCTGGCACCGTCACATCACGCTCTCGTCCGTCGCCCATCTCGTCGCCGTGCAGGTGCGGGGCGAGGTGAACCGGTCTTCCCCGAAGGCCGCTGGGTGAGGTGGACCACAACTACCAACCTACTGTCCGGTAACATGACACTCTCGCCTCCGGACGTGATGGTCGAAGGGCGTCCGCTCCTTAGTGTCTGGACCGACACAGCCAGTATCGCGGGCGCGTGGGCGCCGGAACGGGAGCGTGGGTAGTGCGGTTCAACCTCATCGGACCCTTCGGGATCGTCACCGACAGCGGCCGGGCGTACGCCCCCAAGGCTCCCAAGATCTGCCAGATACTCGCGGTGCTCGCGCTCCAGCCCGGCGAAGCCGTCGCCACCGACACCCTGGTCAGGGAACTGTGGGGCGACAACGCTCCCGGCAACGCGATCAGAACCCTGCAGACGCACGTCTACCACGCACGGCAAATGCTGGAGGAAGCCCAATCCGATTCCCCAGCCCGCGAGTTACTCGTGACCCAGGCGCCCGGCTACCGTCTCGACATCGCCGCCGACGAGGTCGATGTGCACATCTTCGAGCGGCTGGTGCGAGGCGCCCAATGGGAGCTGAACGAAGGGTCCCCGGAGCGGGCCGGAGACTATCTCGACCGAGCGCAGAAGCTGTGGCGCGGACCCATGCTGAGCAACATACCCGTGGGCGCGCGGCTCACCGGGCGTATCGCCCATCTGGAAGAACTCCACATCCGCTTCCTGGAGTTGCGCGTGGAGACCGAGAACCGTCTCGGCCGCTACCGCGAGTTCCTCCCCGAGCTGCGGGCCCTGGTCCACGACTACCCGCTGCACGAGTGGTTCCACGGCCGGCTCATCTCGGCGCTGCACCGTGCCGGACGCAGGGGGGAGGCTCTGGAGGCCTACCAGAACCTCTACGGCATCCTCAAGCGTGAGCTCGGCCTCGAACCGTCCACGGACGTGCAGCGACTGCAGGCCGAGATACTCCACGCGGCCACCCAGGACGCGGTCCAGCTGTGCCCCCGCAGGACCACCGCGCTGCACTCCGCCGCGACCACGCGGTGGGAGCCCGCCGTCGCCAGCTGACGAGGTGCGCTCCTGTCCCGGACGAACTCCGGGACAGCACAGCTGTGCCGTCGGCCGCGACGGGAAGCCGCCACGGGCGAGGAGAGGTCCTGAACGACGAGCTCCTGGTCCGCACGGAGCGCATTCAGGCGCTGACGACCGGGGGTCCCGGCAGGGCGGGCCCGGTCCGCGCCGGCTTTCCGAAGAGTTCCGGAGGAGTTCCGGGAGCGCGTTCCCGCGCCCCGTGACCGAAGCCGCGTTCGGCGGATCCCGCCGCACCCGTACGACAGGGCAGACGGGCGCGTCGCGTGCCGGAGGTCTGCCGGTACGGTGATCGTCTGCCGCGTGGAAGGTCCATGGGTCCGGCCGCCCCGTGCGGGGGAGGCGCCGGTGGCGAGCGATGGGACCGTGATGAGCGAACCGACGAAGCCCGGAGTCGAGGTTCCCAAGGGCGCGCCGCCCACCGAGCTGACGATCCGGGACCTCGTGGTGGGCGACGGCCCCGAGGCGAAGCCCGGCCGGGTCGTCCAGGTCCACTACGTAGGGGTCACGTTCGCC
The DNA here is from genome assembly GCF_900460065.1 of Streptomyces griseus. Classification (GTDB taxonomy): domain Bacteria; phylum Actinomycetota; class Actinomycetes; order Streptomycetales; family Streptomycetaceae; genus Streptomyces; species Streptomyces griseus. The sequence continues at coordinate 82,444 of NZ_UAVD01000009.1, read as the reverse complement.
TCCGGGAAGGAGTTCGACTCCTCCTGGGAAGAGAACCGTCCGTTCAAGTTCGCCGTGGGCGGTGGCAGGGCCATCAAGGGCTGGGACCGGGGGATCAGGGGGATGAAGGCCGGCGGGCGCCGCGAGATCATCGTTCCCCCGCGCCTCGGGTACGGCAAGCAGTCGCCCTCCGCGCTGATCCCGGCGGGCTCGACACTGGTCTTCGTCGTGGACCTGCTCACGGTCGCGGGCGGGCCCACCGGGGCCGGGGGACGCGCCCCGTCGGCGTGAACCGCCACGCCTGACCGGGCCGGACCCGCGCGGACGCTCCCGGCGCCACCCGCAGGCCCCCGCACCCGGTAGGCGCACCGGTCGTCGCCCCGCAGCGACGCGTCCGCCACGGCGTGGGGCCCCGGGCGCCCGTGCCGCTCTCCACGATGTCCATGTCCACCCGGATCACGCCGGGCGATCCGGGTGCGGTACGTCCAGGCCACCTCGCGGCCCGGCCCCCCGCGGTGTCGCACTGCGACACCGCGGGGGGCCGGGCCCGAGCGGCCTTCGGCGGGTCCGGGGCGCGCCGAGCGGGCGGCGGGCCCCGACCGCTCGGTCAGACCAGGTCGAAGCGGTCCAGGTCCATGACCTTGCTCCAGGCGGCGACGAAGTCCGTCACGAACTTCTGCCGCGCGTCGTCGCCCGCGTACACCTCGGCGAGGGCGCGGAGCTCCGAGTTGGAGCCGAAGACCAGGTCGGCGCGGGTACCGGTCCACTTGACCTTGCCGGACGCGTCCCGGGCCTCGAACTCGTCCTGCGCCGACGACGTCGACTTCCAGGTGATGCCCAGGTCGAGCAGGTTCACGAAGAAGTCGTTGGTCAGCGTGCCCGGGCGGTCGGTGAGGACGCCGTGCTTCGAGCCACCGGTGTTGGCGCCCAGCACCCGCAGACCGCCGACCAGGACGGTGGTCTCCGGGGCGCTCAGCGTCAGCAGGTTGGCCCGGTCCAGGAGCAGGTACTCGGCGGGCAGCCGGGCCGCCTTGCCGACGTAGTTGCGGAAGCCGTCGTACGCCGGCTCCAGGGCGGCGAAGGACTCGACGTCCGTCTGGTCCTGCGCGGCGTCGACCCGGCCCGGGGTGAACGGGACCTCCACCTCGACACCGGCGTCCTTGGCCGCCTGCTCGACGGCCGCGCCGCCCGCGAGGACGATCAGGTCGGCCAGCGAGACCTGCTTGCCGCCCTTGGCGTCGAAGGACTCCTTGACGCCTTCCAGCGCGCGCAGGACCTGGGCCAGCTCGTCCGGGTCGTTCGCCTCCCAGCCGCGCTGCGGCTCCAGACGGACCCGGGCGCCGTTGGCGCCACCGCGCTTGTCGCTGCCGCGGAAGGACGCGGCCGAGGCCCAGGCGGCCGAGACCAGCTGCGCCACCGTCAGGTCCGTGGCGAGCACCTGCTCCTTGAGCGCGGCGATCTCCGCGGCGTCCAGCGGCTCACCGGTGCGCGCGGGCAGCGGGTCCTGCCACAGCAGCACCTCGGAGGGGACCTCGGGGCCCAGGTAGCGCTGGACCGGGCCCATGTCGCGGTGCGTCAGCTTGTACCAGGCGCGGGCGAAGGCGTCCGCGAACTCTTCCGGGTTCTCGTGGAAGCGGCGCGAGATCTGCTCGTACGCCGGGTCGAAGCGCAGCGACAGGTCGGTGGTGAGCATCTGCGGCTTCTGCTTCTTCGACGCGTCGTGCGCGTCCGGAATGGTCGCCTCCGCGTCCTTGGCGATCCACTGGTGCGCGCCGGCCGGGGACTTGGTCAGCTCGTACTCGTAGGCGAAGAGGTTGTGGAAGAACTCGTTGCCCCACCGCGTCGGCGTGCTGGTCCAGGTCACCTCCAGACCGCTGGTGATGGCGTCGCCGCCCTTGCCCGACCTGTACGAGCTGCGCCAGCCGAGGCCCTGCTCCTCCAGCGGAGCGCCCTCCGGGTCCGCGCCGACGCTCTCGGCCGGGCCCGCGCCGTGCGTCTTGCCGAAGGTGTGGCCACCGGCGATGAGGGCGACGGTCTCCTCGTCGTTCATCGCCATCCGGCGGAAGGTCTCGCGGATGTCGCGGGCGGCGGCGACCGGGTCCGGGTTGCCGTTGGGGCCCTCGGGGTTGACGTAGATCAGACCCATCTGGACCGCGCCGAGCGGGTTCTCCAGCTCACGGTCGCCGGTGTAGCGCTCGTCGTCGAGCCAGGTGGTCTCCGGGCCCCAGTAGACGTCCTCCTCCGACTCCCAGACGTCCTCGCGGCCGCCGGCGAAGCCGAAGGTCTTGAAGCCCATGGTCTCCAGGGCGACGTTGCCGGTGAGGATCAGCAGGTCCGCCCAGGACAGCGCCTGGCCGTACTTCTTCTTGACCGGCCACAGCAGTCGGCGGGCCTTGTCCAGGTTGCCGTTGTCCGGCCAGCTGTTCAGCGGGGCGAACCGCTGCTGACCGGCGCCCGCGCCACCGCGGCCGTCGCTGATGCGGTACGTGCCGGCGCTGTGCCAGGCCATCCGGATCATCAGCGGCCCGTAGTTGCCGAAGTCGGCCGGCCACCAGTCCTGCGAGGTGGTGAGCACCTCGGCGATGTCCCGTTTCACCGCGGGCAGGTCGAGTCCCCGGAACGCGGCCGCGTAGTCGAAGTCCCCGCCGAGCGGGTTCGCCACGGCGGGGTTCTTGGCGAGGATCTTCAGATTGAGGCGGTCCGGCCACCACTGGCGGTTGCCGCCGCCCTGCGTGGGGTGCGGGGCGCGGCCGTGGGCCACGGGGCAGCCGGCCGCCTGCGCGCCGGGCACCTCGGGGACGGCCGTCTCGGGCGAATCCGGGGTGACGGGGTCGAAGACGTGAGACTCGTGGTTCTCGGTCATGGGGCAATCCTTCCGGACCCGGCGGGTCGTGGGGCGCTGAACGGGGGAGGAGGATTCGGTCCGTGCAGAAGGGGCACGAGGTGTGCCGGGTCCCGCCGCGCCCGCCCGAACGTCTCACGGACGGGACCGGCCGGTCCCGGGCGGTGCGACGAGGGCGGCGCTCGGTCGGCGCCGCGCGGTCGACCGACGGTGTCCCACCGCGTTTCTCTGCTGCCGTACCGGATTCTTCCTGTCTCTTGGATGTCGCCGGGATCGATCCTACGATGGACTTCGTCCAAGTCAAGAAGTGCGCTAAAACGATAATGGCCAGGGCGCGACGTCGTCGGATCGGTGGATCCGTCCGGAGCCGCGCGACCCCCGCGAAGCGGAGCAGGTGACGAGATGAGCGACCTCCTTCAACGGCTACGGGGCCGTGGCTGGCGGTTGACCTCGCAGCGGCGTGTCGTCGCGGAGGTCCTCGACGGTGACCATGTGCACCTGACGGCCGACGAGGTGCACCTGCGGGCCGCCGAGAGGCTGCCCGAGATCTCCCGCGCGACCGTCTACAACACGCTGGGGGAGCTCGTCACGCTCGGCGAGGTGGTGGAGGTGTCCACCGTGGGCCGGGCCAAGCGCTACGACCCGAACGCGCGCCGCCCCCACCAGCACCTGGTGTGCTCCGGCTGCGGCGCGGTCCGGGACGTCCACCCGGTCGGGGACGCGCTCGGAGACCTGCCCGAGGCCGAGCGGTTCGGGTTCACCGTCGGCTCGGTGGAGATCACCTACCGGGGCCTGTGCCCGGCCTGCTCCTGAGGGCCCTCAGGAGGCGGCGGACGGCTGCCCGGAGCGGAGCACCAGCAGGGTGATCTCGCTGGGGGCGAAGACGCGGAAGGGCGGCCCCCAGAAGCCGGTGCCGCGGCTGGTGTAGAGGAGGGTGCGAGCGCCGTGGCGGCTGAGGCCGGCGACGGTCGGCTGGTCGATGCGGACCAGATGGTGGAAAGGCCAGATCTGGCCGCCGTGGGTGTGACCGGAGAGCTGGAGATCGATGCCGTGGGCCGCCGCCCGGTCGATGAACTTGGGCTGGTGGGCCAGGAGAAGCACGGGAAGGCCGGGGTCGGCGCCGTCCAGGGCTCCGGCGAGGTGGGCACCGTGGCCCGCAAGACCGGAGGACTCGGCGGTGACGTCGTCCACACCGGCGACCACGAGCGTGTCACCGCCGCGCTCCAGCAGCAGATGGCGGTTGCGCAGCGGCTCCCAGCCCAGCTCGTCCATCAGGTCGACCCAGCCCTGGGCCTCGCTGTAGTACTCGTGGTTGCCGGTGACGTAGACGCGGGCCCGCACCGCCCGCACGGTGCCCAGCGGAGCGGCCTGGGCGCGACGGCGTTCGGCCGTGCCGTCCGCGATGTCGCCGGTGTGGCAGACCAGGTCCGCCTCCAGGGTGTTCACCGTCTCGCAGACCCGCGCCGACCAGCGGGCGCGGTCGAGCGGACCGTAGTGGGTGTCGGTGATCAGGACGACCCGGGTCCCGTCCAACCCGGCACCCAGGCGCGGGAGCCGCACATCCAGGCGGCGCACCCGCGGCACGCGCCGGGCCTCGGCGTACCCCCACGTGAGCAGCGCGGCACCGACGCCGAGGACGGCCCAGGTGACGATGCGCGCCCGGCCCTGCCCGTCACCCACCCCGGCCACGGTCAGGGCGAGCCGCAGCAGGACGCCCAGCAGCACGGACCAGGTGAACAGGACCCAGCTGACGCCCAGCAGCGTGTCACCGACGATCGCGGCCCCGTCCCGCTGGCGCCGGCCGTGGCCACGCACCATCGCGAGCGGCATGGCGGCCAGGCCGAGGGCGAACAGCGCGGTGCCCGTCAGCGTGACGGGGAGCGGCCACCGCTGGCCGGTGTGCAGGAGGACCCAGCACGGCACGGCCCACAGCAGGACGGGGGCGATCAGCGGGACGTAGCGCATCAGCCGCTGGAGCCGGCTCGGCCGCGCCTTTCGCGCCTCACCGGCGGATCGGGTCTCACTTGTCTCCATCACGCTTCCCCTCCTGAGGTTCTGTCCGGCGGATCGCGCCGCGGCGGGGCCCCTACGGCGGCGACCGCACGACGCGGTCGTCGTCCCGGCCGTCGGCCGCGGCAGCCAGATCCACCGCCCTTGCCCCGGCAGGGCTCCCCTTCTCCACCGCCGGAGCCTCCGGGACAGCTCATTGTGCGCCGTCGGGGAGAGCGCCGTCCCTCAGGGCCCGGTGCGTCCCTTCCCGGCCGAGCCCGGGCCCGCCCGATCCGCGCGCCGCCCGGAACCCGCCGAGTCGCCTCCGGTCCCGGCGACCGCCGCGCGGCCGACGGCGGAGGAGAGCCGTCCCGTCGGCACGCCACCCCCGCTGAACACGTAGTATCCGTGGAATGAGTGTGCGCCGACCCAGCCCTGGCCGCCCGCGAACCAAGCCCGCCGACGAGCGGCGCGCCGACCTCATGGACGCGGCCGAGTGGGTGTTCGTCGAGCGGGGTGTCGACGCCGCTCGGATCAATGAGATCACCGAGCGCGCCGGTGTCGCGATCGGCACGTTCTACCTGCACTTCGGCTCCAAGCGCGACCTCATGCTCGCGGTGCGGGCCCGCTTCATCGACCGACTGGTCGAGCGGCAGGACGCGGCGGTGCGGAGCCTGCCCGCCGACGACTGGACCGGACGCCTGGACGCCTGGCTCAGCGACGCGGTGCGCGCTTATGTGGACCATGCCGAACTGCACGATGTGCTCTACGGCCACACTCCGATCAACGCCACCACGGAGATCCAGGTCAGCCCGGAGAACGCGCATGTCGAAGCGTTCCGGCGGCTCATCGCCGAGCGTCCGAACCCGCCCGCGGACGTTCCGAACCCCGCCATGGCGGCGAATCTGATCTACAGCGCCTGGTACGGCGCCACGCACGCGCTGCTGCACCACGAGGCCGAGGACATCGACCGGTTGGCCGACGACCTCATCGCCGACATCACCGACCTCGCGCACCGCTATCTGCGCGCCGACGGCTGAGCCGAGGCGGTTCGGGCGGGCCGAGCTGCCGACGAGCCGCGTGCGGTTCGCCGGCAGCGGAGCGCTCGGGCGCGCGCGGCGTCGGTCAGCCGTCCACCCGGGCGATGCGCCAGTGACGTGCCCGCTCGTACTGTGAGCTCAGACGCGCGAACGCGCCCCCCGTGCGCAGCAGTTCCGCCCGTGTGCCGGCCTCCACGACCCGGCCGCGGTCGAGTGCGACGACGTGGTCCGCGGTGGCCAGGGTGGCGGGGCGGTGGGCGATCACGATCACCGTACGCTCCGGGTCGGAGCCGAGGTTGGCGATGGCCCGGGTGATCGCCGCCTCGTTCTCCGGGTCCAGGGCGGAACCGGCCTCGTCGACGAGGACGATCCGCGCCCGCTTGAGCATCGCCCGTGCGATTGCCACGCGTTGACGCTCGCCGCCCGACAACTGCGCGCCGCCCTCGCCCACCCGGGTGTTCCAGCCGGCGGGCAGCCACTCGATCACCTCGTCGAGCCGTGCGGCGGAGGCCGCCTCCCGCAACTCGTCCCAGGTCGCCCCGGGGCGGGCCAGCCGCAGGTTGTCCTCGATGGTGTCGTCGAACAGATAGACGTCCTGGAAGACGATCGCGATCTCGTCGAGCAAGGCCGTCGGGTCGAGCCGCCGCACGTCGACGCCGCCGACGCGCAGCTCCCCGGAGTCGATGTCGAAGAACCGGGCGATGAGCCGGGTCGCCGTCGTCTTCCCCGAGCCCGACGGTCCGACCAGAGCGGTGGTGGTGCCCGGCCGGCAGTGCAGCGACACCCCCTCCAGGGCGGGGGTGTCGCCGCCCGGGTAGGTGAAGGTGACGTTCGCGAATTCGACGCCCGCGTCGGCGATCGAGCGTACCGGCTCGGCCGGAACCGGCAGCGGGGGAGTGGAGAGCAGCTCCTCGATGCGCGCGATCTGGTTTCGCAACGCGCGCAGGGCGCCGATGAGTTCGATGAGTTGGCCGAGCGGCTCCAGGAAGCGCGCGGCCAGTACGAGCAGCGCGATGGCCCTGGCGACCTCGACGCGCCCGCTGAGCATCAGCTCGGCGGCCAGCGCGAGCACCGCGATGAACCCGGCCATGATCACACCGGTGTAGACGAAGAAGGGCCGCCGCGCCCGGCGCATGCCCTCCCGGTAGGTCTCGCGGTGGTCCTCCAGCGCCGCGCGCATCCGGGGCGTGCCCTCCGTGTGGCCGGCGGCACGCAGGACCGGCTGCGCCTGACCGAGCTCGATGGCCCGACCGGCGACCCCGGCAGCCGCCCGCTCCAGCTCGATCTCGGCGATCTCGGCGATCCGCGCCGCACGTCGCAGGGCCACGTAGGCGACCAGCGCGATCGCGCACAACAGCAGCGCCATCCGCCAGTCGACCGTGAACGTCACGACGACGACCGTCGCGGGCAACAGCGTGGAGGTGATCACGGGGCCGCCGATGGTCACGGCCAGGTGCGCTGCGCTGCCCACGTCGGACGTCACCGCCCGCGCGAGCCGGGCCTTGTGCTCGGCGGTGAACCAGCCCAGCGTCAACGTGCTCACATGGTGCATCAACCGTCGGCGCAGCTGCGCCGCGAGCGTGCCCGCCGCCGCGAAACCCACCGGGGTGGCGACGACGCTCAAGCCCGCGTACAGCACCGCGCCCGCCGCGCCGAGCGCGAGCCACGGCGCGGCGGCGCCGACGTCCGGTTGTGGGCGCACGACGGCGTCCAGGACCGGGACGAGCAGGGCCAGCAGCAGGCCCTGGAGGACCGCCTGCCCGGCGGTGAGCAGCCACAGCCGGGCCAGTAGCTTCGGATTCGGCCAGAGCCGGTACAGGCGGCGGATCACGCGAGCACCCCTTCCTGTGCGGCCCACATCCGGGCGTAGAGTCCGCCGCGCGCGAGCAGTTCTTCGTGGCGGCCCTGCTCGGCCAGCCGCCCGTTCTCCAGTACGAGGATCCGGGCCGCGCCCGCGATCGTGTACAGCCGATGGGCGATCACGATCACCGTCTTGCCCACCGCCAGGTTGGCCAGGGCGTCCTGGACCGCCGACTCGCTGTCGGCGTCCAACGCGGCCGTCGCCTCGTCCAGGACGACGATCGGCGCCCCGGACAGGATCGCCCTCGCGATCGTCAGCCGTTGGCGTTCACCGCCGGAGAGGCTGCCGCCGCCCGCGTCGAGCAGCGTGTCGTAACCGTCGGGCATGTTCTCGATCACTTCGTGGATGTGCGCGGCTGTCGCCGCAGCGCGGACCTCCTCGTCGCCGGCGCCGGGCCGGCCGATGCGGATGTTCTCCGCCACGCTGTCCCGCAACAGGGCGACGTCCTGGAAGACCAGCGACATCGACGCCAGCAGCCTCGCGGACGGGATGGAGCGCACGTCCGCGCCGCCGATCCTGATCGCCCCGTCCGACACCTCGTGGAAGCGCGGCAGCAGACTGGCGAGCGTCGTCTTGCCGGCGCCGGAGGGACCCACGATCGCGGTCACCCGGCCCGGTGGACAGACGGCGCTGATGTCCTCGACCGCGTTGGTCACCCCGTCGTAGGAGAAGGTGACGCGGTCGAACTCGACGCCGTGGCCGTCGGGAGTCTGCGGCTCAGCGGGCTCGGGCAGCGGTGTCCGGGCCAGCAGCCGCTCGATGTTGGCCGCGCCCATCCGGCCCTTGCGCACCCCCTGGGCGGCGGTCACGGCGGGGAGGACGGAGTTGGGCAGCCCGACGGCGACGACCAGGAACGCCACCAGGTCCGCGACGCCGAGCGACCCCCGGTCGACGGAGACCAGCCCGACCGCCGCGACGGCGGTGAGGACGGCCATCTCCGAGCCGAACAGCCGTGAGGCCGCGGAGCTGTGGCGCACCTCGGCGACCCAGGCCGCGAACGCCCGGGTGTGTTCGTCCACGGCGTCGTCGAAGCGGCGCAGGACGCGGCCCCCGGTGCCGAACGTCTTGACCACCTGGATCCCGTCGGCGTACTCGACGCCGGCGGCGCTGATGCGCGCGTCGGCGGCGACCAGCCGGTTCATATGGGTCGTCATGGACCGCATCGAGACGCGGAAGGAGATCCCCATCAGGAGGAGGACGCCCAGCACGACGAGGGCCATGCGGACATCGACGAGGAGCAGATAGCCCAGGGCGACGACCATCACGGTGCCCGCCCCGGTCAACTGCCCGAGGGCGTGCGCGATGACCTCGTGCATCTCCTCCAGGTCACCGGTCATCGCTCGTTTGACCCTGCCCGAGCCCGCCGCGCGAAACCAGCCGAGCGGCAGCCTGCCGAGGTGGGTCACGATCCGTACGCGCACGTCGTGCAGGATCGCCGCGTCGGCGTAGTGCCCCACCCGGGCGGACTGCACGAGCAGGACGAGCCACGCGCAGGCGCCCGCGGCGCCGACGCCGACCCAGGTCCGGATGGCCGTGGGCGACCCCGCGGGGTCGTCGAGCATGAGGCGCGCGATCTCGGCGACGGCGATGTAGGGCACGATGCCCGCCGCCGCGCTCAGGGCCGACAGGATCGCGCAGACGGCGAGACGGGTCCGGATCGGTGCGAGCAAGCGGAGTAACGCGCCGGGTCCGGCCAGCCCCGGAGCCTGCGGTGTTGATCGTTTCATTAGGGTACCCTAACATGCCGACTGAACCTCATTCAATAATGTCCGCACCACCGGGCGACACCACTCGGGACCCCGACCGGAAGGAAGCCTCCTCATGCTCCAGCCGCACCTCGAGCACCCGTCAGCGAGCCGGGGCGCACCCCGCGCCGCTCCTGACCGGCCCCGGACCGCCCTGATCGGCGCCCTCGTCGCGCTCTCGCTCTTAGGCGCGACCGGGTGCGCGGGCGCCGACTCCGGCCCCCGGCGCGAAGCCGGAGCGGGCGGCGTCACCTTCGAGTCCTGCGGCCGCACCGTCGTGCTCGACCGGGCCCCTGAACGGGTGGCGATCACCACGGACGCCATCGCCGACACCCTGTTCGCCCTCGGGGTCGGCGACCGGATCGTCGCCAAGACGCGCGGCGAGTCCGCCCCCGCGCCCGAACTGAAGGAGCGTCTCGCGGCGCTGCCCGGTCTCGGAACGCGCAACCCGAGCGTCGAGGCCCTCGTCGCCGCCGGGCCCGACCTCCTGATCACCGATCAGGTCGAGAAGGTGTCCGGGCGGACGGGAAGCCCGAGCATCGCCGAACTGGAGGGACTGGGCATCGCCACCTATGTGGTCGGCGGCGGATGCGCGGCGGACCTGACCACGGACACCTCCGGGCTGGAGGCCCTCGACACCGATGTCCGCCAACTCGGCGCCGTCTTCGGCGTGGAGACCCGCGCCGAGGCGCTGGCCGACCGGCTGCTGGGCGATCTCGACGACGTACGCAGGCGGATCGCCCGGGAGCCCGGACGCGAGGTCGCCAAGGTCTCCCAGGTCGGCGGCCGGCTCTACGTGACCTCCGGCGGCCTCTCCGACGACGTGCTCGAACGTGCCGGCGGGACCAATGTCTTCGCCGACCTGCCGGGACAGTTCGCCCCGGTCGACCCCGAGCAGATCGTCGCGCGCGACCCCCGGGCCATCGTCGTCGACGACTTCACGGCGACCGCGACGGGCCGGAGGGACGCGATCGCCTTCCTGAAGCGGACCTTCCCCACCGTCGACGCGGTCCGCAACCAGCGGATCCTCGTCATCGACGCGGCCAAGACGGGGGCGCGCGGCAGCACGAGACCGGTGGAGGGCGTCGCCGAGATAGCGCGCTTCCTGCACCCGAACACGTCCCGACCCCACTAGGACCCGCGATGCGCCGGCAGACACCCGCAGACGTCCGAGCGGATACCGCCGGCCGCCGCCCTCCGGGCGGTCGGCGGCCGGTCCGTGGCCGCCGTGGCCGAATCACCTCCCTCCCCGTCGTCATACCGCTGCTGTTCCTCCTCCTGCTCGTCACGGTCTGCGCTGCCGTGGCGGTGGGATCCGTCGGCGTACGGCCGGCGACCGTCCTCGACGTCGTCGCCCATCGTCTGGTCGGCGCCGGGCCGCCCCCCGCCGTCATGGACGACCAGATCGTGTGGAACCTGCGGCTGCCGCGGGTGCTGCTGGCCGCGGTCGTCGGCGCGGGACTCGCCGTCGTCGGCGTCACCCTGCAGGCGACTGTGCGCAACCCGCTCGCCGACCCCTATGTGCTCGGTGTCTCCGCGGGCGCCGGACTGATGGCGGCCGTCGCGATCACCCTCGGATCCGCGGCGGTGGCGGGCCTGTCGACATCGGCCGCGGCCTTCGTCGGAGCGCTCGCGGCGACGGCCGCGGTCCTCGGACTGTCACGCCGGGCCGGCCGTGTCGTCCCGAGCCGTCTGGTCCTCGCCGGGGTGACACTCTCCTACCTGTTCACCGGAGCCACCAGCTTCGTCATCTTCCGCGGCTCCAACGCGGAAGCGGCGCACTCGGTGCTGTTCTGGCTGCTGGGCTCCCTGTCGGAGTCCTCGTGGTCGAACCTGTCGCTGCCGGCGGCGGCCGTGCTGATCGTCGGCCTCTGCCTGATGCCGCGGACCCGGACGCTCAACGCACTCGCGGCCGGTGACGACGCGGCGCTCTCGCTCGGCGTCCCGGTGCACCGTGTCCGCGTCCGCCTCCTGATCACCGCCTCCCTCCTGACCGGCGTCCTCGTCGCCGTGTCCGGCGGGATCGGTTTCGTGGGGCTCGTCGTTCCGCATCTCGTGCGCCTGGTCGTGGGCCCGGACCACCGCCGGCTGCTCCCGACCGCCCTGCTCGTCGGCGCGACGTACCTCGTCGTGGCCGATGCGCTCAGCCGTGTCCTCGTCCGCCCCGAGGAACTGCCCATCGGCATCGTCACCGCCGTGCTCGGGGCGCCGGCCTTCCTGTGGCTGCTACGACGATCGGAGGCGTCATGAGGCTCTCACTGTCGGGCGTGAGCGTCCGGATCGGATCCCACCCGGTCGTCGAGGGGTGCGACCTCACCGTCGGGGACGGCGAACGCGTCGGTCTCGTCGGTCCCAACGGCAGCGGCAAGACCTCGCTGTTGCGCACGGTCCACCGCGCGCTCGACCCGTTCGCCGGCCGCGTCGCGCTCCGCGGCGACGACGTGAAGGCGCTCGGCCAGCGCGAGATCGCACGGCGTGCCGCGCTCGTCGCCCAGGACAGCGCTCCCGACTTCGACTTCACCGTGGAGGAAGTCGTGGCCATGGGGCGCGGGCCGTGGCTCCGGACCTTCGAATCGGCCACCGGCCGGGCAGCCGCGCCGATCGCCGCCGCACTGGAGCGTGTCCGCCTGGCGGACCACCGCACCCGCAGGCTCTCCACGCTGTCCGGCGGCGAGCGACAGCGGGCCCTGGTGGCCCGCGCGCTCGCCCAGGAGAGCCCGCTGCTCCTCCTCGACGAACCGACCAACCACCTCGATGTGTACGCGGCGCTCGAACTGCTGGAACTCGTGCGCGGCCTCGGGCGCGCGACGCTGTGCGTGCTGCACGACCTCAATCTCGCGGCCGCCTACTGCGACCGGCTCTACGTGCTGCACCGCGGGCGGATCGTCGCGGACGGCCCGCCCGCCGAGGTGCTCCACCCCGACCTGGTCCGGACCGTGTTCGGCGTCGCCTGCACCCAGCTGACCCACCCGGTCACCGGCGGCCCGCTCCTCGCCTTCTCACCGCTGCCGGGCGGCCCCCTCCCGGCGCCCGCCGAAGGAGCGGGGCGATGACGCGAGGCCGCCCGGGGCCGCCGGGGGCATCCGGCCCGCGTCCGCCGAGAATCGCGGCCCCGGCCGGGAACAGCCGACCCGGTCGGCGCGGTTGCACCGTTCAAGGGACCGGCGCCTCGCCGGCGGGGGATCACGGAGGCCGCGGGGCCGCCCGCCCCGCCGGGATCCGGCCCCCGGGACCTCGGCAGCACGCCCGCGGCCGGCCCGGACCACGACCCATCTCTGCGGGAGGACCCCTCCATGACCGACCGGCCCCTGACCCTCATGGCCGTGCACGCCCACCCCGACGACGAGGCGACCGGAACCGGAGGGGTCCTGGCGCGGTACGCCGCGGAAGGCATCCGCACGGTTCTCGTGACGTGTACCGACGGCGGCTGCGGTGACGGGCCGGGGGGCGTCAAGCCGGGCGACCCCGGACACGACCCGGCGGCCGTCGCCTCGATGCGCCGAAGGGAGCTGGAGGCGAGCTGCGAGGTCCTCGCGGTCAGCGATCTGGAGACGCTCGACTACGCCGACTCCGGAATGATCGGCTGGCCCAGCAACGAGGCCCCCGGATCCTTCTGGCAGACCCCGGTGGAGGAGGGCGCCGCCCGGCTCGCGGAACTCATGCGGCACTACCGCCCCGATGTCGTCGTCACCTACGACGAGAACGGCTTCTACGGGCACCCCGACCACATCCAGGCCCACCGCATCACGATGGCGGCGCTGGAGATGACCGAGCTGACGCCGAAGGTGTACTGGACGACGATGCCCCACTCGATGCTGCGTCGGTTCGGGGAGGCCATGCGCGAGTTCCACGAGGACCCCTCGCAGCCGGACTCGGAACAGGAGCCGCGGCCGCGGCCCGAGCCGGACCCCGCCGAGGCCGCCGGGGTGACCGAGATCGGTCTGCCCGACGACGAGGTCACCACGTGGGTGGACACCACCGCGTTCAGCGGCCGGAAGTTCGACGCGCTGGCCGCGCACGCGAGTCAGGGCGAGAACATCTTCTTCCTCAGGATGGGCAAGGAGAGGTTCGGCGACCTGATGGGCACGGAGACCTTCGTACGCGTCCGGGACGCCACCGGCACGGCCCTGCCGGAGAAGGACCTCTTCGCCGGGCTCCGCTGATCCGCCCGCGCCCGGGGCCCGGTCCGTCCGCGACCTGGCCCCGCGGCCGGACGTCCGCGCCCTGCCCCGCGGCGGATACCCAAGGCCCGGCGTCCGTTTGCGGAAGTGGACCCCCTTCGTTCATGATCCGTCCGGTGGGAAGCGGGCACCCCGCGAACGGCCGGTGGGCCCGGCCCGAGCCGCGCTGCCGCAGGGCATCTGGCCGGGCCGTCCGCGGTCGTGGACGCCGGGGCACTCCGCGCCCCCGGTTCGGCCCCTGGTGAGAGGAACGGTGCGATGCTCGGCTACTGCCTGGCGGTCGTCCGCCGACTGGCCCTGCCGGCGCTGGCGACCGGCATGGTGCTCGCCGCGGCCATGACCGCGGTGCTGGTGCTGGGCGACGGCACACCGTGGGGAGAGGCCGCTCCACCCGCCCTGGGCGCGGGCGCGGCGGTCGCCGTCACCTTCACCGCCGTACTGACCGTCACCACAGCGGTGGGCGCCGCCCGCACGGCTCGCCGCTACGGGCTCGCGCTCGGTCCCGCGGCCGTGCGCCTGCCCTCCGTCCGCGAAGTGCGGGTCCCCGCCATCGAGGGCAGAACCGCCTTCCAGCTGACGGACGGCGTGCGGCACATGGTCGAGAAGGACCCCGTCCTGCGCGTGGACGAGGTCACCGCGTTCGGACACGGCATCCTGGACCTGACGCTGCGCGGACCCTCGGACACGACGGTCCTCGTGCGTGTCCGCGTCACCACCGGCCCGCAGGAGACGACCGCCGTCGTCGAGGCGCGTCCGGAGGCCTCCTACAAGAAGCTCGACACGGCGGCCTGCTGGGCCCTCGCCCGCGTGGTCGAGGAGCGCGTGGCGCGGTCTCTGCGCGCTGAGACCGGAGACGCCGCACGCTGACTCCGCGCCTCGCCCTCGGGTGAACATCCCGATGCTCCAGGGCGTCCCCGGCGAACCGGAGCGGGCGGACCTTCCCCCCCCCACACACACACACACGCAGACAGCCTGAGCGTGCTCGAAACGTGTGCGGTGCTCCTGAGGGGGCGGTTCCTCGTCCTGAGGCTACGAGGCTACGGTTCGAGCCGCGCGACCCCTCCCGTTTCGAGGGCGGCCCAGAGAGCGCCGTCGGGACCCAGGGTGATGCCGTGCGGCTCGGACGACGGTGACGGCAGACCGTACTCGGTGATCTCGCCGCTACCGGTGATGTGGCCGATGCTGTTGGCTCCCCACTCGGTGAACCAGCAGTCCCCGGTGGAGGCCGCGACGATGGCGTGCGGTTTGGCCGTACGGTCGGGGAGCGGGAACTCCTCGATCGCGCCGTCCACCGTGATCCTACCGATCTGGCCGGCTGCGATCTCGACGAACCACAGGGCGGCGCCGTCGCTGGTGATGCCCACGGGTGCGGCGTTCGGGGTCGGGAGCCGGTGGATGGCGATGTCTCCGCGGACGGTGACGCGGCCGATCGCGTTCGCCTGGTTGAGGGTGAACCACAGGGCCCCGTCAGGGCCCCCGGTGATCGCCGAGGGACAGGCGCCCGTGCGGGGAAGGACGAACTCGGTGATCTCTCCCATGCTGGTGATGCGGCCGATCCGGTCGGTGTTCATCTCCGTGAACCACATCGCGCCGTCCGGACCGGCGGTGATCCCGAAGGGGCCGCTGCCGGACGTCGGCACGGCGAAGGACTCCGTCTCCCCGTCGGCGGTGACGCGGCCGATCCGGTGGTCCTGGGACCGGGTGAACCACATGGCTCCGTCGGGCCCGGGGGCGATGACCGCAGGGCGGCACTCGGGCGCTTCCAGGGAGTATTCGTCGAGTTCGCCGTCGAGGGTGAGGCGCGCGACGTGGCCGCTGCGCGAGAAGGTGAGCCACAGTGCGCTGTCGGGTCCGGCCGCGATGCCGTACGGCCCGGCGTCCTTGTCCGCCACGGACATCTCGCTCACGGCCACAGCGACTCCTTACAGGTGTGGGGGATCAGTCGGCGTTCCCGGCCGAGGCCGTGGCCCGGTCGCGCACCAGGTCGAGAATGATCGCGGCGAGCTCAGCGGGCCGCGTCATGGGGATGTTGTGGTTCGAGTCGATGTCGATCAGCCGGCGCCCGGGGACGGCATCGACGACACCACGCACGTCGCCGCGCCGCGAGGCGTAGAAACCGTCCGCGGCCAGCACGATCGTCATCGGACAGGTGAGGCGGTCGTACACCTCGACACTGGGGAAGACCTCCGCGTCGGGCTCCACGGCGGTGACCGTCACGATCTCCTCGACGGCCGGTCGCCGTACCCACCGGTTGCCGCGGCGCAGGAAGGAGCGCCGGGTGACCTCCTCGACCAGCTCGTGCCGTGCTCCGGCGTTGAGCCAGTCCCCTCCGGCCTCCCGCGCGCACTGCTCGACATGGGCGCGCATCCGGGCCTCGTCCGTTTCCCAGCCGTAGCGGAACATCGTCCGCAACCGGTCCGCCGCCTCCGTGGTCCGTGCGGCGGCATGTCCGGCGAGTGACGCGCTACGGTCATCGAGCACCACGCCGTCCACGACGCAGAGGGCGGCCGGTTCCACGAGGCCACTGGCAGCGGCAGCCGTCACCGCGTACCCGCCGGTGGAGTGGCCCACCAGCACGGGACGGTCCCAGCCCAGCGCGGTGACGACGCGACCGATGTCGCGCCAGTACTGCTCGGGGCCGGTGGAGCCGAGCCGGGTCTGCCCGTGGCCACGCAGGTCGATGGCGACCGGATGACACTCGCTCACCAGACCGGACGCCACATCCGCCCAGGCGGCGGCGTTGTGTCCGCTGCCGTGGACGAGCAGCACCCCCGCCCCGTGGCCGCCGAAGTCCACACCCGACAGGACCCCGTCCACGACGGGCAGTTCGATCTCCGTTCCGATCACCACCACACCCTGACGACCGGAAACCGGGAAGTGCAACTGCTTTTCCCGCAGGAGGCGGACGGGCCCCGGCGGCCCGCCCCTACCGCCGGGGCCTGTCCGCGAAGACCCACCGGTTGCCCGCCAGCGCGTCGTTCCGCTCGGGCAGCGGGCCGCGTCCGTGCAGCCGGGTGAAGTCGAAGGGGGTGCGGACCGACGTGGACCAGCCCTTCCCCGTCAGCTTCCCCGCCGAGTCGGGCCGCGGGCTCAGGTCGAACAGGTCCAGCAGGTCGATGCCGATCTGCTGCCGTGTGGCCGTGTACAGCGGGCTCTCCCGGTACTCCAGCAGATCCTTGTCGAGCTTCACCTCGAAGGCCAGCGCGCTTCCCTCCGTGCTCAGCCGGTCCACCGTGTCGATGAGATACGTCTCGGCCGCGGGCGGCAGATAGAACAGCAGGCCCTCGACCAGCCAGACGCTCGGCGCGGCGGGGTCGAAGCCGGCGGCGGGCAGGGCCCCGGCCCAGTCGGCGCGCAGATCCGTCGGGACCGGTACGCGCGTGGCCCGCGGGGCGGCCGAGAGACCGTCGAGCACCTGGTGCTTGAACGCCAGGACCTCCGCCCGGTCGATCTCGAAGACCACGCAGCCGCCGGAAGGCCACGCCAGCCGGTAGGCACGCGAGTCCAGCCCCGCCCCGAGCAGGACCACCTGGCGGGCGTTCCCCGCGTGCACCGACCGCAGGAGGAAGTCGTCGAGGACCCGTGTCCGCAGCCCGAAGTACCGGGCGAACCGCCCCCACAGCGGGTTCCGGTCCCCGTCCGGGACCTCCCGAAGACGGACCGGCCAGCCCTTGGACGCCGGGGCCCCGAGGACGAAGTGCTCCGCGAAGACGTCCTGCGCCAGGCTGTCGGGGCGATGCGTCTCGATGGCCCGCGCCGCCGCGACCAGGAGAGCGGTCGCACCGACCCCTCCCGCCACACCCTCCGCACCGTCGTTCCGGTGCGCCGTGTCGACCATGTGCACTCCCTTGGATTCGTTGGAGACGACGTACAGCGAGCAGAGCGAAGAAGCGGCGGGCCGGAACCCACCGGGGCGTCATCGAGAGCGTGGGGAGCCGGCCGGGTGGCGAGGGGACCGTGCGACGGGCGTCCGCGACCCGCCGGAATCGAGGGGCATCCGCCGGAACGCACGGCGTCCCCGGGGCCTGTCGTCACACTGCCGTCGTCGCCCGAAGGCCGGGGCAGTGTGACGACAGGGCCTACGGGACGAGGACCGGCTTCACCACACGGCCCGCGTCGCAGTCGCGTTCCGCCTCGTTGATGTCGGCCAGCGGGTAGGTGCGGATCAGCTGGTCGAAGGGGAATTGACCGGCCCGCCACAGCCCGGTCAGCCGGGGGATCAGCAGCGCCGGCACCGCGTCCCCCTCGCAGATGTGGGAGATTCTGCGGCCCCGGTCCAGGGTCCCCGGTTCGAGCGGCAGATCGGTGTGCAGCCGAGCCACCAGCCCCAGCAGGCCGGTCGGGCGCAGCGCCCGCAGCGCGTCGTTGATCAACCGGACGGAACCCGTGGTGTCCAGGGCGTACTGGGCGCCGCCGCCGGTCAGCCGCCGGATGTGGCCGGGAAGTCCGGCCGAGGAGGCGTCCAGCGGGACCGCGCGGAACCGCTCGGCCTGGGCCAGCCGTTCGGGATGCCTGTCGACCGCCACGACGAGGGCCCCGGCGGCCGTGGCCGCCATGACCGCGGCCAGGCCCACCGCCCCGGCGCCGAAGACCGCGACGGTGTCGCCGGGGCCCGCGCCGAAGGAGTTGAGGACCGCCCCGGCGCCGGTGAGGAAGCCGCAGCCGAGCGGACCGAGCAGTTCCAGGGGGAGGGAGGCGTCGACGCGGACGGCATTGCGCGCCGGGACCATCGCGTACTCGGCGAAGGAGGACTGGCCGAACCACCGGGGCGCCAGCGCCTCCCCGGCCCCGTCGGTGAACCGCCCCGGGCTCTCGGAGCGCCCCCCGAAGAGGTTGAGCGCGGCGAACCGGTCGCAGTAGGCGGGGGCCCCGCCCAGGCAGCTCCGGCACCGCCCGCAGGAGTCGAAGCTCAGCACCACGTGGTCACCGGGGGCCAGGCCGGTGTCCGGGCCGCCCGTCTCCACCACCACCCCGGCCCCCTCGTGGCCGAGCACCGCGGGCAGCGGAGAGCGGCCCGCCGAGCGGCGTACGGCGAGATCGGTCCGGCACAGCCCGCAACCCGCGATGCGGACCAGGATCTCGCCTTCGGCCGGCCCCGCGTCCAGGATCACCTCCTCGACGGCGAACGGGGCCTCATAATCGCGCAGTACCGCCGCGCCGAACCTCATCGTCAGACCTCCCGGGGACGGTGGACGACGAACGGTCTCAGGTTCCCGTACAGGCCCCACGGCCCGCCCGCGACACCGACGCCGCTCTCCTTGACACCGGCGAAGGGCTGGGCGAGGGACAGCTCGGCGTGGTGGTTGATCCAGGCCGTCCCGCACTCCAGCCGGTCGGCGACGGCCTCGGCCCGGTCCAGATCGGTCCCCCACACCGAGCCGCCGAGTCCGAACCGGGTGGCGTTGGCCGCCTCGACGGCCTCGTCGAGGCTTCCGTACGACAGCACCGGCAGCACCGGACCGAACTGCTCCTCGGTCACCACCGGGCTGTCGGGCCGGACGTCGGACAGGACGGTCGGGGCGTAGAAGTAGCCCGGCCGGTCCAGCCGGTGGCCGCCGGCCACCGGCTGGGCCCCGTCCGCCAGGGCCCTGGCCGTGCAGCGCTCCACCCGCGCCAGTTGGGCGGCGTTGTTGAGCGGCCCCAGCTCCGTGGCCCGGTCGAGACCGGCTCCGACGACCACGCGCTTCGCCCGCTCCGCCAGGGCCTCGACGACCCGCGCGTGCAGCCGGGCCGGGGCGTAGACCCGCTTGACCGCCATGCAGACCTGCCCGCAGTTGCGGAAAGCCGCCCAGAACAGCCGGTCCGCGATCCGCTCCACGTCCACGTCGTCCAGCAGGACGGCGGCGTCGTTGCCGCCGAGCTCCAGGGTGACCCGGGCGAGACCGGACGCCGCACCCGCCGCCACGGCCCGCCCGGCGGCGACCGAACCGGTGAAGGTCACATGGCGGATCCCCGGATGCGACGCGAGGCAGGCGCCGAGCGGCTCACGCCCGGTGACCGTCGTCAGCACGCCTTCGGGGAGGGCGGCGGACAGGACGGAGCTCAGCAGCCGGGTGGCCAGGGGCGTGTACGGGGAGGGCTTGAGCACCACCGTGTTGCCCGCCGCGAGCGCGGGCGCGAACTTCGCGGAGGCGAGCTGGAGCGGGAAGTTCCACGGGACGATGGCGGCGACGGGCCCGAGCGACCGCCAGCGGACCTCGCTGTGCACCGCCCGCCCGTCGTCGATCGTACGGGTCTCGGGGACGCACGCGGCGAAGTAGCGCAGGCGGGCCGCTGTGCGGGCGACTTCCGCGTACGACTCGGCCAGGGGTTTGCCCTGCTCACGGGTGAGCAGGGGAGCGAGGTCCGCCCCGGCCGCCTCCACGGCGTCGGCCGACGCGAGCAGCGCGGCGCTGCGGGCGGCGGGGTCGGCCCGCCAGCCCGGCCACGCCTCGCGGGCGCGGGCGACCACGGCGTCCAGCTCCTTCGCCTGCTGGTCGGGAACCTCGTCGAAGGGCTCGCCCGTCGCCGGATCGAGGACGGTGAAACGCTCACCGCGGAGTGCGCGACCGGGACGGCGCAGGTGCGGCTCCACGCCGGCGGTCAACTCGCGGCCGGGGCGGCCGCGAACGCCCGGGCGTGCCGGTCCATCTCCGCCCGGAAGGCGGCCACCAGCCGCGGCTGGATCCTCCCGGCGTCGCGGTCGCCCCCTTCGCAGACCGCCCCGCGCACGCCCACGATGTCCGTCCCGATGCGGGTCAGCGTGGCGAGGTCGGCGGCCTTGACACTGCCCGCGAGGGCGGCGAGCAGACCGGCCTCGTGGGCCAGCCGCACGAACTCCGCGCAGCCCTCGGGCGGCACATGGTCGAACAGCCGGGTCCCGTCCTTGATCGCGGTGTCGAGCATGGCCGCGTCGGCTCCCGCGCGGCGGGCGATGTCGGGCAGCGCGAGCGGGTTGACGCAGCCGATCCGGTGGGCGTCCGCGTACCCCGAGGCGACGACGAACGCGTCGGCCCGGAAGTCCTTCACGGCCCGGACGACTCCCCGCATGACGTCGATCGCCTGGTCGGGCGTCGCGCATCCGTAGAGGCCGACCTTGATGTAGGTGGCTCCGGAGACGGCCGCGCCGAGCGCCGCCTGGGCCACTGTGCCGGGCTTGTAGGGCACGTCCCCGACGGTGGCCGACACCGGCTTGTCCGCGGGCACCGCCGCGCGGATCTCCCTGATGACCCACGGGAAGTTGGCGCCGAGCGACCCCTCGTCGGGCTTCTTGACATCGACGATGTCGAGGTGTTCCGCCGCCGTCGCACACGCGAGGGCTTCCTCGACACCGTCCGGGGAGATGAGAAGCAGCAACGTGGATTCCTTCCACCGCGGGTCCACCCGCCGGACGGCGGGTGCGCGGAGCAGCCGGGATCTGGTGCGGTCGGCCCATCCTCGCTGCGCCGCGGGGCGCCCGGCAGGGCGCGAGCGATGGCGAAGGGGGCACTGATCCGACGTGCTCACGCCCCTCGCGACGCGCCGTTCGCCCTCCGTTGCCCCTTGACCGGGCCCGCCGGGCCCGCACCCGGCCCGAGCGGCCCGGCGGGCGGACGCCCCCGGCGCCGGTGGGACATACGCCGGCCGGCTGCTTGATCGTCCCCGGGCCGGGTAGCGAAGCGGTATGACCACTGACAAAGCAGCCACCGCTCCCGGCGGATACGTGCGGCCGGAGCTCGACGTGCGGGCGCTGACCGAGGTGCTCGACGGCGAGTACGCCGAGGTCCGCGACCTGGTCCGGGCCAACCTGGTGACGCACCTCCCGGTTCTCGAGGAGGCCGACGAGCTCGACGTCGACGCCTTCCGCGAGCGGGTGCGCGAACGCGTCGTCGAGATGGCGGCCACGGGCCAGACCGGCATGGGATTCCCGCAACGCTACGGCGGAGGCGGCGACATCGGGGCGTCCATCGCCGCGTTCGAGACGCTCGCCTTCGGCGACCTGTCGGTCCTCGTGAAGGTCGGCGTGCAGTTCGGGCTCTTCGGGGGAGCGATCCTGCACCTGGGCACCGAACGCCACCACGACGCCTATCTGCCCGACCTGATCACCGGGAAGCTGATGGGCTGCTTCGCGATGACCGAGACCGGGCACGGATCCAACGTGCAGGCGCTCGGCACCGTCGCACGGTACGACGCGGACGCCCGGGAGTTCGTCATCACCACCGAGGGCGACCAGGCGCGCAAGGACTACATCGGCAACGCGGCCCGCCACGGGGAACTGGCCGTGGTCTTCGCGCAGCTGGAGGTGGGCGGGACCGCCGAGGGCGTGCACGCGTTCGTCGTGCCGATCCGGACCGCCGGCGAGGTGGCGCCCGGCGTCCGCATCGAGGACGACGGCCGCAAGATGGGCCTCAACGGGGTGGACAACGGCCGCATCCGGTTCGACGGTGTGCGGGTGCCGCGCGAGGCGCTGCTCAACCGGTTCGCCGACGTCACCCCCGAAGGCGTCTACAAGAGCACGATCGACAACCCCGACCGCCGCTTCTTCACCATGCTCGGCACCCTGGTCCAGGGCCGGGTCAGCGTCGGCGGAGCCGGGGTCAACGCCGCCAAGGTCGCCCTCGCCGTCGCCACGAAGTACGCCCTGCGGCGCCGCCAGTTCGCGACGGGCTCCCAGGGGGAGGAGCAACTGCTCCTCGACTACGGCCTGCACCAGCGCCGCCTGCTGCCGCTCATCGCGCAGAGTTACGCACTGCACTTCGCCCAGGACGTCCTGCGCGCGCAGCTGCACGACGTCTTCTCCGGCCTGGAGGACGACCCGGGGGCCCGGCGCCGGCTGGAGGCCCGGGCCGCCGGGACCAAGGCGCTCGGCACCTGGCACGCCACCCGGGCGATCCAGGAGTGCCGCGAGGCGTGCGGCGGCGCCGGCTATCTCGCCGTCAACCGGTTCGCCGCCCTCAAGGCCGACAGCGACATCTTCACCACCTTCGAGGGCGACAACCACGTCCTGCTGCAACTCGTCGCCAAGGGGCTGCTCACCGACTACGCGAGCGAGTTCGAGGATCTGGACCAGCTCGGCATGGTCCGCCACGTCACCAGCCTCGCCGTCGAGACGGTCATCGAGAAGACATCGGCCCACAAGCTGCTCGAACGGGTGCGTGATCTGCTGCCCGGGGGAGACGAGTGGGACCAGGAGGCCGGGCTGCTGGACTCGGAGTACCAGCTGGCCATGTTCCGCTACCGCGAGGAGCACATGCTCGCCGGGGCGGCCCGCAGGCTCAAGCGCGGCATCGACCAGAAGGGCGACCCCGGCACCGTCTTCTCGCAGGTGCAGGACCACGTCATCGCCGTCGCCCGCGCACACGTGGAGCGGCTGGTGCTGGAGGCGTTCGTCGACAAGATGCGCGCGCTGCCCGAGGGCGGCAACAAGGTCGCCCTGGGCCTGCTGTGCGACCTCTTCGCCCTCTCGACGATCGAGGCGGACCGGGCGTGGTTCATGGAGCACGGCCGGCTGACCGTCCAGCGGTCCAAGGCGATCACCCGGGAGGTGAACGACCTCTGCCGCAAGGTCCGGCCCCTGGCGGGCGACCTGGTCGACGCCTGGGGCATCCCGCCCGAGCTGCTGCGCGCCCCGGACCTGGTGGGGTGACCCGGGGCGCTCCGGGATCAGCCGGTGAACAACTGGGTCGCCTTGCGGACCAGTTCGTACAGCCCGTAGGCGAGCGGAGCGCCCACCCACAGCCAGGTGAGGACGATCAGGGGCCGCCGGTCCCTCACCTCAGGCGGACTCTGCCCGCTGTCGTCGTGCACGGGGCGCTCCCTTCTCCGCCGGCTCGGCCGGTACGGCGTCGAGGTGGTGGGACGGGTGCACCGGGCGGACCAGCTCGTTGGCCACGAAGCCGACCGCGAGCAGGGCCATCATGATGAGGAGGGACGTCCCGTACAGATCCGCGCCGTGCTTCCCCGCCGCCTCCTGGCGGTCGGCGATCCAGTTCACGATCAGCGGCCCGAGGACGCCCGCGGTGGACCAGGCGGTGAGCAGACGTCCATGGATCGCGCCGACCTGATAGGTCCCGAAAAGATCCTTGAGGTAGGCGGGAATCGTGGCGAAGCCGCCCCCGTAGAAGGAGAGGACGACCAGCGCGCACAGGACGAACAGAGGCTTGGAGGAGCTTCCCACCAGCGCGATCAGCGCGTACATGAGCGTGCCCGCGCCGAGATAGACGCGGTAGATGTTCTTCCGCCCGATCAGGTCGGAGGCGGAGGACCAGCCGATGCGGCCGGCCATGTTGGCCGCGGACAGCAGGGCGACGAACCCGGCGGCGGCGGTCACCGACACGGGGGCGGAGGTGTCCACGAAGAAGTCCGTGATCATCGGCGCGGCCTTCTCCAGGATGCCGATGCCGGCGGTGACGTTCATGCAGAGAACGATCCACAGCAGCCAGAACTGCGGGGTGCGGAGCGCCCGGCGCGCCGACACCTGAGGCCCCTCCGGTGTCGCGGGCCGGCCGCCCGTCGGCTCCTCGGCGCGCGGGCGCGGGACCCGCACCAGCACCACGCCGAGCAGCATGAAGACGGCGTAGACCAGCCCGTGGACGAGGAAGGCGAGCGCGATGCCGGAGCCGTCGCCGCCGAAGGACTCCAGCATCTGCGCCGACCAGGGCGAGGCGATCAGCGCGCCGCCGCCGAACCCCATGATGGCGATACCGGTGGCCATGCCGGGACGGTCGGGGAACCACTTGATGAGCGTCGACACGGGTGAGATGTAGCCGATGCCGAGCCCGATGCCTCCGACGAAGCCGTACCCGAGGACGATCAGCCAGAACTGGCCCGTCGCGGCGCCGAGCGCGGAGAGCAGGAACCCGGAGGAGAAGCAGACGAGGGCCACGGTCATGGCCCATCGGGGCCCGCGGCGCTCGACGAGCGTGCCGCCGAAGGCGGCGGAGAGGCCGAGCATGACGATGCCGAGCTGGAAGGGCAGCGCGCTCTGGGTGCCGCTCAGACCGAGCGCGTCCTCCAGCGGCGGCTTGAACACGGACCAGGCGTAGGCCTGGCCGATGGAGAGGTGGATCGAGAGGGCGGCGGGCGGCACCAGCCAGCGACTCCAGCCCACGGGGGCGATGGGGGGACTCATGGGTCCCTCACCGTAGTGAGCGGGAAACCTTTTGAGAAGGTCGTTGACAAATCTTCACCGTGTCCGGCTCGCGTGGCGGTGCGGTGTCCGGGCCGCTCGCCGGGAGGCACGGCTACTCCCGCGAGGTCGCCGCGAGCACCAGTTCCACACAGTGCGCCTCCAGCCGCTCGCGCGGTACGTCGAGCGTGCCGTGCAACCACCCCGCGAAGAGGTTCGCCAGGGCGCCGACCAGGGCGTGCGCGGCCATGCGGCGGTCGATGTCGTCCCCGGTCCCGGCGAGTTGGCCGCCGACGAGGTCGGTGAACACGGGCATGAGCCGGTGGCTGTGGGCTCCGAGGGCCGGGTCGGCGAAGGGTTCCAGGAGCAGCAGGCGGCCCTTGTGCGGCGCGTCCAGAACCAGGGCGACGAAGGCGGACACCACGGCCCCGGCCCGGATGTCGCGCTGCGGGTCGCTGAGCGCCACGGCCTCCTCCAGGGCGCCCCTGGCCTCGTCGGCGACCCGCTCGAAGGCGGCGAGGAGCAGGTCGTCGCGGCCGGTGAAGCTCTCGTAGAAGTAGCGGTCGGTCAGGCGTGCCTCCCGGCAGACGGACCGGACCGTGACAGCCGCGCATCCCTCCTCGCCGGCCAGGCGCTCGGCCACGTCCAGGAGGACCTGCCGACGGGCGGCGCGACGATCGGCGAGCTTGGTGCCGCCCCAGCTCCGTTCCGCCAACTCCGTTGCCTCCGTTGCTCGTCGACCAATTGGCGACAGGTGTCCGCACATTCTAGCCTGATGACGGATGTCCTCAGATTGCCCTCGGTGCAACCGGCAGGGCGAACCCATCAACGCACCGTCACGAGCAGCGCCATGCACAGCGCCACGTGCGGCGTCCCGAACAGCGCGGCCCCGCACCGGAATTCCTCAGCGGAGGTACACGTGACACCGTCGGCCCACGAACCCGACCCCATCGACCCGAGAACGGCCGAACCTCTCGGCCCCGACACCCTCACCTGGCGCTGGTTCGGCGACTGGAGAGGCCTCCTCCTGGCCCCCTGGGCCGGATCGATGCAGAACATGCACCCCGAACTGGGCGCGGGCGTCGCCGAGCACTCACGCTTCTTCGAGGAGCGCTGGGAGCGCCTCTTCCGCTCGCTGTATCCGATCGGGGGAGTGGTCTACGACGGCCCGCTCGCCGCCCGGACGGCCCGCGAGGTGCGCGGCTACCACGCCTCGATCGGCGGGGTGGACGAACGCGGCCGGCCCTACCACGCGCTCAACCCGGGCACCTTCTACTGGGCGCACGCCACGTTCTTCATGCTGACCGTGCAGGTGGCCGAGCGGTTCGGCGGCGGTCTCACCGAAGCGCAGCGGCACACACTCTTCGACGAGCACGTCCGCTGGTACGCGCTGTACGGCCTCTCGATGAAGCCCGTTCCCCGCAGCTGGGAGGAGTTCCAACGGTACTGGGACCACATGTGCGCCGACGTCCTGGAGGACAACCGGCCCACCCGGGACGTGCTGAACATGCGCCGCATCGCCAAGCCGCCCCTCCTGCGGCTGCTGCCCACCCCGCTGTGGGCCCTCGTCCGCGTCCCGATCGTCCGGCTGACCCTGTGGATCACGGTCGGCCTGTATCCGCAGGCCGTACGCGACCGGCTCGGGCTTCGCTGGACACCCCGCGACGAACGGCTGCTCGGCCTCCTGGGCCGGCTGGTGCACCACGCCTGGCGACGCGTTCCCGAGCGCCACCGCTTCCACCCGCGCGCCCGCGCCGGCTGGGACCGCGAGCGGGGCCGCCCGGCGCCGGGACCGGTGGAGACGCCGGCCCGGAACCTGCCGCCCGAGGAGTGGCGCGGCCCCCAGCACTACGTGCCGGAAGCCGGCCGCCCCGGGCGGGCCGGTGCCGCGCCGGGCCCCGCGTCGGCGGGTGCCGCGGAGCGTGGCGGAACGCCTCAGTAGGCCGTGCTGAGTTCCCAGAAGCGGAAGACGGTCGAGGTGTCCAGGCAGTTCTGCAGGCCCCGGACGTTCTCGTGGGCGACGGCGTACTGCTTTCCCTGCCAGAGCGGCAGGATCGGCAGCTGCCGCGCCACGATGTCCTGCAGTTTCATGTACTCCTGCCGGGTGTTCGCGCGATCCGTCATGGACGAGGTCCGCGGGATGATCCGGTCCACGATCTCCTCGTTGTCGTAGTTGTTCGACAGGACGTTGCCCTCGCCGAAGAAGGGCTGGGTGAAGTTGTCCGGGTCGGGGTAGTCCGGCACCCAGCCCTTGACGTAGATGCCGTACTTCCCCTCGGCGATGCCCCTCTCGTACTCGTCGAAGGGGACGGACCTCATGCGGGCGTCGAACAGCCCGCTCCGGTTCAGCTGATCCGCGATGGTGTCCAGGGCCTCGTCGGTCGCCGGCCCGTACCGGCTGGGGGTGGACCAGAGGGTGAGTCCCACCTTCTCCGTCACACCCGCTTTCCGCAGCGCCGCCTTCGCCTGTTGCGGCTTCGGGCTGTCCCCGTAGGTGTCGAAGAAGGAGGTGCCGTGGCCGGTGATGCCGCCCGGGATGATCGAGTAGAGCGGTGCCGCCGTGGACTGGTAGACCTCGCTGACCAGGGAGTGGCGGTCGACGAGGTAGGCGATGGCCTTCCGGACGGCGAGCTTGCCGACGACCGGGTCGTCGACGTTGAAGACCAGGTGCTGGACTTCGGCGCTGTTGCCCTGGACCACCTCGATGCCGTCCTTCTCCGCGGTGGAGGAGGTGTCCAGGTCGGCTATCGCCTTGGCGCTGAGGCCGCGGTAGGCGATGTCGACGTCGCCCTTCTCCAGAGCCGACTGGAGGGCCTGCTGGTCACCCCGGAAGAACTCCAGGGTCACACCCGCGTTCTTCACCTCGGCGGTGCCCTGATAGCCCGGGTAGACCGAGAAGACCGCTTTTCTCTTGTCGATGGAGTTCAGCTCGTAGGGACCCGAACCGACCGCCTTGCCGCCTTCGAGCAGGCTGTCCTCGGGGTAGACCTGGCGGTCCACTATGGAACCGCCCCCCGAGGCGATCTTGCTGGGGAACGTCGCGTCGGGCACCTTGAGGCGGAAGACGACGGTCCGGTCGTCCGGGGTGCTGATCGACGCGATCGTGGAGAGCAGCGGCGCGGGGCCCGCCGGGTCGTTGATCCTGATCGTCCGGTCGAAGGAGTGCTTGACGTCCGCCGACGTGAGGCTGTTGCCGTTGCTGAACTTCAGCTCGTCGCGCAAGGTGCAGGTGTACGTCTTGCTGCCGTCGGAGAACGCGCACTTCTCGGCGGCCTCCGGCACGGGAGTGGACGCTCCGGGCGGGAAGCTCAGCAGGGACTGGAAGACGTTGTTGAACAGCAGCCAGGACCCCGGGTCGTAGCCCGAGGCCGGATCCGTGGCGAGGATGTCGTCGGACATCCCGACGGTCATCGCGTTCTCGGAGTCCTGGGGGCTGCATGCCGTCGATAACAGCGCCGCCACACCCCCGACGATCAGGATGCTCGGCCACCTCGTGCGAACCTTCACAGAACGTTCCTCATGCTCTCGGTCGGCCGTGTGGGGGGTGTCCCGGACAGCCGGATCAGGTCGGAAACGAAAAAGCGAACACCGCGACCGCGCAGCACGATCGGCCCGACCGGGCTCGACAGCGGACCGGCGGACTGTCCGGACTCGGTATTCGTCAGGAACTCTTCACGTGCTGACTGACCGCCAAATGCTCGTCGGTGAACTGCACTTGGGAGGTCGATATCAATCCCCGTGGTGATGTTGGCAATCTACTTGTACGCCGCGGTGCGCGCTGCCGCATCGCAAGAGAAAAATCTTCCTTCGGCAGTCCGCGAACACCCTGGGCTCACCTTTGTGACCTGGGCTGTCCGGGTACCTCAGCTATTCACCCGTTCAAGCGGGACGCTTCCTACCTCTGTACAACCTGTCGGGGTATACGAACAGATGGAGGGGCCATGGGCGTACGCCGGAATCCCCGGACCGGGCGCCCCATTCCGGACCGGCGATGAATCTCCGCATGCGGTCATGAGGAGCAATTCGGCGGTGTCGGCGTTCCCCGGCCCGTACGTCGGGGAGGCACGCCGTACGGCTCGGGGCCGGCGGGAAGACGGACGCGGAACCGGCGGGTGGGCCGGCGGCCCTCCTCGTCGAGGACGGTCTCCGCCCGGGAGCCGCCGTGAGCGGCGCCGACCGTCACCCGCTTCGCTCCGCCGCACCACCCTGCGGCTAGTTTGGGTGCAGCACAGGTGAGCGGGCCCGTGGTGCACGGACGCACGGGGGACGGGAGGTCGGGAAGAGTGTCGCTGCGCGGAGGTGATCCGGTCGAGATCGGCGGTTATCCGCTGGAGGAGCGGCTCGGTTCGGGCGGCATGGGCACGGTCTTCCTGGCCCGTACGAGCTCGGGCCGGCCGGTCGCGATCAAGCTGATCCATCAGCAGTTCGCGGGGGACGACGAGTTCCGCATCCGTTTCCGGCAGGAGGTGGCTGCCGCCCGACGGGTGAGCGGCGCGTTCACCGCCGCCGTCGTCGACGCCGCCCCCGAGGCCGAGCAGCCGTGGATGGCGACGGCCTACATCGAGGGGCCCACGCTCACGCAGCGCATCGCCGAGGGGGGTCCGCTGGGCGGAGCGGAGCTGCGACGCCTCGCCATCGGACTGGCGGAGGCGCTGCGCGACATCCACCGGGTGGGCGTCGTCCACCGTGACCTGAAGCCCTCGAACGTCGTCCTCTCGGCCGAGGGGCCCCGCGTCATCGACTTCGGCATCTCGCGGGCGGTGGACCAGCAGACGCTGACGATGACCGGGCGGGTCATCGGCACACCGCCCTTCATGTCGCCCGAGCAGTTGCAGGCGCCGCGCGGTGTGGGACCGCGGTCCGACGTCTTCTCGCTGGGAACGCTCCTGGTGTACGCGGCGACCGGCCACGGTCCCTTCGACGCGGACAGCCCCTATATGACGGCCTACCAGGTGGTGCACGAGGAGCCGTCGTTGGACGCCGTCCCGGAGGCGCTGCGAGCGGTCGTCGAACCGTGCCTGGACAAGGAGCCCGAGGGGCGCCCCTCGGCGGACGAACTCCTCGTGCTGCTGCGGGACCTGCCCGCCGAACTCGGCGGGACCCGGGCCGGTGCTCCGGGCGCGGGCCGCACCCGCGACATGAACACGCAGGCCCACCTCGCGACGGGGGGCGCCGCCCCGGCGGCCTCCGGCACGGAGGGTGCCGGGGCGCAGGCGGGTGCCCGTCCGCGCCGCCGCCGTCGGCCCGTACTCGCCGCGGCGGTCGCGGTGGCCGCGATCGGCGGCGGGGTCGCCGCGCTGACGACGGGCGCCTTCGACGGTGGCGGCGGCGCGGGCCCCGGTGGCGCGGGCGCCGGGCAGAGCACCGCGGCGTTGGCGGGCGCGCTTCCGGACGGGTTCGCGCCGTGGCACGGGACGGTGCCGGGCGGTCGCGAGGACATCCCCGACGAACTGCGGTGCGTCGTGCGGGGCGACGCGCTGTTCTGCGGGGGCGGCGGCGTCGTCGCGACCCGTATCAGGGCACACGACGGGTCCCGGGTGTGGACCGTGAAAAGCCCCGGCGTCCCCGCCCAGGGCGTGCACCTGGTGGGCGCCACCGACGACACGGTGCTCGGGTACCGCATCGCCGCCCAGGACGACCCCGAGAGCCCGCGCAGCGAGGTGGTCGCCCTCGACGCCGACAGCGGCCGGGAGCTGTGGTCCGCACCGTCCGGCGGCCAGTCGACGGCCGTCACGGGCCGGACCATGGACGCCGTCGTGGTCGGCACCGCCGTCGTGACGGTCGACGACTCCAACTCCCGCTTCGAGGCCCGGGACGCCCACAGCGGCGAGGTCCGCTGGACGACGCCGTTCCCCGCCGGCACGCAGTGCGCCCCCGTGCCGCTCGGGTCCCGGCTCCTCGCGATGTGCGCGGCCGACGCGGAGGTGGACGACCTGCGGGTGAGCCGTCCCACCCTGCGTACGCTCGCCCTCCCCTCCGGTACCCCGGGCAGGCCCGTCACCGTCGACGGCCCGGTGGTACCGGTGGGCGCCGCCCGCGGCGGGCTCGTCCTCCTCTCGAAGCACTACGAGGGACCGGCGCCGGCCGGGTACGACGGAGTGGCGCGGTTCGACCCGGACGCGCGGAAGGTCACGTACGCACGGTTCGACAAGGTGTACGAGGGCACGTCGGGCATGGCGGACGGCACGGTCTACGTGAGCGGGCAGGCCGGTCTCGTCACGGCGCTCGACTCCGCGACGGGGCGCCGGAAGTGGTCGCGTCAGACCGGCGTGGAGGGTGCTTCGGGCCCCGCGGCGGGAGCGGGTGCGCTGTTCTTCAGCTCGGCCACCGGCCGGGTCGTCGCGCTCTCGCCGAAGGACGGCGAACCGCTGTGGGCGACCGACCCCCGGATCGACGCGCTCACGGGCGAGCAGGACGCGAGCCCTCGAGTGGCCGTCGCGGGGGGCGCGGTGTTCGTGGCCGCGGCCGACAACACCCTCTTC
The DNA here is from genome assembly GCF_900460065.1 of Streptomyces griseus. GTDB lineage: Bacteria > Actinomycetota > Actinomycetes > Streptomycetales > Streptomycetaceae > Streptomyces > Streptomyces griseus. Next base: position 51,239 of record NZ_UAVD01000009.1, on the reverse strand, counting down.
GCCTTCGACGCGCGGAGGCCGCCGGGGTCGGGCTGACCCCGGCGGCCTCCCCGCCCGCCCCTCCCCTGTGGGGGCGGGCGTCAGGCCCGGCGCAGCACCGTGGCCTCGGTGCCCCAGCCGAGCGCGATCGTCCGGTCGACACTCCATCCCGAGCGCCCCGCGAGCGCGGCGAGCGCGGCGGAGTCGCGCAGCGGACTGCCGGTCGCGGTGTACGCGTGCAGAGCCGCCTCGGCCGCGTGCGGGCTCAGCCCGTCGGGGCGGGAGGCCTCGACGAGCACAGCGGTCCCGGTCCATTCGGCCAGCCGCGTGAGGAGCGCCACGGCCTCCTCGTCGGTGCGGTGGGCGAGAGCCTTCGCGGCGACGGCGACATCGGCGGGGCCGGCCGTCCAGTCGATCCGGTCCGGTGCCGTGAGATGCCCGCGCAGGACCTCGGCCGGGACGGACTCCTCCGCGATCCGCAGCCGGGGCCGCCGCCCGGCGTCGTCGAGAGCGGCGACCACCGAGGCGCTGCCGGGACCGGTCAGAAGACAGGTCCCGACGTCCGCCCAGAGGGGGTCGGCCGTCAGACCGGTCAGCAGGAAGACCAACTGCTCGCACTCCTCGACCAGCTCGGCGTAGCGGTCGGCGTCGTGCGTCACCGTGTCGTGCAGGGTGGCGCCCGCGGCGAGCCGCCAGGGGGACGTGCCGTCCCGGACCGCGGGAGCCAGGTGCGTGAGAGCCAGCAGCAGTTCGGCCTCGTGGCCGGTGTACTCCTCCCGCTCGTGGTCGTCCAGGAGCTCCTCGCCCGCCGGGCCCAGGCGCAGCCCGGCCCCGCCGTCCGCGCCGACGACCACGTCGTACGCGGCGAGCAGCGGAAGCAGTACGCCGATCCCGGTCCCGGACACGCCCAGCCGGGCCGCGAGCGCGTCGGCGGAGAGCCCCGGCGCGTCGGCCACCGCGTCGACGACGCCGAGTCGCAGTGCGGCGCGGGCCACCAGCCACGGCAGCGGCGACGGGATCTCGGCAGGGCCCTGCGCGGCGGCGTCGGCGGTGTCCGGCGCCTCGGCTGCGGCGGCCTCCTCCCGGTGCCAGTAACCCGTGATGTTCAGCCGGTCCTTGGGGAGCTTCCGCTCCCGCTGGAGATACCGGCGTACCGGCAGCAGCGCCCGGCTCTCCGCCGCCGCCCAGACGTACCCCTCGCCCGCCGGCACCGGCAGGGCGCGCACGGCGGCGTCCAGCGCCGCGGCGTCGCCCGGCTCGGCGACCACCCAGGTGATCGTGTCGCCGTCGCGCAGCACCGGCTCCTGGCGTGCCGCCTCGTCCGGGACGGTGACCAGGACGTGCGCCGGGGCGTCGAGGGGACGTTCGTCGAGGAAGCGGCCGATCGCGGGCAGCGCCGTCTCGTCCCCGATGAGGAGGATCCAGTCCAGCCGTTCCGGCAGCCGGAGCGACGACTTGGGCCCCACGAACCACAGCTCGTCGCCCTCCCGTGCCGACGCCGACCAGGCCTCCGCGGGCCCCTCGCCGTGCACCACGAAGTCGAGGTGGAGCTCTCCCGCCCGGTGGTCCACCCGCCGGGGCGTGTAGTCGCGGGTCAGCCGGTGCTCGGCCGGCGTCCACTCGATGCCGTGCGGCAACTGGGCCGGGAGCGCCGCCCGGACGTCCCCGTCGGCGGCCAGGATCAGCTTGATGTGGTCGTCGAACCCGGGCGCGGTGAAGCCGGGGTGGTCGATCCCGTCACGGGTGAACGCCGCGAGCTCCTCGCCGCCGAGGACGACGCGCCGCATCCGGGGGGTGACCTCCTCGACGCGGCGCACGGTGACCCGGCGCAGGACGAGGGGGTGCGTCGTGTACGCACGCTGGGCGGCCATCAGGAGAACTGCTTCTCGATGATGTCGAGGAGGGCCATCGACTCGTCGTAGTCGCCGCGCAGCACCCAGTGCGGCAGGTCGTAGGCCCGGTTCGCCCTGAAGGCGGGCAGCGCGCCGTAGACGGGGTTCTTCTTGAGGGTGGCGACGTCCGTCGTGTCGGCGTTGAAGCCCATCACGAACACGGACGGCTGGGTGATCGTCTGGCCCACCTTCTCCGTCGACAGCTCGAACATGTCACCGCCCTGCCCGTACACCTTGAAGCCGCCGTCGGCGAAGACCGGCGCCGGCTCGATGCCGACCTTCTTCAGCTCGGTGGGCAGGCCCACGCTCTCCACCAGGCCGAAGGCGGTGCCGTCGCCGGTGAAGGTCAGGAAGGAGACCGGGCCGGCCGGCGGCCGGATCGCCTTCTTCACCTCGCCGATCCGCTTGTCGTAGGCGGCCAGGTGCTTGTCGTAGACGTCGGCCTTGCCGAACACGTCGCCGGCGAGGAAGGAGAACTGGGCCCGCCAGTCGCCGAGCTTCTTGCCCACCAGCACGGTGGGGGCGATGTCGGTGAGCTCGTCGTACACCTTCTCCGCCTGGAACAGCGGGAAGCCGATGCCGCCACCGACGATGAGGTCGGGCTCCAGGGCGAGGATCGCCTCCAGGTCGAAGCCGTCGACGCTCCACGGCAGGAAGGTCGTCCCGTCCGCCTTCGCCTCCTTCGCCCAGTTCGGCGAGAACTCGCCCTTGCTCTCGGCGTCCTCGGGGATGGTGGCCCGCACCGGCACATCGAGGTCGTAGAGGTACCCGGCGAGGGCGTGGTTCAGCACGACCACCTTCTTGGGCTCGGTCGGCACCTCCACCTTGCCGTAGTCGGTCGTGACCGTTCGGGTCTTCGCGGCGGAGGCCTTGTCCCCGTCGCCCGACGGGTCGGCGGCCGAGCAGCCGGTGAGGGCCAGCGCGGCGACGACCGCGACGGCGAGAAGGCGGGCAGGAGCAAACATGGGACCTCATGTGGCTGGGTAGGCTCGGAGATTCGAGCTGTTGGTAAGGTGAGGCTAACCTCGCTGGTTCCGCTGCGTCGATCCGCGTACGACATCGCCAGTGACGGACACGACGCGTCGCACAACGGGAGGCACGCTTGCCGACGACATCGCTCGGCACGGTGGTCGCCGAGAACGCCATCCGCTTTCTGGGGCACGACACGCATCGGCACGACGCGCCGCACCTCATCTACCTGGTGACCGGCAGCGCCCGCCTGTCCGCCGACGGCGAGGAGTGGCGGCTCGGCCGGCACGAGGCCCTCTGGCTCGCTCCGCGCGTGCCGCACGCGCTGCGGATCGACCCGGGCGGCATGGCACTCGGCCCCCTCCTCGACCCCGCTGACCAGCCACGACGCCGGGTCCAGCCGCTCGGAGCGGTCCCCGCGATCGTGGAGGTCATGACCACCACACTGGGCGCGGCGCCGTCCACCCCGGAGCAGGTCGAGCCCTTCCGCCAGGAACTGGGGCGGGTCCTGAGGGGCATCTCCCGGCAGTACTTCCCGGTCGTGCTGCCCGTCCACCCCGCGGTGCGCGCACTCGCCCGCGAGGCCCTGCGCGCCCCCTCCCTCACCCTGGAACGGCTCGCCGAACGGCACCGGATGAGCCCCCGCCAGGTGCAGCGCGTCATCCTCGACGAGACCGGACTGCCCTTCACACGGTGGCGCAACCGGGCCAGGATGAACGCCGCCGTCGAACACCTCCGCGGCGGAGGCGAGCTGACGGCCGCGGCCAGGGCGGCCGGCTATGCGACCCGGGCCGGACTGCTGCGCGCGCTGAGCCGCGAGTCCGGGGTGCCCGTGAGCGCGCTCACCACGGACGCGCTGGGGGCGCTCGGCGGCCGCTGAGCCGGGAGCCGGGCCGCTCCAGCGGTCCACGTACGTCGATCACACACGGCACTCCGGCCTGTCCGGGTGGCGGGTTGCACAGGGAGAACAGATGGCACAGGCGCTCGCGCCGACGACCGCGCCACCACCGGCCGCGCCGTCGAGGTCGTCACGTCGCAGGACCCGTCGGCTCCTCGGCCTGGGCGTCGCCCTCGGCACGCTCCTGGTGGCGGTGGTCCTCAGCGTCGCGATCGGCTCGGCGATGCTCCCCCTCGACGTGGTGTGGCAGGCGCTGACCGCCCCCGACGGCTCCGCCTCGCACGCCACGATCAGCGGCGCCCGCGTGGACCGCACGCTGCTCGGCATCGTCGTCGGCGCGTCCCTCGGGGTCGCGGGGGCGCTCATCCAGGCGCTCACCCGCAATCCGCTCGCCGACCCCGGTGTCCTCGGCGTCAACGCCGGCGCGAGCTTCGCCGTCACCCTGGCCGTCGCCGCCTTCGGCGTCACCCGCATCGACCAGTACCTGCCCTTCGCCTTCGCCGGCGCCGTCGTCGGCTCGGCGGTCGTCTACCTCGCCGCGAGCGGCGGACGGGGCGGACCCACACCGCTGCGCCTCACCCTGGTCGGGGTCGCCTTCTCGGCGGTGCTGCTCGGCATCTCCCAGACCCTCGCCCTGATCGACACGGACACCTTCGACCGCATGCGGTTCTGGGGAGCCGGCACCATCACCGACCGCCCGACCGGCACCGCCGCCGACATCGCGCCCTTCGTGCTGGCCGGACTGCTGGCCGCCGCCCTCTGCGCCCGCCCGCTCAACGCGATCGCGCTCGGCGACGACGCGGGGCGGGCCGTCGGGCTGCGGGTCGGCGCGACCCGGTGCGGTGTGGTGGTCGCGGTGGCCCTGCTGTGCGGTTCGGCGACGGCCGCCGCGGGCCCGCTGATGTTCGTCGGCCTCATGGTCCCGCACGCCGTGCGCCGGCTCACCGGGCCCGACTGGCGCTGGATCCTGGTCTACTCCGCCGTCCTCGCCCCGGCGATCGTGCTGTTCGCCGATGTGCTGGGCCGACTGATCGTCATTCCGTCCGAACTCCAGGTCGGCGTCATGATGCCGCTCATCGGAGCGCCCGTACTGATCCTGCTGGTGCGCGGAAACCGGGTGAGGCAACTGTGAGCGGGACCTTCGTCCTCCGGGCGGGGTCGCTGAGCCTGCGGGCGTCGCGCCGCGGAGTCCTCGTGTGCGGGCTGCTGTCGGCCGCGCTGCTCGCCCTGGCCCTGTGGGCCTTCACCCTCGGCAGCTACGCGCTGAGCCTCGGCGACCTCGCCGCCGTCGTGTCGGGCACCGCCGGCAACGGCGTCCGCACCGTCGTCCTGGAATGGCGGGCGCCGCGCATCGTCGCCGCCGTGGTGTTCGGGGCCGCCCTCGCTCTGGGCGGCGCGGTCTTCCAGTCCCTGACCCGCAACCCGCTCGGCAGCCCCGACGTCATCGGCTTCACCACCGGCTCCTACACCGGCGTCGTCCTCACCCTGCTCGCGGGCGCGAGCAGTTACTCGGCGCTCGCGGCGGGCGCCCTCGCCGGCGGACTCGTTACCGCACTCGCCGTGTATCTGCTGTCGTTCCGGCGGGGCGTCCGGGGCTTCCGGCTCATCATCGTGGGGATCGCGGTCGGCGCGCTGCTCTCCTCGGTCAACACGTGGTTCTCCGTGAAGGCCGACGTGGACACCGCGCTGCGGGCCGCGGTGTGGGGCGCCGGCTCGCTCAGCGCCATCGGCTGGCCCGCCGTCCTGATGGCCTCCGTCCTGGTGGCCGTGGTCGCCCTGGCCGCCCCGGTGGCACAGCGCCGGATGCGCTGGCTCGAACTGGGCGACGACACGGCGGCGATGCTGGGCGTACGCGTCGAGCGGACGAAACTGCTGCTGGTCGTCCTCGGCGTGACCGCCACGGCCGCGGTGACCGCCGCGGCCGGCCCCATCGCCTTCGTGGCCCTGGCGGCGCCGCAGATCGCCCGCCGCCTCACCGGGCGCGGAACCTCCGTCGACCTCGCCGGATCGGCGCTCGTCGGCGCGCTGCTGCTGCTCGGCGCCGACATCGCGGCGCAGCACGCGATCGGGGGAGTGGTGCTGCCGACCGGCGCGGTCACCGTGTGCGTCGGCGGGGCGTACCTCCTGGTGCTGCTGGTCCGGGAGTCCCGGCGGGGATTCTAGATCCGCCGGTCCGGGCGTGAACCTACAATGGTCTCCCGTGCGCGCGAAGGCGCACGGGGCGCGGGGACGTGGGGACGGGGTATGCGACGGCTCGGAGAGCTCGAGGCCGAGATCATGGACTGCCTGTGGAAGTGGGACCGGCCGGCGACGGTCCGTGAGGTGGTCGACGACATCAACCTCCGCCGCCAGGCCGCCTACACGACCGTGATGACCGTGGCCACCATCCTCTACAACAAGGGGTGGCTGACCCGGCGGAAGCAGGGGCAGGCGTGGCTCTACACGCCGGTCCGCAGCCGCGAGGCCTACTCCGCGGCCCTGATGGAGGACGCCCTCGGGGCGAGCCGGGACCGGTCGGCGGCCCTCGTGCACTTCGTGGAGCGGATGACGGACGAGGAGGTCGCCGCGCTCCGCGAGGCGCTGCGCGCGACGGGCCGCGGCGGCGAGCTGTGAACGCCGCGCCCTTCTTCCTCGGTTACGCCGCGGCCGTCGGCGTCCTCGCCCCGCCCGCGCTGCTCCGCAGCAACTGGCCCCAGCGGTCACCGCTGCTGGCGGTCGCCGTCTGGTTCGCGCTGGCGGCGTCCTTCTCCGTCTGCGTCGCCCTGGCCGCCCTGCACCTCACCACTCCGGGCGCCCACCTGCACGGCATCCTCTACTCCTGCCGCTCGGCCCTGGGTCTCGGCCCGTCCGGCGGCGGCCTCCTGCCGGGCCTGGGGCTCGCCGCGGTCGGCGTCCTGGTCGTGGCCCACCTCGCCGGCTTCGCCGAGCACACCGTGCGGGCGTACGCCGCCCGTGCCCGGCACCGCGAGATCCTCGACAAGGTCGGCCGACGGTCGGCCTGTTCCCGGGCCACCGTGGTGGAGCACGCCGAGCCCGCCGCCTACTGCCTGCCCGGACGCCGCCCGAGGATCGTCCTCAGCAGCGGGGCCGTCCGCCTGCTGTCCGGCGGCGAACTCGACGCCGTCGTCGAACACGAGCGGGCCCACATCCGCGGCCGCCACCACCTCGTCCTCGCGGTCGCCCACGCCTTCGCCCGGGTCTTCCCCGGCGTGCCGCTCACCCGCCATCTCCAGCAGCAGGTTCCCCTGCTGCTGGAGATGGCCGCCGACGACCACGCGCTGCGCCGCTGCCCGCGCGGGGCGCTGGCCGCCGCCATGTACACCCTCGCGGCGGGCGAGGCGCCGAACGGGGCCCTGGCGGCGGGCGGGCGGACGGCCCTGGTCCGCCTCCGGCGCGTGCTGGCCCCGGCGCACCGGGCCCATCCCGCCCTGCGGTGCGCGGTCGGCACCGGCGCCCTGATCACGCCCGTCCTGCCCGTACTGCTGACCTGCCACGCCGGTCTAGGGTGACACCCGCCGGCCGGCCGCGAACAGGCCGGCCGGCGCCTCAGATCCGTACGCCCCACATGAACGGCATCCCGCTGCGGGCCATCGACTCGTACCGCACCTGCGCGCCGGGCTTCGGCGCGTGGAGTATCTGGCCGTTCCCGGCGTAGAAGCCCACATGGCTCAGGTCGGTGCGCATGATGACGAGGTCGCCGGGCTTCAGCGCGCCGATCGAGTTGATCCGGGTGCCGGCGTTGGCCTGGGCCTGCGACGTACGGGGCAGGGAGACATCGGCCTGCTGGAACGCCCAGGAGGTCAGACCCGAGCAGTCGAAGGACCCGGGCCCGGTCGCTCCCCACACGTACGGCATGCCGACCCGGCTCTTGGCCGCGTTGAACGCCGCGGCCGTACGCCCGGACGCACTGGCCTCGTTGCCCAGCTCGACCCGCTCGCTCGCCCGGTTGGCCCGCTCCTCCTTGGCGACCCGCTCGGCCCGCTCCTCGGCCGTGAGGGTGTTGAGGAGCCGCTGCGCCTCGGCCAGCTTGCCCTGGATCTCCTTCTTCTTGCTGCCCAGCTCCTTGCGGGTCTCCTGGAGGCTGCCGAGCTTCTCCGCCGCCTGGGCGCGCTGCTGTTGCAGGGCGCGCTGCTGCGAGAGGAACCGCTGGAGCGTGTCCGACTGCCGGGCGCTGAGCCGGTCGAGGCCCGACGCCTGGTCCAGGTAGGCGTCGGGATCGGTCGAGAGCAGCAGCTGGAGGGAGGGATCGAGACCACCGCTGCGGTACTGGGCCGTGGCCGCCGAACCGAGCTGCTGCCGCAGCTCGTTGAGCGCCGCCTGCTTGCGGACGACCTCCTCGTGGAGGTTGTCCGCCTCCTTCTGCAGCTTCCCGGCGGATTCCTTCGCCCCGTTGTACTTCTCGGTGGCCTGGGTGGCCTGCTCGTACAGCCGGTCGACCTGTGCCTGGACACCCTTCTTGTTGGGGTCCGGCAGCGGATCGGCCGAGGCCGACTGCGCGGAGAGCGCGACCGTCACCGCCGCGGTCGCGGTGAGCACGGACGTGTATCCGTGACTGGGCTGCTTGGGACGACGGTGGGACGCCACTGAGGCGAGCTCCTTCTTCCTCGGCCGCTGCGCGACGGTCCACGGACCGTCAAGTACCGCTCAGGGATCGCGGCTTCAGCGACACCTCCACCGGTGACCCGGGCGGGCGACCGGCCGTTCGGAGGCCGAGCCACGCATACTAATCAACTTAGTGGCCCACATCCAAGCGCGGTCGACGGGGCGCCCCTCTCCACCCGGGCACGCCGTGACCTGCTCAGTCGCCGAGGATCCGCTCCCACAGCAGTCCGTCCCGCCAGTTCCCGTCGAGGAAGATCGCCGAGTGCGCGACGCCGTACGGGGTGAACCCGTTGCGGCGCAGCACCCGTTGCGAGGGCAGGTTCTCCAGGTTGGTGGACGCCTCGGCGCGGTGCAGGCCGAGCTCCTCCCTCATCACCCGGAGCACGAGGGCGACGGCGTTCCCCGCGTGCCCTTGATTCTGGGCGACGGTCGCTGTCCAGTAGCCGACGGAACCCCGGCGCAGATGCGGCTGCGGCAGGATGCCCCCCACGGTGACCTGCCCGATCACCTGGCCGTCGGCGAGCACCACACCCGGCCAGACCGTGCCGGCCCGGTACCCGGCCAGCAGGCCCTCGATCCGCTCCGCCTGCCCCTGCGGGGTGAAGTAGTCGGCCGGCTGGGCCGGTTCCCACGGCCGGAAGGCCTCGGCGTCACGTACCCGGTGCGCCGCGATCGGGGCGGCGTCGGTCGGCTCTATCAGGCGGATTCCGGTACGGCTGGTCATGGGCCGGTCCTCGTCGCGGTGCGTCGGATGGGACCGCCAACGCTATGCGAAGACGTCCGGGGCCCCTTGGCCGGAGGTGGGGACATCGATGGCGAGGTGACCGTCGCCGTCCGGCCGGGAGACGGCGCCGGGGTTCAGTCGTGCGGCCAGAGAGTCCAGCACGCGGGCGGTCAGCGAGGCGTCCGGTACGGCGGTGCCTTCGGGAGGGAGGAAGTCCTCGGCCTCGCGCGGGGGATGGCCCCCGAGGTAGCGGGCCGCGTCCTTGCCGACGACCCAACAGGCGAGGGAGACCTGCGCGAGCCCGGGGGTCGTGCGCCTCACCCGGACATGGGCGCGGAGAGTGAAGTCATCCCCGCCGAACGACACGGTGGTGGTGAATTCCCGCCCGCGGGGGAAGCGTTGGAGCAGCTCGACCACGGCGGGTCCCACCACTGCCCGGGCCATGGGCTCCGCGTACACCGGGTCCTCCTCGTCGGGTGTCCTCCAGCATGCCGTACGCACGCGTGCCGGAGAACACCTCGACGGGCCCCGGCCGGGACCGTCGTGACGTCGGAGCGGTTCAGGGGACCTTCACCCAGTCGAGGGTGCGCTCCACCGCCCTCTTCCAGCCCGCGTAGCCCTCCGTGCGCTGCTCCTCGGACCACTGGGGCGACCAGCGCTTCGACTCGTGCCACTGGGTGCGCAGCTCGTCGGTGTTCTGCCAGAAGCCGGTGGCGAGCCCCGCCGCGTAGGCGGCGCCGAGAGCGGTCGTCTCGGCGACGACGGGACGGCTGACCGGGACGCCGAGGACGTCGGACTGGATCTGCATGCAGAGGTCGTTGGCGGTGACCCCGCCGTCGACCTTGAGCACGTCCAGGTGGACCCCGGAGTCCTGCTCCATGGCCTCGACCACGTCGCGGCTCTGGTAGCAGATGGCTTCCAGCGTGGCCCGTGCCAGGTGGGCGCCGTCGTTGTACCTGGCGAGGCCGACGATCGCGCCGCGGGCGTCGGACCGCCAGTACGGCGCGAACAGACCGGAGAACGCGGGCACGAAGTACATGCCGCCGTTGTCCTCGACGCTCCGGGCCAGCTCCTCGCTCTCGGGCGCCGACTTGATGATCTTCATCTGGTCGCGCAGCCACTGCACCGCCGACCCGGTGACGGCGATGGACCCCTCCAGCGCGTAGACCACCGGACTGTCGCCGAACTGGTAGGCCACCGTGGTGAGGAGCCCGTGCTCCGAGCGGACCAGCTCGGTGCCGGTGTTGAGCACCAGGAAGTTGCCGGTCCCGTAGGTGTTCTTGGCCTCGCCGGGCTCGAAGCAGACCTGGCCGACCGTGGCCGCCTGCTGGTCGCCGAGGACGCCCCCGATGGGGATGGCGGCGCTCAGCGGCCGGGAGGTACGGGTGGACCCGTAGGCCTCCGGATGCGACGAGGGGTTGATCTTCGGGAGCATCGCCCGGGGGATGCCGAAGAAGCCCAGGAGTTCCTCGTCCCAGTCGAGCGTCTCCAGGTTCATCAGCATGGTGCGGCTCGCGTTGGTCACGTCGGTGGCGTGGATACCGCCGTTCGGGCCGCCGGTCAGGTTCCACAGGACCCAGGCGTCCGTGTTGCCGAAGATCGCGTGACCGGCCTCGGCCGCCTCCCGTACGCCGTCGACGTTCTCCAGGATCCACTGGATCTTGCCGCCGGAGAAGTACGTCGCCGGCGGCAGCCCGGCCTTGCGGCGGATGACCTCGCCCTGCCCCGTGCGTTCGAGGTTCGCCGCGATGGCGTCCGTACGGGTGTCCTGCCACACGATGGCGTTGTAGTAGGGCCGCCCGTTGCGCGGGTCCCAGACCACCGTGGTCTCGCGCTGGTTGGTGATCCCGATCGCCACCAGGTCGCTCGGCGAGAGGCCGCCGTGTCGCAGGGCGTTCTGCATCACCGAGTTGGTGCGCTCCCAGATCTCCACGGGATCGTGCTCCACCCAGCCGGAGCGGGGCAGGATCTGCTCGTGCTCCAGTTGGTGCTTGGCGACCTCGTTGCCGCCGTGATCGAAGATCATGAACCGGGTGCTGGTGGTCCCCTGGTCCACCGCGCCGATGAATTCCGCCATGATGTGTCGCCTCTCCGGCCGGTGTCGTCAGGCCTCGGACGCCGGGACGCGTCCCGGCGGTTCGGGTTCGGCGGACGGCAGGAAGCGTCCGATGAAGGCCTTGTAGAGACCCGCGCCCAGCAGGCCGCCGACCAGCGGGCCGATGATGGGCACCCAGAAGTAGAGGTTCCCGTACTGGTCCCGCCACGCGCCGCCGTAACCGGTGAGGAAGCTCGCCAGCCGGGGGCCGAAGTCGCGGGCCGGGTTGATCGCGTAACCCGCGTTGGTGCCCCAGGCCATGCCGATCGCGACCACGACCAGGCCGATGATGAACGGGCCCAGGTTGGAGCCGGGCGGGGTGTTGAGCATGTCCGTGATGGCCATGATCAGGAGCAGCAGGATCGCGGTGCCGATGACCTGGTCGCGGAACGCTCCCCACTCGTGGACCGGCAGCGCCGGGTTGCCGTTGGCCGGCAGGGTGGAGAACACGGTCTGCGTCTTGATGGTGTGTCCGGGGTCGGCCTTCGCCAGCGCCTCGCTGTAGTTCCACCGGACGAGGAGCGCGGCCACGAAGGCGCCGGCCGTCTGCGCCAGCGCGTACGGAGCCACCTTCCGCCACGGGAACCCCTTGAACGCGGCCAGGGAGAGCGTCACCGCGGGATTGAGGTGGGCCCCGCTCAGCCGCGCGGCCACGTAGACGCCGAGCGTGACGCCCAGCCCCCAGGCCCACGCGATGCTGTCGTGGTCACCGAGTCCACCGGCGGGGTCCGTCAGGGCTCCGCCCGCCGCCACTTGGGCGACGACGCCGCATCCGAAGAGGATGAGGATCATCGTGCCCGCGAACTCGGCGGACAGTTCGCCGAGCAGTCCGGACCTCTTACGTAGTTCAGCCATGGGAGCTCGCCCTCCGCCGACGGCGCCGGCTGTCGACAATCCGAGCAGTGTCAGCAGGCTAAGACGTTTCACGAAAGAGGGCATATCGGGGCGCTTCGGGCAGTGTGTCAGGGGTGCCCGTACCCGTGGACCGATCGGGTGAGAGAGGGAAGCGGCCCGGCCGGCTGACGGCCGCCGCCCGGGCCCACGACGCGGACGCCGTGGCCCGGGCGGCGTGCTCCAGCGCCGGGCGAGGGCGCCCTATCGGACCGGGGAGAGCCCCGCCCGCTCCAGGCAGGCCGCGACCGCCGCCGTCTCCGCCTCGTCCAGACGGCGCATCGGTGAGCTCATCGCATGGGTGTCGATGACGCCCAGCAGCATCAGGGCCGTCTTGAACGCCCCCAGCCCCGCGGCCGTCGCCGAAGCCGTGCCGGGGCGGGCCGCGCGGACGATGTCGAACAGCCCGACGAGCCGGTCCTGCTCGGTCCTGGCGGCGTCCCAGTCGCCCTTCACGGCCGCCTCGTGCAGCCGCACATAGCCGTGCGGGTCCACGTTGCCCAGGCCGGGCACGGAACCGTCGGCGCCGCTCAGCATCATCGCGTCGACCACCAGCTCGTGGCCCGTGAGCACCGAGAACCCCGGAAGGCCGCGGGCCCCGATGGCCAGCCGCCGGAACGAGCCGTCGTCCCCGCTGGAGTCCTTCACCCCGGCGAGCACCCCGTCCGCCGCGAGCGGCAGCAGGAGCTCCGGGTCCAGCTTGCTGTGGACGCAGACCGGTACGTCGTACGCCAGGAGCGGCAGGTCCACGGCCGCAGCGAGCTCCCGGAAGTGCCGGTCGATCTCGGTGACATGGGTGCGGGTGTAGAAGGGCGCGGTGGCCACGACCGCGTCGGCGCCCCGGGCGGCCGCCGCGCGGGCCCGCTCGGCGGCCCGGTCGGTGGTGGTCTCGATGGCCCCGACGAGGACCGGGACCTGGCCGGCCGCCGTCGCCGTGATCACCTCGATGACCTCGTCCTGCCGGCTCGGCGTCAGATAGGCGGTCTCGCCCGAACTGCCCAGGGCGAACAGGCCGTTGACGCCACCGTCGAGGAGGTGGCCGACGACCCGCTCCAGGGAGGCGCGGTCGAGCTCGCCGTCGGCGGTGAGCGGGGTCACGACGGGCGGGATCACTCCGGAGTACGCGGAGGAGGGGGCGGTCATGCGGTGCTCCTTGCGGGCGGTACGGGGGTCCGGGTCTCCGAGGGGGAGGCGGAGTTCTGGGGGTGGACGCAGTGCCAGCGGTGTTCGGCGGGGCCGAACGTGGTCACGGGGAAGACCTCGGCGCAGGCGTCGTCGGCCTTCCAGCAGCGGGTGCGGAACGGGCAGCCGCTCGGCGGGTTGGTGGCGGAGGGCACCGGACCCGTGAGCACGATGCGCTCCGTCGCCTCCAGCAGGCTGGGCGTGGCGGAGAGCAGCGCCTCGGTGTACGGGTGCTGGGGGGAGCCCGCCACATCGGCGGCCCGGCCCTCCTCGACGATGCGGCCGAGGTAGAGCACGGCGATGCGGTCGGCGAGGTAGCGCACGGTCTGGATGTCGTGGCTGATGAAGACCATGCCCAGGCCGAGCCGTTCGCGCAGGTCGACCAGGAGGTTGAGCACCTGGGCGCGTACGGAGACGTCGAGCGCGGAGGTCGGTTCGTCGGCGACGATCAGCTCGGGTTCGAGGGCCAGGGCGCGGGCGATGGCGACGCGCTGGCGCTGGCCTCCGGAGAGCTGACCGGGCAGGGCTGCGAGGGTGTGGCCGGGCAGCCCGACCAGGTCGAGCAGCTCCTCCACCCGGGCCTCGCGCGCCTCCCTCGTTCCGCGGCGGTGCACGTCCAGCGGGTCGCGGAGGATCTGGCGGACCGTGAGGCGGGGGTTGAGGGCGGTCGCGGGGTCCTGGAAGACGACGCCGACGGCCGAACCGAAGTCGTCGCGCCGCTCGGCGCCGGACATCTTCCACAGGTCGCGCCCGTGGAAGAGGACCTCGCCCTCGGTGGGCTTCTGGAGTCCGGTCAGCACGCGGGCGAGCGTGGACTTGCCGCAGCCGGACTCTCCGACCAGGCCCACGATCTCGCCGCGCCCGACCTTCAGTGAGGCGTCGGTGAGCGCGTGGACGGCATCGCGGGAGAAGATCCCGCCACTGCGTGCCTTGTGGCGTACGTGGACGCCGTCGAGCCTGATCACAGGGCGCTTCCTTCCCGTACCCCGGCGGTCGTCCTGGCCGGGTGGTGGCAGGCGAAGCCGTGGTCGTCCGTGGTGCCGCGCGGGGTGAGCGCGGGTGTCGTGGTGCGGCAGAGGTCGGTGGCGGCTCCGCAGCGCCCGGCGAAGCGGCACCCCTCGCCGAAGCCCTGGGGCGCGGGCACGACGCCCCGGATCTGGTGGAGCCGGTCCGCGCCGGCCTCCAGGGAGACGACGGAACCGAGGAGGCCGCGGCTGTAGTGGTGGGCGGGCCCGGTGAGGACGGACCGGGTGTCGCCGACCTCGGCGAGCCGCCCCGCGTACATCACGGCGACCCGGTGGGAGAGGTCGCCGACCAGGGCGAGGTCGTGGGAGACCAGGACCATGGCGAAGCCGAGCTCGTCGCGGAGCCGGATGAGGAGTTCGACGACCTGGGCCTGGACGGTGACGTCGAGGGCGGTGGTCGGCTCGTCCGCGATCAGCAGGCGCGGGCTGCGGGAGAGCGCCATGGCGATGAGGACCCGCTGGCGCTGTCCGCCGGAGAGTTCGTGCGGATAGCTGCGCAGGGTGCGTTCGGGGGAGAGGCCGACGAGTTCGAGCAGCTCGGCGGGGGTCTTCGTACCGCCGCGCGAGGTCAGTTGCCTGAGCTGGGTGCCGACGAGCACGGAGGGGTTGAGGGAGGAGAGCGCGTCCTGGTAGACCATCGCGATCTCGGGGCCCATCAGGGCGCGGCGCTCCTTGGGCGGGAGCTTCAGCAGGTCCCGGCCCCGGTAGAGGATCTCGCCGCTGACCTCGGCGTTGCGGGCGAGGAGGCCCATGACGGCGAGGCTGGTGATGGACTTGCCGCAGCCGGACTCGCCGACCAGACCGAGGGTCTCGCCCTCGTGCACGGTGAAGTCGAGCCGGTCGACGACGGGGATGTCGCCGTAGCGGTCGGGGAAGCGGATCGCCAGGTCGCGGACGACGAGGAGCTCCTCCGCGTCCTCGCGGACCGGGGTGACGGCCGGCTCGGTGGCGCTGATGTGCCGGGCCAGCTTGGCGAGGGCGGCGTCGATGTCGACGGTGGCGGCGGCCTCGACCGGGTCGGGCGCCGTGGTGGCGTCGGGCGCGGGGGAGGTGCGGGCGCTCCTGGGCGCGGCCGAGGCGTCGGTGAGTCCCTCGGAGAGGATGTTGAGGGCCAGGACGGTGATCAGGAGGGCCAGACCGGGGAAGAAGGTGGCCCACCAGCCGCCGGCCAGGAGGATCTGCCGGCCGTAGGCGAGGACGCTGCCCCAGCTGGGGTCGGGGTCCTGCACGCCGGCCCCGATGAAGGAGAGGCTGGCCTCGAAGATGATCGCCTCGGCGACCATGACGGTGGCGAACACCATCACCGGCGCCATGCAGTTGACGGCGACGTGGCGGAGCACGATGTACCCGCGCCGGGCGCCGATGACCTTCTCGGCCGCGACGTAGTCCTCGCCGTACTGCGCGAGCACGTTGGCCCGGACGACGCGGGCGAGCGAGGGGGTGTAGACGAAGGCGATGGTGAAGATGATCACCGGCACGCTGGTGCCGAACACGGCGACCAGGACGGCCGCGAGGGCGATCGGCGGGAACGACATCACCACGTCGAGCGTCCGCATGACGGACTCGTCGCCGAGCCTGCGGGAGGTGGCGGCGAGCGAGCCGAGCACGGCCCCGGCGATCAACGCGACGGCGGTCGCCCCGAGGCCGATGACCAGGGAGTAGCGCGATCCGTGCACCACGCGGGCGAAGACGTCGCGGCCGGCCCGGTCGGTGCCGAACCAGTGGTCGGCGCTCGGGGCCTGGACCGGGGTGCCGGTGGTCAGCGGGTCCTGGGTGAGCAGGGGGGCGAGTACGGCGCCGAGGATCACGAGGACCAGCACCCCGAGGGCGACGCGGGAGGTGACCGGCAGGGCGCGGAAGGCGATGCCCGGTCGGGAGAGCTTCTTGGCCAGACGGCCCGTGGCGAACATGTCACACCGTCCTGATGCGCGGATTGACCAGCAGGTAGAGCAGGTCGACGACGACGTTGACCACCAGGAAGGCGATGGCGATGGTCAGCACGGTGCCCTGGACCAGGGCGACGTCGCCGCCGGTGACACCTTCGAGGATGAGTTTGCCCATGCCGGGCAGGTCGAAGATCGCTTCGATGACCACGGCGCCGCTGAGCAGGTAGCCGACCTTGACGCCGAGCACGGTGAGCGGGGTGACCAGCGCGTTGCGCAGCACCGAGCGGATCACCAGGAACACCGGCAGTCCGTTGCCCCGGGCGGTGCGTACGTAGTCGCGGTCCAGTTCGGCGACCATCGAGGTGCGGACGAGCCGGGCGAGCGACGCGGCGACCGGCACCGCGAGTGAAACGGCGGGCAGGGCCATGGTCGTGAGCCAGCCGCTGAAGGAGTCGGCGGGGTTGGTGTACCCGCCGGTCGGGAAGATCCGGGTGTTCAGCGCGAACTGCTGGATGAGCAGGACGCCGAGCCAGAACGAGGGAATGGCGACCCCGGCCATGGACAGCACCCGGAACAGCTGGTCGGGCCACCGGTCGCGGTACATCGCGCCCAGGACACCGCCGATGACGGCGAGCGTGACCGCGAGGAACAGCCCGAGGAAGGTCAGTTGGAGGGTGAGCGGGAACGCTGCCGTGATCCGGTCGATCACGGGCTGGCTCGGTGGGACGGTCATCCCGAGGTCGAAGTGGAGCAGTTGGCCGAGGAAGTCGAAGTAGCGGACCGGCAACGGGTCGTTGAGCCCGTTGGCCTCCGCGAAGGCTTCCCTGGCCTCAGGTCCGGCGCTCTCCCCGAGCGCGTTGTAGGCCGGGTCGGCCGGCGAGAACTGCAGCACCACGAAGACCAGCAGTGCGATGCCGAGAATCATCACCGGCATCATCGCGACGCGGCGCAGCGCGAGCCGGAGAAAAGCAACCATCGTCGGGTTCCTTGCGATCGGGCGGAGGGCGGGTCAGGGCCGCCCGGGTCCCGCCCTCACACCGCCGCGGTCGCCCGTGGTGGGCGGGCGGCGGTGTGACGACGGGGCCCGGCAGGCGGCGGCCCGGACCGGGTGGACGTCAGGCGCGGCCGACGTCCACGAAGGACAGGCCCGTGGTGGGCAGCGGCTTGAAGCCGGGGAGCGCCTTGTCGTTCCAGGCGGTGGGCAGCTTGCGGTGCAGGATCGGGTAGAGCGCGGCCTCGTCGGCGACCAGATCGGTGATCTCGCCCCACAGTTGCTTGCGCGTCGCCTCGTCGGCCGCCCGGGCGGCCTTGTCGAGGAGCTGCTTGACCTTCTTGTACGCGGGGGAGCCGGCCCACGCGTAGCGCTTCTCGGGCCAGAAGCCGTAGTAGAACCAGCGCATCAGGAGGTCGACGTCGTTGCCGAAGACCGAGGGGTCGCCCGGGGCCACCATGACCTCGAAGTCCCCGCCGTCGACCTTGGCGTACTGGGCGGCGGACTGGGCGATGTCCAAGGTGGCCTCGATGCCGGCCGCGGCCCAGCTCTCCTTGAGCAGCGGGGCGATGTCCTTGACCCACCCGGTGTCCGTGGTGAGCACGGTGAACTTCAGCTTGCCCACGCCCGCGTCGGCCAGCAGCTTCTTCGCCTTCGCCACGTCGTGGGTGTAGGCGGTGGCGGCCTTGTGGTAGTCGGGGTGGGTGGTGGGGACGTAGCCGGTGGCGGCCGTCGCGTTGCCGACCATCGCGGTCTTGATGATCTTCTCGGTGTCCAGGGCGTAGTGCAGGGCCTGGCGCACCCGCTTGTCGGCGAAGCGCTTGTCCGCCGTGTTGAACATCAGGAAGAGAAGGCCGAAGGACTGCACGGACTCGGTCTTCGCGGTGGCGGAGAGCCGCTGGACGTCGATGTACGGGACGTCCTCGATCGCCTGGACGCGGCCGGACTCCATGGCGCTGACGCGGGCCGACTGGTCGGACATCAGGCGCCAGACCATCTTCTGGGCCTTCGCCGGGTGCGGGCCGTTGTACTTCGCGTACTTCTCGAAGACGATCTTGTCCTCGCGGGTCGCCTCGACGAACCGGTACGGCCCCGAGCCGACGGGCTTGGCGTCGAAGCCCTTGACGTCCGCCTCGACGATCTTCTTGGGCACGATCCGGGCGACGGCTATCCGGGAGGGGAAGAGTGCGAAGGCGTGCCGGAGCTTGAACTCGACGGTCTTCGCGTCGACCGCCGTGACCGTGTCGATGAACGGCACGAACTGCGCCATCAGCGACGCGTTCTTCTCGTCGAGGATGCGCTCGAAGCTGAAGACGACGTCCTCGGCGGTGACCGGTGAGCCGTCGTGGAAGGTCGCGCCGTCGCGCAGGGTGGCGCGGTAGGTGGTGGCGTTGATCTTCTTCGGCATCTCGGTGGCCAGCGCGGGGCGTGCCACGAGTGTTGCGGGATCGAGATCTACGAGCCCCTCGAAGATGTGCATATTGGCGGCGTACGGGGTGGCGCCCGACGTGATCATCGGGTCGAAACCGGTCGAGAGGGGGTACGACAGACCCGCCTCGATGGTGCCGTTGCCGTCGCCCTTCGCGGCCGCTCCGTCGGCGGTCGAGGAGGGCCCGCCGCAAGCCGAAAGGCCTGCCGTGATGGCGGCTGCCGCGCCGAGGGCACTGGTGTAACGCAGGAAGGTGCGGCGCTCGACGCCGGCTGGCCTCAGCTCGGGCACGGGTCCTCCAAAGGACGTTGGTGAGGAATGGGTGGAGAACGGATTTTCGAAGGCTATCGGGACGCCTGATCGGCGAGAGCGTCAGACGTCAGATGTCTGATGCCTTGATAGCGTGGGAACGTAGCTCGACAATCGAGAGGGGTCAAGAGGTGGGGAGTTCACCTATGTCCGGCGCGAGACCCGGTCGCACCCTGTTGCGGCAGGAGGTCGTCGAGGGCATCAAGCGGTACATCCTCGACGAACGGCTGCGCCCGGGCGACCCGTTGCCGACGGAACCGGCCCTGTGCGAGACGCTCGGCGCCAGCCGTTCCAGCGTCCGGGAGGCCGTCAAGATCCTTGCCGCGCTCGACATCGTCGAAGTCCGTCACGGCCACGGGACGTACGTCGGCCGGCTGAGCCTGTCGGCGCTGGTGGAGAGCCTCACCTTCCGGGGGCTGCTCTCGCCCGACGACGACTTCCAGGTGATGGCCGACCTCGTCGACGTGCGCGAGCTTTTCGAACGGGGCATGGCCGACCGGATCATCTCCTCGCTGGACGCCGAGGAGCTGGACCGGCTGGACAGTCTGGTGGCGACCATGCGCGAGACCGGCGTGGGCGACGGGCACGGCTTCGTCGCGGCGGACCGCGCCTTCCACGCGCTGCTCGTGGCGCCGCTCGGCAACGATCTGATCGGCCAGCTCTCGATGGCCTTCTGGGACGTCTACACGATCGTCGCGCCGCATCTGCAGGGGTTCACGCACGCCGACGAGGCCGAGACCGTCGCCGCCCACCAGAACATCGTGGACGCGGCCCGCGAGGGCGACGTCCCCGCGTTCCTGAAGGCGCTCGGCGAGCACTACGCCCCGGTCAGACGCCGGATCGCGGAGGCCAGGGCGCGCGGGGAGAGCGAGGGCTGATCGCGGCCGGCGCGCTCGCGCCCGGCCCTTCGCGGTGGGAGCGCGGGGCGGCCCGGCCCTTGACGGGCGGCCCCGCGGCTCCCTACGGTCTGGTTTGCCATCAGGACATCTGACGTCTTCTGTCCTGTCGCTTTCCTCATCCCTCCAGGAGGGCACCGCCATGCCGTCGGCCGATCTCACGCTCGCGGAATGCCGCGCCTACCGGCCCGAACTGCCGCTTCCCGACGGCTTCGACGCCTTCTGGTCCGACACCCTGGACGAGCGGGCCCCCGGCGGCGCACCGGACCGGCGACCCCGGTTCGACGAGGTCGACAGCGGGCTGGTGCAGGTCCGCGCTTACGACGTGAGCGTCCCGGGCCACGACGGCCGTCCCGTACGGGGATGGCTGCGCATGCCCGCCGGGGCCACCGGGCCGCTCGGCTGCGTCGTGGAGTTCCTCGGGTACGGGCGCGGCCGGGGCCTGGCCCACGAGCAGCTGATGTGGGCCTGCGCCGGATACGCGCACCTGGTCATGGACACCCGCGGCCAGGGCTGGTCCTCGGCGACCGGCGACACCCCCGACACCGACCCCGGCTCCGCCGGGTCCGTGCCGGGCTTCCTGACCCGGGGCGTCGAGAGTCCCGCGACGCACTACTACCGGCGGGTGTTCACCGACGCGGTCCGCTGCGTGCGGGCGATGCGCGAGCACCCCGAGGTCGATCCCGCCCGCATCGTGGTGACCGGGGTCAGCCAGGGCGGGGGCATCGCGCTGGCCGTGGCCGGGCTCGTGCCGGGGCTCGCCGGAGTGATGCCGGACGTGCCGTTCCTGTGCAACATCCCCCGCGCCGCGCGGATCGCCGCGACGCCCCCGTACACCGAGATCGCCGCCTACCTCCGGCTCCACCGCGACCGCGTCGAGCCGGTGTTCCACACCCTGTCGTACTTCGACGGGGCCCACCACGCCACCCGGGCCACCGCCCCCGCGCTGTTCTCCATCGCGATGGCGGACGACATCTGTCCACCCTCCACCTGCTTCACGGCCTACAACCGGTACGCGGGCCCCAAGGACGTGCGCGTCTACGAGTTCAACGGGCACGAGGGCGGCGCCGAACACCACCGGGCCGAACAACTGGCCTGGGTGCGCGCCCTGTTCGCGGGCCTCCCGGCCGACCGGACCGACCGCGCCTGACCGGTCGCGTCCGACCACGGAACGCTCCGTCCGCACGTCTCCCCTCATGAGAAGAGAGATCGCCCATGCAGCGCAGAGTCACCGTCGCCATGCTGTCCGCCGCCCTCCTGGTGGCCACCACCGCCGGCACCGCCCACGGCGCACCGGCCGCCGCCCCCGGTGAGCTGACCTCCCAGGACATCGCGACCCAGGGCGTCGGCTCCCCCCACTACCGCATCCCCGCGCTCACCACCTCCGTCCGGGGCACGCTGATCGCCGCCTACGACACCCGCCCCACGCTCGGCGACCTCCCCGGCAACCTCGGCGTCGTCGTACGGCGCAGCACCGACGGAGGCGCCACCTGGGAGAGCCAGCAGGTCGTCCGCAAGGAAGCGGCCCCCAAGGGATTCGGCGACCCCAGCCTCCTCGTCGACCGCACGACCGGCCGGATCTTCGTCTTCTACGCGGGCTCCGTGAACCAGGGCTTCTTCGGCTCGGGCACCGGCAACGACGAGAGCGACCCGAACATCCTCCAGGCCGACTACAGCTACTCGGACGACGACGGCGTCACCTGGACCCACCGCCGCATCACGAAGCAGATCAAGAACCCCGCCTGGGCCGGTATGTTCGCGGCCTCCGGCGAAGGAATCCAGGTGCGCCACGGCGCGTACGAGGGGCGGCTGATCCAGCAGTACGCCATCCGGAACAACGGAGCCAACTACGCCGTCAGCGCCTACAGCGACGACCACGGAGCGACCTGGAAGACGGGCACCCCGGTCGGTCCCGGCGGCGACGAGAACAAGACCGTCGAGCTCAGCGACGGCCGGATCATGCTCAACAACCGCTCCGCGCCCTACCGGACCGTCGCGTACTCCAGCGACGGCGGCGTCACCTACACACCGTTCGTCCAGGACACCGACCTCCCCGACCCGGCGAACAACGGCTCGGTCATCCGCTACGCCCCCGACGTCCCCGCCTCCCACCCCCAGGCATCCTGGCTGCTGTTCAGCAACACCGACAGCACCGCGCGCAAGAACCTGACCGTGAAGATGTCCTGCGACAACGGCAGGACCTGGCCGATCCGCAAGGTCGTCGACCCGGGCAGCGCCGCCTACTCGACGCTGACCCGGCTGCCGGACGGCCGGCTCGGGCTGCTCTACGAGCGCGCCGACTACCGGCACATCACCTACTCCTCCTTCGACCTGAAGTGGCTCGGCGGCACCTGCGCGGACATCACCATCACGCCCCCGGCCACGCTGAGGGCCGGGACCACCGCCGAGGTGACCGTACGCGTCGTCAACCGGATGGACGTCACGCGCAGCGCGGGCACGCTCGACCTGGCCGTACCCGCCGGCTGGAGCACGAGGCAGGTGGCGTTCCCGGCGGTCCGGCCCGGCCAGGGAGCGAACATCAAGGTCCCGGTCACGATCCCGGCGGGCGCGACCGGCGACGCCCGCCTGACGGTGACCTACAAGGCCGACGGCAAGCAGGCCTCGGGCAGCCGGTCGGTGACCGTGACCCCGTAACCGCCCCCGGACGGGTGCCGCTCCAGACGGGCGCGGATGCCGTCGAAGTGGGCGCGCATCGCCGAGGCCGCCCGGACCCCGTCGCCCGCCGCCACCGCCACGACGATCTCGTGGTGCTGGCGGCAGGTGGTGCCGGGGTCCTGGTGGCCGTCGTCCGTACTGGTGCGCACCCGGTCCATCGCCGCCCAGAAAGCGTCCAGCACCTCACTGAGCAGGTGGTTGTCGAGCGAGGCGTAGAGCGCCAGGTGGAAGGCGCGGTCGGTCGCCCGGGCGACCCGGCCGTCCCGGGCCGCCTCGGCCTCCATCGTGGCGACCAGACTCCGCAGCACCGCCAGGTCCCCGGCGGGGATGCCGGCGCTGACGGCGCCGACCAGGCCGGTCTCCAGCGCCTCGCGCACCTTCATCAGCTCCAGCAGCCCCGGCTCGCCCCGACCGTGGCGCACGACCGCCCGGAAGGCCAGCCCCTCGGCGAAGGGCGTCAGCGAGAGCGAGCCGACGAAGGTGCCGAAGCCCCGCCGGATCTCCACGACGTTCACGGCCTGCAACGCCTTGAGCGCCTCGCGCACCGAGACCCGCCCGGCGGCGAACAGCTCCATCAGCTCCGGTTCGGTGGGGAGCGGATCGCCCGGGCCGAGCGCCCGGTCGAGGATCAGTTCCTTGATCCTGCGCTCGATGTCCTGCGCCATGGTGGGGCGGGCCACAACCGTCCTCCTGGGGGTGTCGTCGGCCGCCGCGGCCTCTTGACCGGCCGCCGGGGCATCGGCTTAAGCTAAGCCAGACGTAAGACATCTTACGTCTCATGTCCTGGTCTCGTCCTCCCTTCCGGGCGAAAGGCGAAAGACCGGCGTCCCGAGCGAGCTGGAGCTCTCCCACCATGTCCCTGACCGCACCGCTGCGCGGCGTCGTACCGCCGGTCTGCACTCCGCTCGACGACCGGGGCGAGGTCGACACGGCCTCCCTCGCCCGGCTCGTCGGCCACCTCGTCGACGGCGGCGTGCACGCCCTGTTCGCCCTCGGTTCGACCAGCGAGGTCGCCTACCTGACGGACGACCGGCGGGCCACCGCCCTGAAGACCGTCGTCACCGCCGCCGCCGGTCGGGTCCCCGTCCTGGCCGGGGTCATCGACACCACGACCCCCCGGGTGCTCGCCCACGCCCGGACCGCCGCGGAGCTGGGCGCCGACGCCCTCGTCGCGACGGCGCCCTTCTACACCCGCACCCACCCCAACGAGATCGCCGGGCACTTCCGCAGGCTGCGGGCGGACGTCGACCTGCCGCTGTTCGCCTACGACATCCCGGTCGCCGTGCACTCCAAGCTCTCCGCCACCCTGATCCGCGAACTGGCCGAGGACGGCACCCTGGCCGGCCTCAAGGACAGCAGCGGCGACGAGGGCGGTCTGCGCAGGCTCCTCGTCGAACTGGGCGGACGCGGGGGCAGGGACCGGGGTCCGGCACCGCACTTCACCGTGCTGACCGGCTCCGAACTCACCGTGGACGCGGCCCTGCTGGCCGGAGCCGACGGCGTCGTCCCCGGGCTCGGCAACGTCGATCCGGCCGGCTACGTACGGCTGTACGACGCCGCGCGGGCGGGGGACTGGACGCTCGCCGCCCGGGAACAGGAGCGGCTCGTCGAGCTGTTCGCCCTGGTCGACGCCGGCCCCGAGCAGGAGATGGGCCGCAGCTCGTCCGCGCTCGGATCCTTCAAGGAGGCGCTGCGGCTGCTCGGCGTCATCGACCGCGGCGCGACCGCCTTCCCGCAGATCCCGCTGTCCGCCGCGTCCGCCGCCTCCGTCGCGGAGCGGCTGCGCGGCGCCGGTCTGCCGCCGGTCCGATGAGCGGGCGGACGACCGGAGCCGTGGTCATCGGCCTCGACCTCGGGGGCACGAAGATCGCGGCGGCCCTCTTCGCCCCCGACGGGGAGGTGCTGGTCCGGCGCACCCGGGCCACCCCCGCCCGGGAGGGCGCCGCCGCCGTGCTCGACGCGCTCGCCGCGGCGGCGGCCGAGGTCGACCCCGAGGGACTGGCCTCCCTGATCGGCGTCGCCGCCGCCGGGGTCGTCGACCCCCGCAGCGGCAGGGTCACCAGCGCCACCGACTCCATCCGGGGCTGGGCCGGCACCGCGCTCGGCGCCGGCCTCGCGGACCGTACGGGCCTGCCCGTGGCCTGCGACAACGACGTGCGCGCCACGGCGGGACCCGAACTCGCCGCCCTGACCGGCCACCGCGGTTCGCTGCTGTACGCGGCCGTCGGCACCGGTGTGGGAGGCGCCCTCGCCGTCGACGGGCGGATGCTGCACGGCGCCGCCGGCATCGCCGGCCACCTCGGCCATCTGCCCAGCGCCGAGGCGGCCGGACTGCCCTGCACCTGCGGCGCCACCGGACACCTGGAGGTCATCGCCTCCGGTCCGGGCATCGCCGCCCACTACGCACGGCTCACCGGCAGCCCGCCGGACCGGCTCGAAACGGTCGCCGCCCGCGCCGCCGGAGGCGACCGGGCCGCCGTACGGGCCATCACCACCGGCGCGGCGGCGGCCGGCCGGGTCCTCGGCGGCCTGGCCAACGCCCTCGGCCCCGACCGGGTCGTCGTCGGCGGGGGAGTCCCCCGGATCGGCGCGCTGTACCACGACGCGCTGGCCGCGGCCTTCGCCGCCGAACTGATGCCGCCCCTGCGGGGACTCCTCCCCGAACCCCCGCTGCACGGCGGGGACGCCGCCGTACGCGGCGCCGCGGCCCTGCCCGCCACCCTTCCCCTCCACCGTCCGGGAGCCCACCGATGAACGCACAGAACCTGGCCGCCACCCTCCGGGGCCGGCTGATCGTCTCCTGCCAGGCGCCCCCCGGGGACCCGATGCGGGAGACCGGCACCCTCGTCCGCCTCGCGCTCGCCGCAGCCGCCGGCGGCGGCGCCGCGATCCGCGCCAACGAACCGGAGGTCGTCGCGGCCATCGCGGCGGCGGTGGACCTGCCGGTCATCGGCCTGTGGAAGGACGGCGACACCGGGGTGTACATCACCCCGACCGTCCGGCACGCCCTGGCCGTCGCCGCCTCGGGCGCCGCCGTGGTCGCCGCCGACGCCACCGACCGGCCGCGCCCGGACGGCTCCACCTTCGCCGAACTCGTCGCCGCCGTGCACGGAGCGGGCGCCCTCGTCATGGCCGACGTCGCCACCCTCGCCGAGGGGATCACCGCCGCCGGACAGGGCGCGGACTTCGTCTCCACCACCCTGTCCGGCTATGTGCCGGGGACCGTGCAGCAGACCGGACCGGATCTCGACCTGGTGGCCTCCCTGGCGGCCGCGATCTCCGTACCCGTCGTCGCCGAAGGGCGCGTCAACACCCCCGAGGAGGCGGCCGAGGCGCTCGCCCGCGGCGCCCACAGCGTCGTGGTCGGCACCGCCATCACCGCACCCACCGCGCTGACGTCCCGCTTCGCCGACGCACTGGCGCGCACACCTGCCGACGGCACGGGCGGACCCGCCCGGGGCTGAACCGGCAGACGGCGACGCACCGGTCGCGCCCCACCCCGCCCCGGGGCGCGACCACCGGTCCGCGACGCTGTCCGGCACCGGACCACGGTGTTCCATCCGGCCGGACGCCACGGGCCGCGCGCTCAGGAGCGGGTGGCGGTTCCGCAGCCCTCGTCCTCGGTCTCCCGCATGCGCTCCTCCATCGTCGTGCTCCGGTCGTACGGGTCGACCTCGGCGCCGTCACCCGCCGCGGCGTCGGTGCGCTCGGCGAGGAACGCGGGGGTCAGATAGCCGGTGTAGGTGTCGCACCCGCCGTTGGTGGTGTCGATGCGGTAGGAGACGAGGGAGAACGTCCCCGGCTCGGTCACGATCTTCGACGGGTCGTCCCAGCTCATCACCACCTCGCGGCGCACGATGGTGCGTGCCACCTCGTCGCTGTCCCCCTCGGCGCGTACGACCGGGTAGACGTAGGTGATGTCGGTGGACACCTCCAGCGCACCCCGCTCGCCCTCCCGGAAGGTGACCCGACCGCGCGTCTTGACCACGTCCCCGGCCGGCCGCACATCGGAGGACCGGAAGCGGCTGAACAGCAGGAGCGGATCGTTCTCACGGTCGGGCGCGCCGAACGCCTTCCCGAGGAAGCTCCGCACGTCCGACTGGTGCGGGTTGATCAGCGCGATGGCCCTGTCCGGCCGCTCGCCGCGCAGCACGGCGGGGTCGAGGCTGGACGCGGCGAGGAAGTCCCTGGTCCTCGTGAGCGCCTGGGCGACCTCGGTCCTGCTCATCCAGCCGGTCGCCCGCGCCTCCGGCAGATGGATGCCCGCCGCCCCGTCGCCCCATCGCGCGGCCGGCGACCCCCTGAACGGCTCGTCCAGGGTGGGAGGGCGTTCCGCGGCCTCCCGCGCGGGCGCACCGGTGGGGCGCTCCGACTCCGCGGCCAGGGGCGTGGCGTTCGCACCGTCGCCCTCGTCGAACCAACTGCCGATCCCCCAGGGGCCGACGGCCACGACCACGACGGCGACGGCGGCAGCCACACCGAGGGCGGCCCAGCCCCTGCCCCCGCGCCGCCGGGCCGGCGTGTGCGTCCGCCACCCCGCGGGCGGGCCGGACTCCTCCCGGAGGCGCCGCGCCACCATCCGGGCCCGCGCCGACGGCTCCTCGGGCGCCCCCCGGCCCCCGGCCTCGGCGTCCTTCAGGAAACGCTCCCACTCCTCGTCCGGTACGGACGCCCCGCCCTTGCTCAACCCGCCGCTCCCGTCGTGTGTGTGGCGCTCGGTCCCTCCCCAGGTCCGGGCGCTGTACGGGGCATCATCACACGGGCCGCCGACACGCTGGGGCGAGCGGCCCCGTCACCGTCCGGCGGCCCCGACGCGCAGTCCGTCCATGACGAAATCCAGCAGCCGGCCGGCCCTCGGCTCCCAGTCCTCGCGCGGATCGAGCTGCCAGAGACCGGCGATGGCGAGGAAGAAGTCGTCCGGGGTCACCCCGGGGCGGACGGCGCCGGCCTCCTCGCAGGCGCGGAGCAGCGTTCCGGCCGCTTCCATGACCGGGGTGGGGCCCGGCTTGGCGGGGCCGCCCGGTGCGCTGGTGACCAGCCGGATCGCGTCCGCGAGTCCCGCCTTGGTCATGGCGAAGCGGGCGAGGCGGTCCATCCACTCGCGCAGGGCCCGTTCGGGCGGCCGGGTCCGGAGCAACTCGCCCGCGGCGTCGGCGACCTGCTGCATCTCGTAGCGGTAGACCTCCAGGACGAGGGCCTCCCGGTGCGGGAAGTTGCGGTAGAACGTGCCCTGCCCGACGCCCGCCTTCCTGGCGATCGTGCTCAGCGGGGCGTCCGCGCGCAGCGTCAGCTCGACCATGGCCACGCGCAGGATGCGCTCGCGATTGCGCTGCGCGTCGAGACGCAGGGGCGCGTCCTTCTTCGGCTGGGACACGGATCCTCCTCGCGGGCTCGTGGCCGAAACCCGTCCTTGTTAACCGGACAGCTGTCCGTTACGTTTTTTTCCGTGAGCGGACAACAGTCCGGTTAGGGCTACCTTAGCGCCGGTCGCGTTCGCCGGCCGCCGGATCGGCCGGTCCCGGCCGGCGGTCCGATACCTCGTCACCAGAGACCGGAGAAGGCTGAACATGGCCCCAGCGACCTCGTCGACGTCCAGTGCGATCACCCTGAACATCAACGGCGAGAAGCACCACCTGCCCATCGACCACCGCACCACCCTGCTCGACGCCCTGCGCGAGCGCCTCGACCTCACCGGCACCAAGAAGGGCTGCGACCAGGGACAGTGCGGCGCCTGCACCGTCCTGGTCGACCGGCGACGCGTCGTCTCCTGCCTCAGCCTCGCGGTCGCGGCCGAGGGACGCGAGATCACCACCATCGAAGGCGTGGCCGAGGGCGACGAACTGCACCCCGTCCAGCAGGCCTTCCTCGACCTCGACGGCTACCAGTGCGGCTACTGCACACCCGGCCAGATCTGCTCGGCCATCGCCGTCATCGAGGAACACGCGGCCGGCTGGCCGAGCGCCGTCACCGACGACCCCGGACCCGAGGCGGGACCGCCACCGCTGACGCCCGACGAGATCCGGGAGCGCATGAGCGGCAACCTGTGCCGCTGCGGCGCCTACGTCTCGATCGTCCGGGCCGTCGCCCGCGCCGCGGAGTCCCACGCCGAGCACCGGGCGGAAGCCGCGAAGGGGACCGCCGCATGAGGGAGTTCGGCTACCAGCGCGCCCACGACGTCACCGGTGCCCTCGCGCTCCTCGCCGCCGACCCGGACGCGCGGTTCCTCGGCGGCGGCACCAACCTCGTCGACCTGATGAAGTCCGGCGTGGAGCGCCCCGCCCGCCTCGTCGACGTCCGGGATCTCCCCCTGGACCGCGTCGAGCCCACGGCGGACGGCGGTCTGCGGATCGGCGCGACCGTCACCAACAGCGATCTCGCCGCCCACCCCGAAGTCCGCCGTCGCTACCCGGCGCTGGCCCAGGCCGTGCTGGCCGGAGCCTCCGGGCAGCTGCGCAACATGGCGACCGTGGGCGGCAACCTCCTCCAGCGCACCCGCTGCGGCTACTTCACCGACGTCTCCAAGCCCTGCAACAAGCGCGTCCCCGGCAGCGGCTGCCCCGCCGTCACCGGCGAACACCACAACCACGCCGTCCTCGGCGCCTCCGGCCACTGTGTGGCCGTGCACCCCTCCGACATGGGCGTGGCGCTGACGGCCTTCGACGCGGTGGTCTCCTACGCGAGCGCCGACGGGCCCGGCGAGACGCCGCTCACCGACTTCTACCTCCCCGTGGGCGACACCCCGCACCGGGAGACGGCCCTGCCGCCCGGTGCCCTGATCACCCATGTCAGCCTGCCCGCCGCGCCCGTCGCCGCCCGCTCCCGCTACCGCAAGGTGCGCGAACGCGCCTCCTACGCCTTCGCCATCGGCTCCGTCGCCGCGGCCCTCACCGTCGAGGACGGCCTCGTACGCGAAGCGCGCCTGGCGCTCGGAGCCGTCGCCTCCCGGCCCTGGCGTGCCCGTGCGGCGGAAGCCGTCCTGGCCGGCGCCCCGGCCGACGGCGCGACCTTCGCCGCCGCGGCGGACGCCGAACTGGCCGCCGCCCGGCCGCTGCCCGACAACGGATACAAGGTGACCCTCATGCGCAACCTCGTGGTCTCCGTACTCACCGAACTCGCCGGGAGGGACGCCCGATGACCACCACCACGCCGGGACCCCGGGCCGTGCGCGGAGCCGTCGGCGTCGCCCACACCCGCGTCGAGGGCCGCGACAAGGTCACCGGCGCCGCCCGCTACGCGGGCGAGATCCCGCACCCGGACCTGGCCCACGGCTGGCTCGTGCTGTCCACGGTCGCGCGCGGCCGGATCCTCGACGTGGACACCGCCCCCGTCCTCGGCATGCCGGGCGTGCTCACCGTGCTGCACCACGGCAACGCCCCCCGCCTGAACCTCGACTACGTCGGCATGCTCGGCACCCCGCCGGACCCGACCTGCGCCGTCTTCCAGCACGACGGGGTGCCGTTCGCCGGCTGGCCGGTCGCGCTCGTCGTGGCCGAGACCTCCGAGGAGGCCCGGGAGGCCGCCGAAGCGCTCGTCGTGACGTACGAGCGGGAGCCCCACGACACCGCGCTCGTCGCAGGCCACCCGGACGCCTACCCCGCCGCGAGCCACATGCCGGCCGAGACGGAGAAGGGCGACCTGGAGGAACGGCTGGCCGCGTCCGCCCACGTGGTGGACGCGCGGTACACCACCCCCGAAGAGCAGCACAGCATGATGGAGCCGCACGCGGCGACGGCCCGCTGGGACGGCGGCCGGCTGGAGGTCGTCGACTCCAACCAGGGCGCCGTCTGGGTCCAGTCCGAGCTGGCCGCGATGTTCTCGCTGGACGCCTCCTCGGTGCGGGTCCGCTCCGAACACATCGGGGGCGGCTTCGGGAGCAAGGGCCTGCGCGCCCACCAGGTGTCCGCCGTCATGGCCGCCACCGCTCTGGGGCGCCCGGTGCGCGTGGTGCTGACCCGGCGGCAGACGTTCACCCTGGGCGGCTACCGAAGCCCCACCACCCAGCGGATCAGGCTCGGCGCGGCCCCCGACGGCCGGCTGCTGGCCCTGGAACACCTCTCGTTGAACCAGACGTCGAGGGTGTACGAGTTCGTCGAGCCCAGCGCGGGCGTGGCCCGGGTGATGTACGACGCCGAGGCGCACCGCACCGCCAACCACGTCGTACGGCTCGACGTGCCGTCCCCGACCTGGATGCGCGCACCGGGGGAGGCCCCGGGGTCGTTCGCGATCGAGGCGGCCCTCGACGAACTCGCGACGCGCGCCGGTGTCGACCCGATCGAACTGCGCCTGCGCAACGAGCCGGAGGTGGGCCCCGTCTCGGGGCTCCCGTTCGGCAGCCGCAACCTGGCGGCCTGCTTCCGCGAGGGCGCGCGCAGGTTCGGCTGGGCGGACCGCGATCCGCGTCCCGGCACCCGCCGCGACGGACGCTGGCTGCTGGGCACCGGCACGGCGGCGGCCTCCTTCGGCGCCGGGGCCGCCCCGTCCACCGCCCTGGTCACGGCGGAGGCGGACGGTTCGTTCACCGTACGGATCACCGCCGCCGACATCGGCACCGGAGCCCGCACGGCGCTCACCCTGATCGCCGCCGACGCGCTGGAGACCGCGCCCGACCGCGTCCGGGTCCGCATCGGCGACAGCGACTTCGGCCACGCGATGATCGCCGGCGGTTCCATGGGCACCCGCTCCTGGGCCTGGGCGGTCACGGCCGCCGCGGCCGAACTGAGGGAGCGGCTCGCGGTGACCACGGCCGTGCCCCCGGAGGGCATCACGGTGCGGTCCGACACCACCGCCGCGCTCGGGGCCCTCGCGCGCAAGGAACGGCACTCCTACGGGGCGCAGTTCGCCGAGGTCGCCGTCGACACCGCCACCGGCGAGGTCCGGGTGCGCCGCATGCTGGGCGTCTTCGCGGCCGGCCGCATCGTCAATCCGCTCACCGCCCGCAACCAGCTCGTCGGCGGGATGACCTGGGGCATCTCCATGGCCCTGCACGAGGAGGCGGTCCGCGACCGCGACAGCGGCGGCCACTACGCCCCCGATCTCGCCGGCTACCACGTGGCCACCCACGCCGACGTCCCGGACATCGAGGCGGACTGGGTGGACGACCACGACCCGGACGACCCGGTCGGCATCAAGGGCATCGGGGAGATCGGCATCGTGGGCGCGGCGGCGGCCGTCGCCAACGCCGTCTGGCACGCCACCGGCGTCCGCCACCGGGACCTCCCGATCCGCCCCGACCGGATCCTCGCGGCGACGGCGCCGGACCCCGCCGGGGGAGCGGCGGATGCTTGACATCGCCGGCGAGCTGCACCGATGGATGGCGCAGGGCCGGGAGTTCGCCGTCGGCACCGTCGTCTCCGTCGACGGCAGCGCGCCGCGCGGCCCCGGTGCGGCGCTCGCCGTGGACAGCGACGGCACGGCGATCGGGTCGGTCTCCGGCGGCTGCGTGGAGGGCGCGGTCTACGAGCTGTGCGCGCGGGCGCTCCGGGACGGCGAGACCGTGCGCGAACAGTTCGGCTACAGCGACGAGGACGCCTTCGCGGTCGGGCTGACCTGCGGTGGGGTCATCGACATCATGGTCACACCGGTCCGCGCCGACTCACCGGAACGCGCGGTGCTGGCGGCCTCGCTGTCCGCCGCGGTCTCCGGCACCGCGGCGGCCCTCGCCCGGGTGGTGAGCGGCCCGGACGGTCTCCCGGGACGGGCGCTGCTCGTGCGCGGCGACGGCAGCCGCGAGGGCGGGCTCGGCGGGAGCCCGGAGCTGGACCGCACGGCGGCGGCGGAGGCCTTCGCACTGCTGGAGGCCGGGCGGACCGGCACCGTCCGGCTCTCCGAGGACGGGACGCACTGCCCCGGCGGCCTGACCCTGCTCGTCGAGAGCAGCGTGCCGGCGCCCCGCATGATCGTCTTCGGCGCGGTGGACTTCGCGGCGGCCCTGGTGCGGGCCGGGAAGTTCCTGGGCCACCACGTGACGGTGTGCGACGCCCGGCCCGTCTTCGCCACCCCGGCCCGGTTCCCCGAGGCCGACGAGGTCGTCGTCGACTGGCCCCACCGCTATCTCCGGCGCACCGCCACCGACGGGCGCACGGTGCTGTGCGTGCTGACGCACGAGGCCCGGTTCGATGTGCCGCTGCTCACGGAGGCGCTGCGGCTGCCCGTCGCGTTCGTCGGCGCGATGGGATCCCGCCGCACCCACGAGGACCGCACGCGGCGGCTGCGCGAGGCGGGTCTGAGCGACCGTGAGCTGGACCGGCTGCGGTCGCCCATCGGCCTGGACCTCGGGGCCCGTACGCCGGAGGAGACGGCGCTCTCCATCGCGGCGGAGATCGTCTCGGCCCGGCGCGGCGGTACGGGGCTGCCGCTGACCGGGGGAGCGGAGCCCATCCACCGGGAGCCCGGCCCGGAACAGCGGCTCGTCAGCCGGCTCTGAGGCCGCCGCGAATCCGGTCGACGACGGCCGAGACGAGCTCGTCGAACTGCTCGTCCGGCGTGGGAAGCGGCGTTGCGGCGGCCTCCCTGAGGGTGGGGATGTCCAGGTCGGCGTGGTCGGTGAGCCAGGCGTCGGGGACGAGCGCGGTCCGGTCGGCCCCGGCCCGGGCGGCGGGCCCGTCGACCACCAGCGCGAAGGACAGCACGAGCAGGGACAGCTGACGGTGCGCCGCGAGCGCCGCCGGGAGATCCAGGCCGATGTCCCGCAGCAGCCGCAGGAACCGGTCCAGGTTGAGCAGGCGTCCCGGGTGCACCGAGGCCGGGGGCGTGTCCTCGTCCAGGGAGATCAGCAGGGCGCGGGGCCAACGGCGGTAGAGCGCGCGCAGCGAGCCCGCGTAGTCGGCGACGGACTCCTCCCAGGCCGCGGGGGAGAGCGGGGGCGGGTTCCACGAGGTCAGCATCAGGTCGACGGCCAGCGCGACGACTTCCTCGCGGTCTTCGACGTAGTTGTACAACGCCCGCACGGTCACGCCCAGTTCGGCCGCGAGGGCTCGCATCGTGAGGGACGGGAACCCTTGTGAGCCCGCCATCTCCAGGGCCTTGGCGGCGATGATCCCGCGCGTGAGGACGGGACGGCCCTTGCGTGTGGCGGGTCGGCGGCGAGGCGTGGCAGGCATGGCGACAGCGTACGGCCACCTTGAACTTCACACATGTTGACTTTAGTGGCCGGTGACGCCAGGCTGGCCGTGTCGCGGGCCGCTGGGTCCTGTCGCCGAACTGCCGTCGTCGCCCGGAGGGCAGGCGGCAGTTCGACGACAGGACCAGGTCCTTTCCCTGCTCTCGCCCCGCGGGCGCCCACGTGTGTCCACCGAGCCCGGAGGCCGATTCCCGTATGCCTGCTCCGAAGTCCCGCCGCCTGCCGCCGCTGAGCGGCGTGCTGGTGCTCGTGATGGCCTCCACGGGCCTGGTCGTCGTCGACCTGACGATCGTGGCCATCGGGGCACCGCTGATCAGCGCCGACATCGCGGACGGGGCCTCGGTCGAGTCCGTGGTGGTGACGTACATGGTCGCCATGGGCGCGCTCACCCAGGTCGTGGGAAGCCTGTCGGACCGCTGGGGCCGACGGCCCCTGTTCCTCGCCGGGATCGCCGTGTTCACCCTGGCCTCGCTGGCCGCGACCCTGGCGCCGGATCTGCTGTGGCTCAACGTCGCCCGGGTGCTCCAGGGGGCCGGGGCCGCCGCGATCATGGTGAACGGCATTCCGCTGCTCTCCGACCGCTACGAGGGCGAGGAACGCGACCTCGCGATCGGCGCCTGGGGCTCGTTCGCGACCGCGGCCGGCCTGCTCGCGCCGACTCTCGGCGGGGTGCTGGCCGAGACCTTCGGCTGGCGGGCGGTCTTCGCGGTCAACCTGCCCCTCGGGGTGGCCGCCTGGGCGCTGGCCGTACGCGTGCTGCCCCGCTCCCGGGGGGCGTCGCGGGGCGGACGCACGGACTGGCTCGGCAGCGTGCTGCTCATGGCCGGTCTCGGCGCGGCGACGCTGCTGATGCTCCGTAGCGGCGACACGCCCTGGTCCGGGCGGGAGACCGCCCTGCTGCTCACCGCCTGCGCGGCGCTGACCGCCTTCCTGGCCGTCCAGTTCACGGCGCCCGCGCCGACGCTGGAACCCCGGATGTTCGGCAGTCCCGCGTTCTCCGGCGCGATGCTGGCCGTGTTCCTCTCCCGCGCCCTGACCATCGGCGGCTCGGTCTACCTGGTGCTGTACTTCTCCGACGGCCTCGGCCTGGGCCCGACGGCGGCGGGCCTGCTGATGACCCCGATCTTCCTTGCCCAGATCGTCATGGGCATGGTCGGTTCCAAGCTCATCGGCGACCGGCCCCCCGGCCTGGTGATCGGCTCCGGCTACGCGCTCAAGGGCGTCGGCCTGGCCGCGCTGGCCCTGGTGATCACCCCCGACACCCCCGGGTGGGCGCTGGTTCCGCCGCTGCTCGCCTGGGGGGCGGGCGGCGGGATCGCCGGCGCACCCGTCATGGCGGTCGCCGTACGGGTCACGGCCCCCGAACGCGTCGGCATGGTCGCGGGAACGGTCTCCACCCTCGCCTCGCTCGGCGCCGGTGTCGGCACCGCGGCGCTCGGCGCCGTCTTCGCCCTCTCCGGAGGGGCGACCGCCCGGGCGGTCACCGACGGCACCCGGGCCGTACTGGGCGTGTCCGCGGCGCTCGCCGTCGTCGCCGTGCTCACCACCGTCACGCTTCTCGGGCCGCGCCGCGTCCCCGCCGGCGGTGCCGTCGCCGTCCCGACGCCGGAGGAGGGCGGCGAGCCCGCACCCGCCGGCAGGTGAGAACCACGGGGCGCCCCGCTACCCGGCCTCCTGCCTCCGCACCATCTCGGCGATCCAGTCCGGTGCGTACGGGGATGTGCAGCCCGCCGAGGTCGGATAGTCCTTGAGCACCTCCAGCCGCTCACCGATGCCGACGGCGCGGGCGCGGAGGCCGGGATGGTCGATGCCGATCCGGGCCAGACAGTGGTTCATCGCCCACTGCAGACGGTCCGGGGCGTCCTTCATCCCGGCCTCGATGACATCCAGCAGCCCCGGGAGGTCGAGCCCCTCGGGCTTCTTCGCGACACGCTCGGTGGTGAGCGCCCACCCGGCGCTCGCGACCGCGGGGTCCGGATCGGCGGACCAGGCCACCCGCAGCTCCTCGGCGTGCGGGCTCTTTTTCACGACGTGGTTCACGAGCCAGTCGTGCACCTTGGGCGCGCGGGCCTCGCGCACCATGCGGTCCAGCGTGTCGCGCCCGAACGCCTTCGGCCGGCAGATCAGGAGGGCCAGCAGTCTCGCCGCGGTGTCGTCCGTCCCCCACAGCCGGACCGCGAGCTCCTGCTGCGTCCTGAGCCGTTTCGCGACGGCCCGCAGCCTGCCGAGGTTCACCCCGTGGTCGTCGCCGTGCCTCTCGTTCACCGCACGGACCCGCGGGTCATCCAGCTCGGCCAGCTCGGCCATGACCTCCGCCACCGTCGCGCCGGCCGGACTCCCTGTCCCCACCGCGGTCTCCTTCCCGACTGTCCCCCGGCGCCGCTGTCCCGCTCGCCGCCGGTGCGCCGGGACGGCAGACTCAGCGTACGACGGCCCGACGAACGGCGGACCGCGGGTTTGGCGGAGCCGTACGGGGTCACTCCGGTACAGCGGCGCCGAGCCACCGAGCACCGGACCGCCCGGTGACGGAACCGGGCTCCGCCCCGCCGGCGAGGAGACGCGAACCGCTCGACGGTGGAACGACGGCCGACCGCACAGGAGGACACGATGCGAGGGGTACGGCTCTTTGAGGGCGAGGACGGCCCCGTGACGCCCGGGACCCCGGCGGACGCCCCCGCCCCGGCTCCACCGGTGGCCGGGGCCGCGCCGCGCCCGGGCCGGGTCGTGCGGCTCCCCGGGGTCTACCGCCCGCAGACGGACACGCTGCTGCTGGCCCTGGCCATGCGCCGTGAGGGAATCGGCCCGGGCACGGACCTGCTGGACCTCTGCACCGGCAGCGGCGCGCTGGCCCTGCACGCCGCCCGGCTCGGCGCCCGCGTCACCGCGGTCGACATCAGCCGCCGGGCCGTGGCGTCCGCGCGGCTCAACACCGCGCTCGCCCGCCTGCCCGTCACCGTACGCAGGGGCGACCTGCTCAGGGCCCTGCCGGGCCACACGTTCGACGCCGTCGTCAGCAATCCCCCCTACGTTCCGGCCCCGGGCCTGTCGCTGCCGCGGTACGGGCCCGGCCGCTCCTGGGACGCGGGCCCCGACGGCCGGGTGATCCTCGACCGCATCTGTGACGACGCCTCCGCCGCGCTCCGTCCCGGCGGCCTGCTCCTGTTGGTGCAGTCGGGACTGAGCCGCCCCGAGGAGACGGTCGGCCGACTGTCCGCGGGCGGTTTCGCCGTCTCCGTGACCGACCGGGTCACGATCCCCTTCGGGCCGGTCACCCGCCGCCGGGCCGCCTGGCTGCGGGACCGGGGCCTGCTGCGGGACCGGCTGGACAGGGAGGAACTGGTGGTGATCCGTGGCCGGAAGAAATGAGAGACCCCGCCGCGTGACGGTGAACCGGGACGGCCCGGTCCTGGTGGAAGGGCCGGTCGAGGTCGTCGGCGACGACGGCACGACCACCCGCTCCGACCGTTTCGTCGTCGCGATCTGCACCTGCCGCCGCAGCCGCGCCTACCCCTGGTGCGACACGAGCCACCGCCGCCGCAAGCCCGCCGGGCCCTCGGAGAGCCGCCCGGACGGCCGACAGCCCCAGGAGGGCGAGGAGGACCCCGATGACGACGACCCCGGCAGCCGACCCCGTTGACGGCGCCGGCCCCGCGGCGTCCCCCGTGCTCCCTCCCGCGCGCGGACCTCTGAGCGAGGGCGTCCTCGCCGTGCTGGCGGGCGGCGGAACCCGGCTGCCCGACACCCGCGCGGTCCACCGCTCCGACGCGTACGGGGACGACCTCCAGCTGCTCCTGTACGTCCTGTACGAGCTCCACTACCGGGGGTTCGCGGGGGTGGACGAGCGCCTGGAATGGGATCCCGCGCTGCTCGGCGTGCGCGCGGCGGCCGAGGACGTCTTCCTGGACGCGCTGCGCCGCGACGGCGGCTCGGGCAGGACCGACGTGGCGGAGGCGGTGGACACGCTCCAGCTGGAGCCGGTGGGGGACGACGGCCGGGGGGTGAGCCACCACCTCCAGCGGGAGGGGGAGCTGTGGCAACTGCGTGAATACGCGGCCGTGCGCTCCCTGTACCACCTCAAGGAAGCCGATCCGCACCTGTGGGTGGTGCCCAGGCTCCGGGGCCGGGCGAAGGCGGCGATGGTCGCCGTCGAGTTCGACGAATTCGGGGCGGGGCGGGCGGAGGACGTCCACGCGCGGCTGTTCGCCGACCTGATGACCGACCTCGGCCTCGACGCCCGGTACGGCCATTACCTCGACGTCGCGCCCGCCCAGGCCCTGGCCACCGTCAACATGATGTCCCTCTTCGGCCTGCACCGGCGGCTGCGCGGCGCGCTCGTCGGGCACTTCGCCGCCGTGGAGATCACCTCGTCCCCCGGATCGAGGAGGCTGGCCCGGGCCCTGCGCCGCGCGGGCGCGGGCCCCGCCGCCCAACGCTTCTACGACGAGCACGTGGAGGCCGACGCGGTCCACGAACAGGTGGTGCGCCACGAGGTGATCGACGGCCTGCTGGAGGACGAGCCCGGCCTCGCGGCCGACATCGTGCTGGGCATCGAGGCGACCGGGCACCTGGAGGATCTCCTCGGGGACCACCTGCTGGCCGCGTGGCGCGAGGGCCGCTCGGCGCTGCGCGCCCCGCTGACGCGGCCCTGAGCAGGGAGCGTCCCGGCCGGTTCCGGACCCGTCAGGCCGCTTTCTGGAGCACACCGTCGCGCACGCGCTCGCAGGACTGGCTGAGCAGCCGCGACACGTGCATCTGCGAGATGCCCAGCTGTTCGGCGATCCGGGACTGGGTCATGTCCCGGAAGTAGCGGAGGTACAGGATGGTCCGCTCCCGCTCCGGAAGCCCCCGCAGCCCCGGCTTGACGGCCTCGCGGTCGATGGCGACGTCCAGCGCCCCGTCGCAGGAGCCCAGCCGGTCGGCCAGGGGCGAGCCGCCCTCGACGCCCGCGGGCCCGGCGTCCAGGGAGAGGGCGCTGTAGCTCTCCAGGGCCTCCAGGCCCAGCAGCACGTCCTCCTCCCCGAGCCCGGTGGCCGAGGCGATGTCGGCGCAGGTCGGGGCGGCGCCCCCGCTGCTCTGCGCCAGTTCGCGCCGGGCCACCCGCACCCGGTTGCGGAGGTCCTGGACGCGGCGCGGGACATGGACGTCCCAGGTGTGGTCGCGGAAGTGCCGCTTCAGTTCCCCGGTGACGGTGGGCACCGCATAGCTCTCGAAGGCCTTGCCCCGATCCGGGTCGTAGCGGTCCACCGCCTTGACGAGCCCCATCGCGGCCACCTGCCGGAGGTCGTCCATGGCTTCGCCCCGGTCGCGGAAGCGGGTGGCGATCCGGTGGGCCATCGGGAGCCAGGCGCAGATCGTCTCGTCGCGCAGCGCGTCCCGCTCGGGCCCCGGAGGAAGCGCCCGGAGTCGCTGGAAGGCCCGGTCGGGCGGGGCGGCGTCGGTGGGCCGGTCGGGCCGGGGGGCGGGTGCTGCCCGCATGGCGGTCACTCCTCGTCGACGATGCGTTCGGGTCGCCGCGGGAAGCCGCTGGGCCGGACAGATGCGGCCCGGAATCCCACGGGCGCGCCTCTTGTCCGAAGCACAAAAAGGCACATACCCGTGGAAAATATGACTAAACGTG
This sequence comes from Streptomyces griseus, assembly GCF_900460065.1. GTDB lineage: Bacteria > Actinomycetota > Actinomycetes > Streptomycetales > Streptomycetaceae > Streptomyces > Streptomyces griseus. The sequence goes on along the minus strand of NZ_UAVD01000009.1, from coordinate 12,059 downwards.
GACGGGCTGCCGTACGCGGCCCGGGGCGCCCGGGAACATGACCGCCGTGGCCTTCGTCCGCCCCGAACGGGCCCGCGTCGACGTGGTCGAGCGGGTCGGCGACGTCCCGCGTCAGGCTTCGCGCCCCTGGATGTCCGCCTCGTCCGTGACATGCACGGCCGCTTCCTCGGCCGAGGCGGCGCCGCCGTCGATGCCCACGTCCTCGGCGAAGACGTCGTTCCCCCGCCCGGTCGCGTCGTCCGCGCCACTGAGCCGGCCGGCCCGCGGCTCGACGGTGGACCCTTCCCGCGGTTCCCCGTCGCCCTCGGCGAGGTCGCCGATGCCGTCGCCGGCGGGCGGCTCCACGTCGTCGACCTCCTGGGCGAGCCGCTGGTCCAGTGATTCGCCGCGGCGCTCCTCCGCCCCGGTCGTACCGAACTTGTCCACCCCCAGGGGACGTTCGGGCGGGCTGTAGCCCTCTTCCAACTGGTCGTCCAGATCCCGTTCGTCGAGCGTGTTCTCCAGGTCGAGCTCGTCGTTCGGGGGCATCGGGCCGTCGTCGTCCTGCGGCTGGTACACATCGTCGCCGCGTGCGTCTGCGGGCATGTCCTGCTCCTCCGTCGTGCGGGCGGGCGCTGCGGCCCGGATGGTGCCGGCCGTCAGCGTCCGAGGGCCTTGCGGAGCTGTTCCTTGTTCATGGAGGAGCGCCCGTCGATGTTCTTCTTCCTCGCCTCCGCGTACAGCTGGTCCCTCGTGGGGCCCTGCGCTCCCTTGTGGGAGCGTTCGCCGCCGCGCTCGTAGGCGGACTTCCTGTCCTGCGTCGACGTCCTGCTCGCCGTCCTCGACTCGCCGGACCGGGCGCGCTCCTTGTTGACGGTTCGGGCCGCGATCTCCTTCGCGCGGGCCTTCGACGCGCCCCGCTCCTCCTGGCTCTCCTTGATGTGCTCGTACTGCCGTTCACGCTTCTTGTTGGATCCGGCCGGCATGACGCGCTCCTGACTCCGTCTCGGGGGACGATCCCCGCGTTACCCGTACGGAATCCACTAAACAGCGCGTCCTGGGGTCCCGCTCCCGGGCGCGTGCAACGGAGTAGCGCCCCTGAAGGTCGGCGGGCGGCGCCGAAGGCTGCTTTCCCAACCGGTCGGCGCCTGATCTCCGCGTACGCCGGATACCTGCACCTGGAGTACCCCCGCTGCAGAGGCCAAACATGACCCGGCCGACGTCCGGACCCACCTCTCCGTCCTCAGGTCACGGGCGGGGTCGCAGGCCGGGGCCGCCGGGGGGAGGCGGGGCGCCGGAGACGCTGCCGACCAACTGCGCACAGAGGTCGCGCAGTTTCACGTTGCGGTGCTGCGACGCGGTGCGCAGGGTCCGGAGCGCCTCCTCCGGGCCGCAGCGGCGCTGGTTCATGACGATCCCGGCCGCCTGGTCGATGACGGCGCGTGACTGGAGGGCGGCCTCCAGGTCGGCGGTGAAGGTCCGGGTGTCCGAGAGCCGCTGGGCGAGCGCGACGGCCCCCGTCGCCTGGGCGGCGAGCGCGCGCAGCCCGCTCAGATCGGCGTCCGCGAACCCGTTCTCCTTGGGCGAGTAGAGGTTCAGGGCGCCCGCCGTGTGGGAGTGGGCCGCGATCGGCAGGGACAGCGACGACCGGGTCCCGGCGGCGGCGGCGAAGGCCGGGTAGCCGTTCCACCGGACCTCCTCCTGCATGTCGGTCACACTCACCTCGTGCCCCTCGCGCAGCGCCTCCAGGCAGGGGCCGTCGTCCTGCCCGTACTGGGCCTCGTCCAGCGGCAGCGCGCTGATGCCCGCGCTGGCCACGGTGAGGGGGCGGTTCTCACGCTCCAGAGTCACCCCGCACCCGTCGGCCGTGGGGGACATGAGCAGGGCGCTCCGGGCCAGCGCCCGGAGGAACTCGTCCAGCGTGTCCGTCTCCAGCAGGAGGGAGACAAGGTCGGGCGGCCCCGGTGTGAGCACTCCGTCATCGGTCATGTTCGCTCCCTTCCGGGTCTGAACCCTGGGACCAGCATGGCACTGTACGGTCCCGGCCGCGCCACTCCCCCCGGCCACCGGACCCGCCCCGCATCCGCCGCCGCCGGACAGGTGTCGAGCGCCCGCGAACGGGCATACGCGTCTCACGCAGGTCAGGAAGCGGCCGCGCACTCAGCCCTGCTTCCCTGGAGTGCCCATGCTGCTCAGCTATCACCTCGACGCCGCCCACCTGGTCGTGGAACTCGGTGAGGTGGTCGACCTCGACAACGAGGCGGCGATCGAGCGCGAGATCGTCCGCCTGCTCCCGTGCTGCGGGCCCCGGGCGATCATCGTGGACCTCCACACCCCCCTGCTCACCCCCCGGGCCCTGGGGCTCCTCCTGCGGGTACGGGGCCAGGCCGCGGACCGCGGTGTCTCGATGGCGGTGGTGGCCGGGTACGAGACGGCCCGCGAGGTCCTGAGCGCCGCCGGCCTCCACCGCACCCTGCGGGTCGCCCCCACCCTCCCGGGCGCGGAATTCCGCAACCGGGGGTGCCGGCCGGAGCGCGAGACGACCCGGAAGGGAGAGCCGGGCGACCGGCGGAGCGCCCCGCCCGCCGACGGGGCCGCGCGGCGGGTGCTCGGCCCGTACGCCGACACCTCCCGGCCCCGTTTCCCCGGCGTGCGCTGACGGCCGGGCCGGTGGCCGGAAAGTGACGGGGGATCGGCTCCGGGAGCTGGACTCCCGCTGAGGCGCGGTCCCGACGTGGCGCGGCGAATTCCGGTCGTGTCGGCCCGGCTTCACGACGCCGGGCCGACCGCGCCGGACGAGAGGGCATAATGAAGCGCTGGAGGTCAGGAAACGGCCCTTGAGAATTCTTCCTGCCTCCGTGGAGTTTCCCGTGAACATCAGTCCTCGTGGCCGCGCCGCCCTCAGTGCCCCGGTCCTGCCTCCTGCCGCCGCCGCTTCGGGCGCCGCGCACCCGTCCGTACGGGCACCCCGCCGCCGGCCACCCGGGACGAAGTCCCGCCCCTCGGGCGCCCCACCGACGGCCCTTCTCCTCGCGGCCGTCGGCGTGCCCGCCCCCCAGCGGCCGTCCCGCGGAGACGTCTGACCTCCTCCTCACCGCCCCACGCCCGGAGCCCGCTCGGCGCCGGTGCGTAGGTGGCGGCTGCCCCGTCCCGGCGGCCCGGACCGCGCCGCTCAGCTCTGCCCCGCCCCTCTCAGCGGCGGGTCACCGCCCAGAACGAGATGAACATGACTGACAGGCCCGTGGCCGAGGCGCCGGACACGACCGCGCTGCTCCTGGATACGACGTCGCTGGACGAGTTCCTGCACGCCCTCGCACGCAGCGCCCTCGCCCTGGTGGAGGAGGCGGACGGCTGCGGCATCACGCTGGAGCGGCTCGGGCGTCCCGTCACCGTGTCCAGCGTGGGGGCCAGCGCCACCAAGCTGGACGAGGCCCAGTACGGGCAGGACGACGGCCCCTGCCTCCAGGCGATGCGCACCGGCCGCGAGGTCAGCGTGCCCGACACCCTGCGGGAGAGCCGCTGGGCCGACTACCCCGCCTACGCCGCCGTCTGCGGAGCCCGCTCGTCGCTGTCGTTGCCGATCGCGCCGCACAGCCACACGGCCGGGGCCCTCAACCTGTACGCACCCGTCCCGCACGCCTTCGACGCGGTCGACCTGACGGCGCTCAGGCTGCTCACCGCACAGGCCACCGGGGCCATCGCCCTGGCCCAGCGCATCGCGGACACCGAGGAGTTCGCCGCGGACCTGGAGGCCGCCCTGCGCTCCCGCACCGTCATCGACCAGGCGATCGGCGTGGTCGTCGGACAGCAGCGCTGCACCCCGGAGAAGGCGTTCGACGTCCTGCGCACCGCATCGCAGCACCGCAACATCAAACTGCGCGAACTCTGCGCCGAGCTGATATCCAGCATCACCGGCGAGGTCCCGCCCGAGGGGCGCATCCAGCCCCGGGGCTGACCGAGGTCCCCGGGCGCCCGTCCCACGCGACCGAGACGCCCCCACGGGCGCGGCGCACCCGGGTGAGCCGTGTCTCACCCGGGCTCCACGACTTGTCTATGCAACGAGTTGCATAGAAGGATCGCCGTATGGCCCTCGACCACGCGATCCTCGTCTCCCTGCTGGAGAAGCCCGGCTCCGGCTACGAGCTGGCCCGGCGGTTCGAGCGGTCCATCGGATACTTCTGGACCGCCACCCACCAGCAGATCTACCGCGTGCTGGGCCGCATGGTGGCCGACGGCCTCCTCCTGGTCCGCGAGGTGGAGCAGCAGGGCCGCCCGGACAAGAAGGAGTACTCCGTCGCCGGGCCCGGCCGCGCCGCCCTCGCCGCGTGGCTGCACAAGCCGATCGAGCCGGAGAGCCTGCGGCACGATCTCGCCGTGAAGATCCGGGGCGCGGCCTTCGACGACCCGGCCGCCCTGATCGACGAGGTCGAGCGCCACCGGCAGGCGCACCGCGACCGGCTCGCGCACTACCTCGCCGGGGAACTCCGCGACTTCACCGGGCCCGACGCCCCCGCGCCGCAGGACGCCGGCCAGGAACTCCAGCACGTCGTGCTGCGGGGCGGTATCGCGTACGAGCGCATGACGATCGCCTGGCTCGACGACGTGCTCGCCACGCTCCACCGGCTCGAAGCCGCGGGCCCCGGCGCCTGAACGGCGCGCCGCCCGCCACCTCCGTACCACCGACGAAACCCTCACCCTCCCGGAAGGCACCCGCCATGGCCGACTCCGCGTCGCTCCTGTTCAACCCGCGCACCTACGACCCCGAGCACTTCGACCCGGAGACCCGCAGGCTGCTCCGCGCCACCGTGGACTGGTTCGAGGCGCGCGGCAAGCGCCGGCTGATCGAGGACTACCGTTCCCGCGCCTGGCTCGGGGACTTCCTCGACTTCGCGGCGAAGGAGGGCCTGTTCGCCACCTTCCTCACCCCGACGGCCGCGGGGAAGGGGCGGGACCGGCGCTGGGACACCGCCCGGATCGCCGCCCTCAACGAGATCTTCGGCTTCTACGGCCTCGACTACTGGTACGCCTGGCAGGTGACCGTCCTCGGTCTCGGTCCGGTCTGGCAGAGCGACAACGCCGAGGCCCGTGCGCGGGCGGCCGAACTCCTCTCCCAGGGGGAGGTGTTCGCCTTTGGCCTCTCCGAGAAGACCCACGGCGCCGACATCTACTCCACCGACATGCTGCTGGAGCCGGACGGCGAGGCCGACGGCGGCTTCAGGGCCTTTGGCTCCAAGTACTACATCGGCAACGGCAACGCCGCCGGTCTCGTCTCCGTCTTCGGCCGCCGCACGGACGTCGAGGGCCCCGACGGCTACGTCTTCTTCGCGGCCGACAGCCGCCACGAGGCGTACCACCTGGTGAAGAACGTCGTCGACTCCTCCAAGTACGTCAGCGAGTTCCGCCTCGACGGCTACCCGGTGGCGCCCGCCGACATCCTGCACACCGGCCGCGCCGCCTTCGACGCCGCGCTCAACACCGTCAACGTCGGCAAGTTCAACCTCTGCACCGCCTCGATCGGCATCTGCGAGCACGCGATGTACGAGGCCGTCACCCACGCGAGCAACCGCATCCTCTACGGCCGCCCCGTCACCGCCTTCCCGCACGTGCGCCGCGAGCTGACCGACGCCTACGTCCGGCTCGTCGGGATGAAGCTGTTCAGCGACCGCGCGGTCGACTACTTCCGCTCCGCCGGGCCCGAGGACCGCCGCTACCTCCTCTTCAACCCGATGACGAAGATGAAGGTGACCACGGAGGGCGAGAAGGTCATCGACCTCATGTGGGACGTCATCGCCGCCAAGGGCTTCGAGAAGGACACCTACTTCGCCCAGGCCGCCGTCGAGATCCGGGGCCTGCCGAAGCTGGAGGGCACGGTCCACGTGAACCTCGCGCTGATCCTGAAGTTCCTGCGGAACCACCTGCTGGACCCGGTCGACTTCCCGGCCGTCCCGACGCGCCTGGACGCCGCCGACGACGCGTTCCTCTTCCGCCAGGGACCGGCGCGCGGCCTCGGTTCCGTACGCTTCCACGACTGGCGCCCCGCCTTCGACGCGTACGCCGAGGTGCCGAACGTCGCCCGCTTCCGCGAGCAGGCCGACGCCCTGTGCGCGTTCGTCGAGACGGCCGCCCCCGACGAGGAGCAGAGCCGCGACCTCGACCTCCTCCTCGCCGTCGGTCAGCTGTTCGCGCTCGTCGTCCACGGCCAGCTGATCCTGGAGCAGGCCCGGCTGACCGGCCTGGACGAGGAACTGCTCGACGAACTGTTCGCCGTGCTCGTCCGCGACTTCTCCGCGCACGCCGTCGAGCTGCACGGCAAGGACTCCGCCACCGGGGACCAGCAGAGCTGGGCGCTCGGCGCGGTGCGCCGCCCCGTCGTCGACGCGGCCCGTTCGGCGCGGATCTGGGAGCGCGTCGAGGCGCTGTCGGGGGCGTACGAGATGGCGGAGTAGCCCCCCGGCGGGGTCGGCGGGGCCGGGGCCCCCTCCGTTTGCGGGGTGGTGGACATCGCGTTTGAGTGGGAGGGCCCCCTCGCCTTCCCTGGAGCTGACATGTCGATGGCGTTCGGTTCACCCCTCGGTCCGTCCGATCCGTTCAGTGACCTGTTGAACCGGTTCTTCGGCATGTCGCCGGCCTCCTCGCCGCCGGCCATGCAGCGCGTCCCGATCGGGCGGCTGCTGACGGAGTCCTCCCATGAACTGCTGGGCCGGGCCACCCGCCGCGCGGCCGAGGACGGAACGGCGGACCTCGACACCGAGCACCTGCTGTGGGCGGCGACCCGGGTCGAGCCCTCGCGCGGGCTGCTGTCCCGGGCGGGGGTCGACCCCGACGACCTCGCCGCACGGCTCGACGAGGTGCTGCCCCGGGAGTCCGGCGAACCGTCCGCCGAGCCCGGTCTCACCCCGGCGGCCAAGCGGACCCTCACCGCCGCCTACGCGCGATCGCAGGCCGCGGGGGTGTCCTACATCGGCCCCGAGCACATCCTGGGCGCGCTCGTCGACGACGCGGACTCCGGGGCCTCCCGCTTCCTGCGCGCGGACGACCTGGACGTGGGGAAACTGCGCGGCGCCGCGGACCGGGCGGCGGGCGCGGACGGGGCCTCCGGCGGAGTGAAGCAGCCCTCGGAGACCCTGGACGAGTTCGGCAGGGACCTGACGGAGGAGGCGAAGGCCGGGAGGCTCGACCCCGTCGTCGGACGGGCCGACGAGATCGAGCAGACCATCGAGATCCTCTCCCGGCGCTCCAAGAACAACCCCGTCCTCATCGGCGAGCCCGGTGTCGGCAAGACCGCCATCGTGGAGGGCCTCGCCCAGAGCATCGTCGCCGGCGAGGTGCCCGACACCCTCAAGGACAAGCGGGTCGTCTCGCTCGACCTGTCCGGCATGGTCGCCGGAGCCCAGTACCGGGGCCAGTTCGAGGAGCGGCTGAAGAAGGTCATCGAGGACGTGCAGAAGGCCGAAGGGGAGATCATCCTCTTCATCGACGAACTCCACACCGTCGTCGGCGCGGGCGCCACGGGCGAGGGTTCGATGGACGCGGGCAACATGCTCAAGCCCGCCCTCGCCCGCGGCGAGCTCCACGTGGTGGGCGCGACGACCATCGACGAGTACCGCAAGCACATCGAGAAGGACGCCGCCCTGGAGCGCCGCTTCCAGCCCGTCCTGATCCCGGAGCCGACCGTCCAGGAGACCGTGCAGATCCTCGAAGGGCTGCGGGACGCCTACGAGGCCCACCACCAGGTCCGCTTCGCCGACGGCGCCCTGACATCGGCGGCCGAGCTGTCCGACCGCTACATCAGCGACCGCTTCCTGCCCGACAAGGCCATCGACCTGGTGGACCAGGCCGGGGCCCGGGTACGGCTGCGCAGCGCCAACCGCTCCACCGAGGTCGTCAGCCGCGAGGACCGCCTCGCCAAGCTGCGGCGCGAGAAGGACGAGGCCGTCGCGGGCGAGGAGTTCGAGAAGGCCTCCGGGCTGAAGCGGCAGATCGCCGAGGTGGAGGGGGAGCTCGCCGGGATCGAGGAGCGCCGGGAGGGCGTCGTCTCGGTCACGGCCGCCGACATCGCCGACATCGTCTCCCGCCGCACCGGCATCCCGGTCTCCCAGCTCACCGCCGGCGAGAAGGAGAGGCTCCTCAAGCTGGAGGAGGAGATGCACGCCCGGATCGTCGGCCAGGACGAGGCGGTCACCGCGGTCTCCGAAGCCGTACGGCGCAACCGCGCGGGCATGGGCGACCCGAACAGGCCCGTCGGCTCGTTCCTCTTCCTCGGGCCCACCGGCGTCGGCAAGACCGAACTCGCCAAGACCCTGGCCGAGCTGCTGTTCGGCGCCGACGACCGCATGGTCCGGTTCGACATGAGCGAGTTCCAGGAGAAGCACACGGTCGCCCGGCTCGTCGGAGCACCGCCCGGATACGTCGGTTACGACGAGGCCGGCCAGCTGACCGAGAAGGTGCGGCGCAACCCCTACAGCGTGGTGCTGTTCGACGAGGTCGAGAAGGCGCACCCCGACGTCTTCAACACGCTGCTCCAGATCCTCGACGACGGCCGGCTCACCGACGGACAGGGCCGAACCGTCGACTTCCGCCACTGCGTCGTCATCATGACGTCCAACATCGGCGCCCACCGCATCCTCGCCCACCAGGGCGACGCCGCCGATCTCAAGGACGAGCTGATGGAGGACCTGCGGGGGAGGTTCCTGCCCGAGTTCCTCAACCGCATCGACGACATCATCGTCTTCCACAGCCTCACCGAAGACGATCTGTCCGAGATCGTCGACCACCTCCTGGACCGCAGCAAGCACCGCGTCCACGCCCAGAACATGACCCTGGAGGTCACCGAGGCGGCGAAGAAGCTCCTGGTCGCCCACGGCTACCAGCCGGAGTTCGGCGCGCGTCCCCTGCGCCGCACGATCCAGACCGAACTGGACAACCGCGTGGCCTCCCTGCTGCTCGGCGGCGAGGCCGACCCCGGGGACACGATCGTCGCCGACGTGGTCGACGACTCCCTGCACTGCACCATCCGCAAGGGCGACGGCGCCCCGAAGGCCCCCGAGGCCGCCGCGGCGACCGCCGCTCCCGACGGCGAGGAGTGACGATGACCCATCACCACAAGTCGAACGAAGAGGTCGAGGGCGACCCCGACACCGGTCACGGCCGCGGGATGCCGCGCCGCCCCGACGAGAGGCGACTCGACGAACGCCTGGAGGAGGACCGCGAGGACGTGGGCCTGCCCCCGGACCAGGACAAGTAACCGCCCCGAACACCGTGAACGACCGGGACGGCCCCCTGCCGCAGGGGGCCGTCCCGGTCGTCGTGCGCTCAGCCGGCGGCCGGGACGACGGTCACCTTGAGGTGCTTCATGATGGGCTGGTCGCTCTGGGTGCTGTAGTCGCCCAGCGCGCACAGTACGTTCATCTCCGGCATGTAGCCGGCCGCGCAGCCGCGCGGGATGTCGTACGGGATCGCCGTGTAGCCGGTCAGGAAGCGACTGCTGCCGTCCTTGGCCGTGCTCGTGATGTCGACGGGACCCATGTCGGCGATGCCGCGCTCGCGCATGTCGGCCCGGTTCATGAAGACCAGCGTGCGCAGGTTCTTGACGCCCCGGTAGCGGTCGTTGTCGGAGTAGATCGTGGTGTTCCACTGGTCGTGCGACCGCATCGTGCCGAGCGCCAGGGTGCCGGGCTCGGGCACGATGTCGGGCAGGGCGGCCGAGGAGAACTCGGCGCGGCCCGACGGTGTCAGGAAGACCAGTTCACGGGCGGGCTGCTTGATACGGAAGCCGAGGGGCAGCCGGACCCGGCGGTTGAAGTCCTCGAAACCCTCCAGCGCCTCGGCCATCGTGTCCCGGATCCGGTCGTAGTCCTCGACGTACCAGTCCCAGGGCGTCTCGCTGTCCGGCAGGGCGGCGCGCGCCATCCCGGCGACGATGGCCGGCTCGGAGAGCAGGTGCGGGGAGGCGGGGCGCTTCATCCCGACGGAGAGGTGCACCATGCTCATCGAGTCCTCGACCGAGGTGCTCTGCACACCCCTGCGCTGATGGTCCTTCTCCGTGCGGCCGAGGCACGGCAGGATGAGCGCCGCGCGGCCGTGCACGACATGACTGCGGTTCAGCTTGGTGCTCACCTGAACGGTGAGGTCGCAGGAGCGCAGCGCCGCGTACGTGGCCGCGGTGTCGGGCGCGGCGAGCGCGAAGTTGCCGCCCATCCCGACGAACACCTTCACCGTGCCCTCCCGCATCGCCCGGATCGTACGGACCGTGTCCAGGCCGTGTTCGCGGGGCGGGTCGATCCCGCAGGCATCGGCCAGCCGGTCCAGGAACGCGTCGGTGGGGCGGTGGTCGATGCCGCAGGTGCGGTTGCCCTGGACGTTGCTGTGGCCGCGCACGGGGGAGGGGCCCGCACCCTCCCGGCCGAGATTGCCGCGCAGCAGCAGGAGGTTGACGATCTCGCGGACGGTGTCGACGCCGTGCTCGTGCTGGGTGAGGCCCAGGCACCAGCTGACGATGGAGCGGTCGGCCTCCCCGTACACCCGCGCCGCCTCGAGGATGTCGTCGCGGCTCAGACCGGACTGGCGCTCCAACTCCTCCCAGGGCGTGGCCTCGCACAGCGCCCGGTACTCCTCGAAGCCGGCGGTGTGGCGGTCGATGAACGCGACGTCCAGGGCCTTGGGGTCACTGGCCGACTTCTCCAGGACCGCCTTGGCCATGCCGCGCAGCAGCGCCATGTCGCCGCCGATGCGCGGCTGGAGGTTCAGCGTGCTGGTCCTCGTGGTCCTGAACAGCGCCATGTCCGTGAACTCGTGCGGAACGATGGTGCGGGTGGCCGCCGCCTCGACCAGCGGGTTGACGTGCACGATCCGGGCGCCGCGACGGTCGGCCTCGGCGAGGGCGGTGAGCATCCGGGGTGCGTTCGACGCGGCGTTGACACCCAGGATGAACAGGGCGTCCGCGGACTCCCAGTCCTTGAGGTCGACCGTCCCCTTTCCGGTGCCGAGGGACGCCCGCAGGGCCCGCCCGCTGGCCTCGTGGCACATGTTGGAGCAGTCCGGCAGATTGTTCGTGCCCAGTTCGCGGGCCATCAGCTGGTAGAGGAAGGTGGCCTCGTTCCCGAGCCGCCCGGAGGTGTAGTACGCCGCCCGGTTCGGGCTGTCGAGCCCGCGCAGGGTGGCTCCGACCAGCTCGAACGCGTCCTTCCAACTGATCGGCACGTAGTGGTCGGACGCGGCGTCGTACACCATCGGCTCGGTCAGCCGGCCCTGGTTCTCCAGGTCGTAGTCGCTCCACCCGGCCAGCTCGGTCACCGCGTGCGCGGCGAAGAAGTCGCGGTCCACGCGCTTGCGGGTCATCTCCCACGTGACGTGCTTGATGCCGTTCTCGCAGATGTCCAGGTGCAGGCCCTTGGTGTCGTCCGGCCACGCGCACCCGGGGCAGTCGAAGCCGCCGTTCTCGTGGTTCATCCGCATGATGGCCCGTGGACCGTCCACCAGCGCGCGTTCCTCCAGCAGGAAGCGCGTCACACTCCTCGCCGCTCCCCAGCCGGCCGCCGGGTGGCGGTAGGGCCGGAACTCCGGATCGTCCTCGGGGACGGGACCGACCCGGGGCTCCAGGGGCTCCTGTGCTTCGTCGTCGATGCTCACGACACTTCCACCTTCCCACCCGCGGGTACGACGGACCGGACGGTGCGGCGGCGCGAAACGGGTCCTTCCGGGCAGGCTATGTCCGGTGATTCCGGGCTGCCACTCGGCTCGGGGGCGTGTTCCGGGGGCGGGGGACGAACCGTCAGGACCCCGGAAGGGTCAGCCGCCGGGTGACGCGCAGCGCCGAATCCAGCAACCGTGCCCTGACCTCGGTGGTCCGGTACATCCGGTCCGACCGGAAGGAGATGCCGATCGCCCCGACCCGGTCACCGCTGTACACGGGAGCCGCCGCGCACGTCGTGCCGCGCGCGTACTCCCCCCGGTCCAGCGAGAGCGGGCCCGCGGGGGCGGAGTCGAGCTGCCGCAGCAGTTCCTCCCGGGAGGTGATGGTGCGGGGGGTGAGGCCGGTCAGCGAGTGCCGGGAGAGGTAGTTGGCGCGGGCCTCCTCGTCC
>NZ_UAVD01000050.1 GCF_900460065.1 Streptomyces griseus | reverse complement strand
TGCTCGTCACCACCCGGGCCCCGCTGCCCGTCCTGGGGGCCCGGGTGGTGCCGATCGGGCCGCTGCCGCTGCTGCCGCCGTTCGGGGAACCGGGCGCGGCCCCGGCGGCCGTGCGGCTCATGGCCTCGCACGTCGGCTACGCCCGTCCGGCGCTCCAGCAGACCGCCGCCGTCACCGAGGCGGTGACCGGGCTCTGCGGGCGGCTGGACGGGATTCCCCTCGCCCTCCATCTGGCGGCGGGCTGGCTGCCCATGTACTCACCCGACCAGCTGTACTCCGCGGCCCTGGAGAACCCGCTGCACCTGGTGGAACCCGTGTTCGACGGCGAGTTCGGCGGTCACCCCGACCTGGCGGCGCTGATCCGCGGCGCCGTCACGGCGCTGCGGCCCGCGCAGTCGAGGGTCCTCGCCGCCCTGGCCCTGATGGACGGCCCCTGCCCGACCGAGGAGGTGCGGCGGCGGCTCGGCGGACCTCCCCAGGAGAACCTGCGCGCCGTGCACGGACTGCTGTTGCGCGGCCTGATCCGCGAGGAACGCGTCCCCGGCGGCACGACCGTCTCCGTGCTCAACCTGGTCCGTCACACGCTCCACGCGGACCGGGAACGCACCGCCCTGCCCCTCGCCGCCCGCTTCTGACCCCGCACCCTCCCGCCGGCCACCGGCGGGAGGGGGAGGCAGGACCGCGGCCCGGGACTCAGCGCCCGTCGGCGGGGGCGACGCCGATCGGGCAGGAGACGCCCGTCCCGCCGATGCCGCAGTAGCCGCCGGGGTTCTTGTCCAGGTACTGCTGGTGGTACGCCTCCGCCGGCCAGAACGGGCGGCCCTCGGCCGGGAGGATCTCCGTGGTGATCTCCTGGTGGCCCGAGGCCGTCAGGACCTTCTGGTACGCCGCACGGGAGGCGTCGGCCGCTGCCGCCTGGGCGGGGGAGTGGGTGTAGATCGCGGAGCGGTACTGGGTGCCCACGTCGTTGCCCTGGCGGAAGCCCTGGGTCGGGTTGTGGGACTCCCAGAACAGCTTCAGCAGCTCCTCGTACGAGACGACCGCCGGGTCGAAGACGACGCGTACCGCCTCCGTGTGCCCGGTCAGGCCCGAGCAGGCCTCCTCGTACGAGGGGTTCTCCGTGTAGCCGCCCTGGTAGCCGACGAGCGTCGTCCAGACGCCCTCGGTCTGCCAGAACTTCCGCTCCGCGCCCCAGAAACAGCCCAGCGCGAAGTCCGCCACCTCCAGGCCGTCCGGATACGGGCCCACCAGCGGGTTGCCGAGGACCGTGTGGCGGGAGGGGACGGTGAATTCGGGGACGGGGCGGCCGCGCAGGGCCTGCTCCGGGGTGGGGAGCACGGGGGTGCGGTGGTTCAGGAACATGCGGGGCTCCTCCGGGGGTCGGTGTTCGGTACGTACAACACGCGAGCCTTCGCCGGGATTCCGGGCGGTGGCCGCCGGGCCCGGGGCCGGCGGTTCTCACCCGGCGGCACCGGCATCCCCGGTGACGTCCGCCAGCGCCCGGGCGAAACCGCGGATCCGGGCCGTCTCGTGGTTCCGGTGCCACACCAGCGCCAGGGAGGACTCGGGGAGGCCGGTCACCGGGACGAAGGCCACCGCGTGGCTGCCGTAGTAGTCGGCCGTCGGGTCGCACAGCAGCATCGCCCCCCGGCCGGCCCGTACCAGGGCCAGCCCCTCCTGGAGGCTGCTCACCGCGGGACCGGCCGGAATCGCCCGGCCGCCGGGCGTGACGGCCGGGGCCTGGACCAGCCGCCAGTACTCCGGGGCCGCCCCGGCGATGCCGATGAGCGGGCCGCTCGCCAGCTCCTCGGCGTCGACGGCGGGCCGGCGCGCGTACGGGTGCCGGGCGGACACCGCGAGGGTCAGCGGCCGGGCGGAGAAGACCGGGCCGAGCACCAGCGCGTCGTCCAGGACCGGCATCAGCACCACCGCCGCGTCCACCTCCCCGCGGTGCACCGCGCCGAACGGGTCGGAGAGCGGGATCTCCACGATCTCGGCGGCACAGTCCGGATGCCCGTCCCGGAAGGCCGTCACCGCCCGCAGGAACAGGTCGTTCGCCGTGCCCTGGAAGCCGACCCGGAGAACGCCCCCCAGACCCCGCGCCGTGTCCCGCACCGCGTCGATCGTCGCGACGATCGCGTCGAAGGCCGGCCGCAGCCCGACGTGCAGCTGTTCGCCGAGCGGGGTGAGCCGGACCCGGCGGCTCGTGCGGTCGACCAGCCGGCCGCCGATTCTGCTCTCCAGCGCCCGCAGCAGCTGGCTGATCCGGCTCTGCGAGAGGTAGAGGCGCTCTCCGGCCCGGCCGAAGTGCAGCTCCTCGGCCAGGGCGAGGAACGCCTCCAGCTCCCGGATCTCAGGGTTGCTCATGTGCCCCCGCCTCCCTGGCCCCGCTCGGATCGATGAGTCCAGCTCATAGAAGGATGAGAGTCCGGCCGTTGTTCCCGGCCCCGGCCCCCGATTGGCTGGGGACATGACGCAGCTTCAGGAATCCTCAGGGGCCCGGGCCGCCCGCCCGGAGCCCGCCCGCCACGGCTGGCCGGGCGTGGCCGCCCTCACGCTCGGCACGTTCACGGTGGTCACGTCCGAGATGCTGCCCGTCGGGCTGCTCACGCCGATGGGCCGCTCGCTCGGCGTGCCGGAGGGCGTGGCCGGTCTGACGCTGACCATCACCGGCCTCGTCGCGGCGCTCTCGGCCCCGGCCCTCGTCCCGCTGCTGGGCCGGGCCGACCGGCGGACGGCCCTGTGCGCGCTGGTCGCGGTCCTGGTCGCCGGCAACCTCGGCGCGGCCTGGGCGCCCGGCTTCGGGACCATGGTCGCCGCCCGCGTCCTGGTCGGCATCGGCATGGGCGGCGTCTGGGCCGTCGCGGCCGGGCTCGCGGTGCGCCTCGTCCCGGCGAAGTCCGCCGGCGCCGCCACCACCCTGGTCTTCGGCGGCATCGGCCTCGCGTCCGTCCTGGGCGTCCCCGCCGGAACGTACCTCGGCGCCGTCGCGGGCTGGCGCGCCGCGTTCCTGGCCGCCGCCGGGCTCGGCCTGGTGGTGCTGGTCGCGGCGGCTCTCCTGCTGCCCCGGCTGCCCGCCGAGCGCGCCGTTCCGCTCGGCGGCGTACTGCGGCTGACCCGCGACCCCCGGCTGCGCACCGGTCTCCTCGTCGCCGGCTTCCTCGTCACCGGGCACTTCGCCGCGTACACCTACGTCAGGCCGGTCCTGGAGGACGTCACCGGCGTCGGTGCGGGCGCCATCGGAGCGCTGCTCCTGGTGTACGGAATCGCCGGCGTCGCCGGGAACTTCCTCGCCGGGGCCGGGGCCGCCCGGTCACCGCGCACGACGCTGCTGGTGATCGGCACGGTCCTGGCGCTCACCGTGGCCGCCCTGCCGTGGCTCGGCGGCTCCCCGGCCCTCGCGGCCGTACTGATGGCGGCCTGGGGCCTTGGCTACGGCGGTGTCTCGGTGGCCACCCAGACCTGGGTGCTGCTCGCCGTCCCCGACGCCCGCGAGGCCGCCTCCTCGTTGTTCGTCGCGGTGTTCAACGGCGCCATCGCGCTCGGGGCGCTGGCCGGCGGGCTCGTCGCGGACGGCATCGGCGTCACGGCGGTCATGGCGACGGGCGCCGCGCTCGTCGCCGGTGCGCTGGTGACCACCGCGGCCGGCCGGGCCCCCGCACCGGCCGGGCCGTGATCCTCCGCGGACGCGGTCAGTGCGGCAGCGTCGCCGGGCTGCCGCCGTTCGCCTCGTAACCGGCGACGGCCAGCGCCCGGTAGACGGTGTACTGCGCGGCCGGGTCCGCGTCCGCCGTCCACGGCAGCGCGCCCACGTGGCCGTCGATCCGGACCAGCTGGTGCATCGCCTCCGACCAGCGCTCCATGTGGACCAGGAACAGCACCAGGAGGTGGCGGACGTGGGCGAGCATCGGATCGTCCTGCCGGGCCGCGTGCACCGCGTACATCGCGCCCTCGACGGCCTTGGTGACCACCTGCCCCCGGTAGAAGCCCTGGACGAGATTGACCTCCGGCAGGTGCTCGTACACCGCGAACAGCGGCAGTGCGGCGAGCAGCGAGCCCTGAGGGGCGCGGGCGGCCGCGGCCGTGGCGAAGGCCTCGGCGTCCTTGCGCGAGCCGTGCCACCGCTCGGAGTGGAAGTGCAGCGCGGCGATGTGCGCGCCCATGTGCGCCGGAGCCCGGTCGATGATCTTCGCCCACAGCTGGTCGAACTGCTCGGGGGTGTAGCCGAGCCCCCGGGCCACCGCCAGCTCCACGATGTAGGGCACGGGGTCGCCCGGCGCGAGCAGGGCCGCCTCGCCGCAGACCGTACGGGCCTCCTCCAGGATGATCCGGAAGTCGTCGCTGCCCGCCGCCGAGGACCGCCACGCCTGCTGCACCAGGAACTCCGCGTGCACCGCCGCGCCGCCCGCGTCCTTCGGGGACTCGGCGCGCCAGTTCCGCAGCCACGCGCCGCCCTTGCCCGGCTGCCGCGCCAGCTCCAGCGAGGCCGCCCCCGCGAAGGCCTGGACCCGCTGCCAGCGCACCTCGCCCTCCTTCGGCGTCCCGGCGAGCAGCTGCGAGGCGGCCCGCCACTCCTGGGTGCCCTGGACGACGTCGAGCACGTCCAGGAGGTCCTGGTCGGGGCCGGGCATCCGGACGTCCAGCTCCTCCTGGCGGGCGAAGCCGTACGTGTCCGGGTCGGCGGCGTCCGGCGAACCGGGGGCGACCTGGCGGATACCGCCCCGGCGGCGCATGACCCAGGGGCCGATGATCGCCGCGAACATGCACATCGCGAGCAGGAACAACAGAATCTCCATGCCCCCATTGTCACCGGAGCGGCGAGTGGCCGGTAAGGGCGCTCTCCACGAACTACGCTCGGGCCTCATGAGCGACCAGCACAGCTTCGAAACCCTCGCCATCCACGCGGGGAACACCGCCGACCCCCTCACCGGCGCGGTGGTTCCGCCGATCTACCAGGTCTCCACGTACAAGCAGGACGGCGTGGGCGGACTGCGCGGCGGCTACGAGTACAGCCGCAGCGCCAACCCGACCCGCACCGCCCTGGAGGAGAACCTCGCGGCCCTCGAAGGCGGCCGCCGCGGTCTCGCCTTCGCCTCCGGTCTCGCCGCCGAGGACTGCCTCCTGCGGACGCTGCTGACCCCCGGCGACCACGTGGTCATCCCGAACGACGCATACGGCGGCACGTTCCGGCTGTTCGCGAAGGTCGCCTCGCGGTGGGGCGTGGAGTTCTCCGTGGCCGACACCTCGGACGTGGCCGCCGTACGGGCCGCGATCACCCCGCGCACCAAGGCGGTCTGGGTGGAGACCCCGTCCAACCCGCTGCTCGGCATCACCGACATCGCCGCCGTCGCCCAGGTCGCGCACGACGCCGGGGCCCGCCTCGTCGTCGACAACACCTTCGCCTCGCCCTACCTCCAGCAGCCCCTCGCGCTCGGCGCCGACGTCGTCGTGCACTCCACCACCAAGTACATGGGCGGCCACTCCGACGTCGTCGGGGGCGCGCTCGTCGTCAGCGACCCGGAACTCGCCGAGGAACTGGCGTACCACCAGAACGCCATGGGCGCGGTCGCCGGACCCTTCGACGCCTGGCTCGTGCTGCGCGGCATCAAGACCCTCGCCGTCCGCATGGACCGGCACACCGAGAACGCCACCAAGGTCGCCGACCTGCTGACCCGGCACCCCAAGGTCTCCCAGGTCCTCTACCCGGGCCTGCCCGAGCACCCCGGCCACGAGGTCGCCGCCAAGCAGATGAAGGCCTTCGGCGGCATGGTGTCGTTCCGCGTCGCGGGCGGCGAGGAGGCGGCGGTCGAGGTCTGCAACCGGGCGAAGCTGTTCACGCTCGGCGAGTCCCTCGGCGGGGTCGAGTCCCTCCTGGAGCACCCGGGCCGGATGACGCACGCCTCCGCCGCCGGCTCCCCGCTGGAGGTCCCGGCCGACCTGGTCCGGCTCTCCGTCGGCATCGAGAACGGCGACGACCTGCTCGCCGACCTCGCCCAGGCGCTCGGCTGACCCGCGGAAAACCCTGAGGGCGCCCTCGAACACGGAGTGGGCGCCCCCGGACGCCGAGGGGCGCCCACCGCGACCGGCGGGCGCCCCTCGGGCGTCAGACGCCCACCTTCTCGTCCTCCAGCATGCCCCTGATCTGCTCCCGCAGCGCGGGACTGTCCTCGTGTCCGTGGACCGACGCGGCGTGCTCGCTCGCGGCCCGGACGACCTCGTCCTCCTCACCGGAGATGGCGAGGGTGCAGTTCGTCTCGCTCGGATAGTTGCGGCAGTCCGCCACCTTCCTGGTCATCACGGCCTCCTCGGCTCGCTCGACCTCTCCAGCGTAGGCACGTCGCCCCCCGGACCCCAACGGCTCACCACCCCTGCAACGGGGGAGTGACCTGCGCGGGCTCGCTCTCCCACGGCTGCTCGACCCCCGCCCAGACGAGCAGCGCCGACAGGGCCAGGGCCAGCAGCAGGCCCGCCGTCCGCCGCACCGCCCGGCGCCGCCGCAGCCGGCGCCCGCCACGCAGCACCGCCCACGCGGCCAGGTCCGGGGGCAGGGCCGGATGCGGGCCGTCCAGCATCCGCCGCACCTGCTCCTCGCGCGGGTCCCGGCGGCCGGCGCTCACGGCGCGGCCCCGGGGCCCCGGGCCGCCCGCTGCCCGGCCCGACCGTGCGAGGAGGCCCGCCCGGGACCGGCGTCCCGTCGCGGCGCGCGCAGCGCCGCGACCGCCCGGGCGCACACCGCGCGGACCCGGTCGCCCGGCAGCCCGAGCAGCGCCGCCGTCTGCTCCTCGCCGACCTCCTCGTACACCCGCAGGACGAGGACGAGCCGTTCGACCGGGGTCAGCCGGTCCAGTGGACCGCCGCGCGGCCGCTGGTGGCGCCGGCCCTCCCGGGCGAACCGGAGCGCCAGCTCCCGGCGGGCCAGGTCGTAGGGGTCACCGCCGTGCGGCCCGTCCCAGTCGGCGTACGTACGGGCGAGCGCCGCGTGCAGCAGCCGCTCGGCCCGGGCGTACGCGCCCGGCGGGTGCGAGGGTTCACCGGTGAGCAGCGTCGCCGTGTGCAGCAGCCGGCCGCCCGCGCCCGCCACGAAGGCCTCGAACTCCAGGGCGCGGAGCCGGTCCCGGTGGGTCGCCCGCTCTGCCATGGACCACATACGAGCCCCGGCGCACCGCCCCGGTCAAGAGGGTCGGCACGAGCGGATCGCGCGGCCCCTCACGCCGGGTCCGGGTCCGGGCCCAGGTGCAGGGCGAGCAGGGCGATGTCGTCCTCCTTGTCCTCGCCGAACGAGCGCAGGAGGAAATCGCAGAGCGCCTCCAGTTCCCGGGGGCCGGCCGCCGCCGCGTCGAGGAACTCGGCCAGGCTGTCGTCCAGGTCCCGGTTGCGCACCTCGACCAGCCCGTCGGTGATCAGCACGAGCCGGGAGCCGGGTTCGGCGGGGTGGACGTGGGCCGGGGGGTGGGAGAGCCGCAGACCCAGCAGCGGGCCGTGCTCCGGGAGGTAGGCGGCGCTCCCGTCGGGGCGCAGCAGCAGCGGGGGGATGTGGCCGGCATTGGCGATGTGGAGCCGGCCGCCGCCCGGCTCCACCAGCACCAGGCAGAGCGTCACGGTGAGCCCGGGCCTGGTGTGGGCGAGCAGGGCGTCGAGCCGCTCCAGCACGTGGTGCGGCGGGTGGTCCTCCAGGGCGTAGGCGCGCAGCGCGTGCCGGATCTCCCCCATGACCGTCGCCGCGACCAGCGAGTGCCCGGCGACGTCGCCGATGGCCAGCAGCAGCCCGGCCGGGGTCTGGAGCGCCTCGTAGAAGTCGCCGCCGATCTCGGCGTGGTCGGAGGCCGGGAGGTAGCGCACGGCGAGGGCGGTGCCGGGGGCGTCGGGGAGCCGGTCCGGGAGGAAGGTGCGCTGGAGGGCGAGCGCCAGGGCGTGCTCCTCGTTGTAGGTGCGCAGGGCCTCCAGGGCCAGGGCGCTGGCGTTCACCAGTTGCTGGAGCAGTTCGCGCTCGTCGGTGGTGCGGGCCGCGGCGGCCGGGACGGCGACGCAGACGGGCGGCCGGTTGCGTTTGGTGCGGGCCACCACGAGGACGACGTCACCCTCGATCGGGTCGAGCGGCAGCAGCGCCTTCCACCGGTCCGCGGGCAGCACCACGACTTCGGCGCCGGTGCCGCTCCCCAGGGCCGAGGACGCCAGCTGGTCGAGCAGTTCGGGGCGCGCGGGCCGGGAGACCGGCGGGGCGTCCGGGCCCGCCGCGTGGCTGTGCACGGGCAGGCCCTGCGGGCTGAGGAGGACCGCGGTGGCCGGGCCGGACATCAGGGAGGCCGCGCCTCCGGTCG
>NZ_UAVD01000044.1 GCF_900460065.1 Streptomyces griseus | reverse complement strand
CCGCGACAAGGTCGCCTCCTACGTCACGGGCGCCGCCGCCCAGGGCGCGGAGGTCGTCCTGGACGGCACGGGCCACACGGTCGACGGCTTCGAGGACGGCCACTGGATCGGCCTCTCCCTCCTGGACAAGGTCTCCACCGACTCCGACGCGTACAGGGACGAGATCTTCGGCCCGGTGCTGTGCGTGCTCCGCGTGGACACCTACGAGGACGGCGTCGCCCTCATGAACGCCTCGCCGTTCGGCAACGGCACCGCGATCTTCACCCGCGACGGCGGCGCGGCCCGCCGCTTCCAGCTGGAGATCGAGGCCGGCATGGTCGGGGTCAACGTCCCGATCCCGGTCCCCGTGGGCTACCACTCCTTCGGCGGCTGGAAGGACTCCCTCTTCGGCGACCACCACATCTACGGCAACGACGGCGTGCACTTCTACACCCGCGGCAAGGTCGTCACCACCCGCTGGCCCGACCCGGCCGACGCCCCCGCCGGCGTCGACCTCGGCTTCCCGCGCAACCACTGAGGGCCCCCGCCGCTCACACCGGTTCCCGCCCGCACCGGCGTGCGGGCGGGAACCGCCTCCCCGCGAAAACCGGATGCCGGGCCACCGCCCAGCCCCGCATCCTGTGACCCATGAACACCCAGGCCCTCCCTCCCCGTTACGAGATCCGCGCCCGGCAGAGCGCCACCACGGTCACCGTCTACCAGGCCTACCGCCCCGCCATCGGGCTGCCCGCCGCCCGCGACGGGCGGTTCCCCGCGGCCTGGAAGCGGGACCGGATGACCTGGATCAAGCCCAGCTTCCTGTGGATGATGTACCGCTGCGGCTGGGGCACGAAGGAGGGGCAGGAGGTCGTCCTCGCCGTCGAGATCGACCGGGGCGGCCTGGAGTGGGCCCTCGCGCACGCCGAACTCTCCCACTACGCGGCCGAGGTCCACCCCGACCAGGCGTCCTGGAAGCGGAGCCTGCGCACGGCCCCCGCCCGGGTCCAGTGGGATCCCGAACGCGACCTCGACCTGAACCCCCTCCCGTACCGCTCCCTCCAGCTGGGGCTGAGCGGTGAGGCCGCCCGGCGGTACGCGGACGAGTGGACCGTGTCCGTCCGCGACGTCACCCCGCTCGCGCGCGAGGTCCACGCGGCGGTCAGGGCGGGGGAGCGGGAGCGGGCTGCCGCCCTGCTGCCCGTGGAGACACCGCTCGACCTCGCCGCGCCCCGGCCGGTCCGGGCCGCTTCCCCGGCGCCCGCACGCACGGCGGGCATGTGACTTTCGGCAGTGCCGCAAGGCTCCCGGTCTCCGTAGCCTCTCCCTCGTGAACAGCTTCTTCCCCGGGAACAGGACCGCTCGTGGGCCCCGCCCCGGATGGGCGGACCCGGGAGGCCTGCTGGTGCCCGCCGCGGCGGCCCTGGGCGCGCTGAGCCTGGTCGGCTGGTGGTGGGGCCTGCCGACCGCGATCGTCGCGTTCGTCGCGGGGCGGGGACCCGGGCGCGGCGGCACCGTCGTCCTGGTCCTGGCCGGGACGCTCGTGGCCGGGGCGGCGGCGGTGGCGGTGGTGCCGTCCCTGCTCGCCCTCGGGACGCAGTTCGTGGCGGTGATCGTCCTCGCCGTGCTCGTGCCCTGGTTCGTGGGACGGTTCTCCCGTCAGTACCGGGAGCTGGTCCGGGCCGGCTGGGAGAAGGCCGAACAGCTGGAGCGGGAGAAGCAGTTGATCGCCGAGCAGGCGAGGCTGCTGGAACGGGCCCGGATCGCCCGGGACATGCACGATGTGCTGGGCCACGACCTCAGCCTGATCGCCCTGTCGGCCGGGGCCCTGAAACTGGCGCCCGGCCTGGACGAGCGGCACCGGCGGGCGGCCCAGGACATCCGGGGCAGGGCCGGTGCGGCGGTGGAGCGGCTCGGCGAGGTGATCGGCGTCCTCCGGGAGGAGAGCGAGGGCCCGCCGCAGGGGCCGCGCGACTCCGACATCGCCCGGCTCGTCCGGGACGCGCGGGCCTCCGGGCTCGACGTCGAACTGACGGTGGCGGGCGAGGCGGAGGCGCACCTGCCGCCCGCCGTCGAACGCGCCGCGCACCGGGTCGTGCAGGAAGGCCTCACCAACGCGGCCAAGCACGCCCCGGGCCGGTCGGTGACCGTCGAGCTCTCGCACACGGCGACCGAGACCCGGGTGGTGGTCCGCGACGGAGCGCCGGCGACACCGCCCGGGGCCCCGGGCGACCCGCCGACCCGGCGCCGGGGTTCCGCCGGGCACGGGGAAGGCGGACTCGCCGGGCGCGGGGGCCGGGGCCTCATCGGGCTGGACGAGCGCGTCCGGCTCGTCGGCGGCACCCTCGACCACGGCCCCGGGGGCGGCGGGTTCACCCTCGACGCCCGGCTGCCCCACCACGCCCCGGCGCAGCCCGCGCCCCGGCCCGCCGCCGTCGGGGCGGGCCCCGGGCCGACCGGATACCGGCGGGCGCGGCGGCGGGTCCGCCGCACCCTGCTCACCGCGCTGGCGGTTCCGTCGGCAGCGGGCGCGGTGCTGCTCGCCGGGGTCGGGATGTGGGAGACGGTGGCCGCGTCCCGGTCCGTCCTCGACCCGGGGGACTACGCCCGGCTGCGGGTGGGGGAGGATCGGGCCGATCTACGGAAGGTGCTGCCGGACCGGCAGTCGGTGCGGCGGCCGACGGACGCCGGGCCGCAGGAACGAGGGGTGACGTGCGAGTTCTACGCGATGACGGCCGACCGCTTCGACGACCGGTCCGGAGACGCGTACCGGCTCTGCTTCCGGGACGGCAGGCTGGTCTCCCGCGACGCGCTGACACCGTGAGCGCCCGGTGAACCGGCGGCCCGACGCGACCCGGACGGCGGACCCGACCGGCGCGGACCCGCTCCCGTCGGCGGACGGACCTCCCACGCACACGTCCCGGGCGGCGGACGGGACTCCGCCCGGGACTCCGCCCGGGACGATCCGGGTCCTGGTCGCCGACGACGAGCCCATGATCCGGGCCGGCGTCCGCGCCGTCCTCGCCACCGACCCGGGCATCGAGGTCGTCGCCGAGGCGGCCGACGGGCGCGAGGCGGTGGAGCTGGTCCGAGCGCACCGCCCGCACGTGGCCGTCCTCGACGTACGGATGCCGGGGACCAACGGCCTCGACGCCGCGGCCGAGATCCGCCGCACCCTGCCCGCCACCGGGGTCGTCATGCTGACCACGTTCGGCGAGGACGACTACATCCTGCGGGCGCTGGGCTGCGGGGCCGCCGGATTCCTCATCAAGTCCGGCGAGCCCGAGGAACTCGTCGCCGGGGTGCGGGCCGTGGCCGAAGGCGCCGCCTATCTGTCACCGAAGGTCGCCGCCCGCGTGGTGGCGCACCTCGCGTCCACCGGGGCCGGGGCCCTGGCCGGCCGGCGGGACGCCGCCCGGGACCGGGTCGCCGGGCTGACGCCCCGGGAGCGCGAAGTGCTGTCGCACCTCGGCGGAGGGCTGTCCAACGGGCAGATCGCCCGGCGGCTGCACCTGGTCGAGGGAACGGTCAAGGCGCACGTCAGCTCCGTCCTGGCCCGCCTCGGCGTCGACAACCGGGCCGCGGCGGCCGTCGTCGCCCACGAGGCCGGGATCCTGCCCCCACCACCGCCACCGGCCGAGCAGCGCTGAGGCCAGCAGACCGGCGGGGTGGAGCAGCACGACGATCGCCGCGGTGACGACCGCCCCGCCGAGCACCGCCCCGGCGATCACGTCGTGCGGGTAGTGGACCCCCACCAGGACCCGCAGCAGCGCCGCCGCCACGGCCAACGGCAGCGTCACCGCGGCCAGTCGGGGCCGCCGCACCGCCAGCCCGACCGCGAGGGCGGCGGCCAGGGTGGCGTGGTTGCTCGGGAACGACCAGTCGCCCGGCTCGGGGCACGCGGCGACCGCCCGGGCGCCGTCCACCGCCCGGCACGGACGTTCCTCGTCGACGACCAGCTTCAGCGCCTCGCTGACGGCGTACGCCACGACCGTCCCGGCGCCGATGAGCACGGCCCCCGCCACCGCGCCCGCGTCCCTCCGGCGTACGGCCGTCCAGCAGACCCCGAGCAGCAGCAGGCCGAGAACGATCAGCGTGGCCTCGGAGGACAGCTCCAGGAGGTGCCCCAGCCACTCCGGACCGTCCCCGGCCGCTCCCGACACCGACCGGTAGAGGGAGACGGAAGTCCCCTGGGTGACCTCCCTCGGGCCGGGCTGCCCCAGGCCCCCCGGCGACAGCGCCCCGATCACGGCGGCGGCCGACGCCAGCAGCGCGGCCGACCCGAACAGCCGCGCGGGCCAGTGGTGTTGATGTGTGTGCTTTGCCATACCGCGAACGTACGGAGGCGCCACGGCCCGGCGCGGGGGCCGAACGGCAGGAGCCGCCCCCGACGAAGGTCGGGGTTGACGCCCGAAAGCAGGCGATCAGCATCAGGTGACCCTCCGCGGCGAGGAAGCGGGCGGCCCACTCCTCCCGGGGCGGTGCGTCGAGGAGATGGCCGGCGGCCAGGAGTTCCTTGCCGGTCGTAGCGCGTCGCATGTCCACCATGGCCTCCCGGGGCAGCGGGTCCGAGGACATTCTGTACCGCGTCCGGAGTACGGCGGGGGCGCGGCGTACCTCTCAAGGAGGCCGCCCGCCTCCCCCTGGCGGCACTCAACCGAGTTGCGTCCTCCGTTTAGGGTCGAGGGATGGAGACCCCTACTGCTCGATGGCGGCGCCTGCTGCCCCGTACCCCTGGCCGGTGGGCCGCGGTCGGCGCCGCGCTCGCCGTGCTCGTGGGCGGCGGCACCTGGACCGCCGTCGCCGACGACGGCAAGCCCGCCGTGCAGCGCGAGGACCGGATCCTGCGCATGGACGGGGTGCCGATCGACACCTCGTACTTCCGTGCCGAGGGTTCCGGCAAGCGGCCCGCCGTGCTCATCGGGCACGGTTTCGGCGGCAGCAAGAACGACGTCCGGGCCCAGGCCGAGAAGCTGGCCGCCGACGGCTACGCCGTGCTGACCTGGTCGGCGCGCGGCTTCGGCGAGTCCGGCGGGGAGATCTCCCTCAACGACCCGGACCACGAGGTCAAGGACGTCTCCCGGCTCATCGACTGGCTCGCGACCCGGCCCGAGGTGGAGCTGGACGGCAAGGGCGACCCCCGGGTCGGTCTCACCGGGGCCTCCTACGGCGGGGCCGTCTCCCTGCTGGCCGCCGGGCACGACGAGCGCGTCGACGCCATCGCCCCCGTCATCACCTACTGGAACCTCGCCGACGCCCTCTTCCCCGACGGGGTCTTCAAGAAGCTCTGGGCCGGGATCTTCATCACCACCGGCGGCGGCTGCGAGAAGTTCGAGAAGCGGCTCTGCGCGATGTACGAGCGGGTCGCCATCAGCGGCAAGCCCGACGCCGAGGCGGTCGACCTCCTCACCGAACGCTCCCCGTCCGCCGTCGCCGACCGCATCAAGGTCCCCTCGCTCCTCCTCCAGGGACAGTCCGACTCCCTCTTCCCGCTCGGCCAGGCCGACGCCATGCAGAAGGCGATCAGCGCCAACGGCGCACCGGTCTCCGTCGACTGGATCTCGGGCGGGCACGACGGCGGCGACAACGAGACCGGGCGGGTCGAGAGCCGCGTCGGCTCCTGGTTCGACCGCTATCTCAAGAAGGACACCGGCACCGACACCGGGCCCGCCTTCCGCGTCACCCGCACCGGAGGCGTCGACTCCACCGACGGCGCCGCCCTCCTGCGCGGCGCGAGCGGCGACACCTATCCGGGGCTGCGCGGCGACGGCCGGGACATCGCGCTCGACGGCGGGACGGAGACCTTCCGCAACCCGGCCGGATCCGCACCGCCCGCCATCTCCGCCGTGCCCGGCGTCGGCGGCTCACTCGCCCAGCTGTCCTCCCTCGGCGTCGGGCTCTCGCTCGACTTCCCGGGACAGTTCGCCCGCTTCGAGTCGGCCCCGCTGGACACCTCCGTACGCGTCACCGGCACGCCCACCGTGCGGGTGAACGTGACGGCGAGCGGCGGCCGGGACGCGGTGATCTTCGGCAAGGTCTACGACGTGTCGCCGGACGGCAGGCAGCAGGTGCTGCCCCACCAGCTCGTCGCACCCCACCGCGTCACCCCGGACCAGCAGGGCAGGCCGGTGGAGCTGGCCCTGCCCGCCGTGGACCACGAGTTCGACGCCGGACACCGGATGCGGCTGGTGTTCTCCGCGACCGACCTCGGCTACGCGTCCCCGGCCGAGCCCGCCACGTACACCGTCACCGCCGACGGACCGCTGACCGTCCCCACCGCACCCGACGTGACGACCGCCGCTGCCCCGCTGCCCCGGTGGACCTGGGGGCTCCCGGCCGCCGCCCTCGTCGTCGCGGCCGGCCTGCTGCTCACCGCCCGCCGCCGCACCGCGACGCCCGCGCCGGACCCCGCGCTCACCGACGTACCGCTCCAGATCACCGGTCTCTCGAAGAAGTACGCCAAGGCGGTCGACCGCTACGCCGTGCGCGAGCTGTCCTTCCGCGTCGAGAAGGGCCAGGTGCTCGGGCTGCTGGGACCCAACGGGGCAGGCAAGACGACCACGCTGCGCATGCTCATGGGGCTCATCACCCCCGACGAGGGCGAGATCCGCGTCTTCGGGCAGGCCATCAGGCCGGGTGCGCCGGTGCTGTCCCGGGTCGGGGCGTTCGTGGAGGGGGCCGGGTTCCTGCCCCACCTCTCCGGGCGCGCCAACCTCGACCTCTACTGGCAGGCCACCGGCCGCCCCGCCGAGGACGCGCACATCGAGGAGGCCCTGGAGATCGCCGGGCTCGGCGACGCGCTCGCCCGTGCCGTGCGGACGTACTCCCAGGGCATGCGGCAGCGGCTCGCCATCGCCCAGGCGATGCTCGGCATGCCGGATCTGCTGATCCTCGACGAGCCGACCAACGGGCTCGACCCGCCGCAGATCCGCGAGATGCGGGACGTGATGATCCGGTACGCGGCCGGCGGCCGGACCGTGATCGTCTCCAGCCACCTCCTCTCCGAGGTCGAGCAGTCCTGCACGCACCTGGTCGTCATGGACCGGGGCCGGCTCGTGCAGGCCGGTCCGGTCGCCGAGATCACCGGCTCCGGCGACATGATCCTGGTGACCACGGCCGATGAGGTGTCCGAGCCGCTCGCGGAGAAGGTCGCCGCCCTGCCCGGCATCGGCTCCGCGGTCCGCACCGACGACGGGCGCGGACTGCTCGTCCGCCTCGACGGGGCCACCACCTCCCGGCTGGTCGCCGAGCTCGTCCGGCTCGACGTCCCGGTCACCGGCGTCGGACCGCACCGCCGCCTGGAGGACGCCTTCCTCACCCTCATCTCCTCAGGAGCAGCATGAGCGCCCCCGTCCAGCCCCCCGAGGCCCGGGTGGAGCCCGGACATCCGGAAGCCCCCGGCTACCGCGCCGGGCGCACCCTTCCCCTCCGTGTCGAGGCCATGCGGCAGTTGCGCAGACGGCGCACCCTCCTGATGGGCGGAATCCTCGCCGCCCTGCCCTTCATCCTCATCATCGCGTTCGCGATCGGCGGCACGCCGGACGGCGAGGACGGCGGCGGAGGAGGCGGCCGGGGAGGCGGCCGGATCAACCTGATGGACGTGGCGACCGAATCCGCCGCGAACTTCGCCGCCACCTCGCTGTTCGTCTCGGCCGGTTTCCTGCTGGTGGTTCCGGTGGCCCTGTTCTGCGGGGACACCGTCGCCTCCGAGGC
Source organism: Streptomyces griseus (assembly GCF_900460065.1). Taxonomy (GTDB): domain Bacteria; phylum Actinomycetota; class Actinomycetes; order Streptomycetales; family Streptomycetaceae; genus Streptomyces; species Streptomyces griseus. The sequence goes on along the minus strand of NZ_UAVD01000044.1, from coordinate 3,110 downwards.
GAGCTGGTCCTCGCTGCGCTATCTGCTCGCCGCGCCCGTGCCGCGCGTCCGGCTGCTCTGGTCCAAGCTCGTCGTCGCCCTCGGCTTCAGCCTGGCCGCGATGGTGCTGCTGCCGGTTGTCGCCCTGGCGGCGGGCACGGCGGCCTACGGATGGGGGCCGCTGAAACTGCCCACCGGGGGAGCGCTGTCGGCCGGGGAGACGGTGCCCCGCCTCGCGATCGTCGTGGCGTTCATCTTCGTCTCCCAACTGGTCACGGCGGGACTGGCGTTCTGGCTGTCCACGAAGACGGACGCCCCGCTCGGCGCGGTCGGCGGCGCGGTGGGCCTCACCATCGTCGGCAATGTGCTGGACGCGGTCACCGCGCTCGGCTCCTGGCGCGACTTCCTGCCCGCGCACTGGCAGTTCGCCTGGGCCGACGCCCTCCAGCCGCAGTTGGAGTGGGGCGGCATGATCAAGGGCACGGCCGTATCAGTGACCTATGCCCTGATCCTGTTCGCGCTGGCCTTCCGCGGGTTCAGTCGTAAGGACATCGTGTCCTGAACCTGATGTTCCGCCGGTTCACCGCCCGCTGTTGCCGCATCGAGATGGTTCCGCAACGCTTTCGTCGACTCCGGTCGGCGACCCCGTACGTCACATTCACAGGTGTCGAGGACACCGTGACGACGTGGGGGGTTACACATGCACCAGGCAGGCCGACGACACGCGCAGCGGGCGGAAGGCAGGGCGGAGGGCACGGCTGCGGGCACGACGGACGGCAGGGGAGGCGTCCGGGCGGGGGGCCGCCGGGCGGGAGCCGTGGCACTCCTGCTGGCGGGCGCCGTGGTCCTCACCGCGTGCGGCAGCGGTGACAGCGCCTCGGACGGCAAGCGCGACCTGACCTCGGACACGCGCCGCGGCCAGGGCTCGACCGGCGGCGGACAGCCCGCGCCGGACGCGCCGGACGCGCCGGACGCGGCGGCCGGGGAAGGCCGGTCGGCGGCGCCGACGGGGGAGCCCGGGGACGAGAGCGGGCGGCCGGACGTCGCCGCGCCCGACTACCTCTCCACCTTCGCCCTGGACGTGGACACCGCCAGCTACGGCTATGCGCGCCGCACCCTGGGTGACGGCAGGCTGCCCGCGCCGGAGGAGGTACGCCCCGAGGAGTTCGTCAACAGCTTCCGCCAGGGGTACGAACGGCCGAAGGGCTCCGGCTTCTCGGTGAACGTCGACGGGGCGCGCATCGGCGCGGGGAAGGGCGGGGGCGGTGGAACCGGAGCCTCCGACTGGTCGCTGCTCCGGGTCGGCCTGGCCACCGAGGCCGCCCCGTCGACCGCCGAACGGCCCCCGGCGGCGCTCACGTTCGTCGTCGACATCTCGGGTTCCATGGCCGAGACCGGCCGCCTGGACCTGGTCAGGAAGTCGCTGGCCGTCCTCACCGACGAACTGCGCGACGACGACTCCGTCTCCCTGGTCACCTTCAGCGACGCGGCCGAGACCCGGCTCCCGATGACCCGCCTCCAGGGCAACCGGAACCGGATCAAGGACGCGGTGGACGAGATGCGGCCGGAGCAGTCCACCAACGTCGAGGCGGGCATCACCCGAGGCTACGAGGAGTCCGTCGAGGGCCACCGCAAGGGCGCCACCAACCGGGTCGTGCTCCTCTCCGACGCGCTGGCCAACACCGGCGACACCGAGGCCGACGGAATCCTGGAGAGGATCGACTCCACCCGCCGGGAGTACGGCATCACCCTCTTCGGCGTCGGTGTCGGCAGCGACTACGGCGACGCGTTCATGGAACGGCTCACCAACAAGGGCGACGGGAACACCACGTACGTCGGGGACGAGGCGCAGGCCCGCAAGGTCTTCGTCGACCAGTTGCCCGCCCACCTGGAGATCCGGGCCCGCGACGCCAAGGCCCAGGTGGCGTTCGACCAGAAGACCGTGAAGCAGTTCCGGCTGATCGGCTACGAGAACCGCAAGGTCGCCGACGAGGACTTCCGCGACGACAGCGTCGACGGCGGCGAGGTGGGCCCCGGCCACACGGTGACCGCTCTGTACGCCGTACGGCTGCGCGAGGGCGCGTCCGGCACCGTGGCGAAGGCCACCGTGCGCTGGCTCGACCCCAAGACCCGCAAGGCCCGGGAGGAGACCGGAACCGCGACGACCGGGGCGATCGACGGCTCCCTGTGGGGCGGCGCGGGTGAGCGGCTCCAAGTAGCGGCCGTGGCGGCCTACTTCGCCGATCACCTGCGGGGCGGCGACCTGCCCGGAGCGCCCGGGCTCGGTGAACTCGCCTCGCGGGCCGCCGGGCTGGCGGAGACGACCGAGGACAGCTCGGTCACGAAGCTGGCCAAGGCCATCGGGCAGGCGGACCGGATCGAGCGAGGCTCCGGAACGGACGACGCGCCGGGAGCGGACGAGGGCGAGATCGGCTGAGGCGGGCGGGCGGGCCGGGGGCGGGCCGGGACTGGGCCGCGGGGGCACAGAAGGACACCAGGCCCCACGCGAGCGCCGAGACCGCGGGACACGGGTCATTCGAAAGTCGGTTCGGTCCAGGGGCGTTCGGGGCGATGATGTCCGCCATGACCAACCTTTTCCTCGTGCTCGCCACGATCGTGAACGGCCTCTACGCGGGCTTCATGCTGACCTTCCTGATCGCGATCATGCCCGGCCTCGGCGACCTGACGGACGAGCAGTTCACCGCGGCCATGCGCCGCTTCAACGAGAAGGTCCCCGGACCGGTCTTCCTCATCCTGTTCCTCGGCGTCGTCGCGCTGCCCGCCGCGGCCTTCTTCACCGGCCTCGGCGAGCACGGCGACGCCGCGGGCCCCGCCATTCTGGGCGCGCTGGTCTGCGTGGTCGCCGGCCATCTGGTGACCGTGGTCGGGAACATCCCGCTCAACAACGCCCTCGCCGCGTCCGAGGGCGGCGACGACAGTGCGGCCCGCGCGGCCTTCGAGTCCCGCTGGAACACCCTCCACCAGGTGCGCACCGCATTCGCGCTGGTGGCGTGCGTCCTGCTGGCCGTCGCCCTGTAGGGCGGGCCGCGCACGGGCGGACGAGGGCGGGAAACCGGGGGAACTACCGGTCTCCCCCCTCTGCCCCTGCCCCCGCCTCCACCCGTCCCGGA
>NZ_UAVD01000027.1 GCF_900460065.1 Streptomyces griseus | reverse complement strand
CTGGCTCCCGCCGGTCGTGCCGGGGACGGGCAGGGTGACGGTCGGCGGGGCGATCGGCTCCGATCTGACCGGCCTCGACCACCGCCGCTCGGGCTCGTTCGCGCGGCAGGTGAGCGCCCTGGAGCTGCTCACCGCCGACGGCGAGGTGCGTACGGTGCTGCCGGGCACCGCCCTCTTCGACGCGACCGCCGGGGGCCTGGGGCTGACCGGGGTGATCCTGGGCGCCACCCTGCGCCTCCGGCGCGTGACGACCGGGCTGATGTCCGTCTCCACCGAGCGCGCCGGGGACCTGGACGATCTGCTGGCCCGCTTCACCGCGGGCGGCGACCGGCTGCCGTACGCCTCCGCCTGGATCGACCTGACGGCCCGGGGCCGGGCGACGGGGCGCGGAATCCTCACCCGGGGGGAGCACGCGCCCGCCGATATGCGCCCGGCGCACGCGGGGCGCACTTCGCTCGCCCCGCGTTCCGGAGGGGCCCGGGGCCGGTTCCGGCTCCCCGGCTTCCCGCCGGTGCCGGGCGGGCTGCTGGGCCCGGCCTCGGCCGCCCTGTACAACGAGGTCCGCTACCGGGGCGCACCCCGCGCGCGGACCGGTGAGCTCCGGCCGGTCACCACCTTCTTCCACGCCGCGGACGCCTTCCCGGACGCGAACCTGCTGTACGGCCGGGGCGGCCTGGTGCGCTACCGCTTCGCCGTCGGCCACGGCCGGGAGGAGACCCTGCACCGGGTCGTGCGGCGGATCGCGGCGCGCCGGAGCCCCGCCGTGCGGGCCGTGCTCCAGCGGCTCGGGGCGGCGGACCCGGGAGGGCTGTCGTTCGCCGTGCCCGGCTGGTCCCTGGCCCTGGACCTGCCCGCGGCCCTGCCCGGCCTGGGCCGCTTCCTCGACGACGTCGACGAGGAGGTGGCGGCCGCCGGGGGCCGGGTCTGTCTGGCCGCGGACTCCCGGGTGCGGCCGGAGACGGCGGCCGCGATGTACCCGGGGCTCGCGGACTTCCGGGAGCGGCGGGCGCGGCTGGACCCGACCGAGGCCTTCCGCTCCGACCTGTCGCGCCGGCTGGGGCTGTAAGGCCCCACCTGCGGCGCTCCGCCGTTACCCGCGTTCCTCCCCCACACCCCACTTGACCAGGAGATTTCCGTGAAGGATGCCTTCGGCGCCCCGCAGTCCCTGCTCGTCCTCGGCGGCACCTCCGAGATCGCCCTGGCCACCGCGCGCCGGCTGATCGCCCTGCGCGCCCGCCGGGTCTGGCTGGCCGGGCGTCCCTCCCCGGCCCTGGAGTCGGCCGCCGCCGAGCTGCGCGGCCGGGGGGCCGAGGTGCGGACCGTCGAGTTCGACGCGCTGGACTCCGCCTCCCACGAGGTCGTCCTCGGCAAGGTCTTCGCGGAGGGCGACATCGACGTGGTGCTGATGGCGTTCGGGGTCCTCGGCGACCAGGCACGGGACGAGGAGGAGCCGATGGCCGCGGTCCGGGTCGCCCAGACCAACTACACGGGGGCGGTCTCCGCAGGGCTGGTGTGCGCCGGCGCACTCCAGGCGCAGGGGCACGGTTCGCTGGTGGTGCTGTCGTCGGTGGCCGGGGAGCGCGCCCGGCGCGCGGACTTCATCTACGGCTCCAGCAAGGCGGGGCTCGACGCGTTCGCGCAGGGGCTCGGCGACGCGCTCCAGGGGACCGGGGTGCAGGTGATGGTCGTGCGCCCCGGCTTCGTCCGGACCCGGGCCACGGCGGGGCGGCCCGAGCAGCCGTTCGCGACCGGCCCGGAGGAGGTCGCGGAGGCGATCGTCACGGGGCTGCGGCGGCGCTCGGAGAGCGTGTGGGTGCCCGGTTCGCTCCGGGTGGTGATGGCCGCCCTGCGGCACGTCCCGCGCCCGCTGTTCCGGCGGCTGCCGGTCTAGGCCCTCAGGGCCGCAGCGACGGGGCCGACGACGCGTCGATCGTGTAGCCGCCCTGGGCCGGGACGGCGGGCGTGCCGCCGCCCGCTCCGAACGGGAAGTCCCGGAGCTTGCGCCAGACGGCGTCCGGGCCCTGCTCGTACAGCGAGAAGGACCCGCAGGTCCAGGCGGCCTCGTACTCCGCGAGCTCCTCGTAGGCCCGGTCCATGGCCTCCTCGGCGATGCCGTGGGCCACGGTGACGTGCGGGTGGTAGGGGAACTGGAGCTCGCGCACCAGCGGGCCCGAGGCGTCCCGGACCCGCTTCTGGAGCCAGGAGCAGGCCGAGGCGCCCTCGACGACCTGGACGAAGACGACCGGCGACAGCGGGCGGAAGGTGCCGGTGCCGGACAGCCGCATCGGGAACGGCCGGCCGGCCGTGGCGATCCGTTCCAGGTGCGCCTCGATCGCGGGGAGGTCCGCCGACTGCGCCTCGGTCGGCGGCAGCAGGGTGACGTGGGTGGGAATGCCGAAGGCGGCAGGGTCCCCGAAGCTCGCGCGGCGATCCTGGAGCAGGCTGCCGTAGGGCTCCGGGACCGCGATCGAAACGCCGAGCGTTACGGTCCCCACGTCGTTCTCCTCCACCGTCGATGGTCGATTTTCGGTCAAGCCGTGTGGGCCGGGTTTCCGGCCCACACGTTCCGTCGCCGCAAGTGTGACCCCTGCGGCCATGATCTCGCCAGGGTCCTTGGACTCAGTGCTTGGCGGGCAGGAAGCCCATCCGGTCGTACGTCTGTGCCAGGGTCTCCGCGGCGACGGCCCTGGCCTTCTCCGCTCCCTTGGCCAGGATGGCGTCCAGCGTCTCCGGGTCGTCCAGATACTGCTGGGTCCGGGACCGGAAGGGAGTGACGAATTCCACCATGGCCTCGGCCAGATCCGTCTTCAGCGCACCGTAGCCCTTGCCCTCGTAACTCCGTTCCAGGTCCTCGACGGGGCTGCCGGAGAGGGTGGAGAGGATCGTGAGCAGGTTGCTGACGCCCGGCTTCTCCTCGGCGTCGAAGCGGATCACCGTGTCGGTGTCGGTGACCGCGCTCTTCACCTTCTTCGCGGTGACCTTCGGATCGTCGAGGAGGTTGATGAGGCCCTTCGGCGTGGAGGCCGACTTGCTCATCTTCACCGCCGGGTCCTGGAGGTCGAAGATCTTCGCCGTCTCCTTGAGGATGTACGGCGCCGGGACGGTGAACGTCTGTCCGTACCGGCCGTTGAACCGCTCGGCGAGGTCGCGGGTCAGCTCGATGTGCTGGCGCTGGTCCTCGCCCACCGGCACCTGGTTCGCCTGGTAGAGCAGGATGTCCGCGACCTGGAGCACCGGGTAGGTGAAGAGGCCGACGGTGGCCCGGTCGGCCCCCTGCTTGGCGGACTTGTCCTTGAACTGCGTCATCCGGGACGCCTCTCCGAAGCCGGTGAGGCAGTTCATCACCCAGCCGAGCTGGGCGTGCTCGGGCACATGGCTCTGGACGAAGAGGGTGCAGCGCTCCGGATCCACACCGGCCGCCAGCAGCTGCGCCACGGCGAGCCGGGTGTTGGCCCGCAGCTCCGCGGGGTCCTGCGGGATCGTGATCGCGTGCAGGTCCACGACCATGTAGAAGGCGTCGTGGCTCTCCTGCAGCGCCACCCACTGGCGCACCGCGCCCAGGTAGTTGCCGAGGTGGAAGGAGCCCGCGGTGGGCTGGATCCCGGAGAGCACGCGCGGACGGGCGGCCGCACCGGTGCGGCCCGTCTGCGGCTGGTCGGTGGGGAGGTCAGAGGCCATGGCCCCATTGTCTCAGGTACGGGGGCGGTCTCCGGCAGCCGGTGCGGGGCGGAAAGGGCGTGTGGCCGCCGAAGGGCGGAGCACGGGAGCGCACGGCTGAGACGAACCGCACATTTCGGCCGCCCGGCGTGCGACGGCGGGCGCGCCGGGCGATGGAGGTTTCCCGGCGCGGGTTCCGACCGACGATACAAAGTGGGCACCACCCCCCGCCCACGCCGCACGACGAACGGAGATCCCGTGTCGATCACGGAAACCGCCATCGCCTCCGCCGAGGCGCACAGCGCGCACAACTACCACCCGTTGCCGGTCGTCGTGGCCTCGGCGGAGGGCGCCTGGATGACCGACGTCGAGGGCCGCCGGTACCTCGATCTGCTCGCCGGATACTCGGCGCTCAATTTCGGCCACGGCAACCGTCGGCTCATCGACGCGGCCAAGGCGCAGCTGGACCGGGTGACGCTGACGTCCCGGGCCTTCCACCACGACCGGTTCGCCGAGTTCTGCGCGGAGTTGGCGGCGCTGTGCGGCATGGAGACGGTGCTGCCGATGAACACCGGGGCGGAGGCCGTGGAGACCGCGGTGAAGACCGCCCGCAAGTGGGGCTACCGGGTCAAGGGCGTGCCGGACGGCATGGCGAAGATCATCGTGGCGTCGGACAACTTCCACGGCCGCACCACGACGATCGTCAGCTTCTCCACCGACCCGGAGGCGCGGGCCGACTTCGGCCCCTACACCCCCGGCTTCGAGATCGTCCCGTACGGGGACCTCACCGCGATGCGGGAGGCGATGACCGAGAACACCGTGGCGGTGCTGATCGAGCCGATCCAGGGCGAGGCCGGGGTGCTGGTGCCGCCGGCCGGCTATCTCCCCGGCGTGCGGGAGCTGACCCGCGAGCGGAACGTGCTGTTCATCGCGGACGAGATCCAGTCGGGGCTGGGGCGTACCGGGAAGACGTTCGCGCTGGAGCACGAGGGTGTGGTGCCGGACGTGTACCTGCTGGGCAAGGCGCTCGGCGGCGGGGTGGTCCCGGTGTCGGCGGTCGTCTCGTCGGCGGACGTCCTCGGGGTGTTCCGGCCCGGCGAGCACGGCTCCACGTTCGGCGGGAACCCGCTGGCCTGCGCGGTGGCGCTGGAGGTGATCGCGATGCTGCGGACCGGTGAGTACCAGCAGCGGGCGGCGGAGCTGGGCGACCATCTGCACCGGGAACTGGGCCTGCTGACGGGCGGCGGAGCGGTGGAGGCGGTGCGCGGCCGGGGGCTGTGGGCGGGCGTCGACATCGCCCCGGCGCTGGGCACCGGGCGGGATATCTCGGAGCGGCTGCTGGAGCAGGGGGTGCTGGTGAAGGACACCCACGGCTCGACGATCCGGATCGCGCCGCCGCTGGTGATCTCCAAGGAGGACCTGGACTGGGGGCTGGACCGGCTCCGGGCGGTGCTGAAGGGGTGAGGCCGCCGGGGTGCGGGGCGGCCCGCGTCCGGGGCGGGTGCGGGTCCGGGGCGGCCTGAGCCGCTGCCGTACCCGCACCCGTACCCGCGTCCCGCGTCCCGCGAGAACCCCGGCGGGTCAGAGGATGACGTGCGGCAGGAAGCGGGCGTACTCGTCCGTGACCGGGCCCGCGGACTCCCGGATGCCGAGGCCCGCCGCCTCGTTCTCGACCACCCACGCGCCGAGCACCACCCGGTTGCCGTCCACGTCCGGCAGCGGGGCCAACTCCTGGTAGCAGCAGGGCTCGTCGCGCAGGACGGACGGCGAGCCGGGGCCGTGCAGGTCGACCCCGGCGCCCTCCCGGCCGAGCAGCGGCTTGGAGACGTACCCCGCCCCGCCGGGCCCGGCCAGCTCGCGCGGGCCGTCGAGGTAGGCGGGCAGCAGGTTCGGGTGGCCGGGGTACAGCTCCCAGAGGATCGCCAGCAGCGCCTTGTTGGAGAGGAGCATCTTCCAGGCGGGCTCGATCCAGCAGGTGGTGCCGGAGCCGCCGCCGTTGTCGAGGGTGTCCAGCACCCGCGGGCCGAACCGGTCCGTGGCCAGCCACTCCCAGGGGTAGAGCTTGAAGCAACTGCGGATGAAGCGCAGCCGGTCGTCGACGAACCGGCCCGAGAGCCGGTCCCAGCCGATCTCCTCCACGGAGAGCGCGAGCGTCTCCAGGCCGGCCTGGTCGGCGGTCTCGCGCAGGTACGCGACCGTCATCAGGTCCTCGCCGAGCTCGTCCCCGTCGGAGTGGACGAAGTGCAGCGGGCCGGGCGGCAGCAGCGGCGCCTGCCGCTTCCAGGCGTCGACCAGCCGCTCGTGCAGCGAGTTCCACTGGTCGGCCCCGGGGAACCGGTCCTCCATCCAGAACCACTGGGCGCTCGCCGCCTCCACCAGCGAGGTCGGGGTGTCGGCGTTGTACTCCAGCATCTTCGCCGGGCCGCTCCCGTCGTACCGCAGGTCGAACCGCCCGTACACGGAGGGCAGTTCGGTGCGGCGGCGCCAGGACTCGGCGATCAGCCCGGCCAGCCGCGGGTCGGTGATGCCGAGGTCGGCGAAACGCTCCTCCTCCACGATGTGGGCGGCGGCGGCCAGGCACAGGGTGTGCAGATCCTCGACGACCTCCTCCAGCGCCTCGACCTCGGGCAGCGAGAAGACGTAGTAGGCGCTCTCGTCCCAGTACGGGCGCAGCGAGTCGTCCGGGTAGCGGGTGAGCGGGTAGACGACGCCCTGCGACTCGACGGTCTCCTGCCAGCCGGGGCGCGGCTCGATCGTGCGGCGCTCCATGTCGCTCAGCCCCCGCCGGACTTCGAGCAGCCAAAACCGCCGCGGTCGACCGCGGACTTGTCGAAGCTGCCGCCCTGCACCTTGCCGTCGGAGGTGTCGCCGCCGTAGTAGTACGAGCCGCGTCCGCCGCCACCGCCGGAGCCGCCGCCGCTGCGGCACTCGGAGCTCGGCAGGGTCTTCTGTGTCGTGCGGTCCGCGCAGCGCTTGTCCGGCTCCGAGCCGCAGGACGTGATCGTCAGGGCCAGCAGCCCCATACCGCCGAGCACGACGGTGCTCGACCTCAGCCTTCGTGTGACCATGTGCGCTTCTCCCCCGTGGTGCGCAATCGGATCCGGTGCCCCTTTTACGCCACCGGACCTCTTGTCAGACTAGTTCTACGCAGAAGCAGTTCGAAACCTGCATTCTGCGGGGACCTCACGGCAACACCCGGCACAGGGCGTCGAGCGCACCCGCCCAGGCGCTCTCCGACGGCGAGCCGTAGCCGATCACCAGGGCGTCACGGCCGGCCGGGGCGTCCGGGTGGCGGTAGCGCGCGAGGCCGTCCAGTGCCAGCCCCTGGAAGGCCGCCGCCTGGACGACCGACCGCTCGGCGCCCGGCGGGAGTTCGAGGACCGCGTGCAGCCCGGCCGCGATGCCGCTGACCTCGATGCCCGGCGCGCGCTCGGCGAGCGCCGCGACGAGCTGGTCGCGGCGGCGGCGGTAGCGCAACCGCATGGAGCGCACATGGCGGTCGTACGCCCCCGAGGCGATGAACTCCGCGAGCGTCAGCTGGTCGGGCGAGCCGGACATCCAGTCGGACACCCCCTTCGCGGCCACCACCTCCCCCACCAGGCTCCGGGGCAGCACCATCCAGCCGAGGCGCAGCCCCGGGGCCAGCGACTTGCTGGCGGTGCCGAGATACACCACCCGCTCCGGGTCGAGGCCCTGGAGCGCCCCCACCGGCTGCCGGTCGTAGCGGAACTCCCCGTCGTAGTCGTCCTCCAGGACCAGCCCGCCGGTGGACCGGGCCCAGTCCACGGCGGCGGCCCGCCGGTCCGGGTGCAGCGGTACGCCGGTGGGGAACTGGTGCGCCGGGGTGAGCAGGACCGCGCCGGCGCCGCGCAGCGCGGCCGGCTCGTCGGTCCGGGACCCGTGTTCGTCCAGGGCCAGGCACGGAGTGCGCAGCCCGGCTTCGGTGAGCAGGCTCGTATGGAGGTCGAGGTGGTACGACTCGACGGCGATCTCCCGGACCCGGCGCTGCCGCAGCACCCGGCCCAGCAGGGTCAGCCCGTGCGCGAAGCCGGAGCAGATCACGATGCGCTCCGGGTCGGCGTACACCCCGCGCGCCCGCGCCAGATACTCGGCCAGCACGGTGCGCAGTTCGACGCGGCCGTGCGGATCGCCGTAGCCGAAGGCCTCGTCGGGCGCGGCGGTGAGCGCCTTGCGGGCGGCCCGGAGCCAGGCGGCGCGCGGAAAGGCGGAGAGGTCGGGCGAGCCGGGCTTCAGGTTGTGCCCGGCCCCGGCCCGCACCGGCGCGGAACGGGCCGCCGCGAGGCCGGTCCGGCGCGGCGCGGAACGCTGGGCGACCCGGGTCCCCGAGCCCTGCCGGGCGGTGAGCCAGCCCTCGGCGACCAGTTCGGCGTAGGCGTCGGCGACCGTGTTGCGGGCGACGCCCAGGTCGGCGGCGAGCGCCCGGGAGGAGGGCAGCCGGGTGCCGGGCGTCAGGCGGCCGGTGCGCACCGCGTCCCGCAGCGCCTCCATCAGACCGCTGCGCAGCCCCTGGCCGACCGGTTCCAGATGCAGGTCCCTACCGAAAGTGGCCCAGGAATCCGTCATGCCAATGGACCATACCGGGGTGCCACCGGGGACGTAGCGTCGTCCTCATGACCTCGACGCACGAGCACCACCACGCCCCGGCCGACCTCTCCCCCGAGCACCCGCCCCGGATCTCCGTCTCCCAGCTCCTCCCGGACGTCTACAAGGCGATGGTCCGGCTCGACATCGCCGCCCGCAAGGGCCTGGACCCCGTCCTGGTCGAGCTCGTGAAGATCCGGGCCTCGCAGCTCAACCAGTGCGCGTTCTGCCTGGACATGCACAGCAAGGACGCGCTCGCGGCGGGCGAGTCCGTCGAGCGGATCGTCCAGCTCAGCGCCTGGCGGGAGTCGCAGCACTTCTACACCCCGAAGGAGCTGGCCGCGCTGGCCCTGACCGAGGCGGTCACCGTCCTGACCGACGGCTTCGTCCCGGACGAGGTGTACGCGGACGCCGCCGGGCACTTCGAGGAGGCCGAGCTGGCCCAGCTGATCGCGGCCATCACCGTGATCAACGCCTGGAACCGCTTCGGTGTCACCGGCCGCCTGGCTCCGGGCCACTACACGCCGGGCGACTTCACGAGCTGAGCGCTCCCGGCCGGGTCCGTCCCGGCCGGCCGCTCCCCGGGCTCCCGCGCCCGGCCGCTCCGGGGGAACGCCCGTCGGACCGGGGGGCCGTACGGCTCAGAACGGGCTGCCGTACGGGTCGAAGTGGGTCACGGCGATGTCGAGGATCTCCTCGTGGCGTGGCCACTGGCTGTCGGGGGCGCCGACCAGCACCGCGTAGAGCCGGCCGTCCGACGCGGTGAAGACCCGCTCCACGACCTGCCGTCGGCCGCCGGACTCCTCGCTGTCGTACGCGTACACCAGCTCGGCCGCCTCGCCGCCCTTCGGGTTGTCGACGGACCCGATGCGGATCTCCTCGAAACCGGGGTTGTCGCTGAGCCCCTCGGAGGCCGCGGCCACCGCGTCCAGCGCGGTCATGCCCGGCTCGGACACCCGGAAGACCTGGACCAGCTCGGTGCCGTCGAGCGGCTTGTAGAACACCGCGCCGGCCTCCTCCGAACGCTCGCTCCACTCCTCGGGCACGGCGATCCGGAAGCCCTTCACATCGTCCCGGAAGAGGAAACCGGGGGGCGGCGCGGCGTCCGGGGACGCGGTGTCCGAGGCGTCGGGCAGGGCCTCGCCGGTGGGGTCGTCGGCCCCGGTCGCCGGGTCGGACGGGTCCGTGAACCGATCGGCCGGTGCGCTCGCCGTCCGCCCCCGGGCGTCGTCCCGGCCGCCGTCGTCCCCGCCCGCGAGCAGGAACCAGAGCACCGCCGCCCCGGTGGCGAGCACCGCCACGGCGAGCCCGGCGCCCAGCGGGGTGATCCGGTCGCGCGAGGACCGGGGGGCGGTGGGCGTCGCGTGGTGCCCGGTGATGTCGTCGTACGGGCCGGGCGGGCCCTGTACGGCATGGGGCCCGGCCTCGGCGTACGGGCCGGGAGCCTGCGGGGCCCGCGGGTCCGCCGACGGCATCGGCGGGCCGGGGGGCACGGGCGGCACCACCGGAGGCGCGAAGGGCCGCGCGGGCGGCGGGTGGGCGCCCGGCGGCTCGGCCTCCCAGCGCTGCTCCTCGTCGTTCCAGCGCACTCCGCCGCCCCCGCTCATCGCTCAGCCCCCCAGCAGGGCGGCCAGCGCCTCGCCCACCGCGACGCCGGACGCCAGGGTCCCGGTGAGGGTCCCGGCGGCGGTCAGGGCCTGCTGAAGCCGGGCGAGGCGGCCCGGCTCGGCGGCGCCCGCCGTCTCGATCTCGTCCGCCACCGAGACGAGCTCCGCGTCGAGGATCTCGGTGGTGTCGGAGGCGGTGAACCGGGCGAGGTCGGCGCGCAGCTCCCGTACGGCGCGCAACAGCTCGGCCTGGGCCTCGTCGGCGGATGCCGGGTGCTGGTGCCGGGTGACCGTGTTGTGGTCGCCGACGGCGAAGACGCTGCCGGTCACCGAGCCGATGTGCACGGTGCGCGGCGGCTGCTGGTCAGGGGTCTGCCCGGTCATTTCTCTCCTGCTCTCGGCTCTTTCGGCGGCTCTTTCGGCTGTCGGTCCGACGAGGCGGCGGGCCCCTTACCGGTGCCGGGCCCCTTCCCGGTGCCGGGGCCCTTCCCGGTGCCGGGGCCGCTTCCGGTGCCGGGGGGCTTCTGCGGGCCGGAGCGCCGGACGTCGTTGTGGTCGCCGATCCCGATCGCGCTGTCCTTCGCGGACCCGATGAACACGCCGCCCGCGCCGATGTTGACGATCTTCTGCTCGAACTCGTCCGTCTCGTAACCGGCTTCGCGCAGCGCCAGCCGGACTCCGCCGTTCACCCGGTCCTCGATGCTCTTCAGATACCGGTTGATGTCCATGTCCTGGAAGAGGGAGGCCTCCTCGTCGGCGCCCAGCTGCCGGACGGAGAACGCGGGCCCCTCCGGCAGCGCCCCGGAGTTCCCCGCCGTGAGGACCCGCCAGGAACTCACCGCGCCGCGCCCCAGGGTGACGATCGAGTCCACCAGGGAGGCCGGGGTGTGGGACACCGCCCAGACCGCCCTGCCGAACCAGTTGTTGTTGCGGTGCCGGTGGGCGATCCGGTCCGCGTCGCGGAACAGCGGGTGCACGGGCATCAGGACGTGCGGGGCGACCTCCAGCATCAGCATCCCGCCCTGGGTGTGGACCCGGACGAAGACGGTGACGACGACCTCCTCGTTCCAGCCGCCGACCCGGATGCGGAGGAAGTGCCGCCGGCTCTCGCCGCCCTCCTCGATGGCGCGGGCCCGGTGCTCCTCGAACGCCCCGGGACCGTAGGGGGCGTCCTCGCGGCGGACCATGCCGACCATCGGCAGGAAGACGCACTCGTCGATCACCAGCTCGCGCAGCCGGTCCCGGACGGCGGCGGCGCCCTCGGCGGACCCGTGCGGCGACGGCACCCGCAGGGCCTCCAGCAGCGGCACGATCCGGCGCAGGATCTGCCCGTTGCCGAGCGGTTCGGCGGGGCCGTCCTCGCTGGGCCTGAGCTCGACCGCGAGGTTCCACGGCCGGTAGGGCGTCCCCGCTCCGCAGAACGGGTCCTGTTCGCCGTACATGATGAGCGGGGCGTGCTGTTCCAGCCGGATGCGCTGCTGGAGCCGCCGGAAGCGGGCGTCCGTCGTGTGTTCGGCGGGGTCCGCCGCCAGGTCGGAGAAGTGCTGCCGGGACAGCTCCTCGGTCATCACCCGGGCGAACCGGCCGCGCCGGAGGCCGACCATGACCACGAGCGCGACGATGGCCAGAACGGCCACCCAGGCGAACACGGTGACCACGTCGAGGATGTCCGGGCCGGAGCTGGAGTAGCTGTCGGCCCCGAAGGGGTCGGTGTCGGACGGGTAGGGCGCGGTCGGGTCGTACGGATCGGGGCTCTCGTCCGGGTCGTCGTCCCCGAACAGGCCGGTGACGGCGCCCGCGAAGATCAGGGAGACCCCGAGGACCAACAGCCCCCGCCCGTACCAGCGCAGGAGGAAGGCCGCGACCCTCCGGAGGACGGACGGGTTCCGGCCGGTCCCCCGGATCCAGTGCGCCGCGGCCAGCAGAAAGCACGGCAGGAGCAGCGCCCCGAAGAAGCCCCCGGTGAGGACCGCGGTCACCAGCCAGACGCCCAGGATGGCCGCCGCCCACCGGCGTTCGGCGCGGCGGGCGCGCAGGGCGTGGGCGAGGACCCGGGCGGCGTCGAAGCCGGGCGACGGGGCGACGACCCGGTGCTCCTGGACGTACAGCTGGTCGATGACCGCGTTCCGGTAGCCGTCGTGCAGATGGGCCCCGGCGCAGAGGAGTCGGGACGCCTCGCTCGTGGCGGGGTCGACGGGCGGTTTCCCGAGCAGATCGTCCTGGCCCCGCGACGGCCGCGGCACGGCACTCCCGGTCACCGTCTCCTCTTTTCCCTCTGGCGCTTCCCACCGCCCCGGCCCCGGGGCCGTACGGAGACGGGGCGGGGAACGGGCGGCGAAGATCGAAAGGAGCCAACTTTAGCGGCGCCGGGGAGACTTGGTCAGGCGATTGTCGGCCAACTCCGCACGGACGGGAAAACGCGGAAACGCCCCCGGGGCGGGTGCCGCCGGGGGCGTTCGGGGTTCCGCGGTGCGGATCAGATCAGGCCGAGCTCGCGGACCGCGTCGCGCTCCTCGGTGAGCTCCTTGACCGACGCGTCGATGCGCGTACGGGAGAACTCGTTGATGTCCAGGCCCTGGACGATCTCGTACTTCCCGTCCTTCGTGGTGACCGGGAAGGAGGAGATGATGCCCTCGGGGACGCCGTAGGAGCCGTCCGACGGGATGCCCATCGAGGTCCAGTCACCCTCGGCGGTGCCGTTGACCCAGGTGTGCACGTGGTCGATGGCGGCGTTGGCGGCCGAGGCGGCCGAGGACGCGCCGCGGGCCTCGATGATCGCGGCGCCGCGCTTGGCGACGGTCGGGATGAAGGTGTCGGCGAGCCACACCTCGTCGTTGACGGTCTCGGCGGCGTTCTTGCCGGCGATCTCCGCGTGGAAGATGTCCGGGTACTGGGTGGCCGAGTGGTTGCCCCAGATCGTCAGCTTCTTGATGTCGGAGACGGCGG
The DNA here is from genome assembly GCF_900460065.1 of Streptomyces griseus. Lineage (GTDB taxonomy): Bacteria > Actinomycetota > Actinomycetes > Streptomycetales > Streptomycetaceae > Streptomyces > Streptomyces griseus. The sequence goes on along the minus strand of NZ_UAVD01000027.1, from coordinate 413,946 downwards.
CGCCGGTCTTGGCGGCCAGCTGCGAGATCGCGCGGTTGTGGTCCAGACGGGTCATCGCGGTGAAGCGCTCGGCCGGTACGTCCGGGGCGGCGGCCTGCGCGATGAGCGCGTTGGTGTTGGCCGGGTTGCCGACGACGAGGACCTTGATGTCGTCCGCGGCGTGGTCGTTGATGGCCTTGCCCTGCGGCTTGAAGATGCCGCCGTTGGCGGCGAGCAGGTCGCCGCGCTCCATGCCCTTGGTGCGCGGGCGGGCGCCGACGAGCAGGGCGACGTTCGCACCGGCGAAGCCGACGTTCGGGTCGTCGGTGATCTCGATGCCGCGCAGCAGCGGGAAGGCGCAGTCGTCGAGCTCCATCGCGGTGCCCTCGGCGGCCTTGAGGCCCTGCGGGATCTCCAGGAGGCGCAGGTTGACCGGCACGTCCGGGCCGAGCAGGTGGCCGGAGGCGATGCGGAAGAGCAGCGCGTAGCCGATCTGGCCGGCTGCGCCGGTCACGGTGACATTCACGGGAGTGCGGGTCATGGCGGTCTCCGTTTAGACAGCTGGCGGTGGGGGTCCCGGCCCCTGGTGCCGGACCCTGGTGCTGGACACCCTCCCCGCCGCGACCAATCTTGACGTGAAGAGATATCCAGCGGTCAGGCTATCGGACCCGGCCCGGCGGGGCCGCCCGGCCCCCTGTGGCACCGCACACAGCCGGTCACGCACCGCACCCGCGGCCCGGGGGGGGGCGCCCCGCTTCCGCCGCCCCGGGGCCGCCGTCACTCGCCCGGGTCGGTGCACCCCTTCGTACCGGAGGTGAGCGTCGCGCAGGCCTTCGCGTCGGCCGCGTTCTTCACCGCGACCATCGGGGTGTACGCGTCGGTGTCCCCCATGACCTCGCCGTCCTGGGCGCCCTCCCCCGCGGTGATCCGCACGGTGTCGCCGATGGTCCCCTCGGTGAGCCGGGCCCAGGAGGCGGAGCAGACCTCGCTGTAGCGCACCTCGATCTTGCTGCCGCCGACCACGGCGCCGGCCACCGTACGGGCGAACTCCCCGCCGCAGCCCATCGCCTCGGGGTCCTTCCCGGCGCACTCCGCACCGCTGCACTCGACGCCGACGGGCAGCTCCGGGGCGGCCTCGGTGGGGGCCACCGACGGGGTGGGGACGGCCTTGGCCGCGTCGTCGCCCGGTGCGAGCAGCACCGCGCCGACCACGACGATCAGGGCGCCGAGCGCCCCGACGGCGAGCATGGGGCCCTTCCGGCGGCCTCCGGGGGTCCCGCCCGGCCGGCTGCCGCGCGGGCCCCCTCCCGAGCCGCGTCCGGCGCGCTCCGCCGGGTTCCGCTCCGGCCCCGGCCCGCCCTGGCCCGGCCCGCCCTCGTACGGTCGGTCCTGGTGGCGGGCGGGGGGCGGTGCGGTGCCGCGCTGGGTGGGGACGAGGAGTTGCCGTGTGTCGTCGTCGGCGGGCCCGTCGGCGCGGCCGTACGGGTCCTTGCCGTAGCCGTCGCGGGGCGGGGCGTCCGGGCCGGCGGCGGGCACCCGCGCGCCGGCGCCGGAAGCGCTGTGCCGGCCGCCGGCGGAGGACCGGCCGGACCGGCCGCCCGCCGGGGCGTCGGGAGCCGTCGCGCCGAGCTCGCCGAGCGCGGCACGGGCCTGCGTGATCCGGATGGCCTCCATCGTCATGTCGTGGCGCATCTCGGCCCGGCTCCAGGCCCGCTCCGCCAGCTCCCACATGGTCGTGAGGTGGTGCTGCGGAGTGCCCGTCACCTCGGCGAGGGCCACGACGGCTCCGCGCGGGGCGAGCAGCCGCCCGTTGAGATAACGCTCCCAGGACGTCTTGCTGTAACCCGTGCGGTCGGCCACCGCGTTGATGTTCAGCCCGCTGCGGTCGACGAGCCTGCGCAGCTGGCTGGTGAACTCCCTGATCTGCGGGTCGAGATCTTCGGGCAGTGCCTTCCATCGAGGCATCGTGCTTCCCCCCTCATGTCCCCCGGACGTACTTGCTGTGCCCCGCTGCGGCCGGTCGCCCGGTCCGCGCATCCCCCGGCCCGTCCGCCGCCGTCCGTTCCGGACCGTCGGCGGGACCACCCACGAGGATGCGCGGAGCCAGGGAGTCAGTTCCTGACGAGGAGGCGCACGGGAGCGTTCGGGACGGGGTGCGTGGTCTCACACGCCCCGAACTCCGCGTCGGCCACTGCTCCGACTGCTCCGTGCCGCGCTGTGCGCCGTGCCAGTCTGCCATCGTTGCGCGGCGATCACACCGTGCCGGAATGGTCACTTCCGTGCCACAGGCCACAGTGAGCGCTTGTTCCGGTCTTTCATGTCCATGACGCTGGAGTCGGGACGGGGCAAGGCCGCTCATCTCGCCGCATACCGGGGCTTCTCGCCCGGTTGTCCCGTTCCGCCGTGGTGTCCGTCCCTCCTCGGGGGTGGGGACGGGCACCACGGGCCGGCGGGACGGGGCGCCCGCCGGCCGGGTCGGGACGGTCCTCAGCGGATCGTGAAGCGGACCGCGTCCTCCAGGATCGGGACGTCGAGCCACGGCGCGGGCTGTGCGACCAGCGCCAGCAGCACGATCAGCGTGCCCATCAGGCCGTACGTGACCAGGTCGGTGAAGCGCGAACGTACGGCCAGCATCCCGACCGAGGGCACCACCCAGCGGAGCACGGCGCCGGCGATCAACGCGCCGCCGATCAGGATCGTGCCGACCCGGAACGCCTGGTCGAACGGGTCGAGCACGACGACCAGCAGTCCGAGGCCGGCCGCGCAGAGCACGGTGAGCAGCGGCCACTGCCGGGCCGGTGCGGGCGCGTCGCCGGACGCGGCCCGGCCGCCGCCCTCGGGCCGGGCGGTGTCCCGGGTGAACCGGGGGAACCGCCGCGACCGGCGGGGCCGTCCGTCGGCAGCGGCCCCGTCCTTGCCCGTGTCCGGGGCGTCGTCGGCGCCCTTGGCGTCCTTGGCGTCCTTGGCGTCCGCGACGGGACCCGGTCCGGTGGACCCGTCCCGCCGGTCCCGCTCGCCCGGTTCGCGCGGCTCGTCCGCCGCCGCCCGGCCCGCGGGGGCGGGGTCGGCCGGACTCGTACCAGCACCCATCGGTCTCCTCCGGATCCGGCCGTCAGCCCGCTGCGGCGGCGTCGGCGGCCTCGGCGGCGGCCCGCTCGGCGGCCTCGACCACGTTGACCAGCAGCTGCGCGCGGGTCATCGGGCCGACGCCCCCGGGGTTCGGGGCGACCCAGGCGGCCACCTCACGGACCCCCGGGTGCACATCGCCGACGATCTTGCCGTCCGCGTCCCGGCTGACGCCGACGTCGAGCACGGCCGCGCCCGGCTTCACGTCCTCCGGCTTGATCAGGTGCTGCACCCCGGCGGCGGCGACGATGATGTCGGCCTGGCGCAGGTGCGAGGAGAGGTCCCGGGTGCCGGTGTGGCACTGGGTCACCGTGGCGTTCTCCGACTTGCGGGTCAGCAGCAGCGGGATCGACCGGCCGATGGTGACACCGCGTCCGACGACGACGACGTGCGCCCCGTTGATCTCCACACCGTGCGCGCGCAGCAGCTGGACGACGCCCTGCGGGGTGCAGGGCAGCGGGCCGGTCTCGTTGAGGACGAGGCGGCCGAGGCTCATCGGGTGCAGTCCGTCGGCGTCCTTCTCCGGGTCCATCAGCTCCAGGACCCGGTTGGTGTCGATGCCCTTGGGCAGCGGCAGCTGGACGATGTAACCGGTGCACTCGGGGTTGGCGTTGAGCTCCCGGACGACCTCCTCGATCTCCTCCTGGGTGGCGGTGTCGGGGAGTTCGCGCTGGATGGAGCCGATGCCGACCTGGGCGCAGTCGCGGTGCTTGCCGTTGACGTACCACCGGCTGCCCGGGTCGTCCCCGACGAGGAGGGTTCCGAGGCCGGGAGTGATCCCCTGGGCCTTGAGGGCCGCCACACGGACGGTCAGATCGGATTTGATCGCGGCAGCGGTGGCCTTGCCATCGAGAATCTGGGCAGTCATGCGCCCATCCTCGCGGATGACCCCGCCCGCGTACCAATTGCCGGCGCCCCTCCCGTACCCGACGTTGCACTTGCACAACGTCCGGGGCCCTGGACTGGACAAACAGATGGTCCGCTTATAACGATGAGAGTCGCGGTTGTACGGGGGGGCGGGCCGCAGATCGATGTCCTTCCTCCGTGTGGCCATCTCGTCCCCACACGTCTGTTGAAGGAACACCCCTTATGAGCTTCGGCGACCCGAACAACCCGTACGGGCAGCAGCCCGGCCAGCCGCCCCAGGGCCCGCCGCAGGGACAGCCCGGTTACGGCTACCCGCAGCAGGCTCCGCAGGGTGTCCCGCCGCAGGGCTACGGCTACCCGCAGCAGCAGCCCGGCCAGCCGTACGGGGCCTACCCCCAGCAGCCGGGTCACGGCGGCCAGCAGCCCGGTTACGGCGGCGGCATGCCGCAGCTGGCCCACTGGGGTCTGCGCGCGGGCGGGCTGATCATCGACGGCCTCGTCGTCGGTGTCCCCTACCTCATCCTCGGCGGCATCGGTGGCGCCATGGGCGACTCCGGGGGCGCGATCATCGCCCTGCTCGGCTTCGTGGCGCTGATAGGCCTCGTCATCTGGCAGCTGTACCAGGAGGGCACCACCGGCCAGACGATCGGCAAGAAGGCGGTGGGCATCCGCCTGCTGCGCGAGGCCGACGGCCGTCCGCTCGGCTTCGGCATGGCCTTCGTGCGCCGGCTGGCCCACTTCCTGGACAGCATCGCCTGCTACATCGGCTGGCTGTGGCCGCTCTGGGACGAGAAGAAGCAGACGTTCGCGGACAAGGTCTGCTCGTCCGTGGTCGTCAAGGCCAACTGACGCTCCTGCCGGACCCTTCCGGACATGCCGCGAGGGCCGCACCCGATGCGTGGGTGCGGCCCTCGCGGCATGTCCGGAGGCCCGGGTCAGTCCTCGCGTACGCCCGGGATCTTGGCGGGCTCCGGCGAGGTGCGCTCCATCACCACGAAGCTGCCGCCCCGGTGCTTGAGCCGGTAGGAGGCCTCGGGATGCAGCTGCTGGGCGTACGCCACGGGGTCCTGGATCGGGCGGGACCAGCCGAAGTCCAGGTTGATGGCGACGATGTCGGGCGCGGTGCCGGGGGCCCCGCCGATCCAGTAGACGGTCCGGTCGGAGGTGAGGTGGGCCATCAGCGTGATGTCCGTCTCGACCCGCGCCCCGGCGGGGATGGCGTCCAGCGCCGCCCGGGCCGCCTGGCTGCGGGCGTCGTCGGTGCGGTAGGTCTCCGGGCGCAGCAGGTCGCGCAGCGGCAGGTGCTGGGTCATGGCGACGGCGACGGCGGCGGCGACGGGCACGGCGACCTTCGCGTACGAGGCGAGCCAGGGCCGGTGCGAGTGGCGGCTGCGGCGGACGCCGTCGGCCAGGGCGAGGAAGAGGACCGGCATGAGGATCGCGCTGTAGTGCCAGACCATGCCCCAGTGGTTGCTGTCCTGGGAGAGCAGCCGCCAGCCGAGGGTGGGGACGATCAGCAGCGTCAGAGGTGAACGCAGCGCCATGAACGCGGTGATGCCGAGCAGGAAGACCAGCATCTCGATCTTGACGGAGGAGTTGAGGACGCCGAGGACGGAGTCCAGCATCGAGACGTCCTGCTCGCCGTTCTTGTCGATCTTCTGCCAGTAGTCGTAGGTGCCCGCGCTGCTGGCCGCGGGGATGAGGACCGTGAGCGTGACGACGAAGGCGGCGACCCCGAAGGCGGCGAGCAGCGCGCCCTGGAGGCGGCGGCCGTACACGAAGATCAGGAAGCCGACGACGGCGACGGTGGCGCCGAGGTCCTCCTTGACCAGGACGAGCGGCAGCGACCAGAGCAGGGCCGCCGTGTACCGCTCCTGGAGCAGGGCGCGGCAGACGAGGGCCAGCAGGGGCACCGCGAAGGCGATCTCATGGAAGTCGGCCTTCACCGCTTCCTGGATGCCCCAGGAGAGTCCGTACGCGACCGTGACGCAGAGCCCCGAGCGTCCGCCGAGGAGCTGCTGGGTGGTGCGGCCGACGATGACCGCTCCCAGCGCGAACAGCGCGGCCTGGGCGAACAGCAGGGACTCGGCCGAGGGCCAGAGCCAGTACAGCGGGGCCAGCAGCGCCACGATCGGGGAGAAGTGGTCCCCGAGGATCAGATAGCCGGGGCCCTTGATGTCGACGACCGGGGCGTCGAACCCGGCGTAGGCCCGGACCTCCTGCTCGAAGATGCCGAGATCCCAGGAGGGCGAGCCGAAGCGGGCGTACTGGAAGTACGAGTAGAGGAAGTAGAGCGCGCAGAGGATCGCGCCGGCGACGAGGTACGGGCGCAGGGGGACGCGTCCGGCGGCTTCGGCCGCGCTCGGGGCGTCGCCGGCCGGGCGGGTGGCCGGGGCGGCGTCGGGCCCCGGGTCCTGGGCGGGCAGGCGGCCCGGCCCCGGCCGGTCGTCCGTTCCGCTCTTGTTCAGCTCAAGCACGGTGGCTGCTCCCGCTGGGATGGGTACGGCCGTGGGTTGGCCACGGCCGTGTCATTAGAACAGAGCGGCGAGCGGATTCCGTACGACGGACACGGCGGTGGCCGCACCCCTGGACGAGGTGCGGCCACCGGGGGTACGCCGGGGCGATCAGTGGAAGAAGTGGCGCGTGCCCGTGAAGTACATGGTGACGCCCGCCTTCTTCGCGGCCTCGATCACCAGCTCGTCGCGGACGGACCCGCCGGGCTGGGCGACGGCCTTGACGCCGGCGGCCGTGAGGATCTCCAGACCGTCGGGGAACGGGAAGAAGGCGTCGGACGCGGCGTAGGAACCGGCGGCCCGCTCCGCGCCCGCCCGCTCGACGGCGAGCTTCGCGGAGTCGACCCGGTTGACCTGGCCCATGCCGACGCCGACCGAGGCGCCGTCCTTGGCGAGGAGGATCGCGTTGGACTTGACGGCGCGGCTCGCCTTCCAGGCGAAGGCCAGCTCCCGCAGCTCGGCCTCGGAGAGCGCGTCGCCGGTGGCGAGCGTCCAGTTGGCCGGGTCGTCGCCGTCGGCCTGGAGGCGGTCGGCGACCTGGAGCAGCGCGCCGCCGTCGATCGGCTTCACCTCGAACGCGGCGGTGGGAGCCTCGGGAGCGCGCAGCACGCGGATGTTCTTCTTGCGGGCCAGCACCTCGACGGCGCCGTTCTCGTAGGCCGGGGCGACGATGACCTCGGTGAAGATCTCCGCGACCTGCTCGGCCATCTCGACGGTCACCGGGCGGTTGACGGCGATGACGCCGCCGAACGCGGAGAGCGGGTCGCAGGCGTGCGCGTTGCGGTGCGCGGTGGCGACGTCGTCGGCGATGGCGATGCCGCACGGGTTGGCGTGCTTGATGATCGCGACGCACGGCTCGGCGTGGTCGTAGGCGGCGCGGCGGGCGGCGTCGGTGTCCGTGTAGTTGTTGTAGGACATCTCCTTGCCGTGCAGCTGCTCGGCCTCGGCGAGGCCGCCGCCGCCGGAGGTGTAGAGCGCGGCGGGCTGGTGCGGGTTCTCGCCGTAGCGCAGGACGTTCTTGCGGGTGTAGGTGTCGCCGAGGAAGTCGGGGAGGCCCGAGTCGCCGTCGGCGGCGTAGTCCGCGGCGAACCAGGAGGCGACGGCCACGTCGTAGGCCGCGGTGTGCTGGAACGCCTCGGCGGCGAGCCGCTTGCGGGCGGTGAGGTCGAAGCCGCCGGCCCTGACGGCCGCGAGGACGTCCGCGTACCGCTGCGGGCTGGTGACGACGGCCACCGACGGGTGGTTCTTGGCGGCGGCGCGGACCATCGAGGGGCCGCCGATGTCGATCTGCTCGACGCACTCGTCGTCGGAGGCGCCCGAGGCGACGGTCTCCTTGAACGGGTAGAGGTTCACCACGACGAGGTCGAACGGCTCGACGCCGAGCTCGGCGAGCTGTTCGCGGTGGGAGTCGAGGCGCAGGTCGGCGAGGATGCCGGCGTGGACGCGCGGGTGCAGCGTCTTGACGCGGCCGTCCAGGCACTCGGGGAAGCCGGTGAGCTCCTCGACCTTGGTGACCGGCACTCCGGCGGCGGCGATCCTCCCGGCGGTGGAGCCGGTGGAGACGAGTTCGACACCCGCCTCGTGCAGACCGCGGGCGAGGTCTTCCAGCCCCGTCTTGTCGTAGACACTGACCAGGGCGCGGCGGATGGGCTTATTCACCGACATGACCGAGATGAACCTTTCGTCCCTCAATGCGATGGCCGTCACGGGCGATCCGCCCCACGGCCTCCACGAGCAGCGAGCGCTCGACTTCCTTGATGCGTTCGTGAAGGGCGGCTTCGCCCTCCGGGGTGTCCTCCTCGGTCACCTCGACCACGCCCTGCGCGATGATCGGACCGGTGTCGACGCCGTCGTCGACGAAGTGGACGGTGCAGCCCGTGACCTTGACGCCGTACGCGAGTGCGTCGCGCACTCCGTGGGCGCCGGGGAAGCTGGGCAGCAGGGCGGGGTGGGTGTTGACGGTCCGGCCGCCGAACGCGGCGAGGAACGCCGGACCGACGATTTTCATGAAACCGGCGGAGACGACGAGGTCCGGGCGGTGCTCGGCGACCCGCGCGGCGAGCGCCTCGTCCCACTCGGCACGGGTCGCGTGGTCCTTGAGCCTGCACACGAAGGTGGGGATCCCGGCCCGCTCCGCGCGCTCCGCGCCACCGGTCCCGTCGCGGTCCGCGCCGACGGCGACGACCCGCGCCCCGTAGGCCGCCGGATCGTCGCCGATGGCGTCGAGCAGCGCCTGGAGGTTCGTCCCGGATCCGGAGACCAGCACGACCAGCCGGGCAGGAGGGGCGGAGGGGGGCGGGGAGGCCACGTCGGGGCCCTTTCTCACGTGATGTCCGCAGGATGACGCAGGCGCGGCATGCTCTTTGTAGGGTCGTACGAAAGCATCGCTTCGCCCGATACGGGGAACCCTACGAACGGGCCGACCGTCAGCAACGATACCGGCACACCCGACGGCCCCCACGGGACGGGGGCGTGACCGGGAGGTAGCGTCAGGGGACAGCGAGCCGTCCACCGGGCGGACGAACCGTCCTACGGGCGGACATGACGAGATGGGGAAGACGTTCACCACATGCCGGACCGACGCCGTCGCACCGCCTTCCGCCTCCCTCTGCCCGAGCGTTCCGCTCCCCTGATGCGAGAACGCCTGCCCTCTTCGCCGGACCCGTCGTCCTCGGGGTCCTCCTCCCCGGACTCCTCGTCGTCCACGGGCTCCTCGCCCTCGGGCCACGCGTCGCCGGATGCGTCCGCGGGCTCCGCACCGGCCTCCGGCCCCGCCGCGAAGCCCCAGGAGGACAACCCGTTCGCCGCGCCGCCCGCCGACCGTCCGGACCAGCCGTGGCAGCCGCGCCGCCCCGCCGGGTCCGACGGCCGGGAGGGGTCGAGCGGTGCGGACGGGAACGGCGGGTCCGACGGGGACCGCCCCTCGTGGGGCAGCCAGTGGAGCAGCAAACAGCCCGGCCGGGGCAACGGCGGCTTCGGTGGCCGCCCCGGCTCGAACGGCCCGGGCGGCCCCGGCGGCCGGGGCGGACCCGAACGCGGCGGTCCGGGCGGGCTGCGCTGGGACCCCACCGACCCGGCGCAGCGGCGCGCCCGCTACGCGGTGCTCGGCGGTATGTGGGCCTTCTTCTTCGCCCTCTTCGACCTCACGGAGCTCGCCCTCCTGCTGGGCGCGCTCTCCACGTACTGGGCGATCAGCGCGCTCCGCACCCCGATGAAGAGTGCCTCCGCGTCGGACGGCACCGGGACGGCCGGGGCCGCCGCGGGCTCCGGGACCGGGGCGGGAGCAACGGCGGACGACGTCTCCGGGGCCTCGTCCACCACACCCGCGCCCACCGCGCCGCCGGGCATCAGCAGCAGGCAGCAGACCACGGCGGCGGTGAGCGGCCTGGTGACCGCCCTGCTGGCGCTGCTCATCGTGGCGACCACGTACACCGTGCAGCTGGTCTACCGCGACTACTACACCTGCGTGAACGACTCCCTGACCAAGACGGCCGCGCTGGCCTGCAACGACCAGCTGCCGAAGCCGCTGAAGCCGCTCTTCGGCGTCAAGGAGTAGGCCCCGGGCGGTCCGGCGCCGGCGCGGGACGGCCCGCGGCGGAACCGGCGGCTTCCGCGTCGGTGTCGCTGTCTGCGTCTGCGGAGCCGACGGGATCGGCGGAGCCGGTCGAACCCGCGGAGGCGGCGGGGAAGTCGGCCATCAGGCCGCCGGAATCCCGCTTCAGGGAGGCCCAGCGGGTCTCCCTGAAATCTTTCGCGTGCCACGGGTCGGTCGGCAGGAAGTCGTACGGCTCGAACCCCCCGTCACCCGGCCCGGACCCGTCGGCCGAAGGGCCGGAGGCCGTTTCGGGGCCCCCGCCGGGGGCCGGGACGGAAGCGGTGGACGCCGCCGAGCCGCCACGGGCCGCGTCACCGGGCGCGCCCGCCGCCCGCCCACGCCACGGCGCCCACCAGCGGCGCCGACGCCCGCCGGACGCCCTCGCCTCCGCCCCCGCCCGCGCCTCGGACACCGTGGCGTTCGCGGCCCCCTTCGTCGATGTCTCCCCCGGCACCCGCGTCGGCGCTGCCGCCGGGGACTCGTCCGCTCCCGGTACGTCCCTGCGCCAGGCCCAGCCCGGGGTGCGCAGGCGCCACCGGCGCAGCAGCAGGACCGCCGGCACGCCGAGCCCCGCGGTCCACGCCAGTGCCGCCGGCCCGGCCAGCCACCACACCGGTCCGAACTCCCTCAGCGCTCCGGTGCCGAGCGGCCCGCCGGCCACCGCCGTGAGCAGCGCCGTCGCGGCACCGCACCCCAGCGCGGCCAGCAGCGTCACGCGCACCGTCTCGCTCCGGCTCCACGCCCGGGCGCGCGGCGCGTCGGCGGGCGCGGCCCTGCGGGCGGTGGACCAGGCGAGGGCCAGCGCAGCGGCCACCGGCACCGCCAGGGCCGCCCCGTTCAGCAGGGTGCCGGGCCCCTGGTCCGGCACGGCCGCGAGCAGGGGGAAGGAGGGCGCCGTCGGACTCCCCGCCAGGCCCAGCGGGGTGGCGGTGGCGCCCGTGCCGAGCGAGAAACCGGGCCCGAGCCCGTACGAAGCGCCCCACAGAGCGGCGTTCGGCACGAGCGAGGCGGCCAGCAGCAGCACGGCGATCCGTCCCGACCAGTCCCCCGCGAGCCCCAGGAACGCGTCCTGCGCCGCCCCGGCGTTCCGGCCGAGCGCCACCGCGACCAGCAGCGCGCCGCCCCCGAGCAGCACGGTCACGCCCACCGCCGCCGAACGGCACGCCGCCTCGGCCCGGTCGCGGACGACCGTCCGCGCGACCGCCTCCTGAAGCACCAGGGGTGACCAGGACGGCAGGGGCCCGAACGGCCGCCCGGCCGCCGTCCACACTCCGGCCGCCGCCGCACCGGCCACCACCAGCGCCACCGGGAACACCAGCGTGTCCGGGTCCGGGCGCAGCGAACCGCCCCGCGCCGCTGCCGCCGCCCCCGCCACGACCAGCAGATATCCCGCGGTCACCGCACAGAACGCGCCCGCCTGGGAAGGCCTGGGCCGCCCCTCCTCCGGATCCGCCGCATCGCGGGCCGCCCGGTGCGCCAGCCAGACCGGGCCGACCACGAGCAGCAGCGGCACCAGGGAGACGGGGGCGGGGACGCCGCTCAGGGTGTCGGGCCGCAGGAGTCCCGCGCCGTGCGCGAGCAGCCAGACCCCGGCCGCCGCCCGCAGCGCACCGCCCGGACCGCTGTCGGGATACGGGGAGCTGATCCACAACACCATGACCAGCACCGTCAGCGACCCGAGGCCGAGCCCGGCGGCGACGGCTCCCCTCACCAGGGCGGAGGCCAGGGCGAGCGTGCGGTTCCGCTCCGCCGTCACCATCGGGCTGCGTTGCGTCATGTGGGTCACCGGCCCATGCTGCCAACGACACGCGCTTATGTCGCGTAACGCGCGAACGGCCGTTGTGTCGCTCAATATACGTTTATGTACTTTTTCACTCCGTGCGGTGCTGCCGGGGGTCGTCCATGACCCGGAGTACGACCGACGAGGCCGCCGCACCGCAGCTGCCCTCCCCCAAGGAGCGCCGCAGACTGCGCGAGGCGAAGTCGCTGAGCGAGGAGCAGGTGGCGGCGGCCGTCGGCGTCACGCGCGCCACCGTGCGCTCCTGGGAGACGGGGCGCACGAGCCCGCGCGGACGCAAGCGCGCGCTGTACGCGAAGCTCATCGCCCCCGGACCGAAGGCGCCCACCACGACGCCGTCGGCGGTCGTGGCCGTGGCTCCCGCCCCTCCGGAGCCGCTGCCCGCGCCCCCGCCCGAACCCGCCCCGGAGGCACGGGCGACGGTGGCGGCGCAGGCGCAGGCGGAGGCGGAGAGCGCGGCAGAGGACAAGAGGGCGAGCACGGCAAAGATCGCGGCGGAGGACAAGAGGGGGAGCACGGGGGAGATCGCGGCGGAGGACAAGGGGGAGGGCGCCGCGGAAGGGGGCGCGGAGGCGGTCGGCGAGCGGCGGCTCTCCCCCGCCGAGGCGTTCGACGAGCTGTACGCCCGGACCGCCCCCGCCCTCGTCCGGCAGGCCTACCTGCTGACCGGCCGCCGCGCCCTGGCCCGTGAGTCGGTCGAGCGCGCCTTCCAACTGGCCTGGCACCGCTGGCCCGAGGTAGCCGTCGACCGCGACCCGGCCGGCTGGGTGCGGGCGGCGGCGTACGAGTACGCGATGTCCCCCTGGCACCGGCTGCGCCGCGCGCACCGGCATCCCGACGCCCCGCCCACGGAGCCGGGGAAGCGGGCGCTGTTCGACGCGCTGCTCGACCTGCCCCCGGCCTACCGGCGCACACTCCTCCTGTACGACGGTGTCGGGCTGGACCTCCCGGAGACCGCGGCCGAGACGGAGGCCAGCACCCCGGCGGCGGCGGGCCGTCTGATGACCGCCCGCGCCGCCGTCGCCGAGCGGCTCCCGGAACTCGCGGCCGCCCCCTCGCCCGCCGAGCAGTCGGCCCTGCTGCACGACCGGCTCGGCGGGCTCGCGCGCGCCGAGCACGTCCCCGTGCCGCAGCCGGCCCGTGCCGTGCGCACCGGCAGCGAGGACAAGGCCAGGCTGTGGACCCGGGCGGCCATCGCGGGCGTCGCCCTGCTCATCGCGGTGACCGGCCTGACCCTGCACACCGCGCCCACCCACTACGAGCCGCCGATCGCCCCCGCCGAGCGGGTCGGGGGCGTACCGCCCCGAGGTGGTCCGCAGCAGCTCACCGTCCAGGACCTGCAGCTCCAGAAGTCGCTGCGCGAGCAGTTGGCGCACGGCCCGGAGCGACTGGTTCCGCAGCTGCGGTGAGCCGGCACTCCACCCGGGCCGTCACCCGGACCGGGCTGCCGTCGGGGCCGCGCCGTCACCCGGACCGGGCCGCCGTACCGGCCGTGGGCGCGTACGCCAACGGCGCGGGCCCGCACCCCTGCGTCACAGGGAGTGCGGGCCCGCGCCGTTCGCAGCGTGTCTCCGCCGCCTGACCGACCGCGTCAGGCGCCGAGGATCTCGCGCGCCAGCTTGGCGGTCTCGGTCGGCGTCTTGCCGACCTTCACGCCGGCGGCCTCAAGGGCCTCCTTCTTCGCCTGGGCGGTGCCCGAGGAGCCGGAGACGATGGCGCCGGCGTGGCCCATGGTCTTGCCCTCCGGGGCGGTGAAGCCCGCGACGTAACCGACGACCGGCTTGGTGACGTTCGCCTTGATGAAGTCGGCGGCACGCTCCTCGGCGTCGCCGCCGATCTCGCCGATCATCACGATGAGGTCGGTCTCCGGGTCCGCCTCGAACGCCGCGAGGGCGTCGATGTGCGTGGTGCCGATGACCGGGTCGCCACCGATGCCGACGGCGGACGAGAAGCCGATGTCACGGAGCTCGTACATCATCTGGTAGGTCAGCGTGCCGGACTTCGACACGAGACCGATGCGGCCGGGCTTGGTGATGTCGCCCGGGATGATGCCGGCGTTGGACTGGCCGGGGGTGATGAGACCCGGGCAGTTCGGGCCGATGATCCGGGTCTTGTTGCCCTTCGCGCCGGCGTACGCCCAGAAGGCGGCCGAGTCGTGGACGGCGATGCCCTCGGTGATCACGACGGCGAGCGGGATCTCGGCGTCGATCGCCTCGACGACGGCGGCCTTGGAGAAGGCCGGCGGCACGAAGAGGACGGACACGTTCGCGCCGGTCTTCTCCATCGCCTCGGCGACGGAGCCGAATACCGGTACCTCGGTGCCGTCGAAGTCGACGGAGGTGCCGGCCTTGCGCGGGTTCACGCCGCCGACGATGTTGGTGCCGTCGGCGAGCATGAGCTTGGTGTGCTTCATGCCCGTCGCGCCGGTCATCCCCTGGACGATGACCTTGCTGTCCTTGGTGAGGAAGATAGCCATGGTGGTCTGAGTCCCTCTTCCTTACTTCGCGGCCGCGGCGAGCTCGGCGGCCTTGTCGGCCGCGCCGTCCATGGTGTCCACGCGCTGCACGAGCGGGTGGTTGGCGTCGGAAAGGATCTTGCGACCCAGCTCCGCGTTGTTGCCGTCGAGACGCACGACCAGCGGCTTCTCGACCTTCTCGCCCTTGGACTCCAGGAGCGCGAGCGCCTGCACGATGCCGTTGGCGACCTCGTCACAGGCGGTGATGCCACCGAAGACGTTGACGAACACGGACCGGACGTCCGGGTCGCCGAGGATGATCTCCAGGCCGTTCGCCATGACCTCCGCGGAGGCGCCGCCACCGATGTCGAGGAAGTTGGCGGGCTTCACGTTGCCGTGGTTCTCACCGGCGTACGCGACGACGTCCAGGGTCGACATGACCAGACCGGCACCGTTGCCGATGATGCCGACCTCGCCGTCGAGCTTGACGTAGTTGAGGTTCTTGGCCTTGGCGGCAGCCTCGAGCGGGTTGGCTGCGTCCTTGTCCTCGAGGGCCTCGTGGTCCGGCTGGCGGAAGTCGGCGTTCTCGTCGAGAGACACCTTGCCGTCCAGGGCCAGGATCCGGCCGTCCTTGGTCTTCACCAGGGGGTTGACCTCGACGAGGAGCGCGTCCTCGGCGACGAAGGTGTCCCACAGGGTCACCAGCGCCTCGGCGACACCCTCGGCCACGTCGGCCGGGAACTTCGCCTGGGCCACGATCTCGCGGGCCTTGGCGATGTCGACGCCGTCGACGGCGTTGACGGGGACCTTCGCGAGGGCCTCGGGAGTCTTCTCCGCGACCTCCTCGATGTCCATGCCGCCCTGCACCGAGGCCATGGCCAGGAAGGTGCGGTTGGTGCGGTCGAGGAGGTACGAGACGTAGTACTCCGCCTCGATCTCCGGGGACAGCTCGGCGATCATCACCTTGTGGACCGTGTGGCCCTTGATGTCCATGCCGAGAATGTCGGTCGCCCGGGCGACCGCCTCGTCGGGGTCGGCCGCCAGCTTCACGCCGCCGGCCTTGCCGCGGCCACCGACCTTCACCTGCGCCTTGACGACAGACTTGCCGCCCAGCTTCTCGGTCGCCTCGCGGGCTGCCTCAGGCGTGTCGATGACTTCACCGGCCAGCACCGGTACACCGTGCTTGGCGAAGAGGTCCCTCGCCTGGTACTCGAACAGGTCCACGCGCGTCCGTCCCTTTTAGTGGTATCGCGGTTCGTTCTTCTGCGTGGGCGTGCCGCGATGGGCAACGTGACTGCGCGGTCACAAGGGAGGCGTACACGGTGTCCGAGTACGCGGCATGTCCATCCGGCAGGTTATCCCCGCGCTCCGTGTGACCCTAAATCGCAGATCACACCTGAGCGGTGATAACGGTCACAGGGGGTGGCCGCCCAGGCTCCCGGGCGGGACCGGCCGGGAGCCGGAAGGGGCTGGTCGGAACCGGAGCGCCCGGCCCGGGCCCCTGGGCCGTGTCCTCCGATGGGGTGAACCGTGGGGCCGTCCGGCCCGCGCGGTTCGTCCCCGTCGGAGCCGGCTCGTCGGGACGGGTTCGTCGGAGCCGGTACGCGCACCTCCCCGGTCACCGCTGGACCTCCTCGTCCGGTACGGGCAGTGGCCTCTTCTCGATCGCCGCCGCCATGACGTCCGGGAAGAGATCCGGCGTACAGGCGAACGCCGGTACGCCCAGCGCTCCGAGCGCCGCCGCGTGCTCGTGGTCGTAGGCGGGTGCGCCCTCGTCGGAGAGCGCGAGCAGCGTCACGAACTGCACGCCGGAGGTCTTCATCGCGGCCACCCGCTTGATCATCTCGTCGCGGATGCCGCCCTCGTAGAGGTCGCTGATGAGGACGACGACGGTGTCCGCGGGGCGGGAGATCCTCGACTGGCAGTAGGCGAGCGCCCGGTTGATGTCGGTGCCGCCCCCGAGCTGGATGCCGAAGAGGACGTCGACCGGGTCGTCGAGCCGGTCCGTGAGGTCGACGACCGCCGTGTCGAAGACGACGAGCCGGGTCGAGAGGGTGCGCATGGAGGCGAGCACCGCGCCGAAGACCGAGGCGTGGACGACCGAGGCGGCCATCGAGCCCGACTGGTCGATACACAGGACGACGTCCTTCTTCGTGGACCGGGAGGCACGCCCGTAGCCGACGAGGCGCTCGGGAACGATCGTGCCCCCCGGCGGCGCGCCGCCCTCCCCCGGCAGAGGGAGGTAGTTCTTGAGGTTGGCCCGGACGGTGCGGTTCCAGTCGATGTCCCGGTGACGGGGCCGGCCGGTGCGCGCCGAGCGGTCCAGGGCGCCGGCCAGGGTGGCTCTGGTACGGCTCGCCAGACGCTTCTCCAGGTCCTCGACGACCCTGCGGACCACAGCGCGCGCGGTCTCCTTCGTCGTCTCGGGCATCGCCTTGTTGAGGGAGAGCAGGGAGCCGACGAGGTGGACGTCCGCCTCGACCGCCTCCAGCATCTCCGGTTCGAGGAGCAGATTCGCCAGGCCGAGCCGGTCGATCGCGTCGCGCTGCATGACCTGGACCACGGAGCTGGGGAAGTAGGTCCGGATGTCGCCGAGCCAGCGGGCGACGGAGGGCGCCGAAGCACCGAGGCCCGCCGAACGGCCGCCCGTGCCCCGGCCGCCGGGCTTCTTCGCCGCGCCCCCGCCGTACAACGCCTCCAGCGCACCGTCCATCGCGGCGTCCCGGCCGGTGAGGGCGCGCCCGGTGCTGTCGGCGCCGTCCGCGCCGAGCACCATCCGCCAGCGCCGCAGCCGTTCGGCGTCGGGCACCTGCGGGGCGGAGGGCCGCGCCGCCGTCCCGGGGGCATGCGCCGTCGTGCGTTCCATCGTCTCCCCCGTCGCGTCCGTCGAGCCCGTTCGATCCGTCGGTTCCGTCGAGTCGGCCGAGTCCGTCGAGCCGGTCGGGCCCGTCGGTTCCGTCCCGCCGTAGACCGGTACACCACCGTCCGGTACGCCACCGTCCGGTGCGCACGGGTCCGGTGCGCACGGGCCGTGTGTCGTCATCCCGCTGCCTCCTCGTGCTCCGGTCGGCGGCCGATCAGGAGGCTCAGCACCGGATCCACCGCGTCGGCCCGGGCCCGGTCGAGGCCGGGCCCGAAGCCCCGGGGCGCCTTGCCGGCGTCGTCGCGGCGGGCTCCCCCGGGAACGGTCCCGCGCCGGACCAGCTCGCCCAGCGTGCGCCGTACACCGGGTTCGTACGCGGAGAACGTGCGGCGCAGCAGCGGCAGCACATCGGTGAACATCTCGGCGGGGACACCGGTCAGCCAGGCGTCGACGAGACCGAGCAGCCGCTCGTCGTGGACCAGCAGCAGGCCGCCGCCCGACGCGCCGCCGACGAATCCCTCGATCCAGGCGGCCGCGTCGGCGGGCGGCGTTCCGGGCGAGAGCGCCAGGCCCATCAGCCGGGCCGCCTCGTCCTCGGGCAGCCGCCCCTCGTCCAGGAGCAACCGGGTGGCCCGGCCCCTGATGATCCCGGCGACCGTGTCCCGGGCCGCCAGCTTGCGCAGGACGGCGTCCCAGCGCTCCCGCAGTCCTTCGGCCGGGGACGCACCGGCGAGCAGCAGCCCGATCGCACCGTGCACGGCCTCCACCTGACGGCGCAGCGCCTCGGCGCCGTCGGCGTCGAGGCCGGTGCAGGCGGGCGGCAGGCCGACGCAGATCCGCTCGGCGAGTCCGGCGGCGACCTCCGCGAGCGCCGCCGTGTCCGTGGAGCGGACGTCCCCGTACCGCAGGGAGCGGGCCAGGGCGGGCAGCGCGTCCGCGAGGTGGCCGACGTCCGCGTCGAGTGCGGCCCGGTCGGCGAGCGCCCTCATCACGACGGGCAGCGCGTCGGGCAGTCCGGCCAGGAGGCAGCGTTCGGCGAGTGCGGTGGCGTCGGCCAGCGCGGTCGCCGCCACGGCCCCCGCCTCGGCCTTGGCGGTGGCGGCGGTGAGGACGGTGGTGCCCCACACGCCCGCCTCCGCCACCCGGACGTGCAGTTCCGGTTCCCAGCTCAGCCGCCAGCTCTCGCGGAAGGTGCCGGTGCTGCCCCGGCCCTCGGCCGGCTCGCCCCAGCCGACGTCGAGGAGGCGCAGCCGGTGCAGCAGGCGGCTGCGGGCGGCGTCGGTCTCCTTGCGCAGGTCGAGGTCGAGCGCGCGCTCCGACGCCTCCGGCCTGAGCCGCAGGGTGCGCTGGCTGCGGGTCAGGTCCCGTTGGAGCGGGACGGCGGGGGCGGTGTCCGGCACCTCGCCGAGGGTCTCGCCGACGATCAGCCGGTCCCGGACGAGGGCGAGCGGGACGTCGGACCCCTCGCACATGACGGCCCGCACCGCGTCGGTGGCCTCGCCGAGGCCGGCCAGCGGGCGGCCCCGGAGGGCGGCGAGGGTCTCGGCGAGCCTGACGGCCTCGATGACGTGGGCGGTGGAGACGGGCCGGTCCTCCCCGCGCAGCAGCCCGGCGACCTTGGTCATCCATCGCTCGATCGGCCGGTCGGCGGCGTCGAAGAGGTGCCCGTACCAGCCCGGTGAGTCGACCCCCGCCCCGTATCCGCTGTGCCGGGCGAGCCGCCGGTGGGTCCAGGGCACCCAGGTGAGGCCTGCCTTGACCTTCGGGAGGCCCTTGAGCAGGGCGCGGTCGGCTGCGAGGGTGGTCCGCCCGGCGAGGGCGGGGACGTGCCAGGCGCCGCAGACGACGGCGACGTCGTCCCCGAACTCCTTGCGCGCGGTGCGCAACCGGATCCGCATGTACGCCTCGCGCACCGCGTCCCGGGGGTGCCCGCCGTCGCCGTACGCCTCGCGGAGAGCGCTCATCGCCTCCGCCAGCGCGTCGAAGGGCGCGAGCGCGTCGCCCCGGTCGCGCTCGTCACCCGCGCCGTCGCCGTCGGCCACGTCGACCGTGGCTCGCGGCGGGCCGCCGGCGGGCGTCGTCCCGGTGGGCGGGCGGTGCTCGACGACGTCCTCCCACCAGCGTTCGGGATCGTCGTGTCCGGCGGTCTCGGCGAGGACCCGGATCGGGTCGACGACCGGCGTGGCCTCTTCCCCGTCCCGTCCCCCCGCCGGCTCCTCGCTGCCGACGCCCGGCGCGGGTTCGTCGAACGCGAGGGAGTGGGCGGCGGGGAGGTCGATGAAGCGGACCGGGACGCCGTGGTCGAGAGCCCAGCGGATGGCCACCCACTCGGGCGAGAAGGCGGCCATCGGCCAGAAGGAGGCCCGCCCCGGGTCGTCCACGGCGTGCGCGAGCAGCGCGACGGGGGGACGCATGTGCGGGTCGGCGGCGAGGGGCAGCAGCGCGTCGGCCTCGGGCGGCCCCTCGATGAGCACGGCGGCCGGACGGGCCGCAGCGAGCGCGGCGAGGACCGCGCGGGCCGACCCGGGTCCGTGGTGCCGCACCCCCAGGAGCCAGGGCCCGGCGGCCACGCGGGGCCCCGGCCCGTCCGCCCCGGTCACGGTCACGGCTGCCGCCCCGGGCGGGATCGGCGCCCCGGGCGCCGCCGCCGTCCCGGTGGGGCTCGTCATGCGGACACCTCGCGGCAGGCGCGGTAGAAGTCCTTCCAGCCGTCCCGCTCGCGGACCACGGTCTCCAGATACTCCTGCCAGACCACCCGGTCCGCCGCCGGGTCCCGGACGACCGCGCCGAGGATGCCCGCTGCGACGTCGCCGGGGCGCAGGACGCCGTCGCCGAAGTGGGCCGCCAGCGCGAGACCGTGGGTGACGACGGAGATCGCCTCCGCGGTGGAGAGCGTGCCGGAGGGGGACTTGAGCTTGGTGCGTCCGTCGGCGGTCACCCCGTCACGCAGTTCGCGGAAGACCGTCACCACGCGCCGGATCTCGGTCAGGCCCTCCGGCGCCGCGGGCAGATCGAGCGAGCGGCCGATCTGGTCGACGCGCCGGGACACGATGTCGACCTCGGCCTCCGGGGTGGCGGGCAGGGGCAGTACGACGGTGTTGAAGCGGCGGCGCAACGCGCTGGACAGCTCGTTGACGCCGCGGTCCCGGTCGTTCGCCGTGGCGATGAGGTTGAAGCCGCGGACGGCCTGGACCTCCTGCCCCAGCTCGGGAACCGGGAGCGTCTTCTCGGACAGGATCGTGATGAGCGAGTCCTGCACATCGGCGGGGATACGGGTCAGCTCCTCGACCCGGGCGGTCATGCCCTCGGACATCGCCCGCATCAGCGGACTGGGCACCAGGGCCTCGCGGCTGGGGCCGTGGGCGAGCAGATGGGCGTAGTTCCACCCGTAGCGGACGGCTTCCTCGGGCGTGCCCGCGGTGCCCTGCACGAGCAGCGTCGAGTCACCGCTGACGGCGGCGGCGAGATGCTCGGACACCCAGGTCTTGGCCGTGCCGGGGACGCCGAGCAGGAGCAGCGCCCGGTCGGTGGCGAGCGTGGTCACGGCCACCTCCACCAGGCGGCGCGGACCCACGTACTTCGGCGTGATCACCGTGCCGTCCGGCAGGGTCCCGCCCTGCAGATACGTGGCGACGGCCCAGGGCGAGAGCCGCCAACGTGCGGGCCTGGGGCGGTCGTCGGCGGCTTCGAGCGCCTTCAACTCGTCGGCGAACGCGTCCTCGGCGTGCGGGCGGAGCGCCTCGGCGCCCGTCTCCGGCGCGACGGCCGCGGTGGTTTCGGACACGGTCATGGATCCCCCTCCAGATCGTTCGACCTGATGTGGTTCCCACCGTGCACCATGCCACTGACAACGGGCCCTGACCGCTGGTCAGGGCCCGTTCGGAGACACCCGGGAGGGACTCGGCCACGCCCGCGGGCCCACCGCCGCGGACCCCACGCGCGACGGCCGGCCGGTCAGCCGGTCAGCCGGCGATCGGGGACACGGCGACGCAGCCGCCCGCGGTGAGCATGCCCTCCCCCTTCGCCTCCTTGATGACCTCGCCCTTGTACGTGATGGTGCAGGTGACGTCGGCGCCGCCCGCGTCCAGGGCCATCGGCATGACGGCGGGCGGCATGATGCCGCGCAGCTCGACGGTCTTCTTCCACGGCAGGGTCGGCGAGGTGACGGTCTCCAGCTTGGGGTCCATGGCCTCCCCGCCGCCCCCGTGGTAGGTGATCTCGTCGACGCTCTTGCCGGTGACCTCGTACGTGACCTCGTACTTCTCGTCCACGGCGGTGTCGACCGCCTTGCCGACCGCTTCGTCCACCGACTCGGCCGAGCAGGCGCCGAGGCCGAGCACGAGACCCGCGATCGCGAGGGCGTGGGCCGCGGCGCGTACCGGGCGGGTGGTTCTGGCGGTACGTGCGGTGCGGATGGTGCGGTTCATTCCGGGATCCCCCCTGGATCGGACCGGGCACGGACTCGTTTCCGTACGCCGGAGGTCGCAGAAAAACGTAAGGGAATGGCAAAGTCAAATCCCGGTCCGAGCGGCTGCTTCGCAGGTCGGAGGGGTGTGTCAGT
Source organism: Streptomyces griseus (assembly GCF_900460065.1). Classification (GTDB taxonomy): domain Bacteria; phylum Actinomycetota; class Actinomycetes; order Streptomycetales; family Streptomycetaceae; genus Streptomyces; species Streptomyces griseus. The sequence continues at coordinate 392,189 of NZ_UAVD01000027.1, read as the reverse complement.
GGCGCCCCCTACCGTCGGAGGCATGCTGCTATCTCACGGGGGAGAACCCTCGCCCACCGGCGGTCCGGTGGCGCGCTGGTCGGTGGAGCAGGTGCTGGCGCTGGCTCCTGACGACGCGTCACGCACGGCGGGTGGGCGACTCGGCGCGGACACCGCGTGGACGGGCACGGGCCACGACACGGCGGGCGCGGTGTGGGGCCTGTGCGGAGGGAGCGGGGGTGCGGCGTACCGCACGGTGGTCGACACCACCGGCCCCGCGTACTCCTGCAGTTGCCCGAGCCGGAAGTTCCCGTGCAAGCACGCGCTGGGGCTGTTGCTGCTCCGGGCGTCCGACGACGCCGCGTTCCGGCCGGGCGAGCCCCCCGACTGGGCCGCCGCATGGGTCGGGGCCCGGCGCGGACGCGCGGCAAAGGAGGGCGGGCCCGCCACGGGCGGTGAGGCCGCCAGAGGCCCCGCCGATCCCGCCGCCGCCAGGAAGCGGGCCGAGCGCCGTGCCGAGCGCGTCACGGGCGGCGCCCAGGAGCTGGAGCAGCGCCTGGCGGACCTGCTGCGCGGCGGACTCGCCGCGACCGACCGTGCGGAGTACGGCCTCTGGGAGGAGACCGCGGCCCGCATGGTCGACGCCCAGGCCCCGGGGCTCGCCGCCCGGGTGAGGGAGCTGGGCGCGATCACCGGGTCCGGCCCGGGCTGGCCGGCCCGCCTGCTGGAGGAGTGCGGTCTGCTCCATCTGCTGGACACGGCCTGGCTGGGCCGGGAGCGGCTGCCCGATCCGCTGGCCGCGACGGTGCGGACGCGCGTGGGACTGCCCGTGTCCCCCGAGGGCGCCCCGGTCCGTGACCACTGGCTGGTCCTCGCGCAGTACGACACCCCGGACGGCAGGATCGTCGCCCGGCGGATCTGGCTGTACGGGCGGGAGTCGGGCCGTACGGCCCTGCTGCTCTCGTTCGGCGCGGCGGGCCGGTCCCCGGCGCCGGCGCTGCCGGTGGGCGCGACCATCGACGCCGAGCTGACGCCGTATCCGGGCGGCGGGCAGCTCCGGGCGGAGCTGGGCGAGCAGTTCGGGACCCTGGCCCCGGCCGGGCCGCCACCGGGGATCGCCGCGTCGGCCGCGCCGGCCGTCTACGGGGACGCCCTGCGGGAGGACCCCTGGCTGGACGCCCGGCCGGTCACCCTGCGCGACGTCATACCCGTGCCGGTGAAGGACGGCTGGCAGTTGGCGGACGCGCACGCCGATTCCGCGCTGCCGATCGCCCCGGCCGCGGTCTCCCGGCCGGGGCTGTGGAAGCTCGTCGCCCTGTCCGGCGGGGGCCCGGTCACCGTGTTCGGCGAGATCGGCCACCGCGGCTTCGACCCGTTCGCGGCCTGGGACCCGGTCCAGGCGGAGGAGGGCGGGGGCGCCCCGGGCGGCTCGATCGTCCCGCTGGTCTGATCCCGTCCCGCCGCCCCGATCCGCCGCCCCGTCGCCCCCATCCGCCGTCCCGCCCCGTCCCGCAGCCCTGTCCTCCCTGTCCCGCCGCCCCGATCCCCCGTCCCGCCTCTGCCCCGCCGCCAGTCCGCCCGCACGCCCCAGTCCGACATCTGCTCGTTCCTGCCGCTGGAGGGGAAATGCCTCGCACGACCGGCCCCACCGCACGGACCGCCACCACCGACGCCCCCTCCCCCGCCGCTGCCGCCGCGCCCACCACCGATACCGCCGCCGCGCGCGCCTCCGTCGGCTCCCTCCCCTGGGAGGAGCTGGTCACCTCGGCGCTGCTGGGCACCGACCGTCGCCCCCCGGCGCCGCGCGGCGGCCCCGCCCCCGTACCGGCCGACGCGCCGCGGGCCCTGCTGGACGCCGCCGCGCGGCACACCGTGCGGCAACGGGCCGGACTGCTGCCGGCCGTGCCGGGGACCCGGCCCGAGCCCGCCGCACGCGACCCCCGCCCGGCGCTCCCCGAGGCCGCCCGGCACCGGCTCGCCCGATTGCTGGCCGACCGTGCCGCGCCCTCGGGCAGCGGTCGGCGCGGCGCCGCCCCCGACCTCACCGAGCTGATACCGCAGTGGCTGGCCACCGCCAACCGGCAGGGCTACCGCGCCCCGGCGGCCCTGTTGCCGGCGCTGCTGGACGCCGCCCGCGCCCGTACGGACCTGCGCCCGCAGGCGCTGGCGTTCGCCGGGCCGCGCGGTCTGTGGCTGGCCGGGCTGAACCCCGACTGGAAGTTCGCCCTGCGGGGCGCGGCGAGCGGGGCGCTCCACCCCGACGTCTCGGACCCGGAAGCGGTGAGCCGGCTGTGGGAGGAGGGGCTGTTCGCGGAGCGGGTCGCCCTGCTCGACGCCGTACGGGCGCAGGATCCGCCCGCCGGGCTCGCCCTGCTCGCCACCACCTGGCCGGCCGAACGGGCCGAGGACCGGCTGATGTTCCTGGACTCCCTGCGGTCCGGGCTCGGGGGCGACGACGAGCCGTTCCTGGAGCGGGCCCTGTCCGACCGCAGCCGCAATGTCCGTGCCACCGCCGCCGAACTGCTCTCCGCCCTGCCCGAGTCGGCGCTCGCCGGGCGGATGGCGGCCCGCGCGATGTCCTGCGTGGGCCCGGACCGCACCGGGGACACCCCCTCCATCGCCGTGGAGGCTCCGCACGAGTGCGACGCGGCGATGCAGCGCGACGGTGTCGCCGCGGTCCCGCCGACCGGCCGGGGCGAACGGTCGTGGTGGCTCGGCCAGTTGGTGGAGGCCACCCCGCTCGGCAGCTGGGAGGAGCGGTTCGGCGGGCGTCCCGCCGAGGAGGTCGTGGCCCTGCCCGTCGCCGACGACTGGGCGGGCGAACTCCACGCCGCCTGGTGCCGGGCGGCCGTGCGGCAGCGGAATCCGCGGTGGTCCCGGGCCCTGCTCGGGCATCCTTCGGCGCCCCCGGCGGACGGGCCCGGGACGGCCTCGATCGCCGAGCGCTCGAAGCTCCTCGCGATCCTGGACCAGGCCGAACGCGCATCCTGGGTGGCCGAGTTCATCGCCGCGCACGGACTCTCGGAGGCATTCCAGCTGCTCGGGGTGTGCACGGTGCCCTGGGCCGGGCCGCTCGGGCGTGCGGTGGTCGACGCCCTCGACATCGCGCGGGACGGCGGCAGCTATCCCTGGAGCTTCAGCGGAGTGATGGGCCTCGCGGAACGCTGCCTGGATCCGGCCGAGGCCGACCGGCTGGAGGTCCTGACGGCCGCGCAGGACGAGCAGGAGGGGGCGTCGCCGGGGGCGGGCGGCTACTGGTCGGAAGCCTTCCAGCGCCTGGTCTCCACCCTGCGGCTGCGCGCCGCGATGGAGGCGGAACTGCTGTCCTGATGTGGCGGGGAGGCAGCCGTGGCGGGCGACGGCGGGAACGCGGGCGGGAACGCGGGCGGGTGCGGGAGCGCCGCGACACGCCCGTGGACGGCCGCGCCCACGGGCTCACCGACGCGCAGGCGCACGGGCGGGCGCGGCGACGGGCCGCCGCGCCCCCGGGGCGGCGGCAGAACCGCCGTCGCCCGCGCGGGCCCCGTGTGCGGCGGGCCCGCCGCGGGGCGGTGGTCAGGCCTGTGCGGCCTGGCGGACGTTGGCGTTGACCCACGTGACGATCTCGGTCGTCGTCGCCCCCGGGGTGAACAGCTCCGCGACGCCCAGCTCCTTCAGCGGTGCGATGTCGTCTTCCGGGATGATCCCGCCGCCGAACACCTTGATGTCCTCCGCCTCCCGGGCCTTCAGCAGCTCGATCACCTTGGCGAACAGCGTGTTGTGCGCCCCGGAGAGGATGGAGAGGCCGATCGCGTCGGCGTCCTCCTGGATCGCCGTGTCGACGATCTGCTCGGGCGTCTGGTGGAGCCCCGTGTAGATCACCTCCATACCGGCGTCCCGCAACGCCCGCGCGATGACTTTGGCCCCGCGGTCGTGGCCGTCGAGTCCCGGCTTGGCCACCACCACACGGATCGGACCGGTCACACCCATCACTGCCTCCACCTGGTCTCCCGCGCCTGAAGGGCCGGGGATGTGAACGAACGTTATCCACAGCATCCCGCAAGGCGCTGTTTCGCGGCAGGCGGGGAGGGGGAAATCACATGTGGGACATGTTCGCCTGACGTCATCGACCCGTCGCGATCGATCGGACACCCCCAGGGGAGCCGCCACGAGGTCGTCGTACCACCGCGCCGCCAGCCGCACGGCACGGTGGTGCGGCCCTTGCGGCCCGCAGGCCCGCGCCTCCCGCGCGGGCACCCCACGGGGGGACACCCCATGAGGGCATGCGGGGACGAGGAGCCGCCTCCCCCGTACGCCAGGCAGGAGGCCGGCCGTGAAGCTCCTCCCCTCCCTCTCCCGCCTGCTTCGCCCACCGGGCCCCCGGCCGCCGTCCGGGCTGCTCGCCGCCACCGCGCTGGAGCTGGCCGTCCTCGCCGGACACCTGGCCGCCTACCCCTTCGGGCTCACCCCGGAGCGCCGCACCGCACCCCGCCCGCCGGTCCGGCCGACGAGCTCCGGCGCCGAGGGCCCGGACCACGCCGGGGCCGCTCCGCCCGGGGCCGCCGCCCTGCCGGTCGCGCCCACCGTCGCGCCGCCGGTCGTCCTGCTGCACGGCTTCATCGACAACCGTTCCGTGTTCGTCGTCCTGCGGCGGGCACTGACCCGGCACGGCCATCGCCACCTGGAAGCCCTCAACTACTCGCCGCTGACCCGCGACGTCCGCACCGCCGCCGAACTGCTCGGACGGCATGTGGAGGACGTCTGCGAGCGCACCGGGCACAGCCGGGTCGACATCGTGGGGCACAGCCTCGGCGGCCTGATCGCCCGGTACTACGTACAACGGCTCGGCGGTGACCGGCGGGTGCGCACGCTGGTGACGCTCGGAACCCCGCACGGGGGGACCGCCGTCGCCCCCGGGGCGGGCGTTCACCCCATCGTGCGTCAGATGCGCGGCGGCTCCTCCGTGATCGAGGAGCTGCGCGCCCCCGCCCCCGGCTGCCGGACCCGGTTCGTCAGCTTCTGGAGCGAGTTGGACCAGCTCATGGTGCCCGTCGCGACCGCCTGCGTCGATCATCCCGATCTCGACGCGGTGAACGTACGCGTCACCGGCATCGGACACCTCGCGCTGCCCGTGCACCCGACGGTGGCCGCCGCCATCCGTGATGCCCTGGAGGCGCCGGAGGCCGGGGAGGACACGAGCACCCCCGCCGCATCCTCCACCGGGACGACGTCTGCGGCCTGAAATAGAACATCAGTCGAACGTAGGGCCAAGGCTGAGCCTGCCGTCCGCCGAAAGACGCTCGATTGCCCGTTTCCTGCGAACGTAAAACCTGTCGAAGATTGTCGTCCTCACATACCGCCGGGTACAGTCGCGGCCACTGCTTCCCCCTGGGATTCCCCTGACCGGGACCCAGAACAGTCCTGCTGCCGAGGCGAGAGAGAAGTTGGTGAACGACCAGCACCCCCACGCCGGGCATGTCGGGTACGACGACCGATCGACCGGCAGCTTCGACACCGACCCGCTCTTCGGCTCCCTGACGGGGGGCCACAGCACCGGTTACGACGCGGGTCACCCCGCCGCCGGATACGGCGACACCACCTACGGCGCCGGTTACGACACGACGTACGCGACCGGACAGCCCGACCAGAGCGGCGCGTACGACTCCGCCGCGTGGAACACCGGCACCGGCGCCCAGCAGACGGTCGCCTACGACGGTTACGCCGCCCAGGAGCAGGCCCCACAGCAGTGGGACACCTCCGGGGCCTGGCAACAGGTCGCCGATCCGAACCCGAGCGGCCAGTGGCCGACCGCCGACACCGGCGCGTTCCCCACCGAGGGCTTCCCCACCGCCCCGTACGGCGCGGACACCGCGTACACCACGGAGGCGTACGGCACCGGGTCCTACGGGCCGGACGCCTACGACACCGGCTCCTACCCGGCCGGTACCGTCTACGGCGCCGACGCCTACGACACCGGGGCGTACCCCGCCGGCGCGTACGGCACGGCGGCCGTCGCCGCCGACACCGGGACGTACGCCACGACCGCCTTCACCACCGGCACGTTCGACGCCGGCCTGAACGACACCGGCTCGCACGACACGGCCGCGTACGCCGACACCGGCGCGTACGCCACCACCGGCTACGGCACGGGGGCGTACGACACGGGCGCCTACGACGCGACCGCGTGGAACTCCGGCGCCACGCCCGGGGACACCGCGTACGAACCCGAACTGACGTCGCACCCACTGTACGAACAGCAGCCGGCCGACGCGGCGACGGCCGTACCGGACGGCACGGCCGAGGAGCCGGACGCCGGCCACCACTCCACCGCCGAGTTCGCCGCCCTCGCAGCGGACGCCGCACCGGAGCCGGAACCCGGGGACGGCTTCCCCGCCCCGCACTCCGTGAACCGCACCGCCGTCCGTCCCCCCGCCCCCCGCAGCCGGGCCCGTCGGCGTACGCCCGCCAAGCGTTCCGCCCTGCTGACCGTCGCGGTGCCCTCCGCCTGTGTGATGAGCGTGGCCGGCATCGCCGCCGCCTCGGTCGGCGGGATGCCCGGCGGCGAGGAGAAGCCGGAGGAGACGACCACGTCGCTCGCGGTGGCCGACCCCAGCACGGTCAAGCCGGTCGCCGCGAACAGCCGGCTGGACAGCCAGCTGGCACAGCTCTCCGAGGGCAGCGACGACTTCCGTGAGCGCGCGAGCCGCACCCAGGAGCGCATCGACCTGCGGGAGCGGCAGGCGGCGGAGAAGAAGAAGCGCGAGGAGGAGGCCGCCCGCCGCGAGGCGCTGCGCCCCAAGTTCGTCCTGCCGGTCAAGCAGCACGGTCTCAGCGCCTACTACGGCCAGGCGGGCGTCAACTGGATGTCCGTGCACTCGGGCATCGACTTCCCCGTCTCGTACGGCACTCCGGTGATGGCCGCGACCGACGGCACCGTGCGCACGCAGCTCAACAGCGCCTACGGGGTCATGGCGATCGTGACCGCCGCCGACGGCACCGAGACCTGGTACTGCCACCTCAGCAGCACCAAGATCCGCTCGGGCCCGGTGAAGGCCGGCGACGTCATCGCGTACTCCGGGAACTCGGGCAACTCCACCGGCCCGCACCTGCACTTCGAGGTCCGGCCCGGCGGCGGCTCGGCGATCGACCCGCTGGCGTGGCTGCGCAGCAAGGGCGTCGACCCGACCTGACACGGCGGCCACGGAACGGCATCACGGAAAGCGGGTGGCAGGGCCTCGGCCCCACCACCCGCTTTCCGTCTGTCCGTCCCCGGCCCGGCCCCCGTCTACAGCTTCTCGACCGGCGCGTACCGCAGCAGCAGCTTCTTGGGGCGCTCGTCGCCGAAGTCGACCGTCGCCTTGGCCTGGTCGCCGAACCCCTCGACGGCCGTCACCGTGCCGAGCCCGAACTGGTCGTGCGTGACCCGGTCCCCGGCCACCAGGGTGACCGTGGGCTTCTCCGCGCCGCCGCGCCGGGTCGCGAACCCCGAGGGGCCGGAGCGGGAGCGCGAGGAGGACAGCGAGGACGTGATGCCGGAGGTGGGACCGGCGGGGGCGGCCATCGGCCCCTTGCGCCGCCAGTCCAGGTGCGCTTCCGGGATCTCCTCCAGGAACCGCGAGGGCGGGTTGTACGAGGGCTGGCCCCAGGCACTGCGCATCGCGGCCCGGGTCAGATAGAGCCGTTCGCGGGCGCGGGTGATGCCGACGTACGCGAGGCGGCGCTCCTCCTCCAGCTCCTTGGTCTGACCGAGGGCCCGCATGTGCGGGAAGACGCCGTCCTCCATGCCCGTGAGGAAGACGACCGGGAACTCCAGCCCCTTCGCCGTGTGCAGCGTCATCAGCGTGATGACCCCGGAGCCGTCCTCGTCCTCGTCGGGGATCTGGTCGGAGTCGGCGACGAGCGCGACCTTCTCCAGGAACTCCGCGAGCGTGCCCGCCCCCTCCTCGTCGCCGCGCTCCTGCTCGAATTCGAGGGCGACGGCGGCGAGTTCCTGGAGGTTCTCGATGCGGGTCTCGTCCTGGGGGTCGGTGGAGGCCTGGAGCTCGGCGAGATAGCCCGTGCGCTCCAGGACGGCCTCCAGCACGACGGCGGGGCCGGCGCCGGACTCGACGATCGTGCGCAGCTCCTCCATCAGCGTGTTGAAGCGCTTGACGGCGTTGGAGGAGCGGGCGGCCATGCCGTACGCCTCGTCGACGCGGCGCAGCGCCTGCGGGAAGGAGATCTTCTCCCGCATCGACAGGGCGTCGATCATGGCTTCGGCGCGGTCGCCGATGCCGCGCTTGGGGACGTTGAGGATGCGGCGGAGCGGGACGGTGTCCTCGGGGTTGGCGAGGACGCGGAGGTAGGCCAGGACGTCCCGGACCTCCTTGCGCTCGTAGAAGCGCACGCCGCCGACGACCTTGTAGGGCAGGCCGACGCGGATCAGGATCTCTTCGAAGACACGGGACTGGGCGTTGGTGCGGTAGAAGACGGCGACGTCGCCCGCCTTGGCGTCGCCCGCGTCGGTGAGCCGGTCGATCTCGTCGGCGACGAACTGCGCCTCGTCGTGCTCGGTGTCGGCGACATAGCCGGTGATGCGGGCGCCGGAGCCGGCGTTGGTCCAGAGGTTCTTCGGGCGGCGGCTCTCGTTGCGCTCGATGACGGCGTTGGCGGCGGAGAGGATCGTCTGCGTGGAGCGGTAGTTCTGCTCCAGGAGGATCGTCGTCGCGCTCGGGTAGTCCTCCTCGAACTGGAGGATGTTGCGGATGGTCGCGCCCCGGAAGGCGTAGATCGACTGGTCCGCGTCGCCGACCACGCACAGCTCGGCGGGGGCGTCGTTCTCCCCGGCCGGGCCGACCAGCTCCCGCACCAGCGTGTACTGGGCGTGGTTGGTGTCCTGGTACTCGTCGACGAGGACGTGGCGGAAGCGGCGGCGGTAGTGCTCGGCGACGTCCGGGAAGGCCTGGAGGAGGTGGACCGTCGTCATGATGATGTCGTCGAAGTCCAGGGCGTTGGCCTCGCGGAGGCGGGCCTGGTAGAGCGCGTACGCCTGGGCGAGGGTCTTCTCGAAACCGTCGGCCGCCTGCCCGGCGAAGGTCTCCTCGTCGATGAGCTCGTTCTTGAGGTTGGAGACCTTGGCGGTGAAGGACTTCGGCGGGAACTGCTTCGGGTCCAGGTCGAGGTCGCGGCAGACCAGGGCCATGAGGCGCTTGGAGTCGGCGGCGTCGTAGATCGAGAACGACGAGGTGAAGCCGAGCTTCTTCGACTCGCGGCGCAGGATGCGGACGCACGCGCTGTGGAAGGTCATGACCCACATGGCGTTGGCCCGGGGGCCGACGAGCTGCTCGACGCGCTCCTTCATCTCGCCCGCGGCCTTGTTGGTGAAGGTGATCGCGAGGATCTGCCCGGGGTGCGTCCCGCGCTCGGCCAGCAGGTGGGCGATGCGGTGGGTGAGCACCCGGGTCTTGCCGGAGCCGGCCCCGGCGACGATGAGCAGCGGGGACCCGGCGTGCACGACGGCGGCGCGCTGCTCGGTGTTCAGCCCGTCGAGCAGGGCGGCGGAGTCGATCGCCGGGCGCGGGTGACCGTCCCGGTAATACCCGTCGCGGGGCGGCGGGGGCGCGTCGTAGACGCCCTCGAAGAGTCCCTCCGGCACCGCTTCGGGCGCGTGGTCCTCGGGGGGCGGCGGGGGGCCGTCCTCCGCGGGCTGGAGGCCGGTCAGGAAGTTGTCGTCAAAGAGGCTGCTCATCGCCTCCCGAGTTTAGAGGGCCGCACTGACAACGTTCCGCCGAAGGCGGGAAGCGGCGGGAAGCGGCTTCCGGGCCGCCGCGGACCGGCCGCCGACACGCCCGCGACGGGTACGGACGGAGAGCGGACGTCGACGTTCCGTGAAGGAGTCCCCGGTCGGAGGGGGTGCCGGACCCCGGATCCGGAAAGGTCACGAAAATGTATCGGGCATATCGCTCATCGTCCTTCCCAGCGGCGGGGCCGGTTGGCTAGCGTGCTCGGTCAGGTGGCCCGTACCTCCCTGAGGCGAACCACGCCTGACGGGCGCCTCCGCCGAATCCGCCCTGCCGCCCTGGCAGTCCGGAACCGGGGACCCACACGCAGCACCGGGGTGAATCGGTCCGTGCCCTGGCATCCGGACCGTAGGACAGCCTTCCGTTCCGTCCGAACCCGACAGCTAACCCGGTAGGCGGTCCACGGAAGGAGATGCCGGTCTTGGCATCGCATCGCAAGCCGCGCGCGAAGGTGCGCACCACGACCCCCGCCGTCGGGCTCACGACGGCCGCGCTGGCCTCCGTGACGCTGCTCTCCACGCAGAGCGCCACGGCGGCCCCGGCGGAGCCGAAGCCCGCCGTGGAGGAAGTGCGGAACAAGGTCGACGCCCTGTACCGGCAGGCGGGCGCCGCGACCCAGGAGTACAACCGGGCCAAGGCCGCCTCCGCCTCCCAGCGGGCCAAGGTCGACACGCTGCTCTCGGACGTGGCGAAGCGGACCGAGCAGATCAACGAGGCGCGCCGGGCGCTGGGCTCCTACGCGGCGGCCCAGTACCGCAACGGCGGCATCGCGCCCATGGCGACGTTCCTCCTGGCGGAGAATCCGCAGGGGTACTTCGACCAGAGCCGGCTGATGGACCGGGCCACGGAGCGGCAGCAGAAGGCCGTCGACGAGGTCCGCAAACAGCAGGCCTCGGCGGCGAAGCAGCGCGCGGAGGCGGTCGAGAGCCTGGAGACCCTCACCGAGACGCAGGCCGCCCTCGCCTCCAGCAAGAAGGACGTGCAGAGCAAGCTCACCGAGGCCCGGGGCCTGCTGTCGAGGCTGACCGCCGAGGAGAAGGCGCGGCTGGCGGAACTGGAGCGCGAGAAGGAGGCCGAGGCCAAGGAGAAGGCGGCGCGGCTGGCGGCCCGGCAGGCCGCCGAGGCGAAGGAGAGGGCGGCGGCCGAGGAGAAGGCCCGCGAGGAGGCGGCGAAGGAGTCCGGCGGCGGTTCGGGCCCGGGCTCCGGCTCCGGTACGGGAACGGACCCGGGCACCGGCTCGGGTGCGGGCAGCGGTTACGCCGCCAAGGCGGAGAAGGTCCTGGCCTTCGCCCGCGCCCAGATCGGGAAGCCGTACGTGTGGGGCGCCTCGGGCCCGTCCAGTTACGACTGCTCGGGGCTGACGCAGGCGGCCTGGCGGGAGGCCGGCGTGGACCTGCCCCGGACGACCTGGGACCAGGTGAAGATCGGGACGCGGGTCGCCACGTCCGACCTGCGGCCCGGCGACCTGGTCTTCTTCTACGACGACATCAGCCACGTCGGCATCTACAAGGGCGACGGGATGATGATCCACGCCCCGAAGCCGGGCGCGAACGTGCGCGAGGAATCGATCTACTCCATGCCGATCCACGGAAGCGTGCGCCCGGCGTGACGCGCGCCGGGGGCGACCCTTCGGCGGCCGCCCCCGGGGAGGCTCAGGTCCAGACCGTGGCGATGAAGATGTTGGCGGCCGTCAGTCCGCCGACCGCGGCGAACGCGCCCTTGTCCACCGTCTCGTCGTCCCGCTTGACGTAGACGAGGGCGAGGATCACGACCAGCAGCGCGAGCTTGATGCCGATCTTGACGTTGTTCACGGTCTGGTCGTCGGCCTGGTTGAGTCCGACCAGGGCGATGCCGGTGACGAGCATGGTCAGCGCACCGTGCAGCATGGCGGGGGTGAAGCGGGCGGTGCCCGCCCCCATGGCCTTCATCTGCGTCAGGAAGCCGCCCAGCAGGGAGGCGATGCCGATGATGTGCAGGGCGACGAAGACATTGATGAGTACGTCCATGGTTCCGGAGCCTAACCATGGCCAAGGTTTTACCTTTCAGTGAGGCAAACCTTCCTTGTGCGCCCTCTCCGGCATTGACCGTGTTGCCCTGATATATGGGCGTATCGATGATCAACCGTGAGCGAGGAAACGTCACATCAGGGCAATTGCAGTCAGGGCGACTCTTTTCCCGGCACCGGGATTAGCGTCCTTCACGGACCCGCAGGTATCCCCCGGCGGGCAGCCGACAGGAAGGATGCCGCCCCCGTGGCAGCGCACCGCAGGTCAGCCCACCGAAAACCGAAGCAGGGCCCGCTCGGCGGCCCGGCTGCCCGCACCGCCGCCGGCCTGGCGCTCGCCGGGGCCGCCACCGCGGGATCGGTCACGGGGGCGGGCGCGGCCCCCGCCGAACCGGCCCCCACCGCCGCGCAGGTCAGGGCCGAGGTCGACCGGCTCTACCACGACGCCGAGGTCGCCACCGAGAAGTACAACGGGGCGAAGGAGGCGGCGGCCACCGCCACCCGCGCCGTCGACGCCCTCACCGACGAGGCCGCCCGTCGCACCGCCCGCCTCAACACCGCCCGGCACGCACTCGGTTCGCTGGCCACCGCGCAGTACCGCGGCGGCGCCCTGGACCCGGCCCTGCAACTGGCGCTCTCCTCCGACCCCGACGCCTTTCTGCGACGCGCCTCCTACCTCGACCGGGCGGGCGACCGGCAGAGCGGCCTCCTGAGCGGCATCCGGCGCCAGGTCTCCCAGCTCACCCGCGTCAAGGCCCGCGCCGACCAGGAGACGGAACGCCTCGCCGCCCGCCGCGCCGAGCTGCGCGAACACCGCACGGCGATCCGCGCCAAGCTGGCCGACGCCCGCAGGCTGCTGGACACCCTGACCGCCGACGAACGCGCCGCCCACGAACGCTCCGCCGACGCCCGGCACGGCGGCGGCCCGGCCCGCGCCGACCGCTCGGCCGTCCCCGGCGGTCCGGTCGCGGCCCCCGGCTCCCGCGCCGCCCAGGCCGTCGACTTCGCCCGCGGCGCGATCGGCAAGCCGTACGTCTGGGGCGCGACGGGCCCGAACGCCTTCGACTGCTCGGGCCTGACCCAGGCCGCCTGGAAGGCGGCGGGCGTGAGCCTGCCGCGCACCACCTACACCCAGATCAACGCCGGCCCCCGGATCGCCCGCTCCGAACTGGCCCCGGGCGACCTGGTGTTCTTCTACTCCGGGATCAGCCACGTCGGCCTCTACATCGGCGGCGGCCAGATGATCCACGCCCCGCGCCCCGGAGCGCCGGTCCGCATCGCGCCCGTCGATGACATGCCTTTCGCCGGGGCGACCCGGGTGGCATAGTCCGCCGCGCCGGATCCCTCTCCCGCCGAAGGAACTCCCGTATGACGTCGATGGCGACCGCCGTCCAGGACTACGCCCGGGCGCTCGCGCTGCTCTCCCCCGACCACTACCGGGTGGGCCCGTTCACCGTCCGGCACAACCCGGGGTGGGAGCTGAAGTACGCCAACTACGCCATCCCCGACCAGGACGCGGAGCCCACGGCGGACGAGGTGGCGGCCCTGGTGGACGCCTTCGGGGCCCACCGACGGCTTCCCCGCCTGGAGTTCCTGCCCGCCTGGGCCCCGGCCGTCGAACCGGCCCTGATCGCAGCGGGTTTCAGCGTGGAGAACCGCGCACCGCTGCTCGCCTGCGGACACGAGGACCTCCGGCCGCCGAAACCGGTCGACGGACTCCGCATCGGCACACCGGTCACCGAGGCGGAGTTCACCGAGGCCGCCCGCGTCCAGCACCACGGCTTCGGCGGCGAGGGCGAGCCCGAGCCGGGGGCGACCGACTGGTTGCGCGCGGCCGCCACCGGCGACGGGGTCGCGGCACTGGCCGTCCTCGACGGCGCGCCGGCCGGGGTCGGCGGCTGCTCGGCCGCGATCGACGGCCTGAGCGAACTGGCCGGACTCGCCGTCGCCGCCCGGCACCGCCGCCGGGGCGTGGGCGCCGCGCTCTCCGCGTGGCTGACGGAACGGGCCTTCGCCCAGGGCTGCCGGACGGTCTGGCTGGAGCCCGGCGACGCCGACGTCGAACGGGTCTACGCGGGCATCGGCTACCGCCGGATCGGCGAGAAGGTCAACATCTCGCTCGAACCGTCCGGCGGCTGAGCCACGGCCTCGCCCCGACCGGTGCGCCCGGCCCGGCGCGACCGGTGCGCCGAGGCCTCAGACCAGCCGTCGAGCCGTCGCCCACCGGGTCAGTTCGTGCCGGTTGGAGAGCTGGAGCTTCCTGAGGACCGCCGAGACGTGCGACTCGACCGTCTTCACCGAGATGAACAGCTGCTTGGCGATCTCCTTGTAGGCGTACCCGCGGGCGATCAGCCGCAGCACCTCGCGCTCGCGCTGGGTGAGGCGGTCCAGGTCCTCGTCGACCGGCGGGGCGTCCGTGGAGGCGAAGGCGTCCAGCACGAAGCCGGCCAGGCGGGGCGAGAAGACCGCGTCGCCCTCCTGGACCCGGAAGACCGAGTTCACCAGGTCGGTGCCGGTGATCGTCTTGGTGACATAGCCGCGCGCGCCGCCCCGGATGACGCCGATGACGTCCTCCGCGGCGTCCGACACGGACAGCGCGAGAAAACGGACCGGGTTCTCCGCCGCACCCATCAGGGGGGCGCAGCGGCGGAGCACCTCGACACCGCCGCCGCCGGGGAGGTGGACGTCGAGGAGGACGACCTCGGGGCGGGTCGCCGTGATCACGGTGACCGCCTGGTCGACGTCGGCCGCCTCGCCGACCACCTCGACGCCGGTCTCCTCGGTGCGGCCGATCTCGGCCTGCACCCCGGTGCGGAACATCCGGTGGTCGTCGACGAGCACGACCCGTACCCGTCGCTCCGGGCCCCCGGTGGCTTCGGTGTTCTCGGTCATTCGCTCGCCCTCTCCATCTCCAGCTCGACCTCGGTGCCCCCGCCGGGCACCGAACGCAGCCGGGCGGTCCCGCCGTTGCGCTGCATCCGGCCGATGATTGATTCTCGTACGCCCATGCGGTCCCCGGGAACCTCGTCCAGGTCGAACCCCGGACCCCGGTCCCGTACGGAGACGAAGACCGTACGGCCCTCGACCTCGGCGAAGACCTGGACCGCCCCGCCCTCGCCACCGTACTTGGCGGCGTTGACCATCGCCTCGCGCGCGGCCTGCATCTGCGCGGCCAGCCCCTCGTCGAGGGGGCAGTCGCCGACCACCACGACCTCCAGCGGGACACCGTGCTTGTCCTCGACCTCGGCGGCGGCCCGCTTGACCGCCTCCGCCAGGGTCTCCGGCTCGTCGTCCTCGTCCTTGCCGGTGCCCTCGGGGTTGTAGAGCCAGTTGCGCAGCTCGCGCTCCTGGGCGCGGGCCAGGCGTCTGACCTCGCCGCCGTCGTCGGCGTTGCGCTGGATCAGGGTGAGGGTGTGCAGCACGGAGTCGTGGACGTGGGCGGCGACCTCGGCCCGTTCCTGGGCGCGGATGCGCATCAGGCGCTCCTCGGAGAGGTCCTGGGTCATCCGCACCAGATACGGGCCGGCGAGCAGGGCGATGCCGGTGAGCACGGCGATGGCGGCGGTGAGCACGTTGCCGAGCTGGGCGGCCGAGCCGCGCACCACCAGGAACACGGCGAGGCCGAGGCCGACGAGGGCGACTCCGGCGAGGCCGCGGGCCAGGTGCAGCAGCCTGCGGTTGCGGCCGGTCTCCATCCAGCGGGCGCGACGGGCGTTGTCCGCCTGCCGCCAGACCAGGACGGAGCCCGCGCCGATCAGGAGGGTGGGCCAGATGTAGCGGTCGGCCTCGCTGCCCATGTCGACGTTGACGACGAACGCGATCGCCCCGATGGTCAGGGCGACCAGCGCGAAGAACTGGCCGCGGTCCGGTTTGCGGAGCTTGCGGCGGCCGTCCGCCGAGGTCTCGAACACGGAGCGCGGGGCGTCGACGCCGCCGACCCCGAGCGGCACGACGATCCAGAACACCGCGTAGAGCACCGCGCCGAGGCCGTCGGTGAGGAACAGCCCGAGGAAGAGGAACCGCACCCAGGCCACGGGCAGCCCGAGGTGCCCGGCGAGGCCACGCGCGACGCCGCCGAGCAGCCGGCCGTCGGCGCTGCGGTAGAGCTTGCGCGGTGCGGGCTCCTCCGGGTCGGCGGGGCGGGAGCTGGCGGCTCGGGCGGTGGCGGCTGGCATACCCCGATCGTCACACGCGCGGGCGCGGAGCTGCATCAGGGTCGGCCCCCGAAGTGACCCTGAGGCTTTCCCCAGCGCACGCCTGACGGCAGCTCCCCTCCCCCGCTCCGCCCGGCACGTGCGCCCCGGCCCTTCAGGGGCGTACGCGGGCAATATCAGGGACCGTCCAGGGTCGGCGCGGGTCCCGGCGGGCGGTTCGGACCGTCACCATGGAGGCATGACCGCTCCCTCGGACGCCGCCCCCGGCGTCGCGCCCCCCGAAGCGCCGAAGCCGACGCTGCGGCGCACCCCGCGACAGAAGGTCGTCGCCGGGGTGTGCGGCGGACTCGGCCGGTACTGCGACGTGGATCCGGTGATCTTCCGGATCGTGCTCGGCGTGCTGTCGGCGACCGGCGGCATCGGTCTGATCTTCTACGGCTTCGCGTGGCTGCTGCTGCCGGCGGACGGCGACGACGAGAACGAGGCGCGCAAGCTGCTCTCGGGACGGGTCGACGGGGCGTCGCTGGTCGCGCTGCTGCTGGCGCTGATCGGCTGCGGGCTGTTCCTGTCGATGCTGCACAACCGGGGCATGCTGGCGTTCGCCGCGCTGCTGACGCTCGCCGTCGTCGGCTTCTCCGTGTGGACGCAGAACCGGCGGACGGCGGCGGCCCCGGAGGATCCGGCGCATCCGCCCGGCGCGCCGGCCGCCCCGCCCGGCCCCGCGCACACCGGGGGGCTCGGCACCCCGCCGCCGGAGGTGAAGGCCCCGCCGACGCCGGGCGGTCCGTCGTGGTGGCGGGACCCGATCGTCAAGGACGGGACCACGGGCCCGGTCGGCTCCGGCTATCTGTGGGGTCCGTCGGACACGGACCCCGGCGCGGCGCGCGCCGGGGCGAAGGCCGGGCGCCCCACGCCGGACGCCCCGTTCCTGAGGCCGCAGCCGTCGCCCGTGGCACGCGGGCCACGCTCCATCGGCGGTCCGGTCTTCCTCACGGCGCTGGTGGCGGGCGGCCTCGGCACCGGGCTGAGCTGGGAGCACCAGCCGCTGGGCACCGCCCTCCAGATCGGCCTGGTCGCCGCTCTCGCCGTCTTCGGGCTCGGTCTGCTGATCGCCTCGTCGCTGGGGCGGACCGGTTTCGGCACGGTCCTGATGGCGATGGTCACGGCGGGTCTGCTGGCGGGCGCGGCGGTGCTGCCGAAGGACATCGACACGTCGTGGGCGCGTCAGCAGTGGCGGCCGGCCTCGGTGTCCGCCGTCGAGCCGCACTACCGGCTGAACACCGGCGACGCCCGGCTGGACCTGTCCGGGCTGAAGGTGCCCAGGGGGGAGACGGTGCGCACGGGGCTCGACGTGGCGGCGGGGCGGGCGGCCGTCGTCGTCCCGGAGGGGGTGACGGTGAAGGTGCGCGCCGAGGCGGGCCTCGGGGAGATCCGGCTGGAGGAGGGGCAGCGGGTCCAGGTGCGGATCAACAGCGACGAGGCGAAGCAGCGGACGCTGCCGCCGCCCGCGGGCGCCCAGCCCGCCGGAACGATCGAACTGGTGCTGGAAGTCGGCATCGGACAGGTGGAGGTCACCCGTGCTGCGTCATGAGTTCCGGCCCGGCCGCGCGGTGGCGGGCCTGACGATGCTGGGCCTGGCCGGCGGGTACGCGGCCGACGCCGCCGGGGCGTGGGAGGTCCCGTGGACGTTCTTCCTGCCGGTGTTCCTCGGGGGGCTGTGGCTGGCCGCGACGGTGACGTGGGCCGCCTACATGCTGCGGCGGCGGCGCGAGGCGAGGAAGGCGTCGGCGGAGAACACGGAGGCGCCCGCGAGCACCAGCGGCAGCCACGCCATCAGATAGGGCAGGTCGTTGCCGTAGTAGTACGGGGTGGCCTGCCAGCTCACGGTCAGCCAGAGGCTCAGCGAGATCAGTGCGCCGCCGAGCGCCGCGAGCCGGGCCCAGAGGCCGACGAGGGTGCCGAGGCCGACGAGGAGTTCACCGATCGCGATGGCGTAGCCGAAGCCCACGGGGCTTTTCAGCGCCAGGTCGACGAGGGCGGGGATCGCGGAGGAGTCGCGCACGCCGCGCATCATCTCGCCGATGGAGCCGTTGCCGGTCGCGGACAGGAACGCGCTGTCCGTGAGCTTGTCGAGGCCCGCGTAGACGAAGGTGACGCCGAGGAAGATCCGCAGCGGCAGCAGGGCGTACGTGCCCGCCTGCTCCCTCGGTGTCCTGCGCTCGCCCGGACCGTACGATCCGCCGCCGTAACCGTTCATCACCGCTGCCCGCTTCCCGAAGTCCCGTCACCTCGACCATACGCACGCGCCGGGCACGCCGCTCACCAGGGCCGGGAGGTGGGCGGCGGCGGGGATGCGTCCCCGGGGGGCCGGAGGCGGCCGGCCGGTGCCGGTCAGTCCGTGACGTCGATCGGGCAGCGGTTGGTCTCCACCCCGGCGGCGGTGACGACCTGGACGTCCACGGTCCCCGGCTCGACCTCGACCGGGACGGGCACCGTCAGGACGGTGTCGGTCGGGTTGGCGAAGCCCCCGGTGACCGGGATCAGCGGTACGTGGACATGGACCGTGCCGATCCGTACGACGAGCCGGGCCAGCCGGTCGGGGGTGCCCGCGCCGGGCGGTACGAAGCCGGCGCCCCGGATCTCGATGTCGTCGCCGGTCCGGATCGGGGCGTCCAGGTCACCGGCCTCCCGGGCCCGCACGACGGACAGCACGACGGGCCGGCCGCCCTCCGCGTACTTCCCGGCGAAGTAGGTCGCGGCCGAGACCGCCACCAGCAGCGCGAGTCCCCACGGCAGGTCGGGCAACTGCTCGGGGCGGCGGGCCAGGCGCACCGCTGCGAACAGCACGGCGACCGCGCTGACCAGCACGTACTGCACATCGGTGAAGGATCCGCGCCCGGAGTCGTCGGTCAGCAGGTCGGCGGCGCGCGGCCGTTCGGCCCGCAGCTTCTGGAGCCGCTGGCCCAGCACCCGTACGGTCACCACGCGGCGCACGACGACCGCGACCGCGCACACGAGCGCCAGCACGGCCACGACCCCGGCGGAGCGCACGAGGTCGAGCCCCTCGATCAGCGCGTCCCGCTCGTCCGGGTCGGAGGCCCCCGCCAGTTGCAGTGCGAGGACCAGCACGGCGAAGACGGCCAGCAGCACCCAGGAGGCGGCGACCGTCCGTGAGGTGGAGAGCCGGTTGTCCTCCCCGATCAGCGGAGCGAGGAGGCCGCCCCGGGCACGGTGGAAGCGGGCGGCGGCGGTGAGCAGCCCGGCCGTGAGGAGGGCGGCGATCAGGGCGGCGGTGCGCGCGGTGGACCAGCCGGCCCCGATCGCGGTGAGGCTCGCACCGACGAGGAGGGCCCCGGCCGTACCCCAGACGGCGAACAGCGTGCCCCGCCAGACCCCGTGGAGCCAGGCGTCACCGGCTTCCCGGGCCCGTTCGGCGACGGTGCGGGCGGACCCGGTCAGCTCGTCGGACACCCACTGCCGGGACGCGGAGGGCGACTGGGCCACCCCGGCGGGAAGCCCCTTGCCTGCTGCCAGTTCGTCCCGTTTGGCGAGGAAAGCGGCGACGGCCCGCCGGTGTCCGCGACGGGCTCCGTGCGGGCAGTCGCCGCACGTACAGCCGCCGCTGTGCGTGCCGCTCGTCCTGGATTCGTCCAACGCCACGGAGGATTACGCCCTTTCCCACCCCGGTAAGCCAACTCACTTGCGATATCTGCGAATTGTGCCGTACCGGGCGACCGGGTCACGCATCGGGGCGCACCGGGGGCGGGTGTCGTCAGAACGTTCGAGCGATCCGCTGCCACAGGGGCTGGTAGTTGATCCAGGCCACCAGGTCGCCGCCGAGGTGGTCGCGGGTGGTGACGGCGTCCCGGTGCGAGATGAGGACGGGTTTCCCGGCGGCCCGCGCCAGCAGCTGCACCTGGCAGGCGCGCTCCATCGTGAGGAACCACCAGGCCGCCGCGTCCACCGAGCCGCCGACGGTCAGCAGCCCGTGGTTGCGCAGGATCACCGCCTTGTGCGGCCCGAGCGCGGCGGCGATCCGCCGGCCCTCGTCCTCGTCCACGACGACCCCGGAGTAGGAGTCGTACAGCGCGTGGTCCTCGAAGAAGGCGCAGGACTCCTGGGTGATCGGCTCGATCGGCTCCCCGAGCGCGGCGAGCGCCCGTCCGTGCGTGGAGTGGGTGTGGGCGACGGCCACGGTGTCCGGGCGGGCCCGGTGCACCGCCGCGTGCACGGCGAACGCGGCCTGGTTGACGTGGAAGCGGCCCCGGACCACCTGGCCGTCGCCGTTGACGAGGATCAGGTCCTGCGGGGTGATGTCGGCGAAGGGAGCGCCGAACGGGTTGACCCAGAAGCAGTCGGCCAGCTCGGGGTCGCGGGCGGTGATGTGCCCGGAGACCCCGTCCTCGTACCCGAGCTGCCCGAACAGCCGCAGCGCGCCCGCCAGCCGCTCCCTGCGGTACGCGCGTTCCTCGTCCGCCGAGGCGTGCACCGGCGGCATCGCGAACTGGAGCTGCTCGACGGGGATCGGGGCGGGGGCGGGCACGGCGACCGGCTCGGACATGGCGGCTCCTCGGGTTCCCTGGGCGTACGGGACCGGAAGTTACCGCCGGGTGGGCCAGGTGGCCAGAGGCGTGACGCCCCCGCGCCCGATCAGGTGCCGAGCACCAGATAGGCGAGCGTGAAGGACGAGCGGTAGCCGCCGTAGTAGCCGGTGCGGCGGGCGTCGATCTCGGCCGTCACCTCGGCGAGCAGCGGATGGTCCGGGTGTTCCAGCGCCCAGCGCTGTCCGCGTCCGATCGGGCCCTCGGACTCGAAGAGGTCCCACTCGCGCTCGTCGGCGCAGGTGACCTGGAGGGCGCGCAGCCCGACGGACTCCGCCAGCCGGATCAGCTCCAGCAGCGACCCGAAGTCTCCGGGCTCCGCACCGAGGCCCTCCAGCGCCGCCGGGGTCGGCTCCGTCAGCCAGACCCCCTCGCCGAACAGGACGCGTCCGCCGGGGCGCACGGTGGCGGCGAGGGCGGTGAGGGCTTCACGGGTGGTTCCCGGCCAGGCGTGCGAGGAGCCGATGGAGACGGCGAGGTCGTAGCCTCCCCCGGTCCATTCGGCGGCGGACACCTCGTGGAACCGCACCCGGTCACCGAGCCCCCGTTCCCCGGCGAGCTGCCGGCCGCGCGCGACGGCGGCCGGGTCGGTCTCGACGCCGTCCCCGGTGGCCCCGGGCGCGGCGTCGACGAGGCGCATCAGCAGTTCGCCCCAGCCGGATCCGAGGTCGACGATCCGGGAACCGGGGGCGGGGGCGCAGGCGGCGACGAGCCGGGCCGCGTGCTCCTCGGAGAGCGGGGTGTTCCAGGTGAGGCGGTCATTGCCGGCGGCGGAGATGATGGCGCGGACTTCTTCGGCGGACATGGTGGAGGAGCCTGGCACGGGCGGCGAGGCCGGTGCCAGGGATTTCCTCCGGACGGCGCCGGCTGATCGCCCGATCACGCTCCACCGAATCGTCCGCTACCCACCTCGACGACAATGCCGCCGCCCAAACGAATGAGCGACGGCATCGGCGTTGACGTGGGAGCTCAGAGAGCGGGAAAGGTCACTCCCACTCGATGGTCCCCGGCGGCTTGCTCGTCACGTCGAGGACGACGCGGTTGACCTCGGCGACCTCGTTGGTGATGCGGGTGGAGATCTTCGCCAGCGTCTCGTACGGCAGGCGCGACCAGTCGGCCGTCATGGCGTCCTCGGAGGAGACCGGGCGCAGCACGATCGGGTGACCGTAGGTGCGGCCGTCGCCCTGCACGCCGACCGAGCGGACGTCGGCGAGGAGGACCACGGGGCACTGCCAGATGTCGCGGTCCAGCCCGGCCGCCGTCAGCTCCTCACGGGCGATGGCGTCGGCGTCGCGGAGCAGGTCCAGGCGCTCCTTGGTGACCTCGCCGACGATGCGGATGCCGAGGCCGGGGCCGGGGAACGGCTGGCGCTGGACGATCTCGTCGGGGAGGCCCAGCTCCTGGCCGACCATCCGGACCTCGTCCTTGAACAGCTGGCGCAGCGGCTCGACGAGCTCGAACTCGATGTCGTCGGGGAGGCCGCCGACGTTGTGGTGGGACTTGATGTTGGCGGTGCCGGTGCCGCCGCCGGACTCGACCACGTCGGGGTAGAGCGTGCCCTGGACGAGGAAGGCGACCTCGGGGCCCTCCTCCTGGAGGATCTCCAGCTGGGCCTGCTCGAAGACGCGGATGAACTCGCGGCCGATGATCTTCCGCTTCTGCTCCGGGTCGGACACACCGGCCAGGGCGTCGAGGAAGCGCTTCTCCGCGTCGACCACCTTGAGCTTCGCGCCGGTCGCGGCGACGAAGTCCTTCTCGACCTGCTCGGTCTCGCCCTTGCGCATGAGGCCGTGGTCCACGTACACGCAGGTGAGCTGGGAGCCGATGGCCTTCTGGACGAGGGCCGCGGCGACCGCGGAGTCCACACCGCCGGAGAGGCCGCAGATGGCGCGCTTGTCGCCGACCTGCTCGCGGATGAGGGCGATCTGCTCCTCGACCACGTTGGTGGTGGTCCAGTTCGGCTCGATGCCCGCGCCGCGGTAGAGGAAGTGCTCCAGGACCTGCTGGCCGTGGGTGGAGTGCATGACCTCCGGGTGGTACTGGACGCCGTAGAGCTTCTTCTCGTCGTTCTCGAAGGCGGCGACCGGGACCACGTCGGTGGACGCGGTGACGGCGAAGCCCTCGGGGGCCGCCGAGCAGGCGTCGCCGTGCGACATCCACACCGGCTGCTCGGTGGGCGTGCCCTCGAAGAGGGTCGAGCCCGCCTTGGTGACGTGCAGGGGGGTACGGCCGTACTCGCGGGCCCCGTTGTCGTCGACCGTGCCGCCGAGCGCGGTGGCCATCAGCTGGAAGCCGTAGCACATGCCGAAGACCGGCACCCCGGCCTCGAAGATCGCGCGGTCCAGGGACGGCGCGCCCTCCGCGTACACCGACGAGGGGCCGCCGGAGAGGATGATCGCGCGCGGGTTCTTCGCCAGCATCTCGGCCACCGGCATGGTGGACGGGACGATCTCGCTGTAGACCCGGGCCTCACGGACTCGGCGGGCGATGAGCTGGGCGTACTGCGCGCCGAAGTCGACGACGAGGACCACGTCGGCCGTGGCGTCGGGGGCGGCGGGGGGTGCTGCTGGCACGGGGCGGCCTTCCGGCGGTGGTGAAGGGGGTCGGTTCTTCCGATTCTACCGGCCGTGCGCGGACCCTCCGCCGGGCCGGGGGCGGGGGCCGACGCCCCGAGATCGGTTCGCGGGGCGTCGGCGGACCGGCGGGCGGGGCGTCTCAGGATCCGGGCCCCGTTTTGTGGGGGCCGCCGGGCCGGGGCCATACTGTCCCCATGCGTCAGCACACGACCTTCGTCTTTACCTATGGCATCCGGCCCGCCGGCTGCCATGGTCGTGCTGCTTGAGCTACTGACAAGCAACGTTCCAGGCGCCCCGGGCCGACAGGCCCGGGGCGTCTCGCGTGTCCGGGTCCGTAGCTCCGGGGGGCCGTCACCCCACCGGGAGTCACCACCATGAGCAGCAGCACCACGGACACCACCGCGGCCACCGGCGCGCGCACCGACGAGGCAGCCGCCCTGATCGGCGGCGCACGGGAGCGCATCGACGCTCTCGACGACCGGATCATCGGCCTCGTCCAGGAACGGATGGCCGTCTCGTCGGTGATCCAGGAGGCCCGGATCACCTCCGGCGGCCGGCGGGTCAACCTCTCCCGGGAGACGGCCGTGCTCGGCCACTACAGGGAGGCGCTGGGCAAGCCGGGCACCGCCCTGGCGATGACGCTCCTGGAGCTGTGCCGCGGCCGGGTGTGAGAGCGATGGGCGGCGCCCGGACGGAACGGTTCTCCACCCGCCTCGCACGGGCCGTATCTGCGTTCGGGGCCCGTCTCACCCGTACGGCGCGTGACCGGGAGCGCGGTGCCTTCGTTGAGCCTGATGTCCGTGCCAACCAGGGGCGGCGTCGGCAGGAAACCACGCGTGGCTCCGCCGGGGAGTGTGACGTACCGCAGGTGCGTCGTGGGACCACGACCCGGCGTATGTGACCGGTCCGCAGGGGACAGCGGCCCGGTCACCCCATATGCGGCCGTACCCGGGGACGCCCGGGTCGGCCGCATCGGAACATCTCCGGGCGGAGGCCCGTTCCCTCCTCCGCCCCCTCTCCACGACTCTCTTCTCCGCCGCGCCTCCGCCGCGGGTCAGTCGTGCCGCGCGGCCCGTCGCCGTGCCGCCGTGAACAGCACCAGGCCCGCCGCCAGCGCGGCGGTCGCCGCGCCCGAGGCGATCAGCGCGCTCGACCCCGTCGCGGCGAGGCCGCCCCCGCCGCCGGAGCCCCCGGCCGTACCCGCCGAGCCGCCGGGCGTGGCGGAGGCCGAGGGGCCGGGGGCGCCGGACGGGCTCTCCGCCGGGTCCGGGGCCGGGGTGGGCGGTTGTCCGGAGCCGCCCGTCGGGCCGCCGGGCCCGGAGCCGCCGCTCTCGCCGTTGAGGACCAGGTACGCGGTGTTGTTGACGGGTTCGGGGTCGAACGGCAGCTTCGGGTTCTGGAGCCAGGGGGCGCGGACGGTGACCGCCCCCTCCGCGCCCACCAGGGCCTCGTCGATCCGCAGCTCGAACGGCAGGTCGAGGCCGCCGTCGTCCCGCACCGCAGCCGTAGTGGGGCAGAGGTAGCGCGGCGCGGGGCTCGTCTGGTCCTCGCGGTGTCCGCCGGCCGCGGTAGCGGCGCGGCAGAGGCCGGGCTTCGCGGTGACGGTCGCGCCCCGGGGGACGGTGAAGTCGAGGGTGGCGACGGCCTCGCCCGAGCGGAGGTGTCCGATCCAGGCCGGGCCCTCGTTGCGGAAGCCGAGGTCGGCCTTGACCGTGGAACCCTCGGCACCGGAAACCCGGTCGCCGTACGCCACGAAGTCGGCCGTGTTCTCCGTACGGAAGTCGGCCTCGTGCTGGTTGTCCCACGGGGCGAGGTCTCCGCCCCGGGCGACGGCCGCACCCGTCTTCGGGGCCTTCACCGGAACGGCCCGCAGGACGCTGCCGTCGCCGCGCTCGAAGGGGGCGCCCGCGCGCCGGTCCCCGCGCCGGTCGGCGCTGTCCTCGTGGATGCTGTAGACGAACGTGTCCTGGTAGGCGCGGGTGGTGGCCTCGATGGTCAGCGGGGTCTCCAGGGTGTAGGTCGCGCCCACCTCGAAGGAGCCCGGGACGGAGCAGAGGACGGTGGTCCGGCCGGAGCCCCGGGGGCCCGCGTCGTCCTCGGTGTACGCGCAGTTGGAGTAGCGCTCGGGGATGTCGAGGCCGCGGGAGTACACCAGGCCGAGGAGGACGCCCTCGGCGTCGCGGGTGCCCCGGTTGGTGAACGTGATCGGGGCCTGCTGCTTGTCGCCCGGCTTCGTCCGCTCCTTGAAGGGGAGCTCCTCCATCACGAGGTCGGGGCCGCCGACGGTGACCTCGGTGGTGAACGGGGTGAAGGTCGCGCCCTTCGACCGCCCGGTCACCGTGATCGTGCCGGTGTCGCCCTCCTCGCTGCCCTCGGCGGCGGTGAGCAGGAGGTCGCCGATACCCCGGAGACCGGACCGGATGCCGCGGTCCGTGCAGACCGCCTTCGCTCCGGTGACCTCGCAGTCCGCGTTCTCCCCGACCGCCGCGTCGGCGACGCCCGCGAGGCCGCTGAGGTCGAAGGTGACGGTGAACTCCGTCTCGTCGTCCTCGTCCCCCTCCTCCCCGCCCGGGTTGTCGACGGTGAATCCGACCGTGGACCGCTCCGGTTCACCGCTCCGCGGGTACGGGTACAGGGCGGTCTCGGCGGGGCCGCCGAGGACGAGCACCGGGAGGTCGGCGGCGTGCGCCGGGGCGGCGGTCCCGGCGAGCGTGGCCGCGGCCAGCAGGCCCGTGGCGGCGAGGGAGCCCGCCGCGCGGTGCAGCGCGGACCTCGGGGAACAGGGTGTCATCGGGGACCTCTGGAACTCGGCAGGAGCTGTGGGGGCCGCTGTGGCAGTTGTCGCGGTACGGGTTCGACCGCGCAGCTCGCCGAAGAGTTGCCCGGATGAAGATCACGGATTGGGTACGGGTGTGTTCCCGACGCCCTTCACGTCCGCCCCGGCCTCCGCCGTCCCCTTCGGCGGCACCACGGGGATGCCCAGGAACGGCAGCTTCAGCGCGCCGAACGCCTCCTTCGGCACGGTCGGCGCGAGCGGCTCGACGGGGGTGAGCCGCTCGTAGGCCCCGCCCTGCTCCGGGCGCGGGTCCGCCTCGCCCTTGTTGGGCCAGAAGGACATCGCGCGTTCGGCCTGGGCCGTGATGGTCAGCGAGGGGTTGACGCCGAGGTTGGCGGAGACCGCGGAGCCGTCGACGACGCTGATGCCGGGGTGGCCGTAGAGCCGGTGGTACGGGTCGATGACGCCTTCCTCGGCGCTCGCGCCGATCGGGCAGCCGCCGAGGAAGTGGGCGGTGAGCGGGGTGCCCATCAGCTCGCCGACGTTGGACCCGGCGAAGCCGTTGATCTCCTCGGCGAGCAGGCTCGCGCCGAGGGTCGCCTCCGGGATCTGCGTCGGGTTGGGGGCGCCGTGGCCCTGGCGGGCGGTGAGCAGGCCCTTTCCGACGCCGCCCGGTTTGCGGTACGTGGTCAGGGAGTTGTCCAGCGACTGCATGACCAGGCCGATGATGGTGCGCTCGGACCAGCGGCGGTTGGAGAGCGAACGGGCGGCGAGGGTGGGGTGCTTGACCATGTTGGCGATCCAGCCGCGCACCCGGTGGGCCCCGTAGGGGACCTGGAGGACCGTCAGCGCGCCCATGGCGTTGGAGCCCCGGCCGTAGCGGACGGGCTCGATGTGGGTGTTGTCGTCGGGGTGGATCGACGAGGTGATGGCGACGCCCCGGGTGAAGTCGGCCTTGGCGGTGCCGTGCTTCCTGCGGTAGCGGCGGTCGCTGGTCTGCGCGCCCACCAGACCCTCGGAGTTGGTCCGGGTCAGCTCGCCGAGCTTCGCGGAGAGGCGGGGCAGCAGTCCCCGGTCCTTCATGGTGTGCAGGAGGGTCTGGGTGCCGTACGTCCCGGCGGCGACGACGACCTTGCGGGCGCGCAGCCTCGTGGGCTTCGCCCGGCGGCGGCGGTCGGTGGGGACCGTGAGGACGCGGTAGCCGCCCTCGGGGTCGTCGGTGACGGCGACGACGGAGGTCATCGGGTGGATAACCGCTCCGGCCCGCTCGGCGAGGTACAGGTAGTTCTCGTTGAGGGTGTTCTTCGCGCCGTGGCGGCAGCCCGTCATGCACTCGCCGCACTCGGTGCAGGCCTTGCGGTCGGGGCCCGCGCCGCCGAAGTACGGATCGGGGACGGTGGAGCCGGCCTTGGCCCGCGCGGTGCCGTCGGCGTCCTTGCCGTCGCCGAAGAAGACGCCGACCGGGGTCATGTGGAAGGTGTCGCCGACGCCCATGGCCTGCGCGACGGCCTTGAGGTGGATGTCGGACGGGGTCATCGTCGGGTTGAGACGGACCCCGAGCATCCGGCGGGCCTGGTCGTAGTACGGCTTCAGCTCGTCCTGCCAGTCGGTGATCGAGGCCCACTGGCGGTCCTCGAAGAACGGGGCGGGCGGCACGTACAGGGTGTTGGCGTAGTTGAGCGATCCGCCGCCGACCCCGGCCCCGGCGAGCACCATGACGTTGCCGAGGAGGTGGATGCGCTGGAGGCCGAAGAGGCCGAGGGCGGGCGCCCAGAGGTAGTTCTTCAGGTCCCAGGAGGTCTTGGGGAGGGTGCCGGGGGTGAAGCGGCGGCCCGCCTCCAGGACTCCGACGCGGTACCCCTTCTCGGTCAGCCGGAGCGCCGACACCGCGCCCCCGAAGCCCGATCCGACGACCAGGACGTCGTAGTCGTACGCGGCGTCGTCCTCGGCCGGCACAGGGCTCGCCGGGACAGGGTCCGTCGGCGCGGGGCTCACGGCCCGGTTCTGGGCATGGCTGTCCTGGGACATGGCACTCCTCGAAACGGAATCGGTACGAAAAGGGCGGACGTCGCCGCGGCCCTCGGGGCGTTCAGCGCAGCCGGAAGGCCTTCATCGCCTTGAGGCTGCTGGTCATGAGCGCGGCGTACTTCTCGTCGTCCAGCCCGAAGGAGGGCGCGAGCGGCATCAGCCGCTGCTGGGCGACGGTCTGGGCCTCGGTGTACTTGAGGATGCCCTCGGAGCCGTGCCGCCGGCCGAGGCCGGAGTCCTTCATGCCGCCCATCGGGGCCTGGACGCTGCCGTAGGCGGGGGCGAACCCCTCGTTGATGTTGACGGTGCCGGTGCGCAGCCGGGCCGCGACCCGGTGGCCGCGCCGGGAGTCGGTGGTCCAGACGCTGGAGTTGAGGCCGTACGGGGTGGCGTTGGCCAGCGCGATCACCTCGTCCTCGTCACGGAAGCGGTAGATCGAGACGACCGGCCCGAAGGTCTCCTCGGTGCAGACGGCCATCGGGGCCTCCACCCCGTCGAGGATGGTCGGCTCGTAGAACAGGGGGCCGATGTCGGGGCGGGCCACGCCGCCGGCGACGAGCGTCGCACCCTTCTCGACGGCCTCGTCCACGTGGCGCGTGACGGCCTCCAGCTGGCGTTCGCCGACGAGGGAGCCCATGTCGGCCCCGTAGGCGAGGGCGCTGCCGAGCCGCATGGCCTTCGTCCGGGTGGCGAAGCGCTCCACGAAGTCGTCGGCGATCGACTCGTGGACGTACAGCCGCTCGATGGAGATGCAGAGCTGTCCGGCGGAGGCGAAGCAGGCGCGGACGGCTCCGGCGGCGGCCTTCTCGACGTCGGCGTCCTTCAGCACGAGCATGGCGTTCTTGCCGCCGAGCTCCAGGGAGACGCCGACCAGCCGGGACGCGGCGCCGACGGCGACCTCGCGGCCGGTGCGGGTGGAGCCGGTGAAGGAGACGTAGTCGGCGCGGCTGACGACCTCGGGGCCCACGACGGGCCCCTCGCCGAGGACGACCTGGAAGACCTCGGCGGGCAGCCCGGCCTCGATCAGCAGGTCCCGGGCCCACAGGGCGGTGAGCGCGGTCTCCGTGTCGGGCTTCATCACGACGGCGTTGCCGGAGACGAACGCGGGCAGCGCGTCGCCCACGGAGAGCTCCAGCGGGTAGTTCCAGGGGGCGATCTGGCCGACGACGCCGCGCGGCTGCCGCAGCTCGGTGACCTTGGTGAGGACCGGGACCACACCGGTGTGGCGGCGGGGCTTGAGGTAGGCGGCGGCCTTGCGCCCGTAGTGGCGGGCGGCGATGGCGATGGCCTGCACCTCCTCGTGGGCGTGCAGGCGGGCCTTGCCGGTCTCCAGCTGGATGAGGTCGAGGACCTCGGCCTGGCGGCCGAGGACGAGGTCGTGGAAGCGCAGCAGGACGGCGGCGCGCTGCCGTACGGGGAGGGCGGCCCAGACGGGCTGGGCGGCGCGGGCCCGGTCGAAGGCGGTGGCGACGTCCTCGGGGGTGGACTCGGGCAGGTCGGCCAGCTTCTCCCCGGTGAAGGGGGTGTGGTTGGCCGTGCGGCCCGATCCGACGACGCCCCGGGTCAGCTGGGCGATCACCTCGGGGGTGACCACGTCGGCGGCGTTGCGCACCCCGGCGGGGGCGACCGCCACGGGGTTGGTGCCGAGAGGGGCGTCAGGGGCCTGCGAGTCCGTCATGAGGCCGAGAGTATGTCCCGCCGCAGCCTTTGGGTACCCGTGGGTAACAGTTTTTCACAGGACCCGCCACCCCCGCCGGGCACCCCCTTCGAACGAGCCAGTGATCGCTGGCGGCATAACCGCTGATCAGTGGCTATGCGGCCGACCACGCCCCGGCCGACCGGCCCTGGGCCGCCGGGAGAAGTGAATCCCCGGCCCCGATGGCCCGCCCGGGAGGAGCGGGCCGGGTGCGCCCTCCGGCGGGAGCGTCGCGCGCCCGTCGGGCGAGCGGTCACTGCTGGGGTTTCGGGGCGCTCCAGCTGCGCAGCATGATGTCGAACTTCTCGCGGC
Source organism: Streptomyces griseus (assembly GCF_900460065.1). GTDB lineage: Bacteria > Actinomycetota > Actinomycetes > Streptomycetales > Streptomycetaceae > Streptomyces > Streptomyces griseus. The sequence goes on along the minus strand of NZ_UAVD01000027.1, from coordinate 362,304 downwards.
TGGCCTCCCAGCCCTCCTGCGGGGCGGTCAGGTACAGCGCGTACTCGGGTCCGCCGGGACCCCCGTAGTACATCTGGTCGATCCCGTGCCGGGGCCCCGGGTGGTCCCTGGTCTCGTTCCAGGTGAACTCCCAGAGCGCGCCCGGCCGGTCACGGAAGGTGTTCTTCTCCATCCCGATCCGCTGGTAGCCCGGCAGCCGCTCGGAGAGCTGCTCCTCCATGTTCTCCATGTGCAGATACGGATGCTCGAAGTCCGGGTCCGGGTCGACGCTGATGCGGATCCGGTGGGCCCCGCCGTCCGGCGTGTAGTCGATCTGCCCGTCCTGGACCTGCCGCGTCCAGTCCTCCGGCACGACCAGGCTGAACCCCGCCGGGTCGTCGACCCGGCGCCAGCCGTCGGGTATCTCCGGCATCCCGTCCGAGGGGCCGGCCGACTCCGGGGTGGTCCGCTCCGCGGACGGTGTGCCGCCGGCGGCCGTGCTGCCGCCGGTTCCCCCGGGGGCGTCCGGGCCCTGCGCGTACTTCATCGCGAACAGCCCGGCCACGCCCCCCAGCACGGCGGCGGCGACGACCACGACGAGCACCGTGCGCCAGCGGGACCCGGCGCGCCGGGTCACCGGAGCGGAGGAGGCGGGGCCGGCGAACGGGGCGGCGGGCTCCGGGACGGGAGCGGGCGCCGGCGTGGTGGAAGGGCTCGCCCGGGGCAGCCGGGCGGTGGCGCCGTCGGAACCGTCGGCGTCCGCGTCCTGGTGGGCGTACCGGGCGTCCTCGGAGAAGCGCTGGGTCGGGACGTGCGCCTGGGCGGCACGGGGTTCGCGGCCGTCCATGGCGTCCAGCAGCATCTGCTCGGTCTGGGCGGCCGTGGGCCGCTCGTCCGGGTCCTTGCGGAGCAGCGCGGTGATCACGGCCCCGAGCGGACCGGCGTTGACCGGGGCGGGCGGCTCCTCGGTGACGACGGCCTGCATGGTGGAGATCGGGGACGCACGGCGGAACGGGGAGGTCCCCTCGACCGCCGTGTACAGCGTGGCGCCCAACGACCAGAGGTCGGAGGCGGGTCCCGGATCGCCGCCGCGTACCCGTTCGGGGGCGAGGTAGTCGATGGAGCCGACCAGTTCGCCGGTACGGGTGATGGTGGAGTCGCCCTCGATCGCGGCGATCCCGAAGTCCGTCAGCAGCACCTGGCCGTCGCGCGCCAGCAGCACGTTGCCGGGCTTGACGTCGCGGTGCAGCACCCCGGCCGCGTGCGCCGCGCGCAGGGCGCTCAGGACGTGCAGCCCGATCCGGGCGGCCTCGCGCGGGGCGACCTCGCCGCTCTCCTTGGCGGAGTCGGCGAGCGAGGGCCCGTCGACGTACTGCATGACGATCCAGGGGCGGTTGTCGTACTCGATCACGTCGTGGACGGTGACGACGCCGGGGTGCGTGATGCGCGCCGCCGCTCGCGCCTCCTTCTGCGTCCTGGCGTGCAGGACGAGCCGGTCGGCCTCGGCGACGTACAGCCCGGCCGTCAACTCCTTGACGGCGACGGTGCGGTGCAGCACCTCGTCGTGGGCGCGCCAGACCTTGCCCATGCCACCCCGGCCGAGGACGTCGCCCAGCCGGTAGCGCCCCGCCAGCACCAGTCCCGCGTCCGTGCCCTGAGATCGATCCACGTGAAGTCCCCGCCCCGTTCCTCGAATGGCCAGATTACGGAGGGGCGGCGCCGAGGCGGAACCGGGGATCGCCCACGAGACCGCACTGTGATGGTTGTCGGCACCGCACAACACCCCGGGCGCGGCGGCGGCGATGACGGGCGATCAGGCGGGCGGACCGGACGGGCGCTTGTGCGCGCCCGGGGGAGGCGGACGGGTGGGTGCGCGCGCGGCCGGGGGTGACCGGCGGTCAGGTGACCCGGTACGAGGCGATGGCCTGCTCGTAGATCTCGGTGACCTTGTCGCGGTCGCTCTCCGGCCCGATGACCTGGATGACGTGGTACCTGCCGTCGACGATCATGGCGAGATTGCGGACGTACACCTCGCGCCCGCCGCTCTCCTGCCAGGTGAACTGCCCCTCGGCCATGGCCTGCCGGCCGACGTCGACCCGGCGCAGTCCGGACGAGGAGGACCAGGTCGAGTCGCGGAACGGCTGGAGTTCGGGCTCCTTGTCCCGCTGGTAGTCCAGCGGATCGCCGCCCCCGGCCTTCACCGTGTCCCGGCCGGGCACCACGAGCAGGGTGAACCCGTCGCTGCCGTAGCGGATCTGCCGGTTCACGTTGGCGGGGCTGCGCTGCCAGTCCTTCGGCACGCCGACCTCGAAGCCCTCCGCGTCCTTGCGGAGCGCGTAGCCGGAGGCGAGCGCCACGGCCGACCGGCTGGTCTGCGGTTGCTGGGAGCCGGGATCGGCGGACCCGTCCTCGGAGGCGGACGGGCCGGGCTCCCCCGAGGCGGCGGGCGGAGCGGCGGAGCCGGTGGGCGCGGGTGCTCCGGTGTCCTTGCCGGGCTCCTGCTTGGGCATGAACAGCACGGCGAAGGCAATGGCGGCGACCATCAGCAGCAGGATGAGGACGAGCAGCAGCCGGCCCAGCTTGCGCGGGGAGCCCTCGCCCCGGCGCGGCGGCTCCCGCAGCACCCGGGGCTCCTTGGGCGCGCGCGGCGGGCGGGCCGGGCGCTCCTCCTCCCAGCTCTCCACGGGCATCCGCACGGACCGCTCGGGCGGCAGCAGGGACTCCTCGCGGTCCCGCTGCCCGCCGCCACCGCGCTGCGGCTGCCGGCGCTTGCCCTGGCGGTGCCTGCCCTGCGCCGAGCCGCCGCCGAAGCGGCCCCGGCGCCGGCGGACCAGCTCGCCCCTGCGGCGTACGACGGGGAGCCGGGTGGCGTCGGGTGCGGGCAGGGTGACGACGTCGGCGCCCGCCTCCGGCTCCGGCGCCGAGCGCACCAGCGAGCGCAGCCAGCCGCTCAGCTCCTCGAAGTCCGGTCGCTCCGTGGGGTCCTGGCGCAGCAGCGACTCCACGACGGGCCGCAGCGGTCCGCACTCCTCCGCGAAGGCGGGCGGCTCCCCGCACACCATCTGGACGAGCTCGGCCGCGTTCTCCTCCGGGTAGGGGGCGTGGCCCTGCACGGCGCGGTAGAGGAGTGCGCCGAGCGCCCACAGGTCGGTGGAGGGGCCGATCGGGGGCGCGAGCTGCCAGTTCTCGTGGACGGGGCCCGCCTGCTCGGGGGCCCAGCGCTCGGTGACGGCTCCGACGACGGCGATCCGGGCCTGGCGGGCGCGCTCGGCGGCGAGCGGGGTGGCGGGGCCCCGGTAGACGGCGGGCTCGTCGCCGCCCGCGACGGCCTCCTCCCAGGCCCCGGAGGGCGTCCGTCCGTCCCGGGCCGGGGCGGTGCGCGCGAGCTGCTTGGGGGCGGGGGCCGGCGGGCCGGGCCGCCGGGAGTCGGCGCGCAGCGCGTCCTCGCCGGAGCCGCCCGCGGAGACGGGCCGGGCGCCGGGTCCGTCGTCCCAGGTCCCGGCGAGGTGGACGCGGCGGACCGGCGGCCGGGGCCCGTGCCCGTCGTCCTCGTCGTCCTCGTCCTCGTCGTCGTAGGGGTCCCCGGCGGGGATGCCCCAGGGGGAGGCCGGCCCGGGTGCCACGGAGCCCGGGGCCGGGGCGCCGGGCGCGGGGCGCTGCGGCGGGAGGATGCCGGTGTCGGCGTCCGGGTCCGTGTCACCTCCGGCTCCGGTGGCGCCGCCGGCGCCGGGGGCGGGCGCGCGGCCCTCCGGCGACGCCTTGGTGAGGTCGGCCCGGGCGCGGTCGGTCTGCTGCCGCTCCTCGGTGACCCGGGCGGCGGCCCGGGCGCCCGCCCGGTAGGCGGCGATGGCTCCGGCGCGCGCGGCCCGCAGCTGGGCGGCGCTCGCGGCGCCGGGCTCGGCGGGGGGCGGCACGGCGGTGTACGGGACGGCGGGAGCCGCGGGGCGCGGGACGATCTCCTGCCCGCCGTGCGACGCGTGGGGCCCGGCCTCCGGTCCGGCGGACGGGGGGTCGTACCGGTCGTCGTGGCGGTCGCCGGACCGGTCGTCGTGGTCCTGGTGGCGGTCGTGGTCCTCGTGGCGGTCGTCGTCCCCGCGCGGTGCGTACCCCCGCGGCAGCGACGGAACGGCGGGCCTCCGGTCCGCCCGGCCCGAAGGGTCGTCGCCCTCGTCGGGGTACTCCGCGACATCCGCGACATCCGCGACATCCGCGTCCGCGTACTCCGCGTACTCCGCGTGCCGCTCGCCGACCGCGTACTCCGCGACGGCCGCGTAGCCGCCGTCGTCGACGGACCCGTACCCCTCGGCCGGCGCGTACTCCGTGTCGGTCCTCGCCGGCGGAAGCGCGTAGCTCCCGTCGAGCCCCCTCGTCGGCGCGGCCTCGACGGCCGGGATGCCGTACGTGGTGGGGCCGGCCACCGGGTCGGTGTCGGGCGCCGGGCCCGGGGCGTATCCGCAGAGCGCCTCCTCGGCGGCGCCCGCCGCGAGACCGGTGAGCATGACGCGGCCGTCGTCGCAGACCAGGACCGTGCGCACGGTGATGTTGCGGTGGGTCCAGCCGTGCGCGTGGAGCACCCGCAGGGCGGTGAGCACGTCGGAGCCGATCTCGGCCGCCCGGTAGGGGTTGAGGGGGCGTTCGGCGAGGAGGGCGGCGAGCGGACGGGCCGGGACGAGCTCGCTCACTATCCACAGCGAGCCCGCTTCGGCGAACACGTCGAAGACCTGGTCGAGCCGGGGGTGGTCGGGCACCTGGGCGGCGGCCTGCGCGGCCTCGATCGCCCTCCGGACCGCCGGGTCCGTGCTGCGGCGGACCGCCCGCCCGGTGGCGCGGCCGGTGGCGGCGGGCCGGCCGTCGGCGTCGAGCACCTCCGCGTCCACGACCTCCGGCAACGGCACCTGGCGGATCAGGACTTCCTGTCCGCTATAGGTGTCGAACGCCCGGGTCTCGACCAGTTCGTACCCGTCGGACGGGGGCAGCGGAAGGCGGTAGCGGTCGGCAAGCACCCGACCCGCGTAGTCGTCCACGACGCCTCCCCACAGCGCGCTCTTCCCCCCGGTCACCGGAGGCGCACTCATCCGTCAGTCACGTTCATTCGGTGGACAATTGACCCGCTGTTCCCACTGCGTACGGTCTCCGGCCTCTTACGATACGTGGCAACACGGGCCGACGGGCCGGGTCGCGCCAACCCGATCCGCACAAACGTTTCCACCCGGCCGTCCGGGGCGGGCGGGCGGGCCGGACGGTCAGCCTGTGGGGGTGAAGGTGGCGTACGCCGTTTCGCGCAGCGTCCGGCACTCGTCGTCCTCCCACTCGTCCACCTTGCAGCTGATCATGATCGAGTAGCCGCGCTTGGCGTCCACCTTGAATCCCCGGTTGAGCACCTTGACCCGGACGCCGTTGTGGTTGCGTTCGAACGTCCAGTCCGCGACGGTCGGATAGCCGTTGTACTCGACCTTCTTTATGCCGCCGTGCTGGTAACCGTCGCTGAGGACCTTGACGCTCGCGACGGCACCGCGCCAGGCGGCCGCCGCGTCGTCCTTGGGCGAGCTGTTGAAGTCGACCTGGACACGGGGGAAACTGCCCCGCTTGTCGTTGTAGATGCCGCCGGAGTTGCTGCCCGCGATGGCGGTGCGCTTGAAGCCCTCGGGCATCGCCATGGTGAAGTTGAACCGGGTGTCGACGACCTTCTCGTACCCGGCGGGCAGGGCGTCGCCCGGCTCGGCCCCGTCGTCCCCGGCACCGTCGGAACCGGAGTCGTCGGCGTCGTCCGCGTCGTCGGCGCCGGAGTCGGCGGACGGGTCGGCGGAGGCCCGGCCGTCGTCCGCGCCCTGGCCCTCCTTCTGGCCGGCGCCCTTCTCGCCGGCCGAACCGCCGCCGGTGTCGCCGCCCTTGTCGTCCGCGCCGCCGGTCGAGGCCCCGGCCGAGGCGGCCGTGTCGCCGCCCTTGTCCGCGTCGTCACCGCCGCCGAGCGTGAGCGCGAGGACCGTGCCGAGAATGGCCAGCGCGACGACGGCGGCGATGATCGCGAGGGTGCGGCGGGGCACCACGTCGGTGATCGAGGCACGCGTGGACGCGAGGGAGGACGGCGGGCGCTGCCCGGGTACGGAAGCGCTCGCCGCCGTCGCGGTCCTGGAGGCGCCGCCGGCGGGCGCCGCGGCGGCGGACCCCGCGGGCTTCGCCCCCGCGGCGGAAGTCCCGGGCGGCGACGGAGGCTTGGGCGGGGCGACGGGCGAGCCGGTGGCAGCGGCGGCCGGAGAGCTCGCCGACGCGGCGGCGGCGCCCGCAGCGGCGGACGCCGGGGTCTTCGCGTTGCGCACGGAGCGCAGGGCTCCGCGCAGCCGGTCGCGGGCGCCCTCGCCGGACTCCCCCGAACCCGGGGACTGTTTCGGGGCCTTGGGCTGCTTCGGCGTCCTCCTGACGAGCGGGTCCGCCGCGGGCGTCGGCGGCAGCGCCATGATCTGTGTGGAGTCCGCGGGTGCCGGAGCGGGAGAGTCGGGGGCGTTGATGACGTCGTTGAGCAGCGCCCGCGCCCCGGCGTCGTCGAGACGCTGGTCGGGGTCCCGGGCGAGCAGCCCGTAGATGACCTCGGTGAGCGGGCCGGCGTTCTTCGGCGGGTCGAGCGGTTCGGTCATCACGGCCGTCAGGGTGGCGATGGCCGAGCCCTTGTCGTACGGCGGGCAGCCCTCGACGCTCGCGTACAGCAGCCCGCCGAGGGACCACAGGTCGGCGGGCGGACCGGGCTTGTGGCCACGGGCCCGCTCCGGCGAGATGTACGAGGGGGCGCCGACGAGCATGCCGGTGGAGGTGACGGACGGGTCCCCCTCGACCTGGGCGATGCCGAAGTCCGTGAGCACGACGCGCCCGTCCTCGGCGATCAGCACGTTGGACGGCTTCACGTCGCGGTGCAGGATGCCCTCGCGGTGCGCGGAGCGCAGCACGTCGAGGATGGCGAGCCCGACCTCGGCGGCCCGCCTCGGCGTCAGCGTGCCGTCCTCGCGGATCGCCTCGGCGAGCGACTTGCCCTCGATCAGTTCCATGACGATCCACGGGCGGTCGTCCTCGTCGACCACGTCGTAGACGGTCACCGCGCTGTTGTTGCGGATCCGCGCGATCGCCTTGGCCTCGCGCAGGGTGCGCGTGATCAGCCGGCGCTTCTCGTCCTCGTCGATCGCTCCGGGGAACCGGAGTTCCTTGACCGCGACCGTGCGGCCGAGCGTCTCGTCGTCGGCGCGCCAGACCGTACCCATGCCGCCCCGGCCGAGCACCTCACCGAGCCGGTAGCGCCCCGCGAGGAGACGACCGTCCTTGTCCCGTTGGGGCTCCCGTGCCTGCTCCGCCTCCGACATGCGTCCCCTCTGCGATCAACCCGCCCTGGCAGAGCGTTCATTGTCCCTCACCCCGGGACCGGTCCTGGTGCCGGGTCCGGGGTCCGCCGCGCCAGGGCGGTTCGTCGACAGGCCCCGGGGCGCGAAGAGGGAAGCCCTCACAGCCTCCTACCAACCCGGTCCTCCCGTCCAGGCCGGTCCGGGCCGCGGACGGGCCCCGCCGGCCCGGCGGGGCCCAACTGGCCCGGTGGAGGCGGGCGGTGACCGCGGTGCGGCGGCGCACGGAGCCCGGGAGGGCGCACCCTGGGGCGTGTCTCGAAAGGCAGTCGACGACAGGGCCTAGATCGGCACGATGTCCGGTGCGCCGAGCCGGGCCGCGTCCGCCGTGAGGTCGTCGGGCTGCCGCTGCGATTCGCGTTCGGCCTCCACCCGCTTCTCGTAGTGCTCGACCTCCCGGTCGATCCGCCCCTCGTCCCAGCCCAGCACCGGCGCCATCAGCTCCGCGCAGAGCCGGGCACTGCGGGTGCCCCGGTCGAAGGTCTCGATGGAGATCCGGGTGCGCCGGGTCAGCACGTCGTCCAGATGGCGGGCGCCCTCGTGGGAGGCCGCGTAGACGATCTCGGCGCGCAGGTAGTCGTCGGCGGCGGGCAGGGGTTCGCCCAGGGTGGGGTCGGCGAGGATCAGTTCCAGGATTTCCTCGGTCATTGAGCCGTACCGGTTGAGCAGGTGCTCCACCCGGGCGACATGGAGTCCGGTCCGGGCCGCGATCCGGGCGCGCGCGTTCCACAGGGCCTTGTAGCCCTCGGCCCCCAGCAGCGGGGTGTCCTCGGTGACGCACGCGGCGACCCGCTGGTCGAGTCCGTGGACCGCCTCGTCCACCGCGTCCTTGGCCATGACCCGGTACGTCGTGTACTTGCCGCCCGCCACGACGACCAGACCGGGGGCGGGGTGCGCCACCGTGTGCTCGCGCGACAGCTTGCTGGTGGCGTCCGACTCGCCGGCCAGCAGCGGTCGCAGTCCGGCGTAGACGCCCTGGACGTCGTCCCTGGTCAGGGGGGTGTTGAGGACGGAGTTGACGTGCTGGAGGAGGTAGTCGATATCGGCGCTGGAGGCGGCCGGGTGGGCCTTGTCCAGGTCCCAGTCGGTGTCGGTGGTGCCGATGATCCAGTGCCGGCCCCAGGGGATGACGAAGAGGACGGACTTCTCCGTGCGCAGGATGAGTCCGGTGGAGGAGTGGATGCGGTCCTTGGGGACGACCAGGTGGATGCCCTTGGAGGCCCGGACGTGGAACTGTCCGCGCTCGCCGATGAGCCCCTGGGTGTCGTCGGTCCACACGCCGGTGGCGTTGACCACCTGCTTGGCCCGGATCTCGTACTCCGTGCCGCTCTCGACGTCCCGTACGAGCGCGCCGACGACCCGCTCGCCCTCGCGGAGGAAGCCGACCACACGGGCGGCGTTCGCCACCTGGGCCCCGTAGGACGCGGCGGTGCGCACCAGCTCGGTGACGAAGCGGGCGTCGTCCATCTGGGCGTCGTAGTACTGGAGGGCGCCGACCAGGGCGTCCTTCTTCAGCGCGGGGGCGACCCGCAGGGCGTGCTTGCGGGAGAGGTGGCGGTGGACGGGGAGGCCTCGCCCATGGCCCGATGAGACCGACATCGCGTCGTACAGCGCGACGCCGGAGCCTGCGTAGAGCCGCTCCCAGCCCTTGTGCTGCAAGGGGTAGAGGAAGGGCACGGGCTTCACCAGGTGGGGGGCGAGCCGCTCCAACAGCAGCCCGCGCTCCTTGAGGGCCTCCCGGACCAGGGCGAAGTCGAGCATCTCCAGATAGCGCAGGCCGCCGTGGATCAGCTTGCTCGACCTGCTCGATGTGCCGGACGCCCAGTCGCGCGCCTCGACCAGCCCGGTCGTCAGGCCTCTGGTGGCCGCGTCCAGCGCCGTGCCCGCGCCGACCACGCCCGCCCCCACGACCAGCACGTCCAGTTCGCGCTCGGCCATGGCGGCGAGCGCGGCGGTGCGCTCGGCGGGTCCCAGTGTCGCTGTCCTCACTGCTGCCTCCCGGTGGATCGGGGTGGTCGGACACGGGAGTGCCACCCGGCCGAGGGGCCGGCCGCCCGTGTCCACCCCTCGATTCTGTCCGCGCTCCCCGAGTTCAGCCACCGCCTGTGGACAACACCCGGGCGACCGGAGCCGCACAATGCGACATATAGGTCATATTTACGCCTAGTCTGACATTGCGCTGTCCACAGCAGTTGCGATCTTCGCTCTCCGCACTTAGGGGGTCTTCCTGTATGCCCGCAGACCTCGCCGTCATCGGACTCGGTCACCTCGGCCTGCCCCTCGCCCGGGCCGCCGTGACCGCCGGGATCGACACCGTCGGCTACGACCCCGACCCACGCCCCTACGCGGAGCTCAGAGCCGGGCGCAGCCCCGTCGAGGGCACCCTCACCGCGTCCGAGATCCGCCGCATGCTCTCCGGCGGCTTCCGGCCCACCACCGACGCCGCCGAGCTGGGCCGGGTCCGCACCGCCGTGATCTGCTCCCCCACCCCGCTCGGCCCCGACCGGGGGATCGACCTCACCGCGCTCCGCGACGCCGCCCGCGCGCTGGCCGCCCGGCTGCGCCCGCACACCACCGTGCTGCTGGAGTCCGCCGTGCCGCCCGGCACCACGGAGAACGTCCTGCGCCCCCTGCTGGAGGAGGGCTCCGGGCTCGTCGCCGGACGGGACTTCCACCTCGCCTGCTCCCCCGGCCGGCTCGACCCCGGCAACCGCACCCACACCCTGGCCAACACGCCCAAGGTCATCGGCGGCCTCACCCCCGCCTGCACCGAGTCGGCCGCCGCCTTCTACGGACGGCTCACCGACAAGGTCGTGCGGGCGCGCGGACCGCGCGAGGCGGAGATGACGAAGGTGCTGGAGACCAACTTCCGGCACGTCAACATCGCCCTGGTCAACGAGATGGCGGTGCTCTGCCACGACCTCGGTGTCGACCTCTGGGACGTCATCCGGTGCGCCGAGACCAAGCCGTTCGGCTTCCAGCCCTTCCGGCCGGGACCCGGCGTCGGCGGGCACGGCGTCCCGGTGGACCCGGGCTGCCTGCCCTACAGCACCCGCACCCCCGGGCACCCGCTGCGGATGGTCTCGCTGGCGCAGGAGATCAACGACCGGATGCCCAGCTACGTCATCCAGCGCTGCGCCACCCTCCTCAACGAGCACGGCAAGTCCGTCCGGGGCGCGCGCGTCCTGCTGCTCGGCGTCACCTACAAGCCGGACAGCGCCGACCAGGAGGCCGCCCCGGCCCGCGAGATCGCCACCCGGCTCATGGACATGGGCGCCCAGATCGGCTACCACGACCCGCACGTCCTGGACTGGCGGGTGCGCGAACGCCCCGTCCCGCGCGCCGATTCGCTGTACGAGGCGGCGGCCGCGGCAGACCTGACCGTACTGCTCCAGCAGCACCGCACCTACGACCTCCAGGGCCTCGCGGTCAAGGCCCAACTGCTCCTGGACACCCGGGGGGCCACTCCGGCGGGGGCCGCGCACCGGCTCTGAGGCGGGCCAGAGAGGCCGAAAAGGATTGCCGGTGACCGAATCCGGTGCGTACTGCTACCCTGCGGCGTCACAGAGCGCACACACGTGCGTACCTCGCACACTCGTGCGCAGCCGCCCCAGGGGGAGCCCCACCGTGAGTCAGCCCGTGCAGCCGCCGAACCAGCCCCAGCAGCCCTACGGCGGTCAGCCCGTCGAGGGCAACCCGTACGCCGGCGGGCCGGGACAGCCCGCCGCGCCGACCGGCAACCCGTACGGCCAGCAGACTCCCGCCGCGCCGACCGGCAACCCCTACGGCCAGCAGACTCCCGGCGACCCGACCGGCAACCCCTACGGCCAGCAGACTCCCGGCGACCCGACCGGCAACCCCTACGGCCAGCAGACTCCCGGCGACCCGTCCGGCAACCCGTTCGCGGGTCAGCAGCCCGGCCAGGGAACGCCGTTCGGCGGCGGCGCCCCCTTCACCCCGGCTCCGCCGGCCCGGAACAACATCCTGCTCGGTGTGGCGGTCGCGCTCGGCGTGGCCATCCTCGCGGGCATCCTGTACGGCGCGATCGCGGGCTCGATCGAGCGCGAGGTCGGCTACGCGGCGGTCGGCGTCGGCTTCCTGGTCGGCTTCGCGTCGAGCAAGGTCGGCGGCTCACATCCCGCCGTCATCGGCGCCGCGGCCGTCCTCTCGATCGGGGCCGTCTACCTCGGGCAGCTCGTGGGCATCTCGATGGTCCTCTCCGACCTGGCGCAGATCCCGTTGTCCGAGGTCATCGGCGACCACTTCGACACCGTGACGGAGGCCTGGTCGCAGGAGGCCGACTTCATGACCTACCTCTTCCTCGCCCTCGGCGCGGTCGCCGCCGTCGGTGGCGCCAAGAAGGCCGGCTGACACCCGCGGGACGAAACGCAAGGGCCCGGACCGCGAGACGGTCCGGGCCCTTCCGCGTACGTACGGGAGGTCAGCGGCGGTGCTGCGAGTCCGCCACCGTCACCTCGACGCGCTGGAACTCCTTGAGGTCGCTGTAGCCGGTGGTGGCCATCGCGCGACGCAGGGCGCCGAAGATGTTCATCGAACCGTCCGGGGTGTGCGAGGGGCCGGTGAGGACCTCCTCCGTCGTCCCGACCGAGCCGAGGTCGACCAGCTTGCCGCGCGGCACGTCCTCGTGGACGGCCTCCATGCCCCAGTGCCGGCCGCGGCCCGGCGCGTCGGTGGCGCGGGCCAGCGGGGAGCCCATCATCACGGCGTCCGCACCGCAGGCGATGGCCTTCGGCAGGTCGCCGGACCAGCCGACGCCCCCGTCGGCGATGACGTGCACGTACCGGCCGCCGGACTCGTCCATGTAGTCGCGGCGGGCCCCGGCGACGTCCGCGACGGCGGTGGCCATCGGGACCTGGATGCCGAAGACGTTGCGCGTGGTGTGCGCCGCGCCGCCGCCGAAGCCGACGAGGACACCGGCCGCGCCGGTCCGCATCAGGTGCAGGGCGGCGGTGTACGTGGCGCAGCCGCCGACGATGACCGGGACGTCCAGCTCGTAGATGAACTGCTTCAGGTTCAGCGGCTCGGCCGCGCCCGAGACATGCTCGGCGGAGACCGTCGTACCGCGGATGACGAAGATGTCGACGCCCGCGTCGACGACCGCCTTGGAGAACTGGGCGGTGCGCTGTGGGGAGAGCGCGGCGGCGGTGACGACGCCGGAGTCGCGCACCTCCTTGATGCGCTGCCCGATCAGCTCCTCCTGGATGGGGGCGGCGTAGATCTCCTGGAGCCGGCGGGTCGCGGACTCGACCGGCATCTCGGCGATCTCGTCCAGCAGCGGCTGCGGGTCGGCGTGCCGGGTCCACAGGCCTTCCAGGTTCAGCACGCCCAGACCACCGAGCTCGCCGATCCGGATGGCGTGCTGCGGGGAGACCACGGAGTCCATGGGAGCGGCCAGGAACGGCAGCTCGAAGCGGTAGGCGTCGATCTGCCAGGCGATCGAGACCTCCTTCGGGTCCCGGGTGCGGCGGCTCGGAACGACAGCGATGTCGTCGAATGCGTAAGCCCGGCGGCCGCGCTTGCCGCGCCCGATCTCGATCTCAGTCACGATGTGTGGCCTTTCCCTCTACGTCTGCGCTGACCAGTATCCCCGACACGTGCCTGAGGGGCGGTACCGGGAACTCCGGTCCGCCCCTCACCTGCGGTGATGCGTTACTTCCTGCTGTAGTTCGGTGCTTCCACCGTCATCTGGATGTCGTGCGGGTGGCTCTCCTTGAGCCCCGCCGAGGTGATCCGGACGAACCGGCCCTTGCTCTCCATCTGGTCGACGGACGCGGCGCCGACGTAGCCCATGGTCTGGCGGAGGCCGCCGACGAGCTGGTGGAGGACGTTGGCCAGCGGGCCGCGGTAGGGAACCTGGCCCTCGATGCCCTCGGGGACGAGCTTGTCGTCCGAGGACACCTCGGCCTGGAAGTAGCGGTCCTTGGAGTAGGACCGGCCCTGACCACGGGACTGCATGGCGCCCAGCGAGCCCATGCCCCGGTAGGACTTGAACTGCTTGCCGTTGATGAACATCAGCTCGCCCGGGGACTCCTCGCAGCCCGCGAGGAGGCTGCCCAGCATCACGCTGTCCGCGCCCGCGGCGAGCGCCTTGCCGATGTCGCCGCTGTACTGGAGGCCGCCGTCGCCGATCACCGGGACGCCCGCGGCGCGCGCGGCGAGCGCGGCCTCGTAGATCGCGGTGACCTGCGGGACGCCGATGCCGGCGACCACACGGGTGGTACAGATCGAGCCGGGCCCCACGCCGACCTTCACGCCGTCGACTCCGGCGTCGATCAGGGCCTGGGCGCCGTCGCGGGTGGCGACGTTGCCGCCGATGACGTCGACGCCGACGCTCGACTTGATCTTCGCCATCCAGGCGAGGGCGTTGCTGTTGTGCCCGTGCGAGGTGTCGACGATGAGGAAGTCGACCCCGGCGGACGCGAGCGCCTGGGCGCGCTCCAGCGCCTCGGGGCTGGCGCCGACGGCCGCGCCGACGAGCAGCCGGCCCTCGGCGTCCTTGGCCGCGTTCGGGTACTGCTCGGCCTTCTTGAAGTCCTTGACCGTGATGAGGCCCTTGAGGATGCCCGCGTCGTCGACCAGGGGCAGCTTCTCGATCTTGTGGCGGCGCAGCAGCTCCATGGCCTCGACGCCGGAGATGCCGACCCGGCCGGTGACGAGCGGCATCGGCGTCATGACCTCGCGCACCTGGCGCGTACGGTCCGACTCGAAGGCCATGTCGCGGTTGGTGACGATGCCGAGCAGCTTGCCCGCGGCGTCGGTGACCGGCACGCCGCTGATGCGGAACTTCGCGCAGAGCGCGTCCGCCTCGCCGAGCGTGGCGTCGGGGTGCACGGTGATCGGGTCGGTGACCATCCCGGACTCGGACCGCTTGACCAGGTCGACCTGGTTGACCTGGTCCTCGATGGAGAGGTTGCGGTGCAGCACGCCGACGCCGCCCTGACGGGCCATGGCGATGGCCATCCGGGCCTCGGTCACCTTGTCCATGGCGGCCGACAGCAGGGGGATGTTCACCCGTACGTTGCGCGAGATGAGCGTGGAGGTGTCCACCGCGTTGGGCAGGACCTCGGACGCGCCGGGCAGCAGCAGCACGTCGTCGTAGGTCAACCCGAGCGTCGCGAATTTCTCGGGCACTCCGTCGACGTTTGCAGTCATGACACCTTCCCCAAATGGCCTTGATCGGTGCGGATGTCCATGCTAACGGGCTCTGCGGGCGTCTCATTCCACGATCAAGATCACTTGGCTGATCTGTAGTTTCCTACAGCGCCTCTCCGGCGGGACCGGGTGAGGGCGTCTACTGCTCGGCGAGCGCCCGGAGCCGGCTGAGGGCGCGGTGCTGGGCGACCCGGACCGCGCCCGGGGACATCCCGAGCATCTGACCGGTCTCCTCCGCGGTCAGCCCGACCGCGACGCGCAGGACCAGCAGCTCGCGCTGGTTCTCCGGGAGGTTGGCGAGGAGCTTCTTGGCCCAGGCGGCGTCGCTGCTGAGCAGGGCGCGCTCCTCCGGGCCGAGGGAGTCGTCGGGCCGCTCCGGCATCTCGTCGGAGGGGACGGCGGTCGATCCCGGGTGGCGCATCGCGGCGCGCTGGAGGTCGGCGACCTTGTGTCCGGCGATGGCGAAGACGAAGGCCTCGAAGGGCCTGCCGGTGTCCTTGTAGCGCGGCAGCGCCATCAGCACCGCGACGCAGACCTCCTGCGCCAGGTCCTCCACGAAGTGGCGAGCGTCACCGGGAAGGCGGTTCAGCCGGGAGCGGCAGTAGCGCAGGGCGAGGGGGTGGACATGGGCCAGCAGATCATGGGTGGCCTGCGCGTCGCCCTCGACGGCCCGGTGCACGAGGGCACCGATCACCGTGGTTTCGTCGTCGCGCATCGGACCATGGTGCCCTGAGGCCGCCCGGTCCGCTCCACCGCGTCCCGAGTTGTGCACCGAAGCGTTATGAGCGGGTGCGCCGGATGTCATGTCCTGCGCCCTCCCCTTCCGCTCGACCGAATCGTTCCTGAGGAACTCCACGACTCAAGGATGCGTCATCGGCCGGGAAGCGTCACATGTCACCGCCGGGGGTGCGCGGATACGGGGCGTGGAGCCGGTGTCCCGCTCCGTGACCCCGTCCGCCGTCTGCGGACGGGGCGCGGCCCGGGCCGTCGTCAGCGCACCAGGCCCCAGCGGAATCCGAGGGCCACCGCGTGGGCGCGGTCCGAGGCCCCGAGCTTCTTGAACAGGCGCCGGGCGTGGGTCTTGACCGTGTCCTCGGAGAGGAACAGCTCCCGGCCGATCTCCGCGTTGGAGCGGCCGTGGCTCATGCCTTCGAGGACCTGGATCTCCCGCGCGGTGAGCGTGGGGGCCGCCCCCATCTCGGCGGACCGCAGCCGACGCGGGGCGAGCCGCCAGGTCGGGTCGGCCAGCGCCTGGGTGACGGTGGCCCGCAGCTCGGCGCGCGAGGCGTCCTTGTGCAGATAGCCGCGGGCCCCGGCGGCGACCGCGAGCGCGACCCCGTCCAGGTCCTCGGCGACGGTCAGCATGATGATCCGGGCGCCGGGGTCGGCGGAGAGCAGTCGACGGACGGTCTCCACACCCCCCAGACCGGGCATGCGTACGTCCATCAGAATCAGATCCGAACGATCGGCACCCCAGCGGCGGAGGACTTCCTCGCCGTTGGCCGCGGTCGTCACGCGCTCGACGCCGGGCACGGTGGCCACCGCGCGACGGAGCGCTTCTCGGGCAAGCGGGGAGTCGTCGCAGACGAGGACGGATGTCATGACCGTCCTCCGCAGCTGATGCGCGTCACCTTGAGCCTCCAGGCTGATACAAGTCGTCACCTGTGCGGTTGACCCCCTCGGACATGTGCCCGAGCCGGATATCCGTCAACCGCATCCGCTCTCTTAACGACGGTCACTCGAAAGAGTTACGGGTCGGGCGGCCGGGTTCGGCACTCTACGTGAAGGCCCGTACACGGAGGAGAACGGCGCGGGTGATTCACCCGTCAACCGAATCTTCACTCCCTGGCATGCCCTATTCGGCACCATTTCTTCCCTTTTAAGGGTGTCTGTGGCTAGATTCGCAATCAGTCATATTTACATCTACTAGCACCGTAGATGTACGGTCGAGACTTCGGTCACACCGATCACAGACGGTCCGATCACCCGAGGCCGTCGATCACAGACGGTCGAGGACGCCGCTTCCGACGCAGCACAGCTCCGAGGGGACAAGCAATGGCAGATTTCTCCCGCCTTCCCGGACCCAACGCAGATCTGTGGGACTGGCAGCTGCTCGCCGCCTGCCGAGGCGTGGACAGCTCCCTGTTCTTCCATCCCGAGGGCGAGCGCGGCGCGGCCCGGAGCGCCCGCGAGACCTCCGCCAAGGAGGTCTGCATGCGCTGCCCGGTCCGTGCCGAGTGCGCGGCCCACGCCCTGGCCGTGCGGGAGCCCTACGGAGTGTGGGGCGGCCTGACGGAGGACGAGCGCGAAGAACTGATGGGCCGGGCCAGAACCCGGTTGATCACCGCGGCGCCCGCCTCGGGACAGGGCCCCGGCGCCACCTGACACCCGTATGCAGCAACCGGACGCAGAAACGTTTCTTCGGCATCTTCAGCCATCCGGCCCGCGGCCGGGCGCAGCGGTGCCGGACCCCTCACCGCCCGTGGCCGCCGCACGGGCCCGGCGGGCGCCGCCGCTCCGTGCGGCCCGGGACCGTCCGCCCCGGGGCGACGCCGCGGCCCCTCAGCGGGCGGCCGTGCGCGCCAGCTGGTCCAGGGTGGCCGCCACCGCCGGGACCCGGGCGAGGTCCGGCAGGGTCAGCGCGACGATCTCCCGCTCGATCGCGGGCTCGACCGGCACGGCCCTGGCCCCCTTGGGGCGTACCGACTCGACGGCCAGCTCCGGCAGTACCGCCACCCCGAGCCCGGCCCCGACCAGACCCATCACCGCCGGGTAGTCGTCCGTGGCGAAGTCGATGCGCGGGGTGAAGCCGGACTCCTCGCACACCTCGACCAGCTGCCGCCGGCAGCGCGGGCAGCCCGCGATCCACGCCTCGTCGGCCAGCTCGCCGATGGACACGCTCGACGCCTCCGCCAGCCGGTGGCCCTCCGGCACGAGGCCGATCAGCCGGTCGGTGAGCAGCGGCCGGACCACCAGGTCGTCCCACTCGCCGCCGGTACTCCCGTAACGGAACGCCAGGGCGATGTCGCAGTCGCCCTCGCGCAGCAGGTCCACCGAGCGCGGCGGCTCGGCCTCGACGAGCGAGACCCGGGTGCCGGGGTGCTCGGCGCGCAGGGCGGCCAGTGCCCCGGGGACCAGCGTGGAGCTGCCGCTGGGGAAGGAGACCAGCCGGACCCGGCCGGCCCGGAGTCCGGCGATGGCGGCGACCTCCTCCTCGGCGGCGGTCAGCCCCGCGAGGATGCCGGAGGCGTGCCGCACCAGCGCCTCTCCGGCCTGGGTGAGGCGCATCTCGCGTCCGGTGCGGATCAGCAGCGTGGTGCCGGCGGAGGACTCCAGGGCCTTCATCTGCTGGCTGACGGCGGGCTGGGTGCAGCCGAGTTCGCGGGCTGCGGCGGAGAACGAGCCGGTGGCGGACACGGCGCGCAGGACACGGAGGTGGCGAGCTTCGATCACCCGGACAGCATAAGAGGTTCTTGGGGGGCGGGCGAATTTATCAGGGAGACCTTTGGGGTCGATCGCCGCTAGCGTGACCCCATGAAGCTGCTGACCGTGAACATCGGGCAACCTCGCCCCTCCGACCGGACCGACGGCCCGGGGGGCGTCACCGGGATCGACAAGCGACCGGTGGAGGGCCCGGTCGAGGTCCTCGACCCCGGGCCCAGGGGCAGCGGCGGCAGCGGAGTGGCCGGGGACGCGGTCTGCGATCTGCGCCACCACGGCGGCAGCGACCAGGCGGTGTACGCCTTCGCCCGGGAGGAGCTGGACGCCTGGGAGCGGGAGCTGGACGGCCGGAAGCTGCCCAACGGGGTGTTCGGCGAGAACTTCACCACCCTCGGCCTCGACGTCAGCGGCGCGCGGATCGGCGAGCGCTGGCGGGTGGGCGCGGACCTGGTGCTGGAGGTGACCTCGGGCCGCATCCCGTGCCGGACCTTCGCCCACCACCTCGGGGAGCGGGGGTGGGTCCGGCGGTTCACCCAGCGGGCGGCCACCGGCGCGTATCTGCGGGTGATCGAACCGGGCGCCGTCCGCTCCGGGGACCCCATCGAGATCGTGCACCGGCCGGACCACGAGGTCACCGCCGCCCTGCAGTTCCGGGCGGTGACGACCGAACGCACCCTGCTGCCCGCGCTGCTGGCCGCCGGGGAGGCGCTGCACCCCGAGGCGCTGCGCAGGGCCCGGGAGTACGTCGCGCGGCAGGGCGGCCCGGGGCGGCGGGCGGGTGCGCCGCCGGAACACGCGGGGCACTAACGTGCGGCGTATGACGACTGCACTGATCACGGGCGCGACGGCGGGCATCGGGGCCGCGTTCGCGCGGCGGCTCGCGGCCCAGGGGCACAACCTGGTGCTGGTGGCACGGGACACCGCGCGGCTGCGCGAGCAGGCCACCGAACTGCACGACCGGCACGGCATCGAGGCCGAGGTGCTGAGCGCCGACCTGTCCACGGAGGCGGGGATCGAAGCGGTTGAGAAGCGGCTCGCGGACCGCACGCACCCGGTCGATCTGCTGGTCAACAACGCCGGGTTCGGCAACAAGGGGCGCTTCCTGGAGGTGTCCATGGCCGACGAGCTGACGATGCTGAAGGTG
This sequence comes from Streptomyces griseus, assembly GCF_900460065.1. Classification (GTDB taxonomy): domain Bacteria; phylum Actinomycetota; class Actinomycetes; order Streptomycetales; family Streptomycetaceae; genus Streptomyces; species Streptomyces griseus. The sequence goes on along the minus strand of NZ_UAVD01000027.1, from coordinate 343,185 downwards.
CACTGCGAGGCGGTGCTGCGGCTGACCTCGGCGGCGGTGGCCGGGATGCGGGAGCGGGGCCGGGGCGGGGTCGTCAACGTGGCGTCGGTCGCGGCGTTCGTGCCGCGCGGTACGTACGGGGCGTCCAAGGCGTGGGTCGTGCAGTTCACCCAGGGCGCGGCGCGGGACCTGGCCGGGTCGGGGGTGCGGCTGATGGTGCTCTGCCCGGGGTTCGTGCGGACGGAGTTCCACGAGCGGGCCGGGATGGGCACGGACAACATCCCGAACTGGATGTGGCTCGACGCGGACAAGCTGGTGGCGTCGGCGCTGACGGATCTGGCCCGGGGGAAGACGGTGTCGATCCCGGACCCCCGCTACAAGGCGCTGATGGGGCTGGTGAAGGTCGCCCCGCGCGGGCTGCTCGGCGGGGTCACGTCGCGGACGGGGCGCAAGTACGGTCCCCAGTAGCCGGTGCGGGCGCTGCGGGACGGGCTCCGGGGCTCCCGCCTCCGCCCGCCCTGTGATCGAATGATCGCCCATTGCTCAGGGTTCGATCATTCTGCTCCAGGGGGCTGTCTCCGTGCGCGAAGGTGCTGCTGAACGTCATGACCGGCTGCTGAACCTGGTGCGCGAGCGCGGCACCGTACGGGTCTCCGACCTGGCGGACCGGCTCGGTGTCGCCACCGTCACCGCCCGGCGCGATGTCGAGGTGCTGGCCTCCCGGGGGCTGCTGGAGCGGGCGCACGGTTCGGTGTCCTGGCCCGCCGACCGGGGCCCGGCCGGTACGCCGGTGGGCGGCGGCCCCGTGATCGGGATGCTGGCCCCGGCCGCCGCCTACTACTTCGCCGAGGTCATCCGGGGCGCGCACGAGGCGGCGGCCCGGCTCGGCGCGCGGCTGATCCTGCGGGTCACGGACTACCGCGCCGAGGACGACGCGGCGCACGCGGCGGGGCTGCTGGCCGCCGGGGCGCAGGGGCTGCTGCTGGCGCCGAGCTGGACGGAGCCGGACCATCCCCGGCGGTACGGCGCGTGGATAGCCGGGCTGCCCGGCGAGAAGGTGCTGGTGGAGCGGGAGGGGGCGCCCGGCAGCCCGCTGGAGGGGCTGGACCGGGTGGGCTCCGACCATGCGCACGGGGTGCTGCTCGCCGTGCGGCACCTGGTGCGTCTGGGGCACGGGGCGCCGATGCTGGTCGCCCGCTCGGACAGCCCGACGGCCGAGGCGGTGCGTGCCGGGTACGCGCGGGCGCTGGCCGCGCTGGGCCTCGCCGGGACGGAGCCGCCGGTCGCCTCGGTCTCCGCCGACCGTGATCCGGCCCTTTTCGAGCGGTCGGCGCTGGCGGTGCGGTCCGCGGTGCGCGAGGGGCGGGCGAGCGCGGTGCTGGTCCACAACGACGAGGAGGCCATCCGGCTGGTGCGCCGGCTGGCCGAGCTGGGGGTGCGGGTCCCCGAGGACCTGGCGCTGATCACGTACGACGACGAGGTGGCCGCGCTCGCCGACACCCCGCTGAGCGCGGTGGCGCCGCCCAAGCGGGAGGTGGGGCGCGCGGCGGCGGAGCTGCTGGTGGAGCGGTTGTCCGGGTCCCGGTACCCGGGCGGCGGGGACGGGCGGGCGCCGCGGCGCCATGTGGCGCTGCTGCCGACGCTTCGGGTGCGCGGCTCCTGCGGGCGGCCCGCGCCCGAGCCGGTCACCGGAGCATGACCAGGCGTCCGCTTTCCGGGCGTTGGGCCGGTTTTCCACCCTCCTCTTTCGATCATTATTCGATCATTCAATCTTTCGCTCTTGACTTCGCTCATGAGGGGTCGAAATATCGCGGCACGGCCGGAAGTTCCGGCCGCACAGCTCGTACAGGAGCCATTCCGTGAGCCGCAGATGGTCCCGTCCCGTCCACGCGCTGGTCGGCGCCGCCACCGCCCTCGCCGTTCTCACGGCGTGCGGCGGCGCCGACGACTCCCGCGCCCGAGGTACCGCCGACGACCCGGTGACCGTGTCCTTCTGGGCGTGGACGAAGGGGTCCCAGGAGGTCGTGGACGCGTTCAACGCGACCCACGACACGATCCGGGTGGAGTTCGAGGAGATACCCTCCGGCGGTCTCGGCGGCTACCCCAAGATCGCCAACGCGGTGAAGGCGGGCATCGCCCCCGATCTGCTCTCCATCGAGTACCCGCAGCTGTCCGCGTTCGTCAGCCAGGGATCGCTCCAGGACATCAGCTCCTACCTGACCGAGGACGTCAGGAAGAAGTTCCTGCCGCAGACGATCGAGATGACGACGCTCGGCGGGAAGAACTGGGCCGTCCCCTTCGACGCCGCGCCCCAGGTCTTCTACTACCGCAAGGACTTCTTCACCGAGCACTCCATCGAACCGCCCACCACCTGGGACGGCTTCCGGGACGCGGCGGAGCGGGTGAAGAAGGCCTCCCCGCGGACCAGGATCGCCACCTTCTTCCCCGACGACCCGACGTTCTTCCAGGCCATGGCGTGGCAGGCGGGCGCGCAGTGGTTCCGGGCCGGGACGGACGCCTGGCGGATCGACACCACCGACCCCGCTTCGGAGCGCACCGCCGACTACTGGCAGGGCATGATCGACGACCGGCTGGTCTCCACCGCCTCCTCGTTCAGCCCCGAGTGGACCAGCTCGCTCAAGCGGGGCACCACCGTCGGCTACCTCGGGGCGTCCTGGGGCGCGGGCGTGCTGGCGGGCATCGTGCCCGAGCAGAAGGGCAAGTGGGCGGCGTTGCCGCTGCCGAGCCCCGAGGCGGACCGGCCGGCCAGCGGGATGATCGGCGGCTCCACGTTCGCGGTGAGCAAGGGCAGCACCAAGACAGCGGCGGCCGTCGAGTTCGCGCTGTGGATGTCGACGCACGAGGACGCGATCAACGCCCGGATCGGGGCGAGCACGTCGAGCGCCCTGCCCGCCGCCCCCGCCATGGTGCCCATCGCGAAGAAGGCGTTCGACACGGGCTTCTACGGCGGCCAGGACCTGTACGGGCTGTTCGAGGAGGCCGGCCGGTCCATCGGCCCCGACTGGGTGTGGGGCCCGAGCCCCGGCGCGACGAACTCCGCGCTCGGCGACGAGCTGGGCGACGTCGTCGGCGGCGGCTCGACGCTGCCGCGCGCGATCAGGCGGGCCCACGAGGCGACCGTCGCCGATCTGCGCAAGCGCGGCCTGCGGGTGGAGGAGGGTTCATGAGCGCCCAGGACACCGAACGCCGCCCCGGGGTTCCGGGGCCGCGCACCGGAACGCCCCGGAAGACCGCCCGCACTCCACGCCGCTCGACGGCGCTGAGCACCCGGGCCCGTACGCGCCTGGCCGCGGGCGCCCTCCTGACCCCCTTCTTCGCCCTGTTCACCGTGGCGATGATCGTCCCGGTCGGCTACGCGCTCTGGCTCAGCCTCTTCACCGAGAAGCAGTCCGGCCTCGGCTTCGACGGTCCCCGTACCGTCTTCGACGGGCTCGGCAACTACGCGACGGCCCTGGGCGACCAGGCGTTCCGCGACGGCTTCTGGGTGCTGCTCGGCTACTGCGTGTTCTACATCCCGCTGATGGGCGGCGGCGCGATCGTGCTGGCGCTGCTGCTGGACTCCGCGCTGGCACGGGCCCGCCGCTTCTTCCAGCTGGCGCTGTTCCTGCCGCACGCCATCCCCGGCCTGATCGCCGCGCTGATCTGGATCTACCTCTACACCCCGCAGCTCAGCCCGGTCGTCGCCGCCATGGAGGCCGGCGGCATCGGCTTCGACTTCTTCTCCTCCGAGGGCACGCTGCCCTCCATCGTCAACATCGCCCTGTGGCAGTGGCTGGGCTACAACGTGGTGATCTTCTACGCGGCCCTCCAGGCCGTGGACCGCTCGCTGCTGGAGGCGGCGACCGTCGACGGGGCGGGGGCCTGGCGGATCGCCTTCTCCATCAAACTCCCCCTCATCCGCTCGTCGCTGGTGATGGTCCTGCTCTTCACGATCATCGGCTCGCTCCAGCTGTTCACCGAACCCCTGATCCTCAGCCGCGGCTCGGGCTCGGCGGTGACCAGCACCTGGACCCCGAACATGTACGCCTACAGCGCCGCCTTCGAGCGCAACGACTACGGTCTCGCCGCCGCCGCGTCCGTCCTGATCGCCCTGGTCGCCGCCGCCCTCTCCTTCGTCGTCACGCGCCTCACCAACCGCCGGAAGGAGGCACGCTCATGACCTCCAGCCGATGGCTGTCGAAGTCCGCGGTCAACGCCGTCCTGCTGATCGCCGCCGTCTACACCCTGTTCCCGCTGGTCTGGCTGCTGACCGCGGCCACCAAGGACGCCGGGAACCTGCTGGGCGGGGACGTCTTCTCGTTCGAGGGATTCGACCTGGGGCACAACCTCTCCGAGCTGACGTCCTACCAGGACGGCGTCTACTTCCGCTGGTACGGCAACTCCCTGCTGTACGCGGGCGTCGGAGCGCTCGGCTGTTCGCTGATCAGCGTCGCCGCCGGGTACGCCTTCGACAAGTACCGCTTCCGCGGCAAGGAGAAGCTGTTCGCCCTGGTGCTGCTGGGTGTGCTGCTGCCCTCCACCGCCCTGTCGCTGCCGCTGTACCTGCTCGCGGTCGAGACCGGCACCGTCAACACCTACTGGGCGGTGCTGATCCCGGCGCTGGTCAACCCGTTCGGCGTGTACCTGTCCCGGATCTTCAGCGCGGGCTACATCCCCGACGAGGTCCTGGAAGCGGCCCGTATCGACGGGGCCGGCGAGCTGCGGACCTTCTGGTCGGTCGGGCTGCGCATGGTGATGCCCGGCTTCGTGACGGTCTTCCTGTTCCAGTTCACCGCGATCTGGAACAACTTCTTCCTGCCGCTCGTCATGCTGTCGGACAAGGACCTCTACCCGCTGAGCCTGGGCCTCTACAACTGGCACAGCAACGCCAACGCCGACCCGACGTTCTACCCGATGGTCGTCACCGGCTCCCTCCTCGCCGTCACCCCGCTGATCATCGCCTTCGTCACCCTCCAACGGCACTGGAAGGCCGGTCTGACCGCGGGGAGCGTCAAATGACGCCCCGTGGGAGCACCGTGATCACCGCAGGGAGTGTCACATGACATCGAGGAGCGTCGCATGACCGCCCCCACCGCTCTCCTGGCCATGGGCCCCGGTATCGCGGAGCAGCTGTTCGGCGCCCGGCAGCGGGCGCGGCTCACCGCGCTCGTGGAGACCGACCCCGGCCTGGTCGCCCACCGGCTGACCGACCCGGACCCCGACGTCGCCCGGGCGCTGGCCGGGGCGGAGCTGCTCATCACCTGCTGGGGAGCGCCCCCGCTCACCGCCGACGTCCTCGCCGCCGCCCCCCGGCTGCGCGCCGTCGTGCACGCGGCCGGGAGCGTCAAGCACCACATCACGCGGGCCTGCTGGGAGCGGGGGCTGCGGGTCACCTCGGCGGCCGGGGCGAACGCGCTGCCGGTCGCGGAGTACACGCTGGCCGCGATCCTCCTCGCGGGCAAGAACGTGCTGCCCGCCGCCCGCCGCTACCGCGAGCTGCGCGCCCCGCACGACTGGCGCGCCGAGCTGGCGGGGCACGGCAACTACCGGCGGTGCGTGGGCATCGTGGGAGCCTCGCGGATCGGCCGCCGGGTGATCGAGCTGCTGCGCCCGTTCGATCTGGACGTGCTCCTCTACGACCCGTACGTGGACGCGGGGACGGCGGCGCGGCTGGGCGCGGAGAAGGCGGGCCTGGACGAGCTGTGCTCGCGGAGCCGGATCGTCTCCGTCCACGCGCCCCAGCTGCCCGCCACCCGGCACATGATCGGGGCCGCCCAACTGGCCGCCATGGAGGACGGGGCGACGCTGATCAACACCTCGCGGGGGTCGCTGATCGACGGCGGGGCGCTGCTGCCCGAGCTGGTGTCGGGGCGGCTGAACGCGGTGCTGGACGTGACGGAGCCGGAGGTGCCGCCCGCCGACTCGCCGCTGTACGACCTGCCGAACGTGCTGCTGACGCCGCATGTGGCGGGGTCGCTGGGCGACGAGATCCACCGTATGGCGGACTTCGCGCTGGACGAGGTGGCGCGGTACGCGAGCGGGCTGCCGTTCGCGGACCCGGTGACGCCGGAGGACCTGGCGCGCATGGCCTAGGTCCAGGTCGCGACGCACCGAGGCCCGGCGCCCCCGCGACGGGGGTGCCGGGCCTCGGGCGTGCCGTCCGGTTCACCGCGTGGTGGACCGGACGGCGTGGGCCGTACTAGTGGGAGTGGCCGTGGCCGCCGTGACCGGCGTCGGCCTCTTCCTCGGCCGGCTTCTCGACGACCAGGGTCTCGGTCGTGAGCAGCAGCGACGCGATGGACGCGGCGTTCTCCAGGGCGGAGCGGGTGACCTTGACCGGGTCGATGACGCCGGCCTTGACCAGGTCGCCGTACTCGCCGGTGGCGGCGTTGAAGCCCTGGCCCTTGTCGAGCTCGGAGACCTTGGAGGTGATGACGTAGCCCTCCAGGCCGGCGTTCTCGGCGATCCAGCGCAGCGGCTCGACGGCGGCGCGGCGGACGACCGAGACACCGGTGGCCTCGTCGCCGGTCTTGCCGAGGTTGCCGTCCAGGACCTTCACGGCGTGGACGATGGCGGAGCCACCGCCGGAGACGATGCCTTCCTCGACCGCGGCGCGGGTCGCCGAGATGGCGTCCTCGAGACGGTGCTTCTTCTCCTTGAGCTCCACCTCGGTGGCGGCGCCGACCCGGATCACGCACACGCCGCCGGCCAGCTTCGCGAGGCGCTCCTGGAGCTTCTCGCGGTCCCAGTCGGAGTCCGTGGACTCGATCTCGGCCTTGATCTGGTTGACGCGGCCCTTGACGTCCTCGGAGTTGCCCCCGCCGTCGACGATGGTCGTGTCGTCCTTGGAGACGGTGACGCGGCGGGCGGTGCCCAGCACGTCGAGACCGGCGCCGTCGAGCTTGAGGCCGACCTCCTCGGCGATGACGGTCGCACCGGTGAGGGTGGCGATGTCACCGAGCATGGCCTTGCGGCGGTCGCCGAAGCCCGGGGCCTTCACCGCGACGGCGTTGAAGGTGCCACGGATCTTGTTGACGACGAGGGTGGAGAGCGCCTCGCCCTCGACGTCCTCGGCGATGATCAGGAGCGGCTTGGAGGCGCCGGCCTGGATGACCTTCTCCAGGAGCGGGAGCAGCTCCTGGATGGAGCCGATCTTGCCCTGGTGGATCAGGATGTACGGGTCGTCGAGGACGGCCTCCATACGCTCCTGGTCGGTCACCATGTACGGGGAGAGGTAGCCCTTGTCGAAGGCCATGCCCTCGGTGAACTCCAGGTCCAGACCGAAGGTGTTGGACTCCTCGACGGTGATGACACCGTCCTTGCCGACCTTGTCCATCGCGTCCGCGATGAGCTCGCCGACCTGCGGGTCCTGGGCGGAGAGAGCGGCGACGGCGGCGATATCGGCCTTGTCGTCGATCGGGCGGGCGGTCGCGAGGAGCTCCTCGGACACGGCCTTGACCGCGGCGTCGATGCCCTTCTTCAGGGCGGCCGGGGAGGCGCCGGCGGCGACGTTGCGCAGGCCCTCGCGGACGAGCGCCTGGGCCAGGACGGTCGCGGTGGTGGTGCCGTCGCCCGCTACGTCGTTGGTCTTGGTCGCCACCTCCTTGACGAGCTGGGCACCGAGGTTCTCGTACGGGTCGTCGAGCTCGACCTCGCGCGCGATGGTGACACCGTCGTTGGTGATGGTGGGAGCGCCGAACTTCTTGTCGATGACGACGTTGCGGCCCTTGGGGCCGATCGTCACCTTGACCGTGTCGGCAAGCTTGTTGACGCCGCGCTCAAGGGCGCGACGGGCGTCCTCGTCGAACTTCAGAATCTTCGCCATGGGCTGTATCCCTCTCAAAATGAACTGCGCCCCTCGCCGCCCGGCTAGTTGTTACGCAGGGGGCCAGGGGCGCAGAACACAGGCAAACGTGGGTGAATTACTTCTCGACGATCGCGAGGACGTCGCGGGCCGAGAGGACGAGGTACTCCTCGCCGTTGTACTTCACCTCGGTGCCGCCGTACTTGCTGTACAGGACGACATCGCCGGTCTTGACGTCGAGCGGAAGCCGCTCGCCGTTCTCGAAGCGGCCCGGGCCCACGGCGAGGACGACGCCCTCCTGGGGCTTCTCCTTCGCGGTGTCCGGAATGACCAGGCCGGAAGCCGTGGTCTGCTCGGCGTCGAGCGGCTGGACCACAATGCGGTCCTCGAGCGGCTTGATCGCAACCTTGGAGCTGGTGGTCGACACGATCCGGTCTCCCCCTTCGGAGATCTCACGGGGTTTAACAGTCTGTGGGCGGCGACCAGACCGATCCGTCGTCGCGGGTGCCGGACCTGCCCTGTCGCGCAAGGTGGTGCTGGCACTCTCCAGGGGGGAGTGCCAGACCCGAGACTATGACCGCGATTAGCACTCGGTCAAGCGGAGTGCCAATTCACCACCCTCGCGCCGTCTCGATCGGGGCTCCATCGGATCACCGTCCGGACAACGCCGGGGTGGAGCCCCGTGTTCCGTAGGACGGTACGGAGATGACGCGCCCCGAGAGCCGCCCGCCCGGACGACCGGACGAGAGGACCGCATCGCGGCCGTCGGCTCCGGGGGGCTGCGCGGACCCTCTGCTGGGCCTGGTGCTGGTGCTGGCCGAGTTGACGCTCGGCGCCCTGCCGCTCCTCGTGGTCGCGGTGACGACCCTGTCGCCGCCGCACGGGCCCTCCCGCGGTTTCGTCGACTCCTGGGGCCCGACCCTCGTCCTCGCCGCCCTGGCCGTGATCCCCGCCGGTCTCGCCGTGGCCCTGCTGCGCAATCGGTGGCGCTGGGCGGGCGGGGCGCAGGTGCTCGTGGCGGTGGCCCTGTGCGCCGCCGCGCTCGCCGCGGCGGTGCAGGAGCGCCCGGACCCGTGGACGGATCGCGCCCCCGCCCCCTCCGCCACCCCGTCCCCCGCGGGGGACTCCCCGCCCTGCCGCAGCGGGGGCGACAGCGGCGAATGCGCGCGCAGCGGGGGCTGAGCGCGCGTTCGCGGCCGGGTGCGGGGGGCGAGCGGGTCAGACGTAGTCCTCCAGCTTCGCCACCGCGTACCCCTTGTCGGTGATGGTCTTCATGACCCGGCGGATCATGTCGGGCATCGAGCCCTTCCAGTCCTCCTCGCCCCGGAAGTGGGTGAGGACGATGTCTCCGGGGTGCAGGTCCCGGTCCCACTCGCGCCATTCCATGCGGTCGGGGAAGGCTTCGGAGGACCACAGGGGCACGGCGGTGATCCCGCAGGACTTGGCGACGACGAGGGTGTCGCGGTTGTAGTTGCCGTAGGGCGGGCGGAAGAGGGTGGGCCGCTTCCCGTAGTGCTTGAGGATCTTCTCCTGCTGGCCGCAGATCTCCCGCTTCTGCTCGGCGTGGGAGAGTCCGGGCAGATAGCGGTGGTTGAGGGTGTGGTTGCTGATGGTCACCCCGCGCCGCTGCATCTTCTTGAAGTAGCCGTAGTCGTCGTTGGTGACGTAGTCGCTGAGGAACGCGCTGTACGGGATGTCCAGTTCGGTCATCATCCGCAGCAGCTCGGGGTCCTTCTCCGCCCCGTCGTCCATCGTCAGGAAGACGATCTTCTCCTTGGTCGGGACGGTGGTGAAGACGGGCGGCAGCCCGGCGTCGTCCCGGACCTCGAAGCCCTTGCGGGTGGTGATGCGCGGCTTCGCCTCCGGCGGCTCCGGGGCCGCGAGCGGCGTCTTGGCCAGCCCCCACTTCCGCGCGGCGACGGCCCGCGCCGCCTGCTTCTTCCCGAGCGCCTCGGCGTACGTGTCCAGGGCGCGGGCGGGCCCGGCCTTCGGCGCGGCCTCGCCCGGCTGGCCGGCGGCGGGCTTCGCGGGTCCGCCGGAGGCTCCCGCGCCACCGCCGCCCGTCTCCGCCGCGCACCCGGAGGCGACGGCGGCGGCCAGCAGGGCCGCCAGCACGACGGTGCCCGACCTGTGCCACTTCATGGCTGATTTTTCTTTTTGTCGTACTAGCTGCATGGCGCCGCATCCTGCCAGCCGCCCGCCCGCATCCGGTCCCGACACCGCGAGCGGACCGCCGCCGTCCCCCGGCCGGCCCACAGCGGCCCCCGGCCGCGCGGGAAACGGCGCCCTGCGCAGCGGCCACAATGGACCGGGTGAACGCGACGATCCCCTCCGCCCCGGACGACGACCCCGCCCGCGCCGCCTTCGCGGCGCTGCGCACCCCCGAGGGCGAGCACCTGCTGGCCGAACTGCGCGACCACGACCCCGCCGAGGAACTGGCCGCCGCGACCCGGCTGCGCCGCACGCACCCGGCGGAGCTGGTGTCGGCGGCCCTGGGCCAGGCCCGGCTGCGGCAGCGGGCGGTGGCCAAGTTCGGGGCCGAGGACGCCTACCGGATGTTCTTCACGCCCAACGGGGTCGAACAGGCCACCCGCACCTCGGTCGCCGCCCACCGCGCCGCCCGGTTCGCCGGGCTCGGCGTGCGGAGCGTGGCCGACCTCTGCTGCGGCATCGGCGGCGACGCGATCGCCCTGGCCCGCGCCGGGATCTCCGTCCTGGCCGTGGACCGCGACCCGTTGACCGCCGAGGTGGCCCGCGCCAACGCCGCGGCACTCGGCCTGGAGGAGCTGATCGAGGTGCGGTGCGCCGATGTCACGGAGATCGACACCGCCCCCTACGACGCGGTGTTCGTGGACCCGGCCCGCCGGGGCGGACGGGGCCGCGTCTTCGATCCGGAGGCGTACTCACCGCCGCTGTCCTGGGCGGTGGCCGCCGCGCTGAAGGCCCCGCGGGCGGCGCTGAAGATCGCCCCGGGCATCCCGCACGAGGCCATCGGCCCGGAGGCGGAGGCCGAGTGGATCTCGGACGGCGGGGACGTGAAGGAGGCCGTGCTCTGGTACGGGGAGGGCGTCGCGCCCGGCGCGTTCCGGGCCACGCTGCTGCCGTCCGGGGCGGCCCTGACCGCCCCGGCCCCCCTGCCCGCCCCGCCCGTGGGCCCGGTCGGGCGCTATCTGTACGAGCCGGACGGTGCGGTGATCCGGGCGCACCTGGTCGCCGACATCGTCGAGCGGTGCGGCGGGCGGCTGGTGGACGAGACGATCGCGTACGTCACGAGCGACGAGCCGTACTCCTCCCCGTACGTCGCCGGGTACGAGATCACCGATCGGCTGCCCTTCAACATGAAGAGGCTGAAGGCGCTGCTGCGGGAGCGGGAGATCGGCGTGCTGACCGTCAAGAAGCGCGGCTCGGCGGTGGAGCCGGAGGAGCTGCGCCGTCGGATGAAGCTGAGCGGACCTCACTCGGCGACGGTGTTCCTGACCCGAGTGGCGGGGGCTCCGACGATGCTGATCGGCCGTCCGCTGGGCTGACCCGCCCGCCGGTTCCCGTCAGGACGCCCAGCACCCAGCGGCGGTGCGCCGACGCCTTGACGCCGCCGATGAGTCCGGTGAGCCAGGCGATCATGCCGAGGCCCATGATCAGGGCGACCGTGCCGTACGTGTCGTCGCCGGGCCGGGCGCTCGCCGGGCCGATCACGCAGAGCGCCAGCCCGCCCGCCGCCAGGACGAACGACAGCAGCAGCCAGACCAGGCTCGTCCCCGGCAGCCGCAGCTCCCGGTCGCGCTCCGGATCCCGGTCCAGCGCTCCCCAGGCCAGCAGCAGCGCGCGGATCTCCCGGTCCCGGGCGACGTGGAGGGAGCCGAGGACGACCGCCGGTATCAGCGCAGCGGCCCCGAGGAGCAGGGCCAGGACTCCGGCGATCCCGCTGAAGAAGTCCGCCGACGCCTGCTCGAACATGACGAGTCCGGAGCCCACGAGCAGCCAGCCGAACGCGGCGAGCCCGGCCCACATCACCAGCACCCCGAGCCGCCCCGGCCCCAGGTGCATCCCCACCAGAGCCCGCAGGATCAGCGCCCGGTCGGCGAGCATCGCCTCGCGGTCCGGCCAGGCGCGGACCTCCACGGGAGGCGGGGGCGGGGGCAGCGGGGGGCGGCGTGACATGGACCAGACACTATCCGGGAGCGGGCCCCGGCCCGGGCGGCCCCGGCGGCTCAGGCGTCGCGCAGGGCCTGGATGTCCAGCTTCCCCATGCCGAGCATCGCCTTCATCGCCCGGTCCGCCTTCGCCGGGTCCGGGTCGGCCAGCAGGCGCGGCAGTTCGTTCGGCACGATCTGCCAGGAGACGCCGTACCGGTCCTTGAGCCAGCCGCACCGGCCCTCCTCGCCGCCCTCGGAGAGCGCGTCCCAGAACCGGTCCACCTCGGCCTGGTCGGCGCAGTCCACGGAGAGCGAGATCGCCTCGGTGAACGGGAACTGCGGGCCGCCGTTGAGCCCGATGTAGTCCTGGCCCGCGAGCCGGAACCCGACGGTGAGCACGGAACCCGTCTCGCCCGGGGCGGACTCGCCGTAGTGGGTGACGTCCAGGATCCGGGAGTCCCCGCCGAAGATCGCGACGTAGCGCTCGGCCGCCTCCTCGGCCTGACCGTCGTACCAGAGACAGGGGGTGATCTTCTGCATGGTCTTCTCCTCGTCGGACCGTCCGCACGTCCGGGCCAGAGGTCCGGACGTCGTGGAAGGTAGACCGGCCCGGCCGCCCGGACTCATCGGACACGCCGCCCGGACGCCGCGAGGAGGCTCAGCGGGCGGCGGAGGCGTCGCCCTCGTGTTCCGCGGCGACGGGCCCGTCGGCCACCGCCCGGCGGCCGGGGGCCTTCGGCTCCGCCGGCAGCAGGACGTACGCCGCGAGCGCGGCCGACGCCAGAAGCGCCGCGGCGGACCAGAAGGCGGCCTCGTACCCCGAGGACAGCTCGGCGCGGCCGGTGGAGCCGCCGGTGACCTGGGCGGCGACGGTGACCAGCACCGCGAGGCCGAGCGAGCCGCCGACCTGCCGCGAACTGTTGAGCAGCCCGGAGGCCATGCCGGTCTCGCCGGTGGCCACGTCGGTCGTCGCGGCCGTGCCGAGCGGGACGAAGCAGAGCCCTATGCCGAAGGAGCAGACCAGCGACGGGCCGAGGATGGAGACGAGGAAGCCGCCGTCGACCGTCGCGGTCGACGCGAACCAGGCCATGCCGAGCGCGGCCAGCGTCGCCCCCACCGTCATCAGCCGCCGGATGCCGAGCGCGGCGACCGCGCGGGTGGCGAGGATCGAGCCGGCGACGACGCCCACGCAGAACGGCAGGAACGCGAACCCGGCGGCGGTCGCCCCGAACCCGAGGACCAACTGCATGTAGAGCGAGACGAAGTAGAAGGCGCCGAACTGGGCCGAGGCCAGCAGCAGACAGAACAGGTTCGCCGTCAGCACCGGTCGCCCCCGCAGCAGGCCGGGCCGGAACAGCGGGGACTCCGTCCGCAGCTCGACGGCGACGAAGGCGGCCAGCAGGAACGCCGCGGCGCCGAGGGAGGCGAGCGTGACCGCCGAGCCCCAGCCGTGGTCCGAGGTCCGCACCAGGCCGAGGACCAGCAGCGTCGTCCCGGCCGTGACCAGCAGCGCCCCGGCCACGTCCAGCCGTGCCCCGGGCCGCCGCCCACCGCCGACCGGGCCGGTGCGCGCGGCAGCGGCCAGGGCGAAGGCGACGATCGGCACGTTGACCAGCATCACGGACCGCCAGCCCGTCGCGTCGGTGAGGACGCCGCCCGCCAGCACCCCGACCGCGCCGCCCGCCGCGCCGGCCATGCCCCACAGCCCGAGCGCCCGGGACCGGGCCGGGCCGGCCGGGAAGGCGAGGGTGATCAGGGCGAACGCCACCGGGGCGAGGGCCGCCGCGCCGACGCCCTGGACGGCCCGCGCCGCCACCAGCGACCCGGGCGACCAGGCGAGCCCGCCGGCCAGGCTGGCCAGACCGAAGATCACCAGGCCCGCCGTCAGGACGCGCCGCGGGCCGGCCAGGTCGGCGAGCCGGCCGCCGAGCATGAGGAGCCCGCCGAAGGCGAGGGCGTAGGCGTTCACCACCCAGAGCAGCCCGTCCCCGCCGAAGCCGAGGTCCTCGCGGATGTCGGGCAGCGCGACGTTCACCACGGACATGTCCAGCGACACCAGGAACTGCACCGTGAGCGCCACCACCAGCAGCCACCGCGCGTGCCGCTCCCCCGCGCCCTCGGCGGTCCCCGCGCCCGGAGCCCCCGCGGCCCCGCCCTCGGGGTCTCTTCCCGTCCCGCTCTTCCCCGCGCCGCCCATGACGTCCCCTTCCCCTCGCGCTTCCCTCGACCGGGAATTATCGTACACATAAAGAAATTAGACGCCGGAGCACCGGGACGGTCCCGCGGCGGACCGGAGCAGGGCCCCGGAAGGAGAGAATGCCCAGGTGTCAGGCACCGAGAAGACCGAAAAGACGAAGAAGACGAAGAATCCGGTGACGGGCGGCAAACCGGGCGCGGCCGGGCGCCCCACGGGACGGCCCGTGGGGCGGCCCCGCAGGCTGGACCCGGAGGTGATGGTCGCCACCGCGCGCCGCATCGTCGAGGAGGAGGGCGTGGCCGCCCTGTCCATGCGGCGGGTGGCGAAGGAGCTGGGCAGCACGCCCATGGCGCTCTACCACTACGTGCAGGACAAGGACGAGCTGCTGATGCTCACCCTGTCCGGCACGGCGGCGGCGTTCCCCCGCCCGGAGCTGCCCGTGGACCCGCGCGAGCGGCTGGTGGCGGTGGCCGCGCACATGCACGACATCATCGGCCGGATCCCCTGGGTGCTGGACATCCTGGCGCTGGGCGAGCTGACCGACCGCAACGCGCTGTGGATGGTGGAGGAGATCATCGACTGCGCGCTCGCCTGCGGTCTCTCCCCGGCCCGCTCGGTGCGGGCGTACCGGACGATCTGGAGTTACGTCTACGGGGACCTGGTCTTCCGCAGGGCGGCGGCCCGCCGGGCGGAGAACCCGTCGCGCCGGGAGTTCTTCCCGGAGATGGTCACGGAGAGGGACGCGGCGGAGCTGCCCCGGCTCACCGAGGTCAAGGACCGCTGGCGGGAGTACGCCGCGGACTACGAGACGGTCGAGGAGCTCGACGCGATCGTGGACGGCCTGCTCGGCCGGGGGGCGCGGGGCGCGAAGGCCTGACCGGGCCGCCCCGCCGCCGGGCATCCCTCCCGGCCGCCGCCCGAGGGCCTCACCGGGCCGCCGGGGTCCGGGGCGGCAGCCCGGCCCCGCGCGTTCAGCCCACCGCCTCGAAGCGCCAGCGGTGCACCGGGCGGGTGATCAGGGCGGCGTCGGGCTCGGGGAGTTCGGGGAGGTCGTCGCCGTACGAGGCGTCCTGCCACCACGTCATCACGAGCACCCGGTCCTGCGGGGCGCGCAGCAGTTCGCGGCGGTGCGGTTCGCGGGACAGCTCGGCGGACCGCGCCCGCGCCCACTCCAGGAGTTCGCCGCCGCGGCCCTCGGCGGCCCGGGCCTCCCACATCAGGACGATGGTCGCGGCGCTCATGAGTAGAGGTTGTCCTTGCTGATCTCGTGCACGTGATCGTGGTCGTGCGAGTGGGCGTGCGCGGCCCCCGGCACGTGCGGCTCCGTCACCGGAAGCGAGGAGTCCGCCGACAGCTCCAGGTCGGAGGGGAGCCGGTTGCGGGCGACCATCTCCGCGCCGAGCGCGGCGACCATCGCACCGTTGTCGGTGCAGAGCTTCGGGCGCGGCACCCGCAGCCGGATGCCGGCCCGCTCGCACCGCTCCTGGGCCAGGGCGCGGAGCCGGGAGTTGGCGGCGACGCCGCCGCCGATCATCAGGTGGTCGACGCCCTCGTCCTTGCAGGCCCGGACCGCCTTGCGGGTGAGCACGTCCACCACGGCCTCCTGGAAGGACGCCGCCACGTCCCGTACGGGCACCTCCTCGCCCGCCGCGCGCTTCGCCTCGATCCAGCGGGCGACGGAGGTCTTGAGCCCGGAGAAGGAGAAGTCGTACGGGGCGTCGCGCGGGCCGGTCAGACCGCGCGGGAAGGCGATGGCCTTCGGGTCGCCCTCGCGTGCCAGCCGGTCGATGACGGGGCCGCCGGGGAAGCCGAGGTTCAGCACCCGGGCGATCTTGTCGAAGGCCTCGCCCGCCGCGTCGTCGATCGTCGCGCCGAGCGGCCGGACGTCGGCGGTGATGTCGGGGGCCAGGAGCAGCGAGGAGTGGCCGCCGCTGACCAGCAGGGCCATCGTCGGCTCGGGCAGCGGGCCGTGCTCCAGCTGGTCGACGCAGATGTGCGAGGCGAGGTGGTTGACCCCGTAGAGCGGCTTGCCGAGCGCGTACGCGTACGCCTTGGCGGCCGAGACGCCGACGAGCAGGGCTCCGGCGAGGCCGGGGCCCGAGGTGACGGCGATCCCGTCGAGGTCGCGGGCGCTGATCCCGGCCTCCTTCAGGGCGCGCTCGATGGTGGGGACCATCGCCTCCAGGTGGGCGCGGGAGGCGATCTCCGGGACGACGCCGCCGAAGCGGGCGTGGGTGTCGACGCTGGAGGCGACGGCGTCCGCGAGCAGGGTCGTGCCGCGCACGATGCCCACGCCGGTCTCGTCGCAGGAGGTCTCGATGCCGAGTACGAGGGGTTCTTCGGCAGCCATCATTCAGTCCCGGTCTCTGGTGCGTGCTCGTGCACTGCTTGTTCTTGCATGGTCAGGCGCATGACCAGGGCGTCGATGTTCCCCGGCTGGTAGTAGCCGCGCCGGAAGCCGATCGGTTCGAAGCCGAAGCGCTCGTACAGCCTCTGCGCCCGGGCGTTGTCGACCCGGACCTCCAGCAGGACCGTGGCGCACTCGAAGTCGGTGGCGGCCTTCAGCAGGTCGGTGAGGAGTTCCGAGCCGAGGCCGGTGCCCCACGCCTCGCGGCTGACCGCGATCGTCTGGACGTCGGCCAGGTCGCCGAGGGCGGCGAGCCCGGCGTAACCGGTGATCCGGCCGGTGGCGGGGTCCTCGGCGACGACGTAGTGGCGGGTGGCGCCGGGGCCGCGGGCGTGGGCCAGCTCGGACCAGAACATCCCGGGCGACCAGGCGTCGTCCGGGAACAGCTCGTGTTCCAGCTCCAGCACCGGTGCGATGTCCCACCAGCGCATCTCGCGCAGTACGGCGGCGGTGGCGGTGCTCACGTGGGGGTGACCACCTTGTAGTTCTTCGGGACCTGCGCGTCGGGCCGGCGCAGATAGAGCGGTTGCGGCTCCAGCAGCTCCTGTCCGGCGGCGAGGCGTTCGGCGGCGAGCGCGGCGAGCGCCCCGGCGGCGACGTGCTCGGGGCCGCGCGGGTCCGGGAAGGCGTCCGGGTAGAGCACCGCGCCCGCGCCGACGACGGGGAGCCCGGCGAGGGCTTCGGCGATGTCGGCGGGCCGGTCGACGGCGGGTTCGCCCGAACGGGTGCGGGCGTCCTCGTACCGCGCCCAGTAGACCTCCTTGCGGCGCGCGTCGGTCGCCACGGCGAACGGCCCTTCCAGCCCCTCCAGTCCGGCGGCGTACGCGAGGCCGTCCAGGGTGCACAGGCCGTGCACCGGTACGGAGAGGGCGGAGCCGAAGGTGGCGGCGGTGACCAGGCCGACCCGCAGGCCGGTGTAGGGGCCGGGGCCGACGCCCACGACCAGGCCCGTCACGGCGTCGAGCTCCGTCCCGGCCTCGGCGAGGACCCGGTCGACGGCGGGGAGCAGCAGTTCCCCGTGCCTGCGGGCGTCGACCTGCCCCGAGGAGGCGATGACGGACGTGCCGTCGTGCAGGGCGACGGTGACGGCGGGGGTGGCGGTATCCATGGCGAGCAAGAGCACGCAAACAGCCTACGGCTCCGCCGACGGCGTTACCGCGTCCGTACGGCGTCCCGGTCCGCCCCCTCCCTGCTGCTACCGTCACCGGGTATCCGCGGGTACGACGTAAACGCTTGTACGACATGCGGCAACGGCAGTCGAAAGGGGAGTTCACGGTGGCTAGGGGAAGCTCGGGAATCGTGGCCGGGCTCACTGCGGCGGCGGTCGCCGCGGTCGCCTTCCTGGCCTACCAGGCCTCGGCGAACGCCCCCGCCTCGGTGGCGTCCACGCCCGGCAAGAAGCCCACCGCCTCGGCCTCGGCCCAGCCCTCCGCCAAGCCGAAGCCCACGGCCGACCCGCTGGCGGTCCCGGCGGCGTCCGGGAAGGGCGAGCGCGTCGTGTACGCGCTGGCGGACCGCCGGGTGTGGCTGGTCGGCGGGGACAACGAGGCGATCCGCACCTTCACCGTGATGCCGAGCCCCGTCAGCCCGCCGCCCGGGGTCCACAAGGTCACCTCGCGCTCGGGCACGGTCCAGGGCTCGGACGGCGTCCCGATCGAGCACGTGGTGCGCTTCGCGAACGTGGACGAGGTGGCGATCGGCTTCAGCGCGGCGCAGGACGGCTCGATGGCCACCCCGGACCCGACGTCGAAGACCGGCGGCGTCCGGATGAAGCGCGCGGACGGCAAGGCCATGTGGACCTTCGCGACGGTCGGCGCGAAGGTCGTCGTCGTCCCGTAGCAAAGGCGCCCCCGCCAGGTCGCGTCCGCACCGTCTCGTCCGGCCCGCGACGGGCGGCCGACGACACGGTGCGGACACTCCCCGGGCCCCGTCGTCGAACCGCCGCCCGCCCCGCGGGCGGCGACGGCCGTCCGACGGCACGACCTAGGCGGCGTCGCGCCTGGCCGGCGGGGGGATCACGCCCCGATCCGCCGCCTCCGGCTCAGCGGCCTCGTCGTTCGGCGGGGTGGAGATCACGGTGGCCGCGGCGCACGAGGCCAGCAGGTCTCTCATCGACAGGGCGGACGGAGTCGGTCGCGGCTGCGCTGCGCGCTCGGGCGTCGGCATGGATGCCTCCTTGATGCTCCGATGGAGGGCCTGGTTAGGCAAGCCTAACCACACCTCGTCACCCATGTGACCACGACCACGGGTCCGGACGCAACAATTTACCGACGCCCTGTCGGGAAGGCTACTCCCGGAACCTCACGCCAGATCCGCCCGCAGCCCCGCCCAGCGCGCCCCGATGCCGACCAGGGTCACCTCGCGCCGCTCGTCGTCGGTGTCGCCCTTCGCCCGGTCGATGAGGACCCGCAGCCGGTCGTCCGCCAGCTCCTCGACCTTGCCGTCGCCCCACTCCACGACCACCACGGACTCCGGCAGCGACACGTCCAGGTCCAGGTCCTCCATCTCGTCGAGCCCGCCGCCCAGGCGGTACGCGTCGACGTGGACCAGGGCGGGGCCCCCGGTCAGCGAGGGGTGGACGCGGGCGATGACGAAGGTCGGCGAGGTGACCGCGCCGCGCACGCCGAGGCCCTCGCCCAGGCCCCGGGTCAGGGTCGTCTTCCCGGCGCCCAGCTCGCCGGTGAGCATGACCAGGTCGCCGGGGGCCAGCACCCGGGCGAGCCGGCGGCCCAGGTCCTGCATCTGTTCGGGGGAGGTGACGGCGAGCGTCACCTCCACGGCCTCGGGTACGGCCCCGGCGGGCTCGGGGGCGGTCGTCCCCGCGGTCTCCGGAACGGTCTCAGCGGCCGGGCCGCCGTGCGGTGCTTCCATGTCCGCCAACGTTAGCGCCCGGCACCGTGCCGCTGCGTACGAGCAGGTCGGCCAGCCGGTCGGTGACCGTCTCCGGGTGTTCCAGCATCACCAGGTGCCCGGCGTCCGGCACGATCACCAGCTCGGCGTCGGGCAGGACGTCGGCGATGGCCTCGCTGTGCGAGCTGGGGGTGACCAGGTCCTTGTCCCCGGCCAGGATCAGCACGGGCACGTCCCGGAACGCGGGCAGCGCACCGCTCTTGTCGTGCTCGGTGAAGGCCGGGTAGAACTCGGCGACCACGTCGATCGGGGTGGACTCGATGAGCCGTTCCGCGAACCGGGCGACCGCCGGGTCGACGTCCCGCGAACCGAACGAGTACCGCTTGATCAGCCCGGCGAAGAGGTCCGCGGTGGCCCGCCGCCCCTTCTCCACCAGCTCCGTCTGCGAGCCGAGCGCCTTCAGCACCCCGGGCAGCACCCGGCGCACCGCGTTGACGCCCGCCACCGGCAGCCCGAAGTTCACCTCGCCGAGCTTGCCGCTGGAGGTGCCGACCAGGGCGACGGCGGCGACCCGGTCGCGGATCAGGGCCGGGTACTGGTCGGCCAGCGCCATCATCGTCATGCCGCCCATGGAGTGCCCGACCAGCACCAGCGGGCCCTCGGGGGCCGCCGCGTCGATGACCGCCCTGAGGTCGCGGCCGAGCTGGTCGATGCCGACCGGCACCCCGTCCGCCTGGGTCCGGCCCCGCCCGGAGCGGCCGTGGCTGCGCTGGTCCCAGTAGACGGCGCGGACGAGGCCGCGCAGGGCGGCCCGCTGGAAGTGCCAGGAGTCCTGGCCGAGGCAGTAGCCGTGGCTGAAGACGACGGTGACCGGGGCGGGGGCCTTGCGCCCGAAAAGCCGGCGGCGGCGGGAGCCCGCGGAGCCGGTTCCCTCCTCGCCCGGGGACGCGTCCTCCACCTCGTCGATCTCGTAGTGCAGTTCGGTGCCGTCGTCGGCGACGGCCCGGCCCGGCGTGCCGCGCAGCGAGCCGTAGGGCCCGGTGGCGTCCAGCGCGAGGCGGGCCTTCTTGCGCATGCCGCGCCCGACGGTGAGCCGCTCGACGGCGACCCCGGCGGCGGCACCGGCGGCGAGCACCCCTATGGCGGCCCCGGCGATCCCGGCCCGGCGCCAGCCGGCCGCGCCGGCTGCGGTCGCGGCGACCACCTCTTCCGCGCTGCTCCCGCTCACCGCCGCCCGCCTCCGGCCGCCTCGCCCGGACCGGCCGCGCCGTCCACGTACACCCGCGGCACCCGGGTGCCGATGCGGGTGACGATCTCGTACGCGATGGTGCCGGCGGCCTCCGCCCAGTCCTGCGCGGTCGGCTCGCCCCGGTCGCCCGGGCCGAACAGCACCGCCTCCGCGCCCGCCTCCGGCCGGTCGCCGTCGAGGTCGACGACGAACTGGTCCATGGCGACCCGGCCGGCGACGCGGCGCACCTTCCCGCCGACCAGGACGGGGCCCGTGCCCGACGCGTGGCGCGGGACGCCGTCCGCGTAGCCGACGGGGATCAGGCCGAGGGTCGTCTCGGCCGTCGTCGTGTAGTGGTGGCCGTAGCTGATGCCGTGTCCGGCCGGGGCGTCCTTGACCAGGGCGACGGACGCGGCGAGCGTCATCACGGGCCGCAGTCCGAGGTCGGCGGACGTGCCGAGTTCGGGGGCGGGCGAGACGCCGTACATCGCGATGCCGGTCCGCACGAGGTCGAAGTGCGCCTCGGGGATCGTGAGCGTCGCCGGTGAGTTGGCCAGGTGCCGCACCTCGGGCTCCACGCCCTCCTTCTCGGCGTACGCCACCAGGTCGCGGTAGACGGCGAGCTGGGCGGCGATCGAGGGGTGGCCGGGCTCGTCGGCGCAGGCGAAGTGGGACCAGAGGCCGGTGACCTCCACCCGGCCCGCCCGCTCGGCGGCCAGCGCCTCGCCGACCAGCTCGGGCCAGTCGGCGGGCTGGCAGCCGCCGCGGCCGAGGCCGGTGTCGGCCTTGAGCTGGATCCTGGCCGTCCGGCCCGCCGCCGCGGCGGCCGCGACGACCTCGCGCAGCGCCCACATACCGCCGACCGACACATCGATGTCGGCCTCGATCGCCTCGCGCCAGGGCCCTCCGGGCGTCCACAGCCAGCACATGATCCGGCCGTCGAGTCCGGCCGCGCGCAGGGCGAGGGCCTCCTGCGGGGTCGCGGTGCCCAGCCAGGTGGCCCCTGCCTCGCGGGCGGCCCGTGCGCAGGGCACGGCCCCGTGCCCGTAACCGTCGGACTTCACCACGGCCATGAGCTGGGCCCCGGCCGCGCGCTCGCGCAGGACGCGCACGTTGGCGCGCAGCGCGGCGAGGTCGATCTCGGCACGGGCTCTCAGGGACGCTGTCTCGTTCATCGCGCCCAGTCTCTCAGAGGCGTGGGCCGCCTCCCCGGCGGTGCACACCGGTATCCGGCCCTATGTACGTTTCCTCACATGGCCCAGGTGGTCGACCAGGACGGGGACATGGCTGTCGGCCACGTCCTTGACGGCGGTGATCAGGGTGACGGGACCGCCCTCGCGCACCAGGCCGAGGAGCCGCTCGACGGCCTCCGTGTGCGCCGGGTCGTCCAGTTCGGCGCGGTAGCGCTCGACGAAGGCGTCGTGGCGCGCGCCGGAGCGGTCCTGGTGGTACCAGGAGCGCAGTTCGTCCGAGGGGGTGACGTCCTTCAGCCACACGTCGATCGCGGCGCGCTCCTTGGAGACGCCCCGGGGCCAGAGCCGGTCGACGAGCACCCGGGTGCCGTCGCCGTCCTCCGGCGGGTCGTAGACCCTCCGTACGCGTACGGGTCCGCTGCCGCTCGCCATGTCCGGCCGCCCTTCCTCTCCCGGGCCTCCACCCTCCCCCCGGCTCAGCCCGCCCGCACGTCGCGCCAGGCGGCCCGGATGCCCTCCGCGACGTCCTGCGCGGAGACCGGGGCCCCGTCCGAGCCGTGCCGGGCGGCGAGCCCGTGCAGGTACGCGCCCACGGACGCGGCGTCACGCGGGGCGAGTCCGGCCGCGAGCAGGGACCCGGTGAGCCCGGAGAGCACATCGCCGCTGCCCGCCGTGGCGAGCCAGGACGTGCCGGTCGGGTTGACCCGTACGGGTGTGTCGCGGGCCTCCGCGACCAGGGTCGTGGAGCCCTTGAGGAGCACGGTGGCGCGGTAGCGGGCGGCCAGTTCGCGGACGGCGGCGAGCCGCCCGGCCTCGACCTCCTCGCGGGCCGTGCCGAGCAGGGCCGCGGCCTCCCCCGCGTGCGGGGTCAGGACGGTGGGGGCGGTCCGGGTCCGGACGGTCTCCGCGTCCAGCAGCCGCAGCCCGTCCGCGTCGACGAGCACGGGGACGTCGGCGGCCAGCACGTCGGCGACGGCCGCCTCCGCGCCCCGCCCGTCGCCGAGCCCCGGCCCGACCACCCAGGCCTGCACCCGCCCGGCCTCCGACGGCGGCCCGGCGTGCACCAGCGCCTCGGGGTAGCGGGCGATCACCGCGTCGGCGCCCGGTCCGACGTACCGCACGGCCCCGGCCCCGCCGTGCAGCGCGCCCGCGACCGCGAGGACCGCGGCGCCCGGGTAGCGCTCGGACCCGGCGACGACGCCGACGACCCCGCGCCGGTACTTGTCGCTCTCCGGTCCCGGCGCCGGGAGCAGCGCGGCGACGTCGGCGTACTGGAGGGCCTCCAGGTCCGGCGGCTCGGGCAGTTCCGGGCCGAGCCCGATGTCCACCAGCCGCAGGGCCCCGGCGTGTTCGGCGGCCGGGTCGATCAGGAGGCCGGGCTTGTACGTGCCGAAGGTGACGGTGGCGTCCGCCCGGACCGCGTCCCCGTGGACCTCGCCGGTGTCGGCCTCCACCCCGCTCGGCAGGTCGACGGAGAGGACCGGGGTGCGGTCCCGGGTCACCGTGTGCAGCAGCCCGGTGGCGTCCTCGCGCAGCCCGCCGCGCCCGCCGATCCCGGTGATGCCGTCCACCACCAGGTCGAGCACGCCGAGCCCGTCCGGCCCGTCGACGACCTGCCCCCCGGCCGCCAGCAGCGCGGCGAGGCCCCCGGGGTGGGCCCGGTCGGGGGCGAGCAGCAGGGCCCGGACGCCCGCGCCCCGGCGCGCCAGGCGGGCACCGGCGTACAGCGCGTCGCCGCCGTTGTCGCCGCTGCCGACCAGGAGCAGGACCCGGGACCCGTACACCCTGCCGTTGCGGCGCAGCAGATCGCCGCAGGCCACGGCGAGCCCGGCGGCGGCGCGCCGCATCAGCTCGCCCTCCGGCAGCCGCTGCATGAGGGCGGCCTCGGCGGCCCGTACGGTCTCCACGCTGTAGGCACGTCGCATGGGTCCAACCCTCCGCGATCACGCGGGCGTACGCCACCCCCGCGAGGCCGTGCCGGCCCGTTCCGGCCGGGCGGTGGGCGCGCCCGCGGGCGTTCCGGCCGGGCCGTGGGCGTCACCGCCGCCCGGCCGCCGGGTGGGGCAGCACCGTGGCCCGTCCGGCCGGCCGGGGGTCATCCCTCCGCGATCACCACCGCCGACGCCACGCCCGCGTCGTGGCTGAGCGAGACGTGCCAGCCGCGTACGCCCAGTTCCGCGGCGCGGGCGGCGACCGTGCCGCTGACCCGCAGCCGGGGCTGCCCGCTCTCCTCGACCCAGACCTCCGCGTCGCTCCAGAGCAGCCCGCCGGGTGCGCCGAGCGCCTTGGCCAGGGCCTCCTTCGCGGCGAACCGGGCGGCGAGCGAGGCGATTCCGCGACGCTCGCCGCTGGGCAGCGTCAGCTCGCTTCCGACGAAGAGTCGGTCGGCCAGCTGGGGCGTACGCTCCAGCGCCGCGCCGAAGCGCTCGATCTCGGCCACGTCGATGCCGACCCCAATGATCACGAACCCACCCTCGCCATCCCCATCACCCGGGACGCGCGCCCCGGCTCACTCCACGGTCACGGACTTCGCCAGGTTGCGCGGCTGGTCCACTTCGTTGCCGCGGGCCGTCGCGAGCTCGCAGGCGAAGACCTGGAGCGGCACGGTGGCGACCAGCGGCTGAAGCAGCGTAGGCGTTGCGGGGACCGTGATGAGGTGGTCGGCGTACGGGACGACGGCCTCGTCGCCCTCCTCGGCGACGACGACGGTGCGTGCGCCCCGGGCCCGGATCTCCTGGATGTTGGACACGATCTTGTCGTGGAGGACCGAACGCCCGCGCGGCGAGGGGACGATGACGACGACCGGCAGCCCCTCCTCGATGAGCGCGATCGGCCCGTGCTTCAGCTCGCCGGCCGCGAAGCCCTCGGCGTGCATGTAGGCGAGTTCCTTGAGCTTGAGCGCGCCTTCGAGGGCGACCGGGTAGCCGACATGCCGGCCGACGAACAGCACGGTGTCATGGTGGGCGAGGGACCGGGCCAGCTCGCGCACGGGCTCCATCGTCTCCAGGACCCGGTCGACCTCGTCGGAGATCGCGGAGAGCTGGCGCACCACCGTACGGATCTCGTCGCCCCACTTGGTGCCGCGGACCTGGCCGAGGTAGAGCGCCACGAGGTAGCAGGCGACGAGCTGGGTGAGGAAGGCCTTGGTGGAGGCGACGGCGACCTCGGGCCCGGCGTGCGTGTAGAGGACGGCGTCGGACTCGCGGGGGATGGTCGAGCCGTTGGTGTTGCAGATGGCGAGCACCTTCGCGCCCTGTTCACGGGCGTGCCGCAGCGCCATCAGGGTGTCCATCGTCTCGCCGGACTGGGAGATGGCGACGACCAGGGTGCGCTGGTCCAGGA
Source organism: Streptomyces griseus (assembly GCF_900460065.1). GTDB lineage: Bacteria > Actinomycetota > Actinomycetes > Streptomycetales > Streptomycetaceae > Streptomyces > Streptomyces griseus. The sequence goes on along the minus strand of NZ_UAVD01000027.1, from coordinate 318,052 downwards.
TCGGGTCCCGGTAGCGGAACTCGCTGGCGAGCTCGGTCTCGCAGGGCAGCCGGGTCCAGTGCTCGATGGCGTACTTGGCGATCATTCCGGCGTGGAAGGCGGTGCCGCAGGCGACGATGACGACCTTGTCGACCTCGCGCAGCTCCGCGGCCGGGATGCGCACCTCGTCGAGGTGGAGCGCGCCCTCCCCGTCCACCCGGCCGAGGAGGGTGTCGGCGACGGCCTGGGGCTGGTCGGCGATCTCCTTGAGCATGAAGGAGGCGTAGCCGCCCTTCTCGGCGGCCGACGCGTCCCAGTCGACGTGGTACTCGCGCACCTCGGCGAGCTCTCCGTCGAACCCGGTGACGACGACGCCCTGGCGGCTCAGCTCGACGACCTGGTCCTGGCCCAGCTCGACGGCGGTCCGGGTGTGCGCGATGAAGGCGGCGACGTCCGAGGCGAGGAACCACTCGTCCTGCCCGACGCCCACGACGAGCGGGGAGTTGCGTCGGGCGCCGACCACCACGCCCGGCTGGTCCGCGTGCACGGCGACCAGGGTGAACGCCCCCTCCAGCCGCCGGCACACCTGGCGCATCGCCTCCGCGAGGTCCCCGCCGGCCGAGAAGGCCTCGGCCAGCAGGTGCGAGACGACCTCGGTGTCCGTCTCCGACTCCAGGGCGTGGCCGCGTCCGGTCAGCTCGCGGCGCAGGGCCGCGAAGTTCTCGATGATCCCGTTGTGCACGACGGCGACCCGGCCGGCGTTGTCCAGATGCGGGTGGGCGTTGGTGTCGGTGGGCGCTCCGTGCGTCGCCCACCGGGTGTGCCCGATGCCGGTCCGCCCGGCCGGCAGCGGCCGGTCGCCCAGCTCCTTCTCCAGATTGACGAGCTTGCCCGCCTTCTTCGCGGCGGCGAGCCCGCCGTCCGCGAGAACGGCGACGCCCGCCGAGTCGTAGCCCCGGTATTCGAGGCGCTTGAGTCCCGCGACGACGACGTCCTGCGCCGACTGGCCACCGACATAACCCACGATTCCGCACATAGCGGCACCTTAAGGCCGAAAGCCCCTCACGGCAGGAATCCGCGCGGCCCGTCCCCGACCGCGCACCCCGTCCCCGGCCGGGCGGCCCGGTCCCGGCCACGCAGGGCCGGGACCGGGCCGCGCCGAGCGGCGGAGTCGCGCCGCTCCGTCAGGAGCAGTACTGCGCCTCCTTGCCGATCGACCGGTACATGCAGTCCGCGTTCTCGATCAGCTGGAGCACCGCGTCGCGGTTGCGGGAGGTCTCGCGCTCGATGACCTCGTCGGGCGGGTAGAAGCCGCCCCCGGACGCCGAGCGCGGGTACATCTCGAAGGTGTAGCCGAAGATCTTCTGCGAGCCCCACAGCCAGTCGTCGATCGACCCGTCGGTGATGTACAGGTCGCTGGACTGCTCGGCGGTGTAGCCGTTGCTGGCCGCCATCTTCTGCCCCACCGCCGCGAACGCGTTGCGGTCGTCGGCGGTCATGCCGGGGGCGGTGTCGTTGTACGTGTAGCCGAAGGGCCACAGCACCAGTTCGCTGTACGTGTGGAAGTCGATGGCCGCCGTGATCTGCTGCTTCCCGCCGACCACCCGGCTGCGCACGAAGTCCGCCACGACCTTCGTCTCGGGCGCGGACTCGGCGGCCGCACCCCGGTAGGTCTCGGACGAGGGGCTGGAGGAGGAGCCGCCGCAGCAGCCCCACTTGTAGGCCCAGTTGCGGTTGAGGTCGGTGCCGACCGCGCTGGAGCCGGCGTTGGGCTGCCGGTTCTTGCGCCAGCTGCGGTACGAGCCGGAGGCGATGTCGTACTCGCCGCCGTCCGGGTTCATGTCCGGCACGATCCACAGTTCGCGGCCGTTGACCGCCTGCGTGATCCGGGAGTCGGACCCGTAGCCCTGGCCCAGTTCGCGGAGCAGGTAGAGCGCCATCTCGACGGTCAGGTGCTCGCGGGCGTGCTGGTGCGCGGTGAACAGGACCTCGGGCTCGGCCTCGTCGGTGGCGACGTTGTCGCTGACCTTGACCGCGATGACGTCACGGCCCTGGTAGGTCTTGCCGATGACGCGCTTGCTCATGATCGAGGGGTTCGCGGCGATGCGGGCGTCGATCGCCGCGTTCATCTCGGCGTAGTTGTGGTAGCGGGAGTCGGCGGGCGGGAAGTCGAGGGCGCTCACGCCGTCCGCCGCGCGCGGCGCGGCGTCCGGGGCGGGCAGGGCCTCCAGGACGTGGCCGCGCGCCCGGAGCTTCCGGGCCTGGGCGGCGTCCGCGGTGATCACGACGCCGTGGTCGTGGACCTCGTCGATCGAGACGCCCGCTCGGGCGATGTCGGTGCGGGCGGCAGGGGTGGTGCGCCCGGTGATCTCGTACTGGAGCGTCCGCTCGTCCGCGGCGACGGCCGCGTTCGGGGCCGCGTTCCCGGCGGTCGCCACGGCGGTGGCGGGGGCCGCGAGGGCGAGGGCGAGCAGAACGGTCAGGGCGGCGTTGCGTCGGCCCTTCGTCGGCCGGGGTCTCCGTGCGGTGACGAGTCGCATGCTGGCATCTCCTGGGTCCGTCGGGGTGGGGGTGGAGCTGTGCGACGGGCACAGAATGAACTCATGTCATGAGCGGGTCAAGATAGGCGTTCCGGCCACCGGTGGGCGCGGCGCTCGCCGGACAGCGGCCCGGCTGCCGTGAACCGCTCCTGCCGCCACGGGAACGCGAAGGGCCGCCGCCGCCCCCCGGGCTCCCCGGCCTTCCCCTGCCGGGGGCTGTCCCGCGATTCCTGGCGGCGGATCGCCCGCCGGGAGGCGCGGGACAGCCCTCACTCCCCCAGCTTCCGGCGCAACGCGGCCCGCTCCGGCTCGGAGCGGGCCAGCTCCAGCGCCTCCCGGTACGCGTCGGCGGCCTCCCCGTCCCGCCCCAGCCGGCCGAGCAGGTCCCCCCGCGCCACGGCGTACGGCGGGTACTCCCGCAGCCGGGGCTCCCCCGCCAACGCGTCGAGCAGCGCCAGTCCGGCGCCCGGCCCGTCCCGCATCGCCACCGCCACGGCACGGTTCAACGCCACCACGGGGGACGGGGTGAGCGTGAGGAGCACGTCGTACAGGGCCACGATCTGCGGCCAGTCCGTGGCCGCCACGTCTGCCGCCTCGTCGTGCAGGGCGGCGATGGCGGCCTGCACCCCGTACGGGCCGGCCGGCCCGCCGGTCAGCGCCCTGACCACCAGGGCGCGGCCCTCCTCGATCATCGCCCGGTCCCAGCACCCCCGGTCCTGGTCCTCCAGGAGCACCGGCTCGCCCTCCGGCCCGGTCCGCGCGTCACGCCGGGCGTGGACGAGGAGCAGCAGCGCGAGGAGTCCGGCGCTCTCCCGCTCGGCGGGCAGCAGCCGGTGCAGTATCCGGGCCAGCCTGATCGCCTCCTCGGCCAGGTCGAGCCGCTGGAGGCGGGGCCCCGAACTGGCCGCGTACCCCTCGGTGAAGACCGAGTAGACGACCTGGAGGACACCGGGCAGCCGCTCGGGCAGTTCGTCGGGGCCGGGCACCCGGAACGGGATCCGGGCCTCGCGGATCTTCTTCTTGGCCCGCACGACGCGCTGGGCCAGGGTCGCGGTCGGTACGAGGAACGCCCGCGCCACCTCCGGCGTGGTGAGCCCGGCGAGGCACCGCAGGGTCAGGGCGGTGCGGTCCTCGGCGGCGAGGGCGGGGTGGGCGCAGGTGAAGAACAACTGGAGCCGTTCATCGGGGAGATCGCCGATCGTGGCCGCACCGGCCGCGGGGGTGACGGCTTCGACCCGCTGCGCCTCGGCCCGTTCCGCGTCGGCCCGGAGGACGGCGAGCCGGGCCGCGTACGCCCGGTCGCGCCGGAGCCGGTCCACGGCCCTGCGCCGCGCGGTCGTCAGCAGCCAGGCCCCGGGGCGGGCGGGGACGCCCTCGGCGGGCCAGTGCCGCAGCGCGGCCTCGATCGCCTCGGACGTCACCTCCTCGGCCAGGTCGAGGTCCCCGAACCGGCGGACGAGGGAGGCGAGCAGCAGCCCGCGCTCCTCCCGGAACACCGCCGCGACGGCTTCGGCGGCCACCGAGCCCTCCCCCGGGGGCACGCCCTCGCCCGGCACGGCTCTCAGGCCCCGAAGTCCGCGACCGGCCGGACGACGACCGAGCCGCCGTCGCGGGAGCCGGGACAGCGTGCGGCCCAGTCGAGGGCGGCGTCGAGGTCGGGCACGTCGATCACGAGGAACCCGCCCAGCAGCTCGCGCGTCTCGGCGAACGGCCCGTCCGTCACGGTCCGCTCCCCCGTCGGCGAGACCCGCACGGTGGTCGCGGTCACCAGATCGGCCAGCGACTCCCCGGACACGTGGATTCCCGCGTCGCGCACGGCCTTGTCGTAGGCCATCCAGTCCTCGACGGTGCACTCGGGCGCGCCGCCCCGCTCGTCGACGGCCCCGCTGTGGATCAGCAGCATGTACTTCATGGTCGGTTCCCTCTCTCGCCTGTGTGGTGCCAGCCCTCGGGGCTGCTTACACCATGACGACGATCGGGACCTGGCTCGATCGACACACCGGCCGCGTCTTTTTCACGACGGTACGCGGCGGCGGCCCGCCGGGCAGGTGGCGGCTCTCACCGCGCCCGCCCGGCGGGTGACCGGTCTACCGGCTGCCCGCCGGGCAGGTGCAGACCGCTTCGTGGCGCGGGAGGGACGGGAGGGAGGCGAGCTGGGCGAGGGCCCGGGGAGTGGCCAGGGTGGTGGGGCCGTCGAGCATGTGCAGGCTGCGGGCGAACCGCAGGAAGAGGGCCGGGTGGTGGGGCAGGCGTGCGGTGACGGCCGCGAGGTAGCGGGTGGCGAGGCGCGTGCCCAGCGGTGCGGTGGCGGGCTGCCAGGCGCGGTCGGCGGAGGTGTTGAGGAGCCACGGGCCGCGGGCGAGGGCGGCGGCCCGTCGCTGGAACACCGGCCCCAGCCGGTCCAGCGTGCCGGACGCGCCCTTGGTGCGGGCCGTGTGCGCGTGGCGGGTGAGGAGGGCGTCGAGGAGGGTGGCCTGCCGGGCGGCGACGGTCATGCCCTGTGCGTAGACGGGGTTGAGCGCGCAGATGCTGTCGCCGAGGGCGATGAGGCGTCCGGGCCAGTGCGGCAGACGGTCGTAACGGTGCCAGCGGTTGACGGTGGAACGGGTCTGTCTGACGGGGCCCTGGGGTGTGCCGTGGTCGATGATGTGGGCGAAGTCGGGGTTGTCGAGGGTCGCGGCGTACGCGCGAAAGCCGTCCTCGTCGGCGGGCGGGGCCTGGCCGCCCGCGCCGATCAGGCCGAGCTGCCACAGGTCGGGGCCGACCCGGGCCGCGACGCCACCGCGCGGTGAGTGCGGGGCGAGGGTCGGCTGGTAGGAGGCGAACCAGTCCTGGCCCGGGTCCGGCCGGAAGGTGTAGAAGCGCGAGGCGTAGGTGACCTTGCCGTCGACCACGAGGGTGTCGGGAAGGGGATGGCCCGCCTCCTCCAGCCAGCGGGGCAGTCGGGTCGCGCGGCCGGTGGCGTCCACGACCAGGTCCGCCCGGACCACCTCGTCCCGCGCCTCGCCGTCGCGCGGACGGACCGTCACCCCCACGCCGTCCTGCTGCTGGTCCAGGAGGAGCGCTTCGGCGCGCACGCCGTAGCGGAAGGTGACCGACGGCAGGGCGGTGACCCGCTCGCGCAGCACCTGTTCGAGTGCGGGGCGCGCCACCAGTTGGACGTCGAAGCCGACGGGGATGCGGGGCGCCCAGCCGGTGGGGAACAGCATGCGGGTGGCCGCGGCGAAGTCCTCGACCGGGCAGCCGCGGGCGGCCAGTTCCTCACGGAGCCCGGGAAAGAGCTCCTCCAGGTGTTCGGCGCCGCGGGCCAGCAGGGCGTGGGGGTGGTGAGCCTGCGGGACGCCGGAGCGGGTCGCGGGCTCACCGGGTGCGGGGGGCGGGTCCCGCTCGATGACGGTGACCTGGCGGAAGTGCCCGGTCAGAACGCGGGCGGCCAGGAGCCCCGCGTAGCCGCCGCCCAGGACCACGGCCCTGTCCCAGACCGGCGGCGGTGCGGAGCCGGGTTCGCTGTCACCGGGACGCGGCCGGGACGCCGCCGGCCTGGTCACGGGGTTCTCGCGGTCAGGATCACGTACCCGGCCCGGGGAAGGGCACCGCCCACGTCCACCGGGTCCGATGTGAGGTCAGCCATGCCCAGACCTTCGCAGAGCGCAGTCAAAGCGCGGTCAAGTCGGCAGGCGGCGACGCGGCGGACCGCGCGGGGGCCACCCTCTACCGTCACGGGTGTCCATCGCATCACCTGCGGGGAGAGACGGGCTTCGTCACGCAGTTCGACGACAGGGCCCGGGAGCGGCCTCCCGCCCGTACGCGGAAGGGACGGGCGGGAGGGAAGGCCGACGGACGGGCGGTGGGCCCCTCGCGGGGCCCCACCGCCCGTCCGCCTCCCGCCGTGAACCTTTCCGCCCGCCGCGGACAACAGGGGTGACAGCCACACCGACCGACGCACCCTTGGAGGCGCAGTGACCGGACCACCTCCGGCCCGCCCCGGCACCGAGCACGCGGGCGGGGGCGAGGGCGAGGGCCGGGCGGGAGACGACGCCGACGTCATCGCGCGCTCCCTCGACGAGCCCGAACTCTTCGCCGGACTGTACGACCGGCACGCCCCGGACATCCACCGCTACGCCGCCCGCCGCCTCGGGGAGGGCGCGGCGGACGACATCACGGCGGAGACGTTCCTCATCGCGTTCCGTACCCGCGACCGCTACGACACCGCACGCCGGCTGGCCCGGCCCTGGCTGTACGGCATCGCCGCCAACCTGATCGGCAAGCACCGCCGTACCGAGGTCCGCGCGCTGAAGGCGCTCGCCCGGACGGGCCACGACCCGGTGGCCGCCTCCTGGAGCGAACGCTCGGACGACCGGCTGGCCGTCCGGGCCCCGCTGGCGGGGGCACTGGCCTCGCTCTCCCCCGGCGACCGGCACGTCCTGCTGCTCGTCGCCTGGGCGGACCTCGGCTACCAGGAGGTCGCCGACGCGCTGCGGATACCGCTGGGCACGGTCAGATCCCGTCTGAACCGGGCCCGCCGCAAGGTCCGCGAGTCCCTGACCACCGACCCCGCGTTCACCTCGGCCGAACAGGAGCTGACCCCGTCATGGACGAAATGACCCGGCTGCGTGAGCTGCGCGCCGACGCCCCCGTCCCCGACCGCACCGCCCTCGCCCCCGGCCGGAAGCGCCTGACCGACGCCATCACGGGCAGGAACCGCCGCACCCGCGTGCTGCGGGCCGACTGGCGGGTCGCCTCGCTCGGCGCGGTGGTGGCGATCACCGCGGCGGCGTTGGTCATCACCCAGCTCGTCGACGCCCCCGCCCCCCGGGCCACGGCCCCGGCGACCGTGACGGGCGATCTCGACCTGTCCAGCCCGGCCGCCGCCCTGGGCCGGGCCGCCGACTATCTGGACCGGCAGGAGGCGCCCCCCGAGCCGCGCGCCGACCAGTGGATCTACCTCCGGGCCGTCAGCGGAGAGCCGGCCCAGCCGACCAGGAAGGACGGGAAGGGCTCCGGGACGTCGGTCGTCGTGGACCACGGGGATCCCGAATCCTGGATCCCGTACGACGACAAGGCCGCCGAGAACGACCCGGGCGACACGGACCACCGCACCGCCCGCGAGTCCTACGAGATCGCGGCGGACCTCCCGGAGGACCCCGAGGCGCTCCTCGCGGAACTCCGCAGGATCTTCCCCACCGGCAGCGGCCCCGACGGCCCCCCCGAGGCCAAGGACGAGCACAGCTTCCGCGCCCTGTCCGTCCTGCTGGAGTCGTACCCGATCCCGCCCGACGCCCAGGCCCGCGTCTACCGGGCGATGGCGACCGTCGGGGGCGTCGAGGTGACCGACCACCTGATCCGGGACGCCTCCGGCCGCCAGGTCATCGCGGTCACCCGCGCGTACGACCGGGGCGACAGCCGGCGCGAGCTCCTCATCGACCCGGTGGACTACAGCTACGCGGGCGAGCGCGACGTGGTCACCCGGACACACGAGGTGCCCGGACCCGCCGGGCTCGCACCCATGGTCTACCGGCGCGGTGACGTCCTGATCGACATCGCCAGGACCAGGGCCGCCGTGGTCGACACCGAGGGGCAGAAGCCCTGACCGCACGAGCGGCACAGAGTGCGGGCGCGGGCCCGGTGTCCGGCACAGGGGAGCGGACACCGGGCCCGCGCCCGTCGGCCGCCCCGGGCGCCCGCCCCGCACCGCCACCCACGTGACCGAGCCCACCCCCCACTCCGTTAAAACTCCCGCAACAATGAAGGGTGATCACATCGACCGCACGGAGCCCCCAGCGCCGCACCGAGCACGCGCCGACCCCGTACGTCGACCTCTCGCGCGACGAGTGGAGTGCGCTGCGGGACAAGACCCCGCTGCCGCTGACCGCCGACGAGGTGGAGCGGCTGCGGGGGCTCGGGGACGTCATCGACCTGGACGAGGTACGGGACGTCTACCTGCCGCTCTCCCGGCTGCTCAACCTGTACGTCCAGGCCACCTCCGGGCTGCGCGGCGCGCTGAACACCTTCCTCGGCGACGCCGGCAACGGACACGGGGCGCAGCGCGGCACCCCCTTCGTCATAGGGGTCGCGGGCAGTGTCGCCGTCGGCAAGTCCACCAGCGCCCGCATCCTCCAGGCGCTGCTGGCCCGCTGGCCCGAGCACCCGCGCGTCGAACTGGTGACCACGGACGGGTTCCTGCTGCCGATGAAGGAGCTCAAGGCACGCGGGCTGACCTCCCGCAAGGGGTTCCCGGAGTCGTACGACCGGCGGGCCCTGACCCGCTTCGTCGCCGACATCAAGGCGGGCAAGGACGAGGTGACCGCGCCCGTCTACTCACACCTGATCTACGACATCGTCCCCGGCGAGCGGCTCACCGTGCGCCGCCCCGACATCCTCATCGTCGAGGGGCTCAACGTCCTCCAGCCCGCGCTGCCGGGCAGCGACGGCCGCACCAGGGTCGGGCTCGCCGACTACTTCGACTTCAGCGTGTACGTGGACGCCCGGGCCGAGGACATCGAGACCTGGTACCTGAACCGCTTCCGCAAGCTGCGCGCCACCGCGTTCCAGGACCCGTCCTCGTACTTCCGCAAGTACACCCAGGTCTCCGAGGAGGAGGCGCTGGACTACGCCCGCACCATGTGGCGGACCATCAACAAGCCGAATCTGCTGGAGAACGTCGCCCCGACGCGCGGCCGTGCCACCCTGGTGCTCCGCAAGGGCCCGGACCACAAGGTCCAGAAGCTGTCCCTGCGCAAGCTCTGACCACCGAGCGGTCCGACCACCGCGACCCGGAAGGGCGGCTGCCCGCGTGCTGCACCTGCGTCTGATCGTGCCCACCGACACCACCGACGAGGTGGTCGCGCTGCTGGAGACCACCGTCGGCACCGCCCACCTCGTGGTCCTGCCGGGCGCAGCCCGCTCCCCCGCCGGTGACGTGGTGATGTGCGACGTGGCGCGCGAGGCGGGCGACGAGCTGATCCGGGATCTGCGGGGCCTCGGTCTGGAGAAGTCCGGGTCGATCACCATGGAGAACATGGAGCTGACCCTCTCCGATCATGCCGACCGGGCGGAGGAGGAGGCCCCGGGCGACAGCGCCGACGCGGTGCTGTGGGAGGAGCTGACGGAGGCGACGCACGAGGAGTCGACGTTCTCCATCACCTACGTCTCCTTCCTCGCCATCGCCACGATGCTCGCCGCCTGCGGGGTGATGCTCGACAACGCGGTGCTGATCGTGGGGGCGATGGCGGTCGGCCCGGAGTTCGGGCCACTGGCCGGGATCTCCACGGCCGTGGTGCAACGCGCCCCGCGCCTGGTGGCGCGGTCGCTGTGGGCGCTGATCGGCGGGTTCGCCCTGGCGATGCTGATCACCGCGGGCTTTGCCTGGCTGATGGACGCCTTCGGCCTCTTCACCAGCGGAATGATCGACGAATCCCGGCCCAACACCGGGTTCATCTGGCACCCGGACTGGATGTCGTTCGTGGTGGCGTTCCTCGCGGGCGTCGCCGGAACGCTCTCGCTCACCTCCGCGAAGTCCGGGGCCCTGATCGGGGTGGCGATCTCGGTGACGACCGTCCCGGCCGCCGCCAACGCGGCCGTCGCGTTCAGCTACTCCGACTACCAGCAGACCGTCGGCTCCGGGCAGCAACTGCTCGCCAACCTCGGCGGGATCATCCTCGCCGGCACGCTGACGCTGCTGCTCCAGAAGGCCCTGTGGAGGTTCCGGCGCGCGCGCAAGCCTCCGGCGGACACACCGGGCGCCGCCGTACGGTCCTGACCCACCGGGCGCCATCGCCGAAGGCCGTGGCCGATCGGACGCCACCGCCGGACGGGCCCGACCCGTGGGCCCGGGGAACGCGGTCCGCCCCCGTCGGCCGCCTTTCCCCCGGGAGGGGCGGGCCCGCTTCCCGCTGCCGGTGCGGACCGTGCGGGGGCGGTGTAGAGAGGAGGCATGTCCGAGCGCCGCGCAGGCCCCCGCCCCCGGTGGGCGCTGGTCGCCGTCCCGATCGCGTGGATCGTCGCGGTGTCCGTGATCGACATCCTCGCCCCGCCCGACATCCATCTCGGTCCGCTGCTCGTCGCGGCCCCGGCGATCACGCCGTCGTTCGGCGGACCGAGGACGGTGGGCCTGGTCGCGGCGCTGGCGGTCGTCGCGCAGACGCTCATCGGGGTCATCCGCGACCCCGACGACCTCCTCTCGGCCAACCACGAGGCGCAGATCATCGCCCTGATCCTGGTCGGCGCGAGCCTGGTGGTCTTCTGCGTCCTGCGGGAGCGCCGGGCGAAGGAGCTGACACAGGTGCGGTACGTGTCGGAGGTCGCCCAGCGCGTGGTCCTGCCGCCGCTGCCCGGGCGGCTCGGCCCGCTGCGCGCCTCCGCCCTCTACCTCGCCGCCGAGGCCGAGGCCCGGATCGGCGGGGACCTGTACGCCGCGGCCCGGACCACCTCCGGCACCCGGCTGATCATCGGCGATGTGCAGGGCAAGGGAATGACCGCGGTGAACGACGCCGCCCTGCTGCTCGGGGCGTTCCGCGTCGCCGCCCACCGCCGGTCCGACCTGGACGAGCTGGTGACCTACCTCGACCGGAGCGTGTGCTGGGACCTGACGGAACCGGGCGAGACGAGCCGCTACGGAGAAACGTTCATCACGGCCACCGTCCTGGACATCCCCGACCGGGGCGGCCCGGTCCGGATGATCTCCTGCGGGCACCCGCCCCCGGTCGTCCTGCGCGACGGCCGCCCGGCAACCGTGGACGTCCGCCGCCCCGCGCCCCCACTGGGCCTGGGCGAGCTGGCGCACCCCCGCTACCACGTCGACAGCTTCCCGTTCGAGCCGGGCGACCTCCTGCTGCTGTACACGGACGGCGTCACCGAGGCCCGCGACGCCACCGGCGCCTTCTACCCGCTCACCGACCGCGTCACCGGCTGGCGCGGGAGCGACCCCGACGCCTTCCTCGACCGCTTCCGCCGCGACCTGCTGCGCCACGTCGGCGGACACCTGAACGACGACGCCGCCCTGGTCGTCGTCACCCGCCCCGCCCTCCCCCCGGAGTGACGGCGCGAAGAAGCCCCCGGCGGCCACGGGGACTCCCGTGGCCGCCGGGGGCTTCCGGCGAACGGCCGGGCTCAGCCCAGCGCGGACTTCACCACATCGGCCAGCCGGCCCGCGACGGCCCGCGCCTGCTCGATGTCGGCGGCCTCGACCATGACCCGCACCAGCGGCTCCGTGCCCGACTGGCGCAGCAGCACGCGCCCGTTCTCGCCCAGCTCGCGCTCCGCCTCGACGACCGCGGTGGCCAGCTCGGACGAGGTGTTGACCCGGGTCTTGTCGACGTCGGGGACGTTGATCAGGACCTGCGGCAGGCGCTGCATGACGCCGGCCAGTTCGGCGAGGCTCCGGCCCGTGGCGGCGACGCGCGCCGCGAGCATCAGGCCGGTCAGCGTGCCGTCACCGGTCGTGGCGTGGTCCAGGACGATGACGTGCCCGGACTGCTCGCCGCCGAGCGCGAAGCCCTCGGCCTTCATCGACTCCAGGACGTACCGGTCGCCGACCGCCGTCTGGACGAGCCGGATGCCCTCGCGCTCCATGGCCAGCTTGAAGCCGAGGTTCGACATCACCGTGCCGACGACGGTGTCCTTGCGCAGCTGACCGGCGTCCCGCATCGCCAGGGCCAGCACGGCGAGGATCTGGTCGCCGTCGACCTCCTCGCCCGCCGCGTCCACGGCGAGGCAGCGGTCGGCGTCGCCGTCGTGCGCGATGCCGAGGTCGGCCCCGTGCTCGACGACGGCGGCGCGCAGCAGTTCCAGGTGGGTGGAGCCGCAGCCGTCGTTGATGTTGAGGCCGTCCGGGTCCGCCCCGATGGTGACGACCTCGGCCCCGGCCCGCGCGAACGCCTCGGGCGAGACCCGGGCGGCGGCGCCGTGCGCCTCGTCCAGGACGACCTTGAGACCGTCGAGGCGGTTGGGCAGGACGCCGATGAGGTGGGCGACGTACCGGTCGAAGCCCTCCGTGTAGTCGGTGACGCGGCCGACGCCGGCCCCGGTCGGGCGGCTCCACGGCTCACCGGTGCGGTGCTGCTCGTAGACCGTCTCGATCCGGTCCTCCAGCTCGTCGGCGAGCTTGTGGCCGCCGCGCGCGAAGAACTTGACGCCGTTGTCGGGCATCGCGTTGTGGCTGGCGGAGAGCATCACGCCGATGTCCGCGCCGAGCGAGCCGGTCAGATACGCCACGGCGGGCGTCGGAAGGACACCGACGCGCAGCACGTCCACACCGGCGCTGGCCAGGCCCGCCACGACGGCGGCCTCCAGGAACTCTCCGGAGGCTCGCGGATCGCGTCCGACCACGGCGGTCGGCCGATGGCCCGCGAAGGTGCCCGCCTCGGCGAGTACGTGCGCCGCCGCGACCGAGAGGCCGAGCGCGAGCTCGGCCGTCAGATCGGCGTTGGCGACACCGCGTACTCCGTCCGTACCGAAGAGTCGTCCCACTGGTGTCCTCCGAAGTGCTCCGAAACCACAAAAACCACTGCACAGCAAACGAAACGAACTGAGCAACCAAACAACGAAAGCAAGGAAAAGACGCACAAGGGCACGTCGGTCGGCATGGCGCGACCGACCCTGCCGGGTTGACGACCCGCCCGGTACGGGCTGCCGGGTTACCGGCCCGCCCGGTACGACCTGCCCGGCACGAGCCGGCGGACACGACCTGCCGCATGCGCGACGGCGCCCAACGGTCCGCGATCCCGGCCGGTCCGATGAACGTCTTATGCCGTTATACGCCCGCGAGCGCCGATAAACGAACGCCCCAGCAGCACAGAGCGTGCCGCCGGGGCGAACGTGACAGTCGAGCAGGCGATATTTAGCGCTTGCTGTACTGCGGGGCCTTGCGGGCCTTCTTGAGACCGGCCTTCTTGCGCTCGACCGCACGGTCGTCGCGGGAGAGGAAGCCGGCCTTCTTCAGCGTGGCGCGGTTGTTGTCCACGTCCGCCTCGTTCAGCGAGCGGGCCACACCGAGGCGCAGGGCGCCGGCCTGGCCGGAGACACCGCCACCCGAGATGCGGGCGATGACGTCGTAGCGACCGTCGAGCTCGAGAACCTTGAAGGGCTCGTTGACTTCCTGCTGGTGCACCTTGTTGGGGAAGTAGTCCTCAAGGGTGCGACCGTTGATCTTCCACTTGCCGGTGCCCGGGACGATCCGGACGCGGGCGATGGCGTTCTTGCGACGGCCAAGGCCGGCCGCGGGCTGCGGGTCGCCGAAGCGGCCCGCGAGCGACTCGGAGGTGTACTCACCCTCGACGGGGACCTCGGACTCGAAGGTGGTCACCTCGGCGAAGGTCTCCTCGCCCTCGGTGCCCTCGACGGGGGTCTCAACAGTGGTCTCGGCCACGATTCTCCTCAGATCTTTCTGTACGTCTTAGGGGGTGGCCGGAACTACTGCGCGACCTGGGTGATCTCGAACGGGACCGGCTGCTGAGCAGCGTGCGGGTGCTGGTCGCCCGCGTAGACCTTGAGCTTCGAGAGCATCTGACGGCCCAGGGTGTTCTTGGGGATCATGCCCTTGATGGCCTTCTCGACGGCCTTCTCGGGGTTCTTCGCAAGAAGCTCGTCGTAGCGCACCGAACGGAGACCGCCCGGGAAGCCGGAGTGGCGGTACGCCATCTTCTGGGTCTTCTTGTTGCCGGACAGGTGAACCTTGTCGGCGTTGATGATGATGACGAAGTCGCCCATGTCCATGTGGGGGGCGTAGATCGCCTTGTGCTTGCCTCGGAGGAGGTTCGCAGCCGTGGTGGCCAGACGGCCCAGGACGATGTCCTGAGCGTCAATGATGTGCCACTGGCGCGTGACATCGCCGGGCTTGGGGCTGTACGTACGCACTTCGCAGCCTTCGCTTCTTCAGTGGATGGGATCCAGACACACGGCACCCTTGAAGCGATCATGCAGCTGGGGCTCACAATGCCGGGGACGCTGCCCGTATGCGAGCCACTGGTAACTGCTCCAGGGAACCTACGTAAGGCCCTTCGCGTGAGAACGACGAAGCCAATACGTATAACAAACGGAGAGCCTACCGGGGACCCCCCGCACGGGTCAAAACGCCCCCACACCTTCCAGCCCCGCCGGCGTTCGAGGCGCGGGGGCCCGGGGGCAGTGCCCCCGCGACGGCGCCGCACGGCACCCCGCACCGCACCGCCCCTGCCACACACCCCCGCCGCCGACCGCAGGAGGTCACCGCACCCGGTCAACCCTCCGCTCGTCCCACACCGGCTCCGTCGTCTCCCGCACGACCCCGTCCGACCCGAAGACCAGATAGCGGTCGAAGGACTTCGCGAACCACCGGTCGTGCGTGACGGCCATCACCGTGCCGTCGTACACCTCCAGACCGTCCTGCAACGCCTCCGCCGACTCCAGGTCCAGGTTGTCCGTCGGCTCGTCCAGGAGCAGCGCCGTGGTCCCCGCCAGCTCCAGCAGCAGGATCTGGAACCGTGCCTGCTGCCCGCCGGACAGCTTCTCGAACGGCTGGTCCCCCTGCCGCTCCAGTTCGTACCGCCGCAGCACCGACATCGCCCCGCCCCGGTCCTTGGCGTGCTCGGACCACAGGATGTCCACCAGCGTCCTGCCGAGCAGCTCCGGATGCGCGTGCGTCTGCGCGAAGTGCCCGGGCACGACCCGCGCCCCGAGCTTCCACTCCCCCGTGTGCGCCACCGGCTCCCCCGCCAGCAGCCGCAGGAAGTGCGACTTGCCCGACCCGTTGGAGCCGAGGACCGCGACGCGCTCCCCGTAGAAGATCTCCAGGTCGAACGGCTTCATCAGCCCGGTCAGCTCCAGGCCCTTGCAGGTGACCGCCCGCACCCCGGTCCGGCCGCCGCGCAGCCGCATCCTGATGTCCTGCTCGCGCGGCGGCTCCGGCGGCGGGCCGGCCTCCTCGAACTTCTTGAAGCGGGTCTGCATCGCGTGGTAGCGGTTCGCCATGTCGGGGCTGTTCGCCGCCTGCTGCCGCATCCGCAGGACGAGCGCCTTCAGCCGGGCGTGCTCCTCCTGCCAGCGCCGCAGCAGCTCCTCGAAGCGGGCGAAGCGCTCCTTGCGCGCGTCGTGGTACGTGGCGAAGCCGCCGCCGTGCACCCATACGTCGCTGCCCGCCGGACTCGGCTCGACACTGACGATCTTCTCGGCGGCACGGGACAGCAGCTCCCGGTCGTGGGAGACGAAGAGGACCGTCTTGCGCGTCTCCTTCAGCTTTCCCTCCAGCCACCGCTTCCCCGGCACGTCCAGATAGTTGTCCGGCTCGTCCAGCAGCAGGACCTCGTCGGGCCCCCGCAGCAGCGCCTCCAGCACCAGCCGCTTCTGCTCACCGCCGCTGAGCGTGCGGACCTCGCGCCACTGCGCCTTGTCGTACGGGACGCCCAGCGCGGCCATGGTGCACATGTCCCAGACCGTCTCGGCCTCGTACCCGCGCGCCTCCGCCCAGTCGCTCAGCGCCTGCGCGTACGCCATCTGCGCGGCCTCGTCGTCGACCGTGAGGATGCGTTCCTCGGCGGCGTCGACGGCCTTCGCGGCCTCCCGGATCCGCGGCTGCGCCACGGACACCAGCAGGTCCCGCACCGTGCGCTCGTCCCGCACCGAGCCCACGAACTGCGGCATCACGCCGAGCCCGCCGCTCACCGACACCGTGCCGCCGTGCGGCTGGAGCTCACCGGCGAGCAGCCGCAGCAGAGTCGTCTTGCCCGCCCCGTTCGCCCCGACGAGCGCGACGACCGCCCCGTCCGCCACCCGGAACGAGGCGTCGCCGAGCAGCACCCGCCCGTCCGGTAGGTAGTACTCCAGGTGGCCCGCTTCGAGATGTCCCATACCGAGCATTGTCACGGTCCGCGAACTCCCGGCCCAACCGGTTTACCGATAGCCCTAAACTGCGCGCATGAGCTTTGGGCAAGGGGGGGCCTCCTGGGGGCCCGGGGGCGACGGGACTCCGGACTGGGCGGCGCTGGCGGAGGAATCCGCGGCGCGCGCCCGCCGGAAGAAGCTGATGATGATCGGCGGTGGCGCGCTGGCCACCGTGGCGATCGGCGCGATCGTGACCACGGCCGTGGTCACGTCGAACGGCGGCGGCGCCGGCAAGGGCGACAGGAACGCGAGCCGACTGCCCGCCCCCGCCGACCTCCCCGAGGACACCTCCGCGCCCGCGCCCTCGTTCTCCTCGGTCGCACCGCCTCCCCCGCCGGACCCCAAGGACTACATATCCAGCGCCGACAAGGACAAGGCGCCCGTCACCGTCGACGGGTTCTTCCCCGGCAAGAAGCTCACCATGGGCGACCGCGTCCACCTCAAGGGCGCGACGGACACCACCGCGAAGTGCGCGACGGGCACCCAGGGCGCGCTCGGCACGGTCCTCGCGAACAACGGCTGCGAGCAGCTCATCCGGGCCACCTACCGCAAGGACGGGGTGGCGGTCACCGTCGGCGTCGCCGTCTTCTCGACGGAGGCCCGCGCGAAGAAGGCCGTCGACCAGTCCTCGGGCGGCCTCGCCTCCCTCAGCGGCGGCGGTGTCGACACCTTCTGCCGGGGCGGCACGGTCTGCCTGCGCACCGCCAACTCCTACGGTCGCTACGCCTACTTCACCGTCGGCGGGTTCGTGAACGGCAAGCGGGTCACCACCGCCGACGAGAACGTCTACGCGGTCAACAAGGACCTGACGAACTTCACCTTCCGTCAGATCCACCGCCGGGGACAGCTCCAGGCCTCCCAGGCCGCGGCCGAGCCCAACGGCTGACCCGACGCCCGGGGCCGGGACTCAGCAGCAGCCCGCTCCCGGCAGCGTCCGCACGTTCCGCGCCTCCGCGGCACGGGCGGCCAGCAACGCGTCGGCCGGGTAGGCGACTTCCTCCAGCGTCAGCCCGTGCGGGCGCACGACGTGCACCCCCGGGTCGCGCACCTTCGCGGCGAGCACCTCGGCGGGCCAGGCGGCCGGACGGCGGCCGTCGCCGACGAACAGCGCCGCCCCGATCAACGCCCGCACCATGTTGTGGCAGAACGCGTCCGCCTGCACGGTCGCGGTGAGGACTCCGGTCGCCGGGTCCCGTACCCACCTCAGCTTCTGGAGCGTACGGATGGTCGTCGCGCCCTCGCGCTTCTTGCAGTACGCGGCGAAGTCGTGCTCGCCGACCATGAGCGCGGCGGCCTCGTTCATCGCGTCCAGGTCCAACGGCCGGTCGTGCCACAGCACATGACCCCGGGTCAGCGGATCGACGCCCCCGGGCCGGTCTCCCACCCGGTACGCGTACCGCCGCCACAGCGCGGAGAACCGGGCGTTGAACCCTGCCGGGGCCGGGGCCGCCCGCCAGATCCGCACGTCCAGCGGCAGCCGGCCCGCCAGCCGCCTCAGCAGCTTCTCCTCGTGCTCCGCCCAGACCGCCTCCGGCAGGTCCACATGGGCCACCTGGCCGCGTGCGTGCACCCCGGCGTCCGTGCGGCCCGCCACCGTCAGGTCGTACGTCACCGACGAGCGGGTCACGGTCCGCAGCGCGTCCTCGATCTCGCCCTGCACCGTGCGCCGGCTGGTCTGCTTCGCCCAGCCGGAGAAATCCTTGCCGTCGTAGGACAGGTCCAGTCGTACCCGTACGAAACCGGGCTCGGCCTGGTCACTCACCGTGTCTCCCTCTCCACACCCCTGGTCAGCGAAACGGGCCCGCACCGCCCCGAAGGGTGGTGCGGGCCCGTCCCGTGGTCCTCAGAACGCTCAGGCGTCCTTGCCCTTGTCGTCGGCCGCTTCCGCGGCGGGCGCGTCCTCGGCCGGCTTGGCGTCCTCGACGGACTCGGCCGCGGGGGCCTCGTCCTTCTTGAGGGCGTCTTCCTTGACCGCACGCTTCGTCGCGGCCTCGGCCTCACCGGTGGCCTGCTGGGCCACGGTCAGCGCCTCGACCAGCTCGATGACCGCCATCGGGGCGTTGTCGCCACGACGGTTGCCGATCTTGGTGATACGGGTGTAACCACCGGGGCGGTTCTCGTACCGGGGAGCGATCTCGGTGAAGAGCGTGTGGACGACGCTCTTGTCCGTGATCGTCTGGAGCACCAGGCGACGGTTGTGGATGTCGCCCTTCTTCGCCTTGGTGACGAGGCGCTCGGCGACCGGACGCAGGCGGCGGGCCTTGGCCTCGGTCGTCGTGATGCGGCCGTGCTCGAACAGCGACTTCGCCAGGTTGGCGAGGAGCAGCTTCTCGTGCGCGGCGCTGCCGCCCAGACGGGCACCCTTTGCGGGACGCGGCATGGTGATTCTCCTTGTGTGCTGCACCGGCCGTATCAGGTACCGATGTCAGTTCCCGCGAGGCGGACGCCTCCCGGAAGTCATGGCTGCCGGGCGGCGATCAAGCCCGCCCGGCGTTTGAGGACAGAGCCTCAGCCCCGGCCCGGGGCACCCGCGAAACCGGGCACCCCAGCCGGGAGGCGACTCAGTACTGCTCGGTCTCCACGAAACCGGCGTCCGCGTCGTCGTCGGCGCCGAAGGCGTCGGCGGCGGCGGTCGGGTCGAAGCCGGGAGGCGAGTCCTTGAGCGCGAGGCCCATACCGGCCAGCTTCGCCTTGACCTCGTCGATCGACTTGGCGCCGAAGTTGCGGATGTCGAGCAGGTCCGCCTCGGAGCGGGCCACGAGCTCACCCACGGAGTGGATGCCCTCGCGCTTGAGGCAGTTGTACGAACGGACCGTGAGCTCCAGCTCCTCGATCGGCAGGGCCAGATCGGCGGCGAGAGCGGCGTCCGTCGGGGACGGGCCCATGTCGATGCCCTCGGCGTCGATGTTGAGCTCGCGCGCCAGACCGAACAGCTCGACCAGGGTCTTGCCGGCCGACGCCATGGCGTCACGGGGACGCATGGCCTGCTTGGTCTCGACGTCGACGATCAGCTTGTCGAAGTCGGTGCGCTGCTCGACACGGGTCGCCTCGACCTTGTACGTGACCTTGAGCACCGGCGAGTAGATGGAGTCGACCGGGATGCGGCCGATCTCCTGGCCGACCTGCTTGTTCTGGACGGCGGAGACGTAGCCGCGACCGCGCTCGACGGTCAGCTCCATCTCCAGCTTGCCCTTGCCGTTGAGCGTGGCGAGAACGAGGTCGGGGTTGTGCACCTCGACACCGGCCGGGGGCGCGATGTCGGCGGCGGTGACCAGACCCGGGCCCTGCTTGCGCAGGTACATCACGACCGGCTCGTCGTGCTCCGAGGAGACGACCAGCTGCTTGATGTTGAGGATGAGGTCGGTGACGTCCTCCTTGACGCCCGGCACGGTGGTGAACTCGTGCAGGACACCGTCGATCCGGATGCTGGTGACAGCCGCACCGGGGATCGAGGAGAGGAGCGTACGGCGGAGGGAGTTGCCGAGGGTGTAACCGAAGCCCGGCTCCAGCGGCTCGATCACGAACCGGGAGCGGAACTCGTCGACGACCTCTTCGGTCAGCGACGGACGCTGAGCGATAAGCATGCGGTGATCCTTCAGTCGTGGGCACCCACTATTTGATGCCCGACAGATGTAACAAGGGTACGGGCGGTACGCCCCGTAAGAGGCGTACCGCCCGGACCCGGCGCTACTGACGCACGGCCGTCACCGGCCGCTGCGGGTCAGACGCGGCGACGCTTCGGCGGACGGCAGCCGTTGTGCGGCGTCGGGGTGACGTCCTGGATCGAACCGACCTCCAGGCCGGTGGCCTGGAGCGAACGGATCGCGGTCTCACGGCCGGAGCCGGGACCCTTGACGAAGACGTCCACCTTGCGCATGCCGTGCTCCTGCGCGCGGCGGGCGGCCGACTCGGCGGCCATCTGCGCGGCGAAGGGGGTGGACTTGCGCGAGCCCTTGAAGCCGACGTGGCCGGCGGAGGCCCAGGAGATCACGTTGCCCGAGGGGTCCGTGATCGAGACGATGGTGTTGTTGAACGTGCTCTTGATGTGCGCGTGGCCGTGAGCGACGTTCTTCTTTTCCTTGCGACGCACCTTCTTGGCTGCGCCCTGACGACCCTTGGGGGGCATGTCTTGACTCCAGATGGAGAGGGGAGGTGATCGGTCCTACAGCGAAGACCGCTGGTTGCTGCGGATTCCGGAGAGCCGGAGCTCCGCAGTGCGTCCGCTGAGGACTACTTCTTGCCCGGCTTCTTCTTACCGGCGATGGCGCGACGCGGGCCCTTGCGGGTACGGGCGTTCGTGCTGGTGCGCTGACCGTGGACCGGCAGGCCACGACGGTGGCGGATGCCCTGGTAGCAGCCGATCTCGACCTTGCGGCGGATGTTCGCCTGGACCTCACGGCGGAGGTCACCCTCGGTGCGGAGGTTGGCGTCCACGTGCTCGCGGATCTTGACGAGGTCTTCCTCGGCCAGGTCGCGAACGCGGGTGTTCGGGTTCACGCCGGTGGAGGCGAGGATCTCCTTGGACCGGGTGCGCCCGATACCGAAGACGTAGGTGAGGGCAACCTCCACGCGCTTTTCGCGCGGGATGTCAACACCTGAAACGCGTGCCATTCAATGGCTCCAGTTGTTAGATCGGGGGTCTTCCGCAGTGCCACTCCCGGCCGCCGACCGCTCACGAGGAGCAGTGGTACGTCCGGGTCCCCGGCCCCCGCCGGAGGTGTCGTCAGCCGTGGCTTGGACGGGTACTGCGTATGTACGTATTACGTGCGTCGCGCGAAGAACTGCGAGATGCAGGCGGTCGTGCGTCAGCCCTGGCGCTGCTTGTGGCGCAGGTTGTCGCAGATGACCATGACCCGACCGTGACGGCGGATCACCTTGCACTTGTCGCAGATCTTCTTGACGCTCGGCTTGACCTTCATGGGATGTCAGGTTCTCCGGGTCAGTGCCATCACCCGCCGAAACGGGGTGCCGGCAAGATCTACTTGTAGCGGTAGACGATCCGGCCACGCGTCAGGTCGTACGGAGAGAGCTCCACCACAACCCGGTCATCGGGGAGGATTCGGATGTAGTGCATCCGCATCTTGCCGCTGATGTGCGCCAGGACCTTGTGACCGTTCTGGAGCTCCACCTTGAACATTGCGTTCGGGAGGGACTCGATCACGGTGCCCTCAATCTCGATGGCACCTTGCTTCTTGGCCACGCTTCGCCTTTCGAATCGGCTACCTTGATCGACTCCTGCTTCTCCGTGTGCTGATATGCGGGCACACGGATGCACGAGAGCCGACGAGTCAGTCTACGTCAGCGGACTCCAAAAGACGAATCCGTCAAGTTTGCCCAGCCGGAGTGATCCTTAGACCTCCCCGGGGGGTCACATCACCCGAGAGGGTCGGGCGCCGCCTCCACGCCGTACTCCGCGAGCTTCGCCCGGCCGCAGTCCGGGGCGGTCAGCACCAGCGGGCCCTGCTCGGTCAGCGCGATGGAGTGCTCCCAGTGCGAGGACCAGGTGCCGTCCGTCGTGATGACCGTCCAGTCGTCGGCGAGGGTCTCCGTCCGCGCCGTGCCGAGGGAGACCATGGGCTCGATCGCCAGGCAGACGCCGGGCACCAGCTTGATGCCCTTGCCGCGCTTGCGGGAGACGTAGTTCAGCAGGTGCGGGTCCATGTGCATCTCGGTGCCGATGCCGTGGCCGCCGAAGTCCTCGATGATCCCGTACTTGCCGGTCGCCGGGCGGGGCTGGCGGCGGATGAAGGACTCGATCGCCCGGGAGATGTCGACCAGGCGGTTGTTCACCTTCATGGCGGCGATCCCGGCCCACATGGACTCCTCGGTCACCCGGGAGAGCTCGACCAGCTCCGGAGCGTGACCGGTGCCCACGAAGGCGGTGTAGGCCGCGTCGCCGTGCCAGCCGTCGACGATCGCGCCGGCGTCGATCGAGATGATGTCGCCGTCCTTCAGCACCGTCTTCTCGTCCGGGATGCCGTGGACGACGACCTCGTTGACCGAGGTGCAGATGGTCGCGGGGAACCCGCCGTACCCCAGGAAGTTCGACGTGGCGCCGTGGTCGGCGATCACCTTGCGGGCGACCTGGTCCAGGTCGTGCGTGGTGGCCCCGGGAACGGCCGCCTCACGGGTGGCGGCGTGAATGGCAGCGACCACCAGGCCCGCCTCGCGCATCTTCGCGATCTGCTCGGGGGTCTTGATCTGCACCATTGCTCGGCGCCTCTCTGCATCGACGGTGACGGGTACGGCTCGGCGTGTTCAACGATACGGGCGCAAGCAGTCGGCCGCGGCGCCCTGGGGCGCCGCGGCCGGCTTGCACTACGGGTGGTGCGGTGGTGACGCTCAGCCCTCGTCCGAGGCCTTCAGCGCCTCCATGGCGCGGGCGGTCACGTCCGCGACCTTGCCCAGCGCGGAGATGGTCACCACCAGGCCCTGGGCCCGGTAGTAGTCGATGATCGGCTCGGTCTGCGTGTGGTAGACCTCCAGCCGGGTACGGACCGTCTCCTCGCTGTCGTCGTCCCGCTGGTACAGCTCGCCGCCGCAGGCGTCGCAGACGCCCTCGGCCTTCGGCGGGTTGTACGTCAGGTGGAAGACGTGCGCGCTGTTGTTGCGGCAGACGCGGCGACCCGCGATCCGCTTCACGACCTCGTCCTCGGGGACTTCCAGGTCGAGTACCGCGTCGAGCTTCACGCCCTCGTCCTTGAGCATCACGTCAAGGGCTTCGGCCTGTCCGACGTTCCGCGGGAAACCGTCCAGCAGGAAGCCGCCGGCGGCGTCCGCCTGGGCCATACGGTCCTTGGCCATCCCGATGGTGACCTCGTCCGGCACCAGCTGTCCCGCGTCCATGTAGGCGCGGGCCTGCTTGCCAAGGTCGGTGCCCTGGCTGATGTTGGCGCGGAAGAGGTCGCCCGTGGCGATGTGCGGAATCGAGAGGTTCTGAGCAAGGTACGCAGCCTGCGTTCCCTTGCCGGCACCCGGAGGCCCGACGAGGACGATTCGCATCAGCGGAGGAACCCTTCGTAATTGCGCTGCTGGAGCTGACTCTCGATCTGCTTCACGGTTTCCAGACCCACACCCACGATGATGAGGATGCTCGTCCCGCCGAAGGGGAAGTTCTGGTTAGCCCCGCCGAAGCCTGCCAACGCCATCGTCGGCACCAGAGCGATCAGGCCCAGATACAGCGAGCCCGGCCAAGTGATCCTGTTGAGCACGTAGCTCAGGTACTCGGCAGTAGGTCGACCTGCCCGGATACCCGGGATGAAGCCACCATACTTCTTCATGTTGTCCGCGACTTCGTCGGGGTTGAACGAAATGGCCACATAGAAGAACGCGAAGAACACGATGAGTACGAAGTACGTCGCGATGTAGTACGGGTGGTCACCGGTCACGAAGTTGTCCTGGATCCAGGTCGCCCAGCCCGCTTGGGAGTTGGAGAACTGGACGATCAGCGCCGGGATGTAGAGCAGCGACGAGGCGAAGATGACCGGAATCACACCCGCCTGGTTCACCTTGAGCGGGATGTACGTGGACGTACCGCCGTAGGAACGGCGCCCGATCATGCGCTTCGCGTACTGCACCGGGATGCGGCGCTGGGCCTGCTCGACGAAGACGACGAGGGCGACCATCACGAAGCCGATGAGGATGACCGTGCCGAACTCGATCCAGCCGTCGGCCAGCTTGCCGCTCTCCTTGATGGCCCACAGGGCGCCGGGGAACGTGGCCGCGATCGAGATGAACATGAGGATCGACATGCCGTTGCCGATGCCGCGGTCGGTGATCAGCTCACCGAGCCACATGACGGCGGCCGTACCGGCGGTCATCGTGAGGACCATGATGATCGTCGTGAAGATCGACTTGTCCGCAACGATCTGGCTGCCCACGGAGCAGTTCTGGAAGAGCGCACCGCTGCGGGCGGTGGCGACCAGGCCGGTGCCCTGGAGGATGGCCAGCGCCACCGTCAGATAACGCGTGTACTGCGTGATCTTCGCCGTGCCGGACTGCCCCTCCTTCTTCAGGGCTTCCAGGCGCGGGATCACGACGGTCAGCAGCTGGAGAATGATGCTCGCCGTGATGTACGGCATGATGCCGAGCGCGAAGATGGTGATCTGCAACAGGGCGCCACCGCTGAACATCTGCATCAGACCGAGGAGACCACCCGAGTCGGCCTGGTCGATGCACTGCTGCACCTTCGAGTAGTCGACGCCGGGGGCCGGGATGTGCGCCCCGAGCCGGTAGATCACGATGATGCCGAGCGTGAAGAGCAGCTTCTTGCGCAGGTCGGGCGTCTTGAACGCTCGGGCGAACGCGGTGAACACGGTGCCTCCTGCGACCCCCGCGCTATGCGTCAGAGGCGACGGGTCTGGATGGGACTGGATGGGATCGGATACAAGGCAGCCCTACATCGTAAGGAGGCCACAAAAGATTAACGGCGCCACCCTACCCGGCCCAGGACTGAGCGGGAAACACGCGCCGCACACAGGTGCACCGCACGCTTCCCGACCCGCGCCGCGAAAGACCGGCCAAGCCGCACCATTTGGGACGTGAACGCCCCTCCGCTCCCCCACCGCCGGTGCGGTGGACACCCGTTCAACCTTTCCCGAGCCTTTACGGTTCCCGTACAGCGGCACAAACACAGAAAAGCCTGGCCGGCCACCTCCGAAGAGGCAGCCGGCCAGGCTCCGTTCTGTGTCCCGCGGCTCAGACGAGCTCGGTGACCGTACCGCCGGCGGCGGTGATCTTCTCCTTGGCGGAGCCGGAGACGGCGTCAACCGAAACCTGCAGTGCCACGGAGATCTCGCCCTGTCCGAGGACCTTGACGAGGTGGTTGTTGCGCACGGCGCCCTTGGCGACCAGGTCGGCCACCGTGACCTCTCCACCCTCGGGGTAGAGCGTCGCGAGCTTGTCCAGGTTCACGACCTGGTACTCCGTGCGGAACGGGTTCTTGAAGCCCTTGAGCTTCGGGAGACGCATGTGGAGGGGCATCTGGCCACCCTCGAAGCGCTCCGGAACCTGGTAACGAGCCTTCGTACCCTTGGTACCACGGCCTGCGGTCTTACCCTTGGACGCCTCACCACGACCCACACGGGTCTTGGCGGTCTTGGCGCCCGGGGCAGGCCGGAGGTTGTGGGCCTTCAGCGGGCTGTTCTCCGCCATGTCAGTCAACCTCCTCAACCGTCACGAGGTGGCGGACGGTGTGCACCATTCCGCGGAACTCGGGGCGGTCCTCCTTGACAACCGAGTCGTTCAGGCGCTTGAGCCCGAGCGAACGCAGGGTGTCGCGGTGGTTCTGCTTGCTGCCGATGTACGACTTCGTCTGCGTGATCTTGAGGCGAGCCATTACGCACCCGCTCCCGCACGCGCACGGAGCAGAGCCGCGGGGGCGACGTCCTCGAGGGGCAGACCGCGGCGGGCCGCGATCTCCTCGGGACGCTGCAGGCCCTGGAGGGCCGCCACGGTCGCGTGCACGATGTTGATCGCGTTGGACGAGCCAAGCGACTTCGACAGGATGTCGTGAACGCCGGCGCACTCGAGCACGGCACGCACCGGGCCACCGGCGATAACACCGGTACCGGGGGAAGCCGGCTTGAGCAGGACGACGCCCGCAGCCTTCTCGCCCGTGATCGGGTGAGGGATGGTGCCCTGGATGCGCGGGACCTTGAAGAAGTTCTTCTTGGCCTCTTCGACACCCTTGGCGATGGCCGCGGGAACTTCCTTGGCCTTGCCGTATCCGACACCGACGGTGCCGTCACCATCGCCCACCACGACCAGCGCGGTGAAGCTGAAGCGACGACCACCCTTCACAACCTTGGCGACGCGGTTGATCGCGACGACGCGCTCGACGTACGCGGTCTTCTCGGCGGCGCTGGCGCCACCGTCACGGCCCTTCCGGTCCCGCCGCTCGCCGCCACCGGCACCGCTTCCGCGGCGCTGGGGTCCAGCCATTGGAATTACCTCTCTCTGTTACGTCCGCTGTGCGTAGGAACCGGGGCTTAGAACTTCAGCCCGGCTTCACGGGCGGCGTCAGCCAGAGCGGCAATCCGCCCGGCGTACTGGTTACCACCGCGGTCAAACACGACGGCCTCGACGCCTGCGGCCTTGGCGCGCTCGGCGACCAGGGCGCCGACCTGCTGGGCCTGGGCGCTCTTGTCGCCCTCGCCACCACGGATCGAGGTGTCCAGGGTCGACGCCGACGCGAGCGTGTGGCCCGCGATGTCGTCGATGACCTGGGCCACGATGTGGCGGTTGGAACGCGTCACGACCAGACGGGGACGCTCCGGCGAACCCGACAGGTGCTTGCGGACGCGGATGTGGCGCCGCTTGCGAGCAGCGCGCTTGTACGCGTCGCCCTTGGCGATCTTCACACCGTATGCCATGGCTACTTACCAGCCTTTCCGACCTTGCGGCGGATGACCTCGCCCGCGTACTTGACGCCCTTGGCCTTGTACGGGTCGGGCTTCCGCAGCTTGCGGATGTTGGCGGCCACCTCGCCGACCTTCTGCTTGTCGATGCCCTCGACGCTGAGCTTCGTGGGCGACTCGACCTTGAAGGTGATGCCTTCCGGCGCCTCGATGAGGATCGGGTGGCTGTAGCCCAGGGCGAACTCCAGGTTGGAGCCCTTCGCCTGGACGCGGTAACCGACACCGCTGATCTCGAGCGCCTTGGAGTAACCCGCGGTCACGCCGGTGATCATGTTCGCCACCAGCGTGCGGGACAGGCCGTGGAGGGCCTTGTTCTGACGCTCGTCGTTCGGGCGGGTGACGTTGAGAACGCCGTCCTCGCCCTTGGAGACCTCGATCGGCGCGGCGACGGTGTGCGTGAGGGAACCCTTGGGGCCCTTCACGGCGACCGTACGGCCATCGATGGTGACGTCCACACCGGCGGGAACCTGGATGGGGAGCTTGCCGATTCGCGACATGAGCTTTCCTTCCTTTCCCGACTACCAGACGTAGGCGAGGACTTCCCCACCTACGCCCTTCTTGCCTGCCTGCTGGCCGGTCAGGAGACCGTGGGACGTGGAGATGATCGCCACGCCCAGGCCGCCGAGGACCTTCGGCAGGTTGGTGGACTTTGCGTAAACACGCAGACCCGGCTTCGAGATGCGCTTGATGCCGGCGATCGAACGCTCGCGGTTCGGGCCGAACTTCAGCTCCAGGACGAGGTTCTTGCCGACCTCGGCGTCCTCGACCTTCCAGCCGGTGATGAAGCCCTCCTGCTGGAGGATCTCCGCGATGTGCGACTTGATCTTGCTGTGCGGCATCACGACGGAGTCGTGGTACGCCGAGTTCGCGTTACGCAGACGCGTGAGCATGTCTGCGATGGGATCAGTCATGGTCATGAATTGGCCTTCGGCCTCTCTCGCCGGGGTTTCCTGTATGCGCCATCCCTCTCCCCACTCAGTGGCGGGACGGGTGCGGTGCGGGGACCTACGGCGTAGTAAGTCGGTCGTGGGCGGCAGGCGCCCAACCCTTCAAGCCTACGGCATGAAAGGAGGGGCTCCTGCCGACCCAGATGCTTACCGAGAGCTTCCGGAACTTCCCTTTGCCCGAGGGCAGAGGGGAGTTACCAGGAGCTCTTGGTCACGCCCGGCAGCTCGCCACGGTGAGCCATCTCACGAAGGCACACGCGGCACAGGCCGAACTTGCGGTAGACGGAGTGGGGCCGGCCGCAGCGCTGGCAGCGGGTGTACCCGCGGACGCCGAACTTCGGCTTACGGGCGGCCTTAGCGATCAGAGCCTTCTTCGCCACGGTCAGTTCTCCTTGAACGGGAAGCCGAGGTGACGAAGGAGGGCACGACCCTCGTCGTCGTTGGTCGCCGTGGTGACCACGGTGATGTCCATGCCCCGGACCCGGTCGATCTTGTCCTGGTCGATCTCGTGGAACATGACCTGCTCCGTGAGACCGAAGGTGTAGTTGCCACGGCCGTCGAACTGCTTCGGCGACAGGCCACGGAAGTCACGGATACGCGGCAGCGCGAGCGACAGCGTACGGTCCAGGAACTCCCACATCCGGTCACCGCGGAGGGTGACGTGGCAGCCGATCGGCTGGCCCTCGCGCAGCTTGAACTGCGCGATGGACTTGCGGGCCTTCGTGACGGCCGGCTTCTGGCCGGTGATCGTGGTGAGGTCCTTGACGGCACCGTCGATCAGCTTGGAGTCGCGGGCGGCGTCGCCCACACCCATGTTGACCACGATCTTGACCAGACCGGGAACCTGCATGACGTTCTCGTACGAGAACTCCTCACGCAGCTTGCCGGCGATTTCCTCGCGGTAGCGCGTCTTGAGACGCGGCGCAGTGGTGGCAGTCATCAGATGTCCTCACCGGTCCGCTTGGCAACGCGGATCTTGTTGCCCTCGTCGTCAAAGCGGTAGCCGACGCGGGTGACAACCTTGTTGCCGTCCTTCTCCACAACCAGCTGAACATTGCTGACGTGGATCGGGGCCTCGGTGGTGACAATGCCACCCGTCTGCGAACCGCGAGCCGTCTGACCGGCCTTGGTGTGCTTCTTGACCCGGTTGACACCCTCGACGAGGACGCGGTCCTGAGCGGGGTAGGCCACGATGACCTTGCCCTGCTTGCCCTTGTCCTTACCGGTGATGACCTGGACCAGGTCGCCCTTCTTGATCTTCATGCTTACAGCACCTCCGGCGCGAGCGAGATGATCTTCATGAACTTCTTCTCGCGCAGCTCCCGGCCCACCGGGCCGAAGATGCGGGTGCCGCGGGGGTCGCCGTCGTTCTTCAGAATGACGGCGGCGTTCTCGTCGAAGCGGATGTACGAGCCATCCTGACGACGACGCTCCTTGACGGTGCGAACGATGACGGCCTTGACGACGTCACCCTTCTTCACGTTGCCACCGGGGATCGCGTCCTTGACGGTGGCGACGATGACGTCACCGATACCCGCGTAGCGGCGACCCGAGCCACCGAGAACACGAATGGTGAGAATTTCCTTCGCACCCGTGTTGTCGGCGACGCGCAGTCGCGACTCCTGCTGGATCACGTCTATCTCCTGATCGTCTGCCGGTTCCCGGCGGGTGCCTCTCCGCTACCGGAGAGGCACCCCACCGAGCCTGGCGGAACTGACCCGAGGGGAGAATCCCTCAGGAATTACTTGGCCTTCTCGAGGATCTCGACGATGCGCCAGCGCTTCGAGGCGGACAGCGGACGCGTCTCCATGATGAGGACGCGGTCGCCGACGCCGGCGGAGTTCTGCTCGTCGTGGGCCTTGAGCTTGTTCGTACGGCGGATGACCTTGCCGTACAGCGCGTGCTTCACACGGTCCTCGACAGCGACGACGACGGTCTTGTCCATCTTGTCGCTGACGACCAGACCCTCACGGGTCTTGCGGAAACCGCGGTCGGTGTTCGTCTCAGTCACAGTCTTCTCGCTCATCAGGCGCTCTCCACCGTCTCGATGCCCAGCTCGCGCTCACGCATCAGGGTGTAGATCCGGGCGATGTCCTTACGGACGGACTTGAGCCGGCCGTGGTTCTCGAGCTGGCCCGTCGCCGCCTGGAAGCGGAGGTTGAACAGCTCTTCCTTGGCTTCGCGGAGCTTGTTGAGGAGCTCCTCGTCGCCCAGCTCGCGCAGCTCGGACGCCTTGGTACCGGCCGACATCACGACTCACCTGCCTCGCGCCGAACGATCCGGCACTTCATCGGAAGCTTGTGAGCAGCGCGGGTGAGCGCCTCACGAGCAATCTTCTCGTTCGGGTAGGACAGCTCGAACATCACCCGACCGGGCTTGACGTTCGCGATCCACCACTCGGGAGAACCCTTACCGGAACCCATGCGGGTCTCGGCGGGCTTCTTCGTCAGGGGACGGTCCGGGTAGATGTTGATCCAGACCTTGCCGCCACGCTTGATGTGACGGGTCATCGCGATACGAGCGGACTCGATCTGACGGTTCGTCACGTACGCCGGGGTCAGCGCCTGGATGCCGTACTCGCCGAACGCAACCTGCGTGCCACCCTTGGACATACCGCTGCGCTTCGGGTGGTGCTGCTTGCGGTGCTTGACCCTACGGGGGATCAGCATTTCGGTCAGGCCTCCGTTCCGGTGCTCTCAGCAGCCGGAGCAGCGGCGGCGTCGGCCTTGGGGGCCTCGGCTGCCGGCGACTGCTGCGGCTTACGGCCGCGACCGCCACGCTCGCCACCACGGCCACCGCGGCCGGCCGGGCGGTCAGCGCCGCCACGAGCCGGACGGTTGCCGGCGCGGGCCGCGGCGTTCTCGGCGCGAACCTCGGCGATGTTCTTGACGTCGCCCTTGTAGATCCAGACCTTCACGCCGATGCGGCCGAAGGTCGTCTTGGCCTCGAAGAAGCCGTAGTCGACGTTCGCGCGGAGCGTGTGCAGGGGCACACGGCCCTCGCGGTAGAACTCCGAGCGGGACATCTCGGCGCCGCCGAGGCGACCGCCGCACTGGATCTTGATGCCCTTGGCGCCGGCCTTCATCGAGGACTGCATGCTCTTGCGCATGGCCCGACGGAAGGAGACGCGGGAGGAGAGCTGCTCGGCGACGGCCTGGGCCACCAGCTGAGCGTCCACCTCGGGGTTCTTGACCTCGAGGATGTTCAGCTGGACCTGCTTGCCGGTCAGCTTCTCCAGCTCGCCGCGGATGCGATCGGCCTCGGCGCCGCGGCGACCGATGACGATGCCCGGGCGGGCGGTGTGGATGTCAACGCGGACGCGGTCGCGGGTGCGCTCGATCTCGACCTTCGAGATGCCGGCCCGCTCCATGCCCTTCGTCATCATGCGACGAATGGCGACGTCTTCCTTGACGTAGTCCTTGTACAGCTTGTCGGCGTACCAGCGGGACTTGAAGTCCGTGGTGATGCCGAGCCGGAACCCGTGCGGGTTTACCTTCTGGCCCATTACCGGGTTCCTTCCTTGCTGCTGACGACCACGGTGATGTGGCTGGTCCGCTTACGGATCCGGTAGGCACGGCCCTGGGCACGCGGACGGAACCGCTTCAGGGTCGGACCCTCGTCCACGTACGCCTCGCTGATGACCAGCGAAGAGGCGTCGGTGTGGTCGTAGTTGTGTGCGGCGTTGGCGATGGCGCTGTCCAGCACCTTGCCAACCGGCACGCTCGCGGCCTGCGGGGCGAAACGCAGGACCGCCTGAGCCTCCGTGGCATCCATGCCACGGATGAGGTCCACCACGCGGCGGGCCTTCATGGGCGTGACGCGGATGTACCGCGCCTGGGCCCTGGCTTCCATGGTTGTCCCTTCGGTGTAAGTCATAGTCGTTTCCACCCCGCGCTTAGCGGCGCTTCGACTTCCGGTCGTCCTTGACGTGGCCGCGGAAGGTGCGAGTCGGCGAGAACTCGCCGAGCTTGTGGCCGACCATCGACTCGGTGACGAACACCGGGACGTGGATCTTGCCGTTGTGCACCGCGATGGTGTGACCCAGCATGGCCGGGACGATCATCGAGCGACGGGACCAGGTCTTGATGACGTTCTTGGTGCCTGCCTCGTTCTGTACGTCCACCTTCTTGATGAGGTGTCCGTCGACGAAGGGCCCCTTCTTGAGACTGCGCGGCATCTAAACCCGCTCCTAGCGCTTCTTGTTCGTCTTGCGGCGGCGGACGATGTACTTGTTGCTCGCCTTCTTGGGAGAACGCGTACGACCCTCCTTCTGACCCCACGGCGAGACCGGGTGACGACCACCGGAGGTCTTGCCTTCACCACCACCGTGCGGGTGGTCAACCGGGTTCATCGCGACACCGCGGACGGTCGGGCGGACGCCCTTCCAGCGCATGCGGCCGGCCTTGCCCCAGTTGATGTTCGACTGCTCGGCGTTGCCGACCTCGCCGATCGTCGCGCGGCAGCGCGCGTCGACCAGGCGGATCTCACCCGACGGCATACGAAGGTGGGCCATGGTGCCCTCCTTCGCCAGCAGCTGCACGGAGGCACCCGCGGAACGGGCGAACTTCGCGCCGCCGCCGGGCCGCAGCTCGATGGCGTGGATGGTCGTACCGACCGGGATGTTGCGCAGCGCCAGGTTGTTGCCGGGCTTGATGTCGGCGGTCGGACCGTTCTCGACACGGTCACCCTGCGACAGGCCACGGGGAGCGACGATGTAACGCTTCTCGCCGTCCGCGTAGTGCAGCAGCGCGATGCGCGCGGTGCGGTTCGGGTCGTACTCGATGTGCGCGACCTTGGCCGGCACGCCGTCCTTGTCGTGACGACGGAAGTCGATCACGCGGTAGGCGCGCTTGTGGCCACCACCCTGGTGGCGAACGGTCACACGACCGGCGTTGTTACGGCCGCCCTTGCTGTGCAGGGGGCGGACCAGCGACTTCTCCGGCGTGGACCGCGTGATCTCGACAAAGTCGGCGACGCTGGAGCCACGACGGCCCGGGGTCGTCGGCTTGTACTTGCGGATACCCATTTCTCAGTCCTCGTCCGATTCCGGACGACACGGCCTCCGTTAGGAGGTCGGGCCGCCGAAGATGTCGATACGGTCGCCCTCGGCGAGGGTCACGATGGCGCGCTTCGTGTCGGCGCGCTTGCCGAAACCGGTGCGGGTGCGCTTGCGCTTGCCCTGCCGGTTGATCGTGTTGACCCCGGTGACCTTGACCGAGAAGACCGCCTCGACGGCCTGCTTGATCTGGGTCTTGTTGGAGCCGGGCGCGACGATGAACGTGTACTTGTTCTCGTCGAGCAGCGCGTAGCTCTTCTCGGAGACCACGGGCTTGACGAGAACGTCACGCGGGTCCGAGTACGTCTTGCTGGTAACGGTCGCCTCGCTCATCAGGCGTCGCTCCCTTCGGTCTCAGCGGTCTGGGGGCCAGACACGAAGGACTCGAAAGCGGCCTGGGTGAAGACCACGTCGTCAGAGACGATCACGTCGTACGTGTTGAGCTGGCCCGGCTCCAGGATGTGCACCTGGGGCAGGTTGCGCGCGGACAGCCACGCGGCCTCGTCGGCGCGGTCGACGACCAGGAGCAGGTTCTGGCGCTCCGAGATCTTGCCGAGCAGCGTCTTGGCGGCCTTCGTGGAGGCGGCACCCTCGACCACGCCGGTGACGACGTGGATACGGGAGTGACGGGCCCGGTCCGAGAGGGCTCCGCGCAGGGCGGCGGCCTTCATCTTCTTCGGGGTCCGCTGCGAGTAGTCACGCGGCTGCGGGCCGTGGACGACGCCACCACCGGCGAACTGCGGGGCGCGGGTCGAACCCTGGCGGGCGCGGCCGGTGCCCTTCTGACGGTAAGGCTTCTTGCCGCCACCGCGGACTTCGCCGCGGCGCTTGGTCTTGTGCGTGCCCTGACGGGCAGCCGCCAGCTGAGCGACAACGACCTGGTGGATCAGCGGAACGCTGGTCTTCGCGTCGAAGATCTCCGCGGGGAGGTCGACGGTACCGGCCTTGTCGCCTGCCGGCGAAAGGATGTCAATGGTGCTCATTACCTCAAGCCCCCTTGGCCGCGGTACGGACCAGGACGAGGCCGCCGTTCGGACCGGGGACCGCGCCCTTGATGAGGAGCAGACCCTTCTCCGCGTCAACCGCGTGGATGGTCAGGTTCTGGGTGGTGACGCGCTCGTTACCCATGCGGCCCGCCATGCGCATGCCCTTGAAGACACGCCCAGGGGTGGCGCAGCCACCGATGGAACCGGGGGAACGGTGCTTGCGCTGGGTGCCGTGCCCGGCGCCGAGGCCCTTGAAGTTGTGACGCTTCATGACACCGGCGAAGCCCTTGCCCTTGCTCTTGCCCGTGACGTCGACCTTGACGCCGGACTCGAACACCTCGGCAGTGACCTCCTGGCCCAGCGTGTACTCGCTGGCGTCAGGGGTGCGGAGCTCCACCAGGTGGCGGCGCGGGGTGACGTCGGCCTTGGCGAAGTGACCCTTGAGGGGCTTGTTCACCTTGCGCGGGTCGATCTCGCCGAAGGCGATCTGGACCGCTTCGTAGCCGTCGCTGTCGTTGGTGCGAACCTGCGTCACGACGCACGGACCG
Organism: Streptomyces griseus; assembly: GCF_900460065.1. Taxonomy (GTDB): domain Bacteria; phylum Actinomycetota; class Actinomycetes; order Streptomycetales; family Streptomycetaceae; genus Streptomyces; species Streptomyces griseus. The sequence continues at coordinate 283,724 of NZ_UAVD01000027.1, read as the reverse complement.
GCCTTGACGACGGTCACCGGGACGACCCGGTTGTTCTCGTCCCAGACCTGGGTCATGCCGAGCTTCTCGCCCAGGACGCCCTTGATGTTCTTGCTCATCTCGGCCCGTCCCTTCAGAGCTTGATCTCGATGTCGACGCCCGCCGGGAGGTCGAGGCGCATCAGCGAGTCAACCGTCTTCGGCGTGGGGTCGAGGATGTCGATGAGGCGCTTGTGGGTGCGCATCTCGAAGTGCTCGCGAGAGTCCTTGTACTTGTGCGGCGACTTGATGACGCAGTACACGTTCTTCTCAGTGGGCAGCGGCACCGGGCCCGCGACCGACGCACCAGTGCGGGTCACCGTCTCGACGATCTTCTTCGCCGAGGAGTCGATGACCTCGTGGTCGTAGGCCTTGAGCCGGATGCGGATCTTCTGTCCCGCCATGGCTACTAGTAGTCCTGTCTCTCTGTTTAACGCTCTGGAACCCGGGGGTTCTCTGGACTCCCCCTCCGACCCACGCGGTCGGGCGTGTCGCATCCCCTCTACGAAAATCTCCCGAGGGAGATCCCAACCAAGGGGGTGCGGACCCTGAGGCCGCGGAACCGGGGGCGGAACACCCACCGGGTGCCTGGCCGGCGCCCTGCGTTGCTTCCCGAAAGATTCCCGTACGTCCGGCCCTGGGGGCCGACGAGTACTGTGGGACTCGCTTCCGGTCCTCCCGGCGGGAGGCGCGCAGCATTGACACTCAACCGAGCAACCTGGTCAGTGTGCCATACGGGGCGCGGGCCTGGCCAATCGAGTCGGGAATCCTACCCCGCGCGAGCGAGTGCTCAAACGCGGGCGCGCGTCCGGCGGCGCCGACACCCCAGCGGACCTGCCGGAACCCCCCGTACGGCCCCCTGGCGGAATCCCGCCGGGCCGGCTCCCGCGCGGACGCGGCGCGGGTGGCCGCACCCCCGAACCTCCTCCGGGGCAGCGCGGCCCGACGGCTCCACGAGCGGCACGGGTGCGCCCGGGAGCGAGGACCCGGACGACGTCTTCCCGGTGCGCGAGCCCGGGCCCGACCGCGCAACCCTTCCGCCCCGTTCCCCGTCCACGTGTACGCGGCCGGGCACCATGCCGTGCACCACTGGACCCAGGACGCCCCGGACACGGACGTCACCGCCCGTACTCAGCTCACCGACTTCCCCGTACCGGCGCACGCGCCCGGCGCGCCTGCCGCGCCCGACGGGTCCGTGGAGCTGTACTACCGGCCGGCCGCGCGGGAGCGGCTCGTCGCCGTGCGGGCCGGGCGCGCACCCGCGCCGCGCTTCGGCGGGTAGCCGTCGTGGGGTTCGGGCCGGACGCGGCGCCCTGGGTGTGGCGTCCGTAGCGGCGGCCACGCCCGGCCCAACTCCGGGCCCATAAAGCCGTGTTATGCCCAAACGTTAGTACCCCGGCCTCGTCGCGCTCCGGCACCCTGTTGCCCACCATCCCCCACGGACACGCACACCCCAGCGTGTCGCGCGAAACGAGGAATCATGCGTATATCCAGGCTCGTGCCCGCTGCCGCCGCCGCAGCGGCCTGTGTCATCGCCCTCTTCGCACCGTCCGCCTCGGCCGCTCCCGAGGCACCGCTCCAGGACTCCCCGCCCCCGACCACCCAGATCATCGGCGGCGGCCAGGCGACCAACGCCCCCTGGGCCGCCCGCCTCTTCTCGAACGGCAGGGAGACCTGTTCGGCCACGATCATCGCGCCGACCTGGATCCTCACCGCCAAGCACTGCGTCACCGGCGGCGGCCTGTCGTTCCGGATCGGCAGCCTCGACCAGCACAGCGGCGGTGTCGTCGCGAACGGCGCCCAGACCTACACCCACAGCTCGGACCTGGCGCTGGTGCGCCTGGACCGGTCCGTGCAGGCGACCTACTCCCGCCTCGGCTCGCCCGGCTCGGTCAGCGTCGGTCAGAGCGTGCAGGTCTGGGGCTGGGGCGCCACCTCGCAGTGCGGCTCCGAGGCCAACTGCCAGTCCCGCTACCTGAAGGTCGCCAACGTGACGGTCACCGGCGGCTGCGGTGACGCGTACGGCGGCTCGGCGATCTGCGCCCGCCGCGGCAACGGCATCACGGCCGGCGGCGACTCCGGCGGCCCGATGACGGCGAACGGCATCCAGGTCGGCGTGGCCTCCACCAGCGACCGGCAGACCACGACCGCGTACACGAACGTCACCGCGTACCGGTCCTGGATCCAGTCGATCGCGGGCGTCTGACCGACCCCACCGCCCGGGACGGCGGGGACCTGATCGACCCGCCGTCCCGTGAACCGTAGGGCCCCTACCTCACCGCCCTGAGGTACCGGGGCCCTACACCCATCCCTGGTCCCTGGCTATGCGCACGGCGTCGACGAGGGTCCGGGCGTGGAGCTTGCCGACCGCGGACGAGAGCCGGTTGCGGACGGTCCCCACGCTGAGGAACAGCTCGGCGGCGATCTCCCGGGAGTGCGCCCCGTCGGCGGCCAGCCGGAGGGCCTCGGCCTCCTTGTCGGTGAGCGGGCCGGCGCCGGCCCGCTCCTCCCCGCGCATCCGGGGGTCGATGACCCGGCCGCCCGCGGCGATCCGCCGGATGGCGTCGGCCGTCCGCGCCGGAGTGGTGCTCTTGAGGAGATACCCGGCGGCCCCGGCGGCCAGGGCCCGGCGCAGATGCCCCGGGCGGTCGAGCGCGGTGAGCATCAGGACCCGGCAGGCGGGCAGCCGTTCGGCGAGCCCGGCGGCGACCGCGATGCCGTCCGCCCCGGGCAGATCGATGTCGAGCAGCACGACGTCCGGGCCGAGCCGCTGCGCCTCGGCGAGCGCGGCCGGGCCGTCCGCGGCCTGGCCGACCACCTCGATGCCCAGCTCGGTCGTCAGGAGCGCCGTCAGTCCGGACCGCACCACGTCATGGTCGTCGACCACCAGCACCTTGATCACGGACCCGATTGTCGCAGGCCGCCCGGGACCGCCGGGCGGCCTCGGCCGCCGTCGCACCCCGGCGCACCAGCCGGACCGCGACGACGGAGCCGATCATCGCCGGCAGGAACAGCACCAGCATCCGGGGGCCCGCGAGCACCGAGGTCCCGAGCGCCGCCGCGTACACCGCCGCCGCCAGCGCCCGGACCACCGCGACCTCGATCCCCGCCGCCGTCGCCGGCCTCCGCGTCACCGCGTTCCGCCCCTGTTTCCGCGCCTGTTTCCGCACCTGCCGATCCGATCACGTCGGGACGGGGCGGAAGGAGTGACATCTTCACGTGGTCGAACGCACCTTGAGGTGGTCGAACGCACCGCACCCCGGCACGGGCCTCAAGGCCGTGCCGGGGTGCGGGCGAGGCCGCGCGGCGGGCGCGGCCGGGTGCGTCAGCGACGCCGTTCGCGTCGGAGCGGCACCACGGGCCACACCGCGGGCGACAGGAACGCGAAAGCGGCCGTCGCACCGGCCAGGACCAGGGAGGGGGCCCCGGTCAGGTGGTCGCCGAGGGCGGACAGCAGCCGGGCGGGACGGTCGCCCTCGATGAGGACGCCCACCGCCAGGGTCGGCAGGCCGACGGCGACGACGGTCGCCGCGAGCACCGCCAGCAGCGCGCCCAGCCGTGCCGCGGGACCGGTGGGCCGCAGGTCGCGGTCGGGTCCGACGAGCACGGGCGTGAGGCTGCGCGAAGCGACCGGGCGGATCACGACGAGCCCGGCGTAGAGCGCGTACTGCCACCAGGCGACGTGCTCGGTGAACTGCTCGGCGAGGCCGATGCCCCTGACGGCCGCGGCGCTGGTGTTCACCACCCACACGATCCAGGCGGTGACGGCCGCGTGGGCCACCCGGTTGGCGAGCCGCGCGCCGCGCGCCTCTTCGGTCGTGTCCATGTCCTATCCCCTGCACCGACCGCGCGCGAAGCGCCACAGTCCGATCCCCGCACCCATGGTGGTGGTGCCGCTGACGTATTTCGACGTTCCGCCGTAGGACCCCGCCAGGGCCCCGCCGCCGGCCCACTTCGCCGCGCAGCTCGCCGCGCCACGGTAGCGCGGACTGACGTAGCGGGTGAACGACCTCTTGCGAGGAGCGGCACGCCGGACGTTGCGCACCGTGCGGGCGGCGCGGACCACCCGGTAGGCCCGGTAGGCGCGTACGCCCCAGGCCACCGCCCCGACCCCGGGGATGAAGCCGGCGGCGGTGAGCGCGATGTCCCACTTGTGCTTCTTGACGAAGCGCTTGGTCTTGCGCCAGGCCTTCTTCCAGCTCCACTTCCCGTCCAGGTCGAAGCGGTTGAGCGGGTCCGCGTGGGCGTATTCGTAGGCGTTCAGGTTGCCCCCGTACACCGGGTCCACCGACAGGAACCGTCCGGTGGCCGGGTTGTAGAGGCGCGCGCCCATGAGCGTGAGGCCGGTCAGCGTCTCCGTGGAGCGCCGCTTGGCGCCGAGCCAGGTGTAGCGGGTGGCCTCCTGGCCCTCGCGGGGGTTGCCGTACTCGTCGCTGTCCAGGGCGACGGGAGCCCGGCTCGCGTCCAGCGGGAGCTGGAGGGCCACGTCGCCGTGGACGGTGGAGAGCTGGAGCACCGTGTCGCCGGTTCTGGACGTGGTGGCGGCGAGGTCGCCGGAAGCGGCCTCGACATGGCGGCTCAGGGCCCCGGTTCCGGTGTCCTCCACGATCCAGCGCGGGTTGTCGCCGTCGCTGTCGTAGTGGTTGAGCTTGGCGCCGGTGCGGGTCCAGGCGGAGCCGGAGCCCGACTCCACCGTCCAGGAGCGGAAGCGCAGTTGGGCGTCGAGCTGCCAGGTCTGGCGCCGGCCGTCGGCCGTCTGCCGGTGGACGAGGTCGTTGGCGTAGTACTCGACGGTGCTGCCCGGCAGGGCGGTGGTACGGCCGAAGGCGTCGTAGGTGTGGCCGGATCCGATGAGCCGGTCGGCGCTGTCGTAGGCGGAGGTGGTGGAGGTGGCTCCCGTGGAGGTGCAGGCGGCCCCGGGGGCGGCGGCCGCGGTGGACAGGGCGGTGCGGTTGGTCCGCTGGTCGAAGGTGTAGGTGCGGCGGGTGCAGACCTCGCCGGCCGTGTCGTCGACGCCGGTCAGCCGGCCCACCCGGTCATAGCGGTAGCTCTGGCTCGACCAGCCCTGGTGTCCGGTGACCTGCCCGTGCACGGACTCGCTGACCCGGTCGCTGAGGACGGTGATGCCGTCGCTGTCGCGCGTGTAGACGCGCGAGGCGGTGGAGCCGGTGCTGTCCTCGGTGACGTTCAGCGTGTAGCCGCCGGGCAGCTTCTCGGTGGCGACGGATCCGTCGGCGTCGTAGGTGGCCGAGAAGGCCCCGGCGACGGAGTCCGTGGTCCGGGTGGCCAGGCCGCGCGGTTCGGCCGCGTGGTCGTAGGCGTACGTCACGGTGGACGGGACCGAGTCGCTGACCTTGACCCGGCGGTCGAGCTTGTCGTACTCGGTCCTCGTGACACCGCCGTCGGCGTCGGTGTAGGAGATCGTGCGGCCGAGCTTGTCGTACGCCGTGGTGATCGTCCCGCCGGTGGTCGAGGAGACCTTGGTGACCTCTCCGGTGGCGTCGTCGTACTCGGTGGTGGTCTCCGGGACCTGCTGCCCGAGGCCGCCCGTGGTCTTCGAGTGGACCGGGCGGCCCGCTCCGTCGTACGTCGTCGTGGTCGTCCGGTACACCCCGCCGACCTCGTCGGTGACGGTGGCCGGGTTGCCCCAGCGGTCGTACTCCGTGGTGGTGTTCACCAGCTTGGCGGGCTGTCCGCCGCCGCCGGTGATGTCCCCCGCCGGCCCGGTCCAGCACACCTGGTCCGCCCACTCGGGGCGGCCCTTGCACCAGCCGGTGCCGGTGGCCGACCAGTACTCGGTGATCCGGGTGGCGGCGTCGCCGCCGGTTCCGCCGGGCAGCACCTGGGAGGTGACCCGGCCCTGGCCGTCGTATCCGGTCGTCGTGGTCAGGCCGAGCCCGCCGGCGTCCTTGGTGGTGAGGGTGGGCAGCCCCTTCGCCCAGTCGTACTGGACGGACTCGACCCGCTTCTCCCCCATGACGGAGTCGTAGTCACGGACCTTGGCGCCGGTGACGGTCAGGGTGGCCTGGTCCCTGACGGCCGCCGTGCCGTCGGTCGGGCGGCCCTCGTCGTACTCCTTCACCGTCCAGGACCGGGCCGGCACGGAGGTCCCGGAGGCGACGAGGACGGTGCCGCCCTCCCGGAGGTCCTCGGTCAGGTCCACCCGGCGGATCGGCCCGAACTCCTCCAGCTCGCGCACCCCGCGCTCGTCGTGGACGGAGGTGGTGGAGAGCAGGTGCGCCCGCTCGGCCGGCGCGCGTCCGATGATGCCGAGGTCGGTGAGCACGGCGCGGTCGTCGGCCGTGGCGCCGAGCGCGAGCGTCCGGTTGCCCGCGGTCAGCTCGCGGACCGTGTTGCCGAAACGGTCGTACTCGGTGGTGGAGAGGTGCCCGCCGGGCGTCGCGGAGTTGACCGTACGGCCCGATGCGTTGAGGTAGCTCAGCGTGGCGCGGCGGTATGCGCCCGCGGCCAGGTCGGCGCCGTCGTGCGAGGCGGGGACCGCGTCGGCCGGGAGGACGGCGGTGGCGTCCGTGGGGTGGTCGAGCTGCCCCCAGGCGGCCACGGAACCCGCGCCCATGGCGTACGGGGCCTTGGCTCCGGTGAGCGGGACTCCGTAGACGATGCTCGTGACGGCGTCGCCCTCGACCGTGTCGGCGGTGCCCTGCTTGAGGGCCTGGCGCGAGGACGTGAGCAGCATGCCGTCGCCGGGCGCCGTGCCGGCCCCCGCGTTGCCGTAGGTGAAGGTGTACGGGAGCCGGCTCTGCTGCTGGAGCCAGGTGACGCGGCCCTCGTGGTAGGCGTACTGCGTCTGCGAGGCCTGGCTCAGCCGGGGGTCCCACTGCTGGCGCAGACTGCCGTTCGCGTCGTAGCGGTAGGTGGCCACCGCGGTCGCCGTGGCGGCGGACGCGCCGGGGCCGGTGGTCCAGGCGCGGATCTCGCGGACCTGACCGGCGAAGTCGCCGAACTGGTCGTTGTTCGCCGTGCCGGTGGCGGTCGTGGTGGTCGCGTAGACGAACTCCAGGACCTTGCAGCCCTTGGTGGCCGGCGACGTCTCGCACGCGGCCGTGGTGGCGGCCGAGGTCGGCGCGATGATCCGCTTGGGGCGGGCCAGCTTCTTCCCGCCGACGGTGACGGTCTCGGAGATCACCTTGGTGGTGGAGTTGGCGAGGCCGTCGAAGAGGGTGGTGCTGACCTGCCAGGTGGTCGCCGCGGCGTCGGCCTTGGCGAAGGTGGTGACCGTCCCCTCGGTGTCGGAGAGCGTGAACGTGCCGCTCACCGCGCCCTTGAGGGTCAGGTCCTCCGAGCCGGGCTCGGGCACCCAGCCGTTCTTCGCCGCGTTCGCGGTGAAGTGGATCGCGTCGCCCTCCTCCAGCACCACGTCGACCGCGGTGTCGGAGACCCGCCGGAGGTGGCTGTAGTCGGACTCGGTGGCCTCGGCGGCGGTGCCGGAGACCCACTCCTGGCCGAAGATCGCGGCCTGGCCCTCCTGAGCGGCTCCCCGGTTCGGGGTGCGGGACGCGGCCGTGCGCGACACCGACAGGTCGAAGAGGGACACGTCGGTCTCGGAGAGCGTGTGGTTGCCGGTGAGCAGGTTGACCGAGCCGGGGCCCACGTCGGTGGTGGCCGCGCCGTCCGCGTTGCGGTCGACGACCGCGGTCAGCGGGGCGGTGCTGCTGGCGGCGGAGTTCGGGCCGGTGAAGTCGGCCTTGAGCTGGACGGTGCCGTCCGGGTCGACCGTGCTGGTGGCGTTCCAGACCAGCGGGGCGTTCCGGCCGTTCGTCAGCGGGACGGGCCAGGCGGAGAGCGCGGTGGAGCCGGAGGTGACGTCCCCGGCGGGGATCCGCACCCAGGGGTCGGCCTCGGAGCGGCGCCAGGAGAAGGAGACGGCGTTGTACTTGCCGGCCTCGGCCTCGGCGACCAGCGGCAGCCGGCGCGCGGTCCGCTCGCCCTCCGAGGGCTGGACGAAGCCGCCCGAGCCGGCGTGGAAGAGGTACTCCACCGCCTCGGACTTGTTGTCGGCCTTGTCGACGGACCGTACCTGGAGGGTGTGGCTGCCGTTCTTCGGCGGGGTGACGGTGATCGCCTTGTTCCCGGCGGCCCCGCCGGTGCTGACCTTGGTCCAGGTCACCCCGTCCAGGGTCCATTCCAGCCAGTAGTGGTCGCTTCCGGCGGGCGGCGTCACCGTGAAGACGCCCGGCTGCCCCTCCCCCTTGACCCACTGGCCCACGGGGTAGTCCGTCGAGGCGATCCGCGTCGGGGCGGACGGGGCCTTCGTGTCGACCGTGAAGGTCTTCCACGCCGACCAGCCGGTGTTGTAGTGCGTGCCGTCATAGGGGCTCGTACGGAACTTGTACGTCTTGCCCTCGGCGAGCAGCCCCGCCGGCACGGTCACCGAAGCGGGCTGCCCGGACGCCGTGTACTTCGACACGATCGGGTTGCCGACCTGGGTGTTCGTGGCGTTGTCGAAGATCTGGAAGGTGCCGTTGACCTGGTCGCCGTCCGCGTCCACGAAGGTGTCGCGCAGCGTGGGCGTCAGCGTGTTGACCAGGTACTGGCCGCCGTAGGAGAAGAACGGCGGACCGGCTTCCTGCTTGGTGCCCGTGCGCGGACGGAAGTTGTACGTCACCGACAGCTTCGGCGGGTTCTTCGCGGCGTTGGCGGAGTTCACCCGCTTCCACTGGGCGACCGTCGTCTCGCTCTTGGCCCGGATGCCCAGGTGGCCACGGGTGGCCTTGGCCCCGGCCCACTCCTGGGCCAGCGTGGTCACGTTCGCGTTGATCCAGCCGTCGGGCTGGGACGCGCAGGCGGCGTTGCCGCGGGTCTCGGTGGACTCCGCCTTCATGGCGGTCATCGTCGGCCGGTTCGTCCACCGGCTGGCCGTCGTCGCGGCCGGCGAGGACCAGACCTGCCACGGCTGCGCGGCGCAGGTGGTGTTGGCCGAGTGGAAGTTCCACAGGCTCAGCTTCGCGCTGGACACCAGGGCGTCGGCGATGGGCGCGGTGTTCCAGGTGATGAAGGACTGGGCGGTGCGGGGGGTGCCGTTCGCGTTCGTCGTCCCGGGGTTGCCGAAGTCGAGCTCGACGTCGGTGGACCAGTCGCGGGTCTCGCCCTGCTGGACGTAGGTGTCGAAGACGTTGGACAGCGAGGAGGTCGAGGGGTCGACCGTGACCGGGTAGCGCGTCTCCGGGTCGGCGAGGAACGCGGCGTCGGGGGTGACGACGAGGTCGACGGCGCCCTTCCTCTCCACCACCTTCATCGCCACCGGCACCCGGCGCGTGTGCTCGCCCGACACCTTGTCGACGGTGGAGTCCCACATCACCGGGGCGGGCATCACGGCCCGCTTCTTGTTCTTCCCGTCGGTGAACAGCACGCTGCCGTCGGGCTGCTCCTTCGCCGTCAGGCCCTCGGCCTTGAGCGGGAGGGTGTACGTGTAGTCCTCGGCCGGGCGCTTTTTGATCTCGACGTACTGCTCGAAGCCGGTACGGGTCGCCTCGACGATCACGTCGGCTCCCGGCAGCGCGTCGGGGTAGGTGGCCCTCGTCCCGTCCAGTTCGGGGGCGGGCAGACCGCCCTGCCACTGGAGGGTGATCCGCTCGTCGCCCTCGCCGAGGGTGACCAGGTCCCGGGCGGGTGCCCGGTCGGCCTCGGTCAGGGAGCGCGGCAGCCTGCCGCCCCCGCCCGCGAGGCTCAGCCCGTTCGGGTGGGCCTTGGCCTCGACGCCGTCGGCGGTCTCCCGGAGTTCGACGTCGATGTCGGTCCAGGAGCCGTTCTCCTCGAAGCGGACCGGTCCCGACGACAGCTCGGTGGTGAGCGACCCGTCCTTGTTCACCCAGGTCGTGGAGGTCTCGGTGCGCTCGGACAGCGCCTCGACGCGTTTGCCCGACAGCTTCGCGGCGGTCTTCGCGGACAGGATGTCCGCGGCCTCGGCGGGCCCGGCGGAAGCCGCCTTCTCCGCGGCCGGGGTCTGCGGCGCCTGCCGGGTGACGGCTACGGCCTGACCGCTGTCCGTCAGCACCGCCATCTCGACCGCGAGCATCATGGCCGCGCCGAGGGCGATCCGCGGCAGGAGCCGTCTTCGCCGTTGCAGGGCCACCGATGAGCCCTCCCAGGTTCGGGCGGGGGGTATGTGTTCCGGCACGTCGGCGCCTCTCTGTCGTGGTGGGCACGGAGCAGAGGCGATCCAAGCAAGGGGGCCGGCGCGGAGAAAGTGAAGTCTTCACGAACCGCCCACATTTCACCGGCCCGTCCGCGCACGCACGCGCCCGCGGGGGACGGCCCGGGAGGGGCAGGGCCCGCCGTCCTCCGGCTGCGGGAGAATCGACCGGGTTCGACCACGACGCGGAAAGACCGGGGGGATGGAATGCGGGGTACAGCACGCTCTGGAACAGGCGCGCCGCAGGGATTCGGGGTGGCCATCGGGGCGCTGGCCGTGCTGGTGGTCGGGTCGCTCACGCTCGTCGCCCTGGAGGTGGCGTCCTCACCGCTCGGCAGGCGTACGGTGGTCGCCGGCCTGACCGTGCTGGTGCTGATGCCCGCGGTCATGCTGGGCCAGTACGCCCCGCCGCCGTACCGGCTGCCCCAACGCCGACGCTGGTGGCTGCTGCTCGTCCAGGCCGTGCTGACCTACCTGCCGCTGCTGCTCTTCAACTACCGGTGGCTGAGCCTGCTGGGCTTCCTCGCCGGGGCCGTCCTGCTGACCCTGCCGCCGAACGCCTCCGTGCCCATCGCCCTGGCGGTCGGCGCCAGCGGTCCCGTGCTCTCCACCACCGACCTGATCACCACCGACCGCAGCCCGCTCTCCCTCCTGCTCAGTACGGCGATCACCGCGAGCACCGTCTTCGCCGTCGCCCACCTGGCACTCCTCGCGGCCCGGCTGGGCGCCAACAGGGAGCACACCGCGCACCTGGCGGAGCAGCGGGAACGGGCCCGCATGCAGCAGGACCTGCACGATCTGGTGGGCTCGTCGCTGACGGCGATCGTGCTCCAGGGCGAGGTGGCGCTGCGCGGCGGCGGTACACCGGACTCCCCGTCGCCCGCGCCCGAGCGGGCGCGCGGCGCGCTGACCGAGATCATCGCCCTGGCCCGGCGGCTCCACGACGATGTGCGGTCGATCAGCCGGCCGGACGGCGACCTCTCCCTCTCCGACGAACTCGCCCACGCCCAACGGGTCCTCGCCGCCTCCGGGGTGGAGGTACGGACCGTGCTGCCGCCGTGGGCCGAGCCCGATCCGGCGGTCGTCGGCTGTCTGCGCTTCGTGCTGCGCGAGGCGGTGGGCAATGTGCTCCAGCACAGCCGGGCCACCTCGTGCGAGATCGCCCTGCGGGCGGACGGCGGGCAGATCCGGCTCACCGTCCGCAACGACGGGGCCGCCGAGGGGCGGGCCCCGGCCGACGGCGCCCCCGGGCGGCACGGGACGGGGCTCGCGGGGCTGGCCGGCCGGGTCATCGCCCTGGGCGGCACGTTCACCACGACGTCCGAGGACGGGACGTTCGTCCTGACGGCGGCCGTGCCGGCCGCACCGGCCGGGGACAGCACGTCGCCCACGGCGGGCCGGGCCCCGGCCCCGTGACACCGGCGGCTCCGCACACGGCGAAGGGCCCCGCACCTCTTGCGAGGTGCGGGGCCCTTCTTGCGACTCAGTGAGCCACCAGGTCCAAGGACCAAGCAGAAACTACTTGATGATCTTGGTGACCTGGCCGGCGCCCACGGTCCGGCCACCCTCACGGATGGCGAACTTCAGGCCCTCTTCCATGGCGACCGGCTGGATCAGCGCGACGTCCATGAGGGTGTTGTCACCCGGCATGACCATCTCGGTGCCCTCGGGAAGGGTCACAACGCCCGTCACGTCCGTGGTACGGAAGTAGAACTGCGGGCGGTAGTTGTTGAAGAACGGGGTGTGACGGCCACCCTCGTCCTTCGACAGGATGTAGGACTGCGCCTGGAACTCGGTGTGCGGCGTGACCGAGCCGGGCTTGATGATGACCTGGCCGCGCTCGACGTCCTCGCGCTTGATGCCACGGAGGAGCAGACCGACGTTCTCACCGGCCTGGCCCTCGTCGAGCAGCTTGCGGAACATCTCGATGCCGGTGACCGTGGTGGTGGTCTTCTCGGTCTTGATACCGACGATGTCGACGGTCTCGTTGACCTTCAGGACACCACGCTCGATGCGGCCGGTGACGACCGTACCGCGACCGGTGATCGTGAAGACGTCCTCGATCGGCATGAGGAACGGCTTCTCGACGTCACGCTCGGGCTGCGGGATGGCCTCGTCGACAGCCTTCATCAGGTTGAGGACGGACTCGCCCCACTCCTTGTCGCCCTCGAGCGCCTTGAGCGCCGAGACCTTGACGACCGGAACGTCGTCGCCCGGGAACTCGTACTCGGAGAGCAGCTCACGGACCTCGAGCTCGACGAGCTCCAGGATCTCCTCGTCGTCCACCATGTCGGCCTTGTTCAGCGCGACGACGATGTAGGGGACGCCGACCTGGCGGGCCAGGAGGACGTGCTCCTTCGTCTGCGGCATCGGGCCGTCGGTGGCCGCGACCACGAGGATGGCGCCGTCCATCTGCGCGGCACCCGTGATCATGTTCTTGATGTAGTCCGCGTGACCGGGGCAGTCGACGTGCGCGTAGTGACGCGACTCCGTCTGGTACTCGACGTGCGCGATGGAGATGGTGATACCGCGCTGGCGCTCTTCGGGAGCCTTGTCGATCTGGTCAAAGGCCGAGGCCTCGTTCAGGTCCGGGTACGCGTCGTGCAGCACCTTGGTAATGGCGGCCGTGAGGGTCGTCTTACCGTGGTCGATGTGACCGATGGTGCCGATGTTGACGTGGGGCTTAGTCCGCTCGAACTTTGCCTTCGCCACTGGGGTCCTCCTGAGTGGTTCTGTACGCCTTGCTTCATCGGCGCCAGGTGATCTTTGCTGGGGTGCCGGCGCCGGGGGCATACGGCACAGTGCTCGCGCGCTGTGCCGCATGCCCGCCAGGCTCCGGTGACAAGCCTAAAGCGTGAGCTCGGGAGAGTTACTCGCCCTTGGCCTTCGCGATGATCTCCTCGGCGACGTTCCGCGGAACCTCGGCGTAGGAGTCGAACTGCATCGAGTAGCTTGCGCGACCCGAGGTCTTGCTGCGGAGGTCTCCGACGTAGCCGAACATCTCCGAGAGGGGCACGAGGCCCTTCACGACGCGAGCGCCGCTGCGCTCCTCCATGGCCTGGATCTGGCCACGGCGGGAGTTGAGGTCGCCGATGACATCGCCCATGTAGTCCTCGGGCGTGGTGACCTCGACGGCCATCATCGGCTCAAGGAGCACGGGAGAGGCCTTGCGGGCACCCTCCTTGAACGCCTGCGAACCGGCGATCTTGAAGGCGAGCTCCGAGGAGTCGACCTCGTGGTAACCACCGTCGAGAAGGGTGACGCGGACGCCGACCATCTCGTAACCAGCCAGGATGCCGAACTGCATGGCTTCCTGGGCGCCCGCGTCCACCGAGGGAATGTACTCACGGGGGATGCGGCCACCGGTGACCTTGTTGACGAACTCGTAGGAGGCGTCGCCACCCTCGATGGGCTCGAGGGCGATCTGCACCTTCGCGAACTGGCCGGTACCACCAGTCTGCTTCTTGTGCGTGTAGTCGATGCGCTCGACGGCCTTGCGGATCGTCTCGCGGTACGCGACCTGGGGCTTGCCGACGTTCGCCTCGACGCGGAACTCGCGCTTCATGCGGTCGACGAGCACCTCGAGGTGAAGCTCGCCCATACCACCGATGATGGTCTGGCCGGTCTCCTCGTCGGAGTGCACCTGGAAGGAGGGGTCCTCCTCCGAGAGACGCTGGATGGCGACACCCAGCTTCTCCTGGTCACCCTTGGACTTGGGCTCGATGGCGACCTGGATGACCGGCGCCGGGAAGTCCATGGACTCCAGGATCACCGGGTTCTTGTCGTCGCACAGCGTCTCACCGGTGGTGGTCTGCTTGAGACCCATGACGGCGATGATGTCGCCGGCGCCCACCGATGCGATCTCCTCACGCTTGTTCGCGTGCATGCGGTAGATCTTGCCGATGCGCTCCTTCTTGCCCTTGACGGAGTTCAGCACCGCGGTGCCGGCCTCCAGGCGACCGGAGTAGATCCGGACGAAGGTGAGCTTGCCCAGGTGCGGGTCGCTCGCGATCTTGAACGCCAGGCCGGAGAACGGCTCGTCGTCCGAGGGCTTGCGGGCGATGACCTTCTCCGGGTCCTTCACGTCGTGGCCCTCGATGGCCTCGACGTCCAGGGGGGAAGGCAGGTAGCGCACGACCGCGTCGAGCAGGGGCTGGACGCCCTTGTTCTTGAACGCGGTGCCACAGAACACCGGGGTGACGGTGACGGAGTCGGCACTGCCCTTCGACGCCAGGGTGATGCGACGGATCGCGTCGTGCAGCTGCTCCTGGGTGGGCTCGTTGCCCTCCAGGTACAGCTCCATCATGGCGTCGTCGTTCTCGGCGACGGCCTCAAGGAGCTTCCCGCGCCACTCGGCGGCGGACTCCTGGAGGTTCTCCGGGATGTCGACGACGTTGTACATCTCGCCCTTGGCGGCCTCTTCGGGGTACACGAAGGCCTTCATCGACACGAGGTCGACGACGCCGGTGAAGTCCGCTTCGGCGCCGATGGGGAGCTGCATGACGATCGGGGTGGCGCCGAGGCGGTCCACGATCATGTCGACGCAACGGAAGAAGTCGGCACCGGTGCGGTCGAGCTTGTTGACGAAGCAGATACGCGGAACGCCGTAGCGGTCCGCCTGACGCCAGACGGTCTCGGACTGCGGCTCGACGCCGGCCACACCGTCGAACACGGTGACGGCGCCGTCGAGGACGCGGAGCGAACGCTCCACCTCGACGGTGAAGTCGACGTGACCCGGGGTGTCGATGATGTTGATGGTGTGGTCAACATCGTTGAGCGGCCAGTGGCAGGTCGTCGCGGCGGACGTGATCGTGATGCCGCGCTCCTGCTCCTGCTCCATCCAGTCCATCGTGGCAGCGCCGTCGTGGACTTCACCGATCTTGTAGCTCACACCGGTGTAGAAGAGGATCCGCTCAGTGGTGGTCGTCTTCCCCGCGTCGATGTGGGCCATGATCCCAATGTTGCGGACCTTGGCCAGGTCAAGCGAAGTGGTGGCCATGAGGCTCAATCTTCTCTCGGTCTCGATGGGGGTAGCGACTACCAGCGGTAGTGCGCGAAGGCCTTGTTGGACTCGGCCATCTTGTGGGTGTCCTCACGCTTCTTGACCGAAGCGCCGAGGCCGTTGGAGGCGTCGAGCAGTTCGTTCATGAGGCGCTCGGTCATGGTCTTCTCGCGGCGGGCGCGGGAGTAGCCGACGAGCCAGCGCAGAGCGAGGGTGGAGGCGCGACCGGGCTTGACCTCGATCGGCACCTGGTAGGTGGCGCCACCGACACGGCGGGACTTGACCTCGAGCGAGGGCTTGACGTTCTCAAGCGCGCGCTTCAGCGTGATGACCGGGTCGTTGCCGGTCTTCTCGCGGAGGCCTTCCATGGCGCCGTAGACGATCCGCTCGGCGGTGGAACGCTTGCCGTCGAGGAGGATCTTGTTGATCAGCGAGGTGACAAGAGGAGAGCTGTAGACCGGGTCGATGATGACCGGGCGCTTCGGGGCGGGGCCCTTACGAGGCATTCTTACTTCTCCTTCTTGGCGCCGTAGCGGCTGCGGGCCTGCTTGCGGTTCTTGACACCCTGGGTGTCGAGCGAGCCGCGGATGATCTTGTAACGAACACCCGGCAGGTCCTTCACACGGCCACCACGCACGAGCACGATGGAGTGCTCCTGCAGGTTGTGTCCCTCACCCGGGATGTAGGCCGTGACCTCGATGCCGGAGGTCAGACGCACACGCGCGACCTTACGGAGCGCCGAGTTCGGCTTCTTCGGGGTGGTCGTGAACACACGCGTGCAGACACCGCGACGCTGGGGCGAACCCTCGAGCGCGGGCGTCTTGTTCTTCTCGACCTTGTCCTGCCGGCCCTTCCGGACCAGCTGCTGGATCGTAGGCACTACTTCTCCGGTTTCTGTGTGCCGTTCGTGAAACTAACCTGGAACATCGCCGACCCACGCGGTCGGGTGTGTCGAATACTGCGGACTCCCGCCCCGAAGGCAGGAAGGGCGCAGATTGCGGTGGCTACTGACGGACTCGCGATGCGGTTGAGGACACGCACCCGAGCCCAGGCACACCCCAGGCACAAGGCTTGAGCGTACCTACCTCACGGAGCTGGGTCAAAACAAATGCTGTCCGCCGCGACACGCCGGGACCGCCCCGGCCACGGGCCCCCGGACGGGACGGCCGGCGGCCGGGGCCGCGCGCCCCTTCAGCGGGCTCCGTCGTCCGGGGCGACGGAGCCCTCGTCCCCGCCCTCTCCCTCGGCCGGCGGCCGGCCCGGCAGACGCAGCCGCGACGCCGGGAGGGTGGGAATCGTCGGGACCCGGGAGTTGCGGCTCTTGGGCACGAGCGCGGGCTCGGGGCCGGCGCCGGTGCGCGGCGGCCGGGACGCCCGGGGCGCGGAGCCGGATCGCCGGTCGGGCCGGGGCCGGTCGACGGCCTGGGGCCGGCCCGCCGCCCGGGGGCGGTCCGCCTCGGGCCGGTCGCGGTGGAGTTCCCCGCCGTCGCCCCGGCCGGGGTCCGGCACTCCGTCGCCGGGGCGCTCATCGTCGGCGGGGAGGCCAGCCCCGCGTCCGGCGGCACGGGGTTCGCCGTCGCGGCCCTCCGGCCGGAAGGGGATGACGGCCGCCCGGCCCGGCGTGCGCCCCACCAGGCGTAAGGTGCGCAGACTCGCGGCCCTCGCGGCCTCGACGGCGGGCTCGTAGTGGTCGGCGGCGTCGCGCCAGCCGTGGGAGTAGGCGCGCAGCTCCCGCCGCTCCAGCTCCGCCCGGAGCAGGACGACGACCTCGTGCGGCTCACGGGCGTCGAGGAGCCTGCCGAGTTCGGCGAGGAGGGCTCCGTACGTCTCCGGCCCGGGGTCCCCGGCCGGTGCGGCGCCGGGCGTCCCGGGCTCCGGCGGCGGGGCCGGGTCCCTGGCCGCGGACCGGGCGCGGTCCTCCCGGTCGGCCATGTGCCCCTCCTTGCCGCCCGCGCGAGACGCTCCGGACCGGGCGGGGCACTGAAACGCGTGCACGGCGCTCGCTCCGCCCGGCACGTAACCGGCGGGGTACGTCCGTGCTCACTGTTCTTGGACCTGCAGGGGCGGGGGGACAGGCCACGACATCCTACGGGCCGGGAGCGGGACGGGCGTCAGTCGGAGGCGCGCGGCGCCCGGCTCCCGGCGGCGACGGCGGCGGCGGCCGTCCCGTCGGGGAGGAACTGGCCCGCGACCCGGACGAACATCTCGCGCTGGTCCGCCGGCACGCCCAGGGCCACGGCGGCCTCTTCCAGGGTGAGCGGGCGTCCTCCGGCCACGGCCGGCCCCGCCGGGGCGGACGGCAGCGGCAGGTCCTCCTCGGTCAGGCGCCCGGAGCGGATGAGCATGTCGCGCACCGGGACCTGGAGCACCTGGGCGAGACGCCGGGTGGTCTCCAGGTCGGGCATGCTCTGCCGTTGGAGAAGGCGGGTGATGGCGGCCCGGTGGACCCCGGCCTCGTCGGCGAGGCGGGACTTGCCGCCGCCGCGTGGACTGTCGATGTCGAAGCCGCGCCGACGGATCAGTTCCTCGATCCAGGTCGCGAAGCTGTCGAGTTCGCCCGTGGTCATGGGGCACTCGCCTCCCTCCGAAGCGATGTCCACACTATCGCGCTTGCGCGCAAGGAATTACCCCACACACCTCTACCGTTTGGGCAAAATCTGTGGAGATAAAGGACCGGGAGCCCTCGATTTCCCCTTGCGTGCGAGCACGCAACGTGTCAGTGTGCGGACCCGCAACATCTCTGCGCGGGGAGAAGGGATCGCCATGACCACATCGAACACCTCCACATCGACCACGCCGATCACACCGCAGCCCTCCGGAAGGCGCACCACGGCACCGGATCCCGGACGCGGCAACGGCAGGAGCGACAGCACGGCAGCGGACGCCCTGCTCTGGATCGAGCTGCTGCTGCGCCAGTTCCCCGAGCTCCTCGTCGAGCTCGCCCCCTCCTACCGCTCCCCGTCCGCCCTCCGGGCCACCCCCGCCGGCTCCGGTCCGGCCCCGGCGGGCCCGACCCGGGCCGAGCGCGAGGAGGCCCTGCGGGCCGAGCAGGCGCACGGGCTCACCCCGTCCGGCTCCCGCACCTCCCCCGTGCGGCTCCACATCTCCGACGCCGTACGCGACATCACGGATGGCGTGATCGAGCTGGACGAGGCCGTGCACGACCGGCTCCGGATGCCGCGTCCCCGCCGTGAGCAGGTGTCCGGCCGGCTGCTGCGCGTCGCGGGGCTGCTCGACCGGGCCGCCGCCGACGACGTCCTCCTCGAACACATCAGGGACGAGGCCCGGCGGATGGCCCGCCGCTGCACCCGGGCCCTGGGCGGCGCCGAACCGGTGGTGCGGGTGGGCGGCCGCTGCCCCTGGTGCGACTCGGTCTCGCTGCGGGCCTTCCCGGCCCGCCGGGCGGTGCTCTGCGTCAACCCGGCCTGCCGCTGCACGGACCCGGCCTGCGACTGCCGTACGGATCCGGCGCACCGGCACGCGTGGAGCGAGGGCGCCTGGGCGCGGCTCGCGGCCGAGTCCGGCGGCGATCTCGCGGAGCTCACCGGCGCGACGGCGGACACCGCGCGGCGGGAGGGCGGGCGATGACGGCCGCGGCCCTGGTGACCGGGGCCCTGGCCGCGCACGAGGCGGGGGTGACCCCGGCGACGATCCGCAAGTGGGTCCAGCTGGGCCACCTCAGCCCCGCCGGCCGGCAGGGCCGGGCGCACGTGTTCCGCCTGGAGGACGTCTTCGCGGCGGAACGGGCGGCCCGCCGGAGGGCCCCGGGGGCCCGGCGCCGGCCGTGAGACACGTGAACGGACAGGAGGGGGCGGCCCGAACGGGCCGCCCCCTCCTGTCCGTTCCCCCGGCTACTTCTCTGGAGCGGCGGCCATGCGGAAGACCTGGGCCCCGCCGTCCGCTCCCCCGGACGCCAGCGCGATCGCCTCGCCCCAGCCGCTGCGGAACCCCCGCGTCTCCGCCTCGACCGCGATTCTCGCTCCGACCTTGCCGACGACGGCGGTGAGCGTGCGGGCGACCTCCGCCGTGTACGTACCCGACTCCCCCGACTCCGCAGCCACCTCGACCGCGGCGGCCACGACATCGGCCAGCCGCTCCTGGGCACCGATCACCGGCTCGCTCCCGTCCACCCGCTCCCCCGTTCCCTCGCTCCGCACGCTCGTCAGGGCGTCTCCTCCACCAGAACCGCCAACTCTCGAAAGCCTGTTCGATAACCGCAGACTAACGCACCGGGCACGGGAGTGCGGGAGGTCAGAACAGGCCCCGCCCGCGCGTCGGACGACGGGAGCGGCGCGAAAACGGAAGCAGTGAAGTTGCGCATCCGCGCCAACAGGTTGCGCGCTCGCACGATCTCGGTCACAATAAGTGCAGCGGCGGAGCTGCGCCCACCCTCCGGGCGCGGCTCCGCCGTCCGCGTATCCGCACCTCACCCACCCGCGAACAGGAGTGATCGCCCTGTCATGACTTCACCTCCGAGCACCTTCCCCGACGTGGAGGCCATCGTCGTGGAGCTCCTCTCCGACCGCGCCGATCTGGCGGACGCGGTGGTGGACGAGACTCCGCCACCCGGCTTCGACGGGACGCAGAAGGCGGTGATCGTCTCCCGGCGCGGTGGCGCCTGGGTCGACGACCTCCACCTCGACCAGCCGCTCATCGAGCTGGAGGCCTACGGACCGGACAAGGCGACGGCTCACCGCCTGGCCAACTCCGCCCGGGCCGAACTGCTCGCCGCGGTGGGTCGGCGGTACGGAACGAACATCGTGATCAGCGATGTCGTCGAGGCCGACGGTCCGCGCTGGCTGCCCGAGTACCTGCATCCCGCGGCCAACCGCTACCTCTGCGTCCTGCGCGTCTCCCTGCGCATCGGCTGACGCCGACCGCGCCCCACAGACCAGGCCCTGCCGTCCGGCGGGGCCTTTGCCGTACCCGTGACGGCACGCACCACCAGTCACCCGCCCAGCCACCCATTCAGGGACCAACCACCTCAAGGAGTCATCCATGGCAGGCAACAACGCCTCCGAGATCCGCGTGGCCGGAACCGGCCGCATCCTCGTCGCCGAGATCGGCGCTCCCCTTCCGGAGGCCTTCTCCGACAACCCGGCGGCCGACTGGGGGTCGGCCTGGACCGACCTCGGCTACACCTCCACGGAGGGCGTGACCTTCGCGAAGAAGGACAAGCTCGACCCGGTCGAGACGTGGCAGTCCATCAGCCCGGCCCGGTTCGTCTACGCGGACCGCGACCTGACGCTGAAGTTCGCGATGCTCCAGTTCAACGAGGACACGCTGCCGTTCTTCCTCGGCGGCAAGTCCTCGGACATCCGCAAGGACTCCGCCGCGAGCGTCTTCCAGTTCGACGTCCCGGACGGGCCGACCTTCGACGAGCGGGCCCTCGGGCTGGAGTTCACGGACGGCACGGAGGTCACGTACCGCTTCGTCATCCCGCGCGGCCAGGTGACCGCCACCGACGACATCAAGCTCGCCCGGAAGGCCGCCGCGCAGCTCGGCGTCACCTTCACCGCCCTGTCGCCGGGCGACGGCTCGGCGCTGGCCACCTTCGTCATGAAGGACGCGGCCTACACGGTCCCGACGGTCCCGGCGCCGTAACACCCCTCCGGCGGGGCCGGTTCGCGCCGGCCCCGCCCTGTGGCCCCCTTCCCCCGAACCCGAAACGGAGAATCCCGCATGGCAACCTTCGACGTGAACGCGGCGCGGGCCCAGCGCCTGGAGGCGCTCGGCCGCACCTGGTCCTTCGAGCTGGACGACGACACCTTCGAACTGCCCACCGAGCTGACCCGCGCCACCGCCGCCGCGCTGCGCTCGCTGGACGACAACGACGTGGACGGGCTGCTGCGACTCCTCCTCGGCGAGGAGCAGTTCGGCCGCTTCGAGCAGCACGAGATCACCATGCAGGACATCGCCGCGCTCCTGGAGGCGTACGGCAAGGAGACCGGGCTCGGCCTGGGGGAAGGCTGAGCCTCGACGCGTTCGTCAGCGAACACGCCGAGGCCCTCGAAGCCGACCTGCTGCGGCACTACGGCGTGGACCTGCTGGACTGGCACCGCGGCCGGCTGACCTCACGCCGGCTCGCGGTGCTGGTCAAGCACATGCCGCGGGACAGCGCCGTCGCCCAGGAGCTCCACGGCGAGGCGTCGGAGTGGAGCGTCTGCGACTATCTGCTCGCCGCGGCCGTGGACCATCTCGCCGCCGCCAACTGGATGTTCGCCTCGGTCAACACCGATGAGGACGCCGAGCCGCCCGCGCCTCCGGTGCCGGTGCCGAGGCCGGGAGAGACGCCGGCCGAAGCCGCGGCCGACGAGCCGGGGGCTCCCAGCAGGGGAGACCTCCTGCGCTTCTTCTCCTGACACCGGGACACCGGGGCTCTCCGGGCGCCGGGCACCGGACGCCGGTCACCGCCACCCGGGCACCGGCCCGAGAACGCCGCGTCGGTGAGCCGTCAGAAGAACCCGTTGACGCTCACGATCACCGCACCGCCGGCGAGAACCCCCGAGAGCGCCGGCAGCCACATGCGGCATTTCGGATAGGCGTGGGGCGGATAGAGGAACACCGGGTATCCCGGGTCGTAATCCACCTCGACTTTCTCGCCGACCTCGAAGGTTCGATCTCCGAATTTATTCGCCCTGGCGCCCATCCACTTCGAGTCACCTACACCCGAAGAACCGTCCTTGCCTATCAACTGAAATCGATAGGCGCGTTCGGTTTCGAGCTGGATGACGGAAAGGATTTCCACCGTCACGGTTCGGCTCCTGCGGTACTCGCGGTACGCGCTCAGGCCGATCGCACCGCCCCACACGATGGCCCCCACGCCGATAAGTGAGCCGACCAGTACGGGAATTGAGTAGGCAGACATGGCGGGATGCTACCAGTCGGCCATCAGGAGGAGCAATGGCAGAGAAGACGAATGCACAACTGACCGAAGAGGTGGCGGAGCTCAGGACGAATCTGGGCAAGAAGGCCGACCTGTCTGCAATTTCCGGTCTGGTCACGCCCAAGGACATCAAAGCGACGGCACTGGTCACCGACAAGGAGGTACTGGCCACTCAGGCCTGGGTCAAGGAAGAGACCAAGAGCAGCATCTGGACGGCGGTAAAACAGCCGGAAGTCGTCGGATTCGTCACGGCTCTGGCCATCGCGAAACTGGAGATCACTCCTTTCATCAACATCGACCCGGCCATGGAGGCCTGGCTGAAGAAAAGGAATCTCGAACGCAACAGATTCGGCCTGATCTGGAAGGTCAAAGCCTCCGAGCTGGAGAGACGGCTCCGCGTGGTGGAGAGCGCCGAGGCGCGACTCGTGCGCATGGAGAAGGGCCTCGGAACGCTTCAGAAACTGGCGTACGAGGCCCAGACGAAGCTGGCCGGGACGAACGGCCGGATCACCCGGGAGATCAGCGCCTCCAACCGCCGCATCGGCGTGCTGGAGACGACCGTGCGCCGTCTCGACTCCCGGTCCACCGCCGTGCAGCAGCAGGCCCGGGGCGCCGCGAACCCGGGCCCGTCCGTCGGCGGCACGGCGAGCCAGCTCGCCCAGCTCGAAGCACGCGTCAACCGGCTCACCGCGGCCCTGTCCTGACAGCCACCGCGCCGATCCGCCGCGCAAGACGACAGACCCACGGGAGTCCACAGCATGAACCTGACCCAGGCCCTGGGAAGATCATCCACTGCCTTCAAGGGATTCCAGTCCCAGGCGGACGCCGCGGGCAGGGCGACCCGGGCGATGGCGACCGGAGCCACCGCCGCCGAATCCGGCCTCAAGAGGATCCGCGCCTCCGCCCAGACCTCCGCCCGCGAGCTCACCTCCATCCAGCGCGCCGCCGACAAGGCCGACCGGTCCCTCGCCAAGGCCGGCGCCACCGGGCAGAAGGGCGGCACGCAGATCGGCACGTTCAAGTCCGGCGCCGACAAGGCGTCCCAGGGCATGAACGGCCTCAACAAGTCGATGCGGGGCAACATCGTCGGGCAGTTGCTCTCCCTGCTCGCCCCGCTCATCGAGAAGGTCGTCGACATGGCGGCCCGCTCCAAGACCATGCAGAAGGTGCTGAAGGTCGCCTTCGACGCGATCAAGAAGGTCATCAGCGCGGTCATGAAGGCCGTCGGGCCGATCATGACCAAGGCCGGCGCCCTGATGAAATCCGTCTGGAACGGCATCAAGAAGGCCGTCACGGTGGTCATCAAGGCCGTCGCCGGCGTCATCACGTCCAACTTCAACGCCTGGCGCAAGATCATCACGACGGTGATGAACGCCATCCGGGGCGTGATCTCCAGTGTCTGGAACGGGATCAGGAAGGTCATCACCCCGGTCGTCAACTGGATCCGGAACACCGTCCCGGCGGCATTCAGCCGGGTCAAGGAACGGCTCTCCAGCATCTGGGGCGGCCTCCAGTCCATCGCGAGCCGGGCCTTCGGCCGGATCACGGGAGCGGTGAAGGGCCCCATCAACGCGGTGATCCGTCTGATCAACTCGGCGATCGGCAGCCTCAACCGCATCAAGGTCTCCATCCCCGGCTGGGTCCCCGGCGTCGGCGGCAAGAGCTTCGGCATCAGCCTGCCGAGGATCCCGCAGCTCGCGGCGGGCGGCATCGTGCAGCCGCGCAACGGAGGGGTGCATGCCATCGTCGCCGAGGCCGGTGAGGCCGAGGCCGTCCTGCCGCTCTCCAAGCTGGACCGGCTGTTGCGCCACACCGCGCGCCGTTCGCGGGCGGACTCCGTCAACTCCACGGCCGGAGCGGTCGCCGGCTTCCAGATCGAGAACTACTACGAGGCGTCCTCCGCCGACCTCCAGGAGACCGCCACCGCCCTGCTGTTCCTCTCCAAGGCGCGCGGATGAGCGCCGCGGCGATCAGGGCCGGCGCCGATCCCCTCGCGGGCGTGGCCGGTGCGCTCTCCGTCTTCCGCGCGCGGCTGGGTGCGGCGGGCACGTCGCTCAGCGCCGCGCTGCGCGACGTGGGCCGGGCCGGCGCCGCCGCCGGCGGGATCAGGGCCGGTGCCGCCGCCGCCGTACCGGCGGCACGGCAGGTGAAGTCCGGGGCGGACGCGGCGGGAAAGTCGCTGGCCGGCACCGGCCGCACCGCCGGCGTCGCGGCGACCCGGCTCCGGGCCGGCGGCGGCAGGGTCCGCCCCGCCGCCGCCTCGCTCGGCTCCCTCTCCGCCGGCTCCGCCGCCTTCGGCGGGGTCGCCGGCACCCTGGGCAAGGGGGTCGGCACGGTCTCCGGGCTGATGGGGTTCCTCGGGGGCGCCCTCA
Organism: Streptomyces griseus; assembly: GCF_900460065.1. Lineage (GTDB taxonomy): Bacteria > Actinomycetota > Actinomycetes > Streptomycetales > Streptomycetaceae > Streptomyces > Streptomyces griseus. The sequence goes on along the minus strand of NZ_UAVD01000027.1, from coordinate 259,294 downwards.
CCGTCGGCGCGGGCGCGATGACGGCCGTCAATGTCGCGATGCGGGCCAACCCCTTCGGGTTCGTCCTCGGTCTGATCGTGCCGCTCGCGGGCTTCCTCATCGAGTACGCGCTCAGCTCCCAGACCGGGCAGAAGATCATGCAGCAGGTCTTCGACCAGGTGCTGGCGGTCTTCCGGACGATCGGCACGTTCCTCGGGCCGGTCGTCCAGGCGTACGCCACCGTGGTCTCGGCGCAGTTCACGGCCGTACGGACGATCGTCACGGCGGTCGTCAGGGGCGTCGGCACGTCCCTGACCCGCGGCTTCAACGGCGCCCGCACCGCCGTCTCCTCGGCGACCCGCGCGGTCACCGGGCTGATCAGCCGGACCTGGAACGGCTTCAGGGGCGCGATCCAGCCCACCCTGGACTGGATCACCCGGCGCATCCCGGAGATGTTCACCCGGGTGAGGAACGCGACCTCCGGCGCGCTGGGCGCCATCGGTGACTTCCTGTCCACCGGCATGCAGGGCGTCATGGCCGCCGTCACCGGGCCGGTCAAGGCCCTGATCGCGTTCGCCAACTGGGTCGTCGACGGCCTCAACGGGCTGAGCTTCTCCCTCTTCGGCAAGAAGTTCGGCGTCGACCTGCCCAAGATCCCGCAGCTCGCCGAGGGGGGCGTGGTCGAGCCGGGCGGGGGGTCCTCGCCCGTCCGGCCGCTGTCGGCACTGGACCGGCTGCGCCCCGCCGAGGAGACCCGTGCGGCCGGGCGCCGCTCCGGCCCGCCCGCCGCGGAGCGGGCCCGGCTGCACACCTATCACGCGGCCGGGCGGGGCGGACCCCTCGCCATCGCCTCCGACCTGCTGTTCCTGCACCGAGCGGCGGCATGAGCACCCATCCACCCCACGAACGAAGCGAGGTGACGGCCCCTCATGGCCGCGACGACAACCGCATACGCGTACGAGACCGCACCCGGCTCACTGATCACCCGCGACGGGCAGATCCAGTGGGCCGGACTGCTGATGGGCCCCGGTACCCCGTACGAGATCGACCGCACCGGTGTCACCGGCTGGGACGACCTGCCGGTGCTCGACACCGGTGACGTCTCCCGCCCCGACCGGCACGGCGCCTGGCCCGGCGCGCAGTGGGCGCAGCCCCGGCTCGTCGGGGCGACCGTCTGGCTGCTGCCCCGCACCACCTCGGACGCCCGGGGTGTGGCCGCCGGCTTCCGGGACGCGACCGGCGCGGACGGCGGCGAGGACTGGCTGGCCGTGCGCCTGCACGGGGAGACCCTCGCCGTACGGGCCCGGGTCAGCCGGCGGGTCGTCCCGCAGGACCGTTCCTTCGTGGTGCACGGCACCTCGAAGGCCAGTCTCCAGTGGACCGCGACCGATCCCCGCCGCTTCGGCTCCGTGCTCCGCGAGGCCCGCGCCCTCCTGCCGGTGGCCGAACCCGGGCTGATCTGGCCGGAGGCCGCCGGGACCGGGCTCGGCCTGCGGTGGCCGCTGGACTGGGGCGCCTCGGACCCGGCCGACGGCGGGAACGCCACCGGCGGCTGCACCGCGGTCAACGGGGGGTCGGCGACCTCCCACCCGCTGATCGAGTTCCGGGGGCCGGTCCGGCGCCCGACCCTGACCCGGCTCACCGACGGCAAGCAGCTCCAGTACGACATCGTGCTCGGCCCGCAGGACGTCCTGAGCGTCGACACCGAGGCCGGCACCGTCCTGCTCAACGGGAACGCCTCCCGCCTCTACACCGCGTCCCCGGCCTCCGCCCCCGAGCAGCTGTTCGGGCTGGCCCCGGGCCCGACGGAGCTGGCGTTCCGCTCCCACGACACCACCCCCGACCCGCGGGCCTCCGTCACCGTCCGGTGGCGCGACGCCCACTGGTGACCCCACGGGCTCCGGCCCCGCCGAGACACCCACCCGCCTCTCTCCCAGGAGGACCACCATGCCCGTACGCAGCGCCTGGCTGATCAACCGCACCGAGACCGAATCCGGCCAGTCCCGGGCCGACACCCGGCTCGCCCCGGTCGGCACCATGGCCCCGAGCGGGGCCCTGACCAGCGCCGGGGGCGTCATCCCCGGTTCCGAGAACGGCGCGCACCTGATGTCCGCGCTGTACGTCTACGGCGAGACCGCGGGCATGCGAGCCACCGTCGCCCCGGGCCGCGCCGTGATCCAGGGCCGGGGGCCGGCCGGGGCCTACCCGGTCGTCCTCACCGACTACGCCGACGTCGGCTTCGTCGACGGCAACGCCGCCAACCCCCGGATCGACGTGGTGATCCTGCGGGTCCACGACGCCCAGTTCGACGGCGAGGACGGCCGTACCGAAGCCGTTCTGGAGGTCGTCCAGGGCGAGGCCTCCGCCTCCCCGGAGCCGCCGCTCCTCCCGCCGGCCTCCCTCCCCCTCGCCCAGGTCCGGATCCCGGCCGGCGCCTCCGCCGGGACCGGCGGCATCGACTGGGCCAACGCGATCTACGACCTGCGGGTCCCCACGGTGGCCGTCGGCGGCATCCTCCCGGAGTCCTGGGCCCGCGACGTGCCCGGCGGATACATCGGCCAGTACCGGGACACCGCCACGGAGTACCAGCGCTGGGACGGCGCCCGCTGGACCGGCTACCCGCGCCAGATCGGCGGCATCGCCCCCCAGGGCGCGCTCGCGACCGGGGAGTACACCGGTCAGTACCGCGACGAGGGCGGGCGGCTCCAGCGCTGGGACGGCACTCTCTGGCGGCCCGCCGTCACCGCCTCCGCCTGGGCGAACAACACCGACGGCGGCTACTGCACCTCCGTCCCCTGGGTGGAGGCCGTCGACGACACCCAGGGCCCCACCATCACGGCGACGTTCACCGCCCCCGTCTCCGGCGCGGTCCTCGTGACGGTCGGCTTCATGGGGAACACCGGGGTCGACGGCCAGTGGTGCCGGATGGGCGCCAACATCCGCAGGGACGGCGTCCTGGTCTCGGCCGCCGACGAGACCCGCTCGGCGACCGTCGGGTCCAAGGCGCTGACGTCGGTGTCGGCCGTCTACCGCGTCGCGGGCCTCCAGCCGGGCGCCGTCCACACGGCCGTCTCCGCCTACTGCACCTCCGCGACCAGCAACCGGGGCTGGTTCGACAACCGCTTCATCCGCGTCGACCCGGTCCTGTGAGGCAGCCGATGACCCGTACCTCCCCCGACCCCGTCTACCGGGCCCTCTTCTGCGATCTGCGCACCGACCGCCTGCTGGACGTCCTGCCCCTGACCGAGACCAAGTTCGACGACTTCATCGGCAAACCGGGCTCCCTCACCGCCACCGTCCCCCTCCCCGAGGGGGCGCTCGCGGCCCGGGCCCGGGCCGCGCTCCAGCCCGGCCGCACCGCGGTCTGGCTGGAGCGGGACGGGGACATCTGGTGGGGCGGCATCCTGTGGACCTGCACCCCGGCCTCCGACGAACAGGGCCGGCTCACCGTGCAGTTCCAGGCCGGGACCTTCGACTCCTACCTGGACCACCGCATCCTGGGCCAGGATCTGACCGGCACCGGGCTGGACCAGTTCGACATCGCCCGCACCCTCGTCGCCCACGCCCAGGAGCAGCCGGGCGGCGACATCGGCATCAGCCTCGGACACGAACGGTCGGGGATCGTACGGGACTACGCCCACGCCTACTCGGCGCTCGCCCGTGTCCGCGAACTGCTGGACAAACTCGGCCAGTTGAACGACGGCTTCGAGTGGCGCATCCACTGCTACCGGGACGCGGCGGGCAACCGGGTCAAGCGCCTCCAGCTCGGCCATCCGCAGATCAGGACCGGCCACAGCGACATCGTGCTGGACCATCCCGGGCCCGTCCTCACCTACAGCCTGCCCACCGACTCGACCGTCCAGGCGAACGTCTGGGTGGCCCGGGGCGAATCGGCCAACACCGACCAGTCCCAGGAGTCCGAGCCGCTGACGGTCGCCGAGGAACTTCCCGGCGAACTCGCCCAGGGCTGGCCCCGGCTGGAGCTCACCTCCGACCACAACGGGGTGAGCGACGGGGCGACCCTGCGCTCCCTGGCCCGTGCCGAGCTGTCCCGGCAGCGCCGGCCCGAGGTCATCCCGGAGCTGACCGTACGGCTGGACGGGCTGATCACCCCGGCGCTGCTCGGCGCCCGCATCCGGCTGCGCGTCCACGACCTGTGGCACCACGAGGGCCTCGACGCGCACTACCGGATCGTCGGCATGGCCGTCACCCCGCCGCAGCGCACCAAACAGGAGACGGCCGTTCTCTACCTGGAAGGAGCCTGACCCGTGGCGATCATCCCCACCGATCTGCTCGACCGCATCCGCGCCCTGGAGCGCCAGGTCAGGGAGTTGATGGGCAGCGCCAACACCACTCCGGCGCAGAACAGCATCGTGGGCGGCGAGGTGGTCATCGGCGAGCGCGGCCGGCTGCGGGTGCGCACCGCGGGCGACCAGGACCTCCTGTACCTGGGGCGGGTCCAGCCGGACCGGGGCGAGGACACCCCGCAGCAGGGGCTGGTCGTCCGCCGCGACGACGGCTCGCTGGCGCTGACCGTCTGGACCGGGGCGCCCGACACGCTGCCGGTCCAGGCGGTGCAGATCCTGGACCGCCGGGGCAACGTGGTCGTCGCCGACGACACCGTACGGGGCGGTCTCGCCCGCCCCTACATCCCGTTCGCGCTCCCGGCCCCCGTCGACACGGCCCGCTGGGAGTCCACCGGCGCCACCGAATGGACCACGCTCCACCGGGGCCCCGGCCTCGTCCAGCACCCCCGGCTGCACTGCCGGATCGCCGCGGAGGGCGGCGCGGGCGGCGAGGTGCGGCTCCTCGTGGACGGCGACCAGGTGGGCCCGGTCGGCGGTCCGGGGCCGGGACTGGTGCTCACGGAGCGGATGACGGCGGACTACGGGGCGACGGTGACGTTCGAGATCCAGGCCCGGGTCACCACCGCCGGCACCACGATCCGCTGCCGCCCCCTGACGCTGTACGGCCTGGAGTCCTGACCCCGCCCTCACCGAGCCCCGCCCTCACCGAACCCCACCCACCCCACCCGAGGAGCCCCCGTGCTGCCACCGAGCATCCCGACCGTCACCCTCACCGCCCGCTACCTCACCCCCGACGGCCGCCCCATGAGCGGCACCGTCGAATTCCGCCCGCCCGCGTTGCTCACCCACTCCGGTGAGGACCTCTTCCTGGGCGGCCCCACCCGCGCCACCCTCGACGCCGAGGGCCGGCTCCAGGTCGTGCTGCCCGCCACCGACGGCCCGGGCTGGAACCCGGCGGTGTGGACGTACACCGTCACCGAGCGGCTCTCCGGCCTCGGCCGCGGCAGCCGCGGCTACCAGATCGCGCTGAGCGCCGACCACCCCGCTGTCGACCTCGCCGACATCGCCCCGGCCGACCCGTCCACCCCGAGTTACGTCGCCGTCCCCGGCCCGGCCGGTCCGCCGGGCGAGCTCGGCCCGCAGGGGCCGGCCGGCCCGCCCGGAACCGTGCACTCCGTCAACGGGAAGTCCGACCCGGACATCGTCCTGAGCGCCGCCGACGTCGCCGCCGTCGCCGCCGACCGCGTCGGCGCCCCGGGCGGTGTCGCGGCCCTCGGCGCCGACGGACTGGTCCCGGCCGCCCAGCTCCCGGCCGGCGGCGGCGCCGTCGCCTCGGTCAACGGTCAGACCGGCGACGTGCTCCTCGCCGCGTCCGACGTGGGCGCCCTGTCCCAGGCCGCGGGCGACGCCCGCTATCTGGCCGTCGACGGCTCCCCCGTCACCTCGGTCAACGGACGCACCGGCCCGGTCGTGCTGACCGCGTCCGACGTCTCGGCCGTGGCGAGCGGCGACGCGGTGCTGCTCACCGGCGACCAGAGCATCGCCGGCGCGAAGACCTTCGTCGCGCCGCCCGCCACGAAGGCCGCACCCGCCACCGAGGACCACCTCACCCGCCGGGGCTACGTGGACGCGGTCGCCTCGGGCGGGGCCTGGTCCCCGTCCGCCGTCGGGTTCGCCGGGTGGGCCTTCGACCCCGCGTGCGGTTCCGCCTCGACCCCGCAGTACTGCATCAACGGCTGGGTCTACCTGATCGGCGTCCCGCTGCACGCGCCCAGGCTCGTGAAGAACATCGCCTTCTACGTCCCGGGGTACGGGGGCAACACCCTGGGGGCCGCCTCCTACGCGGGGCTCTACACGAGCGCCGGGGTCCGCGTCGGGGTGACCGCCTCGCTGAACACGCTGATCCCCAAGACCGAGGGCCAGACGGTGATCTGCCCGCTCACCGTCCACTACAACGCGGCCCCGGGCAACTACTGGGTGGGCCTGGTGATCAACGGCCCCAACCCCACCAACGGCGGCCCCGCCTTCCTGCGCGGCGCCAGCGTGGGCCAGGCCCCGGGCGGCAGCGCCCGGATGCCGGGGTACTTCGTCCGGCACGGTCGCCTCGGCGTCACCGGCCAGACCTCACTGCCCACCAACTTCAACCCGACCGTCGCCAACACCGTCGTCGCCGACTCCAACGCCATCTGGGCCGCCCTGTCCTGAACCCCGCGACCCCAACCCCGTACCGCCCCGCACGCCGAGCCCCGTACCGACCGCGCCCCACCCGGTACGGGGCTCCGCCGTGCCCGGCCCCGAACCCGTTCCCGTACCTCGGAAGGACCGCCACCCGTGGCCACACCACTCACCGCCGACCGGCTGCTCGCCGCGCTGCACGCCGAAGGCGTCACCGTCGTCGAGCACCCGGGCTGGCGCACCCACGACCGCAACCACAAGGGCGCCTGGGGCCCCGTGAACGGGGTGATGATCCACCACACCGTCAGCAGCGGGAGCGCCGCCTCGGTCGCCCTCTGCCGCGACGGCCACGCCTCACTCCCCGGCCCGCTCTGCCAGGGCGTCATCGACAAGGCCGGCACGGTCCACCTGATCTCGGCCGGCCGCGCCAACCACGCGGGCGGCGGCGACCCGGACGTGCTGCGGCGCGTCGTCGCGGAGGACTACGGCGACCGGCCGCCCGCCCCGCGCGCCCACAACGGCAGCGCGGGAGCGGTCGACGGCAACGCCCGCTTCTACGGCTTCGAGTGCGTCAACCTCGGCGACGGCCGGGACCCCTGGCCCGCCGTCCAGCTCGACGCGATCGAACGCGCGTCGGCCGCGATCTGCCGGGCCCACGGCTGGAGCGCCCGCTCCGTCATCGGCCACGCGGAGTGGTCGGCGGCCAAGGTCGACCCGCGCGGCTTCACCATGCCCTCGATGCGCGCCCGCGTCGGCAGCCGCCTGGCCGCCCCGGCCCGCGACACCCCGACCGGACCCTCCGCCCCGCCCTCGAAGCCCGGCGCCCCCGCCACCCCCCGCTACCAGCCCTTCCCCGGGGCCCACTTCTTCACCGCCCGCCCCAGCTCCCCCGTGGTCACCGCGATGGGCCGCCGACTGTCCGCCGAGGGATGCGGGGCGTACGCCGTCGGCCCCGGCCCCCGCTGGACCGAGGCCGACCGCCGCTCGTACGCCGCCTGGCAGCGCAAGCTCGGCTTCCGGGGCGCGGAGGCGGACGGCTGGCCGGGCCGCACGTCCTGGAACGCGCTGAAGGTCCCGTACACCACGAAGTCGCCGTAGCCGAGTTGAGGAGCCCGCCATGTCCGACGCCGCCCGGCGTACCGCCCGTACCGTCCTGCAGACGGCCCTCGCCCTTGCCGTGCTCCTGCCCGCACTCGTGGACGCGTCCGGCGTCCCCGCGACCCTGCCCCGGGTCGCCGGGGCCCTGGCCGTCGCGGGGGCGGTGACCCGGGTGATGGCCCTGCCGGGCGTCCAGAACCTGCTGCCGTCCTGGCTGCGCACCGAACCGCCGGAGGGCCGCCCATGACCGATACCGACCCGAACAACCCGGTGGCCGTCGCCCTGGAGCTGGAGCGGATGCGCGGCAGCCTGGAGGCCGGCTTCGCCCGCGCCGACGGGCAGCTGGCCCTCCTGGTGCAGCGCAGCGACCAGACCGACAAGCAGCTCGCCGACCACGAGGCGCGACTCGACCTGCTGGAGCGGTCGCGCTGGCCCCTGGCGAGCATCGCCGCGCTCACCGCGACCGCCGGGGTCGCCATCGCCGTGTGGGAGACGCTCCGCTGATCGGCCCGGCCCCGCACACGCCGAAGGGCGGCCACCCCCTGTCGTACAGGGGGTGGCCGCCCTCAGGCGTCTCTGCGTACGCGCCTACTGGTTGTACGGACCGTAGTCGTAGTCCTCCAGCGGAACGGCCTGGCCGGAGCCGGTGCCGAACGGCGAGTAGTCGATGTCGTCGTAGCCGACGGCCGAGTACATCGCGGCCTTGGCCTCCTCGGTCGGCTCGACCCGGATGTTGCGGTAGCGGGACAGGCCCGTACCGGCCGGGATGAGCTTACCGATGATGACGTTCTCCTTGAGGCCGATCAGGGAGTCCGACTTGGCGTTGATCGCCGCGTCGGTGAGGACCCTGGTCGTCTCCTGGAAGGACGCCGCCGACAGCCACGACTCGGTGGCGAGCGAGGCCTTGGTGATACCCATCAGCTGCGGACGGCCGGAGGCGGGGTGACCGCCCTCGGTGACCACACGACGGTTCTCGGTCTCGAACTTCGACCGCTCGACCAGCTCGCCCGGAAGCAGCTCCGCGTCGCCGGACTCGATGATCGTCACGCGGCGGAGCATCTGCCGGATGATGATCTCGATGTGCTTGTCGTGGATCGACACGCCCTGCGAGTTGTAGACCTTCTGGACTTCGCCGACCAGGTGGACCTGGACCGCACGCTGGCCGAGGATGCGCAGCACGTCGTGCGGGTTGGTCGCACCGACGGTGAGCTTCTGGCCCACCTCGACCGGGTCGCCCTCGCCCACGAGCAGACGGGCACGCTTCGAGATCGGGAACGCCGTCTCGTCGCTGCCGTCGTCCGGGGTGACGACGAGCTTCTTGGTCTTCTCGGTCTCCTCGATCCGCACGCGGCCCTTGGCCTCGGAGATCGGGGCGACACCCTTCGGCGTACGGGCCTCGAAGAGCTCGACGACACGGGGCAGACCCTGGGTGATGTCGTCACCGGCCACACCACCGGTGTGGAAGGTACGCATCGTCAGCTGGGTACCGGGCTCACCGATGGACTGGGCGGCGATGATGCCGACCGCCTCACCGATGTCGACCAGCTTGCCGGTGGCGAGCGAGCGTCCGTAGCAGAAGGCACAGGTGCCGACCGCGGACTCACAGGTCAGGACCGAGCGGGTCTTGACCTCCTCGACGCCGGCGCCCACCAGGGCGTCGATCAGGACGTCACCGAGGTCGACGTTGGCAGGCGCGATGACCTTGCCGTCCACCACGACGTCCTCGGCGAGCATGCGGGCGTAGACCGAGGTCTCGACGTCGTCCGTCTTGCGGAGCACGCCGTCGGCGCCCTTGACCGCGATCTTCAGCTTGAGGCCGCGGTCGGTGCCGCAGTCCTCCTCGCGGATGATCACGTCCTGCGAGACGTCCACCAGACGACGGGTCAGGTAACCCGAGTCGGCGGTACGCAGGGCGGTGTCCGCCAGACCCTTACGGGCGCCGTGCGTGGAGATGAAGTACTCCAGAACGGTGAGGCCCTCGCGGAAGGACGCCTTGATGGGACGGGGAATCGTCTCGTTCTTGGCGTTCGACACCAGACCACGCATACCCGCGATCTGACGCATCTGCATCATGTTTCCTCGGGCGCCCGAGTCGACCATCATGAAGATGGGGTTCGTCTTCGGGAAGTTCGCGTTCATCGCCTCGGCGACCTCGTTGGTCGCCTTGGTCCAGATCGCGATGAGCTCCTGCGTGCGCTCGTCCTTGGTGATCAGACCGCGCTCGTACTGCTTCTGGACCTTCTCGTCCTGCTCCTCGTAGCCCTTGACGATGGCCTTCTTGGCCTCGGGCACGACGACGTCGGAGATGGCCACGGTGACGCCCGAACGGGTCGCCCAGTGGAAGCCCGCCGCCTTCAGGTTGTCGAGCGTCGCCGCCACGATGACCTTGGGGTAGCGCTCGGCCAGGTCGTTGACGATCTCGGAGAGCTGCTTCTTGCCCACCGAGTAGTCGACGAACGGGTAGTCCTCGGGCAGCAGCTCGTTGAAGAGCGCACGGCCCAGGGTGGTCCGCAGCCGGAAGGTGTCACCGGGCTGGTACTCCGGCTCGCCCTCCTCGGCGACCGGCGGCACCCAGCCACGCGGCGGCATGGTGCCGACCGGGAAGCGGATGTCGACCTTCGCCTGGAGCGACAGCTCGCGGGCGTCGAAGGCCATGGTGGCCTCGGCCGTGGAGCCGAACGCGCGGTCCGCGCCCTTGACGTTCCGGCCCTCGTCGTCCGTGGTGAGGAAGAAGAGGCCCAGCACCATGTCCTGGGTCGGCATGGTGACGGGACGGCCGTCGGCCGGCTTCAGGATGTTGTTCGAGGACAGCATCAGGATGCGGGCCTCGGCCTGCGCCTCCGCGGAGAGCGGCAGGTGCACGGCCATCTGGTCACCGTCGAAGTCCGCGTTGAACGCGGTGCAGACGAGCGGGTGGATCTGGATGGCCTTGCCCTCGACCAGCTGCGGCTCGAAGGCCTGGATGCCGAGGCGGTGCAGGGTGGGCGCACGGTTCAGCAGCACCGGGTGCTCGGCGATGACCTCTTCGAGGACGTCGTACACGACGGTGCGGCCACGCTCGACCATGCGCTTGGCCGACTTGATGTTCTGCGCGTGGTTCAGGTCCACCAGGCGCTTCATCACGAACGGCTTGAAGAGCTCCAGCGCCATCGCCTTCGGCAGACCGCACTGGTGCAGCTTGAGCTGCGGACCGACGACGATCACGGAACGCGCGGAGTAGTCCACGCGCTTGCCGAGGAGGTTCTGACGGAAACGACCCTGCTTGCCCTTGAGCATGTCGCTCAGGGACTTCAGCGGGCGGTTGCCGGGACCGGTGACCGGGCGACCGCGGCGGCCGTTGTCGAACAGCGCGTCGACGGCCTCCTGGAGCATGCGCTTCTCGTTGTTCACGATGATCTCGGGGGCACCGAGGTCCAGAAGGCGCTTCAGGCGGTTGTTGCGGTTGATCACACGGCGGTACAGGTCGTTCAGGTCGGAGGTCGCGAAGCGGCCACCGTCCAGCTGCACCATCGGACGCAGGTCCGGCGGGATGACCGGCACGCAGTCGAGCACCATGCCCTTGGGCTTGTTGCTGGTCTGCAGGAACGCGGAGACGACCTTGAGGCGCTTGAGCGCACGGGTCTTCTTCTGGCCCTTGCCGGTGCGGATGATCTCGCGGAGGCGCTCGGCCTCCTCGTCGAGGTCGAAGGACTCCAGGCGCTTCTGGAGCGCGGCGGCGCCCATGCAGCCGTCGAAGTACGTGCCGAAGCGGTCACGCAGCTCGCGGTAGAGCAGCTCGTCGCCCTCCAGGTCCTGGACCTTGAGGTTCTTGAAGCGGCTCCACACCTCGTCGAGGCGGTCGATCTCGCGCTGCGCGCGGTCGCGCAGCTGCTTCATCTCCCGCTCGGCGCCTTCGCGCACCTTGCGGCGCACGTCCGCCTTGGCGCCCTCGGCCTCCAGCTCGGCCAGGTCGGTCTCGAGCTTCTTGGCGCGGGCCTCCAGGTCGGAGTCGCGGCGGTTCTCGGTCTGCTGGCGCTCGACGGAGACGTGGGCCTCCAGGGACGGCAGGTCGCGGGTACGACGCTCCTCGTCCACGAACGTGATCATGTACGCGGCGAAGTAGATGACCTTTTCCAGGTCCTTCGGCGCGAGGTCCAGCAGGTATCCGAGGCGCGAGGGAACGCCCTTGAAGTACCAGATGTGGGTGACGGGAGCGGCAAGCTCGATGTGGCCCATCCGCTCACGACGCACCTTGGCGCGAGTGACCTCGACGCCGCAGCGCTCGCAGATGATGCCCTTGAAGCGGACACGCTTGTACTTGCCGCAGTAGCACTCCCAGTCCCGGGTCGGACCGAAGATCTTCTCGCAGAAGAGTCCGTCCTTTTCGGGCTTGAGCGTGCGGTAGTTGATGGTCTCCGGCTTCTTGACTTCGCCGTGCGACCAGGTCCGGATGTCGTCCGCGGTGGCAAGGCCGATCCGCAGCTCGTCGAAGAAGTTGACGTCGAGCACTTGTCGTCAATCCCTCTTTCGGGGTCTCGTCTCAATCAATGGTCTGAACGGGTCCGGGGAGGGCCGGCCGCCTCGGGGTGAGGCGGCCGGCCGGCCCGTCAGACCTCTTCGACGCTGCTCGGCTCGCGCCGGGACAGGTCGATACCGAGTTCCTCCGCCGCGCGGAAGACGTCCTCGTCCGTGTCGCGCATCTCGATGGACATGCCGTCCGAGGACAGCACCTCCACGTTGAGGCAGAGCGACTGCATTTCCTTGATGAGTACCTTGAAGGACTCGGGAATGCCGGGCTCGGGGATGTTCTCGCCCTTGACGATGGCCTCGTAGACCTTCACGCGGCCGGTCACGTCGTCGGACTTGATCGTCAGGAGCTCCTGGAGGGCGTACGCGGCGCCGTAAGCCTCAAGGGCCCACACCTCCATCTCACCGAAGCGCTGACCACCGAACTGCGCCTTACCACCCAGCGGCTGCTGGGTGATCATGGAGTACGGGCCGGTCGAACGCGCGTGGAGCTTGTCGTCGACCAGGTGGTGCAGCTTGAGGATGTACATGAACCCGACCGAGACCGGGTCCGGGAACGGCTCGCCGGAGCGGCCGTCGAACAGCTGGGCCTTGCCGGAGGGCTGGACCAGCCGGTCGCCGTCGCGGTTGGGGATCGTGGCCTCGAAGAGACCGGAGATCTCGTCCTCGCGCGCACCGTCGAAGACGGGCGTGGCGACGTTGGTGCCGGGGGCGACCTGGTCGGCGCCGATGGCCTGCAGGCGCTGGGCCCACTCGTCACCGAGGCCGGAGACGTCCCAGCCGCGGCTGGCGAGCCAGCCGAGGTGGATCTCCAGGACCTGTCCCGGGTTCATTCGGGACGGGACGCCCAGCGGGTTGAGGATGATGTCGACCGGGGTGCCGTCCTCCAGGAACGGCATGTCCTCGATCGGCAGGATCTTGGAGATGACGCCCTTGTTGCCGTGACGGCCGGCGAGCTTGTCACCATCGGTGATCTTGCGCTTCTGCGCGACGTAGACGCGGACCAGCTGGTTCACGCCCGGCGGCAGCTCGTCGCCCTCTTCGCGGTCGAAGACGCGGACGCCGATGACCTTGCCGATCTCACCGTGCGGCACCTTCAGCGAGGTGTCGCGCACCTCGCGCGCCTTCTCACCGAAGATCGCGCGGAGCAGGCGCTCCTCGGGGGTCAGCTCGGTCTCGCCCTTGGGCGTGACCTTGCCGACGAGGATGTCGCCGGCGACGACCTCGGCACCGATGCGGATGATGCCGCGCTCGTCGAGGTCGGCGAGGACCTCCTCGGAGACGTTCGGGATGTCCCGGGTGATCTCCTCCGGGCCGAGCTTGGTGTCACGGGCGTCGACCTCGTGCTCCTCGATGTGGATCGAGGAGAGGACGTCGTCCTGCACGAGGCGCTGCGACAGGATGATCGCGTCCTCGTAGTTGTGACCCTCCCACGGCATGAACGCCACGAGCAGGTTCTTGCCGAGGGCCATCTCACCGTTCTCGGTGGCCGGTCCGTCGGCGAGCACCTGGTCGGCGACGATCCGGTCGCCCTCGGAGACGACGACCTTCTGGTTGACCGAGGTGCCCTGGTTGGAGCGCATGAACTTGGCGATGCGGTACGTGGTGTACGTGCCGTCGTCGTTCGTGACGGTGATGTAGTCCGCGGAGACCTCCTGGACCACACCGTCCTTCTCGGCCTTGAGGACGTCGCCGGCGTCGGTGGCGCAGCGGTACTCCATGCCGGTGCCGACGAGCGGGGCCTCCGACTTGATGAGCGGCACCGCCTGACGCATCATGTTCGCGCCCATGAGGGCACGGTTGGCGTCGTCGTGCTCCAGGAAGGGGATCATCGCGGTGGCGACGGACACCATCTGGCGCGGCGAGACGTCCATGTAGTCGACGTCCGTGCCGGGCACGTAGTCGACCTCTCCGCCACGGCGGCGGACCAGGACGCGGGGCTCGGTGAAGCGCAGCTCGTCGTTGAGGGTCGCGTTCGCCTGGGCGATGACGAAGCGGTCCTCCTCGTCGGCCGTGATGTAGTCGACGTCGTCGGTGACCTGGCCGTCGACGACCTTGCGGTACGGCGTCTCGATGAAGCCGAACGCGTTGACGCGGCCGTACGAGGCGAGCGAACCGATCAGACCGATGTTCGGGCCCTCGGGGGTCTCGATCGGGCACATGCGTCCGTAGTGGGACGGGTGCACGTCTCGGACCTCGAAGCCGGCCCGCTCACGGGAGAGGCCACCCGGGCCGAGAGCCGACAGGCGGCGCTTGTGGGTGAGACCCGACAGCGGGTTGTTCTGGTCCATGAACTGCGACAGCTGGCTGGTGCCGAAGAACTCCTTGATGGAGGCGACGACCGGCCGGATGTTGATCAGGGTCTGCGGCGTGATCGCCTCGACGTCCTGGGTGGTCATGCGCTCGCGCACGACGCGCTCCATCCGCGCCAGGCCCGTACGGACCTGGTTCTGGATGAGCTCGCCGACGTTGCGCAGACGACGGTTGCCGAAGTGGTCGATGTCGTCGGTCTCGACGACGATCTCCCGGCCGGACTCGCCGATCGTCTCGGTCTCACCGGCGTGCAGCTTGACCAGGTACTTGATGGTCGCGATGACGTCGTCGGTGGTGAGCACCCCGGCGTCCAGCGGCTCATCGGCGCCGAGCTTCTTGTTCACCTTGTAGCGGCCGACCTTCGCGAGGTCGTAGCGCTTCGGGTTGAAGTAGAGGTTCTCGAGCAGCGTCTGAGCGGCCTCGCGGGTCGGCGGCTCGCCCGGACGCAGCTTGCGGTAGATGTCGAGCAGCGCGTCGTCCTGGCCCTGGGTGTGGTCCTTCTCCAGGGTGGCGCGCATGGACTCGTACTCGCCGAACTCCTCCAGGATCTGCTCGGTGGTCCAGCCGAGAGCCTTCAGGAGGACGGTGACGGACTGCTTGCGCTTGCGGTCGATGCGGACACCGACCATGTCGCGCTTGTCGATCTCCATCTCCAGCCAGGCGCCCCGGGAGGGGATGATCTTGGCGGAGAAGATGTCCTTGTCGGACGTCTTGTCGATGGAGGAGTCGAAGTAGACACCCGGCGAGCGGACCAGCTGCGACACGACGACACGCTCGGTGCCGTTGATGACGAAGGTGCCCTTGTTGGTCATGAGCGGGAAGTCGCCCATGAAGACCGTCTGGGACTTGATCTCGCCGGTCTCGTTGTTGGTGAACTCGGCCGTGACGAAGAGCGGCGCGGCGAACGTGAAGTCGCGCTCCTTGCACTCGTCGATCGAGTTCTTCGGGGGCTCGAAGCGGTGGTCGCGGAACGTAAGCGACATCGACCCGGAGAAGTCCTCGATCGGAGAGATCTCCTCGAAGATCTCCTCCAGGCCGGACTTGGTGGGGACGTCTTGTCCACTGTCCAGAGCAGCCTCGACGCGAGCCTTCCAGGCGGCGTTGCCGAGGAGCCAGTCAAAGCTCTCGGTCTGCAGCGCGAGGAGGTTCGGAACCTCGAGGGGCTCCTTGATCTTTGCAAAAGAGATGCGCAGCGGGGCGGTGCTGGCACCGTTGTTCGTATTCGCGGTCGAGGCGTTGCGCGAGGCGGCCAAGAGGGGGTCCTTCCGAGGGCTCGGACTCACTACGCGCGTACCGGTCCCACTCTGGACACAAAGACAGACCGTTCCGAATCGGTCGCAAACGACCAGGTCGGAGGGGGTCGATCATCGGTGCTTCAGCGTGGGCATGCCCCTGGTGACGGGCAGGAGGCAGCTAACAGGCAGCGCAAAGGGTCAGTGTAGCCAAGCGGCACACTGATGTCCAGTCGGGGTTCTCAGAGACCCACGTTGCTCTCAACAGCTGTTCTCAACACCTATGTCTAGCCCTGGTCCTCGCGCGGGGTGCGCACTTCTTTACTGCCCTCTTCACTCTCGATCCATGCCTCGGATACGGATCGAAGTGATGACGCGTCCTGAGAATTGCGCGCCGCGTCCGGTTCGTCAAGGCCCGCCGGTCCGATCGGACCTCCAGGAGCCTTCGCCGGCCGCCTCCGGGATGCCCCGCGGGACGCCCCCGAGGGGCCTGCGGGAGGCGCACGGCGAAGATCACCCTACTCGTCGTCGGCGGAAGATCAAGGCACCCGCCGCGGGCACGCCGAAGGGCGACCACCCGGATGGGTGATCGCCCTTGGCGTGGGCACTGACGTGCCCGGGGAGTCCGGAGGACTCCCGAGGTGTTACTTGACCTCGACGGAAGCGCCGGCGGCCTTGAGGGACTCGGCAGCCTTCTCGGCGGCCTCCTTGGCGACCTTCTCGAGGACCGGCTTCGGGGTGCCGTCGACGAGGTCCTTGGCCTCCTTCAGACCCAGCGAGGTCAGCTCACGCACGACCTTGATGACCTGGATCTTCTTCTCGCCGGCACCGGTGAGGATGACGTCGAACTCGTCCTGCTCGGCCTCGGCCTCGGCCGGGGCGCCACCAGCGGCGGGGCCGGCGACGGCGACGGCCGCGGCGGCGGTGACGTCGAACTTCTCCTCGAAGGCCTTCACGAACTCGGAGAGCTCGATGAGGGTCATCTCTTCGAACTGCGCGAGCAGGTCGTCCTGGGACAGCTTCGCCATGATAGGCGTCCTTCCACTATTCGGCAGGTGCCGGATGTATGTGTCGGCGGGCGTACGTGGAGCCCGCTGGACCGCTGAGCGAAATTACTCGGCGGCCTCGGCGGGAGCCGGAGTACCGGCACCGCCCTGCTCTTCCTTCTTGGCGCGAAGGGCTTCCGCGGTGCGGACGAACTTGGAGGGCAGGGCCTGGAAGACCTGCGCCGCCTGCGTCTGCTTGCCCTTGAAAGCACCGGCCAGCTTGGAGAGCAGAACCTCGCGGGACTCGAGGTCCGCGAGCTTCTTGATCTCATCGGCGGACAGCGCCTTACCGTCAAGGACACCGCCCTTGATGATGAGGTTGGGGTTGTCCTTGGCGAAGTCACGAAGACCCTTCGCCGACTCCACCGGGTCACCGGTGACGAAGGCAACCGCCGTCGGACCCGAGAACAGGTCGTCCAGCGTGTCGATCCCGGCCTCGTTGGCCGCAATCTTGGTCAGCGTGTTCTTCACCACGGCGTACTGGGCGTTCTCACCGAGCGAACGGCGCAGCTCCTTGAGCTGGGCCACGGTGAGACCCCGGTACTCGGTCAGCACGGCGGCGTTCGAGCTGCGGAACTGGTCCGTCAGCTCGGCTACCGCGGCAGCCTTGTCGGGCCTTGCCATGAGCGTCGGCCTCCTTCCGGGTGATGAGGACCGCTCAGAAGGGGCCGGGAAAGACGAAACGCCCCAGCACAAGTGCCAGGGCGCAGCTCGACCGAACAGAGTCCGGGAGCGATTCCACAGTCACCTGCGCAGGTCGTCCGATCTAGCGGAACCTTCGGTCACCGTCCCCCTCGCGGGACACAGCGACGACCAGCGGTCTTTGGCTTCCTGGTGAGAGTACGCGACCGGATGGGGGACGGGCAAATCCGTCCCCGTTCGACCCCTCGCGGGAGGTGTCAGGAGGTGGCGCCCGGGGTAGCGCCGCCCTGCTTCAGCATCTCCTTGAAGTCCACGGTGTCCGAGGCCGCCGGCTTCTCGGTGGGCACCTCGGTGCCGTAGTCGCTGTAGAAGATCGTCGAGTTGAACGAGCCGGTCTTCATCTCGCCGCGCTCGGTCTTCTTCACCAGCAGGTCGTTCTTGTCGACCCAGATGTCGACGGTCTGGGTGGTCACCCCGGCCAGGGCGAGCTGCTCCTTGAACGCGGCCAGCTGCTCCGCGTCCAGGTTGCTGTTCTTCGCGGTCAGGCCGGCCACGTCGACCGTGCCGGAGTAGTGCGTCGCGGGGACCCCGCGGACGTCCTCCTGGCCGACCTTCTTCACGTCGCCGGAGGCCAGGAGCGCCTTCACGCCCTGCTCGGGCGTGCTGTTCTGGATCTGGTCCTTCATGACGTCGCCGGAGGCCCCGCCCAGCTCGGCGAGGTCCTTGTAGGAGTACCGGATCCAGTGCTTGCCGCCGGTGTTGGCCGCCATGGCGTCGCCCATGTTGGCGTAGTACTCGTCCTTGAAGTAGCGCGCCTGGACCGATCCGTCGCCGCCGGCCTGCTTCAGGGCGTCGCCCATGGTGCCGCCGGTGTACGTGATGGTCAGCGCGCCGGAGAGGCCGTCGGCCCAGCCGATGGCTCCGGACTGCTTCATGGACATGACGCTGCCCATCTCGGTGGTGCCCTCGACCTTCGCCGACTGGGCGCCGCCGGTCTTCTGCTGCACCTGCTTCAGCGCGGCGACGGGGCTCGCCTTGGAGACGGCGCCCGCCTTGCCCTCACCGGCGCCGTCGGACCCCTTCGCACCGTCGGAGCCGCTGCAGGCCGCTATCGACGTCAGTGCCGCCGCGACGGCCAGAGCCGTGCCCGTGCGTCGTGCCGTGCTCGTCCTCATGTACCCGTCCACCCCTCGTATCGTCTGTCGTCCCCCGCACAACAGTGGCACAGGGCACTGACAGGCATGGCGCCTTACGGATACGAGGACGGGCCCCGCACCTCGAAAGGTTGCGGGGCCCGTTCACACCGTGCACGCGTACGACGCGGCTACCGGGTGAGCACAAAGGCTCAGACGGAGGCCGGGTCCTCCTCGACGAGGAGGTTGCGGGTGCGGTTGGCGTCCAGCGGGATGCCGGGGCCCATCGTGGTGGCCAGCGTGGCCTTCTTGATGTAGCGGCCCTTGGCGGCGGACGGCTTCAGACGGAGGATCTCCTCCAGCGCCGCTGCGTAGTTCTCCACCAGCTTGGTCTCGTCGAAGGAGACCTTGCCGATGATGAAGTGCAGGTTCGAGTGCTTGTCGACGCGGAACTCGATCTTGCCGCCCTTGATGTCGTTGACAGCCTTCACGACGTCGGGGGTGACGGTGCCGGTCTTCGGGTTCGGCATCAGACCACGCGGACCGAGCACGCGGCCCAGGCGGCCGACCTTGCCCATGAGGTCCGGGGTCGCGACGACGGCGTCGAAGTCCAGACGGCCCTTCGCCACCTCGTCGATGAGCTCGTCGGCGCCGACGATGTCGGCTCCGGCGGCTTCCGCGGCCGCAGCACGGTCACCGGTCGCGAAGACCAGGACCCGGGCGGTCTTGCCGGTGCCGTGCGGGAGGTTCACGGTGCCACGGACCATCTGGTCGGCCTTGCGCGGGTCGACACCCAGGGCAAAGGCGACCTCGACGGTGCCGTCGAACTTCGTGGACGAGGTTTCCTTGGCGAGACGGACGGCCTCGAGCGGGGCGTAGTTGCGCTCCCGGTCGACCTTGGCGTCCGCAGCGCGGAGGTTCTTGCTGCGCTTCACTTCTACTCCTGTGGTTTCCGAGTGTGGAGTCGTGGTGCGGACCAGCGCTTGGCCCTACCACTGGGGGTTACGGGGCTGAATCAGCCTTCGACCGTGATGCCCATGGAGCGGGCGGTGCCGGCGATGATCTTCGACGCGGCGTCGAGGTCATTGGCGTTCAGGTCGGGGAGCTTCGTCGTGGCGATCTCGCGGACCTGGGCGGCCGTCAGCTTGGCAACCTTGGTCTTGTGCGGCTCGCCGGAGCCCTTGTCCACACCCGCGGCCTTGAGGATCAGCTTGGCGGCCGGCGGAGTCTTCGTGACGAAGGTGAAGGAACGGTCCTCGTAGACCGTGATCTCCACCGGCACGACCATGCCACGCTGCGACTCGGTCGCGGCGTTGTAGGCCTTGCAGAACTCCATGATGTTGACGCCGTGCTGACCGAGCGCGGGGCCGACCGGCGGGGCCGGGTTCGCCGCACCGGCGTTGATCTGGAGCTTGATAAGCCCCGTGACCTTCTTCTTCTTGGGAGGCATTGCTCTCTCCGGGTCCTATGAGAGTGTTTCGCCGCCGATTCCGGTCATCCGGATGGAGGCATACCGCACAACGATAACGGGTATAGCTGTGCGACCAAAAACCCAGCAGGTCAGAGCGGCTGCGAAGCCCCTCTGACCTGCTGGGTAGGCATGTGTCCAGAAACCGGCGGGAAGCGCTAGTTCTTCTGGATCTGGTCGAAGCTGAGCTCGACCGGGGTCTCGCGGCCGAAGATCTCGACGAGGCCCTTGACCTTCTTCGAGTCGGCGTTGATCTCGTTGATCGTGGCCTGCAGCGTGGCGAAGGGGCCGTCGGTGACGGTGACGGAGTCCCCGACCTCGAAGTCCAGCACCTGGACCTCGACCTTGCGGGCCGGAGCCGGCTTGCCCTCGGCCTCGGCGGCCTCGCGGGCGGCCTTCTCCTCGGCCTCCGGGGCGAGCATCTTGACGATCTCGTCCAGGGTCAGCGGGTACGGGTCGTAGGCGTTGCCCACGAAGCCGGTGACGCCCGGCGTGTTCCGCACGACGCCCCAGGACTCGTTCGTCAGGTCCATGCGGACCAGCACGTAACCGGGGAGCTTGTTCTGCCGGACGTTCTTGCGCTCGCCGTTCTTGATCTGGACGATTTCCTCTTCAGGCACCTCGGCCTGATAGATGAACTCCTCCACGTTCAGCGAGACGGCGCGCTGCTCCAGGTTGGCCTTCACGCGCTTCTCGTAACCGGCGTACGTGTGGATGACGTACCACTCGCCGGGGAGGGTGCGGAGCTCGTCGCGCAGGGCGGCGACGGGGTCGACGGGGGCGGCCGGCTCGGCCTCTTCCTCGTCGGCGCTCTCGTCGTCGGCCTCGACGGCCTCTTCCGCGGCGGCGTCGTCCTCGTCGGAGTCGTCCCCGGCCACGTTCACGGCGGCCCGCTCGGCGGGCTCACCCGCGGCGAGGTCGGCGGCCTCGGCCTGGTCCGGGTCCACGGAGTCAGCAGCCTCAACGATGTCGAGCTCGTCCTTGGCGGACTCTGAGGCGCCGGCCTCGGGCTCGACGGCGTCGTTCAGGTTCGGGTCAGACACGATGGCTGCTTCTTCCTGGATACAAAGGGTGGAACGTGCGAAAGGGGCGCCGGATCCGACGCCTTCCGCGTGATCAGCCGAAGACGTACTTGACGACCCGGGCGAAGCCCATGTCGAGAACGGTAACAAGACCGATCATGACGACGACGAACACGATCACCACGGAGGTGTACGTCGTGAGCTGGCTGCGCGTCGGCCAGACAACCTTACGGAGTTCGGCGACGATCTGGCGGTAGAACAGCGCGAGCCGACCCAGAGGGCCCTTCTTGCCGCGCTTGCCGCCCTTCCGAGACTTCTTCTTCGACTCGGGAGCTTCATCCTCAGCATCAGGCATGTCGATGGAGCCCACGGCGTCCGTCACGCTACTCACCTGATTCCGGGTCGTGGCCGTGCCGCGCCCGGTGGAGCCGCACGGCTGTGCAATGAAGTACGTACATGCGCACACATCCTGGCGAAGGAGTGTGTAGCAGGGCCGGAGGGACTTGAACCCCCAACCGCTGGTTTTGGAGACCAGTGCTCTACCAATTGAGCTACGACCCTTTGTGGTTTCCACCAACCTACCGCATCTTTCCCGGTGAACGGGTGCGGGTACGGTGCGGCTGGTGAAGGCCAACGACAGGTGAGTGTACGTGTTCAGGGCCGCCGCGTCGAACAGACAACGGCCGACCGCTCCCGTCCGCATGCTGTCCGGGTCCTGTCCGGACCCTGAAACCCCTGTGCCGACGGCTTTCGCGGTCTGGGAACATGGGGCCATGAGCGCTGCAACTTCACCGTCCGAGCGCCGGGTTTCGGCCCGCATCGGTGCGATCTCCGAGTCCGCGACCCTCGCCGTCGACGCCAAGGCCAAGGCCCTCAAGGCCGCCGGGCGTCCGGTGATCGGCTTCGGGGCCGGTGAGCCCGACTTCCCGACGCCCGACTACATCGTCGACGCCGCGGTCGAGGCCTGCCGCAACCCGAAGTACCACCGCTACACCCCCGCAGGCGGGCTCCCCGAGCTGAAGGCCGCCATCGCGGAGAAGACCCTGCGCGACTCCGGCTACGAGGTCGACGCCGGCCAGATCCTGGTGACCAACGGCGGCAAGCAGGCCATCTACGAGGCCTTCGCCGCGATCCTCGACCCGGGCGACGAGGTCATCGTCCCCGCCCCGTACTGGACCACCTACCCCGAGTCGATCCGGCTCGCCGGCGGTGTCCCGGTCGAGGTCGTCGCCGACGAGACCACCGGTTACCGGGTCTCCGTCGAGCAGCTGGAGGCCGCGCGCACCGAGAAGACCAAGGTCGTCCTGTTCGTCTCGCCGTCCAACCCCACCGGCGCGGTGTACAGCGAGGCCGACGCCGAGGCCATCGGCCGCTGGGCCGTCGAGCACGGCCTGTGGGTCATGACCGACGAGATCTACGAGCACCTGGTCTACGGCGACGCCACCTTCACCTCGCTCCCGGCGATCGTCCCCGAGCTGCGCGACAAGTGCATCGTCGTCAACGGCGTCGCCAAGACGTACGCGATGACCGGCTGGCGCGTGGGGTGGATCATCGGCCCGAAGGACGTCGTCAAGGCCGCGACCAACCTCCAGTCGCACGCCACCTCCAACGTCTCCAACGTGGCCCAGGTCGCCGCGCTCGCGGCCGTCTCCGGACCGCTGGACGCCGTCGCCGAGATGCGCACCGCCTTCGACCGCCGCCGCAAGCTCATCGTGCGGATGCTCAACGAGATCGACGGCGTGTTCTGCCCGGAGCCCGAGGGCGCCTTCTACGCCTACCCGGCGGTGAAGGACCTGCTCGGCAAGGAGATCCGCGGCAGGCGTCCGGCCACCACCGTCGAGCTGGCCGCGCTCATCCTGGAGGAGGCCGAGGTCGCCGTCGTGCCCGGCGAGGCCTTCGGCACCCCGGGCTACCTGCGTCTGTCCTACGCCCTGGGCGACGACGACCTCATCGAGGGCGTCTCGCGGATCCAGAAGCTGCTGGGCGAGGCCAAGGCCTGACCGGTCGCGTAACCGCTCGAACGGAAGGCGCCCCCGGCCGCTGGATTCCTCCACCGGCCGGGGGCGCTTTTTGTTCGAGCGGCCCCCCTAAACGGGAAAGCGGCTACCGCTCCGGGCCGCCCGTGCGGCAGGATCTTCCAATGGAGCGTGATGTACGTCTGTTGCCCAAGGCCCACCTGCACCTGCATTTCACCGGGTCGATGCGGCCCACCACCCTGCTCGAACTCGCCGACAAGTACGGGGTCCATCTCCCCGACGCCCTGACCGGCGGCGAACCGCCCAAACTGCGGGCGACCGACGAGCGCGGCTGGTTCCGTTTCCAGCGGCTCTACGACATCGCCCGGTCGTGCCTGCGGTCCCCCGAGGACATCCACCGCCTGGTGCGCGAGAGCGCCCAGGAGGACGTCGCGGACGGCTCCGGCTGGCTGGAGATCCAGGTCGACCCCACCTCGTACGCCCCGCTGCTCGGCGGGCTGATCCCGGCCATCGAGATCATCCTCGACGCCGTGGACAGTGCCGCCCGGGACACCGGTCTGGGCATGCGCGTGGTGATCGCCGCCAACCGGATGAAGCACCCGCTGGACGCCCGCACCCTGGCCCGGCTCGCCGTCCGTTACGCGGACCGGGGCGTCGTCGGCTTCGGGCTCTCCAACGACGAGCGGCGCGGGATGGCCCGCGACTTCGACCGCGCCTTCGCGATCGCCCGCGAGGGCGGCCTGCTGGCGGCTCCGCACGGCGGGGAGCTCGCCGGGCCCTCCAGCGTGCGCGACTGCCTGGACGATCTGGACGCCTCGCGCATCGGACACGGGGTCCGGGCCGCCGAGGACCCCCGGCTGCTGCGCAGGCTCGCCGAGCGCGGGATCACCTGCGAGGTCTGCCCGTCGTCCAATGTGGCGCTCGGCGTCTACGAGAAGCCCGCCGACGTCCCTCTGCGCACGCTGTTCGACGCGGGCGTGCCGATGGCGCTGGGGGCGGACGACCCGCTGCTGTTCGGTTCGCGGCTGGCCGCCCAGTACGAACTGGTGCGCCGCCACCACGGGTTCACCGACGAGGAGCTGGCCGAGCTGGCCCGCCAGTCGGTGCGCGGGTCGGCGGCCCCCGTGGACGTGACGGAGAAGCTGCTCTCGGGGATCGACGACTGGCTGGCTAGCTGATTCCGCCCAGCAGTGTGCGGGCCAGGGAGGCGGCGAAGTCGTCCAGGGGCTGCGGGGGCGTGCCGCCGGGGAGCGCGGCGTAGGCGAAGGCCCGTTGGGCGCAGGCGCCCAGCAGCAGCGAGGCGGCGGCGTAGGTGTCCGCGTCGGCCCGCAGGCGGCCCGCGCCCTGTTCGGCGCGCAGGTAGGCGTCCAGCCGGCGGATCGGCAGGTGGGGCCCGGCTTCGAGCCCGCCGACGCCCTCCTCGTGGCGGCGCTTGAGCTGGGGTTCGGCGTAGAGGGAGGCGGCCATGGGGAAGGTCTGCTCGTAGAACAGCGCGGCCACCCGGGCGATCTCGGTGAGGTTGCCCTCGACGCTGCCCTCCCCCGCGCGGAGGTCTCCGAGAAGGTTGCCGAGCCGGGGCAGCCGCTCCGCGAGGACCGTGACGAACAGCTCCTCCTTGCCGGAGAAGTACTTGTAGAGCGCGGCCTCCGAGCAGCCGGCCGCCCGGGCGATCTCCTTGGTGGTGGTGCGGGCGAGGCCGATGGAGAGCATCAGCTCGTGCGCCGCGTCGACGATCCGCACGCGGGCGGGCTTGTGGTCCATGCGTGCTCCAACGGGCCGTGACCCGGAGATCTTGACGTCCGGGTGGGGAGCCACCCACCCTAGAGGTTAGTGAATACTCACCCACCAGGGGGCGCTATGAGAATCACCGTGTTCGGGGCGACCGGCGGCGTCGGTCAGGAGATCGTCGGGCAGGCCCTCGCGGCGGGCCACGAGGTGACGGCCGTGGTCCGCGATCCGGACCGGCTCCCGGAGCGGCTGGACCGGGCGGCGTTGGCCGCCGTCGTCCGGCTGGACGATCCGGCGGCGGTGCGGGCGGCGGTGGCGGGGCGCGACGCGGTGCTCTCGGGGCTGGGCTCGCGCGGCCGGAGGGCCGACGGCGTCGCCGAGCGGCTGACCGGGCGGATCCTGACGGCGATGGAGGCCGAGGGGGTGCGGCGGCTGGTGGTGGTGAGCGCGGTGCCCGTGGGGCCGGAGCCGGCGGGCGATCGGCTGGTCGACCGGCTGGCGCTCAAGGTGGTCGGGGCGGTGCTGGCGGACGTGTACGCCGATCTCGCCCGGATGGAGGCGGCGTTGGCCCGCAGTGCGACGGACTGGACCGCGGTACGGCCGCCGAAGCTGACGGACGGGCCGCTCACGGGCGTCTACCGGCGGGTCGTGGGCGGCGCCCCGCGCGGCAGCCGGTCCGTCTCCCGGGCCGACGTGGCGCACGCGATGCTCGCGCTGGTCGAGGACCCGGCGGCCGTGCAGCAGGGCGTGGGCGTCGCGTACTGACCCCGCAGGGCCGCCCTTCGGGCGACGACGGCGGCCCGACGACAGGACCTAGAGGCTGACGCCGACCGTCACCGGCTCGTTGACCAGGGTGACGCCGAAGGCCTCGTGCACTCCGGCGACGACCTCGCGGGCCAGGGCGAGCAGGTCCTCGGTGGTGGCCGCGCCCCGGTTGGTGAGGGCGAGGGTGTGTTTGGTGGAGATGCGGGCGGGGCCGCTGCCGTAGCCCTTGGTGAATCCGGCCCGGTCGATCAGCCAGGCGGCCGAGGTCTTGGTCCGGCCGTTCCCGGCGGGGAACGCCGGGGGCGTCACGTCCGGCCCGAGGCGGTCGTGGACCCGGCCGAGGAAGTCCTCGAAGGCGGCCGGTTCGAGGATCGGGTTGGTGAAGAAGGACCCCGCCGACCAGGTGTCGTGGTCCTCCGGGTCCAGCACCATGCCCTTGCCGGCGCGCAGCCGCAGCACGGTCTCGCGGGCGGCCGGCAGCGGGACGCGGTCGCCCTGCTCGACGCCCATGGCCCTGGCCGTTTCGGGGTACTTCAGGGGTGCGGAGAGCCCGTCTGCCTCTTCCAGCTCGAATCGGACACGCAGCACCACGAAGCGGTCGGGTTCGGCCTTGAAACGGCTGTGGCGGTACGAGAACGCGCACTCGGCGTTCGGAATCGTCACCGTCTCCCCGGTGCGCCGGTCGTAGGCGACGACCTCCGTGATGGTGGTGGACACCTCCTGTCCGTACGCGCCGACGTTCTGGATGGGCGTCGCGCCCGCGGATCCGGGGATGCCGGCCAGGCACTCGATGCCCGCGAGGCCCGCCTCGACGGTCCGGGCGACGGCGTCGGTCCACACCTCTCCGGCCGCCAGTTCCAGCGCCGTACCGGAGAGCTCGAAGCCCTTCGTGGCGATGCGCAGCGCGGTGCCGTCGAAGCCCTTGTCCCCGATGACCAGGTTGGAGCCGCCGCCGATGACGAGCAGCGGGGTGCCGCTCGCGTCGGCCTCGCGCACGGCGGCGATCACCTCGGCGTCGGTCGTGGCGGTCAGCAGCCGGGCGGCGGGGCCGCCGAGCCGGAAGGTGGTCAGGGGGGCGAGGGGGGCGTCGTGGAGTTCCTGCACGGGGACAAGAGTACGGTCCGCGCCCCCGCCGCTCGTGCGGGGCCACGGACCGCGCCCGGGGGCCGGGGGGGGTGTCCGGCGGAGGCGGCCAGGAGCACAAGTGAGGGGCGCCCCTCCGCGGAGGAACGCCCCTGACCGCCCGGCCCCGTCCCGGGCGAGCCGCTGCTCGGCCGTGTCTCAGGCGAGCCGGACCACGGCCCGGGACATCCCCAGCACCTTCTTGCCGTCGCACACGGCGACCAGGTCCACCCGGACCAGGTTGTCGTCCAGCTTGGCCGCGACCTTGCCGCTGACCTCGATCAGCGCGCCCTTGTCGTCGTTGGGCACGACGACCGGCTTCGTGAAACGCACTCCGTAGTCGACGACCGCGCCCGGGTCGCCGGCCCAGTCCGTGACCACCCGGATCGCCTCGGCCATCGTGAACATGCCGTGCGCGATCACGTCGGGCAGCCCGACCTCCAGCGCGAACTTCTCGTTCCAGTGGATCGGGTTGAAGTCGCCCGAGGCGCCCGCGTACTGCACGAGCGTGGCCCGCGTCACCGGGAAGGACCGCGCCGGCAGCTCCGTACCGACCTCGACCGACCCGTAAGAGATCTTCGCCGTCATCACGCCTCCTCGGCGGCGCGCGCCACCAGCTTCGTGAGCGCCGTGACCACCAGCTCACCGGTCTCGTCGTGGACATCCCCGCGGATGTCCACGATGTCGTTGCCCGCGAGGGACTTGACGGCCTCGATCGTGGACGTGACCGTCAGCCGGTCCCCCGCCCGCACCGGGCGCACGTAACTGAACTTCTGGTCACCGTGGACGACGCGGCTGTAGTCCAGGCCCAGCTGCGGGTCCCGCACCACCTCTCCGGCGGCCCGGTAGGTGATCGAGAAGACGAACGTGGGCGGCGCGATCACATCGGCGTGACCGAGCGCACGGGCGGCCTCCGCGTCCACGTACGCCGGATGGGTGTCGCCCACCGCCTCGGCGAACTCGCGGATCTTCTCCCGGCCGACCTCGTACGCCGGAGTGGGCGGATAGGTCCGCCCCACGAAGGACTGGTCGAGCGCCATGAGCTCGCTACCTCCTGAGAAACCTGGTGAAAGACGAATAAGGGCACGCTCCCGTGCGGGAACGACCCCCGACAACGACACGAGGCCGCCCCCAGGAGGGGGCGGCCTCGTGTACGAGCCTGATTCAGCGCGTTTCGCGGTGCGCGGTGTGCGAGTTGCAGCGCGGGCAGTGCTTCTTCATCTCAAGACGGTCCGGGTTGTTACGCCGGTTCTTCTTGGTGATGTAGTTCCGCTCCTTGCACTCCACGCAGGCCAGCGTGATCTTCGGGCGGACGTCGGTGGCAGCCACGTGAGTGCTCCTTGGACGGACGGTGGACGGATGAACGCATAAAAGGGTAGCCGATCGAAGGACCGACCCAGCAATCGGCTACCGTTAGTAGCGGTGACCGGACTTGAACCGGTGACACAGCGATTATGAGCCGCTTGCTCTACCGACTGAGCTACACCGCTTTGATGATGAGTCCCCCCGCCGAAGCGGGGTTTCCCGATCACCAGAGCCCCAATGCGGAATCGAACCGCAGACCTTCTCCTTACCATGGAGACGCTCTACCGACTGAGCTATTGGGGCGAGCGATGAAGACATTACACGGTCCCCCGCCGGTTGCCCAAATCCGTTTGCGCGGCGCTCTCCGCCCCTCCGTCCGGGGCCGCCCACACCCCCTGATCAGGCCTTGATCCAGGCCGCGTCCGCCTCCGGAACGGGCCCCTCCGGCGGCCGGCACGGGCGCACCGGTACGACTATTCCGCTCCTCCCGGACGCCGCCCCCGGGCGCACCTAGGGTGAGGTCACTCCATGTGATCTTGCACCCCTCCCAGGAGCGCGATGCCCGACAGCCAGCCGCGGCGGCCCGACGACAACGCGCCCGACAGCGCCGACGCGGCCACCACCGCCGACCACCCCGCCCTCGTCCTCGGCGGGGCCCGTCTCGTCGACGGGCGGGCCGTCGACGTACGCCTGAGCGGCAGCCGGATCGAGGCCGTCGGCACCGCGGGCAGCCTGACCGCCCGCGGCCCCCGCATCGACCTCCGCGGCTACCTCCTGCTCCCCGCCCCGGCCGAACCCCACGCCCACAGCGACACCGCCCTGACCGCCGACAGCGCGGGGCCCGACAGCCCCGGCCCCGCCTCGCACCGCGCCGAGGACATCCAGCGCCGCGCGACCGAGGCCGCCCTGCTCCAGCTCGGCCACGGCGCCACCGTCCTGCGCACCCACGTCCGGGTCGGCGACGTCCAGGGGCTCGCCCCGCTCGAAGCCGTCCTGCAGACCCGGCGTGCCCTGCGCGGCCTCGCCGACGTCATGCCCGTCGCGGTCCCCCGCCTCCTCACCGGCATCGCCGGGGCGGACAGCCTCGCGATGCTCCGGGACGCGGTGAAGATGGGCGCGGCGGTCGTCGGCGGCTGCCCCGACCTCGACCCCGACCCCACGGGCTACACCGAGGCCGTCCTGGAGATCGCGGCCGAGCACGGCTGCCCCGTGGACCTGCACACCGACGGCGACGACCCCGCCCGCCTGTCCCGGCTCGCCGCGATGGCCGCCGGCCTGCGTCCCGGCGTCACGCTCGGCCCCTGCGGCGGCCTGGCCCACCTGCCCCTGGAGGCCGCGGCCCGTGCCGCCGACCGGCTCGCCGCCGCCGGGATCACCGTGGTCTGCCTGCCCCAGGGCGGCTGCGCGGGCGCGGAGCGCCGGACGACCGCCCCCGTGCGCCTGCTGCGCTCCGCCGGCGTGCGCGTCGCGGCGGGCAGCGGTGCGCTGCGGGACACGGCCAACCCGGTCGGACGCGGCGATCCGCTCGAAGCCGCCTACCTCCTCGCCTCCCAGGCGGGGCTCCGCGCCGAGCAGGCGTACGCGCTGGTCTCCACGTCCGCCCGCGCGGCCCTGGGCCTGCCCGACGTGCGCGTCGAGGCGGGCTTCCCCGCCGAACTCCTCGCCGTGCGCGGCGAACGGCTCTCCGCGGTGCTCTCGCTCGCCTACAGCCGCATCGTCATCCACGGCGGCCGGATCGTCGCCCGTACCAGTGCCGTGCGCGAGTACTGCGACTCCGACGGGGACGCCGCCACGGGGCTCGGCGGACTCCCGCGGCAGGGGCGGCCCGACCCGGGCGCCGGGCCGAGGAACTGAGCGCGACCGCGTCCCCGGGCGTACGGTCGGTGGTATGCGCATTGTCATCGCAGGTGGACACGGACAGATCGCACTGCGGCTGGAGCGGCTGCTCGCCGCACGCGGGGATGAAGCCGTAGGGATCATCCGCAACCCCCAACAGAGTCAGGACCTGACCGACGCCGGCGCCGAACCCGTCGTGCTGGACCTCGAATCGGCCACCGTGGAGCAGACCGCGCAGGTGCTGCGCGGCGCGGACGCGGCCGTCTTCGCGGCGGGCGCCGGGCCGAACAGCGGCACCGCCCGGAAGGACACCGTCGACCGCGACGCGGCCGTGCTGTTCGCCGAAGCGGCCGAGGCGGCGGGCGTCCGCCGCTTCCTCGTCGTCTCCTCGATGGGCGCCGACCCGGACCATCCCGGCGACGAGGTCTTCGACGTGTATCTGCGGGCCAAGGGCGCCGCGGACGCGGCCGTGCGCTCCCGCACGGCACTGGACTGGACGATCCTGCGCCCCGGCATGCTGACGGACGACGCGGGCACCGGCCAGGTCCTCCTGGCCGCCTCGACGGGCCGCGGCCCGATCCCCCGCGACGACGTGGCGGCCACGCTGCTGGAGCTGCTGGACACCCCGGCGACGGCGGGCCTCACCCTGGAGGCGATCTCGGGGAGCGTGCCGGTGACGGTGGCCGTGAAGGACGTCGCGGGCAACTGATCGACGGCGGGGTTCCGCCGGGAGGCCCGCGCGGCGGGAGCCCCGGCGGGAGTTCCGTGCCCGGAGAACGAGGAAGCCCCCGACCGGAAGAACCGGTCGGGGGCTTCGTTCGCGTGGCGGCGCCAGGGTTCGAACCTGGGTAGGCTGAGCCGGCAGATTTACAGTCTCAACCAACACACCTTCCTGACCTGGGCATTGACCCTAAATGATCACTGCGGCCCCGCAGTCACCCCACGGGTGGCGCTTTCGCACCGTCGCCTCCCCCTCGGTCCGCAGCCCCTCTCAGCCTAAGGGCCAGCCCGCCCCCTGTGTGCCTTCTGAAAAAGGCTGCCAACACCTCCGCCCGTGCGGCAAGATTCGAGCATTGGCAAGCCGCGACCGCATGGAACGGCACAGCCCGACCGCGCAATCTGCTCAAGGGGGCGGCGCTTAATGGATGAAATTCCCAGCAAAGAACGCAGTTCGAAAGCGCTGGCTTATATCTATGACGCTGAACGCCTACCTGTAATCTCTGCACTGATAACCGACGCCCTTGAAGGGGTTACCAGTTATCACGAAATCGGTTCCCTCATTTTTGGACGGATGCAGCAGCAAAATGTAGTTACTGAGGCTGAGGCGAGGGAAACGGCATCAATATTCTACTATCGATTCGACATTGAACGAGGCCCTGGATCGAAACCTGGCGCGCTCCTCGAACCTCTCTCTGAAAAAGGCGACGAATATTTCTGGCCGCGCCCCGTTCGAACAGCAGACTCCGATGTCTTGAAACTTTGGGATGCCCTGCTCCCTGCTCGCAACGAACCGGAGATTCAAGGACTCCTGGCAGACCTTCTATTTTCTGCCAGGCACCAGAAGCCGCATATCTACGCACGCGCAGCAGTGGAGGGCTACCTAGCCTCACGGGAAGGGGACTTCAGCGAAGGCGCGAGAAGCGAAATGCTCGTCAGGTCTTGGTCAATTCTTCGATCCATGGGCATGAGAGACCTTGAGGCTTCCGTAGAGGAAGCCATGTGCGACCTGGTCAAGAAAAGCCTTGCCACAGATTCCCCTGCCCCCGGAACCGTTATCCCAATCCTGCACTGCCTTCTGCAAGGTCGTCTCAAGCGAAAGGGGGAATCCTCGCGGAGTGAACTACCCCCCGAGATAGTCGACTACCTTTTTTCCGCACTCGATCACTTCAAGGCAGATTACCTGTCCTCGCAACTCGCAGAGATGGCGCGGGAATGCCTGAAAGACACCGCTCTGGTCCAGCGCGCGTTGAAAAAAGCAGCAGCCAACCTGCTGGAGGCGGCGGAGCAGGTAACGGACGGGCACCTTAAGACTCACTGGCTTCTAGCAGCAGCACAATTCTCCCGCAGGTTCCATCTGGAAAAGGAACACGAGGAATGCGTAAGAAGACTACAAGCCATTGATCGTGCGACATTCAATTGGACCACCCTAAGGGCCGCCTCGACCCTACGCGCCAGTGACATTGAGTCCTATCTACGCACCTTCGATCAACCACACCTGATGGATGCGCTTGTACGATTCTTTGACACTCCGCCCCCGACTGGATCACGGGAACAAAACGAAAAGCTGGCACGACAAATCCTCAAGAACTCACTGACTGCCATGATTATGGGCACGGCCACTTACGGGGCCCACGGCATGCCACAGAAATCTTACAACTCGGACGAAGACAAGCTGCGGTATCAGGTCAGCAGTATTGAGACGATATCGATGCAAGCGCATGGCCGCTTCCTTTCCGCCGCCCTCGACAGAATGGCGCACACACATAAAATCCCGTCCACCGAAACGCTGCACGCATGGATCATAGAGTGCTACGGATCGGATCCCGGGCTCTGCCTCACTCTCGCGAAAAGCCTGTCCCTATTTTGGGAGCAAGAATACATTTCTTGCGTGCAATTGGCCATGCCAAGGGTGGAAGCCGCCATCCGGTCGCTTCTGCTACTACTTAACGAGCCCATTTATCGAGTGGAGGAAGATAAGTCAATAGGCGGGTTCCCTGGCCTTGGGGCCATGATGCCCCATATCGAGAGACACGGCCTCGATCCTGACTGGTGTTCATTTATTAACGCCCTTCTACTGACACCCGGGCGCAATCTCCGAAACATCGGCGCACATGGGTTCTTGCAGGACGTCGACAAGCAGACTGCCGCGCTTGTAATTCGCGCTCTGTCCGTCGTGGCCCTTCTGGCTCCCGACGAGACAAGCAAGCAAGCAAGCAAAGTGCAGGCGATCAGTGAGTCACTTGCTTATCCGACAGGAAGAAAGCGCCTATCTCTTGTAGATCGCCTGATGTTGAAAGCGTACGCCCGACTGGGGGCGGTTCTAGCAGCACGAAGAGGGATATCTTAGAGATAGAAAAGCCCAGCCTAGAGCCCCATTCATGTGCAACCGCCCACCCCTATCCTCAAAGCAGGGGCAACTAAGATGGGGGTGGGCACCACAGCAGAACGGAGAGCGCTCCGCACATGGGACCGAAGACGACCAAGGTATATGACACGCTTCGAGACCGGCTCATTGCTGGTGAGTATCGCCCGGGCGACAAGATGCCTTCAGAGCGAGCGCTGGTCGAGGAGCTAGGCATCGGACGAACGGCACTGCGCCAGGTGCTCGCGCGTCTGGTCACTGAAGGTGCTCTGGAGGTCAGAGGACGTAGCTCGTATCGGGTGCCTGGCAAGGTGACCATCCAAACCCCGGAAGGAGTGAAGCCATGGCGTATCCACGGTGAGCGCGATCTGTACGACAACCAATGGGTAAAGCTGCAACTCTGGGACGTTGAGCCGCCCGGCATGGAGCAGTTCGAGCATCACGTCGTGAAGCTCCAACATGTGGCTGTAACTGCCGTTCTGGACGGCCAGGACCGTGTACTCATGATGTGGAGATACCGTTTCGTACCTCAGCAGTTCGGATGGGAGCTTCCGGGCGGCATTGTTGACGCCGGCGAAGACCCGGCAGACACTGCGTTGCGTGAGGTCGTCGAAGAGACAGGATGGCGTCCGAAGTCGCTGGAACACGTTGTCACCTACCAACCCATGGTCGGCATGGTCGACTCGCCACACGAGGTCTTCGTGGGTCACGGGGCGGAAAAGGTCGGGGCCCCATCCGACCTGGAAGAGGCGGCTCACATCGAGTGGGTTCCGTTGGCCGACATTCCGGGGCTGATGGCCCGCGGCGAGCTGATGGGGTCTGGCACGCTCGTTGCCTTGTTGCACATCTTGGCAACCCGAGCCGGGCGAGGCGCTACAGCCTGACGCTAATCATCTCGACGCGACGGCGTTGCCGCACTGAACCAGTGCGGCTCGCCAGCAGTCGGGCCTGTCGTAGGTGAGTCTGCGCGTCGTCGTACTCGGCACGAGTCAGGTGTGCCTGGGCCAGGTCGGCGTGCATTCCTGCCCTGGCCCGCACGAAGGTCGGGTCCATCTTCTCCAGCGCTCCGTACAAGCTCGTGACCGCGTCGCCTTCTCCGAGGAGGGCCAGTACGTTGCCCTGCCAGCGCGCCAGATGAACGCCGTTCAAGAAGATGCTCCGCAAGTCCGGATCTCGCTCCTCAGATCCAGGCGGGATGCTGGATAGCGCGGCATCCAATGCGCGGTGGCAATCGTCCGGCATGCCAGCATGAGCGCACATCTCTGCCTCAGTGGCATACAGCCATGCCCGGAGCCGAGCCGAACCGGCTTCGCCAACCGTACGTTGGGCGTCCCGCACCAGGTCAAGACCGAGTCGGGGCCGTCCGGCCTCACAAAGCACGTACGCCTGCTCCCCCATGGCGTGCGCCAGGTGCATAGGGGCCTCAGCGTCCCGCGCCGCCCGCTTAGCCAACTCGTAGTGCCGCCAAGCCCGTTCCACGGCGCCGGAGTCGATCGCTTGCCACGCTGCCAGTGTCGATGCTCCGGCAAGCGCGAGCGCCACTGGACGGCGCGCCGCGGGAAGCACCGCGAAGTTGAGCGCGTCCTCTAGCGCGCCAAGATGCCCCGTCATCTGGTCAACCAGCCCGGCCGCGCCCATCTGCCTGTCCATGGTGCGAAGCAACTCTGTCTGTGCGTCGAAGGTTCTCACCATCGACTCAGCGATACTGCTGGCCGCGTCGATCCGGCTCAGAAGTTCGTCGTAGCCGTCGGCCGATACAGCCTGGGTCGGGGCCGCATCCCTCAACTCGGCGTCAGTGACTCCGAGGAGTTGCCGCAGGATGGCCGCATAGCGGTCCGAGAGAGTGCGCTTGCCGTTCTCCCACTCCGACACGTACACGCGCAGACTCACAGTTGCGGCAACGTCCGTGACGTTTCGCCGGGCGTAGGTCTCGATCTCGCGAACCAGTCGCTCTTGAGACCAACCGCGCGCCGTTCGTGCGGTTCGAAGTCCTGTGCTCATAGGTCACCTCTCCGGCGGCGGATGCCCTACCTGGGCTCCCCAGCATGCCGCACGTCACCGCAGGTCAACAGGGGTTAACAAGCCCCGCGTTAAGCCCTGTTGGCTACCGGTCTACCGCCGTGAGCGGTCTTCTGGAGGGGCACCGCAGCAAGGTCGCCGTCACTCGAAATGACGACCCCCCTTGACTCTGGTGCGCACCAGATGCAATCTACTGGTGCGCACCAGATGCCGAGCTGAATCGGTACGTGGTGTGGAAGGGCGGGGACGCTGCAATCCCGCTAAAGGCCAGGGGACAGGGCTTCGGCCCGACTGGCGAGGTGGCCCGGTGACCGCGAGCAACGGCCGGAGAGTGGGGACGAGGTCCCCCTTGCAGTGCGAGACCCAAACCCGGACGACAGAGAGAAGGCCATGAGCAAGCGAAGTACGAGGGCGTTGCCCGCGCTGGACCGGCGCCGGTAGCCACGCCCTTCTGAGTCGGCGGCCGAGCAGTACGGCCACCTGCACGGACCGTGTTTCCCGCGGCTATTGCGGGGCCGGTTGCCTCCCCCGCCCGTCCAGTCCTCCACGTATGGGGTGCTGTACGGACGGGGCGAGGGGAGCCGGATGGTTCCAACGGCGAGAACCCCCGGAGCGGGAACTCCGGGGGTTCTCTGTAAGCCGTTCCTTCCTGAGAGGAACAGACACATGAACAGCATCGCAGCACTTCAGGCCGTTGTTACGGCCGCCCCGTTCGACGGTGAGCCGTCGGACGCCGAGCTGGACGCGATCGACCGGGAGATGCCCGCCATCCTGGCGGACGTCGACCTGCTGGACGCGCAGATCATGACCATCGGCCGCACGCCGACGGAGCTGGACGAGCGGCGTATCCGCCGGGCCCGCCGGCGGGTGCTGGCCGCCCGCCGCGACCTGGCCAACCTCACCGCCGCCGCGACGGACGCCACGGTGTCGGGGGGTGCGGCATGAATTACGGCGCGCGGTTGTCCAACAGCTTCCTTGGTGAGTGGGAGCTGTACGTCGTCACCGACGGGATCAGCCTGAACTGGCCTGAGCACTCGTTCGGGCGGACCGGGCCGGTCCCCACGGTGCAGGAGCGGGCGGATGCGCTGACCGCCCTCGGTTTCGTCCTCGCGGACGACGCGGGGTGGGAGTGGCAGGAGTGCCCCACGGGTGTCATGGACCGTGTGGAACTGCTGGCGTCCGCGAACGTCCAGCGGAAGGACGGTGCGGCATGAGCGACACCAACACCATCGCCGTCCGGCGGGCGCTCCTGCTGGTGTTCGCCGGTATCGCCCTGGCCGTCATCGGGGCCTCGCTCGCCACGGCCACCGGCCGCCCGGTGTGGCGGGCCGTGGCCGCCGCCGGCGCTCTCGCCCAGACCGCCGGTTGGGTCCTCGCCGTGTACTACCGCCGGGGTGGTGCGGCATGAACCGCTGGGGCAAGAGCCTGCTGATCGCCGCTCTGGTCGGTGTGGTCGCCATGGCCTTCCGGGTCTCCTGGAACGCGCTGAAGGACGTCGCCACCGCCACCGGGGCCGACGAGACCGCCGCCACCCTCTACCCGTTCGTCGTCGACGGCCTGATGGCGCTCGCCCTGGTCGCGACCCTCGTCCTGACCGGCGACGCCCGCCGCTTCGCCCTGCGGGTGCTGGCCGCCTACACCCTGGCCTCACTCGTCCTCAACTACGTGCACGGTCTCGTGCCGGAGCTGCACGACGAGGTGGTCGACTGGGGTCGACTGGCCGACTGGGACCCTGCCAACTGGGCGCTGGTCCTGCTGGCCACGTCGTTGCCGGTCGGGTCGATCTACTTCGGTTCCGACCTCGTCGCCAAGGTCCTGCACCACCGACCGATCGAGCACCCGACCAGCACGCCGAATCGGGATCAATCGGCCGAGACATGTGTAAATCGGTCTACGGCTGACCTGGAAGTATCGACCCCCGCGCCGATCACCCCGACCCCGGCTCCTGCGGAGCTCCCGGCGGCCCCGGTGGTGTCCCTGGTGAAGTCGACCGATCGTGTCCCGGTCGGTGTGGTGGCCGCGGAGTCGACCCGTCCGCGTCAGGCGACCGGACGCGTTCCTGATGTGGCCCGGTCGAGTCGGCCGAACCGCACCGCCGATCAGCTCCTGACCGAGGCCCGTACGGCTACGGCCGACTGGACCGATCGGGAGCTGACCGCCGAAGGCATTCGCAAGGCGGTCCGCACCTCCCCGGCCAAGGCCCGCGTCCTGCGCGAGACGCTGCGCGCCGAGCGTGGGCAGTCGGCCGGCACGGGTGAGGCGGTGGCCTGATGGCCGACGTCTACCGGTGGCGTCTGGCCCCCGACGGGTTGGCCACCCGCCGTCAGCTCCGCGCGCTGGGGCTGCGGCCCGGTGGTCAGGACGTCGTCGCCGAACTCCACCGCCCGCGCCGCCGCAAGGCCCCGCTGGTCGCCTATCTCTACCGGGTCGACCGGGCCAAGCCCGTCCGCCCCATGACCCCGGCCCGGACCGCCGCTCTGGATGCGGCGATGCGGGCCCGCCGCACCTGCCCCACCTGCCGCACCGATGCCGGGTACTGCATCCCCCGGTCGCTCGGCATGTGCGTGCCCTGCCACGACACCCCACCGCCCCGGAAGGACAGCACCTCATGAAGCCGCGCCGCCCCGTCCAGCTCACCTCCCTGGTCCACTACACCGGCCGTGACCACCAGACCACCTACCTCCCCGAGGCGGTCACGGTCGACATCACCCGGCAGTGCATCCGCCGGGCCCGCTTCCACGGCGCGACCGTGACCCTCCACCCGACCACGGACCGCACCGGCGATGCCGTCCAGCTCGCCCATGTCCACTACGGCCCCGGCCACTGGTCCAACACCGACGCCGTCACCGACATCTACGAGATCCCCGTCACCGCGCTCCTCGACCTCTGAAGGAGGCACCGCCCATGGACAACCTCCCCGCCCCCCGAACCCCGTCCGTCGTCCGCCTGCCTGACGGCACCCCCGCCTACACCGACCACCTCCCCACCACCTACCAGCCCACCAACGCGGCACCGCAGGTCGTCCACGTCCACCAGGCCCCGCCGGACCGGACCGTGCAGCGTCTCGCGCTCGGCTCCGGCGTGGGCGCCGGAGCCGTCGCCGCCGGCGTCTACTTCGGCCCGCTCCTCGTCGGCGTCCTCACCGCCATCGCCGCCAACCTCGCGCTCCTCGCCCTGGTCGCCTCCGTCTGCGCGTGGGGCGTCGTCACGGTCGTGAAGTCGGTCGGCGGCACCAGCGGCAAGACCGGCCGCAAGAGCCGCTGACCCGGAAGGGAGAAGCCATGTTCAAGGCAGGGCAAGAAGTGCTGATCGTCTCGTGTGAGGACGACCCGCGCGCGGCCGGCAGGACCGGCCGGATCGTCGACGAAGTACCGCCGGGCCCCCTCACCGAGGGCCGATGGACCGTGCGCAGGATCGGGCTGCTGATCGGCCCCGTCCTGTGCCACACCTCCGAACTGCGGCTTGCCTGAAGGCTGCCCGCGCCTCCCCGGCCACCGCCGGGGAGGCAAGGGGAGCCGGACAGACCGGCCCCACCCCACAGGAGGTCACCGTGCACAGCTACACCCGAGCCGAGTCCCGCGAGCGCGGCAAGCTGTTCCGCAAGGGCTTCAAGCAGGCCCTTGCCGACTGCGTCGACGCCAAGGTCACCGCCCGTATCCACGCCATCGACCAGGCAGCCGCCGAGCGCGGGCAGCGGGAGCTGACGGCGCTGCACGAGGTGCAGGCCACCGCCCGGCAGGAGTTGGCCAGGGCCAAGGCCGCCGAGCGCACCTCACCCCGCGCCGACAAGACCGCCGCCCGTCAGGCCCGCAAGGACGCCGAGCAGCGCGTCCGCCTCGCGGAGCGGGCCGTTCACAAGGCCGAGCGCGACTGAGCGGGGGCGGTCGGACCCGGCCAAGGAAACCGGCCGCCCCTCTTTCCTCTCCACCCATCGAGCAGGAGGAAGTACCAGCATGACGGACACCGCCGCCCCGGCCGCGCATCTGCGGCCGGTACCCGACCTGGACAACGACACCGAGACCACCGCGCCGGTCGCGGTCGACAACCCCG
Source organism: Streptomyces griseus (assembly GCF_900460065.1). Taxonomy (GTDB): domain Bacteria; phylum Actinomycetota; class Actinomycetes; order Streptomycetales; family Streptomycetaceae; genus Streptomyces; species Streptomyces griseus. Next base: position 220,490 of record NZ_UAVD01000027.1, on the reverse strand, counting down.
CCCTGCCGGAACCGAAGGTGAGCGTGGAGAAGCGCAAGCCGGTCCTGGCCGGGTGGCTGACCGACCGGCGCGACTTCACCGCCACCGCCCGCCACGCCGGCGCGAACGCCGGATACAGCGCCCTCTTCCATGGCGTGCGGCTCCCGGTCTACGCCGGGCGGCTCGCGCTGATGTCGCCGCGGGGAGCCTGCCGGTTCATCGCCACCACCAACCGGTGGGTGTGGGACCGCGAAGCCGCACCGTTGCGGGCCGCCGCTGTCCGCGCGGAGGACGTGGAGGAGTACATGCGCCTGTCCCGGCTGCGGGCCGGGCGGGTGCGGCTGCGGGGCCTGGTCACCCTGGTCGCCGCCGTGTTCGGTGTCGGCTTCGCCCTCTGGCTCTACGTCATGGCCCCCGCGCTGATGTACGCGTTCGCCGCCGGCGGGGTGCTGCTCCTCGGTATGGGCGGCCAGCAGCCCGATGCCCCGGTCATCGGCCCCGCCGTGCTGAAGACGGAGGTGCAGAAGCTCACCGGCAGCATCGTGCTGCGCGGTCTCGACTCGATCGGGAACGCGAAGATCTCCGCCGCCATCAAGAAGGGCGGCGAGATGAACGGGCTGCGCTTCACCAGCGAAATCGTGCGTGACGGCCCCGGCTACCGCGCCGACCTCGACCTCCCCTACGGCGTCACGCCCGAGGACATCATGGAGGCCCGCAAGCCCCTGGCGTCCGGGCTCCGGCGCAAGGTCGGCTGCGTCTGGCCCTCCCCCGACCCCACCGAACACGAAGGACGCCTGGTCCTCTGGGTCGGGGACAAGCCGATGAACGAGACCACCAAACCCGCCTGGCCCCTCCTCAAGGCCGGGCAGGTGGACCTGTTCAGGCCGGTGGTGTTCGGCAATGACCAGCGGATGCGGGACGTGTCGGTGACGCTGATGTTCGCAGCCGTGGTCGTCGGGTCGATCCCGCGCATGGGCAAGACGTTCCTGATGCGGCTGTTCCTCCTCATCGCCGCACTCGACCCGCGCGCCGAGCTGCACGCGTTCGACTTCAAGGGCACCGGCGACTTCGGAGCCCTCGAACCGGTCTGCCACCGCTACCGGGCCGGCGAGGAGAACGACGACATCGCATACGTCCTGGACGCCCTGCGGGAGCTGAAGGAGGAGCTGCGCCGGCGGGCGAAGGTCATCAAGTCCCTGCCGCGCTCCCGCTGCCCGGAATCCAAGGTCACCCCCGAACTGGCCAGCGACAAGAGTCTGGGGCTGCACCCGATCGTGGCCGGGTTCGACGAGTGCCAGGTGCCGTTCGAGCACGAGGAGCACGGCAAGGAGATCGAAGCGATCTGCACCGACCTCGTCAAGCGCGGCCCGGCGCTGGGGATCGTGACGCTGTTCGGGACGCAGCGGCCGGACGCGAAGTCGCTGCCCACCGGGATCAGCGCCAACGCGGTGCTGCGGTTCTGCCTCAAGGTCATGGGACAGCCCGCCAACGACATGGTGCTGGGGACCTCGATGTACAAGGCCGGGTACCGGGCCACCATGTTCTCCCGCTCCGACCGGGGCATCTGCTGGATGGCCGGTGAGGGCGACGACCCGCGCATCGTCGCCAGCGCTTTCGTGGACGCGGTGGCCGCCGAGCAGATCGCCGCACGCGCCCGCCAGGTCCGCGAGGAGTACGGCAACGTCACCGGCCACGCCATCGGCGCGGGACCGGAGAAGACGGGCCAGTCCGATGTGCTGGCCGACGTCCTGGCCGTCATCGCTCCGGACGAGAAGGCCGTCTGGTGCGAGCGGATCGCCGCCCGGCTGGCCGCCGCGCTCCCGGACGTCTACGGCGGGTGGAAGGGCGAGAACGTCACCGCCGCCCTCAAGCCCCACGGCATCAAGGCCGGGCAGGTCTGGGGCCAGACCGACACCGGCGAGGGCAAGAACCGGCGCGGCATCGACCGCACCGACATCACCACCGCCATCACCCGACGTAACCAGAACAAGGCCGCCGCCTGACCCCAGCACGGTTGCTAGACCTAGCACCCCCGACTGCTAGGTCTAGCACCCCCGCTAGCACCCCACAACCGCCCTGAGCTGCAACCTAGCCTCTAGCAGCCCACCTGCGGAAACACCCGGAAACCCGCCCATCGAAGGGATGTGAGCCCCTCGTGGCGCTCGCTAGCCTCCTCATCCTCCTCACCACCGCCGGTTACGCAGTGTTGTGCGCGGTGAAGCCGTTCGCCCCGTGCCGGAAGTGCTCCGGCACCGGCGTCCGCACCCGCCGCCGCACCGTCACCCTCTGCCGCCGCTGCCACGGCCACCGCTCCCGACTCCGCATCGGGCGCCGACTGCTCAACAACAGCCGCAGCATCCACGCAGCCGGCACTCGACCCCAGACCATCGACCGGAAGGCAGCCCCATGGCAGTGACGCTGTCCCTCGTCGCCCTCTTCGGGCTCGTCCTGTTCTTCCTGCTGCGGTCCGGCAGCCTCACGCCCGGCGGAGCGTTCACCGCCGCCGGGTTCGGGTTCTTCCTCGCCTCCACCGGAGCCGCCGGACCTATCAACGAGATGGCCGCCGCCATCGTCGACGCCATCCCCAACATCTGAGGGAGCACCCCGTGCGACTGCGCCTCCAGCTCACCGGCTGGGACCGCCGGACCCTGATCCTGACCGACACCCCCCGCCCCGACTGCCCGCTCTGCGCCGGGCACGGCGGGCTCGCCTACGACTACGGCGACCACGAAGGGGAGTACGCCGGCACTGAGTGGGACCCCTGCACCTGCTGGGACGAAACCCGCCGCCGGACCCTGCTCCGGCTCCCGCGCCTCCGTCGCCGCCACCAGGTCGCCCGCGACCCGTGGAGCGACGAACCGCCCTTCTGACACGCCAAGGGCGGCCCCCGCATCTCGCCAAAGAACCGGGGCCGCCCTTGTCTGCCAGCACTTCTCACAGAACTGGAGACACCAGCATGACCCACCCCACCCCCATCCGGCGAGTGCCGGACGGGACCTTACGAGCCGTGGCCCTGTGTGCCGGCTACGGCGGACTCGAAACCGCGCTCGGTGCGGGTATCGGCGCGGTGCCGGTCGCCTACGCCGAGAACGACCCCTACGCCGCCGCCGTGTTCGCCGCCCACCACCCCGGGGTGCCGAACCTCGGAGACATCACCCGCGCCGACTGGGAACGGGTCCGCGACCTCTACCGGCCCGAGATCGTCGGGGCCGGATTCCCGTGCCGCAACATCAGCAACGCCGGACGAAAGGATGGGATCAGTGGCCAGTGGTCGAGGGTCTGGAAGAACGTCGCTGCGGCTGTGGGCGTCATTCGACCGCGCTACGTCTTCCTGGAAAACGTGGCGGCGCTCCGCTCGCGGGGGCTGGACGTCGTCGCCCAGGACCTGGCCGCGATCGGGTATGGCGTCCGGTGGACATGTCTACGAGCTGGTGACCCCGAAGTCGGGGCCCCGCACGAGCGTGACCGCTGGTTCGCAGTTGCCCATCCCGCTGATGCCGACCCCCACCACCTCGGACGGCACTGGCGGACCCGGCACCAGCCCGAAACGCAAGGGCGGCCTGAACCTGCGCACCGCAGTGACACGCCTCCCGGCACCCCCGACCGAGTCCTGAGGCTGGTCCCCACGCCGGCCGCGCGGGACTGGCGGTCGGGGGCCTCCAACCTGTTGGAGCGCAACGCGCGCCCGCTGAACGAGTTCGTCGTCAACCGGCTCCCCTACAGCGGGAGCTGGATCTCCACCGACGGCATCGACTACGGGCCCGCCATCCGCCGCTGGGAACACATCACCGGCCGCCCCGCCCCCTGCCCCACCGAGCCCGGTATGCGGGGCAACCGCCGCCTGTCGCCGTTCTTCACGGAATGGCTCATGGGCCTGCCCGCCGGCTGGGTCACCGCCGTCCCCGACGTTCCGCGCAAGGAACAGCTCCGCATCCTCGGCAACGGCGTCATCCCCCGCCAGGCCCACCACGCCTACGGACAACTCCTCGGAGCCACCCCCGCCGCCTGGACCCACCCCCGGGCGGTGGCCGCATGAACACCCTCCTCAACGCCGCCCTGGACGCGGCCGAACGCGGATGGCACGTCTTCCCCCTGCGGCCGGCCGACAAGCGGCCCGCCCTCCACGGTGAAACCGCGTGCTCCGGGACCGGGGACTGCGCGGGCGGGCACCGGAAGTGGGAGCAGCGGGCCACCACCGACCCCGACCGCATCCGTGCGGCCTGGTCGGCGGGGGCGTTCAACGTGGGCCTGGCCACGGGTCCGTCCGGGTTGGTCGTGGTGGACCTGGACCCGGTCAAGGCGAAGGACCCGAAAGGAACGCCTGACGGCGTGACTTCCCTGCAAGCGCTCTGCGAGCGCGCCGGGCAGACCGTCCCCGCCACCTACCGGACCCGGACCGCGTCCGGTGGACACCACCTGTACTTCACCGCCCCGCCCGGGGTCCGGCTCGGCAACAGCGCGGGCAGGCTGGGCAAGCACATCGACACCCGCGCCCACGGCGGCTACGTCGTCGCCGCCGGGAGCACCCTCCCGAACGGTGCGTACGAGGTGGTTAACCCCACCGACCCCGTACCGCTGCCGGAATGGCTGTACGCCCTCCTGGCGCCCCGTCAGCCCTCTCGGGGCCTGATGGCTGTGCCCGTGCCGGTTCGGGCCTCTCGGTACGCCGCAGCGGCCCTCAGGGCCGAAACGGCGGCTGTCGCGGGGGCTGGGGAGGGTGTGCGGAACTGGACGCTGGTTCGGGCCGCCCGCGCTCTGGGGCGGTTCATCCCGTCCGGCGACCTCGACCGCAGTGAGGTAGAGGCGGCTCTTAATTCGGCGGGATTGCGGGCCGGCCTCCGGGAGAACGAGTGCAGGGCCGCCGTGGCCAGCGCTCTGAACTGGTCCATCGCCAACAACCCCGGGCGGCCGGCATGACCACCGCCCCCAATCCCCGCCTTAAGAGCCTGCCTGCCACCCCGAACGCCCCGCAGGCCGCCGATCGCGCCGCAGCACCGGTGACCGGTGGCGAACCGAAAGGCGTCGCCGAAGGCGTCCGCGTTGCTGTTCTCCCTGACCCGCACACGATCACTGTGACCGGCATCCGCCCCGGCCTCACGGTGCGCGGGCTCGGACGCAACCAGATCCCCGCCGCCGACTGGCTCTGCGCCTGCGGCCACCACGAACACGCCCGCGGCGGCAACGCCGTGACCGACCTGACCACCCGCGCCCGCGTCGACCACTGCCCGCACACCGAGCAGCACCGGAGGAACGCCGCATGAACACCGACCAGCAGCCCAAGACACTCATCGACGGTGCCGCCCTGCTCGATGCGGTGGAAGCGTTCCACCGCCGTTTCAACGCCTTCCCGACCGAGGCTGCCTACGTCGCGGTCGCCCTGTGGGACGCGCACACGCACCTGCTTGACTGCTTCGACTCCACGCCCCGCCTCGCCTTCCTCTCCCCGGAACCGGGCAGCGGAAAGACTCGGGCGCTCGAAGTCATCAGCACGCTGGTCCCCCACCCGATGCACGCCGTGAATGCCTCACCCGCCGCACTCTTCCGTGCGGTGGCCGATGAGGCGGGGCGGCCGACGATCCTCTTCGATGAGATCGACACCGTCTTCGGCCCCAAAGCCAAGGACAACGAGGATCTGCGGGGCCTGCTCAACGCAGGGCACCGCAAGAGCGGCGTCTCCTACCGGTGCGTCGGGGACGGCGGCACGCAGACCGTCGTCGCCTTCCCCTCGTACTGCGCGGTCGCCATGGGGGGACTCGGCTCCTTGCCCGACACGATCCTGGCCCGCTCTGTCATCATCCGGATGCGGCGCCGGGCCCGTAACGAGCGCGTGGAACCCTTCCGGGCTCGCATCCACGAACCGCAGGGCCACGCTCTACGCGACCAGCTCATCACCTGGGCCGAGCAGGTCCGGCCCCGCGTCGACGGGGCGTTTCCCGACATGCCCGAGGGCATCACCGACCGGCCGGCGGACGTGTGGGAACCACTGCTCGCCGTCGCAGACGCGGCTGGCGGAACCTGGCCCGAGCGGGCCCGGCAAGCCTGCGTCGACCTGGTCACCGCCGTGAACGAGGATGACCGCGCCTCGCTGGGCGTCAAACTCCTCACCGACCTACGCGACCACGTCTTCCCCGGCGAAGTCACCGTCTCCACCGTCGAAATCCTGCACCTGCTCAACGGCTTGGAGGAATCGCCCTGGGGCGACCTCGACGGCCGCCCGCTGAACGCGCGCACCCTCTCCAAGACGCTCAAGGAATACGTCACCGCCAAGAGCAAGCCCATCTCACCTCGCCCGCTCCGCATCGGCGGGCAGATCGTCAAGGGTTACCACCGCGACGACCTCACCGACGCCTGGAACCGCTACTGCCCCCCGCCCCCGGAATCCTCGGTTACATCGGTTACGCCCCTCCCCCTGGACGTCTGACCTGCGGCGTACCCGTAACCGACCGGGGCGGTGTAACCGGAACATCTCCGGTTACACCGCCCGGGCCACCACCACCTGTAACCGCACGCCCTCGGTTACGCCCCGCCCATCGGTTACAGAAAACACGCCCCTGACCTGGTGCGTAACCGACGTAACCGATGTAACCGCACCTGTGAGACCGAACCGAGCCAAGGAGTCGCACCGTGGCACGCCCCCAGATGCTCAAGCTCCCCGAAGTCCTCGCCGAACTCGACATGAGCCGCGCCGCCTTCTACCGGATGCGCGCCCGCGGCAAGGCCCCGCTCGTCCGGAAGCTGCCGAACGGCCAGGTTCGCGTCAGCCGTAGTGACCTTGACGCTTGGTGGCAATCCTGCGCGCAGCCCACCGCATAAATACCACCACCGACCACAAGGGGCCCGTCGATGTGACGGGCCCCTTCTCTATGGGAGCAGCATGCATACGTACGACGTGCGGATCTGGGCAGTGCGACAGCGAAAGGACCGCGGGCAGAGTTCCGCGGAACTGCGGTGGAAGACCGGCTTGACGCCGCATTCCCAGACCTTCCGCACTAAGACGCTCGCTGACGGCCGGCGGGCGGAGCTGCTCCGGGCCGTCCATGCCGGGGAGCCCTTCGACGAAGCGACCGGCGTACCAGTCCGGGAACTGCGTCAGCGTAAGGAGGTGAGTTGGTACCAGCACGCACGCGACTACATCGAGATGAAGTGGCCGCATTCCCCCGGATCAACCCGGCGCACTCTCTCCGAAGCGATGGCGACCATCGCGCCCGCCTTGGTCACGGACACCAAGGGCATGCCTGACCCGAGGACAGTACGCACAGCGCTCTACAGCTGGGCCTTCAACATGAACCGGCGTTCCGAGGAACCTCCGGCCGAGGTCGCCAAGGTCCTGGCCTGGTTCGAGCGGAAGTCGCTGCCGACATCGGCTTTGGCCGACCGCATGCACGTGCGTGCCGCGCTCGACGCCCTCACCAAGAAGCTGGACGGCACAACGGCTGCCGCATCGACCATCCGACGGAAGCGCGCGATCTTGCACAATGCCCTTGGCTACGCCGTCGACGCCGGGCTTCTGCCTCAGAATCCCCTGCCACAAATCCAGTGGAAGGCGCCCGAGCAGGTCGAGGAAGAGTTGGACCCTGCAACCGTCCCTGATCCCCGGCAGGCTCTCGCCCTGCTAGATGCCGTGCGGACGCAGAGCGCCCGGGGCCGACACCTGGTCGGGTTCTTCGGGTGCATGTACTACGCGGCGGCGCGGCCGGCCGAGGTAGTCGGCCTCTGCGTCAAGGACTGCGAGCTTCCCCGACGCGGCTGGGGCGCTCTGCGGCTACGCGAGACCCGCCCCCGCTCCGGCTCAGCCTGGACCGACAGCGGCACCGCGCACGACCGGCGAGGGCTCAAGCACCGCCCGCGGAAAGCGGTGCGCACCGTGCCAATCCCTCCTGATCTGGTCGCTCTGCTTCGATGGCATCTCATCGCCTATGGAGCGGCCCCGGACGGACGGATCTTCCGTACCCAGCGCGGCGGGTTGATCCAGGACACCGGATACGGGGAGGTGTGGGCAGAGGCCCGTACACGAGCCCTGACGCCTGCCCAGCGGGATTCGGCCCTGGCCAAACGACCGTATGACCTACGTCACGCGGCAGTGTCGACCTGGCTCAGTTCAGGGGTGGAGCCTCAGGTGGTTGCCCAGCGCGCCGGCCACAGTGTGGCGGTGCTGTTCCGCGTCTACGCCAAGTGCCTGGACGGCGCAGCGGCGACCGCGAACGCCCGGATCGAAGCGACGTTGCGGGCCGGTCAGTAGCGCCCAACCGTGCCCCACACCTGCCCCACACAGGCTGATCAAAGGTGGGATTCGGGCGAGACAAGGTGAGACGTACGGGCCCGCTCACAGATCCCCGTCGTCACACTTACACACATGCAGAAACCCCGCCCGACCTGCGGTTAAAGCAGATCGGACGGGGTTTCCCGTCCTGTGGCGGCGCCAGGGTTCGAACCTGGGTAGGCTGAGCCGGCAGATTTACAGTCTGCTCCCTTTGGCCACTCGGGCACACCGCCTCGAACGACGCGTTGGATCTCGTGGTGAGCTCCTTGGCGACGACGTAAACGATACCTGATGGCCAGGGGTGCTCCGCCACCTCATTGATCAGCAGCCGGAGGGTCCGGCGGTGGCTAGGCTTGCGCCGTATCCCTCAAGCATTCGACGCAAGGAGCCACACGTCATGGCCGACTCCAGTTTCGACATCGTCTCGAAGGTCGAGCGGCAGGAGGTCGACAACGCCCTCAACCAGGCCGCCAAGGAGATCTCCCAGCGTTACGACTTCAAGGGCACGGGCGCCTCGATCTCGTGGTCGGGCGAGAAGATCCTGATGGAGGCGAACGGCGAGGAGCGCGTCAAGGCCGTCCTGGACATCTTCCAGTCCAAGCTGATCAAGCGCGGTATCTCGCTGAAGTCGCTGGACGCCGGTGAGCCGCAGCTCTCCGGCAAGGAGTACAAGATCTTCGCCACGATCGAGGAAGGCATCTCCCAGGAGAACGCCAAGAAGGTGGCGAAGATCATCCGCGACGAGGGCCCGAAGGGCGTCAAGGCGCAGGTCCAGGGCGACGAGTTGCGGGTCAGCTCCAAGAGCCGGGACGACCTTCAGGCCGTGCAGGCGCTGCTGAAGGGGCAGGACTTCGACTTCGCGGTGCAGTTCGTGAACTACCGGTGATCGACCTCCGCGATCCGCGGGGGCGTTGCCGGGCGGTCTGAGCAGAGCACAACGGGGCACACCGCCGAGGCCGACCTCGACGGCGTGCCTCTTCGTGTTTCCGGGGGCCCGGGACGCGGGTGCGATGTCCGAAAACCGCCGGTGACGGTGGGGGGAGCGGGCGCAGACTGGCCGTACGAACCGGGGAAGTGAGAAGCCATGACGACGACGGTGTACGCGCGGGTGGAGAGCCCGCTGGGCGAGTTGCTGCTGGTCGGTGAGGTGCCGGCGGGCGGGCCCGACGCTGCCGGGGCGGCCGGGGTCCGGCTGCGCTCGCTGTCGGTGCCCGGCCAGAAGGGCGGCGCGGTCGTCGAGGACGGCTGGCGCCGGGATCCCGAGGCGTTCGCGGAGATCGCCCGGCAGTTGGAGGCGTACTTCGCGGGGCGCTCGACGCGGTTCGACGTGCCCCTGGCGCAAGGAGCGGGGACGGAGTTCCAGCGGCGGGTCTGGGCGGCGCTGGAGTCGATCCCGTACGGGAGCACGGTGTCGTACGGGGAGGTCGCGGCGCTGGTCGGGGCCTCGGGTGCGGGGGTGCGGGCGGTGGGCACCGCGATCGGGCGCAATCCGTTGCTGGTCGTGCGGCCGTGTCACCGGGTGATCGGGGCGGACGGGGCGCTGCGGGGGTACGCGGGCGGGCTGGAGCGGAAGAGGCTGCTGCTGGGGATCGAGGGCGGGGCGGGCTGAGCCGTGGTGCCAGGACTTCCGCCGTCCTCGGACGGTCTGTTCCGGCGGGAGCGGAGGGTGGTCGCGCCGGGGGCGGTCCACGTCCCGGAGTGGCTGTCGGTGGAGCGGCGGGCGGAGTTGGTCGCGGCGTGCCGCCAGTGGGCGTCGGGGCCGGTGCCGTTGCGGCACACGGTGCTGCCGGGCGGTGGGGTGATGTCGGTGCGGACGGTGTGCCTGGGGTGGCACTGGCAGCCGTACCGGTACGCGCGTACGGCTGATGACGTGAACGGCGCTCGGGTGGCCGCGTTTCCGGAGTGGCTGGGCGACCTGGGGCGGGCGGCGGTGGCCGAGGCGTACGGGGACGGGGAGGCGGCGGAGGCGTTCGCACCGGACACCGCGCTGATCAACTTCTACGACGACAGTGCGCGGATGGGCATGCATCAGGACCGGGAGGAGCGGTCGAGCGCTCCTGTGGTGTCGTTGAGCATCGGGGCGCGGTGCGTGTTCCGCTTCGGGAACACCGAGGGGCGCGGGCGGCCCTACACAGATGTGGAGTTGGCGTCCGGGGATCTGTTCGTCTTCGGCGGGCCGTCGCGTTTCGCGTTCCACGGGGTGCCGAAGGTGTACGCGGGACCGGCCGACCCGGCAGCCGGGCTGCGGGCCGGCCGGTTGAACCTGACGTTGCGGGAGACCGGGCTGACGGCGCGGGACGTGCGGTAGGGCGCGGTGCGCCCGCCGTTCACGGGTCCCGGCGTCCGGGCCGGGTCAGCGGCGTTCGCGGGAGTTGCCGAACAGCAGCCGGTAGGCGATGAGCAGGACCAGTGAGCCGGCGATGGCGGCGATCCAGGTCGCGGTGTCGTAGAAGTCGTTGCTGATGGGGCGGTCGAGGAACTTGCTGGAGAGCCAGCCTCCGACGAAGGCCCCGACGATGCCGATCACGGTGGTGCCGACGATGCCGCCCGGGTCACGTCCCGGGAGCAGGATTTTGGCTATGACTCCGGCGAGCAGCCCGAGAATGATCCAACTGATGATGCCCATGTGGCTGCACCTACCCCTTGCCTCGTCCTGGAATCCAAGACGCCGGGGGCAGGTGTTCGGTTGCTCCGGGGCCGGGCCAGGGACTGGGCTCTGTCGTCACACTGCCGCCTGCCCCGGGGCGACGACGGCAGTGTGACGACAGGACCTAGCGGGCGGCGAAGGGCTGGTCGGAGCGGACGATCTCCTTGCCGAAGGGCATGAGGGAGACGGGGATCAGCTTGAAGTTGGCGATGCCCAGGGGGATGCCGATGATCGTGATGCACAGCGCGATGCCGGTGGTGATGTGACCGAGGGCGAGCCACCATCCGGCGAGGACGAGCCAGAGGACGTTTCCCACGCAGGAGGGCGAGCCCGCGTCCCGGCGGTCGACGACGGTGTAGCCGAACGGCCAGAGGGCGTAGACGCCGATCCTGAAGGCGGCGAGCCCGAAGGGGATGCCGATGATGGTGATGCAGAGCAGGACGCCCGCGAGCAGGTAGCCGAGGAACATCCAGAATCCGCAGAGGATCAGCCAGATGACGTTCAGGATGGTTTTCACGGGCGATGACCTGCCATCTGTTCTAGTCGGGCGATCCGCTCCGCCATCGGCGGGTGGGTGGAGAACATCTTCGCCATTCCCTGGCCGGGACGGAACGGGTTCGCGATCATCATGTGGCTCGCGGTCTCGATCCTGGGCTCGGGCGGCAGTGGGAGCTGTTTCGTTCCTGCGTCGAGCTTGCGCAGGGCGCTGGCGAGGGCGAGCGGGTCGCCGGTGAGCTGGGCTCCGGACGCGTCGGCCTCGTACTCCCGGGAGCGGCTGACGGCGAGTTGGATGACGGAGGCGGCGAGCGGCCCCAGGATCATGATCAGGAGCATCCCGAGGAGGCCGGGGCCCTCGTCGTCGTTGGAGCGGCCCACCGGGATGAGCCAGGCGAAGTTGACCAGGAACATCACGACGGAGGCGAGGGCTCCGGCGACGGACGAGATGAGGATGTCCCGGTTGTAGACATGGCTCAGCTCGTGGCCGAGGACGCCGCGCAGCTCGCGTTCGTCGAGGATCTGGAGGATGCCCTCGGTGCAGCAGACGGCGGCGTTGCGCGGGTTGCGGCCGGTGGCGAACGCGTTGGGCGCCTGCGTCGGGGAGATGTAGAGGCGCGGCATGGGCTGGCGGGCCGCCGTGGAGAGCTCGCGGACGATGCGGTAGAGCTGTGGCGCCTCGAACTCGCTGACGGGTCGGGCGCGCATGGCCCGCAGGGCCAGTTTGTCGCTGTTCCAGTACGCGTACGCGTTGGTGCCGACGGCGACCAGGAGCGCGACGATCAGTCCCGTACGTCCGAAGAAGCTGCCGATGACGATGATGAGTGCGGACAGTCCCCCGAGGAGTACGGCGGTTTTCAGCCCGTTGTGCCGGCGGTGCACGGTACGCCCTCCAAGTGGTGCAGCAGGGGAACCCTTTGCATGGTGGTGCTCCACTCCCCAGTGGAGCCTCCTGTACTGGTCAACGCCAGGCGAGAGGAGCTAGTTCCCTTGTGCGTGCGGCCGGAGGGCGGGGGCTGTGCCGCGTGTTCGCGCCGGTCGGGCGCCCGGCCCCGTACGGAGGGGCGCTGGGCCGTACGGGTGGCGGGGTGGCTCGTTGCGCGACGGTCCCGCGGGGTCGGGGCGTCGCGGTGGGGTCAGTGCTGCTGTGCGGGGAGCTTGGCGAGGGAGAGCGCCTCGGGGTCGGGCTCGACCTCGCTGGTGCAGTGGCCGCAGCGGGAGGCGATGGCGGGGATCTCGCTGAAGCAGCGCGGGCAGTCGCGGAGGGCGGCCTTGATGTCGACGGCCTCCTCCTCCTGCTCCTTGGCGAAGCGGTTCTGCACCTTGGCCATGGGGACCACGACGCAGAAGTACAGCACCCCGGCGGTGATCAGGAAGGCGATCGCGGCGGCGATGAAGAGGCCGTAGGGGAAGACGACGCCGTCGACTTCGTAGGAGGCCTTGCTGAAGTCTCCCGTGCCGCGCGTGGCGAGGCCGATCAGCGGGGTGATGAAGGCATTGCTGAAGCCCGTGACGACGGCGGTGAAGGCGGCTCCGACGGCGAGCCCGATCGCCATCGAGATGACGTTCCCGCGCAGGATGAAGTCCTTGAACCCGTTCAGCACTGCTCTCTCTCCTCTTTCTCCGGCATGTCCACGCCGATTACGTGACGTATGCAGCCAAGACCATGCCCTGTGGCGGGGGCTCCGGGCAAACCGATCTTGCGGGGCCCGGAGGCCTCAGAAAAGGCTGACGGAGGCGAAGCGCAGAACGGTCTGCGGGACCCCGGAGAGCAGGATTCCGGCGGTGGCGGTGAGCACGATCGCCGTGGTGAGGGGGGTGGGGGCGCGGAATCGGCGGGGCGGGGCGGATGCCGTGGGTGCGGTGGCGGTCCCGGTGGTTTCCGGGGCTCCCTCGGGGGCCCGGAAGAGGATCGCGGTCCACTGAAGGTAGTAGTAGAGAGCGATCACCACGTTGACGGCCATGACGACGGCGAGCCAGCCGAGGCCCGCGTCGACGGCCGCGGAGAAGACGGTGACCTTCGCGAACAGCCCGATGATGCCGGGCGGCAGTCCGGCCAGGCAGAGCAGGAAGAACCCGAGGGCCAGGGCGGCGAGGGGCCGGGTGGCGTACAGGCCCCGGTAGTCGGTGAGCCGGTTGCCGGGGTGGGTACGGGCGACGACGGCGGCGACCGCGAACGCGCCCAGGTTCACGACGGCGTACATGAGGGCGTACGCCACGGTGGAGCCGATCTGGTCGTCGCTGGAGTACGCGGCGGCGGCGATCGGGACCAGGAGGTAGCCGGCCTGGGCGACCGAGGACCAGGCGAGCAGCCGTACGGCGCTGCGGGCGCGGGCGGCGTTCTGGCGGAGGGCGGCCACGTTGCCGGCGGTCATGGTGAGGGCGGCGAGGACGGCGAGGGCGGGTCCCCAGACGTCGGCGTAGGAGGGGAACGCGACGACGGTGACCAGGATGAGCCCCGAGAACCCGACGGCCTTCCCCACGACGGAGAGGTACGCGGCGATCGGGAGGGGTGCGCCGACGTAGGTGTCGGGGACCCAGAAGTGGAAGGGCGCGGCGGCGGTCTTGAAGGCGAAGCCGACGAGGGTGAGGGCGACGCCGGTCCTGGCGAGGGTGTCGAGCACCGGGGGCACGTCGTCGAGGCGGGTGGCGATCTCGGTGAGGTGCAGGGTGCCGGTGGTCGCGTACACGAAGCTGACGCCGAGCAGCATGACGGCGGTGGCGACGACGGAGGAGAGGAAGAACTTCAGCGCTGCCTCGGAGGAGCGTCGGTCGCCGCGTTTGATGCCGACGAGCGCGAACGCGGGCAGGGAGGCGACTTCGAGGGCGACGACGAGCGTGGCGAGGTCGCGGGAGGCGGGCAGCAGGGCGGCCCCGGCGGCGGAGGCCAGGAGCAGGAACCAGTACTCCCCGGCCGGCAGCTTGCGGGTGTCGTCGAGCGAGAGCAGGACGGTGAGGAGCGCGCCGCCGAGGACGAGGGCCTGGATGACGAGGGTGAAGTGGTCGGCGGTGTAGCTGCACGCCCGGGTGCCGGTGGTGACGCAGAAGGTGGCCCGGTCCCCCGCCCGCAGGGGGATCAGGAGGGCCAGGGCGGCGGCGAGGGCCGTGAGGGCGGCGTACCCGAGGAGCCGTTTGCGGTGGGCGGGCAGGAACAGGTCGGCGACCAGGACGGCCAGGGCGGCCAGCGCGGTGAGGGTGGGGGGCGCGACGGCGAGCCAGTCGATGGACTGGACGACGCTGGGGGCGTCGGCCGCGAGGAGGCCGCCGGTGGCGGGGGCGGTGCTGAGGTCGGCGGTGGTGCCGAGGTCCGCGGTCACGACTTGCCTCCTGAGAGGAGCTTCTGCACGGCCGGGTCGGTGAGGCCGAGGAGGACGGCGGGCCAGAGGCCGGCGAGGACGGTGAGCGCGGCGAGCGGGGTCCAGGCGGCTGCTTCGTACGTCTGGATGTCGGCGAGCTGCGGGGTGGTGGCGGCCCCGGGCGTCCGGGGGCCGTCCGGGGGTCGCGGGGCGTCCGGGGAGTTGGCGGTCCCCGGGTCGGGCGACAGCCGGGAGCGGGGCGCGTGCTCGCCCATGCAGACGCGGCGGACGACGATGAGCATGTACGCGGCGGTGAGCAGGGTGCCGAACGCTCCGATGGCCATGAAGGTGCGGAACGCGGGGCGGCTGAGGCCTTCGGCGGGGCTGTACGCGCCGAACAGGGTGAGCATCTCGCCCCAGAATCCGGCCAGTCCGGGGAGGCCCAGCGAGGCGACGGCGGCGAAGGCGAGCAGGGCGCCGAGGCGGGGGGCCCGTCCGTAGAGGGCGGCCCCGGTCGCTCCGGCGAGGGTGTCGAGGTCGGCGGTGCCGTAGCGGTCCTTGACGGCGCCGACCAGGAAGAACAGCAGGCCGGTGATGAGGCCGTGGGCGATGTTGGCGAAGAGGGCGCCGTTGACTCCGGTGGGGGTCATGGTGGCGATGCCGAGCAGGACGAAGCCCATGTGGCCGACGGACGAGTAGGCGATGAGCCGCTTGA
Source organism: Streptomyces griseus (assembly GCF_900460065.1). Lineage (GTDB taxonomy): Bacteria > Actinomycetota > Actinomycetes > Streptomycetales > Streptomycetaceae > Streptomyces > Streptomyces griseus. The sequence continues at coordinate 205,098 of NZ_UAVD01000027.1, read as the reverse complement.
GGTCGCCCTTGGCGCCGGTGCGGGCGAGGGCCAGGCAGGCGAGGGAGCCGTAGACGATGCCGACGACGGCGAACGCGGCGAGGTAGGGGGCGAAGGTCCGCATGCCGTCGGGGGCGATGGGGAGCAGGATCCGGACGAATCCATACGTTCCCATCTTCAGCAGGACGCCCGCGAGGAGCACCGACCCGACGGTGGGGGCGGCGGTGTGGGCGTCGGGGAGCCAGCTGTGCAGGGGCCACATCGGGGTCTTCACCGCGAGGCCGAGACCGATCGCGAGTACGGCGATGACCTGCACGGATGTGGTGAGTCCCCGGCCGTTGTCAGTGGCGAGTGCCACCATGTCGAAGGTGCCGGTCTTCAGCCCGATGAGGAGGATGCCCAGCAGCATGACGACCGAGCCGAGCAGCGTGTAGAGGATGAACTTCCAGGCGGCGGCCTGCCGCCTGCCGCCGCCCCAGCGGGCGATGAGGAAGTACATCGGGATGAGGACCATCTCGAAGGCGAGGAAGAAGAGGACCAGGTCGAGGACGGCGAAGGTGGCGAGGGTGCCGGACTCCAGGACGAGGACGAGGGCGACGAAGGCCTTCGCCGAGGGGCCCGCGGGCGGCTTGAAGTAGCTGTACAGCGCGCAGAGGAACGTCAGCAGCGCGGTCAGGAGCAGGAGGGGGAGCGAGATGCCGTCGACGCCGAGGTGGATGCGGACGTCGAGCGCCGGGATCCAGCTGATGTCGGTGGTCGCCTGCATCGTGGCGGGGTGGTCGTGGTCGAAGCCGGCGGTCAGGACGATCGCGGCGAGGAGGACGGCCCCGGTGACGGTCACGCCGTGGCGGAGCACGGCCTGGTCGGGGTTCTTCCCCCGGAGCCCGGGCGGGGCGGGGAGCAGGGCCGCGACGGCGCCGAGGAGCGGGGCGACGACGACGAACGCCAGGAGGAACTGCAGCACGGACGCACTGATATCGATCACGGTCACGACCCCGCGTTGACGTTGGCGAAGACGACGGCGGCGATCGCCAGGACGAGGGACCCGGCGAGCAGGGCGCTGACGTAGGTCTGCGCGTTGCCGGTCTGGGCCCGGCGGACGGCGGTGCCGAGGAGGCGCGTGACGGCGCCCGATCCGTTGACGTAGGTGTCGACGACCTCGCGGTCCAGGAAGCGGACGAGGCGGGCGGCAGCCTGGACGGGCCGGACGAACAGCGCGGTGTACAGGGCGTCGAGGTGGAAGCCGGCGGCCGCGTGGCGGTGCAGCCGGCCGAGGAGGAGCCGGCCGGGGTCGGCCGGGTCGGGGGCTCCCGCGATGGTGCCGTAGGCGGCGGTGTGGGACGTCATGGCCTCGGCTTCGACGAGGGCGGGTTCGGCACCGGGGTGGGCGGCGACGGCGCCGATGGGGGTGCGGGCGGTGAGGGCGGAGGTGTGCCGCCACGCGCCGTAGGTGACGAGGCCGCCGACGAGGGTGACGCCGGTGGAGAGGACGGCGGTGGTGAGGGACGGCGTGAGGTCGTGCCCGTCGAACCAGTCGCCGATCGTGCCGACGGTGAGGCCGAAGGCGATGGTGGGCACGGCCAGGACCCACAGGACGGAGGTCATGGCGGCGGGCTGCCCGCCGTGGTCGGGGAGTTCCGCGCCGCGTCCCCGGAAGGCGAGGAGCCACAGGCGTACGGCGTAGGCGGCGGTCAGGACGGCGGCGAGGAGTCCGGCGATCAGGATCGTCCAGCCGGCGGCGGCCGGGGCGACGCTCCGGTCCCCCAGGGCGGTGTGCTCGGCGGCGACGAGCACGGCCTCCTTGGAGAAGAAGCCGGCGAACGGCGGGATGGCGGCCAGCGCGAGGAGCGCGACGGTCATCGTCCAGAAGGCGTCCGGGACGCGGCGGGCGAGGCCTCCCGTCCGGGACATGGCGGCGAGCGAGTTGGTGCCGGCGGCGTGGATGACGACGCCCGCGGCGAGGAAGAGGACCGCTTTGAACGCACCGTGCGAGATCAGGTGGAAGACCGCCGCGCCCCGGTCGCCGACGGCCAGGGCCCCCGACATGTAGCCGAGTTGGCCGATGGTCGAGTAGGCGAGGACGCGTTTGATGTCGTCCTGGGCGAGGGCGGCGAGCCCGGACCCGATCATCGTGACGGCGGCCATCGCGGCGAGGACGACGAGCGCCGCGCCGGAGGCCGCGAAGACGGGCAGCAGACGGGCCACGAAGTAGATGCCGGCGGCGACCATCGTCGCGGCGTGGATGAGCGCGGAGACGGGGGTGGGGCCGGCCATCGCGTCGGGCAGCCAGGTGTGCAGGGGGAATTGGGCCGACTTGCCGGCGACGCCCGCGAGGAGCAGCAGGGCGATGACGGTGGGGTGGTCGAGCCCGCCGTTGCCGACGGCGGCGAGGATCGTGGTGATCCGGAAGCTGCCGGTGTCGGCGGCGAGCGCGAACAGGCCGATCAGGAAGGGGACGTCGCCGAGTTTGGTGACCAGGAAGGCCTTGAGGGAGGCGGCCCGGGCCTCGGGGGTCTCCCAGTAGTGGCCGACGAGGAAGTACGAGCAGATGCCCATGATCTCCCAGCCGACCAGGAGGACCATCAGGTCGCCGGAGTAGACGACCAGGAGCATCGCGGAGGTGAAGAGGGAGACGAGGGCCGCGTAGGAGGGATAGCGGGTGTCGCCGCGGAGGTAGGCCGTGGAGTAGAGCTGTACGCAGGTGGCGACGACGGTGACGAGGACGGCGACCAGCACGGCGAAGCCGTCGAGGTGCAGTGCCAGATCGATCGGGACCGAGCCGGTGGGCGTGAGCTGGGTCGCGGCGTCGATGGCCCGGCCGCCGCCCTGGCGGACGGCGACGACCACGGCGAGAACGGCCGCGGTGAGGGTCGGAAGGATCGCCAGCGGGCGGACGAACCCGGGGGCGGTGCGGCCGACGGCGAGCCCGGCGAGCGCCCCGAGGAACGGGAGGAGGGGGACGAGGGCGGCGAGGGTCGTGGTGGTCACCTGGTGGCCTCTGCCTTCTTGTTCTTCCCCGCGTTGTCGCCCGGTCGGCCGGTGGCCGTCGTGGTGTCGCCGTTCGGGGCGGCGTCGGTCCCGGACGGGCCGGTCCCGGCGTCGTCGGGGAGTGTCTCCGCCGCGTCGGTCTCGGCGGTGTCGCGGAGCCGGTCGATGGCGGAGGTGCCCCGGTTACGGTAGACGGCCAGGACGATCGCGAGACCGATGCCGATCTCGGCGGCGGCGATGGCGATGGTGAAGAGGGTGAGCGCCTGGCCGGAGTGGAGGGTGTCGCGGAGCCAGACGTCGAAGGCGACGAGGTTGAGGTTGACGGCGTTGAGCATGAGCTCGACGGACATCAGGACGAGGATCGCGTTGCGGCGGGCGAGGACGCCGTAGAGGCCGACGCAGAAGAGGAGGGCGGCGAGCACGGCGGGATAGGCGAGGTGCATCAGCTCCGCTCCTCCTTGCCGGACGGGCCCGATGAGCCGGACGGGCCGGGTGAGCGGGGTGAGCCGGACGGGCCGGGGCGGACCGTGGTGTCCGTGTCGTGTTTGCGGGACAGGACGATCGCGCCGACGAGGGCGGCGAGGAGCAGGACGGAGAGCGCCTCGAAGGGCAGCACCCAGTTCCGGAACAGGAACGCGCCGGTGACCTCGGTGGAGCCCTGGGCCGGCCCGTCGAGATCGATCCAGGTGGTGCGGAAGGCGTCGACCACGACCCAGACGAGGGCCGTCGCCGCGGCGGCGGCCACTCCGAGGGCGACCCACCGATTGCCCGAATCGGCGTCCGGGGAGCGGCCGATGGGGGCCCGGGTGAGCATCAGGCCGAAGAGGAGGAGGACGACGACGGAACCGACGTAGATCAGCACCTGGACCCAGGCGATGAACTCCGCGGTGAGCAGGAGGTACTCGACGGCCAGTCCGCCGAGCGCCACGACGAGCCAGAGCGCGGCGTGCACCAGTTGCCTGGTCGTGACGGTGATGACGGCGGCGCCGAGGGTGACGAGGCCGACGAGGAGGAACGCGATCTCGACGCCGGACGGGGAGAGGAAACCGGGGTGGTCGCCGGCGGACGCGACGGTGGTGCCCATGGTGGCGCTCGCGGTGGCGCCGGCCGCGGTGCTGAGCGGCATCACGGGGTTCCCCCCTTCTCGTCTGCCTGATTCCGCTCCTGCTGCTCCCGCTGCTCCTGTGCGCGTTGGGCGGCGAGCTTGTCCGCTGCCTTGCGGGCTGCGGCGATCTCCTTCGGTTCCTCGGCGCCGGGGTCGAGGGCGGGCGGCTCCGGCACGGTCCACATCCACTCGCGGAGCTTGTCGCGCTCGTGGGTGAGTTCGTGGATGTCGGTCTCCGCGTACTCGAACTCGGGCGACCAGAACAGTGCGTCGAACGGGCACACCTCGATGCAGATACCGCAGTACATGCAGAGGGAGAAGTCGATGGCGAAACGGTCGAGGACGTTGCGGCTGCGCTCACGGCCGCCGGGGGCGGCGGGCGGCGACGTCTCCTTGTGGGAGTCGATGTAGATGCACCAGTCGGGGCACTCACGGGCGCAGAGCATGCAGACCGTGCAGTTCTCCTCGAACAGCCCGATGACGCCGCGGGAGCGGGGCGGGAGTTCGGGCTGGGCGTCCGGGTACTGCGCGGTGACGGTCTTCCTCGTCATCGTGCGCAGGGTGACGGCGAGGCCTTTGGCGAGGCCCGAGCCGGGGATCGGGGGCATCAGTTGATCGCCACCTTCACGATGCCGGTGAGCGCGATCTGCGCGAGAGCGAGCGGGACGAGGGTGGTCCAGGCGAGCTTCTGCAACTGGTCCTCACGCAGACGCGGATAGCTGACGCGCAGCCAGATGACGACGAACGCGAGGAGGGCGGTCTTCAGGACGGTCCAGAGCCAGCCGAGCCCGTCGGCGCCGAACGGGCCGTGCCAGCCGCCCAGGAACAGGACGGTGGTCAGGGCGCACAGGACGACGATGCCCGCGTACTCGGCGAGCAGGAACAGGGCGAAGCGCAGCCCGGTGTACTCGGTGTACGCGCCGAAGATGATCTCGGAGTCGGCCACCGGCATGTCGAAGGGCGGGCGCTGGAGTTCGGCGAGACCGGCCACGAAGAAGACCAGGGCGCCGACGATCTGCCAGGGCAGCCACCACCACGCGAAGGCGTCGAGGATGCCGGTGAGCGAGACCGTTCCGGCCGCCATGGCCACGGAGGCGGCGGTCAGGAGCATCGGCAGCTCGTAGGAGAGGAGCTGCGCGGCGGTGCGGAGGCCGCCGAGGAGGGAGAACTTGTTGGCGGAGGCCCAGCCCGCCATGAGCGAGCCGAGGACGCCGATGCCCATGACGGCGAGCACGAAGAAGATCCCCGCGTCGACCGCCTGGCCGACCGCCCCGTCACCGGGGCCGACGGGGATGACCACGAGGACGAGGAGGTACGGGAGGAGGGCGACGGCGGGGGCGAGCTGGAAGACGCGGCGGTCGGCGGCGGCCGGGACCACGTCCTCCTTCTGCGCGAACTTCACACCGTCCGCGACGAGCTGGGCCCAGCCGTGGAAGCCGCCCGCGTACATGGGGCCCAGGCGGCCCTGCATGTGGGCCATCACCTTGTGTTCCGTCTGCCCCACGAGGAGGGGGGCGACCAGGAACACGACGAAGACGATGGCCAGACGGAGGGCGACGTCGGACACGTCGTTCACTCGGGATCGCCTCCGGCGGGGTGGTCTGGGGCGGGATGGTCCGGGCTGGGGTGGTCCGGGCCGGGGGGCTGCTTGTCGGGGGCGGGCTGGTCGCTGGGGTCCGGGGCGTCGCTCGGGTCCGGAGCGTTGCGCCGGAGGGGCCGCGAGGACGCGTCCGGAGACGCGGCCTCCGGGCCCTCCGGTTCGTCGAAGGCCGGCCGCGCGTCGTGCCACGGGGCGTCCGTGCTGCGCACCCGGGGCGGACGCGGCGGCGGGCCCTCGGGCGCGTCGGACGCCGATCGCTGACTGGCCGAGCCTTCGGAGGCCGAACGGGACCGGCGCGGTCCGGACGTCGGGGACGCGGGCGACTCGCCCGGCCCGGAACGCTGACCGGCCGAGCCGTCGGACGCCGACCGGGAACGGCGGGCGGGCCGGGCGGGCGTGGCCCCCGGCTCGTCCGGCTCCGCGCGCTGGCTCGCCGAACCGTCCGACGCCGACCGGGACCGGCGTGCCGGGGCGGCTGAGGTCTCTGCGGGAGCGTCGGCGGGCGGCTGCTGGCTCGCCGAGCCGTCCGACGCCGACCGGGACCGGCGCGGGCGGGCCGCCGCGGGGGTCCCGGGTGCGGCAGGGGTCTGCGGTGCCGCTGCGGCCTCCCGCGTCGTGGGAGTGGGGGCCTGCGCACCGGGCGCCGTGGAGGTTTCCGGACCGGCCGTCTCCGGGGCGGCGCCCGCGCCGGTCGCCTCCGGGCCCGGGGCCGTGGCGCGTTGGGCCGCCGAGCCCTCGCCCGCGGTGCGGGTGCGGCGGGGCGGGCGGTCGGCCGCGGGTCGGGCGGCTCGGCCCGGGCGGGCGGCGGCCGGGGGGAGCCGGCCCTTCATCGGGCCCCATTCGTTCGGGTCGGGGACCCCGGGCGGGAGCATCGCGCGGCGCTGGGGACCGGCGTGTCCCTCCGCCGGCTCCCCCGGTTCCTTCGCCCCGGGCCAGGCCTTGGCGACGCGCGCGGCCAGGACGAAGTCCTTGCGCAGCGGGTGGCCCTCGAAGCCTTCCGGCAGGAGCAGCGGCACGAGGTGCGGGTGGCCGTCGAACGCCACCCCGAACATCTCGTGCGTCTCGCGCTCGTGCCACGCGGCGCCCGCGTAGACGTCGATGGCGCTGGGCAGGACCGCCGCGTCGTGCGGCACGGTCGTGCGGACCATCAGCCGCCGCACCGCACCCGTGCCCAGGGCCGCGACATGGGCGCAGACGCGGAAGCCGACGCCCGGTTCGTCCACGGCGCTGAGCCAGTCGAAGTAGCTGCACCCGAGCTCGTCGCGGGCGGTCCGCAGCGCGGTGAGCCAGTCGGCGGCGGGGACGTCGACGGTCAGCAGGTCGTACGCGGACTCCGCCGTGGCCTCGGCGCCGAACACGTCGGCGACCCCGTCCGGCAGGCTGTCGTAGGCCTCGGCCCCGGACGCCCCGGATGCCGCGTACGGGTCGTCGCTGGTGCTCATCGCCGCTCCTCGTCCTGTGTCGGGGCCGGAGCCGTCGGACCGGGAGCCGTCGAGGCCGGAGCCGTCGGACCCGGAGCCGTCGGCGCGGCGACCAGGCCGCTGCGCAGGGCGTCGGTGGACGGGCCCCCGCCCGTGGCCCCGGTGGCGTACCGCTCGGCGAGGGATTCGCGCGCGATCTTCTCCTGGAGCTTGAGAATGCCCTGGAGCAGCGCCTCGGGCCGGGGCGGGCAGCCGGGTACGTACACATCGACGGGGATGATCTGGTCGACGCCCTTGGTCACGGAGTACGAGTCCCAGTAGGGGCCGCCGCAGTTGGAGCAGGCGCCGAAGGAGATGACGTACTTCGGTTCGGGCATCTGCTCGTAGAGCCGCTTCACCGCCGGGGCCATCTTGTCCGTCACCGTGCCGGAGACGATCATGAGGTCGGCCTGGCGGGGGCCGGGGGCGAACGGGATCACGCCGAGCCGGATGAAGTCGTGGCGGGCCATGGACGCGGCGATGAACTCGATGGCGCAGCAGGCGAGTCCGAAGTTGAAGACCCAGAGGCTGTAGCGGCGGCCCCAGTTGAGGACGACCTTCATCGGCTCCGGTGCGAGCCGCGAGAGCACGCCGAGGCGCTTGGGCTCGGGAAGGAGGACCGGGTCAGCGGGGGGCGGGGACGCGGGCTGCCGCGACGCGGGGGTCGGCCGGCTCGTCAGGCCCATGCGAGAACGCCCTTCTTCCATGCGTAGAGCAGTCCCACGGCCAGGAAGCCGAGGAAGACGAACATTTCGACCAGGGTCGTCGCGCCGTATCCGGGCGCCGCGAACACCGTGGCCCACGGGAACAGGAAGATGGAGTCGACGGCGAAGATCACGTACAGGAAGGCGTAGACGTAGTAGCGGACCTGGGTGTGCGCCCAGCCCTCGCCGACCGGGTCGACGCCGCATTCGTAGGTGAGGAGCTTCTCCGGGGTGGGGACGACGGGGCGCAGCAGTCGCCCGGCTCCGAAGGCCACGGCGACGAACAGGACGCCGACCAGGGCGAGCAGGCCGATGACCGAATAGCTCTGGAAGAACTCCGAGGCGAGTGCGGTGGGCGCGTCCACCGGAACGCCCGGCATCCCCGACCCGCCTGAGGCCCCCGCGATCCCCGACACCCCGGGATCCCCGGATGCGCCGGGCACGCCGCTCAGGTCCACCGCGTCCGCCACGCGGGTCACGTCCGCCACGCCGGTCACGTCCGTAACGTCGGTCACGTCCGCCCCTCGATCCTCGTCGTCCGCATCTGTCCCGTGTACCTGTTCCGTTCTGTACGCACGGGAGTCTAGGGCCTGATAAACGGAGCGTAAGCAGCCGCGTCGGGCATGAGGTGGGGTTACCCCTACCTCACCCCACCCATGAACCCCATGGTGTGCGCGGGTGCCGCGCGGCAGGCTGGGGGTATGACCATGAGCCCTTCCGTGCCGGATCCCGACCGGCTGCCGCCCGCCCGCTTCGCCCTCGACCGGTGGGCCTGGCGGGAGGTCGCGTATCTGCTCGCCAACCTGCCGATCGCCGTCCTCGGGTTCGTCTACGCGGTTCTCGTGGTCGCGGTCGGCGCCGGGCTCTCCGTCACCGTGATCGGGCTGCCGCTGCTGGTCGGCGGGCTCCAGGGGGGACGGCTGCTGGGCCGGGTGGAGCGGTGGCGGGCGAGGCGGATGCTGGGCGTACGGGTCGAGGAGCCGAGTCCGCTGGCCCGGGGTCATCAGGGGCAGGGGGTGTTCGTCCGGCTGTGGGCGGGGCTCAAGGACCCGGTGGGCTGGCGGGCGTTGCTGTACGGGTTCGTCCGGCTGCCGTGGGGGGTGCTGACGTTCGGGGTGACGCTGGCGGGCCTGTTCGTCCTGTGGCCGGTGCTGCCCTTCATCACACGGGGGTTGACGACGGTGGACCGGGCGATGGCGCGGGGGCTGCTGTCGCCCTCGGACGAGCTGGAGCGGCGCATCGCCGAGCTGGAGTCGGACCGGGGCGTGGTCGTGGACACCGCCGCCGCCGACCTCCGCCGGATCGAGCGCGACCTCCACGACGGCGCCCAGGCCCGCCTGGTCGCCCTCGCCATGGGGCTCGGCCTGGCGAAGGAGAAGCTCACGGACGACCCCGAGGCCGCGGCCCGCATGGTCGACGAGGCCCACGGCGAGATCAAGGTGGCCCTTCAGGAGCTGCGGGACCTGGCCCGCGGCATCCATCCCGCCGTCCTCACCGACCGGGGCCTGGACGCCGCGCTCTCCGCCATCGCCTCCCGCTGCACGGTTCCGGTCAAGGTGTCGGTGGGGCTTCGGGGACGGCCGGCGGAGGCCATCGAGGGCATCGCGTACTTCACCGTGTCGGAGCTGCTGCAGAACATCAGCAAGCACAGCGGCGCACGGTCGGCCACCGTCGACGTGTGGCGTTCGGCGGACCGGCTGGTGCTCCAGGTCACGGACGACGGCGGGGGCGGGGCCCGGATGGGCGGCGGTACGGGTCTCGCGGGGCTCGCCGAGCGGCTCGACGCGGTCGACGGGGTGTTCGTCCTGGACTCGCCGGAGGGCGGGCCGACGACCGTCACCGCCGAGCTGCCCTGGCGCGATCGGGCTTCGGCGCGGCCGGCCGCCTGACCGCCCGGCGTCCGGGGGTGGGGAAAACCCCCGGGTGGATACGGAGAAGCACCTCATGGTGCGGGAGGCCGCCGGCCAGGACCCTTGAGGGAGAACGGTCCGGGGATGACGGGCCGCCTCCGGCGCCGTCGCGGCGCGGGCCCACGCGAGGCCCACAGCCCTACGCACAGCCCCACGCACAGCCCACTGAGAGACTTCGGACAGAAGAGACGGAACGGACGGGACTCATGGCCACGGCATACGGACCGGACACGCAGGACCGGCGGCATCAGGGTGCCGGCCCCGGCTTCGGGGCGAACTCACCGGCGAAGACCCCGGTGAAGCACTTCCTCCCGGCGCCGCTGCGCGCACCGCTGGAGGCCCGCACCTGGCGCGAGCTGCTCTACGCGCTGCTGAGCTTCCCGCTCGCCACGACGGCGTTCGTCTTCGCGGTCACCATGACGTCGCTGAGCGCGGGCCTGCTGGTCACCTTCATCGGGATACCGGTCCTCGCCGTCGGTCTCGCCGTCTGCCGGGGCTTCGGTGCGCTGGAGCGGCACCGGGCGCGCGGGTTGCTGCGGGTGGAGGTCGCGGACCCGGAGCCGGTGCGGGGGAAGACCGGCGGCGTGATGTCCTGGATGGGCGCGATCCTCAAGAGCGGGGTGTCCTGGCGGCACCTGCTGTACGCGCTGCTGCACTTCCCGTGGGCCACGTTCACGTTCGTCGTCGCGATCACGTTCTGGTCGTACGGCCTGGCGGCGCTGACGTATCCGCTGTGGTTCTGGCTCTTTCCGGTCTTCGGCGGCCAGGACGGTCTCCAGCTGTACGGGGACCGTACCCACCAGGAGTACCTGGACTCGCCGGCCGAGCTGGCGGTGACCGGGGCGATCGGTCTGGCGCTCGTGCTGGCCGCGCCGTGGATCGTGCGGGGGCTGCTGTCGGTGGACCGGCTGATGGTCACCGGTCTGCTGGGGCCGTCCCGGCTGGCCTCCCGGGTGTCCGAGCTGGAGTCGGACCGGGGCGTGGTCGTGGACACCGCAGCCGCCGACCTCCGCCGGATCGAGCGCGACCTCCACGACGGCGCCCAGGCCCGCCTGGTCGCCCTCGCCATGGATCTGGGCCTGGCGAAGGAGAAGCTCGCCGACGACCCCGAGGCCGCGGCCCGCATGGTCGACGAGGCCCATGGCGAGGTGAAGGTGGCCCTTCAGGAGCTGCGGGACCTGGCTCGGGGCATCCATCCCGCCGTCCTCACCGACCGGGGGCTGGACGCCGCGCTCTCCGCGATAGCGTCCCGGTGCACCGTGCCCGTGACGGTCGAGGTGGATCTCGACTCGCGCCCCGCGCAGGCGATCGAGGGCATCGCGTACTTCACCGTCTCCGAGCTGCTCCAGAACATCAGCAAGCACGCCCGTGCGACCCGGGCCACGGTCGACGTGTGGCGGGCGGCCGACCGGCTGATGCTCCAGGTGACCGACAACGGCCGGGGCGGGGCGTCACCGGCCGCGGGCGGCGGCCTGGCGGGGCTGACGGAGCGGCTGGACGCCGTGGACGGGGTCCTCGTGGTCGACTCCCCGGCCGGCGGCCCGACGACGGTCACGGCGGAGCTGCCCTGGCGCGGCTGACCACCCCTCGGGGCCTCTTCCCGCCGCCTCCCTTCCCGGCCCTGCCCCCGGCCCTGGGCCCCGGCTCCGGCTCTCCCCCGGCTCCGGGGCTCTCCCCCGGCTCCGGGCGCCCCGCCTCCCCGCTTCCCTCACCCGCCTCCCGACTCTCGCCTCCCGCCTTCGTCTCCCTCACCCGCCTCGGACACCTCCACGCGCGTACGCCCCACCGCCCCTCAGCCCCTCCGCCCGGCACTCCGGCACTCCGCTACTCCGAACCGGTGGTGGGGCGAAGGGGCGGTGGGGCGAAGGGGCGGTGGGGCGTCGCGGCCGTCCGTGCCCGGGGTGCGGGGGCCGTACTGCCCGGTCCACCTGGGTTGTCCACAGGGCACCGCGTGCGGCTCCGGGTCCTGGGATGCTTGTGCGGTCGGGACGCGGTGCGCGGTGGTCGGGCGTGGTGCGTGCGGGGTCGCGGGGAACGCGGCATATTCGGAACAGTGGGGGACTCGCAGTCGTGGAGAACGTGGAGAACAGGGTGCGCGTGGTCATCGCCGAGGATTCGGTCCTGCTCCGGGAGGGGCTCACCCGTCTGCTCACCGATCTCGGGCACGACGTGGTGGCGGGGGTCGGGGACGCGGAGGCGCTGCTCAAGACGGTGGCGGACCTCGACGCCCAGCAGGCGCTTCCCGATGTGGTGGTCGCCGATGTGCGGATGCCGCCGACGCACACCGACGAGGGTGTGCGCGCGGCGGTGCGGCTGCGGAGGGACTACCCGCGCATCGGGGTGCTGGTCCTCTCGCAGTACGTGGAGGAGCAGTACGCCACCGAGCTGCTGGCGGGCAGCAGCCGCGGGGTGGGGTATCTGCTGAAGGACCGGGTGGCCGAGGTCCGCGAGTTCGTGGACGCCGTGGTCCGGGTGGCGCAGGGCGGGACGGCGCTGGACCCGGAAGTGGTGGCCCAGCTGCTGGGCCGCAGCCGCAAGCAGGACGTGCTGGCCGGGCTGACGCCGCGCGAGCGGGAGGTCCTGGGTCTCATGGCCGAGGGCCGGACGAACTCCGCGGTCGCCCGTCAGCTCGTGGTGAGCGACGGGGCGGTCGAGAAGCACGTCAGCAACATCTTCCAGAAGCTCGGGCTCTCCCCCAGCGACGGGGACCACCGGCGCGTCCTCGCCGTGCTGACCTACCTGAATTCCTAGACATCTGACACTCTGAATACCTGACGAGTCGTCAGATTCGGGCGGGAGCGGGACCCGGGCCGCAGGCGACGGAGGGCGAGGCCCGGCCGACCCTCGCCCCGGGGGCTCTCCGGGGGCGCTCCGAGGGCGCCTCCCGGGGCATCTCCGTAGCGCCCCGGGAGCGCCCCGGGGGCATTGCGGGCATCACGCGGGCCCGAGGGTGTCCGGCGGGCGCGGGACGGGCACCTCTGATCAAGGAAGGGCTGTCGGAGACCCGGGCGGCCGAGGGGGACTCGGGGGAGGCCTAGGACGAAAGACGCAGGGAGGGGCTGCCCTCATCCCGCGATCAGGGGGTTGCAAAAGGCGACAAACCCTACTCAAAGGGTGTCTCAAAACAGCGTCCACCATATGATCGGTCCCTGGAAGGCCACCTACGCGGACGTAGGGTGGCCTCTGGGATCGCCGGCCGGCCGGACGGTTCCGAACCGCCGCCCATGGGAGGTCCAGTTCAGTGACGAGCCAGGTCAGTAGCGCGGCAGAGCAGGCCGAAGAGGCCAACGACGCCGTTCTCGGGGGTCAGCGAGCCCCCCTGTCAGGTACGACGGGAACCACGGGCAGCGACGGCAAGGAGATCCGTCGCCTGGACCGGGTGATCATCCGTTTCGCGGGCGACTCGGGTGACGGGATGCAGCTCACGGGTGACCGGTTCACCTCGGAGACCGCTTCCTTCGGCAACGATCTCTCCACTCTGCCGAACTTCCCGGCCGAGATCCGCGCCCCCGCGGGCACCCTGCCGGGTGTCTCCTCCTTCCAGCTGCACTTTGCCGATCATGACATTCTGACTCCGGGCGACGCCCCCAACGTCCTGGTCGCGATGAACCCGGCCGCCCTGAAGGCGAACATCGACGACGTTCCGCGCGGCGCGGAGATCATCGTGAACACCGACGAGTTCACGAAGCGGCCGATGGCCAAGGTGGGGTACGCGACCAGTCCCCTGGAGGACGGTTCGCTGGAGGCCTACAACGTCCACGCGGTGCCGTTGACGACGCTGACGCTGGAGGCGTTGAAGGAGTTCGGGCTGCCCCGCAAGGAGGCCGAGCGGTCGAAGAACATGTTCGCGCTGGGTCTGCTGTCGTGGATGTACCACCGGCCGACGGAGAGCACGGAGGCCTTCCTTCGGCAGAAGTTCGCGAAGAAGCCGCAGATCGCCGAGGCGAACGTGGCGGCCTTCCGGGCCGGGTGGAATTTCGGCGAGACGACGGAGGACTTCGCGGTCTCCTACGAGGTCGCCCCGGCCTCGCAGGCCTTCCCCACCGGCACCTACCGCAACATCTCGGGGAACCTCGCCCTGTCCTACGGGCTGATCGCGGCCGGGCAGCTGGCGGAGCTGCCGTTGTATCTGGGGTCGTATCCGATCACCCCGGCGTCGGACATCCTGCACGAGCTGTCGCGGCACAAGAACTTCGGCGTGCGGACGTTCCAGGCGGAGGACGAGATCGCCGGGATCGGCGCGGCGCTGGGCGCGGCGTTCGGCGGGGCGCTGGGCATCACGACGACCTCCGGCCCGGGAGTGGCGCTGAAGTCGGAGACGATCGGTCTCGCGGTCTCCCTGGAGCTGCCGCTGCTGATCATCGACATCCAGCGGGGCGGACCGTCGACCGGGCTGCCGACCAAGACCGAGCAGGCCGACCTGCTCCAGGCGATGTACGGCAGGAACGGTGAGGCCCCGGTTCCGATCGTGGCCCCGCGGACTCCGGCCGACTGCTTCGACGCCGCGATCGAGGCGGCCCGGATCGCCCTGACGTACCGCACCCCGGTCTTCCTCCTCTCCGACGGCTATCTCGCCAACGGCTCCGAGCCGTGGCGGATCCCGGAGACGTCGACCCTGCCCGATCTGAAGACCCCCTTCGCCACCGGCCCGAACCACACGCTGGCGGACGGCACGGAGGTCTTCTGGCCCTACAAGCGCGATCCGCAGACGCTGGCCCGCCCGTGGGCGGTCCCCGGTACGGCCGGCCTGGAGCACCGCATCGGCGGGATCGAGAAGCAGGACGGCACGGGCAACATCTCCTACGACCCGGCCAACCACGACTTCATGGTCCGCACCCGCCAGGCCAAGATCGACGGCATCGAGGTCCCCGACCTGGAGGTCGACGACCCCGCCGAGGCCCGCACCCTGGTGCTCGGCTGGGGATCGACGTACGGGCCGATCACCGCGGCGGTGCGCCGGCTGCGGGCCGCGGGGGCGCCCATCGCCCAGGCCCACCTGCGCCATCTCAACCCCTTCCCGAAGAATCTCGGCGAGGTGCTGAAGCGCTACGACAAGGTCGTCGTCCCCGAGATGAACCTCGGCCAGCTCGCCCTGCTGCTCAGGGCGAAGTACCTGGTGGACGCGCACAGCTACAACCAGGTCAACGGAATGCCGTTCAAGGCCGAGCAGCTCGCCACGGCCCTCAAGGAGGCCATCGATGCCTGACACCGAGGAACTGCACCACAACGACCTGCTGCAGCTGGTCCCCAAGGCCGAGGCGAAGCAGTCCATGAAGGACTTCAAGTCCGACCAGGAGGTCCGCTGGTGCCCCGGCTGCGGCGACTACGCCGTCCTGGCCGCCGTCCAGGGGTTCATGCCCGAGCTGGGCCTCGCGAAGGAGAACATCACCTTCGTCTCCGGCATCGGTTGCTCGTCCCGTTTCCCGTACTACATGAACACGTACGGGATGCACTCCATCCACGGTCGCGCCCCGTCCATCGCGACCGGGCTCGCCACCTCGCGGCGCGACCTCTCGGTCTGGGTCGTCACGGGCGACGGCGACGCCCTCTCCATCGGCGGCAACCACCTCATCCACGCCCTGCGCCGCAACGTCAACCTCAAGATCCTCCTCTTCAACAACCGGATCTACGGGCTGACGAAGGGCCAGTACAGCCCCACCTCCGAGCTGGGCAAGATCACCAAATCGACGCCGATGGGGTCGCTCGACGCCCCCTTCAACCCGGTGTCGCTCGCCATCGGCGCGGAGGCGACGTTCGTGGCGCGCACGGTCGACTCCGACCGCAAGCACCTCACCAGCGTGCTGCGTGCCGCCGCGGAGCACTCCGGCACGGCACTGGTGGAGATCTACCAGAACTGCAACATCTTCAACGACGGCGCCTTCGAGGTCCTCAAGGACAAGGAGCAGGCCGCCGAGGCCGTCATCCGCCTCGAACACGGTCAGCCGATCCTCTTCGGCTCCCAGGAGCCCAAGGGCGTCGTGCGCGACCCGGCCACCGGCGATCTGAAGGTCGTGGCCGTCACGGAGGAGAACCGCTCGCAGGTCCTCGTCCACGACGCCCACGCGAAATCGCCGACGACGGCGTTCGCGCTGTCCCGGATCGCCGACGCGGACACCCTGCACCACACCCCGATCGGGGTGCTGCGCAGCGTCGAGCGGCCCGTCTACGACACGCTGATGTCGGACCAGCTCGACGCCGCCGTCGAACGGAACGGCAAGGGCGACCTCGCCTCGCTCCTCGCGGGCAACGACACCTGGACCGTCGTCGGCTGAGGCCGGACGAGGGCCGTACGCGCACCGCCCGGGGCCCGGGCCCGATCCCTCACGGGGTCAGGCCCGGGCCCCGTCGTATGCCTCGCGGGCCGCCCGCACCGCGTCCACCCGGCGCTCGGTCCAGCGGGCGAGCGCCCAGACCTGTTCGGCGGCCTCGATGCCGAGCGGGGTGAGCGAGTAGTCCACCCGCGGCGGGATCACCGGCTTCGCGTCCCGGTCGACGAAGCCGTCGCGCTCCAGCGTGCGGAGGGTCTGGGCCAGCATCTTCTCGCTGACCCCGCCCACCGCGCGGCGCAGTTCGCTGAAGCGGTACGAGCGCTCCAGCAGCGCCGCCAGCACGAGAACGCCCCAGCGGCTCGTCACGTGTTCGAGGATCAGCCGGGACGGGCACATGGGCTGGTTCACGTCCCAGGCCAGGAGAGCGGACAGGGCCTCGCCCGAGCCTTCACCGGGACGGGGAGACTTGGTGCTTTCTGCCATACCAGTACCTTACTTCAAAGTGGGTACTTTCCCATAGTTAGCGCTACCCGTAGGGTCGTCACCGAAGCACAGAAGCGGACCGAACCACCGAAACCGCACCATCGAACCACCACATCGGAGACCCTCATGAGCATCGTTGTCACCGGAGCCACTGGCGCCCTCGGCCGCCTCGTCGTCGACGCCCTGCTGGCCGAGGTCCCGGCCGGCGAGGTCGTCGCGGTCGTGCGCGACAAGGAGAAGGCCGCCGCGCTCGCCGCCCGGGGCGTGGAGCTGCGCATCGCGGACTACGACCGCCCCGAGTCCCTCGCCGGGGCCTTCCGGTCCGGTGACCGGGTGCTGCTGATCTCCGGCAGCGAGGTGGGCAGGCGGGTGGCGCAGCACACCGCGGTGATCGACGCGGCGAAGGCGGCGGGTGTGGCCCGGCTCGCGTACACGGGCATCCTCGGCGGGCCGGACGCGGACTTCACGCTGGCCGACGAGCACCGGGCCACCGAGCGGCTGATCCTGGACTCCGGGCTGCCGTACACGTTCCTGCGCAACGGCTGGTACACCGAGAACTACACCGCCAACCTGGCCCCGGTCCTGGAGCACCGCGCGGTGCTCGCCAACGCGGGCGAGGGCCGCATCGCCTCCGCCTCCCGGGCCGACTACGCCGCCGCGGCGGTCGCCGTGCTGACCGGTGACGGCCACCTGAACACGGCCTACGAGCTGAGCGGCGACACCGCCTGGTCGCTCGCGGAGTACGCGGCGCTGCTGTCCGAGCTGACCGGCGAGGAGATCGCGTACAGGAACGTCCCGGCCGCCGCGCACCAGGAGGCCCTGGTCGGCGCCGGGGTGCCCGAGGGCTTCGCCGCGATCCTCGTCGACGTGGACGAGGCGATCGGACGGGGGCGGCTCGCGGGGACGAGCGGTGACCTCGCCCGGCTCATCGGCCGCCCGACGACGCCCCTCGCCGAGACCGTGCGCGCCGCCCTGGCCTAGGGCCTGTCGTCAAACTGCCGGCGTCGCCCGTCACGCCACCGGTCGCGCTCCGCCGTGTCATGAGTGTTTCCGTGAGACGGCTATGACACGAAGCCCTTCCGGCGCTACCGTCGTGCCGTCGGCGGATCCGCCGGCGCGGGCGGGCCGGGAGGGCACGTGGAGGGGAAGAACGAACAGCGGGCAGGCCTGCTGTACGGAATCGGCGCGTACGGGATGTGGGGTCTGGTCCCGCTGTTCTGGCCGCTGCTCAAACCGTCCGGGGCGGTCGAGATCCTCGCGCACCGGATGGTCTGGTCGCTCGGCGTCGTCGCCGTCGCCCTGCTCGTCGTGCGCCGCTGGGCCTGGATCGGCGAACTGGTCCGCGACCGGCGCAAGCTGGGGCTGATATCGGTGGCGGCGGCGACGATCTCGGTCAACTGGGGTCTGTACATCTGGGCCGTGAACAACGGGCACGTCGTCGAGGCCTCGCTCGGCTACTTCATCAATCCGCTGGTCACCATCGCCATGGGCGTCCTGCTGCTGGGCGAGCGGCTGCGGCCGGTCCAGTGGGCAGCGGTCGCCACGGGGCTGGTCGCCGTCCTCGTCCTGGCGATCGGCTACGGCAAGCCGCCGTGGATCTCGCTGGTGCTGGCGTTCTCCTTCGCCACCTACGGCCTGGTGAAGAAGAAGGTCGGCATGGGCGGCCTGGAGTCGCTGGCCGCCGAGACCGCCGTGCTCTTCGTGCCCGCGCTCGGCTTCCTGCTCTGGCTCGCCGCCACCGGCGGGTCGACGTTCACGGCCGGGGGCGCGGGGCACGGGTTCCTGCTCGCCGCGACGGGCATCGTCACGGCGGTGCCGCTGATCTGCTTCGGCGCGGCGGCCGTCCGGGTTCCGCTCTCCACGCTGGGGCTGCTCCAGTATCTGGCCCCGGTCTTCCAGTTCGGGCTGGGCGTCCTGTACTTCGACGAGTCGATGCCGCCCGAGCGGTGGGCCGGTTTCGCCCTGGTCTGGCTGGCCCTGTCGCTGCTGACCTGGGACGCGCTGCGGACCGCCCGGCGCAACCGGGCGCTCGCCCTGAGACTGCTGGCGACGGCGGCGGCCGCACCCGCGGCCATGCCCCCGGACCCCGGGGCTCCGGCACAGGCTCCCGCCGCATCGGCCCCGGATTCCGCGGCCCCGGCTGCGGACTCCACGCCCACCCCGCGGAGCAGCCCCGCGCAGTAAAGATTACCCAGTTGCTTTTTTAACTCGGTTACGTTTCTCTGGTTCCTGACGGAGCGGGAGCGGGACCGAAGGAGAGGCATGGGCATGACCGACGTACTCATCGTGGGAGCGGGACCCACCGGGCTGGTGCTGGCCTGCGATCTGGCCCGGCGCGGCACGGCCGTACGGATCGTGGACCGGTCCCCCGCCCCGCCGCGCACCTCGCGCGCCAAGGGCCCCAACCCGCGTTCGCTGGAGATCCTGGACGATCTGGGGGTGGCCGAGGAGGTGCTCGCCGCCGGTTCGGCCCCGCTGCCGATGCTCAAGTACCGCGACCGCCTCCCGGTCGCGGAGGCCGATCCGTGGGCGGACTCCGCGCCGTCCCCGGACGCGCCCTACGACCGGGGTTGGCTGATCGCCCAGTGGCGGCTGGAGGAGATCCTCCGCGACCGGCTGGCCGGGTACGGCGTCCGCGTCGAGCCGGGCCGGGAGGTCGTGGGGCTGGCGCAGGGGACGGGCGGGGACGACGGGGGCCGGGTCGACGTCACGTACGCCGACGGGTCGGCCGGGCGGGCCCGGTACGTCGTCGGGTGCGACGGCGCCCACAGCTCCGTGCGGAAGCTGCTCGGGATCGGGTTCGTGGGGGCCACCGACGAGGACCAGGTGATGGTCTGCGGCGATGTCGACCTGGCCGAGGGCTCCCTGGACCGCACCCGCTGGCACCAGTGGTTCGACGAGGACGGCGCGGTGATGCTCTGCCCGATCCCCGGCACGCGGACGGGCTGGTGGTTCCAGGCCGGGCCGGAGCGGGACGGTCGGGGACGGCCGCTCGCGCCCACCGCCGACGGGTTCCGGCGGCTGCTGGCCCGCCACACCGCCCTGCCCGGCCGGTCCCTGACGCGGGCGGAGCTGCTGTCGACGTACCGCGTCAACGTACGGATGGCGGACCGGTTCCGCGTGGGGCGGGTCCTCCTCGCGGGCGACGCGGCCCATGTGCACGCCATCGCGGGCGGCCTCGGGATGAACACCGGCATCCAGGACGCGTTCAATCTGGGCTGGAAGCTGGGGCTGGTGCTCGCCGGCCACGCGGACGCGCGGCTGCTGGACACCTATGAGGAGGAGCGCCTTCCGGTGGCCGCCCGGACCCTGGACCTGGCGTCGGAGCGGCTGCGCGCCACCCTGGAGGCGATCCGCCGGCCCGGCGGCGGCCTGGAAGCGGCGATCACCTCCGACACCACCGGCCTGGGCGTCGGCTACCGCTGGAGCTCCCTGGCCGCCCACCACACCGACGCGCCCACGGAATCGGCCGCCGGGGACCGCGCCCCGGACGCCCCCTGCGCCGACGCCGTGACCGGGGCGCCGACCCGGCTGCACCGCGTCCTCGCGGGCCCCCGCACCACGGTCCTCGGCTTCGGCGCCGGGAGCTCGGCGGCCCTGCGCGGGGCGGCGGACGCGTACGGCGACGCCGGGGTCCGGACCTGCCGGGTGTACGCGGCGCACGAGGACCGGGCCGGGGCGGAGCCGGGATCGGTGGCCGACGACGCGGGCCACGTGGCCGCCGCCTACGGAACGGAGGCCTCCATCCGCGCGGGCACGGGCACCGTCGTGGTCGTCCGCCCCGACCACCACGTGGGCCTCGTCGCCCCGGCGGACGACGCCCGGTCCGTGGGTGAGTACCTGCGCCGGCTCCACGGAGCGGGCCGGTCCGCGGAACGGCCCTCCGGCACGGTGGACGCCGTGCGGTAAAGGCTGATTGAGTGCCCGGATGGGGACTGTCCTGCGGGCCATGAGGAACGTGCGGTGGCACGAGTTGCAGCACGCGTACGGCTCCGCCTCCCAGGTTCCCGGTGTGCTGTCGCGGATCGCCTGGGGGGACGCGCCGACCTCGGACGAGGCGCTGAGCGATCTGGAGCGCTGGATCGGCACCCCGCCCGTCTTCGACTCGACGGCGGCGACGGTGCCGTTCCTCTGGGAGCTGGCGGTGACGGACACGGTCAGGGACAGGGCGGGCGTCCTGGACCTGCTCGCCACGATCCTGGCGGCCGGGAATCCCGAGCACCCGGCGTGGACCCGCGCCGCGCACGACGCGGTGGCGGCGGGCCGCGCCACGGCCGCCCGGCTGGGCGCCGCACCCGGCCCACCCGACGCGCCCGGGGCCGGGGGCCCCTCCCCGGCACGGACCGTACGGGCGGCGGCCACCCGCCTGCTGGACGCGATCGACCGGCACACCTGTCCGGTCTGCGCGGTGCCGCCCCCGCGCGAGGCCCGGGTGCGCTGATCCGGTGTCGTCGAAGCCGGTCGCGGCGACCCCTCGATCCGGCCGGACGGCGGTGCATAGAGTTGGCCCCATGTCGAAGCCTGACGAACTGCTCGTCGATATCGCTGCTCTGGTGGAGTCCGGGCACAGCAATCAGATGACGTTGACCGTGGTGGCGGGTGGCGCCGTCATCACGGGACGGCTGGCCCCCGAAGCGGTCTGGAGGCAGCGGGTGTCGGAGGTCCTGGCCGACTCGGTCAGCCTGGGCGCGTTCTCCGCCGCCTTCACCGCACCGACCCCCGCGGGCAGGGCGCCCACGCATCTGCACTTCCATGTGGCGCGGATTCTGCAGGGCACGGTGGGGATCCCGGAGACGGGCGGGATGTACCGGGTGGCGATCGACGACGTCAGCGCCTGGACCATGGGCGACTTCAGCTACTCCGACCACTGAGCACACGCCGTCGGCGCCCTGCCGGAGCTCCGCCCCGGTAAGGGCCCGCCCTGACTTTGCCGCCGAGTCCCCGCCCTCTCCCCCGCTCCCCGTCTCCGCTGACCCGCCCCGGAAGGACCGGAGCCGTCGTCACGCGTCGGCGGCGGTGCGCCGGGCGCGGTGGGCCCGGACCTTGTGGCGGTTGCCGCAGCGCTCCATCGAGCACCAGCGGCGCCGGCCGGGGCGCGAGGTGTCGACGAACAGCAGCCGGCAGCCGTGCGCTCCGCACGTGCGGATCCGGTGGGCGTACGCCCCGGTGAACAGGTCGACCGCGTCGCGGGCGACGGTGGACAGCAGCGCGGCCCCGGTGCCCCCGGGGGCCCACTCCCGGTCCCTTCCCGGGGTCAGCCGGGCCGTCAGGGGTGGCCGTGCCGCGGCTTCGTTGAGGGTGGCGAGGTCGTCGGGGCCGGGCGGATTCCCCGCCACGTGGTCCTCCGCCAGTCGCCACAGCGCATCGCGCAGAAGACGCGCGTCCGCCACCTCCCCCGCGCTCACGACGAGCGCGGAGCCCTGCCCCGAGCCGGGCCCGCCGCCCGGTCCGAGCCCGTCCGGCAGCCGGCTCTCCCCCGCCCACCTCACCAGGTCGGCCGGCTCGTGCAGCACCTCGAAGTACGCCAGAGCGCCCGGCCCTCCGGTCGGCAGGAGCTCCAGACACAGCGCCCCCGGATCGAACCGGAACGAGCTGCCGTCCGGATGCCGCAGCAACAGCCCGGCAGGGACCCGCTGCTCCGGTCGATCGGACCGGTCCGGCGTGTCCGTTGCCTTTTCACTCATGTAACCACTATAAACGGTTTCCATGACATCGACCTTGTCCTGGAAGCTCGTGATCGACTGCGCCGACCCGCACGCACAGGCCGGATTCTGGGCCGCCGCCCTGGGCTATCTCGTCGAGGACAACAGCCCGCTGGTCGAGCAGTTGCTCGCGGCCGGAGCCGTACCGGAGGCCATCACGACCCACGCCCACGGCCGCCGCGCCTGGCTCGACCTCGCGGCGGCCCGGCATCCGGACGACCCGTACGACGAGGTCAGCGGTACGGGACAGGGGCGGCGGCTGCTGTTCCAGCGGGTACCGGAGCCGAAGACGGTGAAGAACCGCCTCCACATCGACGTGCACTCCGCGCCGGGACAGCGCGACGCGGAAGAGGCACGGCTGGTGGGGCTGGGGGCACGGTCGGTGCGCACGGTCGACCAGCAGGGCGGGAGCTGGGTCCTCATGGCGGATCCCGAGGACAACGAGTTCTGCCTCAGCTGACACGCGACGCCGACGCGCGCGCGGGGGCGGCGGTGTGCCGACAACCCGACGCGCGAGGGGGGGGCAGGGTGTGCCGACGGCCCGTCACCCCTGCCCGCAACTGCGGCAGACGCCCCGGCGGCGCAGGTAGTACAGGTAGGTGGCGGCGCCCAGGGCGACACCCCAGACCGCCCACAGGATCGCGGGACCGGTCTCCCCCCACGAGGCCGGCTCGAACCCGCGCACCGCCATCAGCCCGCCCGGGATGAGCACGATCGCGACGAATCCGGCCGGCACGACGGCGGTCGCCGGGTGGATCGTGCGCCCCTTCTTCCACCACACCCAGCGCGGCCACACCTCGCCCCACCTGGCGATCAGCCCGTGCATCAGCAGGCTGCCCAGGGTCGACACCACTCCCAGGGCGAGCCCGATCTCCAGCATGTTCGGCGTGTCCTGCATCTCCTTCAGGAACGCGTCGGTGATGCCGAGCGGCCAGCCGAAGTACCAGGCGATGCGGGTGATGTCGTACGGGAGGGTCGAGAGCACGGCCAGCCACACCGCCCGCCGCCCCCAGGTGCGCAGCCTGACGGGATCGGTCCAGCGGCCGGGCGCGTGCGGGGCCCGACCGCAGTACACGCACTGACCGTTGGTCCGCCGCTGGTACGCGAGCGTCGCGGCGACCCACAGCAGCCCGCCGACGAAGACGATCATCAGGTTGCCGCGGTGCCAGTACATGATGTCGCCCAGGTCCTGCGGGCCGGGCACCCCGGTGAAGACGAACACGATCAGCGCCGGGGAGAACGCCAGCAGACCGAGCAGCGAGTAGTCGGGGATCAGCAGGGTCAGAACGGTCCCGGCCACCCATCCGTAGGCGAGGACGGCCTTGCGGAGCCGACCGGTGACACGCCTCCTCACCATCAGGACACCGGCGACCACCCCGAGGGCGCAGAACAGGGCCAGCACCGGGGCGACGGCCTCGGCCCGGCTCGGCTCCAGAATCGATCCGGAGGACCGGTCCTCGTGGACCCGCTCGAAGGGGTAACCGTCCCCGCCGAGCGCCCAGTACAGCGCCGCCGCCCCGTAGAGCGCCGACCACACGACCGCCAGGCGGACGGACCAGTCCGGCCAGCCGGACCACCAGCGTCGGCGGGGCCCGGCATCCGGGGAGGGCTCCCCGGTACGCGTTTCGGTGGCTGTGTTCGGCATGACCGACTTCCTCTGACTCGCCGCTCGCATCCGCCGCGCCTCACGGAGCGGTACCCGATGCCTGTCGTCGTGGATCAAGGCTGCCGCGCGGGGCGCCCCCCGCACATCTGCCGATCGGCAGAATTCGGCGCGCCCGAAGGGTGGTGCGCGCACCAGGGGAAAGCGGTCCCCGGCCCGTAGGGGGACGGGCCGGGAACCGCCGGAACCGGGTGACCGCTCAGGACCGGGGGATCGGACCGGCCGCGGAGGCGATCAGCAGGCGACCAGGCGCTGGAACTTCCAGTTGGTGCCCATGATCGGCTTGTCGCGCGAGAACTCCGCCTTCTGGCCGGGCTGGAGTTCGTAGCAGTCGGGCGCCGGAACCATTTCGAGGTTCCACGTCGGCTTGACCCGCTGCGTGGTCGTGCAGTTGTTGGTCATCCAGACGGTCACGAACCGGTAGAAGATGACCGCGGACGCCGCCTCGACACAGCTCGGCACGGAGGCGGCCTCCGACGCGGTGGCGGCACGTGCGGACGTGGCCGGCGCGGGGGCGGCGTGGGCCTGGCCGACGCCCAGCACGGCCGAACCTGCCAGGGCCGCCGCGGCGATGCCTGAAGCGAATTTACGCACGCTCTCATCCCATCTGTTGAAGGACCATCGACTTCTCGCCACTCTCTTCCGAGGCGAACGGCCTGCTCAACGCTGGATAGGAAACTTCGAAGGCGTCCCGGCGTCCGCCTCAGAACCCCCTCCCGCCGCCCGCGTCCCGGTCCCGCCGTACGTCCTCCCGGATCCGCTCCGCCATCAGGTCGACGAGCGGATCCCGCACGTCCCACGAGTGCGCGGCCGGATGCCGGTCGTACAGCACGCAGGCCTCCCCGTCCCTGACGGACAGCCGGTGGATGACGGCCGGGCAGGGCAGCAGTTCCGTGAAGCGGAACTTCCGGCACCCACCGCCTTCGGACCAGAACATCCACAGATCCCGCCCGGCCCGGGCCGAGGCGGACCAGAGCTGGGCCGCGTGCTCGATCGTCTCGTCGTGCTCCCCGAGTTCACAGAGCAGGAACTCGTCCAGGTCGGGCGCTTCCGATGCCGCGCCGGGTCCTCCCGGCAGGCCCATGAGCGCGACGCGCGCACCCATCTCGGGGAGTTCGGTGAAGGCGGTGCACTGCAACATGGGCGCTCATCCTTGCCGGAGAGAGGGAGGAGGGGTACGGGCGGCGACGGCCAGGGGGCGCATGACGAGCCCGTACCAGGACGTGGCGTCCCGGGCGACGAACTCGTACGGCAGCCCGTCCGCGAGACGCCCCAGCGCGTAGTCGTGCTCACGAAAACTGTCGGCCCAGGAACGGAGTTCGGCAGGTGCGTCGCGCCGGCCGCCCGCGGGGACCGGGTACAGCGCACGGGCCGGGACCCAGGGGGCGTACGGGTCCGGGTCGAGCGCGTCCGCGAAGCGCCGGGCCTGCCGCAGCAGCCAGCGGAGGGCCAGCCGCCGCGTCGGCGCGAGAACACCGCCCAGCCGGACGGACCGCGCCGCGTCGCCGCCGCGACTCTCGGCGACGTACCAAGTGGGCTGCGGGCACCGGGCGTTCACAGCACCTCACCCCGGCTGCGGGCGTTGAGCCGTGCGGTCCTGGCCCGAAGCTGCTCTATGAGGAGCGCGGGCCGGACCCGGCGCGGCTCGGCCTCCCACTCGGCCCCGCCACCCACGGGCCGCAGGGACCAGTAGGGGCCGGCGACCCCACGGAACTCGCCCACGCGGTCACCGCGAGCGGTGTCCACCATGAGCGTGCCGAGGGGTGGGGGGTCGGGGGGTTCCTGCGCATTCGGGCAGACGTTCTCGCCGTACACCGATCGCTCCTCTCTGTAGTCGTTTGACTACCGGGGCGATTCAGCGTGACCTACGGTCGAGATGTCTTCAACTTACGCAAAATGACAAGCAAGTTAGGTTTCGCATGGTGAACCGTAAGGAACTGGATCCCGAGCGGTCGGCGAGCGCCGCGTTCGGCGCGCTTCTCCGCAGCTTGCGAGACGAGCGTGGGTGGACGCAGGACGAACTCGGCGACCGCATCAGGTGCTCGGGTGCGCATATCTCTGCTGTGGAAACTGGTCGACGATCTCCAACTGACGCTTTCGCGGCAAGTGCTGACAGAGCGCTGGGCACGGGCGATCGGTTGCAGCGTCAGAGCCGGGCGGCCAGATACACGGCACTGTTGGAGGGATTCCCGGAGTACGTCAAGCATGAGGAGCGCGCGTCGGAGATCAGGCTGTACGAGGTCGGTGTCATTCCAGGCATCCTCCAGACACCGGAGTACGCATCCGCACTCACGGCACGCGCGGTCGAGCGAGGCGCCATCACCCCAGAACAGGGCGAGGAGCGGATCTCGCTCGTCAAGGAGCGCCAGGCTGCGCTGATCCGCACACCACCACCACTGGTCTTCGTCGTCCTCGACGAGAGCTGCCTCAGGCGTCCCGTGGGAGAAACTGCCACCATGGACGGGCAGTGGAAACGGTTGGTCGACTTCGCGGCACTACCGAACACCGTGCTCCAGGTCGCCCCTTTCGACATGGGTGATCGTCGCCCCCTGAGCCTGCCGCTGTACGTCCTGACCATGCAGAACCGCTCGCTCATCTCGTACGCGGAGTCAGCCCAGCGAGGCCAGCTGGAACGGGACAGTGCCTCCGTAGTACCGCTGTTGACGGCCTACCATCAGTTGCAGGCAGAAGCGCTCTCCCAGGCGGCATCCGTGGTCATGATCGAGCAGTTACGAAGGGGCACCCCGTGACGACCGAATCTCTCCGTTGGTTCAAGTCCTCCTACAGCGAGAACGGCGGCGCCTGCGTCGAGGTCGCCACCAACCTCGCCACCGCACACGGCACCGTCCCCGTCCGCGACTCCAAGAACGCCGGCGGCCCGACCCTGACCATCGCCGCGACCGCGTTCACGGCCTTCCTGGCAGGCGTACGAGCCGGAGACCTCGGCACCGCCTGAAACCACCCGAGTCGGCCGAACAACAGCCCCACCGCGCGACCACGGTGGGGCTTCGGCGTCCACGGACCGGCACGGACCGCCTGCAGACCCGACGGACCGTGCCGCATGATCGCGGTTGACGTCCCATCCGGTAGAGCCGTCACGGACTCACCGCCTCACCGCGTCACCGCGTCTCGCTCCTGCCGATGACGATGTCCCCGTTGCGGGTGCGGGTCCTCACGGCACGGTCACTTGTGTCGTCTTTCGTCACCTCCACCGTGATGTCGCCCTTCTTGGCTGCCGTGTCGACCGCGTACGTCGCCTCCGGCAGGCCAAGCCGAACGTCGCCGTCCTGGCTTCGCACATCGATGAGGTCGGGTGCTGAGGCGAAGTCCAACTCGCTGTCACCGTTGCGCGCGGCGACGGTGACCGCCCCCGCGGAGATCCTTTCGCCTTCGATGGTTCCGTCTCGGCCTTCGAGGTCCAGTCGGGGTCCGCTGAGGTCCGACACCCGTATGTCGTCGGCCTTGGCCGAGAAGTCCGCGGTGAAGCCCGTGGCCTCGACCAGGCCCTTCGCGTTCTCGACCGTGAGCGCGACGTCGCGCGGCAGCTTGACGGTGTACTTCGCACCGCAGTTGACGGAGATACCCGTGCAGTCCACCGCGAGCGCGAGAACGTCCCCTTCGAGCTTCCATCCGGCTTCCACTTCACCGCCGACCTTCGTACCGCTGACCTGCCGCGTCACCTCGATTCCCCGGACGTCGGCGGCCACGAAGTCCAGGTCGGCGGAGCCGGACTTCACGGTCAGGCTCCTACCGCTGAACTCAAACGTCTTCGACTTCGCGGCCGTGTCCGCCGAGGTGACCTCCGGGCCGCATCCTGCGGCTGCGACGGTGAGGACCACGACGCCCCCGAGGGCGAGCACAGCACGGGGCCTCATTCTCATCTTCTCGTTCCTTTGCGGTTCTGGACATGCGAGTGCCGCACGCCGTTCTTGGTGGTGGTTGCTTCGAGGGGCCGGGGCGTCGCCCCGGTTCACGAGCGCAGAGCTCGGGCGGCGACCGTGCGCGACACGCGGGCCGCCTGGAGGGCCAGCGCGAGGCAGGTGGTTCCGAGGGTCACGCCGGCAAGCAGGCCGAGAGTCGTCCAGGGCAGGCCGTCCAGGACCCGGACAACGCTGGTCCGGGCGCCCGCGGCGATCGTGGCACTCGTCACGGCGAGGGTGATCGCGCCGAAGACGACGGCCGTCCCCGCGTAGATCACTCCCTCGTAGACCGTTGATCGGGCGACCACGCCCGGCCGCGCACCGGCGACCGTCACCAGTGCGGAATCGCGGGTGCGTTCCCGCCCGACCAGAGCGATCACAGCGAGGCCGCCGACCCAGGACACGACGAAGACCCAGCCCAGCACGACCAGGACATCGTCGAGAGCGGCGGTGCTTCCGGGCATGACGTTGGCCATGACCATGAAGAGTCCGACGAACGACAGGGAGAGGGCGAAGGGCAGCACCGTGGTGACGCTTCTCGCAGCACGGGTGCGGCACGCCTGCACGGCAAGGTGCCAGGCGACCCCGCGCAGGGGCACGATCGCGGTCCAGAACCTCATCAGAGGTGTGATCACCCACGGGCCCATCAGCAGCAACAGGCAGATGAGGAAGAGGTCCCCGGCGAAAGCGAAGGCCGTCCGCTGCTCGACCCCGCCTTCGAGTTCGAGCCCCAGCCCGGGAATCCACATGCCGAGCACCCCGGCGAGGAGGCAGAGTGCGAGCACACCGCGCGCGACCCCGGGCCGCGCCGGTGGATCGGAGAAGTCCCGAAAGGCGCGCATCTCCGGTGTCCTGGCGGCCCGGCGCGTGACTCCCCAGCCGCCGAGCAGACACGGGACCACTCCGGACAGCGCACTCACCCCGATGTGCCAGACCTGGAAACCGGCCGTTGCTCCGTGGAGGTCGAGCCCCTTGGCCGTCCACTGGTCGAGGGCGGCGCCGGCGACGAGAGGGGCCAGCGGTACTGCCAGCGCGCCGGCCGCGACGCCGAGCACGACGAGTTCCGTGCGCAGGACGGACCTGATGCGTTCCCGCGGGATGCCGAGGATCGCCCACAGGGCGTGATCGCGTCGTTGGGACGTCAAGGTCAGACCGACGGTGGACGCGACGACACCCACGGCGGCGAGCACGGTGAAGAAGACGATGTTGCCGCCGAGTGCGATCGACGCGGACACCATCCGCGCGTCACCCGCCGCCCGCGACGCCGAGACGGCGGTGAACATGGCGATGACCGAGCCGGCCGAGCATGCCGCACCGACCACCGCGCACAGAAACGTCCACCACCACATGGACGCCCGCATCCGGATGTCCGAGAGGACGAGTCGCATCACGACGCCCGCACCCCGGCCTCGAACTCCGACTGCGCCGCGAGAACGGCATCGCTCACCGCGTGGGAGTCGCCACCGGGAATGACGGTGCGCACGCGCCCGGACCCCAGCACCACGACCTGATCGGCACGTGCCGCCGCATGGGGGTCGTGGGTGACCATGAGGACCGTGGTTCCCTGCGCGGGAAGTGCTTGCAGCCAATCGAGCACGACTTGGCCCGACTTGAGGTCGAGCGCGCCGGTCGGCTCGTCCGCGAAGACGATCCGCGGCTGGTTCGCGACGACCCGTGCCACCGCGACGCGCTGACGTTCGCCCCCGGACAGCTGGTCGGGGCGGCGTCGTGCGTGCTGGGCGATACCGAGCCTCGACATGGCGTCGCCGACCCTCGGCCCGGGCACCCGACGGCCGGCGAGTCGCGCCGGCAGGGCGATGTTGTCCTCCACCGTCAGCGAGCTGACGAGGTTGTACTCCTGGAAGATGAATCCGACGTTCTCACTGCGGAATGCGGCCTGTTTGCGCGGTGAAAGCGACATGACGTCCGTGCCGAGGACCTCGATGGAACCCGCCGTCGCCCGCTCCAGACCGGCGATGCAGAGCAGAAGCGTCGACTTGCCCGACCCGGAGGGGCCGACAATGGCGGTCAGCCGGCCTTCGGGAATTTCCAGGTCGATGTCGTGCAGGACCCGAGCCGTCTCACGTCGACGCCCCGGGACGGGAAAGTCCATATGAAGGCCGCGCAAACGGATACAGGGCACGGGAACGGTAGCTGCGATAGGCATGCATCGAGCTAAACAGGGCACGGCCCGATCCACACGGGTGCCTGCACTGCTTGAAGGTAGACCTGGGTCTACCTTTTACGTGATCCGCGGTGTGCGACAATGACGGGCATGGCGCAGATTCGCATTGCCCGGAGAGTGCTGACGGAATGCATCGCAGCCATAGCTTTTCCGATTCTGCTGATTTCCCTTCTCGTTTTCCCGGTCGCGTCCCCGGTGGTGGCCGAGACGGACCGATCGAGAGGCCGGTGGTGCGGTGCCGAGACGATGCCGCTGAAGCCCTCCGACAACAGCTGGGCCCAGTGGGTGTCCCTCCGGCTGCGTTCACGGTCGCTGTGGCGCACCGACCTCCCGGTTCTCGTGACCGCAGCCCTCCTGTCCGCGCTGTCGCTGCTGGTGGCCTTCTTCGGGTTCATCGGCGCCGCCGTGCTGGTCTTCTCCCCCGTCTTCTGGCTTCTCGGCATTGCCGCACAGGTCGGTCCGTTCACCCCTGATTCCGTGGGGCAGACCTTCCTCGCAGTTCCCGCAGGGGTAATTCTCGGTTCGGTCACCACGGCCGTACTGACCGGCACGTCATTTCTTCGGGACCTTTTCCAGCGCGCCTTCTCCCGAGGCGGGGACCCGGATCTGCTCGCGAAACTGGAGGAGCTCCGGACCAGTCGGGCTTCGCTGACAGCGGCCTTCGAATTCGAGCGGCAGCGCATTGAACGCGATCTGCATGACGGCGCCCAACAGGAACTCGTCGCCGTCGTCATGCGTCTCGGAATGCTGGAAGCCGCGGCCACCTCCGCAGCCACCGACCGGGAACGCGTCGTGCGGCTGGCCCGCGAGGCGCAGGCTCAAGCGGAGCGCGCACTCGAACGGCTGAGGGAGACGGTGCGCGACATCCATCCCCGTGAACTGAGCGACCTCGGCCTCATCGCCGCCGTCCGAGAACTCGCCGCCCGATCGCCTCTGCGGGTCGAACTGACCAGCACCGGCGATGACTCCCAGCTTTCGTCACCGACGGCGACCGCCGTATACTTCACGGTGTCCGAAGCCCTGACGAACATCGCGAAACACGCACATGCGGGAGTCGCCCGGGTCGACCTGCGGTGCACCACGACCGACGTGCACGTGCGGGTGCGGGACGACGGTGTCGGCGGTGCGAGGATCGACGCGGGCTCCGGGCTCGCCGGACTCCGCGAGCGCATGCGCAGTGTCGGCGGGAATCTCGACATTCTCAGCCCACCGGGTGGCGGGACACAGGTTTCGGCGTCCGCCCCCGGCCAACCCCCATGGTGATCAATGGAAACAGAATGTCTTCCCGGGGAGGGTTCATGAGAATTGTTCTGGCAGATGACAGCGTTCTGATCAGGGCTGGAATCCGGGAGATCCTGACCTCCCACGATCACGATGTCATCCGCGAATGCGAGGACGCCGACGAGCTGGTCGCCGTGGTCGACGAGCTGGTGCGTTCCGGCGACGCCCCGGACATGGTGATCACGGATGTCCGCATGCCCCCCAAGAACACGGACGACGGGCTGCGTGCCGCGATCGACCTGCGCTCCCGCCACCGGGACCTTCCGGTGCTGGTCCTCTCCGCCTACGTCACGGGCCCCTACGTGAGGGAGCTCCTGAGCGGCCCGGGTGCCGACGGAGCCGTCGGGTACCTGCTCAAGGAGAAGGTGGGCCGGGTCGCCGACTTCCTGCGAGCCGTCGAGACGGTCTCCGCGGGCGGCGTCGTGATCGACCCCGAAGTCGTCCGCCACGCCACCCGCGCGGACTCGCCGCAGGGTCCGCTCGCCCGGCTCACCGCTCGCGAGAGGGAAGTGCTCGCGCACATGGCCGAAGGGCGCTCCAACGCGGAGATCGCGACCGAGCTGTTCCTCTCCGGCGCTGCCGTGAGCAAGCATGTGGCGAACGTCTTCGTGAAGCTCGGCATGCCTCCCGACGAGGACAATCGGCGCGTCAAGGCCATTCTCACCTGGTTCGCGTACAACTGAGATACGGGGATGGCCGAGGCCCTCGTTCCCCCAGCAGCCGGAGGGCCGGGAGCACTTCCCGGCCCCAGGCCGCTCAGTCGGGCCAGCACCACTCGATCCCGTACACGCCCGGTACGCACCGCGTCGGCAGGAGGTGGGTCGTGTGGAAGTCGTCCAGGGGCGTGCGGTGACGGTGGCTGGGGTCGGCGCCGATCCGCTCGCGGCGGTATCCCCAGCAGTGGGCGGGCACCGCCCGGGGGTCGAAGCGTACGTGCAGCAGGTACGCGCGCAGGGGGACGGTGACGCGGCGCTCGTGCTGCCAGGAGGTCTCGCCCTCCGCGCGGAGGGTGTAGGCGATCACCGCCGTCTCCGTACGGGCCAGCCGGCGGCCGAGCGGAATGTCGGCCGCCACGCAGCCCATCTCCTCCAGGAACCGGATGCGGGGTGCGGGGCGGCCCGGTACGTCGAGGGCGGCCGTTCCGGACTTCGGTGAGTCGAGGAAGTGGACGACGCCGAGGTGGTCGACGCCGTCGCGCACGGCCTGCACGACGGTGGTCACCGAGGTCTCACGGATGGCGCGGTGCTCGTCCAGGCAGACGGTCTCCTGGACCGTGAGCGCGCGCAGACCGGCGTTGAAGTGGGCGAAGGCGTCACCGAGTGCCTGCTCCACATCGGAGTCCTCGCCGAAGACTCCCCGGGCCGCGGCCGGGTCGGGCGGGCGGGCCCCGCCCCGGGGACGGTGCGGTCCGAGCAGCGAGCGCAGAGCGCCGGTCGGCAGGTCGAGCAGGGGTTCCAAGGCGTCCACGGCGCGCAGCGACTGGGCCTTCTCGGGTTGGCTGCGACCGCGCTGCCAGTGGCTGAGGGTGGCGAGGCTGACGGATATCTGCTGGGCGCGCAGGTGGTCGCGGATGCGTTCCAGCGGGAGTCCGCGTCTGCGCAGGGCCTGGCGGAACACGGCCGCGAAGGTCGCCTCGGGCTCGCGGAACCCTTCGCGGGCGGACGCCGGGTCCTCGGTGCCGTCGGCCTCGGCCTCGGCTTCGGCGGCTGTGCGCTTGTCGGTCTCGGGAACGGGATGCGGCATGGCGTCTCTCAACGGTCCGCGGGCACCAGCGGCTCGGGGGCCGCCCACCTTAGCCCGGTGGACGGCCCCTGGTCAGCCCTTCTGTCCGCGGGTCAGTTGGTGTTGAGGGTCAGCCCGTAGTGGGCGAGGGTGTCGTCGAGCGGCTGGAAGTAGGAGGAACCGCGGGAGTTGACCCCTCCGGTGCAGCGCTGGTTGGTGGGACCGCCGGAGGTCATGCCCTGGGCCTGGTTGCCGGAGATGTACGCGCCGCCGCTGTCGCCGCCCTCCGTGCAGACGCTGGAGGTGGCCAGGCCGGTGACGACGGTGTCGGGCCCGCCGTTGAGGTCGACGTAGGTGACCGAGACGTTGTACGAGCCGACCGTGCCGCAGGTCCAGCCCGTGGTGGCGCCGGACTTGCAGAGCGAGGCGCCGGAGGCCGCCCGGCTGCTGCCCCGCACGGCGATGGGGTTGGTGTTGCCCCAGGTGCCGACGCTGGTGGTGATGGAGTGGCCGGAGTTGACGGAGGCGATGCCCATGTCGACGCTGCGGGTGCCGAGTGCGTAGCGGGTCTTGGTGCCCTTGGCGAAGGCGGTGCCGTCGTAGCGCAGGGTGGGGAGGTTGGCGACGCAGTGGCCGGCGGTGACCAGGTACTGGTTGCCGGACCGGTCGCGGGCACCGTAGCCGACGGAACACCAGCCGGTGGTGTTGTTGATCGTCATCTTGCTGCCGGGGTATATCGCGGCCTGGGGTGCGAGCTTCTCCTCGCCCCGCACGATCCTGACGGCGGAGCCGTGCTTCGCCGCCGCGGCGAGGAACGCCTTGGCGGGGGCCGAGCGGTCGCTGTTCACCTTGACGACGACCTGGTCGGCGGCGAGGTCCACGGACCAGGCCACCACTCCGGCGGGCGCGCTCTTCGCGGCGGAGGCGTCGAGCCGGGCCTTGATCCGGTCGAGGGTGCTCTCGCCGCGGGCGGGCAGCCGGGCGTCGAGCCCGGCCCGCTCGAACCGGGCCGCGTCGGCACGGTTCTCGGCGTTGACGGTCAGGTCGCCCGAGGCGTCGAAGAACGCGCCGTCGTCGACCAGTCCGCCCGCGCGCAGCTCGGCGAGCCGCTTCTGCTGGGCGTCCTGCCGGTCCAGCCGGTCGGTCGCCGTCCTCTCGTCCACACCGAGCGACGCGGCGAGCGCCCGGACCATCTCGGGCTGGTAGAGCGGGGCTGACGAGTCCCCGGCGGGAGCGGCGTCCCGGGCCTGGGCGGTGGCCTGGGTTCCGAGGACGACGGAGGCCGAGAGCGCGGCCGCCACGAAGACGAATCTGTACTTGCTGGAAATGCGGGAATGACGGGAATGACGCACGCTGATTCCTTCCGGATGGCAGGCGGAACTCTCGAGGGGGGTTGAATGCGACGATGCGTCAGCGCGCTTCGTCGGGAGTGAGTTCCGCCGGGCGGTGGGAGCGATGCCCGCCGCGACATGAACTCTGGCCCAACGGATCAGCACCAGCAAGGTGCTTGACGGGGGGAAGTTTTAACAGAACGCGAAGAGGACTGTAAAAGCCGCGCGTTCGCATTTCTCACCTGCCGAAGCGTGAATTCACGCGTCCGCGATGCCCGGGCCAATCGGCATTCCGTCCACGGCCGGGATACCGGATCCGTGATCCACGGCGCCGGGATCCGGATCCGTGATCCACGGCGCCGCGGGCCGCCGGGATCCCTGATGCTCGGCGCCATGAGCCGCTCCCGGGCCCCGATGGGCCGCGGCCGGCGGCGGGGAAGGCGGGTGGGACCCGGATCTTGACAGCCCCGCAGGGCGCAGCATGCAATATATTGCATGCCAGTTCCGCAGAACCGAGGCCTCGTCTCCCGGTCGCTCCTGCGCGAGAGCGCCTACCGGGCCATCCGTGACGCCATCGTCGACGGCACCCTCGCGCCGGGTGAACGCCTCAACGACGGCGACCTGGTCGCCTGGCTCGGCGTCAGCCGTACGCCGGTGCGCGAGGCGCTGGCGCGGTTGGAGCAGGCGGGGCTGGTGCGGACGAAACCCGGCCGCTACACCATCGTCAGTCCGCTCGACGTCCGTGCCGTGCGGGCCGCGCAGTCGGTCACCTCCGCCATGCACGAACTCGCCGTGCGGGAGGCGGTTCCGCAGGTGGACGCGGTCGAGCTCGACGCCATGCGCGAGGCGAACGCCCGTTTCGCGGACGCCTTGCGGCGCAACGACGCCGAGGCGGCGCTGGAGGCCGACGACGCCTTCCACGGCGTCGCCGTGACCGCCTGCGCCAACGCGGCCGTCGCCACCGTCCTCGATCAGTTCACCCCCGTGCTGCGTCGACTGGAGCGGCTGCGCTTCTCCTCGTTGGGCGGGCGCGGGTCGGTCGCCCAGCACGACCGGATCATCGCGCTGTGCGCGGCCGGGGACGTCGAGGGAGCGGTGGCAGCCACCCGGGCGAACTGGCAGACGCTGCTGCCGCTGCTCGACGCCTCGCCCTGAACCCCCTCCACCACGCGACCCGCCGCGGGACGGCCGCGCCGGGCCCGACCACGCCCCTGAGGAGCCCGCGATGTCCCTCGACGACTTCGAGCGTTACCCCCTGCTGTTCGGGCCCAGCCCGGTGCACCCGCTGGACCGGCTCAGCGACCACCTCGGCGGGGCCCGCGTCTGGGCCAAGCGCGAGGACTGCAACGCCGGTCTCGCCTACGGCGGCAACAAGACCCGCAAGCTGGAGTACCTGCTCCCCGACGCCCTCCGGCAGGGTGCGGACACCCTCGTCAGCATCGGAGGCGTGCAGTCCAACCACACGCGGCAGGTGGCGGCCGTCGCCGCCCGGGCCGGGCTGAAGGCGGTCCTGGTCCAGGAGAGCTGGGTGGACTGGCCCGACCCGGTCAACGACAAGGTCGGCAACATCCTGCTGTCCCGCATCATGGGCGCCGACGTGCGGCTGGTGCGGGCCGGCTTCGGCATCGGCGTGAAGGACAGCTGGCGCCGGGCGCTGGACGACGTACGGGCTGCGGGCGGCACACCGTACGCCATTCCGGCGGGCGGATCGGACCATCCGCTCGGCGGCCTCGGCTTCGCGAACTGGGCGCGCGAAGTGCAGCGCCAGGAGGAGGAGTTGGGTGTCTTCTTCGACACCGTCGTGGTGTGCAGCGTCACCGGCAGCACCCAGGCCGGCATGATCGCCGGGTTCGCGGGCCAGGACCGGCCGCGGCGGATCCTGGGCATCGACGCGTCGGCGAAGCTCACCGAGACCCGGGCCCAGGTGGCGAGGATCGCCCGCGGCACCGCCGACCTCATCGGCCTGGGGCGGGAGTTGAGGGACGACGAGATCACCGTCCTGGAAGGCTGGGCCGGAGATCTCTACGGCGTGCCCGTGGCGTCCACGGTGGACGCCATCAAGCTGACGGGCCGGCTCGAAGGCATGATCATCGACCCGGTGTACGAGGGAAAGTCCATGGCCGGGCTCATCGACCTGGTGCGCGGCGGCGAGATCCCCAGGAGCTCCAACGTCCTGTACGCGCACCTCGGCGGCCAGCCGGCGCTCAACGCCTACAGCGGGATCTTCCCCTGACGGCCCCGGCGGAGCCCCGCCGCACCGCGGCGCGGCTCCGCGACGGCGGGGAACGCGCACCCGGCCCGCGGCCCGGCGGCAGAGCGCGCATACCCGATCCGCCGCCGGCGGACAAGCGGCCGTCCGGGGCCTTCTAGGCTGGGGCCCATGCCCACGCCCCCCGCATACGCCCCCGGCATCACCCCCGCGTACGGTCTCGTCGCCACGGATCTGGACGGCACCCTCCTGCGCCCGGACGACACCGTGAGCGCCCGGTCCCGGGCCGCGCTCGCCCTCGCCGCCTCGGCCGGCGCCCGGCACCTGGTCGTCACCGGGCGGCCCGTGCCCGGGATACGGGCGCTGCTCGCGGACCTGGCGTACACCGGGCTCGTCGTCTGCGGGCAGGGCACCCAGCTCTACGAGGCCGGGGCGGGCGGCGGGCGGCTGCTGCGGTCCGCCGCCCTGGACCGGGAGGCCGCCGACACCGCGCTCGGGAAGATCGAGGCGGAGGTCGGAGCCGTGTTCGCCGCCGTGGACCAGGACGGCGTGGACGGGGTGACCCTGATCGAGGCCGGGTACCGGATGCCGAACCCGACGCTCCCCGCCCAACGCGTCGACACGCGTGCCGCGTTGTGGGAGCGGCCCGTGATCAAGGTGCTGGTGCGCCACCCCGACCTGGGCGACGACGCGCTGACCGCCGCCGCGCGGGGGGCCGTGGGCGATCTGGCGACGGTGACCATGGCGGGGCCGGGCACGGTGGAGCTGGCCCCGCGCGGCGTGGACAAGGGCACGGGCCTGGCCGTGGCCGCCGAGCTGCTGGGGGTCGGGGCGGAGCGGATCGTCGCGTTCGGGGACATGCCCAACGACCTGCCGATGTTCGCCGGTTCGGGTCACCGGGTCGCGATGGGCAACGCGCATCCGGAGCTGCGCGCGGCGGCCGACGAGGTGACCCTGTCGAACGCGGAGGACGGGGTCGCGGTGGTCCTGGAGCGCCTGTTCGGCCCGGCCGCCGCCCGGCAGTCGGGCGCGGAGGCCGCGCCCGGGATCTGAGGGCGCTCCCGCGGGGCCCGTCCGGCCGTTCCCGTCCCCGCCTCCCACGGCCGGGCCTGCGGGCGACGCCGTGAATCCGGACAGGCCCTAGCTTGGTCTAGACCAAGCGCGGTACGCTTCCGTCGCTACCCGCGACAGCCCCACCGTCACGGCGTGGCTGCTTGACATGCGCATGCCCGCCTCGCCTCCGCGAGGGCGGGCACGGACCCCCACAGAGGAGTTGTCATGAAAAGCAAGAGGCTCTTAGCCGTCGCCATCGGCGCGGGAATCGCCCCGCTCCTGGCCGTCACCCTGCCGGCCGGCAACGCGAGCGCGCACGGCTACATCTCATCACCCCCCAGCCGACAGGCCCAGTGCGCCGCCGGCACGGTCTCCTGCGGTGCCATCAAGTACGAGCCGCAGAGCGTCGAGGGCCCCAAGGGGCTCAGCAGTTGCAGCGGAGGGAACGCCGGCTTCGCCGAGCTCAACAATGACAGCAAGGGCTGGAAGGTCACCCCGGTCAGCCGGACGACCAGCTTCAACTGGCGGCTGACGGCACGGCACGCCACCAGCACCTGGCAGTACTACGCGGGCGGCCGCAAGATCGCCGAGTTCAACGACGGCGGCGCACGGCCCGGCGAGACCGTGACCCACCAGGTCAACTTCGGCAGCCTGTCCGGCAAGCAGAAGGTGCTGGCCGTGTGGAACATCGCCGACACCGCCAACGCGTTCTACGCCTGCGTGGACGTCAACGTGAGCTGACGCGATACCGCACCCCCCGGCCCCGCCGGGACGAACAGAGCCTGCCCGGAGTGCCGGAGCGCGCCGGTCGCGGTCGCGAGGACGCCGCCCTCGCGACCGCGGTCGCCGGTGCACCGGGCAGGCCCCCGCCAGCAGGCCGACCCACCGGCCGCCCCACCGAGATGAGGTCCCATGATCCGACACCGACTCACCGCCCGCGCGGCCGTCGTGGCCCTGCTCGCCACCGGCCTCGCCGCTTCCCCCGCGGTCGCCGCCCCCACCCCCGCCGGCGCCCCGACCGGCACCGGCGCCGGGGCGAAGGCCCGCGTCGGCGCCGACTGGGCGAAGCAGTCGATCACCTTCACCGCGGGCGCGGGACAGGTGAACGACCTGCACGTCGTTCCGATGGACCAGGGCGACGGAGTCCGGCGGATCGGCTTCAGGGACTCGGTCCCCCTCCAGCCCGGCGACCACTGCACGTACCTCACCCCCGGGGACGAGACGTACGTCGTCTGCGAACTGCCCACCGGCGCCTCCCGGCCGGACCGGATCGACGTCTTCCTGGGCGACGGAGACGACGAGATCGCCACCAGCGACCCCGGGGTCGCCACCGTCAGCGGAGGCCCCGGCGACGACATGCTGCACGCCCACACCGCGCACACGGTGCGGGGCGACGCGGGGAACGACATGGTCATGGGGCGCGTGGTCCTCGACGGCGGCGACGGCATGGACCACCTGATGGCCGTCGACGGCGATCAGCGGCTCTACGGCGGCCGGGGCGACGACATGATCGAGGCCTACGAAGGCAACGACATCGTGTACGCGGGCCCGGGCGACGACCACGTCATGGGCGGCGAGGGCGACGACATCCTGTTCGGCGGCACCGGCGACGACATGGTGCACGGCGAGGACGGAAACGACCTGATCGTCGGCGGCCCCGGCAAGGACAGCCTCGACGGCGGCCCCGGCCGGAACATCGTTCTGCGGTAGGCGGGCCGGGGCCGAGCAGCCGCGCTGACCCGTGGCCCCGCCGTGCCGCGCGCCCGTCGTGTGCCCTCCGCCCGTTCCCCTCAGCCCCGGGGCGGGTGGAGCCTGCGGAAGTAGGTCCAGCTGGTCTCGTTCGGCTCGCTCCACTCCTGCGGGGCGTGGGCGAACTCCGGGTGGTGGGCGGCGACATGGGCGCGGGTGCGCTCGGGGACCTCGGCGTACGCGCCGAGCTTGCGGCCCCGGCAGTGGAAGGTGAGACCGCCGGGCCGCTGTCCCCGGGCCATCCACGGGAGCCACGGGGACATCCGGCTCCACGACATGGTCGCCGGGACGCTGGGGGCCGGGCCGGCCAGGTCGGCCCGGTCCGCGAAGAACTGGAAGAGTTCCAGGGCCCGGTAGGTGTCCCCCGCCGAGTGCACCGGGTACTGGGCCACCGGCAGCGGCGACGGGTAGGCGAGCGGGATCTCCAGGCTGAAGCAGACCTGGTCCCCGAGCTCGGTCGTCGGGATCGGGAAGGGACGCCACTTCTGGTTGGCCGGGTCGTTCCAGACGTGCACCACCGGCAGGTCCTGCCAGGTCTCCAGGATCTCGCGGGTGACGGGATCCAGGTAGAACGCGGCCTCGCGGGTGAGCAGCCGGTACGCGTCCGGCCCGGCCTCCGCGTCCGGGACCAGGCGGGAGACGTTGAGGCCCTCGAAACCGAAGATCCGCCGGTAGGGCTCGTCGGGGGCCCAGGAGTACACGTCTCCGGACCACCAGTACGTGACCTCCTCACCGTCGAGGGAGGCACGGGTGCGGGCGAAGGAGCGCAGCGGCTCCGCGGGATGCGTCATGCGGACCACTCTGCGCGATCGGCGCGGCCGGCATGCCCGTCCGGGCGGAATCACGCACCCGGCAGCTCCTGCTCCGTCCACAGCACCTTGCCGTCCGGCCCGTGACGGGCGCCCCAGTGGGCGGCGAGCCGGGAGACGATGAACAGGCCCCGGCCGCCCTCGTCGACGGTCTGGGCGTGCCGCAGGTGCGGGGAGGCCGTGGAGCCGTCGTGGACCTCGCAGGTCAGCGTGGAGTCCAGCAGGAGACGCAGCCGCAGCGGCGGGGTGCCGTAGAGGACGGCGTTGGTGACCAGTTCGCTGACGATCAGCTCCGTCGCCTCGACGGTGTCCTCGTCCAGTCCCCACTCCTGGAGCCGGTCGCGGACCAGCACCCGGGCCGTGGCGGGCGTCGTGGGGTCCGGGGTCAGGTCCCAGGTGGCCACCAGGTGGTCGGCGACCGTACCCGTACGGGCCAGGAGCAGGGCCGCGCCGGCGGAGCGGGTGTCGTCCGGCAGCGCGTACACGATGTCGTCGCCCAGTTGCTGGAGGCTTCGGCCCGGCCGGGCGAGGGCCCGGGTGACGCGTTCGGCGGCGCGTTCGCCGGAGAGCAGGTCGGGGGTGCAGAACGCGAGGAGGCTGCCCACCTCCAGGGTGACGGTGGCGGGGGCGAAGAGAGCGCTGTCGGTGGAGAAGAGGCCCGGCCCCTCCGGCACGTCGAGGGCGACCGCCCGTCCGTCGGGGCCGACGATCAGCGGCGCGGGGTGTCCGGCGCGCGCGACGGTGAGGGTCCGGGTGAACGGGTCGTAGACCCCGTACACGCAGCCCGCGCTCAGGGGTTCGCCCTGGAGGGCGTCGGCCGGGGGCAGGGCGGCGCGTTCGTGGGCGAGGCGGTCGGCGGTCTCCTTCAGCCGGGCGAGGACCTCCTCCGGTTCCAGGTCGAGACCCGACAGCGCCTGGATGACCGTACGCAACTGGCCCATGGCGATCGCCGACTGGAGGCCCTCGCCCGGGACGCTGCCCACGACGAGCGCGGTGCGGGCGCCGGACAGGGCGATGGTGTCGAACCAGCAGCCGCTGTCCCGGCCGGGCAGCAGGACGTGCGCGGTGTCGACGGCGGCCTGGCGTCGCTCCTCCTGCGGCAGCAGCCGCCGCTGGACCGTGGAGGCGATGAGGTGCTCGCGCTCGTAGCGGCGGGCGTTGTCGATGCCGAGGGCCGCCCGGGTGGCCGCCGCGACGGCGAGGGAGACGTCGTCCTCGTCGAAGGGCTCGGTCGCTCCGCAGCGGTAGAGGCTGACCAGCCCGAGGACCGCGCCGCGCAGGGTGAGGGGCGCGACGATCAGGGTGTGCGCGCCGGTCGCCGCGACGACGTGGGCCGCGTCCGGGTCGGACGCCGGCCACGGGGCGCCGGGCCCGAGCGGGACGAGCCGGGCCCGCAGGTCGGTGGTGGCGAGCGCGTACGGCGTCCGGGCGGGAAGGCGGCGGGTCACCCCCGCCGGGCGCTCCCGGCCCCCGCCCGCCACCGTGTCCCGTACGGCGTCGCACCGGCCGCTCGCGGCACGGCGCAGCGGGGTGCCGGGCGGCAGCGGGCCCACCGGCGGGTCGGCCCCGCGCAGGACGTCGTCCACCACCTCGACGACGGCGAGGTCGGCGAATCCGGGCACCAGGGCGTCGGCGAAGGCGCGGCAGGTCGCGGCGACGTCGAGGGAGCCGCCGACGGCGTCCCGCACGGCGGTGAGCGCGGCGTCCCGGGCGCGGGCCCGTTGGCGCTCGGTGACGTCGACGACCGCGGCCAGCAGGCCCATGGCGGGGGCCTCGGGACCGTCGGGGCCGTCGAGGCGGTAGGCGGAGACCAGGAAGTCCCGGTCGCCGGGGATCTCCCGCAGCCGGCCGCGCACGAGGCGGTCGCGCACCGGCCCCTCACCGGCGAGCACCTGCTTCATGAACTGCTCGACGCCGTCCGGGTCGTCGAGCCGGAAGGCCTCGGTGAACCGGCGGCCGAGGTACTGCCCGGTCTCCACGCCGTCGACGCGCGAGTTGGCCCGTACGAGACGGAGGCGCGGGTCGAGCACGCCCAGTTCGACGGCGGACTGGGTGAAGAGGGTCGCCAGCAGTGCCTCGTCCAGCAGTGACGCGTCCGGCTGGTCCGGAACGCCCCGGGGCGCTCCGGGCCCGGCCGGGGTCTCGGCGTCCGCCACGGCTCCACCCGCCCTCCGGCTCCGGCGCACCGGTGCATCGGAGCCGGCACGCGCCGGACCAGCATCACCCGCCGTCCCGGGCCCGGCCACCGGTGGCGGCCGGCCGTGTGAACGCGGGGTCCGGCGGCAGGACCGGGGGGCGGCTCACCCGGCCGGCCGCCTCGGGGCCCGTCGGAAAGCCGTCGGGCGGGGCCGGGATCGTGGGCGACGGTGTGCGGGACCGGGATCAGGGGCGACCGTGCGCGGGGCCGACCGGCCTCAGTACCCCGGCGCCCGCAGGGAGCGCAGTACGTGGTTCACGAGGGTGGCGATGGTCTCCTCGTCCTGGACGGGCTTGCGCAGCACATGGCGGTAGTAGACCGGGCCGTACAGCATCTCCACGGCGAGCGGGAGGTCCGCGCCGGGCGGGATCTGGCCCTGTTCCTGGGCGCTGCGCAGTCGGCCGATGGCCTCCTCGACGCGCGGGTCGACCAGTTCCTCGCGCAGTCGCCGGGCCAGCAGGTCGTCGTGGTGCAGCTCGGAGAGGATGCCCGCGTAGGCGGGGCCGAACGGCGGGACCGACAGCAGTTTCACCGCGCCGGCCACGTGGGCGCGCAGATCGGCG
Source organism: Streptomyces griseus (assembly GCF_900460065.1). Classification (GTDB taxonomy): domain Bacteria; phylum Actinomycetota; class Actinomycetes; order Streptomycetales; family Streptomycetaceae; genus Streptomyces; species Streptomyces griseus. The sequence continues at coordinate 162,216 of NZ_UAVD01000027.1, read as the reverse complement.
CCGATGTCGCCGGTGTCCACGAACGGCGTGGCGTCGATCAGGGCGTCCGAGAACGCCTCCAGCAGCACCGCGCCCTTCGACGGCCACCAGCGGTAGATCGTCTTCTTGCTGACCCCGGCCCGGGCCGCGATGGCCTCGATCGTGACGTGCCCGTACCCCCGCTCCGTACAGAGATCGAGAGCGGATTGCAGGATCGCGCGGCGTGACCTTTCGCTGCGGCGCACACTGCTCGGCGATGTGATCATTCGGTGAGCATAGGGGGGTTCCAGCCAATCTCTTGTTGACATCTCGTCGCCAAAGACCGCACCATACCCAGGCGGAAACGGAACGTACCGTGTCGTGTCGTTCCCGGTGTCCGCACCGTTCGTGCCGTTCGTGCCGCGACGAGCCGATCGGGGGACGGCTCGCCCGGCCGACGGCGCGGACGACCTCCCGCCGATCCGATCCGGCCAGCAGACACGCGTGCCCTCCCTGATCCGTCTCTCAGGCGGTGATGTCCTTGGCCGTGAAGCGCGCCCAGGCCGCCGAGCCGAACACCGCGACGTACAGCCCCTGCAGTTGGAAGTTCTTGATCAGGTCGTCCCAGTGGACGGGCTCGCGCAGGACGTCCGCGAACGACATCCAGTAGTGCGCGAAGAGGTACGGGTGCACGCCGCTCAGCTGCGGAATGCTGTCCAGGATCTGCACGGTGATCAGCAGCCCGACCGTGGCCGCCATCGCCCCGATACCGCTGCCGGTCAGCGTCGAGACGAACAGCCCGAGCGCGGCGAACCCGGTCAGGGAGACGGCGACGACCAGCGACGTCAGCACCGCCCGCACCAGCCCCTCGCCGAAGCCGATCCGGGTCCCGGAGATCGTGGTGACCTCGCCCATCGGGAACAGCAGCGCGCCCGCCCCCAGCGCCGACGCGGCCACCACCAGGGTCGCGATGAGGCAGAAGGCGAGGACGGCGGCGTACTTCACCAGCAGCAGCCGGGTCCGGCCCGCCGGGGCGACCAGCAGATAGCGCAGGGTGCCGCTGCTCGCCTCGCCCGCGATCGCGTCCCCCGCGACGACGCCGACGGCCATCGGCAGGAAGACCGGCAGGGTCGCGGCGAGAGCGGCGAAGACGAGGAACAGGCCGTTGTTGGTGACCTGGGCGAGGAACGCCGGGCCCGCCCCGCCGTCCGGGCCGCCCGCCCCGCCACCGCCGCCGCCCGTCTCGATCCGGACCGCGATCCCGATGAGCACGGGTACGGCGGCGAGCACGCCGAGCAGGGCGTAGGTCCGGTGGCGGCGGAGCAGCGTGGTGATCTCGGACCGGAGGAGACCCAGCGTCCACAACGGGTTGCGGGGACGCGCGGGATCGCCGGGGCGCAGCGGACCGCGAGGGCCCGTCGGGTCCGCGGCTCCCGCCGTCGCGGCCCGTGGTGCTGTCCCGGCCCGCGGAGCACCCTCAGCCTGCGACATCGAATCCCTCTCCCGTGAGTGCGACGAAGGCGTCCTCCAGCGAGCCCCGCTCGACGCCGAAGAACCGCACCCGTACCCCGCCGGAGACCAGCGCGGCGTTGAGGTCGGCGAGGTCCACGTCGGCGGGCGGGGCGTCGGCGGTCAGCCGGTCGCCGTCGGCGCTCAGGCCGGTGAGCCCGTGCTCCGCGAGGATGCGGGCCGCGTCCCCGGGGTCGGGGGTGGTGACGGCGAGCCGGCCCCGGGAGCCCGCGGCGAGGTCGGCGACCGTGCCCTGGACGACCAGCCGGCCCCGGGCCATCACGGCGGCGTGCGTGCACACCTGCTCGATCTCGTCCAGCAGGTGGGAGGAGAGGAACACCGTGGTGCCCTCGGCGGCCAGCTCCCGGACCAGGGCACGGATCTCCCGCATGCCCTGCGGGTCGAGGCCGTTGGTCGGCTCGTCCAGGACCAGCAGCCGGCGCGGCCGGAGCAGGGCGGCGGCGAGGCCGAGGCGCTGCTTCATGCCGAGGGAGTACGCCTTGGCCTTCTTCCGGGAGGCGGCGGAGAGGCCGACCCGCTCCAGGGCCCCGTCGACGCGGGCCCCGCGGGTGCGCGGGTCGGCGGTGGGGTCGGCCCGGTCGTAGCACAGGAGGTTCTCCCGGCCGTCGAGGAAGCCGTAGAGCGCGGGCCCCTCGATCAGCGCGCCGACCTCGGGCAGCACCGTACGGCCGTCCCCCGGCATCGGGCGGCCGAGCACCTCGGCGGTGCCGAAGGTCGGGGAGATGAGGCCCATCAGCATCCGGATCGTGGTGGTCTTCCCGGAGCCGTTGGGGCCGAGGAAGCCGAAGACGGTGCCGCCGGGCACGGTGAGGTCGAGGCTGTCCACGGCGAGCTGGCCGCCCCGGTAGCGCTTGGTCAGACCACGGGTGCGAATGACCGGAGCGGCATCCTCCGCATCCGCCGCGTCCGGGTTCCGCGCCGGGTCCGACGCGGCCTTCCCGGCCGCGGGGCGCTCCCCCGCCGATCCGGCCGCACCGCCCGGCCCCGTCCCGGCCGTCCCCGTCGTCGTCATCCCGGTCGCACCTCTCCCGTCCGCGCGGCTGGCAGCGCCCCTGCGGCACTGCCGCCCCGCCGCACGGTGTGCGACGGGGCGGGGTGTCCGGCGCCGGCCGTCAGACCGGACGGGCGCCGGGGTGTCCTACTGGGCGGCGTCGGCGGCGCGGACCAGCGCGTCCTTCGTCACCGCTCCGACGTACACCCGGCCGTCGTCCGTCAGCAGGGCGTTGACCAGGCGCGTCGTGAAGACCGTGCCCGAACCGAACTTTCCGGTGACCTTGTCGCCGAGCGCGTCGAGGAAGCCCTGCGCCTCGGCCGGCATGTCGTCCGAGCCGGCCGCGGGGAGGCCCTTGCCGCCGGGCGACGTGATCTCGGCGATCGAGGTCCAGCCCTTCCCGATGACGTTGAAGCCGCCCTCGCCCGCGAGTGCGTCCAGCTCGGCGAGCTGTCCGGGGAGCGCCTTCTGCGCCGCGCCGTGCTCGTCCCCGCCGGTCTCCAGCTCGTCGGCCTCGGTCACCTCGGCGCCCTTGGGCGGGGTGAAGTCGAACGTGGACGCGGCGGGCCGGGAGAAGTCGACCTTGGTGAACCCGGCGTCGACCACGGCCTTGCCGCCGCTCGCCGCCGACAGGGTGAACTTCAGCGGTACGCCGTTCTCGGCGTCCACGGCGATCCGGACCGAGCCGATCGTCGAACCGGACTGCTTCGGCTTGATCAGCAGCTGGTACGCGTCCCGCCCGGCGACCTGCGCGGTGCCGTCCACGGTGACCGAGGTGGTGTCCCCGGCCACCGCGAGCGCCTGCTCGGCGAAGTCCTTCGGGGTGGCCGGAGCGCCCTCGGGGGCCTTCGGCGCCTTCTCCGCGTGCTTGCCGCCGTCCCGGCCCTCGGGGGCCTCGGCGTGGTAGACCTCGTCGGACTCGCTGTCGTACGCCCAGACCTCGCCCCGGTTGTGGATGAGGCTGTACTCGGACGCCTCCCCGAGGATGGAGAGCTTCTGCCGCTCCGGTCCGTCGGCGGCCACCCGCAGCGTGTGCGTGCCGGACGTCAGCTCCATGAGCTTGTCCTGCGGGGCCGCCGCGCCGCCGTCCTTGTCCCCGCCCGCGCCGCCCGGCGCGAACGAGCCGGCGAGGCCGTCGAGGGGCAGGCCCAGATCGGTGCTGATCTTGAACGTGCCGGAGAGCTGCTCCTCGTCGGAAGCGGCGATCTTCTCGATGAGCTGCTGTGCGCTGATCTCCGGCAGGTCCGGGTCGCCGGAGCTGGCGAGCGCCGGGACGAGCCCGATGGTCGCGGCCGCCACCCCCGCGACCGCGACGGGGACGATGTAGCGCGCCGCCTTCCGGCGGCCCACGACAGTGCTCGTGGCCTCGCCGGTGGTCTCTGCGCTGTCGTTCGGTGCCATGGTGTGCCCTACCTCCGTGGTCGGCGGCTTCCGTTGTTAACCATCTGACCAAATCGGGCGGCCCGAAGCGTCAGACCGGGGAATCAACTCCGCGTACTGCTCCGGTATGACAACCGGAGGGGGCGTGTACGCCATCCCGTAGGGGTGGACCACCCGGTGACACCGCGTCAGCCGACGGCGGGCGCGGCCGGGCGGGCCTCAGCCCGCGCGGTGCACCACGGCGTCGCACAGCTCCTCCAGCGCGGACTTCGCGTACCCCTCGGGCAGCGGTGCGAGCGTGGCGCGCGCCGCCTGGGCGTAGTGCACGGTGTCCTGGCGGGCCTGCTCCAGCGCCGGGTGGGCGCGCAGCCGGCGCAGCACCTCGTCCAGGGCGGCGTCGTCGCCGAGGTCGCCGTCGAGCAGCTCGACGAGCTCCAGGTCGTCGGGCTTGCCGTCGGCCGCCGCCTGGGCGCGCAGCCGCAGGACCGGGAGCGTCGGGATGCCCTCGCGCAGATCGGTGCCGGGGGTCTTGCCGGACTCGTGGGAGTCGGAGGCGATGTCGAGGACGTCGTCGGCGAGCTGGAAGGCGATGCCGAGCCGCTCCCCGTACTGGGTGAGGACGTCCACGGTCCGCTCGTCGGCGCCGGACATCATCGCGCCGAAGCGGCCGGACACGGCGACCAGCGAGCCGGTCTTGCCGCTGAGGACGTCCAGGTAGTGGTCGACCGGGTCGCGGCCGTCCCGGGGGCCCGCGGTCTCCAGGATCTGGCCGGTGACGAGCCGCTCGAAGGCCTCCGCCTGGATGCGGACGGCCTCGGGGCCGAGGTCGGCCAGGATGTGGGAGGCGCGGGCGAAGAGGAAGTCGCCGGTGAGGACGGCGACGGAGTTGCCCCAGCGGGTGTTGGCGCTGGGCACCCCGCGCCGCACGTCGGCCTCGTCCATCACGTCGTCGTGGTACAGCGTGGCCAGGTGGGTCAGCTCGACGACGACGGCGGAGGGGACGACCCCCGGCGCGTCGGGATCGCCAAACTGTGACGCGAGCATGACCAGCAGGGGGCGGAACCTTTTGCCACCCGCGCGCACCAGGTGCTGGGCGGCCTCCGTGATGAAGGGCACATCGCTCTTGGTGGCTTCGAGCAGGCCCGCCTCGACGGCTGCCAGGCCCAACTGGACATCGGTCTCGAGAGACTGGTCCCGCACGTGCAGTCCGAACGGCCCGACGACGGTCACGAGGGCATCTCCTGTCTGCTGACGATCACACGCAATGTCGATGTGTCGCTGTCTCTCTTAGCGACTTCAGCGTATCCGGTCCGCTATGGATCACCGTGGGCGGCTTCCCATGACCGCCGGTATGTTCGGGATCAGCTCATACGATCAGGAGTCCCCGCTTTGTCCCACAGCACCGCCGACACCGAGCCGGCCAAGCCCCCGCCCGAGGACGACCACGCCTTCTTCGGGCAGCCACGGGGTCTGATGACCCTGTCCGGCCTGGAGGTCTGGGAGCGGTTCTCGTTCCTGGGCATGCAGGCCATCCTGGTGCTGTTCTTCGCCGACACCGTGGCGGGCGGCGGCATGGGCATGGACCCCGGCACCGCCGCCTCCGTCTCCGCCGCCTACGGGACACTGGTCTATCTGGTCTCCGTGGCGGGCGGCTGGCTGGCCGACCGGATCCTCGGCTCGTACCGGGCCGTGCTCTACGGCGGCATCCTCATCGCCTGCGGCCACTACTCCATGGCCGTCCCCACCGACGCCATGACCTGGGTGGGCCTCGGCCTGATCAGCGCCGGAACGGGCCTGCTCAAGCCCAATGTGGCCTCCATGGTCGGCAAGCTCTACCGCACCGACGACGAACGGCGCGACGCCGGCTTCGCCCTCTACTACATGGGCATCAACATCGGCGCGTTCGCCGGACCGCTGATCACCGGCTGGCTCGGCGAGCACTGGAGCTGGCACTGGGGCTTCTCGGCCGCCGCGGTCGGCATGACCTTCGGCCTGATCCAGTACGTCGCGGGCCGCCGTCACCTGGTCGGCCGCAAGGAGGGCGCGGAATTCGAGCTGGCCCCCGAAGCCATGCGGCGGGCGGTGCGGCTGATCATCGGCGGGGCCGTCGCGGTGGCCCTCCTCGCGACCGTCCTGGCCCTGGTGGGATGGCTGACCATCGACCGGTTCGTGGACGTGCTGACGGTGATCTCGATCATCGCCCCGATCGCCTACTTCGTGGTGATGTTCAAGAGCCCCCGGGTCACCGCCGAGGAGCGCGGCAGGCTGCGGCCGTACGTCGTGCTGTTCCTGGGTTCGGTCTTCTTCAACTTCATCCTCTTCCAGGCCTACTCGACGATGATCCTGCTGGCGTCGACCAACGCCCGGACCGAGATCTTCGGCTTCACCTTCCCGGCCAGCTGGTACGCCTCCGCGCTCGGCGCCTTCGAGGTGGCGCTCGCGCCGGTGGTGGCCGCCACCTGGGTGCGGATGGGCCGCCGCCAGCCGCACGCCTCCAACAAGATCGCCTTCGGCGTGATCCTCGGCGGTCTCTCCTTCCTGCTGATGGTGCTGCCGACCTCGGGCCACGCGGACGACACCTACAAGATGGCCGCCTGGTGGATCGTCGGCTCCTACCTGCTGCTCGGCCTCGGCGACGTCCTGCTGGAGACCTCCGGCCTCTCGGCCAGCAGCAAGCTCGCCCCCAAGGCCTTCGCCAGCCAGACCATGGCCCTGTGGTTCCTCTCGCTGGCCGTCGCCAACGGCATCCAGGCCCAGACCGTGAAGCTGTACGGCGAGGTCTCCAACCCCGCCTACTTCGGCGTCAACGGCGCCATCGCCGTGGCAGCGGGCGTGGCGATGATCGCCGCCGCCCCCTGGCTGAAACGCACCATGCACCCCGTCCACTGAGCACGTCCTCGCACCCCGTCCCCCACCGAGGTGACCCATGAACATCACGACCGAGTTCCCGTACGAGACGACCCACGAGGACGTGTACATCCCGCTGCCCGACGGCACCCGGCTCTACGCCCGGATCTGGCGGCCGCTGACCGAGGAACCGGTCCCGGCCCTGCTGGAGTACCTGCCCTACCGGCTCAGCGACTGGACCGCGCCCCGCGACTGGCAGCGCCACCCCTGGTACGCGGGCCACGGCTACGCCTCCGTGCGGGTCGACGTCCGGGGCCACGGCAACAGCGAGGGGCTGCCGGGCGACGAGTACGACGCGCGGGAGCTGGAGGACGGGGTCGCCGTCATCCACTGGCTGGCCCAGCAGGAGTGGTGCTCCGGCCGGGTCGGGATGTTCGGCATCTCCTGGGGCGGCTTCAACTCGCTCCAGATCGCCGCGCTCGCCCCCGAGCCGCTCAAGGCGATCGTCACCGTCTGCTCGACCGACGACCGCTACGACAACGACGTCCACTACATGGGCGGCTCCGTCCTCGCCGTGGACATGCACGCCTGGGCCGCCACCATGCTCGCCTTCGTCTGCCGCCCGCCGGACCCGGCGCAGGTCGGGGAGGGCTGGAAGGAGATGTGGCTGAAACGGCTGGAGGCCGTCGACCCCTTCATCCACACCTGGCTGGCCCACCAGAGCCGCGACGCCTACTGGACGCACGGCAGCGTCTGCGAGGACTACGGCGCCATCAAGGCGAAGGTCCTCGCGGTCGGCGGCTGGCACGACCCGTACCGGGACACCGTCCTGCGGCTCGTGGAGCACCTGGACCCGGAGCAGGTGCGCGGGCTGATCGGCCCCTGGTCGCACCAGTACCCCGACCGGGGACTGCCGCCGGGGCCCGCGATCGGCTTCCTCCAGGAGACGCTGCGCTGGTGGGACCAGCACCTCAAGGGCCAGGAGACGGGCGTGATGCGGGAGCCGCTGCTGCGGTCCTGGATCAGCGGCTCGCACCCGCCCGCCACGGTGTACGAGACGCTGCCGGGCCGCTGGGTCGGGGACGCCAGCTGGCCCTCGGAGAACGTCGCCCCGGTGGCGTACGCCCTCCAGGGCGGCGAGCGGATCGTCGCCTCGCCGCAGCAGACCGGCGTGGACGCGGGCCGCTTCTTCCCGTTCGGCAACGACGCGGACCTGCCGCCGGACCAGCGGGACGAGGACGCGAAGTCCGTCTCCTTCGAGTTCCCCGTCGCGGACGCCCCGATCGAGATCCTCGGCCGCCCCCGGGTGAAGCTCCGCCTCCGGATGGACGCGACCCGCGGCCAGGCCATCGCCCGGCTCTGCGACGTCGCGCCCGACGGCTCCTCCACCCTGGTGACCCGGGGTGTGCTCAACCTCGCGGCCCGCCACGGCCGCGACCGCACCGACCCCTGGCCCCCGGGCGAGACCGAGGACGTGGTCTTCGACCTCAACGGCATCGGGCACACCTTCCCGCCCGGCCACCGCATCCGGCTCGCCGTCTCCTCCTCGTACTGGCCCTGGATCTGGCCGCAGGCCGGCTCGGCGGGCTTCACCCTGGACGCGGACGGCAGCTTCGTCGAGCTCCCGGTGCGCCGCCACACCGAGGACCCGGCGATCACCTTCGGCGAACCGGAACAGTCCGAACCGCTCGGCGTGGTCCACCCGGTCACCCTGGAGGAGCCCCGCCCCGAACGCCTCGTCGTCCGCGATGTCGCCCAGGGCGAATGGCGCCTGGAGGTCGACCCCCGCTACGGCGGCACGCGGGTCTACCCCGACGGCCTCGAATTCACCGAGGACGCCCTGGAGACGTACACGATCCAGCAGGACGACCCGCTCTCCGCGCGGACCCGCTCCGACTGGCGGATCAGGCTGCACCGCCCGGAGATGGCCTGGGACGTGGAGATCGAGACCCGCTCCGAGATCGCCGCCGACGACCAGGACTTCATCACCTCCAACGAGGTGGTCTGCAAGGACGGCGGCGAGGTCGTCTTCCACCGCACCTGGGAGAAGCGCATTCCGCGCACGGCCGGCTGAGCCGCCTCCCCGTTCTGTCCTCGGGTCCCCCGGATTTTCCGGGGGACCCGACGAACTTTCCGGGCAATGAGCACAGTTGGGGACAGTCGGGGCACTGCCGCTGGGTAGGAGCACCGACGTAACGTGTCTCCCAACGCGACCTGGAAAGCGAGGCAGCACCACATGCCCGAGCAGAGCAGCCCGCTCGATCTGGCCGAGGGCGACCCCTTCGGCCCGCACAACCTTCCGTACGGTGTGTTCTCCACCCCCGACCACCCCGACGACCGCCGGGTCGGCGTCCGCATCGGCAGCCACGTCCTGGACGCCGGGGCCGCCGCCCACGCGCTGGGCTCCCCCTACGCGGGGCTGCTCGCCCAGCCGACCCTGACACCGCTGCTCGCGGCGGGCCGCACCGCCTGGAGCGACGTGCGCCGCGCGCTCACCGCCTGGCTGACCGTCCCCGCCCACCGCGCGGACATCGAGCCGCTGCTGCACCCGGTGGACGCGGTGACCCTGCACCTGCCCTACGAGGTCGCGGACTACGTCGACTTCTACGCCAGCGAGCACCACGCCACCAACGTGGGGAAGATCTTCCGGCCGGACGGCGACGCGCTCACCCCCAACTGGAAGCACCTGCCGATCGGTTACCACGGCCGCTCCGGCACCGTCGTGGTCTCCGGCACCGACGTGGTGCGCCCCAGCGGCCAGCGCAAGGCCCCCACCGACCCGGCCCCCGTCTTCGGGCCCTCGGTGAAGCTCGACATCGAGGCCGAGGTCGGCTTCGTCGTCGGCGTCCCCTCCGCGCACGGCACCCCGGTGCCGCTGGCCGACTTCCGCGAGCACGTCTTCGGCCTCTCGCTCCTCAACGACTGGTCCGCCCGCGACCTCCAGGCCTGGGAGTACGTGCCGCTCGGCCCGTTCCTCGGCAAGTCGTTCGCGACCTCCGTCTCCGCCTGGGTCACCCCGCTGGAGGCGCTGGACGCCGCCCGCACCGCGCCCCCGGCCCGGGACTTCCCGCTCCTGCCCTACCTCGACGACGCCGAGGACGAGGAGCCGGGCGGCTTCGACATCCGCATCACCGTCGAGATCAACGGGCAGGTCGTCGCCGAGCCGCCGTTCGCCTCGATGTACTGGACAGCGGCCCAGCAGCTCGCCCACATGACGGTGAACGGCGCGTCGCTGCGCACCGGCGACCTGTACGGCTCCGGCACCGTCAGCGGACCCGAGCCCGCCCAGCGCGGCTCGCTCCTGGAGCTCACCTGGAACGGCCGCGACGCGCTCGAACTCCCCGAGGGCAAGCGGACCTTCCTGAAGGACGGCGACACGGTCACGCTGACCGCCTGGGCCCCGGGCCCGCACGGCACCCGCGTGGGCCTCGGCGACGTCACCGGAAGGATCGTCACCGCGCCATGACGCCGGACGCCCCCGCGCTGACGCTGCCCGAGGAACTGATCCTGCTCGCCCTGGATCCCGACCGGGGCAGGCCGGTGTGCGGGGCCCGCGATCTGGCGTACGGCACCGCCGGGGCGGCCCTCGCGGAGCTGGAGATCCAGGGCCGGATACGGGAGGAGGGCGGCCGGATCCAGGTGGTGAACCCGCTGGAACCGGCCGACCCGCTCCTCGCCGCCCTGCTCCGGACCCTGGACCCGCCGGCCAAGGGCCGCCGCCGAGGAATGCGCGCCCGGCGCTGGGTGGGCGAGCACCACCGGGACGTCCAGGAGAAGTACCTGGACTCCCTGGTCGAGCGCTCCCTCCTGTCCCGGAGGACCCACCGCTTCCTCGGCCTCTTCCCCCACCACCGCCACTTCCCGGGCGTGCCGGACCTCGCGCCGGACGTCCTCGACCGGTTCGCTGCGGCCGAGGCGGCGGGATATCCGGACCACCGCGACCGGGTGCTCGCCGCCCTGGCCTCCGCCATCGGCCTGGCCGGGGACCTGACCCGCCTCGGCCGGAACGGCCGGACGGTGATGAAGGTCATGCGCCGCTCCGAGTGGACCGCCGCGGCCGTCCACCACAACGTGAAGCAGAACGAGTCCGGCGGCGGCTGGGGCGACGGGGGCGGGGAGAGCGGCGGCTGCGGAGGGGGCGGCGGGGACTGAGGAGAGCGGGCCGGTCAGCGGTGCGCGAGGCGTTCACACGTTCGGGGGAGCCTCATTCTGTTCCCGGCGGATACGCTGGTCGGGCCCGCGAGACTCCTCCCCATGGGAGCAATGATGAGCATCGAACCCGAGGCGTCCGAGCCGCGGTGGGCGGTCCCGCCCGAGGGCGGCTGGACCGCCGATGACCTGGACACACTCCCGAATCTGCCTCCGCACACGGAGCTGATCGACGGGAGCCTCGTTTTCGTGAGTCCGCAGACCCTTTTCCATTCGCGAGCGGTCGACTTCTTCACCTGGCAGCTACAGTCTCTGGCTCCGCCCGAGCTGGAGGTCGTGCGCGAGTTCACCATCGACATCGACCGCTACAACCGGCCCGAGCCCGATGTGATCGTCATCGACGGTGACATCGTCCAGGACCCGGACCAGACCCGGTTCCCCGCCGAGTCGGTGCGCCTCGCCATCGAGGTCGTCTCGCCCGAGTCCCGCTCCCGCGACCGGGAGACCAAGCCCGTGAAGTACGCCCGCGCGGCCATCCCCCACTACTGGCGGGTGGAGAACCACGACGGGCGTGCCGTGGTGTACGTCTTCGAGCGGGAGCCGGCCACTGGCGCGTACACCTCGACCGGGATCTTCCACGACCGCATGAAGGTGTCGGTGCCGTTCACCGTGGACCTGGATCTGACGGCGATCACGGCCCGCCGCAGCCGGGCGGCGGACCCGGAGTAGGTCCCGCCGCCCCTCGCCCCGCAGCCCGGTCCGCGCCTCACTCGTACTCCGGCGGCTCCTCGTCCCAGCCGAACTCCGGGTCGCTGTGCCGCGCGTCCGGGGCCTGCGTAGGGGCCGACGGCGCGGCCTGGTCACGCGCCGGGGCCGCCGTGCCCGGTGCGGGAGCCGGGGCCGCCGCTGCGGGGGGCTCCGCCGCCCCCGGGGACGTCTGCGCCAGGACCTCCAGCACGCCCTCCCCGTAGGTCGCGAGCTTCTTCTCGCCCAGGCCGCTGACGCCGCCCAGCTCCGCGAGCGAGCCCGGGTGCAGGGTCGCGATCTCGCGCAGCGTCGCGTCGTGGAAGATCACGTACGCCGGGACGCCCTGCTCCTTCGCCGTCGCCCCGCGCCAGGCGCGCAGCGCCTCGAAGACCGGGACGGCGGACTCGGGAAGGTCCGCGGCTGCCGCCTTGCCCTTGGCTCCCCTGCCGCCGCCCGCCGAGGACGACGACCGGGACGTGGGCTTCTTCGGCTCCTTGCGGAGCAGCACCTCCCGCTCCCGGCCGAGCACCGTCGCGCTCTCGTCGGTCAGGACCAGCGTGCCGTACTCCCCCTCGACCGCGAGCAGCCCCTGGGCCAGCAGCTGGCGCACCACACCGCGCCACTCCGCCTCCGCGAGGTCCTCGCCGATGCCGAAGACGGAGAGCTGGTCGTGGTCGAACTGGATGACCTTGGCGGTCTTGCGGCCCAGCAGGATGTCGATGATCTGGCCCGCGCCGAACTTCTGGTTCCGTTCGCGCTTCAGCCGCACCACCGTGGAGAGCAGCTTCTGCGAGACGACCGTGCCGTCCCAGGTCTCCGGCGGGGTCAGGCAGGTGTCGCAGTTGCCGCAGGCGGGGGCCGTGGGCTCCTGGCCGAAGTAGGTCAGCAGCTGGGCCCGGCGGCACTGGACCGTCTCGCACAGGGCCAGCATCGAGTCCAGGTGGGCGGCGGCCCGGCGGCGGTGGGCCTCGTCGCCCTCGCCTCCCTGGATGAGCTTGCGCTGCTGGACGACGTCCTGGAGTCCGTACGCCATCCAGGCCGTCGACGGCTCCCCGTCACGGCCCGCACGGCCGGTCTCCTGGTAGTACCCCTCGACGGACTTGGGGAGGTCGACGTGGGCGACGAAGCGGACGTCCGGCTTGTCGATCCCCATGCCGAACGCGATCGTCGCGACGACGACGAGCCCCTCCTCACGGAGGAACCGCGCCTGGTGGGCGGCGCGCGTCCCGGCGTCCAGGCCCGCGTGGTACGGCACGGCCTCCACGCCGTTGCGGCAGAGATACTCCGCGATCTTCTCGGTGGAGTTGCGCGAGAGGCAGTAGACGATGCCCGCGTCCCCGGCGTGCTCCTCCTTGAGGAAGGTGAGGAGCTGCTTCTTGGGCTCGGACTTCGGCACGATCCGGTACTGGATGTTCGGCCGGTCGAAGCTCGCGACGAAGTGCTTCGCGTCCGGCATGGCGAGGCGGCGGGTGATCTCCTCGTGCGTGGCGTTCGTCGCGGTCGCCGTCAGGGCGATGCGCGGCACGTCCGGCCAGCGCTCGCCGAGCACCGACAGGGCCAGGTAGTCGGGGCGGAAGTCGTGGCCCCACTGGGCGACGCAGTGCGCCTCGTCGATCGCGAAGACGGAGATCTCGCCCCGGGCCAGCAGGGAGAGCGTGGAGTCCAGCCGCAGCCGCTCCGGGGCGAGGTAGAGCACGTCCAGCTCGCCCGCGAGGAACTGCGCCTCCATCGAGCGGCGCTCGTCGAAGTCCTGCGTGGAGTTCATGAAGCCGGCCCGGACGCCGAGCGCCCGCAGGGCGTCGACCTGGTCCTGCATGAGGGCGATCAGCGGGGAGACGACGACGCCGGTGCCCCGCCTGACCAGGGACGGGATCTGGTAGCAGAGGGACTTTCCACCGCCGGTGGGCATGAGCACGACGGCGTCGCCGCCCGCCACCACATGCTCGATGATCGCGCCCTGCTCGCCGCGGAACGACTCGTACCCGAAGACGCGGTGCAGTGTCCGCCGCGCCTCGCTCTCGCCGTCCGTGTCGGTGCCGGTCCCGGCCACCGTCCCGGTGGTCTCGTCCATGCTCACGCCCAATGCTCTGTCCCCCGAGGGTCCGCCGAGGGTCCGCTCGCCCGGCCCTGTCCCGTCCTGCTCTCGTCCCCGTCCACGATAGGCGGAGCCAACGACAACGCCGGACGGTCTGTGGACAACCGACCGTCCGGCGCTGCCGTCGCTCATACCGCGGGGCTCCCCCGCGCGGGCCACCGCTACCGCACGAAGACCCCCGCCTGGCTCGCCAGGTCAAGGAAGTACTGCGGGGCCAGGCCCAGCACCAGGGTGACGGCGACGCCGACCGCGATCGTCGTCATGGTCAGCGGGGACGGGACGGCGACCGTGGGGCCGTCCGCCTTCGGCTCGCTGAAGAACATCAGGACGATCACCCGGATGTAGAAGAACGCGGCGACGGCCGACGAGAGCACACCGACGACGACCAGCGCCCCGGCACCGCCCTCGGCCGCCGCCTTGAACACCGCGAACTTGCCGGAGAACCCGGAGGTCAGCGGAATGCCCGCGAAGGCCAGCAGGAACACCGCGAAGACCGCCGCGACCAGCGGCGAGCGGCGGCCGAGCCCGGCCCACTTCGACAGGTGGGTGGCCTCCCCGCCCGCGTCCCGCACCAGGGTGACGACGGCGAACGCGCCGACCGTCACGAAGGAGTAGGCCAGCAGGTAGAAGAGGACCGAGGAGATGCCCTCCGGGCTCGCCGCGATGACGCCCGCGAGGATGAAGCCCGCGTGCGCGATCGAGGAGTAGGCGAGGAGGCGCTTGATGTCGGTCTGGGTGATCGCGACGATCGCGCCGCCCAGCATCGTGACGATGGCCACCGCCCACATGACCGGCCGCAGGTCCCAGGCGAGGCCCGGCAGCGCCACGTACAGCAGGCGCAGCAGCGCGCCGAACGCGGCGACCTTCGTCGCGGCGGCCATGAAGCCGGTCACCGGGGTCGGGGCGCCCTGGTAGACGTCCGGAGTCCACATGTGGAACGGGACCGCGCCCACCTTGAAGAGGAGGCCCGTCAGGATCATCGCGCCGCCGATGAGCAGCAGTGCGTCATTGCCCATGGTGTCGGCGAGGGCCGGGTCGATCTCCAGGACCGAGCCGTCGACGACGTTGGCGATGTCGGCGTACGAGAGGGAGCCCGCGTAGCCGTAGAGGAGGGCGATCCCGAAGAGCAGGAACGCCGAGGAGAACGCGCCGAGCAGGAAGTACTTCACGGCCGCCTCCTGCGACATCAGCCGCTTGCGGCGGGCGACGGCGCACAGGAGGTAGAGCGGGAGCGAGAAGACTTCCAGCGCGATGAAGAGGGTCAGCAGGTCGTTGGCGGCCGGGAAGACCAGCAGTCCCGCCACCGAGAAGAGGAGGAGCGGGAAGACCTCGGTGGTGGTGAATCCGGCCCGCACCGCGGCCTTCTCGCCCTCGCCGCCGGGGACGGACCCGGCCTGCGCGGCGAACGAGTCGACCCGGTTGCCGTTGCTGCCGGGGTCGAGCCGGCGCTCGGCGAAGGTGAACAGCGCCACCATGGCGACCAGGAGAATCGTGCCCTGGAGGAACAGGGTGGGGCCGTCGATCGCGATGGCTCCCATGGCGACGATCCCGGCGTCCGTGGTGCCGTACCCGCCGGCCGCGAGGCCGACGATCGCGGCGAACGAGCCGGCGACCGCCACGACGGTCAGGAAAAGCTGGGTGTGGTAGCGGGCCCGGCGCGGCACGAAGGCCTCCACCAGGATGCCCAGGACGGCGGCGACCACGATGATCAGGACCGGCATCAGCTGGGTGTACTCGATCTTCGGCGCCGTGAACGAGTTGCCCGGTGCCGCCGATGTCACCCCGCTCGCCGTCGTCCACAGACTGTGGACAGCTGTTGCGCTCACTTGGCGGCCTCCACCTCGGGCTGGGGGTCCTTCTTCTGTACGTCGGACATGGTGTGCTCCACCGCCGGGTTGACGACCTCGGTGAGCGGCTTCGGGAAGACGCCCAGGAAGATCAGCACGGCGATCAGCGGAAGCGCGACCGCCAGCTCACGGGCCCGGAGGTCCGGCATGGAGCGGACCGACTCCCGCACCGGGCCGGTCATCGTGCGCTGGTAGAGGACCAGGACGTAGAGCGCGGCGAGCACGATGCCGGAGGTGGCGATGACGCCGGCCACCGGATACGCGCTGAACGTGCCGACCAGGACCAGGAACTCACTGACGAACGGGGCGAGTCCGGGCAGCGACAGGGTGGCGAGCCCGCCGATGAGGAACGTCCCGGCCAGCACGGGGGCGACCTTCTGCACCCCGCCGTAGTCCGCGATGAGCCGCGAGCCGCGCCGGGTGATGAGGAAGCCGGCGACCAGCAGCAGCGCGGCCGTGGAGATGCCGTGGTTGACCATGTAGAGCGTGGCGCCCGACTGGCCCTGACTGGTCATCGCGAAGATGCCCAGGATGATGAAGCCGAAGTGCGAGATCGAGGCGTAGGCGATGAGCCGCTTGATGTCGCGCTGGCCGACCGCGAGGAGCGCCCCGTACACGATGGAGATCAGCGCCAGGGTGATGACCACCGGCGTCGCCCACTTGCTGGCCTCCGGGAAGAGTCCGAGGCAGAAGCGGAGCATCGCGAAGGTGCCGACCTTGTCGACGATCGCGGTGATCAGCACGGCGACCGGGGCGGTCGCCTCGCCCATCGCGTTGGGCAGCCAGGTGTGCAGCGGCCACAGCGGGGCCTTCACCGCGAAGGCGAAGAAGAACCCGAGGAACAGCCAGCGCTCGGTGCTGGTCGCCATCTCCAGGGAGCCGTTGGCGCGGGCCTCGGCGATCTCGGAGAGCGAGAAGCTGCCCGCGACCACGTACAGCCCGATGACCGCGGCCAGCATGATCAGGCCGCCGGCCAGGTTGTAGAGGAGGAACTTGACCGCCGCGTACGACCGCTGGGTCGCGGCGTTCTCGTCGGTGCCCGCGTGGGCCCGGTCGCCGAAGCCGCCGATGAGGAAGTACATCGGGATGAGCATGGCTTCGAACAGGATGTAGAAGAGGAAGACGTCCGTGGCGACGAACGACAGGATCACCATGGCCTCGACCATGAGGACCAGGGCGAAGAAGCCCTGCGTCGGACGCCATCGCGACGACTTCGTCTCCAGGGGGTCGGCGTCGTGCCAGCCCGCGACGATGACGAACGGGATCAGCAGCGCGGTGAGGCCGAGGAGCGCCACCCCGATGCCGTCCACGCCCAGTTCGTAGCGGACGCCGAAGTCGGCGATCCAGGCCCGGGACTCCGTGAGCTGGTAGCGGTCGCCGCCCGGTTCGAAGCGGAGGAAGACGACCGCCGCCAGGACGAGCGTGCCGAGCGAGAAGAACAGCGCGAGCCATTTGGCCGCGGTGCGCCGTGCGGCGGGGACGGCGGCGGTGGCGATGGCGCCGATCGCCGGGAGCGCCGCCGTCGCGGTCAGGAGGGGAAAGGACATGTGATCAGACCGCCCTCATCAGCAGGGTCGCGGCGATGACGACCGCCGTACCGCCGAACATCGAGACCGCGTAGGTGCGGGCGTAGCCGTTCTGCATCCTGCGCAGCCGGCCGGAGAGCCCGCCGACCGAGGCGGCCGTGCCGTTGACGACGCCGTCGACCAGGGAGTGGTCCACGTAGACCAGTGAGCGGGTGAGGTGCTCGCCGCCGCGGACCAGGACCACGTGGTTGAAGTCGTCCTGGAGGAGGTCGCGGCGGGCCGCCCGAGTGAGGACCGAGCCGCGCGGGGCGACCAGCGGAACCGGCTTGCGGCCGTACATCGCCCAGGCGATGCCGACGCCGACGACCAGGGCCACGACGGTGGCTCCGGTGACCGTGGCCGCGCTCAGCGGGGAGTGGCCGTGGTCGTAACCCGTGACGGGCTCCAGCCAGTTGACGAAGCGGTCGCCGATCGCGAAGAACCCGCCGGCGAAGACCGAACCGAAGGCCAGCACGATCATCGGGACGGTCATCGACTTCGGGGACTCGTGCGGGTGCGGCTCGTGGCCCTCCGCGTCCGGCTGCCAGCGCTTCTCCCCGAAGAAGGTCATCAGCATCACGCGCGTCATGTAGAACGCGGTGATCGCGGCGCCCAGCAGGGCCACGGAGCCGAGGATCCAGCCCTCGGCGCCGCCCTTGGCGAAGGCCGCCTCGATGATCTTGTCCTTGGAGAAGAAGCCGGAGAGGCCGGGGAAGCCGATGATGGCCAGATAGCCCAGTCCGAAGGTGACGAAGGTGACCGGCATGTACTTCCGCAGGCCGCCGTACTTGCGCATGTCGACCTCGTCGTTCATGCCGTGCATGACGGAGCCCGCGCCGAGGAAGAGGCCGGCCTTGAAGAAGCCGTGCGTCACCAGGTGCATGATGGCGAAGATGTAGCCGATGGGGCCGAGGCCCGCGGCCAGGATCATGTAGCCGATCTGCGACATCGTGGAGCCGGCCAGGGCCTTCTTGATGTCGTCCTTCGCGCAACCGACGATCGCACCGAAGATCAGCGTGACCGCGCCGACGATGACGACGACCAGCTGGGCGTCCGGGGCGGCGTTGAAGATCGCGCCGGAGCGGACGATCAGATAGACGCCGGCGGTGACCATGGTCGCGGCGTGGATGAGGGCGGAGACCGGGGTCGGGCCCTCCATCGCGTCGCCGAGCCAGGACTGCAGCGGCACCTGGGCCGACTTGCCGCAGGCGGCCAGCAGCAGCATCAGCCCGATGGCGGTCAGCTTGCCCTGGCTCGTCTCGCCCGCCGACTCCAGCACCGGCCCGAAGGCGAAGGTGCCGAAGGTGGTGAACATCAGCATGATGGCGATCGACAGGCCCATGTCGCCGACCCGGTTGACCAGGAAGGCCTTCTTCGCGGCGGTGGCCGCGGTGGGCTTGTGCTGCCAGAAGCCGATGAGCAGGAACGACGCCAGACCGACGCCCTCCCACCCGACGTACAGCAGCAGGTAGTTGTCGGCGATGACCAGGATGAGCATCGCCGCGAGGAACAGGTTGAGATAGCCGAAGAAGCGGCGCCTGCGCTCGTCGTGCTCCATGTAGCCGATGGAGTAGATGTGGATCAGTGTGCCCACACCGGTGATGAGCAGGACGAACGTCATCGACAGCTGGTCGAGCTGGAAGGCGATGTCGGCCTGGAAGCCCTCCACCGGAATCCAGCTGAACAGGTGCTGGTGCAGGGCCCGGTTCTCGGGGTCCTTGCCCAGCATGTCGGTGAACAGGATCAGTCCGACGACGAACGAGGCTCCGGCGAGGACGGTGCCCAGCCAGTGGCCGGTCTTGTCCAGCCGGCGTCCGCCGCAGAGCAGGACCGCCGCTCCGAGCAGGGGCGCCGCGACGAGCAGCGCAATCAGGTTCTCCACGTTTCCGACCCCTTACAGCTTCATCAGGCTGGCGTCGTCGACCGAGGCCGAGTGGCGGGAGCGGAACAACGACACGATGATCGCGAGTCCGACGACGACTTCCGCGGCGGCGACGACCATCGTGAAGAACGCGACGATCTGCCCGTCGAGGTTGCCGTGCATCCGGGAGAACGTGACGAGCGCCAGATTGCAGGCGTTGAGCATCAGCTCGACGCACATGAACACCACGATCGCGTTCCGCCGGACCAGCACCCCGGAGGCGCCGATCGCGAACAGCAGGGCCGCGAGGTAGAGGTAGTTGACCGGGTTCACTTGGCGGCCTCCGAGTTCTCCGCCGCGGACGGGGACTGGGCTCCGCGTGCCACGGCGTCCGCGTCCTCACGTCCGAGCCGCTCCCCGGAGCGCTGCTCCAGAGCCTTGAGATCGGCGAGGGACTGCTGCGAGACGTCCCGGATCTGGCCGCGCCGGCGCAGGGTCTGCATGACGGTCAGCTCGGACGGGGTGCCGTCGGGAAGCAGACCGGGGATGTCCACCGCGTTGTGCCGGGCGTAGACGCCGGGGGCGGGGAGCGGCGGGAGGTGCTTGCCGCGCACGCGCTCCTCGGACATCTCCCGCTGGGTCTTGGCGCGTTCGGTGCGCTCGCGGTGCGTGAGCACCATCGCGCCGACCGTCGCGGTGATCAGCAGGGCGCCGGTGATCTCGAAGGCGAAGACGTACTTGGTGAAGATGAGGTTGGCGAGCCCCTCGATGTTGCCGCCGTGCGCGGCGTTGGCGGCGCCGAGCCCCTCGAACGTGCTGAGGGAGGCGTTGCCGATGCCGGCGATCAGCAGGATGCCGAAGCCGAGGCCGCAGCCGAGGGCCAGCCAGCGCTGCCCCTTGATGGTCTCCTTGAGGGAGTCGGCCGCGGTGACGCCGACCAGCATGACGACGAAGAGGAACAGCATCATGATCGCGCCGGTGTAGACGACGATCTGGACGATGCCGAGGAAATAGGCCCCGTTGGCGAGGTAGAACACCGCGAGGACGATCATGGTGCCGGCGAGCGAGAGCGCGCTGTGCACGGCCCTCTTCAGCAGGACGGTGGAGAGCGCGCCGATCACGGCGACGGTGCCCAGGATCCAGAACTGGATGGCCTCGCCGGTGGAGGTGGTGGTGGCTGCGGCCAGCGCGTTCACGCGTCCACCCCCTTGTCGTGCCGGGTGGCGTCGGCGGCCCGGGTGGACTCGATGGGGTCCTCGTCGGGCTTGTCGCCCTCGCCCTTGGACACGGCCGTCTGACGGACCGTGCCGGCGGCGGCCTCGGTGACCACGCCCCGGTAGTAGTCCTGTTCGTCCATGCCGGGGTAGATCGCGTGCGGGCTGTCGACCATGCCCTCCTGCAACCCCGCGAGCAGCTCGTCCTTGGTGTAGATGAGGCTCTCGCGGGTGGTGTTGGCCAGCTCGAACTCGTTCGTCATGGTCAGCGCCCGGGTGGGGCAGGCCTCGATGCAGAGTCCGCACAGGATGCAGCGCGCGTAGTTGATCTGGTAGACGCGGCCGTAGCGCTCGCCCGGGGAGTAGCGCTCCTCCTCGGTGTTGTCCGCGCCCTCCACGTAGATCGCGTCGGCCGGACAGGCCCAGGCGCACAGCTCGCAGCCGACGCACTTCTCCAGGCCGTCCGGGTGGCGGTTGAGCTGGTGGCGGCCGTGGAAGCGGGGCGCCGTCACCTTCGGCGTCTCCGGATACTGCTCGGTGAGCCGCTTCTTGAACATGGCCTTGAAGGTCACGCCGAAGCCGGCCACGGGGTTCTGGAACTTGTCCCCCGACTCCTCCGCCCGGCCCGAGGACCCAGCGGATCCCGATGAGCCCGTGAGCTCTGGTTTCTCAGACACCGCCGGCCTCCTTTCCGTCACTCGCGTTTCCGTCACTCTGCGTATCCGGTCCACCACTGACAACGAGCTCCCGCTCCCGTCGGGGTGTGCGCCTGGGCACCGGCGGCAGGGTCTGTCCGGGCAGCGGCGGCACCGGGAACCCGCCCGCCATCGGGTCGAAGGCGGGCTCCGGTCCGGCCGCTTCCTCCTCGGCCCGGTTCCTGCGGTCGCGGAACATGTCGACGATGAACGAGATCAACAGGATCGCGAGCACCGCCGCTCCGACGTACAGCACGATCCGGGAGAAGTCGTAGCCCTCGTTGCGCAGCGCGCGCACGGTGGCGACGAGCATCAGCCAGACCACGGAGACCGGGATGAGGACCTTCCAGCCGAGCTTCATCAGCTGGTCGTAGCGGACCCGGGGCAGGGTGCCGCGCAGCCAGATGAAGAAGAACAGCAGCAGCTGGACCTTGAGGACGAACCAGAGCATCGGCCACCAGCCCTGGTTCGCGCCCTCCCAGAAGGTGCTGATCGGGTACGGAGCCCGCCAGCCGCCCAGGAAGAGGGTCACGGAGACCGCGGAGACGGTGACCATGTTGACGTACTCGGCGAGCATGAACATCGCGAACTTGATCGAGGAGTACTCGGTGTTGAACCCGCCGACGAGGTCGCCCTCGGACTCGGGCATGTCGAACGGGGCCCGGTTGGTCTCCCCGACCATCGTGATGATGTAGATGATGAAGGAGACCGGCAGCAGGATGACGAACCACCGGTCCGCCTGCGCCTCCACGATCGCCGAGGTCGACATCGACCCGGAGTAGAGGAAGACCGAGGCGAACGCGGCGCCCATCGCGATCTCGTAGCTGATCATCTGGGCGGCGGAGCGCAGACCGCCGAGCAGCGGGTACGTCGATCCGGAGGACCAGCCCGCCAGCACGAGGCCGTAGATGCCGACCGAGGCGACCGCGAGGATGTAGAGCATCGCGATCGGGAGGTCGGTCAGCTGCATCGTCGTGCGCTGCCCGAAGATCGACACCTGGTTGTCGGCGGGGCCGAACGGGATGACCGCGATCGCCATGAACGCCGGGATCGCCGCGATGACCGGCGCCAGGATGTAGACGACCTTGTCGGCCCGTTTGACGACGACGTCTTCCTTGAGCATGAGCTTCATGCCGTCGGCGAGCGACTGGAGCATGCCCCAGGGGCCGTTGCGGTTGGGGCCGATGCGCAGCTGCATCCAGGCGACGACCTTGCGCTCCCACACGATGGAGAACAGCACGGTCACCATCAGGAACGCGAAGCAGAAGACCGCCTTGATGACGACGAGCCACCAGGGGTCGGTGCCGAACATCGAGAGATCCTCGGCGGCGAGGACGACGCCCTCGGGCGCCGTCGTGAGTGCGGCGAGGCCAGTCACGCTCGTACCTCCGATGGTTCGACGGGAGCACCCGGTGCGGCGGCGGGGCCGATCCGCACCAGGCCCCCGGGGTTCGCGCCGGTGTCGGCGGGGATGCCGCGTCCCACCGAGTTCAGCGGCACCCAGACCACCCGGTCGGGCATGTCGGTGACGGCGAGGGGCAGTTCGACGGTGCCCGCGGGGCCGGTGACGGCGAGCAGGTCGCCGTCCTTGACGCCGGACTCGGCGGCGGTGACCGCCGAGAGCCGGGCGACGGCCGCGTGCCGGGTGCCGGCGAGCGCGGTGTCGCCGTCCTGGAGCCGGCCGAGGTCGAGCAGCATCCGGTGGCCCGCGAGGACCGCCTCGCCGTCGCCGGGCCGGGGCAGCGGCTGCGCGCTCTCGCGCGGGTCGGCCGCGTGGCCGCCCTCCCAGCCGCCGAGCCGGTCCAGCTCGCGGCGGGCGGCGGCCAGGTCCGGCAGGGCGAAGTGCACGTCCATGGCGTCGGCCAGCATGTGCAGCACCCGGGAGTCCGTCGGGGCGAGCGTCCTGGACATCTGCTCGGGCTTCAGCGCCGCCTCGAACATCCGGACCCGGCCCTCCCAGTTGAGGAAGGTGCCGGACTTCTCGGCGACGGCGGCGACCGGGAAGACCACGTCCGCCCGGGCGGAGACCGCGCTCGGCCGCAGTTCCAGCGAGACCAGGAAGCCGACCCCGTTCAGCGCCTGGAGGGCGCGGTTCGGGTCGGGCAGGTCCTCCACGCCGACCCCGGCGACGAGCAGCGCGCCCAGTTCGCCGGTGGCCGCGGCCTCGATGATCTGGCCCGTGTCGCGGCCGTGCCGGGAGGGCAGTTCGGCCACCCGCCACAGCTCCGCGACCTCCTCGCGGGCCCGCGGGTCGGTGGCGGGGCGTCCGCCGGGCAGCAGGGTGGGGAGCGCGCCCGCCTCGACGGCGCCCCGGTCGCCCGCCCGGCGCGGGATCCACACCAGGCGTGCGCCGGTGGCCGTGGCGGTGCGGATGGCGGCGGACAGCGCACCGGGGACTCCGGCGAGCCGTTCACCGACGATGATCAGGGAGTGCTCGCCGCGCAGCGCCTCGGCCGCCGCGGCCCCGTCGGCCTCCAGGCCGACGCCGCCCGCGAGCGCGTCCAGCCACTCGGTCTCGGTGCCGGGGGCGGCGGGCAGCAGGGTGCCGCCCGCCTTCGCCAGGCCCCGGGTGGCGTGCGAGGCGAGCGCGAAGGTCTGCTGGCCGCTCTTGCGGTGGGCCTTGCGCAGCCGCAGGAAGACGCCGGGGGCCTCCTCCTCGGACTCGAACCCGACGAGCAGGACCGCGGGGGCCTTCTCCAGCGCGGTGTAGGTGACGCCCTCGCCGTCGAGGTCCCGGCCGCGTCCGGCGACCCGGGCGGCCAGGAAGTCGGCCTCCTCGGCGCTGTGGACGCGGGAGCGGAAGTCGACGTCGTTGGTGTCGAGGGCGACCCGGGCGAACTTGCTGTACGCGTAGGCGTCCTCGACGGTCAGCCGGCCGCCGGTCAGGACGCCGGTACGGCCGCGGGCGGCGAGGAGTCCGGCCGCCGCGGCTTCCAGGGCCTCGGGCCAGCTCGCCGGCTCCAGCTCGCCCTCGGCGTTGCGGACCAGCGGGGTGGTGAGCCGGTCGCGCTGCTGGGCGTAGCGGAAGCCGAACCTCCCCTTGTCGCAGATCCACTCCTCGTTGACCTCGGGCTCGTTGGCCGCGAGGCGGCGCATGACCTTGCCGCGCCGGTGGTCGGTCCGGGTCGAGCAGCCGCCCGAGCACTGCTCGCACACCGAGGGGGTCGAGACCAGGTCGAAGGGGCGGGAGCGGAACCGGTACGCGGCCGAGGTGAGCGCGCCCACCGGGCAGATCTGGATGGTATTGCCGGAGAAGTACGACTCGAAGGGGTCGCCCTCGCCGGTGCCGACCTGCTGGAGCGCGCCGCGCTCGATCAGCTCGATCATCGGGTCGCCCGCCACCTGGTTGGAGAACCGGGTGCAGCGCGCGCAGAGCACGCACCGCTCGCGGTCCAGCAGCACCTGGGTGGAGATCGGGACGGGCTTCTCGAAGGTCCGCTTCTTGCCCTCGAAGCGGGAGTCGGCTCCGCCGTGCGACATCGCCTGGTTCTGGAGCGGGCACTCGCCGCCCTTGTCGCAGACGGGGCAGTCCAGCGGGTGGTTGATCAGCAGCAGCTCCATCACGCCCTTCTGCGCCTTCTCGGCGACAGGAGAGGTGATCTGCGACTTGACGACCATGCCGTCGGTGCAGGTGATGGTGCAGGAGGCCATCGGCTTGCGCTGGCCCTCGACCTCGACGATGCACTGGCGGCAGGCGCCCGCGGGGTCGAGGAGCGGGTGGTCGCAGAAGCGCGGGATCTCGATGCCGAGGAGTTCGGCGGCCCGGATGACCAGGGTCCCCTTGGGGACGCTGATCTCGATGCCGTCGATGGTCAGCGTGACCAGGTCCTCGGGCGGAACCGCCGCCTCGCCGCCCCCGGAGGGCGCACTCGTGGTGACTGTCATGCGTTCACCCCCCGGTGAGCGTTCTTGCCGTCGGTGTTCTTGTCGTCGGCCCAGGCCGTGGACCGGGCGGGGTCGAAGGGGCAGCCCTTGCCGGTGATGTGCTGCTCGTACTCCTCGCGGAAGTACTTCAGCGAGGAGAAGATCGGCGAGGCGGCGCCGTCGCCGAGCGCGCAGAACGACTTGCCGTTGATGTTGTCGGCGATGTCGTTGAGCTTGTCGAGGTCGGCCATCTCGCCCTTGCCGGCCTCGATGTCGCGGAGCAGCTGGACCAGCCAGTAGGTGCCCTCGCGGCAGGGCGTGCACTTGCCGCAGGACTCGTGGGCGTAGAACTCGGTCCAGCGGGTGACGGCCCGCACCACGCAGGTCGTCTCGTCGAAGCACTGGAGCGCCTTGGTGCCGAGCATGGACCCGGCGGCGCCGACGCCCTCGTAGTCGAGGGGGACGTCGAGGTGCTCCTCGGTGAACATCGGGGTGGAGGAGCCGCCCGGCGTCCAGAACTTCAGCCGGTGGCCGGCCCGCATGCCGCCGCTCATGTCGAGGAGCTGGCGGAGCGTGATGCCGAGCGGGGCCTCGTACTGTCCGGGGCTGGTGACATGGCCGCTGAGCGAGTAGAGCGTGAAGCCCGGGGACTTCTCGCTGCCCATGGACTTGAACCAGTCCTTGCCCTTGTTCAGGATCGCGGGAACCGAGGCGATGGACTCGACGTTGTTCACCACAGTGGGGCAGGCGTACAGACCGGCGACCGCGGGGAAGGGGGGTCGCAGCCGGGGCTGGCCACGCCGTCCTTCGAGAGAGTCGAGCAGCGCGGTTTCCTCACCACAGATGTACGCACCGGCGCCCGCGTGCACCGTGAGTTCCAGATCGAGTCCTGAACCCAGGATGTTCGTCCCCAAATAGCCCGCCTCGTACGCCTCTCGTACGGCCTCGTGCAGCCGCCGCAGCACGGGGACGACCTCACCGCGCAGATAGATGAACGCGTGCGACGAACGGATCGCGTAACAGGCGATCACGATGCCCTCGATGAGGCTGTGCGGGTTGGCGAAGAGGAGCGGGATGTCCTTGCAGGTCCCCGGCTCCGACTCGTCGGCGTTGACCACCAGATAGTGCGGTTTGCCGTCGCCCTGCGGGATGAACTGCCACTTCATCCCGGTGGGGAAGCCCGCGCCGCCGCGACCGCGCAGACCGGAGTCCTTGACGTACGCGATGAGGTCG
Organism: Streptomyces griseus; assembly: GCF_900460065.1. GTDB lineage: Bacteria > Actinomycetota > Actinomycetes > Streptomycetales > Streptomycetaceae > Streptomyces > Streptomyces griseus. The sequence continues at coordinate 136,240 of NZ_UAVD01000027.1, read as the reverse complement.
TCGGGCGCCATGGCGAGCGCCTTGCGCAGCCCTTCGTAGCCCTCGTGGCGGCGGTAGGTGTCCAGGGTCCAGGAGTCGGGCTGGTCCCAGAAGGCGGAGAGGACCGGTGCGAGCAGCTTCTCGGGGCTCGTCCCGTTGTGGTCGATCTCGGCGGCCAAGGTCATCACTCCCCCTCCTCGGCTGCGGGCCCGGCCGGGTGCTCCGGGTCGGAGGCCGAGGTCTGCTGCGGTGCGTCGTGCGAGCTGAGGTGCTCGGACGGCGAAGGGTCGTGCGGCTGCGCGTCCCGCGGCTGCCCGGCGCGCGGGGAGACCACGCGCGCCTTCGGGAGCGCCTCGCCCTTGGCGAGCTTCAGCCCGATCAGGGAGGCGGGGCCCGCGCCGCCGGTCGCCTCGACGGCGCCGGGGCGCTCGTCGGGGAAGCCGGCCAGGATGCGGGCGGTCTCCTTGTACGAGCAGAGGGGGGCGCCCCGGGTCGGCTCGACGGTCCGGCCGGCGATCAGGTCGTCGACGAGCCGCGTGGCGCTCTCGGGCGTCTGGTTGTCGAAGAACTCCCAGTTGACCATCACGACGGGTGCGAAGTCGCAGGCGGCGTTGCACTCGATGTGTTCGAGGGTGACCTTGCCGTCCTCGGTGGTCTCGTTGTTGCCGACGCCGAGGTGCTCCTTGAGCGTGTCGAAGATGGCGTCGCCGCCCATGACCGCGCACAGGGTGTTGGTGCAGACGCCGACCTGGTAGTCACCGCTCGGCCTGCGCCGGTACATGGAGTAGAAGGTCGCGACGGCGGTGACCTCGGCGGTGGTGAGGTCGAGCGTCTCGGCGCAGAAGGCCATGCCCGTACGGGAGACGTAGCCCTCCTCGGACTGCACGAGGTGCAGCAGCGGCAGCAGGGCGGAGCGGCTGCCGGGGTAGCGGGCGAGCACCTCCTTCGCGTCCGCGTCGAGCCGGGCGCGCACCTCGGCCGGGTAGGGGGTGGCGGGGAGCTGCGGCATCCCCAGACTGACGTCTTGGCGTGATGTGGTCACCGGTCGACGCCTCCCATCACGGGGTCGATGGACGCGACGGCGACGATGACGTCGGCGACCTGGCCGCCTTCGCACATCGCCGCCATGGCCTGGAGGTTGGTGAAGGACGGATCGCGGAAGTGGACCCGGTAGGGGCGGGTGCCGCCGTCGGAGACGACGTGCACGCCGAGTTCGCCCTTGGGGGACTCGACGGCGGTGTACACCTGACCGGGCGGGACCCGGAAGCCTTCGGTCACCAGCTTGAAGTGGTGGATCAGGGCTTCCATGGAGGTGCCCATGATGTTCCGGATGTGGTCGAGCGAGTTGCCGAGTCCGTCCGGGCCGAGGGCGAGCTGGGCGGGCCAGGCGATCTTCTTGTCGGCGACCATGACCGGCCCGGGCTCCAGGCGGTCGATGCACTGCTCGATGATGCGCAGCGACTGGCGCATCTCCTCCAGGCGGATCAGGAAGCGTCCGTAGGAGTCGCAGGTGTCGGCGGTCGGGACCTCGAAGTCGTAGGTCTCGTAGCCGCAGTACGGGTCGCTCTTGCGCAGGTCGTGCGGGAGTCCGGCGGAGCGCAGCACCGGGCCGGTGGCGCCGAGCGCCATGCAGCCGGTGAGGTCGAGGTAGCCGACGTCCTGCATACGGGCTTTGAAGATCGGGTTGCCGGTGGCGAGCTTGTCGTACTCCGGCAGGTTCTTCTTCATGGTCTTGATGAACTCGCGCAGCCGGTCGACCGCGCCCGGGGGCAGGTCCTGGGCCAGGCCGCCGGGGCGGACGAAGGCGTGGTTCATCCGCAGGCCGGTGAAGAGTTCGAAGAGGTCGAGAACGAGTTCACGATCGCGGAAGCCGTAGATCATGATCGTGGTCGCGCCGAGCTCCATGCCGCCGGTGGCGATGCACACCAGGTGCGAGGAGAGCCGGTTGAGCTCCATCAGCAGCACGCGCAGGACGGTGGCCCGGTCGGGGATCTGGTCCTCGATGCCGAGGAGCTTCTCGACGCCCAGGCAGTACGCCGTCTCGTTGAAGAACGGCGTCAGGTAGTCCATCCGCGTGACGAAGGTGGTGCCCTGTGTCCAGTTGCGGAACTCGAGGTTCTTCTCGATGCCGGTGTGGAGGTAGCCGATGCCGCAGCGGGCCTCGGTGACGGTCTCGCCGTCGATCTCCAGGATGAGCCGCAGCACGCCGTGCGTGGACGGGTGCTGGGGGCCCATGTTGACGATGATGCGCTCGTCGTCGGACTTCACCGCGGATTCGACGACCTCGTCCCAGTCGCCGCCGGTGACCGTATATACAGTCCCCTCGGTGGTCGCTCGGGGTGTCGCGTGGGGAGTGGTCATCAGGAGTACGACCTCCGCTGGTCCGGAGCCGGGATCTGGGCGCCCTTGTACTCGACGGCGATGCCGCCGAGCGGGTAGTCCTTGCGCTGCGGGAAGCCCTGCCAGTCGTCCGGCATCATGATCCGGGTCAGGGCCGGGTGCCCGTCGAAGACGAGTCCGAAGAAGTCGTACGCCTCGCGCTCGTGCCAGTCGTTGGTCGGGTAGACCTCGACGAGCGACGGGATGTGCGGGTCGCTGTCCGGGGCGGACACCTCCAGCCGGATCACCCGGCCGTGGGTGAGGGACCGCAGGTGGTAGACGGCGTGCAGTTCCCGGCCCTTGTCGCCCGGGAAGTGGACGCCGCTGACGCCCGTACAGAGTTCGAAGCGCAGGGCGGGGTCGTCGCGCAGGGTGCGGGCGACCTGGACCAGGTGCTCGCGGGCGATGTGGAAGGTCAGCTCGGCGCGGTCGACGACCGTCTTCTCGATGGCGTTGGAGGGGAGCAGGTCCTGTTCCTCCAGGGCCCCTTCGAGCTCGTCGGCCACCTCGTCGAACCAGCCGCCGTAGGGCCGCGAGGCGGCTCCCGGCAGGGTGACGGTGCGGACGAGTCCGCCGTAGCCGGAGGTGTCGCCGCCGTTGTTGGCGCCGAACATGCCCCTGCGGACGCGGATGACCTCGCCGCCGGTGTCGCGCGGCGCGGGTACGGCGTTGCCGTTCGGCTCGTCGCCGTGGGCGTTGGGGTGGTCGGTCACCGCAGCAGCCCCTTCATCTCGATCAGGGGCAGTGCCTTGAGGGCCGCTTCCTCGGCCTCGCGTGCGGCCTCCTCCGCGTTGACCCCGAGCTTGGAGGTCTGGATCTTCTGGTGGAGCTTGAGGATGGCGTCCAGCAGCATCTCGGGGCGAGGCGGACAACCCGGCAAATAGATATCGACCGGGACAATGTGATCAACACCCTGCACAATGGCGTAATTGTTGAACATACCGCCAGATGACGCGCAAACCCCCATGGAGATGACCCACTTGGGATTCGGCATCTGGTCGTAGACCTGCCGCAGGACGGGCGCCATCTTCTGGCTCACCCGTCCCGCGACGATCATCAGGTCCGCCTGGCGCGGCGATCCGCGGAAGACCTCCATCCCGAACCGGGCCAGGTCGTAGCGGCCGGCGCCGGTCGTCATCATCTCGATGGCGCAGCAGGCCAGTCCGAACGTGGCCGGGAAGACGGACGACTTCCGCACCCAGCCCGCGGCCTGCTCGACCGTGGTCAGAACGAAGCCGCTCGGCAGTTTCTCTTCGAGTCCCATGGTGTGCCCCTCAGCCCCTCAGTCCCATTCCAGGCCGCCGCGACGCCACACATACGCATAGGCGACGAAGACGGTGAGCACGAAGAGCAGCATCTCCACGAGCCCGAAGATCCCCAGGGCGTCGAAGGAGACCGCCCAGGGATAGAGGAAGACGATCTCGATGTCGAAGACGATGAAAAGCATCGCCGTCAGGTAGTACTTGATCGGAAACCGGCCGCCTCCGGCGGGAGTCGGGGTGGGTTCGATACCGCACTCGTACGCTTCGAGCTTTGCCCGGTTGTACCGCTTGGGGCCGATAAGCGTGGCCATGACCACGGAGAAGATCGCAAACCCTGCCCCGAGGGCGCCGAGCACGAGGATGGGCGCGTAGGCATTCACGCTCCTCGCTCCTTCCAGTCGTCCTTGACCTGTGGACCGCATCGGGCGACCGGCTCGCCGCCTCACCAAGATCGTGCACATGTGAGGCAGTTCACAAGCCCGACTGCCCCGCATCCTATGCCCGCCCCCCTGTGATCTGCGACACGGGGTACGACAACGGCTTTGTGATCTCCACCACCTGACGAAGGATCATGAAGTCGTATGAGCGGTGATCTTCGTACGCGAAGCGGCCGAGTGATCACGAGACGTGACATTCGACGGCGTTACCGCTGGTCAAAGGCGTGGCGCGCTATCAATCGACGTCCCGTACAAGCAAATTGGCGCTGGGACGCATCGGGGTGATAAGGGCGTCGTCCGAGATCGTCACCCACCCGTGCGGGGAGCGGCGGGGACCGATGCGGACATGTGCACGCATTCACGAACTTCCGGATCGCGAGCCCGACGGCCGTCCCCGCACCCCCTCGTCGCGCGAGTGGAGCCGGCCCCTCCGCCGGCACGGGGGTGCCGCGGGACCGCCGCGGGCGCCCGCGGATGATCACGGGCCGCCGCGGGACGCCCACGCGGAACGCGGTCGCGAGGGTTGCCCGTCCCGCGGGAGCCATGCTGTGACCTGCGCCACTCGGCCCCACGCCCCGGAAAGCCGGGCTTGGCCATCGGTGTGAACGGATGGTAAGCGGCGGGCAATTCGGGCGTATTGCCGAAAGGCAGTGATCACGGGCCTGATCGACACTGCCCGATTTGCCCGTTACGGCGTCAATAAAGGTGCCCGGAAAGCGGATTCACAGATTCCGAACGTAACTGTGTCGCAACACACGTTTCTTGATGGGACCCCTACAGCCCTGATAGCGCTAGTACCCATGTCCCACACCGCTCACATACCCAGCCACCGGAAGCCCCGTCAGCGCGCCTCGAAGTCGGCACTGCGAGCCGGAGTTGCCGGTGGCGTCCTCAGCACCATCGCGGTCGCGGGTGCCGCCGGTCCGGCCCAGGCCGAGCCGGTGACCCAGACGATCGAGATGCCCACGATCACGTCCGGCTTCTCCACCGCTGTGGCCGCCTCCGCCCAGGCCACGCAGCAGGTCGCCCTCGACCTGGAGACGCAGGCGGACGAGGACGCCGCGGCCGAGAAGGCCGCGAAGACGGCCAAGAAGGCGCACGCCGAGGCCGTCCGCAAGGCCGAGGCGAAGAAGAAGGCCGAAGCCGCCGCGAAGGCCAAGGCCGAGGCGGAGGCCGAGGAGCGCGCCGAGCGCGCCTCCCGGACCTCCGAGCGCACGACCCTCAGCGCCTCCTCCGGCTCGTCGGGCTCCTCGGACTCGGGCAGCTCCGCCTCCGCCCCCTCCTCCTCGAACGTGAGCGGTTCCGCCGCCTCCATCGTGGCCTTCGCCAAGGCGCAGGTCGGCGACGCGTACGTGTCCGGCGGCACCGGCCCCAACGCCTGGGACTGCTCGGGTCTGACCCAGGCCGCGTACCGCACGGCGGGCATCGACCTGCCGCGCGTCTCGCAGTCCCAGTCGACCTTCGGCACCCAGGTCTCGCTGGACAACCTCCAGCCCGGCGACATCCTCTACTGGGGAAGCGCCGGCAGCGCCTACCACGTCGCGATCTACATCGGCGGCGGCGAGTTCGTCGGCGCGCAGAACTCCAGCACCGGCACGGTGCAGCGCTCCATGGACTACGACCGGCCGACCGGCGCGGTCCGCGTTCTCTGATTCACAAGCGCTCGTGGGCACTCCGGTGCGCCACGGGCTCCGAGGGCCGCCGCTCCCCCGCTCGGGAGCGGCGGCCCTTAGCCGTGCTCGCGGCGACGAGCAGGGCCAGGGCCATCAGCAGGACGCTCACCCAGACCGGGGCCCGGTAGCCGAACCCGGCGTCCAGGGCCAGGCCGCCCGCCCACGGGCCCACCGCCGCCCCCAGGTTGAACGCGGTCGTCGAGAAGGCGCCGGCCAGCGTCGGGGCCCCGGCGGCGAGGCCCAGGACCCGGGTGATCAGGGCGGTGCCCGTACCGAAGGCGAGCATGCCCAGGAGCGGGATCAGCACCAGGGCGAGCACCGGGCTGCCCGCCGCCAGGGCGAGGGCCGCCCAGCCGAGGGTGAGGGCGGTCATGCCCGTGGCGACGACGGCGACCGGGCGGGCGTCGGCGAACCGGCCGGCCACCGTGACCCCGGCGAACGAGCCCGCCCCGAACAGCGCCAGGGACACCGGCACCCACCCCGCGCCCAGCCCCGTCTCCCGGGTGAGGAGCGGCTCCAGGTAGGAGAAGGCGCAGAAGGTCGCCCCCTGCACGAGGGCCATCGTGAGGAGTACCGGTCGCAGGCCTGGGCCGGTCAGCGCGCGCAGTTCGTCCCGCACGGGTACGGGAGCGGCGCCCGGGTCCGTGCCCCGGCCGCCCGGGATGGAGCGCAGGACCGCGAGGAAGGCCGGCAGCGAGACGATCGCGACCGCCCAGAAGGCCGACCGCCAGCCCCAGTGCTCCCCCAGCACCGCGCCGGCCGGTACGCCCACGACGCAGGCGATGGTCACCCCGCCGACCACCACGGCGGTGGCCCGGCCCTTCAGCCGGTCCGGGACCATCGCGATGGCCGTGGTCAGCGCGACCGCCCAGAAGCCCGCGTTGGCGAGGGCGCCGACGAAGCGGGTCACCAGGAGCACCTCGTAGCTCGGGGTGAGGGCGCCGACGACATGGACGGCGACGAACACCGCGAGGAAGAGGAGCAGGGCGCGGCGGCGGGGCCAGGCGCGGCCGGCCAGCGCCATCAGGGGCGCGCCGACGACCATCCCGATGGCGAAGGCGGAGGTGAGGAGGCCGGCGGCGGAGAGGGAGACGTCGAGATCGGCGGCGATGCCGGAGACGAGCCCCGACAGCATGAACTCGGAGGTGCCCTGGGCGAAGACCGCGAGCCCGAGGACGTAAACGGCGAATGGCATGGGTGAGTGACCCCTTGGACGGAACCGTCGGATGGACAGACAGACCGGAGTGCGGGGATACGGGCCGCGGAGGCGTTCGCCGGTGGTCCGGCGCGACGGCGCGGAGAAGTGCCCGGAGGTGATCGGCCGGGGCGCGGAAAGGCGCCCGCGGTGACCGATCGGCCGGTGGCACGGACCCCGCGTACTGCGGTGCTTCAGCGCGTACGCGAGGGGGAACGGCCCGTACCCGCGGTGAGCCGGGGGACGTGGAGCCGTGGTGAAGGGGCCGGTGACCCGTGGGTCAGCCGGCGACGCTCAGCACGAACACGGCCACCGGCGCACCGGTGGCCGGAGTCTGTCGGACTCGGGGCTGGCCATGGAGAAGAGGGTACCGGTCGGGCGGCGGGGCCTCCAGCGGTTTACGCGCCGGAGGGGCCGCCGTCCGGATCAGCGGCGGCGCGGGCGGCGGTTCGTCCGCTCCGGCTCCCTGGCCGAGGTGGTGGGCGCGGGCAGCGCGTCGTACGAGGCGTCGAAGTCCTCGTCCTCGTCCGGGGCGGTCAGGTCCACGGCGAAACGGGGCTCCAGGAAGAGCCCGTGGTGCTGGGGCGGGGAGGCGGTGGTCATGGCTGTCAGTCCTTGGGGTCGAGCAGCGCTGTATCGGCTTGTTCCGTACCCCGCTGGCCTGCGTTCGATGTGAGCGTGCGTCAAGAGGATCCGCACGCACCGCGTGCCGCCACTGCGGGCGGGGGCGGGCGGGCGCCGTCCGGTCCGGTACTGCCGACGGCCGGGGGCGCGCAAATCATCGCACATGATCACCCGGGAGGACGGGGATTAACACCGGGGCGAGTGGAGCGCCGGGTTCGCGGTGCCCGGGGACGGCGCGGAGTTACGCGGTGGGCCGCCGGACCTCGCCCGGGACGTGGAGCGCGTGGCCCAAAGGCCGGTCGCGGTCCGCCGCCCTGCCCGGGCCGGGCAGGACGGGGCGGGGCGGGGTCCGGGTGACCGCGGGGGCCGGCGAACGGCCAAGGACCCGCCGGCCCCCCGCAGACCTTCCCGGGCGGCCTCAGGCCTTCGGGGCCACCTTCGACAGGCCGTTGATGATGCGGTCCATCGCGTCGCCGCCCTGCGGGTCGGTCAGGTTGGCCAGCATCTTGAGGGTGAACTTCATCAGCAGCGGGTGGGTCAGGCCGCGCTGGGTGGCGACCTTCATGACCTTCGGGTTGCCGATCAGCTTCACGAAGGCGCGGCCCATCGTGTAGTAGCCGCCGTAGGTCTCCTTGAGCACCTTCGGGTAGTTGTTCAGGGCCAGTTCGCGCTGGGCGGGGGTGGCGCGGGCGTGGGCCTGGACGATGACGTCGGCCGCGATCTGCCCCGACTCCATGGCGTACGCGATGCCTTCGCCGTTGAACGGGTTGACCATGCCGCCCGCGTCGCCGACCAGGAGGAGGCCCTTGGTGTAGTGCGGCTGGCGGTTGAAGGCCATCGGGAGGGCCGCGCCCCGGATGGGCATCGTCATGTTCTCCGGGGTGTAGCCCCAGTCCTCCGGCATCGAGGCGCACCAGGCCTTGAGGACCTCGCGCCAGTCCAGCTCCTTGAAGGCGGAGGAGGAGTTGAGGATGCCGAGGCCCACGTTGGAGGTGCCGTCGCCCATCCCGAAGATCCAGCCGTAGCCGGGCAGCAGCCGGTCCTCGGCGCCGCGCCGGTCCCACAGCTCCAGCCAGGACTCCAGGTAGTCGTCGTCGTGGCGGGGCGAGGTGAAGTAGGTCCGCACGGCGACGCCCATGGGGCGGTCCTCGCGGCGGTGCAGGCCCATCGCCAGGGAGAGGCGGGTGGAGTTGCCGTCGGCGGCGACGACGAGCGGGGCGTGGAAGGTGACCGGGGTCTTCTCCTCGCCGATCTTCGCCTCGACGCCGGTGATGCGGCCGGTGCGCTCGTCCCTGATGGGCGCGCCCACGTTGCAGCGCTCGTGGAGCCGGGCGCCGGCCTTCTGGGCCTGCCGGGCCAGCTGCTCGTCGAAGTCGTCGCGCTTGCGGACGAGCCCGTAGTCCGGGTAGGAGGCGAGGTCCGGCCAGTCCAGCTGGAGCCGTACGCCGCCGCCGATGATGCGCAGGCCCTTGTTGCGCAGCCAGCCCGCCTCCTCGGAGATGTCGATCCCCATGGAGACGAGCTGTTTCGTGGCGCGGGGCGTGAGCCCGTCACCGCAGACCTTCTCGCGGGGGAAGGCGGTCTTCTCCAGGAGCAGGACGTCGAGTCCGGCCTTGGCGAGGTAGTAGGCGGTCGTGGAGCCCGCTGGGCCCGCTCCGACGACGATCACGTCCGCGCTGTTCTCGGAGAGGGGCTCGGTCACGGTCGGATCTCCCGAAGACTCGAATTCGCGTGCCGCGCGGCACATGTCCCGTGCAGTCTATGGGGGCCTGCAGACCAACCCTCCGAAGGGCTCCCTCATGTCGACAGCACCTGTCTCGCCCCACGCTTCGGCCCCGGCCGTACGCCTCCGTGTTCCGACCGACGAGGACGCCCTGACCTGGCACCGGGTCTTCGACGACCCGCAGGTGATGGAGTTCTTCGGCGGGCGGAGCGCGGAGCTGTCCGCGTACGAGGAGCTCACCGCCCGTCAGCGGCGGCACGACGCGGAGCTGGGCTACTGCCTGTGGACCGTCACGGACGAGGAGGACGCCGTCCTCGGCTTCACCGGGGCGCAGCCGTGGCCGCACACCCATTACGGGCCGGCCGGCGCGACCGAGATCGGCTGGCGGCTGGGGCGGGCCGCCTGGGGGCGGGGGTACGCCTCCGCCGCCGCCCGCACGACGCTGGAGCGGCTGCGGGCGGCGGGGGTGGGCGAGGTCGTGGCGATGGTCCACTCGCTCAACACCCGGTCGATGGCGGTCGCGGAACGGCTCGGGATGCGGCGGGCGGAGTCGTACGACACCCCGCGCGGCCAGGTGGCCGTCTGCTTCCGCCTGGAGCTGTGAGGGCCCCGTCCGGACTCAGGCGCGGGTGGCCCGGTGCAGGGCCACCACGCCGCCGGTCAGGTTGCGCCAGGCGACCTTCGACCAGCCGGCCTTCTGGAGCAGTGCCGCGAGGGCGGGCTGGTCGGGCCAGTCGCGGATGGACTCGGCGAGGTAGACGTACGCGTCCGGGTTGGAGGACACCGCGCGGGCGGCCGGCGGGATGGCCCGCATCAGGTACTCCGTGTAGACCGTGCGGAACGGGGTCCAGGTCGGCTGGGAGAACTCGCAGATCACGACCCGGCCGCCGGGCTTCGTCACCCGGTACAGCTCGCGCAGCGCCACCTCGGTGTCCTGGATGTTGCGCAGCCCGAAGGAGATCGTGACGGTGTCGAACGTCTCGTCCTTGAACGGCAGCCTCATCCCGTCGCCCGCCGTGAACGGCATCCACGGGTGGCGCTCCTTGCCGACCTTGAGCATGCCGAGCGAGAAGTCGCACGGCACGACGTAGGCGCCCGCCTTCACGAAGGGCTGCGAGGAGGTCGCCGTACCGGCGGCGAGGTCGAGGATCTTCTGCGCGGGGCGGGCGTCGACCGCCGCCGCGACCGCCCTGCGCCACAGCCGGGCCTGGCCGAGCGAGATCACGTCGTTGGTCAGGTCGTAGTTGGCCGCCACACCGTCGAACATCGAGGCGACTTCGTGCGGCTGCTTTTCCAGGGAGGCTCGGGTCACCCTTCCATTCAAGCAGCCCGGCCGCGGCGGTCAGTGGGGGCGGTCTCCGGCGATCGCCACGCGTTCGGCGATCCGGCGGTGCGGGGCGTAGTCGTTGACGGCGTAGTGCTGGGTGGCCCGGTTGTCCCAGAAGGCGACGTCGCCCGCGCGCCAGGAGAACCGCACCTGGAACTCCGGGGCGTGCGCCTGCTGGAAGAGGAGCCGCAGCAGGCGGTCGCTCTCCTCCCGCTCGAAACCCACGATCCGGGTGGTGAACGAGGCGTTGACGAAGATCGTCCGGCGGCCGGTGACCGGATGGCGCCGCACCACCGGGTGCTCGACCGGCGGGAACCGGTCCTGGTGCGGAGCCAGCCGCTCCGGCGGATAGAAGCGCGAGAACCCGGGGATGAAGTCGTGCACCGCCCGCGCCCCCTCGATGCGCTCCTTCACCTCCTCGGGCAGGTTGTCGTAGGCGGCGGCCATGTCCGCCCAGAGCGTGTCCCCGCCGGTCGGAGGCACCTCGCGGAGCTGGAGGACCGCGCCCAGGGCAGGGCGTTCGCGGAAGGTGACGTCGGTGTGCCAGACGTTCTCGAAGGTGGGGACGGCGGTGCGGTCGAGGCGGGCCACCTCCGGGTCGTCGCCGGTGGCGAGCAGCGGGTTGGTCTCCAGCTCGCCCCAGTACCCGGCGAACGCCCGCTGCTGCCGCGAGGTGAGGTGCTGGTCGCGGAAGAACAGCACCTTCCACTCCAGCAGCGCCCGGTCCAGCTCGGCGCGCAGGGCCGCGTCCAGCGGGCGGGACAGGTCGACGCCGTGGAGCTCCGCGCCGATGACCCGGCCGAGCGGAACGAGGCGGAAGCGCTCGTAGGGGCGGTCGGTCCAGCCCTCGGGGACCCGGCGCAGCTCGCGCGGGCCCTCGTACAGGCCGTCGGCGGGGACGCGGTGGTCGCGCAGGACCGGGGTCGTCGCGGTGGTCATGATCCTTCTCCTCTCGTCGTACGGAAGTGTCGGCTTGTACGGGGGTGCCGGCCGGCCGCTTCGCGTACCGCTGTGCCGATCTCGGCGCGCAGCGCGGCGTACGCGGGCAGCCCGCGCAGTTCGGCGGGGTCGGCGCCGGTCCGGGGCAGGCCGATGGGGATGTCCAGGGCGACGGTCCCCGGACGGTTGGTGAGGACGATCGCGCGGGTGCCGAGGAAGACCGCCTCGTCGACGCTGTGGGTGACGAAGACCGACGTGGTCCCGGTCTCGGCGCTGACCGTGCGCAGGTCCTCCTGGAGCCGCTCCCGGGTCAGCGCGTCCAGCGCGGCGAACGGCTCGTCCAGCAGCAGGAGCCGCTTGCCGCCCGCCAGGGCGCGGGCGATGGCGACGCGCTGCTGCTGGCCGCCGGAGATCTGCCAGACGCGGCGGCCCGCGGTGTCCGCGAGCCCGACGCGCTCCAGCAACTCCCCGACCCGCTCTCCCCGTTCCGCCCGGGGCACACCCGCGTACTTCAGCGCCAGGCCGATGTTGTCGCCGACCGTACGCCAGGGGAACAGGCGCGGCTGCTGGAAGACGATGCCCGCCTGTTCGCCGGGTTCGGGGCGCTCCCCGAACACCTCGACCGCGCCTTCGGTGGCGTGCTCGAAGCCCGCGATCAGCCGCAGCAGGGTGCTCTTGCCGCAGCCGGACGGGCCGACGAGGACCAGGAACTCGCCGGCCGGGATCTCCAGGGAGAGCGGGCCGAGAGCGGTGACCGCCTCCGCGCCCCGGCCGTAGGAGTGCCGGACGCCGGTCACGGAGACGACGGGGGCCGCTTCGTGTGCCGCCGGGGCCGGTGCCTTCTCCGTATCAGGGGCTGACGGCATCGCTGAGCCCTTCCGCGTGGACGGCCTTGCGCAGGGCCTCGATGTCCGGCGCGGAGTCGATCTGCTTCTGGTCGACGAGGAACCGCGCGGCGCTGTGCAGGTTGTCCGCCAGGCCGCCGGCCCGGCCGGGGGTGCCGAGCCACTTCGCGTCGGCCTGTTCGGCGGGCTTGAGGAAGATGCCCTGCTTCAGCTGGGAGCCCGCCTCGGCCGGGCTGATGCCGAGCTGCTTGCCGACGGCGGCCGACGCGGCGTCGGGGTCGTCGTGGATCAGGTCGAGCGCCCGGGCCTGGGCCTTGCGCCAGGCGGGCAGCACGTCGGGGTGGGCCTTGAGGAAGCGGGTGGCGGCGACCCCGAGGTCGAGGGTGGGCTTGCCGTCCGCGGCGAGTTCGCGGCTGGAGACGATGACCTCGCCGGTCTTCTTCAGCTCCTCCAGCGTCGGCAGCCAGACGTACGTGGCGTCGATGTCGCCGCGCGTCCAGGCGGCCAGGATGTCCTGCGGCTCCAGGTCGAGGAGCTGCACCTTCGAGGCGTCCACCCCGGCCCGGTCGAGGGCGGCGAGCAGGCTGTAGTGGGAGGTGGAGCTGAACGGGGTGGCGACCTTCTTGCCCACCAGGTCCTTCACCGAGGAGATCTTCGCGCCGTTGCGGGCGACGAGCGCCTCGTTGTCCCCGGCGACGTCGAGCACCCAGGTGACCTCGTACGGGATGTTCAGCGGCGCGGAGAGCCCCCGGGCCACCGGGCTGGAGCCGATGGCCGCGAGGTCCACGGACCCGGCGACGAAGGCGGTGTTGATGCTGGCCCCGGAGTCGAACTTGGTCCACTTGACGTCGTATCCGGGCAGTGCCTTCTCCAGCCAGCCCTTCTCCTTGACGATCAGGTCGCCGCTGGGGAACGACTGGTAGGCGATGCGTATCGTCCTGCCGCCGTCGCCCCCGCCGCCGGAGCCGCCGCCCGCGCCGCACGCGGTCACCGCCAGGAGGGAGCCGAGGGCCGCGGCGAGGAGGGGGAGGCGGAGCGGGCCGGGTGTCCGGGGCATGTGCGTGTCCTTCGTACGTCGGTGGGTGGGAAGCGGGTGGGAGCGGGGCGGTTACGCGTGGCTGCGCCACGGGGCGAGGCGGTCGGACAGCAGGCGCAGGGCCGCGTCGATGAGCAGGCCGGAGAGGCCGATGGCGAAGAGGCCGAGCACGACGGTGTCGGACTGGTTGTAGCGCTGGGCGTCCCGGATCAGGCCGCCGATCCCCGGCAGTCCGTTGACGGTCTCGGCGGCGACGACGGAGGAGTACGCGATGCCGAAGGCGAGCCGGACGCCGACGAGGATCTCGGGCAGCGCGGAGGGCAGTACGACGGAGGTGACGACCTGTCCGCGCCGGGCCCCGATCGCCCGGGCCGCCTCGACCAGGGCCGTCGGCGCGGACGCCACGGCGGACGCGGTGGCGACGGCGACCGGCGGCATCGCGGCGATGGCCAGCAGCCACAGCTTGGGCGCCTCGTCGATGCCGAACCAGATGATCAGCAGGCTGAAGTAGGCGAGCGGGGGCAGGGTCCGCAGGAACGCCACCGCCGGCTCCAGCACCACCCGTACCCACGGCAGCGTCCCCATGAGGACGCCCGTCACGAGACCCGCGGCCACGCCCGCGCCGGCCCCGACGAGGATCCGGCGCAGGCTGATCCCGAGGTGCTCGATCAGGGTGTGCCCCTGGTAGCCCCGGACGCCGTCGTGCGTGCCCGAGGTCTCCAGCAGCGCCCGCCACACGGCGGCGGGCGAGGGAACCAGCACCGGGGACCAGAGCTGGAGCGCGGTCACCAGGTGCCAGAGGCCGAGCAGAACGGCGAGCGCGAGGACGCGCAGCCCGATCCGGCGCAGCAGGGCGGCGCGTTCGGGACGGCGTCGGCGGCCGTCGTCCTTGTCCGGCGGGCCCGGAGGTACGGGATCGGCGGCTTCGGCGGTCCGTTCCCGCGGGGACGTGGAGGTCGGCATGGAGGGGTCTCCGAGGTCGTGGAGCGTCGCCGGACCCGCGGAGGCGGGCCGGAGGGACGTACGAAAGGGGGCGGCGCGGGGACGCGGGGACGCGAGGGGACCCGGAGGGGAATCAGGCGCGTGGGGCGCGGATACCGGGGAGGCGCGCAGGCGTCACGTGGGCATCGCGGAGGATGCCGCGGCCGGCATCAACAGGATGCGCTGGAGACGCGGCAGAGATCGATGTGGAGGCACTCCACCAGAAAACGATCGACTGTCACGGGCGCTGTTCTAGCACAGCGCTTCGCGCGGGCACCAGGTTCCGCCAGGGAGTGAGACACCCCGGGGCCGGTGCGTGGACCGGTGCGTGGACCGCTGTGTGGACCGACGCCCGCACCGCCTCGAACTGATCTTCACTTCTCTTCAACCTTTTCGGCACACGGGTGCTCTGTAAGGGGTGGGAGTCCGCCCCCGGGGGCGGAGTTCGGGGGAGCACGGAAGCGCGAGGAAGAGGGGAGGGCGGATGCCGGCAGCGGCTGAGCCCGCCATGGCCGACGGCGAGGTCGCCGCGTTCGTGGCGTACGCCCGGAGCGGGCAGCGCCGGCTCTACCGGACGGCCTACCTGCTGTGCGGAGACGTCGAGGGCGCGCAGGACCTGACGCAGACGACCCTCGCCACGTTGTTCCAGCACTGGCGGAAGGCGAGCCGGGCGGACAACCTCGACGCCTACGCCAGGACCGTCCTCGTCCGCACCTTCGTGGCCGAACGCCGCCGCACGGTCACCGATCTGCTCGCCCACCGGCGCAGCGCGCCCCGCCCGCAGCCCAATCCCGCGCCGGGCGCCGATCTCCGGGTCACGCTGCTCGCCCTGCTCGCCGAACTCCCTCCCCGGGCCCGGGCGATGGTCGTCCTGCGCTACTGGGACGACCTGAGCGTGGAGACCGTGGCCGCACTGCTGCGGTGCAGCGAGTCCACGGTGAAAAGCCAGTGCTCCCGTTCGCTCGTCCGGCTGCGCGCCCGGATGGGCGACGTCCAGCTCTACTCCACCGGAAGCTGAGGGCCGGTCATGACCCCTGAACCGCACGAGCACCTGCCGCCCGGCGCCCACGACGAGGAGCTGTTCCGGGACGCCCTGCACCGGGCCGTCGGCCCGCTGTCCCTCCAGCCCGATCTGGTCCCCGACGCCGTCCGGGAGGGGCGCCGGCGGCGGGCCAGGACCCGGGCGTTCGCGGTCACGGGCGCCTTCCTCGCGGTCACCGCCGTGACCCTGGGCCTCGCCGTGCTCGGCCCCTGGCTGCTGACGGGGCCCGACCCGGGGCCCGCCGCGCCCGCCGGCCCGTCCCTCTCCCTGCCCGCGCCCACCCCGTCCCCCCAACGTACGGAGCCACGCCCCGACATGCCGAGCCCCACGTCCACCCCCGCCCCGAAGGAGTCCGCGGCCGTTCCCGCGACGCCACCCCTCTCCACCCCCTCCCTGTCCATCCCGCCCGGCCTCGGCCCCGAGGAGGCGCAGCGGCTGGAGGACTTCCGGCAGCAGGCGGCCGGGGCGCTGGACGCCCTGCTGCCCGCGTCGATCGGGACGGTCCTGCCGGTCGGCGAAGGGCCGGAGGACTACCAGGGGCGGCGCGGCGGAATCGTGCACTCCGTCCGCCTGTCGGTGCGCCCGCTGCCCGAGGGTGCGGCTCCCGCCTGCCGTGACCTCCCCGAGAAGGGGCTGACCTGCGAGGGCCTCACCCTGGACGACGGCACTCCCGCCCGGGTGTACCGGCAGCCCGCCGAGGGCCGCACGGGCACGGAGGTCTCGCTCCAGTACCGCTTCGGCCGCAGCGCGGTGGCCCTGTCCGTCTCGCCCGCGCCGTCCGGGGCGGGCGGTGCGCCCGTCACCGCCGGGGACCTGGTCCGGGTCGTCCAGAGCCCGCGGTTCCGGGAGCTGGTCGCGTACGCCGACGCGGCCCCGGTGCCGCTGAGCGGGGCCGCCTCGTGACGCGCCGCCGGCCCGCGGGCACCCTGCCGCGCGCGTACGGGGAACCGGACCGCGACGAGGACACGTTCCGGCTGCGCGTGCCGCCGCCCCGGACCCCCGGGCGGGCGCCGGGCCGCGCCCGGACGGCGGCCCGCTCCCGGGTGCGGCGCCGACGCCGCAACCGGCGTCGGGCGGTCTCGCTCACCGTGCTGGCCCTCGTGGTCGTGGCGGGCGCGGCCCTGCTCGTCGGCCGCCCCTGGCAGGGCGGGGGCGGCCCGGCCGACGCGGCGCCGGGCAGTACGGCCCCGGCCGGCGGACCGGACAACGCGGCGGAGCCGCTGGAGGAGCCCCCTCCGTCCACTCCCCCGCCGTCCGCTCCCCCGTCCCCGACGGCCTCCGCCTCGGGCGGGAAGGACGGCGAGGTCCGGGCCGAGGACATCCCCGCCTCGGGCCCCGGCACGTTCGAGGTGGCCCGTGCGGGGGTCGACGCGAAGGGCCGGGGCAGTGCCTACCGGGTCGAGGTGGAGGACGGCACCGGCGTCGACCCCGACCGGGCCGCCGAGGAGATAGCCGCCGTCCTCGCCCACCCGCGCGGCTGGAGCCACGGCGGCGAGCAGTCGTTCCGGCAGGTCGCCGACGGCCCGGCCGGGCTCGTGATCAAGATCGCCACCCCGGCGACCACGGACCGGATCTGCGGCCAGTACGGCCTGAAGACGCGCGGTGAGGTCAACTGCCGGGGCGGCGAGAAGGTGATGGTCAACCTGAAGCGCTGGCAGCTCGGTTCGCCGCAGTTCGACGGGCCGGTGTCGGAGTACCGGGCGCTGATCGTCAACCACGAGGTCGGCCACTGGCTGGGGCGCGGCCACGAGACCTGCCCGGGGAAGGGGCGCCCCGCTCCCGCGATGATGCAGCAGATCGACGGGTTGAAGGGCTGCGTCGCCAACGCCTGGCCGTACGACGCGCGAGGACGCTACCTGGGCGGCCCGAAGGTGCCGTGACCCTTCCCGCGCGGGGCCGGGTCCGGCGCCGCCGGGTTGGGCCTCAGCGGGCGCGGTGCACGAGCCGGCCCGCGAGGACCGTCGCCACGCAGGCGCGCGCCCCGCCCGCGCGGAGGGCCGCCTCGTCGGGCACGTCGAAGGCCGCGAGGTCCGCCCGGCCGCCCACGGTCAGCGGGGCGCCCACCGTGCGGGCCAGGTCGCCGCCCGCGGCGAAGGGGTCCAGGTCGGGCGGCCCCGGGGGCGCGGGCGGCGGCGGGAGCAGGACCAGTCCCGACCGGGAGACGGCCGTGCGCAGCACGGGGTCCGCCGCGTCCAGGGGGCCCGCCAGGTGGGTCGTGCCGTGGCGCAGCATCCGCTGGAGGCCGCGCCGGACGGAACCGGCCCGCCGGGCCGCGTCCATCGTGGCCGAGAGGCGCTCGAACTCCGCCCCCCACAGCGGGAGTTCGCCCAGCTCGGCGGACTCCCGGGGGTCGGGGTGGTAACAACCGGTGAGCAGTTCGGCGGGCCGGTCCTGGCGCAGTCCGGGCGTGAGGAGTCCGGGCCAGCGGCGGACCCGGGCGGCCGGGTGCGCGGCGGTGACCTCCTCGTAGGGGCCGAGGGCGGCGATCCGGTCGCCGTCCACCGCGACCGCGCCGTCCACGACGGCCGCCGCGCCCACCGGGAGGACCAGGGGCGCGGCGTGGATCGTCAGCACGGGCGAGGCCTCAGTTGGCGTTGAGGAGCTTCAGCTCCGGGTGGGCCGTACCGCCCTCGATCGCGGTCGAGGAGATGTGCGAGACGACGCGCTCGTCGACCGGGTCGTTCGCCGGGTCGTCGTGCACGACGAGGTGCTCGTACGTCGTGGCGCGCTGGGCGGGGACCCGGTCCGCCTTGCGGATCAGGTCGATGATCTCCAGCCGGTTGGAGCGGTGCTTGGCGCCGGCCGAGGAGACGACGTTCTCCTCCAGCATGATCGAGCCGAGGTCGTCCGCGCCGTAGTGCAGCGACAGCTGGCCGACCTCCTTGCCGGTGGTCAGCCAGGAGCCCTGGATGTGGGCGACGTTGTCGAGGAACAGCCGGGCGATGGCGATCATCCGCAGGTACTCGAAGAGGGTGGCCTGCGTGCGGCCCTTCAGCTTGTTGTTCTCCGGCTGGTAGGTGTACGGGATGAAGGCGCGGAAGCCGCCGGTGCGGTCCTGGACGTCCCGGATCATCCTCAGGTGCTCGATGCGTTCGGCGTTGGTCTCGCCGGTGCCCATCAGCATGGTGGAGGTGGACTCGACGCCGAGGCCGTGCGCGATCTCCATGATCTCCAGCCAGCGCTCGCCGGACTCCTTGAGCGGGGCGATCGCGGTGCGCGGCCTGGCCGGCAGCAGCTCGGCGCCGGCGCCGGCGAAGGAGTCGAGCCCGGCGGCGTGGATGCGGCTGATGGCCTCCTCGGCGGAGACCTTCGAGATCCGGGCCATGTGCTCGATCTCGGAGGCGCCCAGCGAGTGGATGACCAGCTGCGGGTAGGCCTTCTTGATCGCGGAGAAGTGCTCCTCGTAGTACTCCACGCCGAAGTCCGGGTGGTGGCCGCCCTGGAACATGATCTGGGTGCCGCCGAGCTCCACGGTCTCCGCGCAGCGGCGCAGGATGTCGTCGAGGTCGCGGGTCCAGCCCTTGGCGGTGTCCTTGGGCGGGGCGTAGAAGGCGCAGAACTTGCAGGCCGTCACGCACACGTTGGTGTAGTTGATGTTCCGCTCGATGATGTACGTCGCGATGTGCTCCGTACCGGCGTAGCGGCGGCGGCGTACGGCGTCGGCGGCGGCGCCCAGCGCGTGCAGGGGCGCGGACCGGTAGAGGTCGAGCGCCTCCTCCGGGGTGATCCGTCCGCCTTCGGCGGCTCGGTCGAGGACGGGCTGGAGGTCGGCCTTCTCGGTCACCGGGCTGTCACCTTTCGGCGGTTTTATCGACGTTCCTCGGACCGATCCAGCGTACGCCAGCCCTGCTCGCGGTCAGCCGCCGGACCTGGTGAGCTTCCCGTAGGGGAGGCCGGCGGCCCGTTCCTCCGAGCGGTAGTCCAGGGTGCCGTCGGCGGCCGGCCGGAAGACCACGTCGGCCTCGGTGGTGGTGCACAGGCCGGGGGTGCCGGGGCGGTCCGGGTCGGCGGCCTCGCGGATGTTCAGCTGCTGCGCGGTGCCGGAGGCGAGGGTGCCGACGCTGTTGCAGGTGACCGTGACGCCGAGCTGGGAGATGGTCGTGCTCATCCGGACGACCCGCTCGCCCTTCCTCCCCTCGGTGAAGACGGCGGTGAGGGTGCCGTGGGGCTGACCGGTCGTCCGCTCGGTGAGCGGTCCCTTCCAGGTGCCCAGGTACGCCTTCGGCAGCGCCCCGACCGGGGCCCCGCCCGCGTCGTCGGACTCGGCGGGCGTCGGCTTCGCGGAGGCGGGCGGCGAGGCGGAGCCCGACGGGGTCGCCGCGGCGTCGTTGCCCCGGTCGCGGTCGGCGTCGCCCGGGAAGAAGCCGTCGAGCAGGCCCGTGCCGAAGGTGACGACCGCGAGCGCGCCCGCCACCGCGAGGGCGACCGTGCAGCTGACCCGGCGACCGCGGCGCTCCCCGGAGTCCGGCCGGTTCTCGGCGCTGACGGTCAGGGAGAGGCGGGGGTCTCCGGCGCGCCGGCCGGGCAGTCCGCGCGCGCCGTCGCCGTCCTGGCGGTAGGTCCCGGCGTGCCGGGGCGGCGGGGGCACGGTGGAGGCGGGTTTCGCGCGTGGAGGCATCGGGGGCGGGGGCGGGGGCGGTGTCCCGTAGGTGTCGTCCTGCGGGTGCGGGGTGCCGTACGCGTCGTCCTGCGGATGCGGGATCCGGTAGGGGGCGTCCGCCGTCGCCTCCTGCGACGCCTCCTGCTGACGCGGCGTGCCGTACGGGGCTTCCTGTGCCGCTTCCTGCGGGCGGTGGGTCCCGTACGGCGCCTCCTGCGGGCCCGGGGCCGTGGGGCCGAACGGCCCGCCCCTGCCGGGCGCGGCCGTTCCCGGCAGCGCCCCCAGCGACGCGCTGCTGAACGGCACCGGCCCCGACTGGACCGGCGCGTCCTGCGGTTCGAGGTCCAGCAGCGCCACCGCGGACCGGCTCACCTCGCGCACCAGCCCGCCCGGCAGCCAGCCGCCCGCCACCATCGCCGCCGCCCCGCCCGGGGCGAGCACCCGGGCGAGATCGGCCGGGGCGGGCCGGGCCGCCGGGTCCTTGGCGAGGCAGCCCTCGACCACCTCGCGCACCTCGCCCTCCAGGTCGCCCAGTTCGGGTTCCTCGTGGACCACCTTGTAGAGGAGTACGGCGGAGGAGTCGCCCGGGAAGGGCGCCGCGCCCGTCGCCGCGTACGCGAGGACCGCGCCCAGCGAGAAGACGTCGGCCGCGCCGGAGACGTCCCCGCCCCGGA
This sequence comes from Streptomyces griseus, assembly GCF_900460065.1. GTDB lineage: Bacteria > Actinomycetota > Actinomycetes > Streptomycetales > Streptomycetaceae > Streptomyces > Streptomyces griseus. The sequence continues at coordinate 115,524 of NZ_UAVD01000027.1, read as the reverse complement.
TCTGCTCGGGCGCCATGTAGCCGGGCGAGCCGACCGAGACGCCGGTGGAGGTGAGCGAGACGGTCGCGCCGAGGGCGCGGGCGATGCCGAAGTCGATGAGGCGGGGCCCGTCGAGGGCGAGCAGCACGTTGGAGGGCTTCACGTCACGGTGGACGATGCCCTGCCCGTGGACGACGGCGAGGGCCTCGGCGAGCCCGGCCCCCAGGGTGCGCACCGCGTGCTCGGGCAGCGGGCCGTGCTCGGTGATCGCCTGGGAGAGCGGCGGCCCGGCGACGTACCCGGTGGCCACCCACGGCACCGGGGCGTCCGGGTCGGCGTCCAGGACCGGGGCGGTCCACTGGGCGCCGATGCGCCGGGCCGACTCCACCTCGCGCCGGAACCGGGCGCGGAACTGCTCGTCGAGGGCGAAGTGGGGGTGGACGACCTTGACCGCGACCGTGCGCCCGCCGGCGCTGCGGCCGAGATAGACCCGGCCCATTCCGCCCGCACCGAGCCTGCCGAGCAGCCGGTAGGAACCGATGGTGCGCGGTTCGCCCGCTTCCAGCGGCTGCATATGGACTCCCCCTGTGAACCCTGCGGACGATGAACCCGTGGACGGTAAACGCTGTGGACGGTCCGGACCCGGACCGAAGCCTAGGGGGCGCCAACGGCGCGGTCACCGGGAAACGGCCGGACCATTCCCCCTTCTCCGGTCAGGAGGGGACCTTTTCGCCCCGGGGAAAGGCGCGAATGCGTCGCCGCGCGGCCTCTCCCATTCCCTTTGCGCGTACGGAAAGGGAATTCCCTCCATTCGCCGGTTCAGCCGCCAGGTCACTCGGTCGGTCGCTCGGCCACTCGGCCGGCGGCCCGGTCGCTCGCCCGGTCGCTCGGTCCTCAGCCGCCGAGCAGCTCCACGTGGACGTCGGCGGGGTAACCGGTGTCCCGGCCCGTGCGGCGGGCGAACTCGCGGACGCCGGCCAACTGGTCCGGGCCGAAGCGGAAGTCGAGCGTCGTGAAGTACCGCTCCAGCACCTCCGCGTCGAAGGCCTCCCAGCGGGCCGCCTGCTCCGCGACCTTGGCGACCTCCTCGAGCGAGAGGTCCCGGGAGGCGAGGAACGCCTCGTGCACCTTGGCCGCCGTCTCGGGGTGCGCGGCCAGGAAGTCCTTGCGGGCGGCCCAGACGGCGAAGACGAACGGCAGCCCCGTCCACTCCTTCCACATCCGGCCCAGGTCGTGGACCTGGAGGCCCAGCCGGGGGGCGTCGTGCAGGTTGGCCCGCAGCGCGGCGTCGCCGATCAGCACGGCGGCGTCCGCCTCCTGCATCATCAGGCCCAGGTCGGGCGGGCAGGTGTAGTAGTCGGGCCGGACGCCGTAGCGCTCGGCCAGCAGCAGCTGCGCCAGCCGCACCGAGGTGCGGGAGGTCGAGCCGAGCGCCACCCGGGCCCGGTCGAGCTGCTCCAGCGGGAGCTGGGAGACGATCACGCAGGACATGACGGGCCCGTCGCAGCCGACCGCGATGTCGGGGAAGGCCACCAGGTCGTCCGCGTTGCGCAGGTACTCCACGAGGGTGACCGGACCGATGTCCAGGTCCCCCCTGATCAGCTGCTCGCTGAGCCGCTCCGGGGTGTCCTTGGAGAGCTCCAGGTCGAGCAGGGTTCCGGTCCGCGCCAGACCCCAGTAGAGGGGGAGGCAGTTCAGGAACTGGATGTGGCCGACGCGGGGCCGACTGCGACGGTCGTCGCCTTCACGGGGAGAGACGGTTGAATTGTCCACATCGCGAGGCTAGACCCGCGGCCGCCCGCGAGCATCACCGGGGCCCGCGCGCCCCGTCCCGCGCCGTGCCCGCACCCTGTGCGCGCCCCGTTCCGCGCCGCGGTCCGCACCCCCTTTCCGGGGCCTCCCGCCGGAGCCCGGGGAAGGCCGTCAAACATTCGGGTGAAGTGATCTTTCCCTCTACCGCTCGCCGGAGACCGCGTGCTAGGCTCGCCCGCAAGTTGCAGTTTGGTTTCCCTTGCAGTACAGAGCCTGCGGAGCATGTAACCCGCAGGCTTTTGTAGTTTTCAGACTTGTTTGCAGGTTCTGGAGCAGGGCAACCCTTTGGCCCAAGGAGGGCTTATGGCTACCGGAACCGTCAAGTGGTTCAACGCTGAAAAGGGCTTCGGCTTCATCGCCCAGGACGGCGGCGGCCCGGATGTCTTCGTTCACTACTCCGCGATCAACGCGTCCGGGTTCCGCTCCCTCGAGGAGAACCAGGTCGTGAACTTCGACGTCACTCAGGGACCCAAGGGTCCGCAGGCTGAGAACGTCACCCCGGCCTAGTTGCCCGGGTCGGTCGATCGCGGCCGTTCACTGTAGTACCCAAGGAGCCCTGCTCCCCGCCTCGGCGGGGAGCAGGGCTCCTGCCTGTGTCCGGCCGGATCCGTCAGGCCACGGCGGAGCGGGCCGCGACCGCGTCGGCCGGGTCCCAGCCGGCGCGCGGCACCGAGGCCAGCAGCAGCCGGGTGTAGGGGTCGCGGGGTGCGGCCAGCACCTCGGCGGTCGGGCCCTGTTCCACGGCCGTTCCCCGCCGCATCACCACCACCTCGTCGGTGATGTGCTGCACCACCGCCAGGTCGTGGCTGACGAAGACCAGGGCGACCCCGGTGTCCCGGCGGATCTCTTCGAGCAGGTGCAGGATCTGGGCCTGGATCGACACGTCGAGCGCCGCCACCGCCTCGTCCAGGACCAGCACCTTCGGGTCGACGGCGAGCGCCCGGGCGATGGCCAGGCGCTGCCGCTGCCCGCCGGAGAGCCCGTGCGGCAGGGCCTCGGCCTCGCGGGCGCCGAGGCCCACCCGGTCGAGCAGCCCGTCGGCCAGCTCCACCGGGCGGCCGTGCAGCCGCAGCGCCGTGGTCAGGCAGCGGCGGGCGGTGAGCCGGGGGTCGAGGGAGAGGTAGGGGTCCTGGAAGACCATCTGGATCTCCCGCGCCCGGGCCAGCCGGGCCGCCCTGCCGCGTGGGGCGGTGAGCCCCCGGGCCCGTCCCTCCACCCGGACCGTCCCGGCGTCCGGGCGGACCAGGCCCACCAGCATCCGGGCCACGGTCGTCTTGCCGGAGCCGGACTCCCCGACGATCCCGAGCGAGCCGCCCGCCGGGACGGTGAAACCGATGCCGTCGGCGGCGGTCAGGCGGCCCTTCCCGGGCAGCGGGTACGTCTTGCGGAGCCCCTCGACCGCGAGCAGCGGCGCGGGGTCCCGCCCCGGCGCTTCCTTTCCCGGGGAGAGCGTCATCGGCTGCCGTCCTTCGTCGTGGTCTGCGGTACGGGGAGGAGTTCGGGCAGTCGGCGGCAGGCGGCGGAGCCCGTACCGCCGTCCGCGAGGGCCACCGGCTCGGGGAGCCAGGTCGCGCACTCCGGTTCGGCGTCCGGGCAGCGCTCCGCGAAGGGGCAGCCCGCGAAGGCGTCGGCGAGCGACGGCGGCTTCCCGGGGATCGGGCGGATCTCCCGGTGGTCCTCCCCCAGCGTCGGCGAGCAGTCCAGCAGCCCCCGGGTGTAGGGGTGGCGGGGCCGCTCGAACAGGTCGCCGGCCGTCCGCTCCTCGACGACCCGGCCCGCGTACATCACGTACACGCGGTCGCAGTAGGCGGCGGCCAGGTGCAGGTCGTGGGTGATGAACAGCAGGCCGAGGCCGCGTTCGGCGCGCAGGGTGCGCAGGAGGGCGAGGATCTCCGCCTGGGTGGTGACGTCGAGGGCGCTGGTCGCCTCGTCGGCCAGCAGCAGCCGGGGCTCGGCGGCCAGCGCCCCGGCGATGACGACGCGTTGGAGCATCCCGCCGGAGAGTTCGTGCGGGCGCTGGCGGACCCGGCGCTCCGGTGCGTCGAGTCCGACGGCGGCCAGCAGTTCGACCGCGCGGTCCCGGGCGGTCGCTCCCCTCACCCCGGTCCCGGCGGCGGCGAGCCGCTCGACCAGGAAGTCGCCGATGCGGCGGACGGGGTTGAGGGCGGCCCGCGGGTCCTGGTGGACCAGGGCGACCGTCCGGGCCCGGTGGGCGCGCAACTCCTCGCCGCGCAGGGCGAGGACGTCGCGGCCCGCCACCCGTACGGACCCGTCGAGCGCCGTCCCGGTGGGGAGGGTGCGGAGGGCGGCCTTGGCGGTCGTGGACTTGCCGGACCCGGACTCGCCGACCAGGCCGACGACTTCGCCGCTCGCGACCCGCAGGGACACCTGGTCCAGGACGGGCCGGGCGGTGCCGGGGAGGCGGAGGGTGAGGCGGTCGATGTCGAGGAGCACGGTGTCACTTCCCGGTGCGGCGAGGGGGGCTGTGTCGTGTCCCGCTGCGGCGGATGGCATGGGCGACTACCTCCCGTTGGCGAGTCGGTCGGCTGCCCGGACCCCGACGACGTTGAAGGAGACGACCACCAGGGCGATGGCGACGCCGGGCACCAGGGCGGGCAGCAGCGCCCCCTGGACGACGGCGGCCTGTCCCTCCTGCACCATCAGCCCCCAGTCGGAGCTGGGCGGCTGGGCGCCGAAGCCGAGGTAGGAGAGCGTGGCCAGGGACATCAGGGCCTCGCCGAAGAGGACCACCAGGTAGCCGATGACGGAGCGGCCGAGGTTGGGGACGAGGTGGAAGGCGCAGATCCGCAGGCCGCCCATGCCCTGGACGCGGTAGGCGTCGATGTAGGGCTTGCGCCGCTCCCCGATGGCCACGGAGCGGGTGTACTTGGCGACGGTCGGCGTGTAGGCGAGGCCGAGCGCCAGCACGGAGGTGGTCGTTCCGGCGCCGAAGACCGCGATGATCAGCACGGTGAACAGCAGTCCCGGGAACGCGTACATGACGTCGGTGAGCCGGGAGACGACGGTGTCGGCCCAGCCGCCGCGCCAGGCCGCCAGGGTGCCGAGCGCGATGCCGAGCACGGCGGCGATGGCGAGCAGGAGCGCCGGGGCGACGAGGCTGGTCCGGGCCCCGTACAGCACCCGCGACAGCAGGTCCTGGCCGGAGGAGTCGGTGCCCAGGAGGTGGTCGCCGGTGGTCCCGGCCAGCGAGGCGGAGAGGTCGATGACGTCGGGGGCGTACGGGGCGAGCAGCGGCGCGAGGAGGGCGGCGAGCACCACCAGGCCGAGGACCGCGCCCGCGAGGACCGCCCCGTAGGGACGCCGCGCGGCCGGGATCTTCACCGGGGCCGTGGCCGGGGCCAGGGTGGGGGCGGTCATACGGCGGCCTCCTTCACGCGCGGGTCGAGCAGCGGGTGGACGAGGTCGACGAGGGTGGTGACCACGATGTAGCCGGTGACCATGAGCAGCAGGACCGCCTGGGCGACGGGGAAGTCGTGGGTGTTGATCGCGCCGACGAGCAGCGAGCCGATGCCGCTGATGCCGAACGCGGTCTCCACGACGACCGTGCCGGCGAGCATCCCGGCCATGACCAGACCGCACATGGTGACGATCGGGCCGAGCGCGTTGCGCAGGATGTGGCGGCGGACGATCTCGCGCTCGGGGATGCCGGAGGAGCGGGCGGCCTCCACGTGGTCGGCGGCCCCGGCGTCGGCCATCGCCTGCCGCGTGACCCGGCTGATGATGGCGAGCGCGCCGAGCGCCAGCGCCAGGGCGGGCAGGGTCAGATGGTGCAGGGTGCCGGTGAAGCCCTCGCCTCCCCCGGTGACGGGGAACCAGCCCAACTGGACGCCGAAGACGGCGGCGAGCGCGATGGCGGAGACGAACGAGGGGACCGAGGCCGCCAGGGTCGTGCCGCCGACCACGGCCGAGTCGACCCAGGTGCCGCGCCGGACGGCGGCGAGGACGCCCGCGCCGACGCCCAGGACGACGAAGAGGACGGTCGCGTACGCCACCAGGGCCAGGGTGGTCGGGAAGCGGGCGACGATCAGGTCGGCCACCTGGTCGCTGTACTTGAAGGAGCGGCCGAGGTCGAAGTGGAGGCAGTCGCCGAGCCAGCGGCCGTACTGCACGACGAGGGGTTCGTCGAGGTGGTACTGCGCCCGGACCAGCTCCAGCTTCTCGGGGGTGAGTTTGTCGCGGCCGCCGGCCAGGAAGACGGCGGGGTCGCCGGGGGCCGCGTAGACGGCGGCGAAGATGACGAAGGAGGCGGCGAGGAGGGTGGCCAGCAGTCCGGCCAGCCGCCGGGAGATCCGGGCGAGCATCGCGGTCAGCCCTTCTTGGCGCCGAGGTCGGCGGCCCAGGGGTAGTAGAGGTAGGCCATGGAGGCGGGCGGTCCGGTGAGCTTCTCGTCGAGGACGAGGACGGAGGGGACCTGGGCGACGGAGATCCAGACGGCGGCGTCGGTGAACTTCTTCTGGACCTCGGCGGCGAGCTTCGCGCGCTCGGCGTCGTCGAGGGTGGCGAGCGCCTTCTCGACGGTGGCGTCGTAGGCGGGGTCCGCGAAGCCGACCCAGTTGTTGGAGGAGCCGGTGAGCGCGTTGTCGTAGAAGCCGATCGGGTCGGCCTTGGAGATGTACCAGTCGCCGACCAGGACGTCGATCTCGCCGCGGATCTCCGGGTCGCTGTAGAACTGCTCGAACTGGGCGGTGGGCACGGTCTTGATCTGCCCGGTGAGCCCGATCCGCTGGAGGGCGGCCCGGACGGCGTTGGCGACGACGGTGCGGCCCTGGCTGGCGTCGGTGCCGATGACGATCGGGGTGGCCGGGTCGGCGCCGGATTCCTCGACCAGCTTCTTCGCGGCGGCGATGTCCTCGGCGTCGGGGCTCGCGGGCGCGACCGGGTCGGCGGCGCGCTGCGCGGCCTCGAAGACCGGCTTCTCGTAGCCCCAGGCGCCGGAGCCGACCGGGGTGGACCAGGGCTGGACCATCCCGCCGTAGCCGGAGGCGGCGATGCCCTTGCGGTCGAGTGCGAGGGAGAGCGCGCGGCGCACGGCCGGGTCCTTCAGTCCGCCGCGTGCGGTGGGGATGAGGACGAGGGAGGAGGTGGAGGGGCCGTAGTGCTGGGTGATGCCCTTCTTGCCGGCCAGGGCGGCGGCGGTGTTGGGCGATTCGGCGTACGCGCCGTCGGCGGCGCCGGTGGTGAGCGCGTTGACCAGGGCGCTGTCGGTGGCCCAGCGGAAGGTGACGCGCTTCGTCAGCGGCGCCTCGCCCCAGTAGCCGTCGTACCGCTCGATGGTGATGGAGTCGCCGGACTTCCACTTCGCCAGCCGGTAGGGGCCGGTGCAGGCGTCCGGCTGTCCGGGGGTGCCGAAGTCGCGGCCCGCCTTCTCGACCTGCTCCTTGTTCCAGACGATGCCCGCGTCCCCGGCGAGCGCCTTGAGGAAGAGGGCGTCGGGGGCCTTGAAGGTGAGGGTGATCTCGCGGTCGCCGGTCTTCCTGATGGCGGCGACGTTGGCGAACTCGTCGCCCTGCTCCATGTCCGGGTCGGCGTGCCGCCGGAGACTCCAGAGCACGTCGTCGGCGGTCATCGGGGTGCCGTCGTGGAAGGTGACGCCGGAGCGGAGCTTCAGGACGAGGGTGGTGTCGTCGGGGGTCTCGGCGCTCTCGGCGAGGAAGGGTTTCGTCGTCATGTCCGGCTGGAGCTGGTAGAGCCGCTCGCAGACGTTGGTGAGGACGACCCGGCCGGCGCTGGAGCCCTGGGTGTCCAGGTCGAGGGAGTCGGGTTCGTCCTCCAGGAGCCAGCGGGCCTCGGCGAGTTCGCCCTTGGCGGCGGCCGTGGTCGGGGTGAGGGTGAGCTGGGAGGCGTCGGCCGCCGCACCGCTGCCCGCGGGCTCGGTGGCCCCGCTGCATCCGGCGGCGAGCAGGGCCGCGGCGACGGCTGCGGCGACGGGGGCGGCACGGCGCGGGGCGCGTCGGGGAGCGGCGGCGGGCGGACGGGGGGTGCTGGGCGTGCGGTGGGTCATGGCTGGGTTCCTGTCGGTTCCGGGCCGCCGTGCGGGCCGTCGTAGAGGTTCCAGGGGAGGTGCTGGTACGCGCGGTCGCAGGGGGTTCCGGCGGTCACGTGGTAGTCGCCGGTGGTGAGGTCGGCGAGCGAGGAGACGAGGGTGGTCCAGTGCTCGACGGCCGGCCGGCGCGGGTCGGGGTGCGTGCACAGGGACTCGGGGTGGCCGAGGTGGTCGGACATCGCCCGGCGGATCAGCTCCCGCGACTCCCGGGGTCCGGTGGAGTGGCGCAGGGCGGCCAGGCCCTGTTCGGCGCGGGGGACGCGGACCAGGGAGTCGGAGGACATCGGGCGGTAGCCGGCGGCGGCGAGCGGGGCGGGGATGCCCGCCTGGTAGTGGTTGCCGTGCACCAGCAGGCCGTCGGTGGGATACATCCAGCCGTGTCCGGCGGGGGTGGTCTCCAGGTCGATGGCGAAGCCCTCGCGGCAGGTGAGCAGGGCGTTGCTGGCGATGTGGGCCCGGGTGCGGCAGAGCACGTCGAGGGCGTCGGCGATGTTGTCCTGGTCGAGGACGGTGCGCCGGACGACCGTCTGGGGCAGTCCGATCCGGTCGTCGAACCGGCCGCCGAGGCCGTTGGCGTTGAAGGCGATGCCGGCGGAGTTGGCGCCCTGGCGGCCGATCTGTCCGGCCTCCACCTGCATGATCAGGGTCGGCCTGGGCGGCTGGACGATCCGGATCATGACGACGGTGTCGGCGACGCCGGCCCGCCAGTCCCAGTTCTGCCCGGCGTAGACGTGGCCGTCGCCGCTGGCCGGGCCGTACGCGGCGAAGGAGGTGCAGCCCTCGGCGGGTTCCTCCTCGGCCGGTCGCTCCCCGGCCCCGTCGGCGGCGATCTCGGCGAAGGACTTGTCGTAGATGACCTCGCCGCGGGCGTTCAGCGCGAGGACGTCGAGCAGGCCGGTGCCCGCGCCGTCGGCGATGCCCCGCATCTCCTCCACGAGGTGGGGGGCGTAGGCGGTCACGGGCTCCAGCCAGCGGGCGGCGCGGGCGGTGACCTGGTCCCAGGTGAGTCCGGCGGATCGGCCGAACGCCTCCTCGTAGTAGCCGAGGGCGGCGTGCAGTCGGGGGCGGACGGCCTCGCCGTACTGGCGTCCGCGCTCCCGGGGGGAGCCGGAGATCTCGATGACGGGGAGGACCCGGGCGGCGGAATCCGTGGGCGGGGGTGCGGAATCCGTGGGGACGGGGGCGGATTCCGTGGGAAGGGGTGCCATTCTTCTCCTCGCGACGGAACGCTTCGGCGATCGGCGCACGGGAGCCGGCACGGTCCTGTAACGTCGATTTCAGAATGCGTTCCCTTTGGAACGTTCTGCCCAGGACAGTAACGCCGGTCACACGGAAGTCAATGCTTGTAATGGAAATTCCAGAGAACGAGACCGGAGTGACGCGGCTCCGTGCTGCCATTCGTGACCAATGGAGCGATCTGTCCGCTTCCGAGCGGGCCGTCGCCCAGTACCTGGTGAGCGCGCCGGTCGAGCAGCTCCTCTTCGCCAGCGCGCAGCAGCTCGGCGCGGCCAGCTCCACCAGCAACGCCACCGTCGTCCGGGCCCTCCAGCGCCTCGGGTACGCGGGCCTCCCGGCGCTCAAGCGGGAGCTGGCCAACGACTTCACCTCGGCCGTCGCCCCCGAGGTACGGCTCAAGCGGCGCATCGCCCACGTGGGCCAGGACCTGGACACCATCTGGACCGACGTCTTCGACGAGGCCCAGGAGCGCATCGACCAGGCCCGCCGGCTGACCGGCCCGGACTCCCTGAAGCGGGCGGTCGCCGTCCTCGCCGAGGCCCGCGAGGTCCTCGCCTACGGGGTCGCCGCCTCCGAACCGGGCGCGCGGCACCTGGCGTTGGCGCTCGGGCGGATCGGCCGCCGGGCCCGCGCCGTCTCGGAGACCGGGTTCGCGCTGGCGGACCAGCTGCTGGCGCTCGGGCAGGGCGACGCGGTGGTGATCTTCCAGCCGGGGCGGCGGCTGATGGAGCTGTCGGTCCTGATGGAGCGGGCCCGCTCGGTCGGGGCCAAGGTGGTCCTGGTGACGGACGAGCTGGGCGAGGCGTACGCGGACCGGGTCGAGGCGGTGCTCACCGCGCCGCACACGCCGACCGGGATAACGGCGGAGTCGCTGACCGGACTGCTGGTGGCCGACGCGCTGCTGCTGGCGCTGGCCACCCTGGACGAGGACCGGGCCGTCGGCTCCTCGCACCAGCTGACCGCCCTGCGCGAACAGCTGCTGGACCCGAAACGCCACGGCTGACCGAGCCCGGAGGACCCGCCCCGACGACGCTTGACCTTCACCCCGTGTGAAGGGGTGCAGTGGAGCCATCATGTTCACCATCGGAGACTTCGCCAGGTACGGGCGGGTGTCGCCCCGGATGCTGCGCCACTACGACGCCATCGGACTGCTGACCCCCGACCGCACCGACCCCGCCACCGGCTACCGCCGCTACGGCGCGGCCCAGCTCGCCCGGCTCAACCGGATCATCGCGCTCAAGGACCTCGGCTTCACGCTCCAGCAGGTGGGGGCGGTCCTGGACGAGCGGGTGGGCCCCGAGGAGCTGCGCGGCATGCTGCGGCTGCGCCGGGCCGAGCTGACGGAGGCGGTGGCGGCCGCGTCCGCGCGGCTGACCCGGGTCGAGGCGAGGCTCCGGTCGATCGAGAGCGAGGGGCACATGCCTGCCGACGACGTTGTGATCAAGACCCTTCCCGCGGTCCGGGTGGCCGAGCTGACCGGGACCGCCGCGAGCTACCAGCCCGAGGACATCGGGCCGGTCATCGGCCCGCTGTACGACCGGATGTTCCCGCTCCTGGAGGACGCCGGGCTCCGGCCCACCGGCCCCGGGATCGCCCGGTACGAGGACGCCCCCGAGGGCGGCGGCGCCATCGTCGTGCACGCGGGGGTGACGGTGTCCGCCCCGGTGGGCCCGGTCGGGGACACGGAGGTGCGGGTGGTGGAGCTGCCTCCCTTCGAGGCGGCCACGATCGTCCACCGGGGCGCGATGGACGACGTCCTGTCGACGACCCACACCCTGGCCCGCTGGCTGGACGCCAACGGCTACCGGTCCACCGGGTACAGCCGCGAGGTCACCCTGGAGTGCCCGCCGGACCGCGGGAGTTGGGTGACGGAGTTGCAGGAGCCGGTGGCGAGGGCCTGATCCGGCGCGTACGGGGAGGGGCGGCCCGCCCCTCCCCGTACGCGGGACCGCCCCCGGGCGCTACGCCCCCGCCCAGAGCCCGTCCTCGGTGAGCCCCAGCAGCTCGATCGCGTTGCCGCGGACGATCCGGTCGACGACGTCCGGGGCCAGGTGGCCCATCTGCTCCTCGCCGACCTCGCGGGAGCGGGGCCAGGTGGAGTCGGAGTGCGGGTAGTCCGTCTCGTAGAGCACGTTGCCGACGCCGATCGCGTCGAGGTTCTTCAGGCCGAAGGCGTCGTCGAAGAAGCAGCCGTAGACGTGCTCGGCGAACAGCTCGGACGGCGGCCGGTGGACCTTCTCGGCGACCCCGCCCCAGGCCCGGTTCTCCTCCCAGACCACGTCGGCGCGCTCCAGGATGTACGGGATCCAGCCGATCTGGCCCTCCGCGTACATGATCCTCAGGTTGGGGAAGCGCTCGAACTTGCCGCTCATCAGCCAGTCGACCATCGAGAAGCAGCAGTTGGCGAAGGTGATGGTGGAGCCGACGGCGGGCGGGGCGTCGGCGGAGGTGGACGGCATCCTCGACGAGGAACCGATGTGCATGGCGATGACGGTGCCCGTCTCGTCGCAGGCGGCCAGGAACGGATCCCAGTCGTCCGCATGTATGGACGGAAGCCCGAGATGGGGAGGTATCTCGGAGAATGCGACCGCGCGCACGCCCCGGGCCGCGTTGCGCCGGACCTCGGCGGCGGCGAGCTCCGCGTCCCACAGCGGGACGAGGGTGAGCGGGATGAGGCGGCCGTGCGCCTCGGGGCCGCACCACTCCTCCACCATCCAGTCGTTGTACGCGCGCACACCGAGGAGCCCGAGCTCGCGGTCGCTCGCCTCGGTGAAGGTCTGGCCGCAGAACCGCGGGAAGGTCGGGAAGCAGAGCGCGGACTGGACGTGGTTGACGTCCATGTCGGCGAGCCGCTCCGGTACCGAGAACGAGCCCGGCCGCATCTGCTCGTAGGTGATGATCTCCAGTTTGATCTCGTCCCTGTCGTAGCCGACGGCGGTGTCCAGGCGGGTGAGCGGACGGCGCAGGTCCTCGTACACCCACCAGTCGCCGACCGGCCCGTCATCGCCCTTGGCGCCCATCACGGGGGCGAACTTGCCGCCCAGGAAGGTCATTTCCTTCAGCGGTGCGCGGACGACGCGCGGGCCGGAGTCCGCGTACCTGGACGGGAGCCGGTCCCGCCAGACATGAGCGGGCTCCACCGTGTGGTCGTCCACCGAGATGATCTTCGGGAAGGTCTCCATGCGTTCCACGGTAGCGCCGATCTGACGAACCGTCAGCTACTGTGCGCGCATCGGCGAGGGGTACGGCACGGAGTACGGCCCGGGTCCCGGCGCACGGCACGGGGCGTGGCACGGTTCCCGAATCGTTGTCGAGGGCTTGTGCAGAGCGTCACCCACTGCTGACGAGTCCGCCCGAGACAAGGCAGACTGTTGAGCGCGATACCAGCGGTACCGCGCCATCCGGATGCATACCGCACTTCGACGCACGGGCGGACATACGGACGCGGGCAGCACCGGCAGGATCCGCAGACGAGCGGGACCGGCAGGCGAGCAGGACAGGGGGCATCAATGGACCGTGACAACGGGCCACGCGTGCGCGTACCGGAGCAGCGGACTCCTTCGATACCGGCTACGGCGGACGCCCTCAGGTTCACCGTGCTCGGCCCCGTACGGGCCTGGCGGGGTTCGGAGCTGCTCTCCTCCGGCTCGCCCCAGCAGCGGGCCCTGCTGACCGCGCTGCTGCTGCGCGAGGGCCGGACCGCCACCGCGGGCGAGCTGATCGACGCGTTCTGGGGCGAGGACCCGCCCTCGCAGGCGCTGGCCACGATCCGGACGTACGCCTCGCGGCTGCGCAAGATCCTGGGCCAGGACACCCTGGTGAGCGAGTCCGGCGGCTACGCGATCCGCACCGAGCGCTCGGCGCTCGACCTGACGCTGGCACAGGACCTGGCGGCCGAGGCGGAGAAGGCCCGCGCGGCCGGGGACCGCTGCCAGGCCCGCACGCTGATCAACAAGGTGCTGGGGCTGTGGGACGGCGAGGCGCTGGCCTCCGTACCCGGCCCGTACGCCGACAACCAGCGGACCCGGCTGGAGGAGTGGCGGCTCCAGCTCACCGAGACGCGGCTCGATCTGGACCTGGAGGTCGGCTGCCACGCGGAGGCCGTCTCCGAGCTGACCGCGCTCACCGCCGCGCACCCGCTGCGGGAGCGGCTGCGCGAGCTGCTGATGGTGGCGCTGTACCGCAGCGGCCGGCAGGCGGAGGCGCTCGCGGTGTACGCGGACACCCGCCGGCTCCTCGCGGAGGAGCTGGGCGTCGACCCGCGCCCCGAACTGGCCCAGCTCCAGCAGCGCATCCTGCGCGCCGACGAGGAGCTGGCCCGCCCGGCGGACGAGCCGGCCCCCGCGCCCGCGCCGCTGAAGCCGGCGCAGCTGCCCGCCACCGTGCCGGACTTCACCGGCCGGTCCGCGTTCGTGACCGAGCTGGGCAGCCGTCTCGCCACCGCCGAGGGCTCGGTGATGGCCGTCTCCGCGGTGGCCGGGATCGGCGGCGTCGGCAAGACGACGCTGGCCGTGCACGTCGCCCACCAGGCCCGCCGGCACTTCCCCGACGGGCAGCTCTACGTCGACCTCCAGGGCGCGGGGGCGCGGGCGGCCGAGCCGGAGACGGTCCTCGGCTCGTTCCTGCGGGCGCTCGGCACGGCGGACTCGGCGATCCCGGACACCCTGGACGAGCGGGCCGCGCTCTACCGCTCGACGCTGGACGGCCGCCGCATCCTGATCCTCCTCGACAACGCCCACGACGCCGCCCAGATCCGCCCGTTGCTGCCCGGTACGCCGGGGTGCGCGGCGCTGGTGACGAGCCGGGTGCGGATGGTGGACCTGGCCGGGGCGCATCTGGTGGACCTGGACCCGCACGTGGCGGAGGACCTCCTGGAGGCCCTGGTCGACACGAGCCTGGTGGAATCGGCCGCCCCGGGCCGCTACCGCTACCACGACCTGGTGCGCCTCTACGCGCGTGCGTGCGCCGAGCGGGACGAACAGCCGCCGGTGCGGCGGGAGCTGGCGCTGTCGCGGCTGCTGGACTTCTACCTGGCCACGGCCGCGGGGGTGTACGCGCTGGAGCGGCCGGGGGAGCGTGTCCTGGACCACTTCACGCCCACCGAGTACCCGGGCCTCACCTTCCCGGCGCGGGAGGCGGCGCTGGACTGGCTTTTCACCGAGTCGAGCGGGCTGCTGGCCTGCGCGCGCCAGTCGGCGGCCATCGGCATGCCGCAGCGGGCCGCCGATCTGCTCATGGCCGTGGTCGACCTGGGGGAATCGGGCGCGAACTCGCATCAGTTCGCGACCGCCGCCAAGGCGGTCAGCGAGGCGGCGAAGGCGGCGGGGGTGCCCCGGGCGGAGGCCCGGGCCCGGACGATGCTGTCGCATGTCCACAGCGTGTCGGGCCGGTTCGCCGAGGCCGAGGCCGAGGCGATGCGGGCACTGGACCTGGGACGGCTGGCGCAGGACGCGGTGTCGCAGGGGCAGGCGCCCAACCAGCGGGGCATCATCGCCCTCTACGAGAACCGGCACGACGACGCCGAAGCCCATCTGACGCAGGCCCTGACCGCTTTCCGGGCCGACGGCAACAAGCCCGGTGAGGCCGCCGCGCTGTGCAACCTCTCGCGGGTGCACCTCGCGACCGGCCGGACCGCCACCGCGGTGCGGCTGGCCGAGGAGGGCGTCGCCATCTACGACAGCGACGCCTCGGGGCTGGCGCTGCGGCTGGCCAACGGCAAGTACGCTCTCGGGCTGGCGCTGATCGGCAGCGGCCGGACCGACCCCGCCCGGCACGTGCTGCTGGAGGCTCTGCAGATATTCCGGGAGAGCCGGCAGCAGCTGTGGCACGGGATGACCCTCTTCCGGCTGTCCGAGCTCCACCTGACCGAGCAGGAGGGAGCCCAGGCCGCCGCCCACGCGGAACAGTCCCTGGTCGTGCTGCGCGGCATCGGCGGGGACTGGCGGCGGGCCAACGTCCTGACCGTCCTCGGGCGGGCCCTCACGGTGATAGGACAGACGGACCGGGCCCAGGTCTGCTGGGGCGAGGCCCTGACGGTCTTCGAGGAGCTGGGTTCGCCGGAGGCCGAGGCGGTGCGTCAGCTCCTCGACCCGGCAGGCGTGGGCTGACCGCCGCGGAGGCGTTCATCAATCGTTTATCGGCGCACTGCACCCTTCAGTCATCGATCCGTCGCGTCGGGGGGCAGACGGGTCGGCTCAGCGGCCCACCACTAAGGTGTACGGCCCTGGAGGGCCTGCCCGGCAGTCCACGGGGGAACAGCCGGGCGGGCCCCGCCCGATCATCACGTCATCACGATCAGGAGTTGAGCCAGATGGCCGCCAACAAGGACAACCTCAAGCCGCTGGACGCACACGCCACCGGCGAGGAGCTCACCACTCAGGACGCCCACGCGACCGGCGGAGTCCTGAAGCCGCAGGACGCGCACGCCACGTCCACGCCGGTGGCGAAGCCCAACGACGCCCACGCCACGGGCGAGCCGGCCAACTAGACCTTCCCGACGGGGATACGGGGGGAAGCGACCGGGGCGACGCCGAGGGGGAGCCGCCGCGGTCGCGGTACGGGGGAATGTGTGAGGGGCCCGGGTCGGGGGAAGCGCTCGGGCCCCTCCCGCATGTCCGGGACCGTGCCCGCAGGCCCCGCGGGCCATCCCGCCGGGAGGACCGCCCCAGCCGTCGTCACCCCGTCCGGTGCAGCCGGACAGCCGTTCCCCTAGGCCCGCCCCCGCAGCTCCCCCTTCACCACCTTGCCGCTCGCGTTGCGCGGCAGCTCCGCGACGAACTCCACCGCCCTCGGCACCTTGAAGTTCGCCATCTCGCGGCGGGACCAGGCGATCAGGTCGTCCGCGGTCAGCGTCGCGCCGCGGCGGCGGACCGCGTAGGCCTTGCCGACCTCGCCGAGCCTCGGGTCCGGGATGCCGACGACCGCGACGTCGGCCACGTCCGGGTGGAGGCCGAGGAGCTGCTCTATCTCGGCCGGGTAGGCGTTGAAGCCGCCCACGATGAACATGTCCTTGATCCGGTCCGTGATCCGCAGGTTCCCCGCCGCGTCCAGGACGCCCACGTCGCCGGTGCGGAGCCAGCCGTCCTCGGTCATCGTGGCGGCCGTCGTGTCCGGGTCCTCGAAGTAGCCGCCCATCACATGGAAGCCGCGCACCTGGACCTCGCCCGGAGCGCCCGGTTCCGCCAGGACGCGGAGCTCGGTCCCGGGGATGGCGCGGCCGGACGTGGTGGCCACGACCTCCGGCGCGTCGCCCCGGCGGCACATGGTGACGATGCCGCTCGCCTCCGAGAGGCCGTACGCGGTGAGGACCGTCGCGATGCGGAGTTCGTTGCGCAGGCGCTCCACCAGCCGGAGGGGGACCACCGCCGCTCCGGTGACGACCAGGCGGAGGGCCGAGAGGTCGTGGGCGTCGCGGGCCGGGTGGTCCAGCAGCGACTGGTGGAGGGTCGGCGGGCCGGGCAGGACCGAGATCCGCTCGGCCGCGATGTTCGCCAGCACCGTGTCCACGTTGAACACCGGCTGCGGCACCATCGTGGCCCCCCGCATCAGACAGGCGATGATCCCCGCCTTGTAGCCGAAGGTGTGGAAGAAGGGGTTCACGATGAGGTAGCGGTCGCCCTCGCGCAGGCCCGCCAGGTCACTCCAGATCCCGTAGGCACGGAGCGTCTGGGCGTGCGTGATCACCGCGCCCTTGGGAGCGCCCGTGGTGCCGGAGGTGTAGATGATGTCGGAGGGGTCCGAGGGCGCGATGGCCGCCGCCCGCTCCCGTACGGCGGACGGCAAGACGCCCTCCCCCGCCGCCAGGAAGTCCGGCCAGCTCGTGTAGTCCTCGGGGGCCGTGTCCGCGAGGACCACCACCCGCTCCAGGTCCGGCAGCCGCACCTCCGCCCGCCGCAGCGACGCCACGTACGAGGTGCCCAGGAACGTGCCGGTGACGAACAGCAGTCTGGCCCGGCTGCGCCGCAGGACGTACGCCGCCTCCGTGCCCTTGAAGCGGGTGTTCAGCGGGACCAGCACCGCGCCGGCCGTCACCGCCCCGAGCGCGGAGATGATCCAGTCCGGGGTGTTCGGCGCCCAGATCGCCACCCGGTCCCCCGGCTCCACACCGGAGGCGAGGCACGCGGCGGCGGCCCGCTCCACCCGCTCGCCGAGTTCGGCGTACGAGAGCCGGGTACGGCCGTCGGCCACCGCCTCCGCGGAGCCGTACCGCCGCGCCGCCGCTCGTACCAGCTCCGGGATGCTGCCCCACTCCTCGTCGCCCCGCATCACGTGCCCGCCCTCCTGCCGCCGCACTAGCTGACTATCCGTCAGATTAGCGGTAGCCTCTGCCGCTGTCAGCAGGAGCGACGGTGCGGGAGGTCAGCGGATGGCAACGCTCAAGGACGCGACGGCGATAGCCGGGATCGGGCAGACGGCGTTCGCGAAACGGCTCCCCGAGTCGGAGAAGACCCTCGCCTGCCGAGCGATCCTGGCGGCCCTCGACGACGCGGGCATCGCCCCGTCGGAGGTGGACGGATTCGCCTCGTACACCATGGAGGAGACCGACGAGGTCGAGGTCGCCAAGGCGATCGGGGCCGGGGACGTCACCTTCTTCAGCAAGGTGGGGTACGGGGGCGGGGGCTCCTGCGCCACGCTCGCCCACCTCGCCGCCGCCGTCGCGACCGGACAGGCGAGCGTCGGCGTCGCCTGGCGGTCGCGCAAGCGCGGCTCCGGCCCCCGCCCCTGGAAGAACACCGCCGTCCAGCTCCCCACGCCCGCCCAGTGGACCCGCCCCTACGGGCTGCTGCGGCCCGCCGACGAGATCGGCATGCTGGCCCGCCGCTACCTGCACGAGTACGGGGCCACCCGCGACCACCTCTTCAACGTGGCGCTCGCCTGCCGCAACCGGGCCAACCAGAACCCGGCCGCGATCATGTACGACCATCCGCTGACCCGCGAGATGTACATGACCTCCCGCTGGATCAGCGAACCCCTGTGCCTCTTCGACAACTGCCTGGAGACCGACGGCGCGCTGGCCTGCGTGATCGTCTCCGCCGAGCGCGCCCGCGACTGCCGGCACAAGCCCGTCTATCTCCACTCCGTCGCCCAGGGGCTGCCCGCCCAGCACCACGGGATGGTCAACTACTGGAACGACGACCCGCTGACCGGCCCCGCCTGGACGGCCGCCCGGCAGCTCTGGAAACAGGCCGACTTCGGGCCCGAGGACGTCGATGTGGCCCAGATCTACGACGCCTTCACCCCGCTCGTCCCGCTCTCCCTGGAGGGCTACGGCTTCTGCGGGCGCGGCGAGGGCGGGGCGTTCACCGAGGGCGGGGCCCTGGAGATCGGCGGGCGGCTCCCGGTCAACACCGGTGGCGGGGGGCTGAGCGAGGCGTACGTCCACGGCTTCAATCTCATCACCGAGGGCGTGAAGCAACTGCGCGGCACCTCCACCGCCCAGGTGCCCGACGCCGCGACCTGCCTGGTCACCGCCGGCGAGGGCGTTCCGACGTCGGCCGTACTGCTGAGGAGTTGAGGAGATGACCGTGGACGATTCCCCGCTGCTTCCCGTCGTCGACGAGGACGGCGCGCC
The DNA here is from genome assembly GCF_900460065.1 of Streptomyces griseus. Taxonomy (GTDB): domain Bacteria; phylum Actinomycetota; class Actinomycetes; order Streptomycetales; family Streptomycetaceae; genus Streptomyces; species Streptomyces griseus. Next base: position 96,862 of record NZ_UAVD01000027.1, on the reverse strand, counting down.
GTTCTGGGAGTACGCCGCGCGCGGCGAACTGCGCGTGCAGGCCTGCGCCTCCCCCGCCTGCGGCGAGCTGCGCTTCCCGCCCCGGCCCTGCTGCCCGCACTGCGGATCGTTCGAGAGCGCGTGGCGGGAGATGAGCGGCCGCGGCCGGCTCTGGTCGTACGTCGTCCCGCATCCGCCGCTGCTTCCCGCCTACGCCGAACAGGCCCCGTACAACGCGGTACTGGTGGAGCTGGCGGAGGCTCCGCGGATCCGGCTGGCCGGGAACGTCGTCGCCGGCCCGGACGCCCCGCTGAACTCGGTGGACCCGGCGCGGCTGCGGATCGGGGCCCCGGTGCGGGCCGTGTTCTGCCCGGCGGGACCCGGGGGCGGCGTCACGCTCGTGCGCTGGCTCCTGGAGCGGTGACCGATGGCCCTGCGCACCGAGCGGGACGGGAGCACCGGGGTCGCGCTCGTCACCCTGGACCGGCCGGCGAGACTCAACGCGATCGACCTGGAGACGGCCGGTGAGCTGTCCGCGTTGTGGCGCGAGTTGAGGTTCGACGAGACGGTACGGGCGGTGGTCGTCACCGGGTCCGGGACGCGGGCCTTCTGCACCGGGATCGACCGGGGGGTCGAGGTCCCGCAGCCGCCGTCCCCGTACGCCGTCGACGACCCGCTCCTGCGGATCGGGCCCAAGGCGAACGACCTGTGGAAGCCCGTGATCGCGGCGGTGGAGGGGATGGCGTGCGGCGGGGCGTTCTATCTGCTCGGCGAGGCGGAGTTCGTCGTCGCGTCCCGCGAGGCGACGTTCTTCGACCCGCACACGACGTACGGGATGGTCTCGGCGTACGAGGCCGTCGCGATGGCCCAGCGGATGCCGTTCGGGGAGGTCGCCCGGATGGCCCTCATGGGCACCGCGGAGCGGGTGAGCGCCGAGCGGGCGTACGCGGTCGGGCTGGTCAGCGAGGTGACGGAGCCGGGCTGTGCGGTGGCGGCCGCGCTCCGCTCGGCGGCGGTGATCGCCGGCTACCCCACGGAGGCGGTCCAGGGCACGGTCCGGGCCGTGTGGTCGGCGAAGGAGGCGGCCAGGGCCCAGGCGATGGCCCAGGCCCCGGCGCTGATCGCCCTCGGCAACCTCGCCCCGGAACGGCAGGCGGAGCTGTTCGCGGGGCGGGGTGCGGGCGGGAAGCCGCGAGTGCGGTGAACGGATGCGGGCGAGGGGCCCGGCGGACAGGCGGTCGAGCGGCCAGGTGACCCGCTCCGCCCGTCGGTCGAGCGGCCCGGTGACCCGGCCGTCAGGCGGTCAGGCGGTCAGATCGCCTCGGCGGTCACCTCGCAGCGCTTGACCCGGGACACCTTGCCGGGGCTCTCCATCCGCACGGTGAGCGTGCGCGCCTCATCGACGTCGAGGACCGTGGTGGCCTCGGCCGTGTCCACGGTGTTGCCGAGGGCGTCGACGAACCGCACGTCGATCTCGTACGCCTGGGTACCGGGGTGGTTCGACCGCACCTCGACCAGCGACGAGGTGACCGCCTTGCGCTTGCCCTTGCGCGGTGCGGCGCAGCGGACCACCCGGACGACGGGCGCGTCGGACGCGGAGGGCGTCGGGGTTCCGTAGGAGCCGGACGAGCCGGAGGACGAGGAGTCGTCGTAGTCGTCGTCGAAGTCGTTGTCGCGGTAGCCGTTGTTGCTCTTCTTCGAGCTGGAGCACCCGCCACCGCCCGAGCTGCCGCTCTTGCCGCTCTTGCCCTTGCCGCCGCTGGTGGAGCCGGAGAACCCGGTGAGTGCGAGTACCACCACGACCAGGACCGCCGCGAGTTTCGTCTGTCGCCGCATCATGGATGCAGCCCCCCTTGATCGTCGTTGCCGGTACGTCGCGCCGATGGCGTGCGTCGTCACCGTCAGCATGCCGCACGCCACCCCACGTCCAGGTCATGACCCTGTCACGGTCCCGTCATCGTCCGCGTGGCGGGGGTGATCGTCCCGGCGTAGCGTCGGCTGCGGGGGATGCGCGTGCTCGCGGGACGACGCCCTGGAGGCTGACGATGATCCGCAACGTCCTCGGCTCCCTCGTCGCCCTGGCCGGGGCGGCCTCGGCCGTGCTGAGCCCGTTCCGCGACTGGTACGCCGGGCGGGCGGGGCAGGACTACCGGGTGGAGGACCTCTTCGGGGGCATCACCGCCGCGGAGCCGGGGGTGCTGGTGTCGATGCTGCTGCCGTTCCTGGCCGCCGCACTGCTGGTGATCGCGGGCGTGGTGCTCCGGTCCCGGCTGGTGGTCGCCCTCGCGGGTCTGGTGGTGCTGGGCTTCACGGTCCTGTGGATGGTCCGCCAGGGGCAGGCCGCGGGGTCGCTGGTGGTGGCCGGCGACGGGTCCGGGCTCCAGGTGGGCGTGGTGAACGCGTTGGCGGGCGGGGTGCTGATGCTGATCGGGGCGTTGTTGATGAGCGGGCGGGGCCGGCAGGTCCGGCGGAGCCGGCGGGACCGGGAGCGGGAGCCGGTGGAGCCGTATGCCGCGCCGGCGGCGGATCAGGTGGACACCTGGCCGCCGACGCAGGAACCGGGGATGTCCGTGCAGACGTCGCCGTGGCCGGAGCCGGAGGTGGACCCGTACACGGGGCCCGACCCCCGTGACCCCGGTACGCGGTCGTATCCGCAGGCCGACCCGCACCCGGAGGACGACCCCCGGGACCCGGTGCATCCGCCGCACCGGCCTCCGCGGGGTTGACGCCCGCCCCGAGGACGGAAAGCGGACGGCCTCAGGTCCGCGCCCGGTTCCCCGTACCCGTGCCCTTCAGCGCGTCCAGCGCGTACACGCAGCGGTCCTTGCTGCACGCGTACACCACGCCCGCCTGCGCCACCGGGGACCCCGTGATCTCGCCGCCCGTCGCGAGCTTCCAGCGCAGCTGGCCGCCCGCCGCGTCCAGGGTGTAGAGCACGTGGTCCGCCGAGCCGAAGTGGACCCGGCCGTCCGCCACCACCGGCGCGCCCACCACGTCGCCGCCCGCCGCGAAGCGCCACTTCGGGGTGCCCGTGACCGCGTCCAGGGTGTACAGCGCACTGCCGCTGCCGACGTGCACGTTGCCCACCGCGACCAGCACCGGTTCGATGGAGGACCGGGCCTCCGTGGCGATCCGCCAGCGGTCCTTGCCGGTCGTCGCGTCCAGCGCGTACACCGTGCCGAGGTAATCCGCGAGGTACACCCCGCCGCCGGTCACCGCCGGGCCGGGTGCGAACGCCGGCGGGGAGAGGAAGACCGCCGGGGCCTCGAAGTGCCAGCGCACCCGGCCGGAGCCGGTCTCCACCGCCAGCACCCGGGTGCCCGCCGCGACGTAGACGTAGCCGTCGGTGGCCGGGGTGACCCGGACGGGGACGCCGCCGCAGGAGGCCGCGTCGCCGATCGGGTACGACCAGCGCTCCAGGCCCGTACGGGCGTCCAGCGCGCGCAGCCGGGCGTCCTGCCAGAGGTACACCGTGCCGTCGTGGATGACCGGACCGGCCTCCGCCGTCTCGAAGTCGCTCTGCGCACCGGTGACTTCCCACAGCTTCTCGCCGTTGGATGCCTCCCAGCCCTGGACGCCGCCGCCCCGGGTCGCGGTCAGGACCGTGCCCCGGTCGGCCTTGAGGGCGTACACCCAGGCGTCGGTGGCCAGCCGCCACTGCTCGGCCCCGCTCGCGGCGTCCAGCGCGTACAGCGAGGGGCCGTCCGAGGCGTGGATCCTGCCGCCCTCGACGGCCATCGCCCAGGCCACGTCCCGGGTCTTGAACTGGCGTCGGCCGTTGCCCACGTCCAGCGCGTGGACCTCGAAGGACGTCACGTACAGCAGGTCGCCGGAGACGACGGGCGTCCCCCACACGTCGTTGGACATGCGGAAGCGCCAGGGCCGCCAGCGGTCGGGCGCGGGCGACGGGCCGTCCGGGGCGGACGTCGAGGCCGGGACGGGTGCGGTGGGGGCCGTGACCGCCGAGGAACCGTTCACTCCGGCGGGCGGCCGGACCCAGCCGGTCGCGGCGGCGGGGTGCGCGGCGGCGGCCCCCCGCCCCTCCCCCGCGCGCGGCCCGGGGCCGATCGGCACCTTGGCGCCGGGCAGCTGGACGGGACCGCCGTCGGGAGCGGCGGAGGGGCCTGCGGCCGGTCCGGACGCGCCGGACAGCGGCGAGGGCGAGGACAGCGGGGAGGGCGAACGCAGGTCGGCCCCGCTGCGCCAGGCGGTGTCCCGCTCCGGGGCCCTGGGGGGCTGCCGCGGAGGCGGCGGGGGCGTGGCCGGGGCGGGCGGCGCGGTGCGTCGCCCGCCCCGGCGACGCTCGATCATCGCGGTGGCCGGGACCGGCAGCCAGGCCGAGGCCGTGCCGCTGTCGTCGCTGCCGGAGGCGAAGAGGTGCGGGGCGAGCTGGGCCTGGAGGTCGGCGGGGCTCGGCCGCTGGGTGGCGTCCATCTGCATGCAGGACTCGATCAGCGGCCGCAGGTCGTCGGGGAGCCCTTCCAGGTCGGGACCCTCGCGCAGCAGCATGAAGACCGTCTCGACCGGATTGGCCCCGTGGAAGGGGGCGTGCCCGGTGGCGGCGAAGACGAGCGTGGAGCCCAGCGAGAAGATGTCGCTGGCCCCGGTGACGCTGCGGGAGTCCCGGGCCTGCTCGGGCGACATGTACGCGGGCGTGCCGACGGCGACGTTCGTCATGGTCAGCCGGGTGTTGGAGACGCCGGACGCGATGCCGAAGTCGATCACCCGGGGGCCGTCCTCGACGACCAGGACGTTGGACGGCTTCAGGTCGCGGTGGACGAGGCCCGCGCCGTGGATGGACTGGAGGGCCTCGGCGATGCCGGCGGCCAGCCAGCGCACCGCCTGGGTCGGCATGGGGCCGCACTCGTTCACTATCTCTTCGAGCGAGGGCGCGGGCACGTAGGCGGTGGCGAGCCAGGGCACGGCGGCCCGCGGGTCGGCGTCGACCACGGCGGCGGTGTAGAACCCGCTGACCGCGCGGGCGGCCTCGACCTCGCGCGTGAAGCGGACCCGGAAGAGCTGGTCCTCGGCGAGCTCGGTCCGCACGGTCTTGATCGCCACCCGCCGGCCGGACGCCGACCGCGCGAGATAGACCAGCCCCATGCCGCCGGCCCCGAGTCGTCCCAGCACCTCGAACGGGCCGATCCGTCTCGGGTCGTGCTGCGTCAGCTGCTCCACCACTTGCCTGCCACCTCCCCGTGAACGGACCTCGGCGAGGAAGTCCGCGAATTACCGCCCGGTCGCATCCCGCCTGCCGCCCGGTCGAGTCCCGCACCGCGCGGCACGCCCTGTGCAGGTTCTCACCACTGGGCACCACCTGGCGGTACGCCCCCCGATTCTTCCTGGCCCGGGCCCCGGTTGCGAACCCGGGGGCGGAAGGGAGTGTCTCGTGCCACTTCGGGCGGTATCCCCCCACACCGGGGTGCGGGAAGGGGCCGGCGGGTGCGGAAGCCGGGGTCACGGGCGCGGTTCGGCGGGCTCCAGTACGGCGAAGGCGGCCCCCTGGTCGTCGTGGAGCACGGCCATCCGCCCGTAGGGGATGTCGGAGGGCTGCTGGGCGACCCGGCCGCCGAGCCGCACGGCGAGTTCGGCGGCGGCGTCGCAGTCGGCGACGGCGAAGTAGATGAGGAAGTAGCTCGGCATCTCGGCCGGGAACGCGTCCGTGATGACGCTGCGGCCGCCGACGGCGGTGTCCGGCCCCGGTTCGACGCCCTCGGGGGACCACGTACGGAAGTCGACGAGCGCTTCGGCGCCGTCACGGACGCCGTGGCCCGCCTCGTCCAGGTCGGTGCCGTGGAAGCCGAAGACCTTCTCGTAGAAGGGGTCCACCAGCTCCGGCCGCCGGGTGTAGACCTCGGTCCAGCAGAAGGAGCCGGGGTCGCGCAGCTTCTCGAAGCCCGCGCGCTCCTGTGGCTGCCACAGCCCGAAGACCGCGCCACCGGGGTCGGCCGCCTCCGCCACGATCCCGGCGCGCCCCGCCCGCACGGGCTCGGTGATGACCTGGCCGCCGTGCTCGCGGACCGAGGCCACGGAGGCCCGGATGTCGTCGGTGGAGAAGTAGACGCCCCAGGCCGTGGGCATCCGGCCGTCCTTCTTGGCGGCGAGCGCGGCGACCAGGCGGCCGTCGCTGAGCGCGTCCGCGAAGGGCATGCCGTCGCCCGCCCGGAAGGTCCAGCCGAACAGCCCGCCGTAGAAGCGCTTGCCCGCTTCGAGGTCGGGGAGCTGCACGTCCGCCCAGCACGGCGCGGAATGCGCGAATGCGGCCATGGGACCGGGTCCTTCCGTAGCAGTGACGCCGTGACGCCCGTCACACTCAACGTAGCGTCGGGCCCGGTCACGCGCGCCTCGGAAGCACCTAAAGGGAACCTTTGACCGATTGGTGAAGGCGCGCTCACCATGTGGACGAAAGTTGTCCACCGAAGTTGTCCACAGGCTGTTGATAACATTTACTCCGGCGCCGCCTCCCGCTCCGGAGCCTCGCGCACCGCGGCCGAAAACCGCCGCCCGCCATCCCCCGCGCACCCCGCCGGTCCTGCGGCGTTCCCCATTTGCAGTCGGCCGAATCGCGCTCCCATCACCCCTCGGTAAGCTGACGGCATGACAGGACAAGTACGCACCGTCGACGGCCGCGTGGCCGGTCGACGCGGTCAGGCGACGCGGCAGAAGCTGCTCGACTGCCTCAGCGAGATGCTCAGCTCCTCGCCGTACCGGGACGTCAAAGTCATCGACGTCGCCCGGAAGGCCGGGACTTCACCCGCGACTTTCTACCAGTACTTCCCCGACGTGGAGGGCGCCGTCCTCGAAATCGCCGAGGAGGTCGCCAAGGAGGGCGCCGGACTGACCGAACTGGTCGCCGGACGCTCCTGGGTCGGCAAGGCCGGCTGGACCACCGCCGAACAACTCGTCGAGGGATTCCTCGACTTCTGGCGGCACAACGACGCGATCCTCCGCGTGATCGACCTCGGGGCGGCCGAGGGGGACAAGCGGTTCTACAAGATCCGTATGAAGATCCTGAACTCGGTCACCAACTCCCTCACGGATTCCGTGAAGGAGCTCCAGAGCAAGGGCAAGGTCGACAAGGACGTCAGCCCGGCCGCGATGGCGGGCTCCCTGGTGGCGATGCTGGCCGCGGTCGCCTCGCACCAGAAGGGGTTCACCACCTGGGGCGTGAAGCAGGCCGAACTGCGGCCCAACCTCGCCCTGTTGGTGCACCTCGGCATCACCGGCAAGAAGCCGGCGAAGTAAGCGGTCCGGGGCGCGGGGGGCCACCCGGCCCCGAACGCCCCTCGCCACCGGGCGGGCATCCGTCCACCCGGACGTCCCACGTCCTGTCTCACCGACGGCGGACCACCCACGCACCCCTGCCGGTGGTCCGCCGTCGGCGTTCCCGCAGGCGGGGCCGGACCGGTCCGGAGGGCCGGAACCCGGGCCGCTACCGCCGGTCCAGCCGGAACAGCCGGATCTGCCGCTCCAGCCGTCGCTGGTACGCCGCGTACGGCGGCCAGAACGCGAGTGCGGCCCGCCACGCCCGCTCCCGCTCCTCACCCTCCAGCAGGGTCGCGCGCACCGGAATGTCCCGGCCGCGCCAGCTGATGACCGCCTCGTCCCCGCGGGCCAGCAGATTCGCGGTCCAGGCCGGGTGACCCGGGCGCCCGAAGTTGCTGCCGACGAGGATCCAGCTGCCCTCCACGTCGCCCTCCGGCATGCAGGCCAGCGGCGTGGTCCTCGGCCGGCCGGTGCGCGCGCCCGGCACCGTGAGGACGAGCCCGGGCAGCATCCGGGCGCTGAGCAGCACCTTCCCCCGGGTGAGCCGGTGCACGGCCCGGTCCAGGACGGGGACGACGTGCGGCGCGATCCGCCCGAAGGCCCGGGTCGAGGAGACCTTCTGGACCAGCCGCACCCCGCGGGCGGAGGCCATCAGACGCCCGCCCCGTACGCGAGGCCCGCCGACGGCCGGGACGCGGTGGCGGCGGGCTGCCGGAACGCGGCGGCGGCACCGAAGAGTCCGGCCCGCCGCGCCGCGTGGTCGCGCAGCCGGTGGACCGGCCCGAAGAGGAGTTCGTCGCCCGCCGCCCGCTTCAGATACCGGTGCGCCTCGTGCTCCCAGGTGAAGCCGATGCCGCCGTGCAGCTGGACGGCCTCACCGGTGGTGATCCCGGCCGCCTCCAGGGCCTGGGCGAGGGCGAGGGGCCCGGCCTCCGGGTCGCGGGCGGCGTGGTACGCGGCGGAGCGGGCCGCCTCGACCCGTACGTACAGGTCGGCGAGGCGGTGTTTGACGGCCTGGAACGAGCCGACCGCCCTGCCGAACTGCTCGCGCGCCTTCACGTACTCCACCGTGCGCTCCAGGGCGCTCGCCGCCGTTCCGACCGCCTCGGCGGCGAGGATCGCGGCCGCGGCGCGTCCGGCGGCGGTGAGCGCGGCGGTGGCGTCGGCGTCCGCGTCCGCGCCGAGCAGCTCGGCCGGGGTGTCGCGCAGCTCGACGCGGGCCAGCGGGCGGGTCTCGTCGAGCGCGGTGAGCCGGGTGCGCGCCAGCCCCGCCGCTCCGGCGTCGACCAGGAACAGCTGTGTACGGCTGCGCGGGTAGCCCCCGGCGTGGGCGGCGACCAGGAGCAGGTGGGCGCTGTGTCCGTCCAGGACCCGGTCGGCCTCCCCGTAGAGCCGCCGGCCGCCGTCCTCCCCGGGTCCGCGGGCCTGGATGCCGCCCGCCCGGCCGCCGCCCGCCCACGCCCCGTCGGCGTTGTCGCCGGTGAGGCCGAGGGCGGTGGCGAGCGAGCCGCCGGGGACGGCGAGGGCGGCGGTCAGGGTGCCCGCGGCGATCCGGGGCAGCAGGGCGGCCCGCTGGTCCGGGGTGCCGAGGGCGTCGATCAGAGGTGCGGCGAGGACGGCGGTGGCGAGCAGCGGTGTGGGCAGCAGTGCGCGCCCGGTCTCCTCGCAGGCGAGGGCCAGCTCGGTGACCGTGCACCCGGCCCCGCCGTATTCCTCCGCGAGCGCCAGGCCCGGCAGCCCGAGGCCCCCGGCGAGCCGGCGCCACAGGGCCGGGTCGTAGCCCTCGGCGGTGCGCACGGCGGCGGGGATCGCGTCGGGGCCACCGCTCCGGGCGAGCAGTTCGCGCAGGGTGCGGCGGATCTCGTGCTGTTCCGCGGTGAAGGCGGCGTCCATCGGCGGGCTCCTTCCACCCGGGGCCGGCGAGCGGACCCCGATCTGACGAGCCGTCATATTAGGTGCGGGGGGAGGGAATTCCCAGAGTCCCGCACCGGGGCGAGCGAGGGAAGCCGTCGACCGGGAACGGTTGCGGCGCCACGAATCTGATGTACCGTCAGATTCATGCCGGCAGCCGCTTCGACCTCCCCCGCACCGAGTCGCTCCCGCCGTCCGCGCAAGGTCGCCGTCGTCGGCGTGGCGCTGGCGGACTGCGGCCGGGTGGACGACGCCACTCCGTACGCCCTGCACGCCCAGGCCGCCCGTCGCGCGCTCGCCGACTCCGGGCTCGACCGCTCCGTCGTCGACGGCTTCGCCTCCGCCGGGCTCGGGACGCTCGCCCCGGTGGAGGTCGCCGCATACCTGGGGCTGCGGCCCACCTGGGTCGACTCCACGGCGGTGGGCGGCGCCACCTGGGAGGTGATGGCCGCCCACGCGGCGGACGCCATCGCCGCGGGCCGGGCCCGGGCCGTGCTCCTCGTCTACGGGTCGACGGCGCGGGCCGACATCCGGGCGGGCCGCCGCACGTCGAACCTGTCCTTCGGGGCGCGGGGACCGGCGCAGTTCGAGGTGCCGTACGGGCACAGCCTGATCGCCAAGTACGCGATGGCCGCCCGCCGCCACATGCACGAGTACGGCACGACGCTGGAGCAGCTCGCCGAGGTGGCGGTGGCGGCGCGGGCGAACGCGGCGGCGAACCCGGAGGCGATGTTCCGGGACCCGATCACGGTGGACGAGGTGCTGTCGGGGCCCATGATCGCGGACCCCTTCACCAAGCTGCACTGCTGCATCCGCAGCGACGGGGGCTGCGCGGTGCTGCTGGCCGCCGAGGAGTACGTGCCCGACTCGGCGAAGGCGCCCGTCTGGGTCCTGGGGACCGGGGAGCACGTCTCGCACGCCGCGATGTCCGAGTGGGAGGACTTCACGGTCTCCCCCGCGGCCGTCTCCGGCCGTCTGGCCTTCGACCGGGCCGGGGTGCGACCGGCCGACATCGACCTGGCCGAGATCTACGACGCGTTCACCTACATGACCCTGGTGACCCTGGAGGACCTGGGCTTCTGCGCGAAGGGCGAGGGCGGCGCGTTCGTCGAGAAGGGCCGCACCGGGCTGCGCGGCGAGCTCCCGGTGAACACGGACGGCGGCGGGCTGTCCGCGTGCCACCCCGGGATGCGGGGGCTGTTCCTGCTGGTGGAGGCGGTACGGCAACTGCGCGGCGAGGCGGGACTCCGGCAGGTGCGCAAGGCCGGGGGCGCGCTGCCGGAGCTGGCGGTGGCCTCGGGGACGGGCGGCTGGTTCTGCTCGTCGGGGACGGTGGTGCTGGGGCGGGGGTGAGAGGCCGGACCCGGCCGCCCGGCCCTTCCCGACGACGGCGGGCACGCTCTGCGGCCCCGTGCGGTCCAATGGCCCCATGACCGACGACAGCGCAGCTCCACCCCCGTCCCCCGCCACTCCCGCCTTCCAGGACCTCCTGCACGCGCAGCGCGTCTGGGACACCGAGCTGCCCTCCTTCGACCCGGCGGCCGTCCCGCCCGGCCCCCTCCCCCTCTTTCGGACCTGGTTCGCCGAGGCCGTGGCGGCGGGGCAGCCGGAGCCGCACGCGATGTCGCTGGCCACCGCCGACGCCGAGGGCCTCCCCGACGTGCGCACGCTGCTGCTGCACGAGGCGGACGAGCGGGGCTGGCACTTCGCCACCCACGCCACCAGCGCCAAGGGCCGCCAGCTCGCCGCCCGCCCGCACGCCGCCCTCGGCTTCTACTGGCCCGCGCAGGGCCGGCAGGTACGGGTCCGGGGCCCCGTCGCCCGCTGCACGCCCGCCGAGAGCCACGCCGACCTGCACGCGCGGTCCACCGGGGCGCTCGCCGCCGCGCTGACCGGGGCGCAGAGCGAGGTCGTGGGATCCGTGGCGGAGCTGCACCGGGCGGCGGACGCGGCCTGGGACCGGGCGCGGGCGGAACCGGACACGGAGGCGCCGACCTGGACCCGGTACGTGGTCGAGCCGGCCGAGGTCGAGTTCTTCCAGGGCGACGCCCGCCGCCGGCACGTCCGGCTGCGCTACCGCCTCCGGGCGGGGGGCGACTGGACGCGCGAGCTGCTCTGGCCGTGACCCGCGCGAACGGCCCCCGGGCCGCTCCGGTGCGGGGAGCGGGCGGTCCCGGGCTGTTCCGCCCCGAACAGGTGCAGACAGCACCTTTATCCGGTTCTGATCGCGAAGGGGCACTATGGGAGTCAGGTGAGAGGTGAGCTGTTGGGAGGCACCGATGCCACGAGCCCGTTCGCGCTACGCCCCCGACCGGGGTCTGACCGGCCGCATGGTCACCACCATGTTCCTGATCGGTCTGCTCTACGTCGTCTTCGTGGGCGTGCTCCTCGCGGCCCTGCGGGGCTCCTGGCCGATCATCCTGGTCATCACGGGCGGTCTGTTCATCGCCCAGTTCTGGTTCAGCGACCGCATCGCCGCGTACGGCATGGGGGCCCGCGAGGTCACCCCCGAGCAGGCTCCCGAGCTGCACGGCACCATCGACCGGATCTGCGCGCTGGCGGACATGCCCAAGCCCAAGGTGGCCATCGCCGAGAGCGACGTGCCGAACGCGTTCGCCACCGGGCGGAGCGAGAAGACCGCCCTGGTCTGCGCGACGACGGGCCTGCTGCGCAGACTGGAGCCGGAGGAGCTGGAGGGCGTCCTCGCCCACGAGATGTCGCACGTCGCCCACCGGGACGTGGCCGTCATGACGATCGCCTCGTTCCTCGGGGTGCTGGCGGGCGTCATGACCCGGATAGCCCTGTGGGGCGGCTTCGCCCGCAGCAGGCCCGGCAACGACCCCGCGGGCATCCTGCTGCTGCTGATCCCGCTGATCAGCGCCGTCGTGTACGCGATCAGCTTCCTGCTGACCCGGCTGCTCTCCCGCTACCGCGAGCTGTCCGCCGACCGGGCCGCCGCGCTGCTCACCGGCCGGCCCTCCGCGCTCGCCTCGGCCCTGACGAAGGTCAGCGGGCAGATGGCCCGCATCCCGACGGAGGACCTGCGGAAGGCGGAGCCGTACAACGCGTTCTACTTCATGCCCGCGTTCTCCGCGAAGGAGTCCCTGGGCCGGCTGTTCTCCTCGCACCCGACGCTGGAGCAGCGCCTGGACCAGCTGTCCCGCATCTCCACCGACCTGTCCCGCTGAGTCCTTCGAGGAGTTACGCCCGTGGGCCTGTTCGACGCGATCCTCGGCCGCAGCAAACCGGTCCGCCCCGACCTCGACCAGCTTTTCGCCGTCCCCTCGGCCGCCCTCACCCTCCAGGCCGCCACCGGCTTCACCCCGACCGGTCTGGGCTCGGTCTGCTTCGCGGGCGTGGAGGGCGGCGGCTTCGCCCGGCTCCAGGAGGACGTGCGCGAACTGCTGGACGCGGACACGGAGCGCGGCGGCGTCCCGGTGGAGTTCAGCCGGGACGCGTACGGCTACACCTGGCTGCTGGCCACCCAACCGGCCGACGACTCCGCCGCACTGGTCAACGACCTGCACGCGGTCAACACCCTGCTCCAGGACGGCGGCTTCGGCCCGCATCTGCTGTGCTCCCTGATCGGCTTCCGGGATGCCGAGGGGCGTGCGCTGGCGCTGGTCTACCTCTACAAACGCGGCACGTTCTACCCGTTCGCCCCGCTGCCCGGCGGCGCCGAGAAGCGGGACAACCAGCTGGAGCTCCAGGTGCGGGGCGTCCTCGGGGACGACCTCCGGGTGGAGAAGGACCTGTCCCGGTGGTTCCCGGTGTGGGGGGCGCCCGGGCTGTGACCGGTGTGGGGGGGCGGCAGGGCCGTGACCGGTGTGTGTGGGGCCAGGGCCGTGACCGTGCGGCTCCCGCAGGTCAGCCGCGCGGCCGGAAGACCGGCACCGCCGTCCCGCCCGCCTCCTCGCCGCCCCGGAACGCGACCGTCAGCCCCATCCCGACCCGCAGAGCGTCGGGCGCGCACTCCACGACCTCCGTCATCATCCGGGGACCCTCGGCGAGGTCGACGACGGCCGCGACGTACGGGACCCGGGAGCCGAAGGGCGGCAGGTCGTTGCGGTGGACGACGGACCAGGTGTAGAGGGTCGCCGCCCCGCTCGCCCGCTCCCAGCCGACGTTCTCGCTCCAGCAGTACGGGCAGAACTCGCGCGGGTAGTGATGGGCCCGCCCGCAACCGCCGCAGCGGCGCAGGAGCAGCAGCCCCTCGGCCGCGGCGTCCCAGTAGGGGCGGGTGAGGGCGTCCGGCTCGGGAAGGTCGAAGCGCGGGGCCGCCGCCCGGTCGACGCTCACCGGAACAGTCCGAGCGCCGCGTCCAGCGACCAGGTCTGCCACGCCATCGCGACCAGGGCGACCAGCGAGATCAGCGCCATCATCGCGTTCTGCCCCTGCTCGGCCCAGTCGTGGATCATCAGGACCAGGTAGAGCAGGTTGAGGAGCAGCCCGGCGACCAGGGCGACGGGGGTCAGGAATCCGACCACCAGGCCCAGGCCGAGGGCCAGTTCCGCGTTGACGACGAGGTACGCCATCGCCTTCGGGCGCGGTTCGACGACCCGCCGGAAGCCGGTGCGCACCACGCCCCAGCGGTGCTTGCCCGCGACGTCCGCCGCCCAGGCGATGCCCGTGCCGCGCTGGAACCAGCCCTTCTTGTCCTTGTGCCGCCAGCTCTCCAGCCACCACAGGCCGAGGCCTATGCGCAGGACGGCGAGCCATTCCGCACCGCTGAGCCAGATCGTCTGCATCGGGCCTCCGGGGAAGTGTTTCTGACGGTACGTCAGTTCACCGGACACGGGCCACCGGCGCAAGGGGGTGGGCGCGCTTCGGCCGCTCCCCGCCGAGGCTCCGGCGGCGGCCCGGACCGCCCCGGCCCCGCCCGTGATCAATTCGCAATCGATTTCCCTCTTGACCGAGACCCATCAACAGAGCAGGCGATTACGCTCCGAACCATGCCCAACAGCCCGTCCCCCACCGGCATTGCCGCCGCCCTCACCGACCGTACGGACGACCGTCCCGTCTATGTGATCGGCGGCGGTCCCGGAGGCCTCGCCGCCGCCGCCGCGCTGCGCACCCGGGGCGTACGGGCCGTGGTCCTGGAGAAGTCGGGCCGGGTCGGCGCCTCCTGGCGCGGCCACTACGACCGGCTGCACCTGCACACCACCCGCCGCTGGTCGGCGCTGCCGGGGCTGCGCATGCCCCGCGGGTTCGGGCGCTGGGTGGGCCGGGACGACGTGGTGCGGTACCTGGAGAAGTACACCGAGCACCACGGGCTGGAAGTGGTCACCGGCGTCGAGGTGACGAGGGTCGACCGGGCCCCCGACGGCTCCGGCGACTGGCAGCTCACGGCGACGGGCGGGCGGGTCCTGCGGGGCCGCGCGGTCGTCGTCGCGACCGGCTTCAACCACACCCCGCGCATCCCCGACTGGCCGGGCCGCGACACGTTCACGGGCGAGCTGCTGCACGCGGCGGCGTACCGGAACCCGGCCCCGTACGCCGGCAAGGACGTCCTGGTCGTCGGCATCGGCAACACGGGCGCGGAGATCGCCGCGGACCTCGCGGAGGGCGGCGCGTCCCGGGTGCGCATCGCGGTCCGGACGGTCCCGCACATCGTCCGCCGCTCCACCGCGGGCTGGCCGGCCCAGGCCACCGGCATCCTGGTCCGCCGCCTCCCGGTGCGGCTCGTCGACCGCGCGGGAGCCGTGATGAGCCGGATAGCCGTACCCGACCTGGCCGCCCAGGGCCTCCCCCGCCCCGACACCGGCCTGTACTCCCGGGTCCGCCAGGGCGCCATCCCGGTCCAGGACGTGGGGTTGATCGACGCGGTCAGGTCCGGCGCGGTCACGCCGGTGCCGACGGTCGCCTCCTTCGACAAGGACACGGTGGTCCTGGCCGACGGCACCCGCCTCACCCCGGACGCCGTCATCGCCGCCACCGGCTACGACCGCGCGCTGGAGCCGCTGCTCGGCCACCTGGACGTCCTGGACGGGCGGGGCCGCCCGGTCGCCCACGGCGGACGCTCACCGAAGGGGGCCCCGGGGCTCCACTTCACCGGCTTCACCAACCCGATCAGCGGAATGCTCCGCGAAATGGCCCTGGACGCGGAGAAGATCGCGAAGCGGGTGGCCAGGGCGTCGCGCTGACGCCCCGGGGCCCGGTCGCGCCGAAACCCGGTCCGCGCCGAGGCCCGGTCGCGCGGAGACCCGGTCGCGCGGAGACCCGGTCGCGCCGACGCCCCGGGGCCGGGTTGCCACGAGGCTGCGCGCCGTCGGCCGTGGGGGTGCCTGCCCGTCAGCCGCCCGACAGGGCCGTTTCCGCCGGGTCATCCCCGTCGGCCCCCCGGGCGTTCCGGTCGGGCTCCGGGGCCCGGCCCTCAGGCTCCGGGGCGGTCCCGCCGATGACGCCCACCCGCCGCAGCACGACGGCGGACACGAACGAGAGCAGCAGGGTGCAGACCGCGGCGACGATCATCGCGGTGTTCATCCCGGAGGTGGCCGCTTCCCTGGCGTGGTCGAGCCAGCCGTCCGGCATCCGCTGTGCCGAGGAGACCGCGCCCGCGAGGCTGTCGCCCGCCACCTCGGCCACCTCGGGCGGGACACCTGCGGGCATCGCGTCGTCGATCCGGTCGCGGTAGACCGCGGTGGCCAGACTCCCCAGCACCGCCACACCCAGCGCGAGGCCGAGCTCCTGCACGGTCTCCGACATCGCCGAGGCCGAGCCCGCCTTCTCCGCCGGCGCGGCGCCGACCACCAGGTCCGTGCCCAGGGCCGCGATCGCCCCGAGCCCGAGGTAGACGAGGCCGAAACCGATCACCATCAGGGCGAGGCCGTCCGAGGCGTCCACCAGGGCGAGCAGCACGTAACCGGCCGTGGACAGCGCCAGGGTGGCCGCCACCACGATGCCCGGCGGCACCCGGCGGGCCACCAGGGGCGACCCGATCGCCGCCAGGAACATCAGCAGGGCCGGCGGCCCCATCCACAGGCCCGCCTCGACGGGGGGCAGCCCCTCGACGAACTGGAGCTGCTGGGTGATCAGCAGCATCGAGCCGCCGACGCCGACGAGGCCCACGAGCAGCACGCTCAGCGCGGCGCTGAACGTACGGTCGGCGAAGAGGCGCACGTCCAGCAGCGGGTTCGCCAGCCCGGCCTGGCGCCGGACGAACAGCACGGCGAAGACGACGCCGATCACCGCGGCGACGAGGGCGGGTCCGCCGGGGCCGTCCTCGGCGAACCGCTTCACCGCGTAGACCACCGGCAGGATCGCGGCCAGCGACAGCGCGACGCCGGGCAGGTCGAACGGGCCGCTCCGCGGCGCCCGGTACTCGGGGATGAGGACCGGAGCGGCGACCAGCAGCACGATCGCGACGGGAACCGCGAGGAGGAACACCGAACCCCACCAGAAGTGGTCCAGCAGCGCGCCGCCGACCACCGGCCCGAGCGCCATGCCGAGCGCGAAGCTCGTCGCCCAGACCCCGATGGCCAGGGAGCGCTGCCGCTGATCGGCGAACATGTTGCTGATCAGGGCCAGCGTGGACGGCATCAGGGTCGCCCCGGCGATCCCCAGGGCCGCCCGCGCGACGATGAGCAGCTCGGCGCTGGTGGACCAGGCCGCCAGCACCGAGACGGCCCCGAAGGCCGCTGCACCGATCATCAGCAGCCTGCGGCGGCCGATCCGGTCCCCCAGCGTGCCCATGGTGAGCAGGAAACCGGCGATCAGGAAGCCGTAGGCGTCCATGATCCACAACTCCTGGGTGCCGGACGGCCGCAGCTCCTCCGCCAGCGAGGGGAGGGCCAGGTACAGCACGGTGACGTCCAGGCCCAGCAGCACGGTGGGCAACGCCAGGACGGCCAGCCCTCCCCACTCCCGGGCACCCGCTCCGCCTACGGTCGTCGTCCTCATGGCTCTCCCTGCGTCTCGCGTCCGGCAACGTGCACGCGCCACCGTGCCGCCCCCCGCGCACGGTTTCCTGACGGTCCTCCGGCGCCGGGCCCCGTCCGGTCCGGCGCGAGGGCCTAGACTCCGGCCATGCGTTACGGGGTGCTCGGCCCACTGGCCGTCTGGGACGCCGAGGGCCGGCCGGTCAGGGTTCCCGAAGCGAAGGTCCGCGCCCTGCTGGCGAACCTGCTCGTCCACGGCGGCGGACCGGTGCCGGCGGACCGCCTGATCGACGACCTCTGGCCGAGCTGCCCGCCGGGCGACTCGGCGAACACCCTGCAGACCAAGGTGTCCCAGCTGCGCCGGGTACTGGGCCGGGAGCGGGTGGTCCGCGAGCCCGCCGGCTACCGGCTGCTGCTCGCGGACGACGGGCGCGACGGGCGCGACGGGAACAGCGTGGTCGACAGCGTCGACGCCCTGGAGTTCCAGGAGCTGGCCGAGCGCGCCCGCGCCCACCGGGAGCCGTCGGTGCGGGCAGAACTGTTCGCCGGGGCACTCGCGTTGTGGCGGGGCCCGGCCTACGCCGACGTGGCCGAGTCGCTGTTCGCCCGCGGTGAGATCACCCGGCTGGAGGAGCTGCGGCTCAACGTCGTCGAGGAGCACGCCGAGGCGCGTCTCTCCCGGGGCGAGCACACCGCCCTGGCGGCGGAGCTGGGGGCCCTCGTGGACCTCCACCCGCTGCGCGAGCGGCTCCGCACGACCCATATGCGCGCCCTGTACCGGGCCGGGCGGCAGGGCGACGCCCTGGGGAGCTTCCAGGACCTGCGGCGGCGGCTCGCCGAGGAGTTGGGGGCGTCCCCCGGACCGGAAGCCTCCGCGCTGCACGAGGCGATCCTGCGCCAGGAGACACGGCTGGCCACGCCCGCCGTCGGATCGCCGTCGTCCCGTACCAACCTGCCCGCCCCGCTGACGGAGCTGATCGGCCGGCGCGAGGCGGCCGATCAGCTCCTGGCCCGGCTGGCCCCCGGCGGCGACACCCGTCTCGTCACCCTCACCGGCCTCGGCGGGGTGGGGAAGACCCGGCTGGCGGTCGCCGCGGCGCGCGACGCGTCCGGCCGGTTCGCCGACGGTGTGTGGCTGGTCGAACTGGCGGGCCTGGCAGCCACGGCGACCCCGGACGACATCGCCGAACGGGTCATCACGACACTCGGGTTGTGCGACACCGCGGCCTCGGAGCCCGATCTGGACGACCTGGTGGGCTGGCTGTGCCGGGCCGTGGCCGACCGGCGGTTGCTGGTCCTGCTGGACAACTGCGAACACCTCGTCGAGCCGGTCGCCGTGCTCGCGGGCGCCGTGCTGTCGGCCGTTCCCGCGGCGCACCTCCTGCTCACCAGCCAGGAACCCCTCGACATCCCCGGCGAGGTGGTGCATCCGGTACCGCCGCTGACGCTGCCGGACCCCACCGATCCGCGGACGATCGCCCAGGCGGGCGCCGTCGAACTCTTCGTGCGACGGGCCGCGGCGGCGGCGCCCGGCTTCGTCCTCGACGCGGACAACGCCGAGGCCGTCGCCGCCGTCTGCCGTCGCCTGGACGGCATTCCGCTGGCCCTGGAACTCGTGGCGTCCCGGCTGCGGACGCTCAGCCCGCACGAGCTCGCCGCCCGTCTGGACGACCGGTTCGCCCGGCCCGACGTCCGGGTGCGCGGGCTCCCGGAGCGCCAGCGGACCCTGCGGGGCATGCTCGACTGGAGCTGGCAGCTGCTCACCGAGGACGAGCGCGCCGTGCTGCGCCGCCTGGTCGTGTGCGCCGACGGCTGTGTGATGGCGTCCGCCCAGGCGGTCTGCGCCGACGCCGGGCTGGGCGCCGGACGGATCCCCGACCTGTTGTCCCGGCTGGTGGACCGCTCGCTGGTGGTCCGGGAGGGAGACCGGTTCCGGCTGCTCGAATCCGTGGCCGCCTACGGTGCCGAGCGGCTTGCGGAGGCGGCCGAGGAGACCGTCGTGCAGGCGCGGTTCGTACGCCACTGCGCCGAGCTGGCCGAGCGGGAGAGCGAGCGGCTGCGCGGCCCGGACCAGCGGCGCGGCCTGGAGGTTCTGGACGCGGAGACCGTCAACCTGCGCCGCGCCCTGGATCTCGCGGTCACCCGGGACGCCGCCGCGTACGCGGTACGGCTGGTGAACGCCCAGGCGTGGTACTGGTTCCTGCGCGGCCGGCTCACCGAGGCCCGCCGGTCGCTCCGGACGGCGCTGGCCGCCGGGGGCGGGGCCGACCCGGCGGCGCGCGCGGCGGCGCGGGCCTGGCTGGCCGGTATCGAGCTGCGCACGGCGGAGCCCGGTGCGGAGGCGGCCCCGACGGGCGGGGACCCCACCGAAGGCGTCGGCGATCCGGTGCTGAGGGCCCGGTTGCAGTGGTTCGTCGGCACCGGGCTGACCGGCGGCGGCCACCACGGCGATGGGCGGCGGCTGGTGGAGGCGGGGCTGGCCGGGGCACGCGCCGCCCGGGACCGCTGGGGCGAGGCCGCGGCCCTCGTCGAGCTCGCGGGTCACGCACCGGGCGGGGACGCGTCGGCGGAACTGGGCGCCGCCCTGTTCGTGGAGGCCGGCGACCGCTGGGGCCGGCTGCGGGCCACCCGGGCCCTGGCGCTGGCCGCCGAGCGCGGGGGCGACCGCGAACGGGCGGAACGGCTGCACCGGGAAGGTCTCCTGATGGCCGAGGAACTCGGCCTGTGGACGGAGGTCGTCGAGGCGCTGATCCGGCTCGGCGGGAGCGCGCTGGCGGGCGGTCGCGCCGAGCGGGCGACGGAGCTGTACGAGCGCGCGCTGTCGGTCTCGGCCGAACGCGCCCACAGCGTGGGCGAGATCCGTGCCGAGGTCGGGCTGGGACAGGCGGCACGGCTCCGCGGCGACCTGGTCACCGCCGGGCGCCATCTGAACCGGGCCCGGGCCAAGAGCCACGCCTCGGGCCACGCGGCCCGCGCCGAGGCCGCCCTGGCGGAACCGCATCCTCCGCCCCGGGCGTGAGCGGTCCCGGGCGCCCCCGCCGGGTGACGCCCGTCACTCCCCTCCCCCGGATGTCACATCGCCGGGGGCTGCTCCGTCGTAGGTGTGCAGCATCGGACGACAGCAGAGGGAGCACACCATGAACGCCCGACTCAACGCCTTCGCCAGCCCGGTCACCGGCAAGCTCGTGAAGCACCTGGTCTCGGCGGGCAAGGTCGTCGAGGGCACGACACTGCCCGCGGCGACGCAGGAGCTGGTGAAGATCCGCGCGAGCCAGATCAACGGCTGCGGCGGTTGCCTGGACATGCACACCAAGGAGGCCGCCGCGGCCGGGGAGACCTCGCTGCGCCTGAACCTGATCGCCGCGTGGCGGGAGGCCACCGTCTTCACCGAAGCCGAGCGCGCCGCGCTGGAGCTGACGGAGCAGGGCACCCGTATCGCGGACGCGGCGGGCGGGGCCCCGGACGAGGTCTGGGCGCGGGCGGCCGAGCACTACGACGAGGAGCAGCTCCTCGCCCTGGTCTCCCTGATCGCGCTGATCAACACCTTCAACCGGCTGAACGTCATCCTCCAGCAGCCGGCCGGCGGCTACCAGGTGGGGCAGCTCGCCTGACGGCCGCGACCGCGCCGCCCCGAACGGGGGGCGCTACGCCCAGACCCCCGTGGCCGCGATGCGCCGCGCCCACGGTTCCAGGTCCGCCGGCTCCCGGCCCAGCACCCGGCGGACGTCGTCGGTCACCTCGGCCGAGTGGCCCGCGCGGTGCAGGGCGAACATCGCGCCCAGGGAGTCGGCGGCGGCCTCCGGCCACCCCTGGGCGAGGAGCTCCGCGCGGTACGCCGCGGGGCTCAGCTCCTCGTAGCGGACGGGGCGGCCGGCCGCGCGGGCGATGGTCTTCGCGGCTCCGGCGAAGGTGAGGGCCCGGGGCCCGGACAGCACGTACGTGCGGCCCGCGTGGCCGTCCTCGGTGAGGACGGCCGCCGCGACCGCCGCCACGTCGTCGGCGTCGACGAAGGGTTCGGGGACGTCCCCGATCGGCAGGCCGAGGCGGCCCTCGCGGAGCGGGGCCAGCCAGAGGTCCTCGTCGAAGTTCTGGAAGAAGTTGTTGGGGCGCAGGAGGGTCCACTCGGCCCCCGACTCCCGGGCCGCTTCCTCCGCCGCGGCCATGCCCCGGCCGAAGCCCTCCCCCGCGTGCTCGATGCCGTGGCCGGACAGGACCACGAGGCGGCGGACCCCCGAGGCCTCGGCGCGGGTCACGAACTCCTCGACGGGGGACGGGTCTTCGGGGGCGACGAGGTAGAGGGCCTCGGCCCCGGCGAGGGCGGGCTCCCAGGTGTCGGGGAGGGCCCAGTCGAAGCGGACCTCACCGGAGCGGGAGGCGGGACGGACCGTGGTGGTCCCGGTCGCGCGCAGCCGGTCCACGACCCGGCGGCCGGTCTTGCCGGTGCCGCCGAGGACGAGGATTCCGGACGGACCGCGGTGCGTGCTGTTCGTCGTCATGCGCCCAGTCCACCGCGGCCGATCCGCCGGGCCCATGGGCGTCCGTCCGCCGTGCATAGGTGAGCGTCCGGGGCGCGGCCGGCTCTGCCTACAGTTGCGTCATGGACGTGTTCGACGAACTGTTGCGGGGCGTGCGGGGCAGTGGCGCGGTGTTCGGCCGTTCCGTGCTGCGCGCGCCGTGGTCGGTGCGGTTCACCGACGGGGCGTATCTGACCCTGTGCCTGCCGATGCGGGGCGGGGGATGGATCGTGCCGGAGGGCGGCGAGCCGCTGCGGGTGGAGGTCGGCGAGGCGGCGATCGTCCGCGGTCCGGCCCCGTTCGTCTTCACCGACGACCCGGCCGGCGGTACGGGGCCGGAGCGGGCCGGGGGCGTGCGCGACGCGGGCGGGGGCGCGGCTTCGGACACCGCCCCCGCACCGGAGGCCGGGTCCGGGCCCGAATCCGCTTTCCCCACCGTACTGTTGGCCGCCACCTACGACGTACGGGCGCAGGTGCCCCAGCGGCTCCTCCAGGCGCTGCCGCCCGCCCTCGTGGTGCCCGACGAGCAGGACTGCGGGCCGATGCGCGACTACCTGGAGGGGCAGATCGGCGGCGGGCGGCCGGGCGAACAGATCGTGCTCGACCGGCTGCTGGACTGGTTGCTGGTGTGCACGCTGCGCGACTGGTTCGACCGGCCGGAGGCGGATCCGCCGGGGTGGTACGGGGCGCTCGGCGACCAGGTGGCGGGCCCGGCCCTGCGGGCGATGCACGCCGATCCGGCGCATCCCTGGACGACGGCGGAGCTGGCGGTCCGGGCGGGGGTCTCCCGGACGACCCTGGCGAAGCGGTTCACCGAGCTGGTCGGGGAGGGCCCGGTGGCCTATCTGACCGCCTGGCGGATGACGCTCGCGGCCGACCTGCTGACCCGCCCGGAGCTGACGGTGGCGGCCGTGGCCCGGCGGGTCGGCTACGCGGACGCGTTCGGCTTCAGCACGGCGTTCAAGCGGCTGCGCGGCGAGAGCCCGAGCGCGTTCCGGCGCGCGGCGGCCGCCACCGACCCGGTGGAGACGGCCGCCCCCGCGGGGTGAGGGCGGCGCACCGGCCGCTCCGGCGGGGTTCGCGGCCGGCGGCGCCGGTACGCGGCCGGACGGGGTGCGCGGCCGGTGCGCCGCCGGACGGGGTGCGCCGCCGGACGGGCCGACCGCCATCACGTCGCGTCGCGTTGTGCCGCTCTGCTCCGGCGCCGTTCCCGCCGACGCTCCCTCCTCCGCACCCGCGCCCGCTCGCGCCGCTCCTCGCGCGCGCGGCGCTCGCGCTCCTGGCGCCTGACCTCGCGGGCCTCTTCGGTGGTGTACCGGGCCAGCCACGGAATGAGGACGCCGATCAGCACGAGGACGGACGCGACGACCCAGTGGCCGGCGGACGTGCCCATGCCCAGGGCGACCGCCGCCCCCGCGAACGCTCCGGCCGGGTAGCCCAGAGTGCGGCGCCAGTCCTTTCGGTAGAACCCCGTCTTGAGGATGATGCCCAGGGGCCAGGGCGCGGCCATGACAGCGGTGAAGTACTTGCCGCCCCCTTCCGGGACACCGCAGCCCTTGGGGTCCCAGTCGCACCCCACGGTCACCAGCCCGGCCAGCCCCCAGCCGAACCACAGCACCAGCCCCGCCGTCAGAACAGCGCCCACCCATCCAGCACGCATGTGCGAAGGCTACGTTCCCCCGGCCACCGGCACGTCCGAACGGAAAGACCGGTCCCGGCGCCGGAGGCTCAGCCCCAGGCGCCCCGCGCCGCCGCGTCCCGGACGAAGACCGCGAAGTCGCGCGGCTCCCGGCCGAGCGCCCGGCGCACCCCGTCCAGGACGGGCGCCTCCCGGCTGCTGGTGATCGGGTTCAGGGCGTCCGTCCAGAGGCCCGCCTCCTCGTCCGTGAAGCCCTGGGAGACGAGGCCGGCGCGGAAGGCGGCCGTGTCGAGGGGGACGTACGCGGCGCGCTTCCCGGTCTCCTTCGCGATCTCGTCCAGGACGTCGTCCATGCCGAGCGCGCGCGGTCCCGAGAGCCCGTACTCCTGGCCCGCGTGACCGTCCTCGGTGAGCGCGGCGACGGCCACCTCCGCGATGTCGTCGGCGTCGACGAACGACGCCTTCCCGTCCCCGGTGGGCAGCGCCAGTTCGCCGTCGCGTACGGCGTCGTGGAAGACGCCCTCGCTGAAGTTCTGGGCGAACCAGCCGGGCCGCAGGATCGTCCAGGCCACCCCGGAGGCGCGGACGGCCCGCTCCCCCGCGCCGTGCGGGCCGCCGTCGTCGTGGCCGGGGCCGAAGTAGCCGGGCTGGTCCGTCCCCCGGGCCGAGAGCAGCACCAGCCGCCGCACCCCGCTCGCGACGGCCTGTTCGACGAAGGCGGGCGTCGGGGAGGGCGAGGCGTCGAGCGGGGTGATGTAGACGGCGGCGGCACCGTCCAGGGCCGCCGCCCAGGTGGTGGGGTCCGTCCAGTCGAACGGGGTCTCGCCGGACCGCGAGGCCGCCCGCGTCTCCACGCCCCGCTCGCGGAGGAGGGCCACCACCCGGCGGCCGGTCTTGCCGGTGCCGCCGGTCACGAGTACGGGTTCCCGCGTGGAGGTCGTGGATGTCTGAGTCATGTGTGCGGAAGTCATGGCACCAGCCTGGCCCGTCGGAGCGGCTCTGCCCATGACTCAGCGTCCGGAAGGAATGTTCGAGCGTCCGCCGGAGAGGGTGCGGGCGCACCGGCGGCGGAACACGGCCGAGGCCCGGATCCGTGGGGATCCGGGCCTCGGCCGTGTTCTTCAGTAGCGGGGACAGGATTTGAACCTGCGACCTCTGGGTTATGAGCCCAGCGAGCTACCGAGCTGCTCCACCCCGCGTCGGTGAACACCACCCTACGGCACGGGATGCCGCTCCGTGACCACGAGGGTCCGCCCGGGCGCTCGCGGGAGCCTTTGCCTGCACACCCATTCCTGACGCAGCGTCAGTTCAGTAACCTGACAGTGTGTCAGCTAATCGGCCGGTCCCGCCTGTTCGCCGGTGGGCCATCGAGCAGGAGTGGGCGGAACGATGCTTGGATCGACTCACGGCACCCTCACCACCGACTTCCGTGCCCGGGTGGTGGCCTGCGGCGAGGAGCCGCACGCCGCCGTCGTCAGCCTTCCGACGGCCTCGGCCCGGGGCGGCCTCGACGTCAGCGGGCGACCACTGCACCTGCCCGTGCCCGACCTGGACCGCTTCTTCCGGCCCCGGTCCGTGGCCGTCGTCGGCGCCTCGGATGCCGAGGGCCGCCCCAACACGGGCATCACCCGGCAGCTCCTCGCCTGGGCCGACCGGGTCGGGGCCCGGCTGCACCCCGTGCACCCGACCCGGCCTGCCGTGTTCGGCCGGGACTGCTTCCCCTCGGTGGCCGACGTGCCCGAGCCGGTCGACCTCGCGGTCCTGCTGGTCGCGGACCCGCTCCCGGTGATCGAGGAGCTGGGCGAGGCCAAGGTGCCCTTCGCCGTCGCCTTCGCCTCCGGGTTCGCCGAGACCGGGGAGGCGGGCGCGGCGGCCCAGAGCCGGCTCGCGGCGGCCGTGGAGCGCTCCGGGGTGCGCCTGCTCGGACCGAACACCAACCTGAACGCCTTCGAGAGGTTCCGGGAGGACCTGGACGGCCCCGCCATCGCCCTGATCACCCAGTCCGGGCACCAGGGCCGCCCGCTCCACGCCCTCCAGGAGCTGGGCATCCGGCTCTCCCACTGGGCCCCCACGGGCAACGAGGCCGATCTGGAGACCGCCGACTTCCTCGCGTACTTCGCCCAGCTCCCCGAGGTCGGGGCCATCGCCTGTTACGTCGAGGGGCTCAGGGACGGCCGCTCCTTCCTGCTCGCCGCCGACCGGGCCGCCCGGGCCAAGGTCCCCGTCGTCGCCGTGAAGGTGGGCCGCACGGAGGCCGGGGCCAGGACCGCCGCCTCGCACACCGGCAAGCTGACCGGGGCGGACGACGTGGTGGACGCGGCGATGCGGCAGTTCGGGGTGGTCCGGGTGGACGGC
Organism: Streptomyces griseus; assembly: GCF_900460065.1. Classification (GTDB taxonomy): domain Bacteria; phylum Actinomycetota; class Actinomycetes; order Streptomycetales; family Streptomycetaceae; genus Streptomyces; species Streptomyces griseus. The sequence continues at coordinate 71,321 of NZ_UAVD01000027.1, read as the reverse complement.
CTGGACGAACTCCAGGACACCGCCGCCCTGCTGGCCCGCGCCCGGCCGCCGCGGGCCGAGGGCGTGGCCGTCTACTCCATCTCCGGCGGCACCGGCGCGCACTTCGCGGACCTGGCGACGGCGGCGGGGCTCACCCTGCCCGCCCTGTCGCAGGAGAAGCGGGCCGAACTGCACACCTGGATCCCGGAGTACCTGAACGTCGCCAACCCCATCGACAACGGCGGCCACCCGGTCGGCGACTGGCGCGGCCGGAAGATCATCGACGCGATCCTCGCGGACCCGTCGGTCGGGGTGCTGATCTGCCCGATCACCGGACCGTTCCCGCCGATGAGCGACCGGCTCGCCCAGGACCTGGCGGACGCGGCGGAGGCCACCGACAAGCTGGTCTGCGTCGTCTGGGGCTCCCCCGTCGGCACCGAGGACGCCTACCGCACGACCCTGCTGGGCTCGTCGCGCCTCGCCACCTTCCGTACGGCGCGCAACTGCGTCACCGCCGTGAAGGCCTACCTGGACCACCACCGCTTCACCGCCCGCTACCGCTCCCCCTTCGAGGACGCCCCGCGCACCCCGTCGCCGTCCTTCCGCAAGGCGCGGGGGCTGCTGCGGCCGGGGCAGCAGCTCAGCGAGCACGCGGCGAAGCAGTTGCTGCGCGCGTACGGTATCCGGGTGCCGCGCGAGCAGTTGGTGACCAGCGCGGCGGCGGCGGTCCGGGCGGCGGGGCCGGTCGGCTACCCGGTGGTGATGAAGGCCTCCGGGCCCCGGCTCGCCCACAAGACGGAGCTGGGTCTGGTGAAGGTCGGGCTCACCTCGGCCAGCCAGGTCCGCGACGCCTACCGCGAGCTGACCGACATCGCCCGGTACGAGTCGGTGGACCTGGACGGCGTCCTGGTCTGCCAGATGATCGACCGGGGCGTCGAGATGATGGTCGGGGTGACCCACGACGCCCTGTTCGGCCCGACCGTCACGGTGGGGCTCGGCGGGGTCCTGGTGGAGGTGCTGCACGACGCGGCGGTCCGGGTCCCGCCGTTCGGTGAGCAGGAGGCCCGGGACATGCTCGGCGAGCTGCGCGGGCGGGCGCTGCTGGAGGGGGTGCGGGGCGGGCCCCCCGTCGATGTGGACGCCCTCGTCGAAGTGGTGCTGCGGGTCCAGCGGATGGCCCTGGAGCTGGGCGACGACCTGACCGAGCTGGACATCAACCCGCTGGTGGTGCTGGGCCGCGGCCAGGGCGCGGTGGCCCTGGACGCGCTGGCGGTGTGCCGGTGAGCGGGGAGGCGGCGGAGGCCGCCCCCGGGGACGCGGCGGTCCTGCACTCCCTGGACGGCGGCGTCTCCTGGATCACCCTCAACCGCCCCGAGGTCATGAACGCCGTCACCCCGGACGGGCGGGAGCGGATCATCGCCCTGTTGGCCGAGGCCTCCGCCGACCCCGCCGTGCGGGCCGTGGTGCTCACCGCCACCGGCCGCGGCTTCTGCGCCGGCGCCGACCTGCGCTCCGCCCGCGCCCCGGACCGGGAGCGGGTCCCCGGGGACGTCGCCCGGACGATCCGGCTCGGGGCGCAGCGGCTGATCGCCGCCGTGCTGGACTGCGAGAAGCCGGTGATCGCCGCCGTCAACGGGACGGCGGCCGGGATCGGCGCGCATCTGGCGTTCGCGTGCGATCTGGTCCTGGCGGCCGACACCGCGAAGTTCGTCGAGGTCTTCGTGCGCCGGGGGCTCGTCCCGGACGGCGGCGGCGCGTATCTGCTGCCCCGGCTGGTGGGCCCGCAGCGCGCCAAGGAGCTGATGTTCTTCGGGGACGCGCTCGGCGCGGCGGACGCCGAGCGGCTGGGCCTGGTCAACCGCACCGTTCCGGGCGGGGAGCTGGCGGCCCTGGCCGAGGAGTGGGCGGCCCGGCTGGCGGCGGGCCCCACCCGGGCCCTCGCCCTGACCAAGCAGCTGGTGAACGCCTCGCTGGACGACGACCGGGCCGCGGCGTTCGCGGCGGAGGCCGCGGCCCAGGAGATCAACATGACCACGCGCGACGCCAACGAGGGCGTGGCGTCCTTCGTCGAGCGCCGGCCACCGGAGTACCGGGGTCACTGAGGGACGCCCCTGCCGGGCGGACCGGCCCGCCGGCCACCGGCGGGCCGGCGCGGCGAGGGCGGGCCCCGGACGGCCGCGCCCCGGGGGGGGAGGGCCGGTCGCGGCCAACCGGTGATCTTCGCTTGGCCGGTTACACTGGACGGGTCCGCCCCGCCCGCCCGCGCGACCGAAGGAGCCCAGCCGTGTCGCAGTCCCCCGGCACGGACCCCCGGCCGCTGACCGGCGAGCCGCTCGCCCTCGATCTGCTCAACACCCGCTGGACCGACGGGGGCGTCCCGCACGACCTGCTGGATTCCGTGGCCGGCCTGGGCGTCTGGCTGAGCAGCCCCCCGGTGCGCGAACAGCTCGGCCCCGACCCCGTCCCGGCCGCCGACCGCGCCACCCTGGACCGGCTGCTCCTCGCCCGGACGGCGCTCGACGCCCTGGCCGCGTCGACCGCCGGTGAGGGGCCGGCCGCCCCCGCCGACGCCGACCCGCTGAACGAGGTCCTCTCCCACGGGCGCGTCCGCCGCACGCTGGGGCCCGACGGGGCGCCGGCGTCGACGGTGGAGGTGGACGACCCGTCCTGGGCCCCCGCCTGGCACGCGGCGGAGAGCTGGCTGCGGCTGCTCGCGGACCGGCCCGACCGCATCCGCCCCTGCGCGAACCCCGCCTGCGTCCTGCACTTCTACGACGTCTCCAAGAACGGGACGCGCCGCTGGTGCTCCATGGCGGGCTGCGGCAACCGCGCGAAGGCCCGGCGCCACTACGCCCGGCGCTCCGAAGCCTGAGCCCCGGCCCCGCCGATCCCGGCCGCACCGGTCCCGGGCCCGCCGACCCGGCCCCGCGCCCCCGCCCCGCCCGGGCCACCCCCGCCCGGTCCGAACGTGCGCACGGGTTCACATCTGACGAACCGTCAGCTCTAATGGACGGCGTGATGGGACACGCAGGCATGGCCGCCACCGCCGTCCGGTACCTCAGGTCCGTCGGCGCCGCCACGACAGCCGCACCGGGGACACCGGTCGGCGCGCCGCCCGAGGCGCTGCCCCGGCCGGACCTGAGAGCAGTCCGGGACGACGAGCGGCTGCCCGTCGCCCCGGCCGAGTTCCGGCGCGTGCTGGGGCACTTCGCCAGCGGGGTCACCGTGGTCACCGCCCGCGACGCGGACGGGCCGACGGGATTCGCCTGCCAGTCCTTCGCCTCGCTCTCGCTGGACCCGCCCCTGGTGTCCTTCATGGTCGCCCGTACGTCGACGACCTGGCCGCGCATCGCCCGCGCCGGGGCGTTCTGCGTGAACGTCCTCGGGGCGGAACAGGGCCCGCTGTGCCGGGCCTTCGCGGTGAGCGGCGCCGACAAGTTCGCGGGCGTCGCCCACACGGACGCACCGGCGACCGGGTCCCCGCTGCTGGACGCCGTGCCCGCCTGGATCGACTGCCGCGTCCACGCCGTCCACACCGGGGGCGACCACCTCATCGTGGTCGGCCGGGTGGAGGCGCTGGGAGCGGCGGAGGAGGGGGAGCCGCTGCTGTTCCACCAGGGGGCGTTTCGCCGGTTCAGCCGCTGAGCCCGCCCGCGTCCACGGGTTCCGCCCGGTCCCGGCCCCCGCCCGCGTCCACCGGGGCGCGGCGGCGCCGGATCACCAGCGACATCAGCGCCGCCATCGCGCACAGCGCCCCCGCCGCGTACCAGACCACGTCGTAGCTGCCGAACACGTCCCGCGCGACCCCGCCGAGGAACGCCACCACCGCCGCGCCCACCTGGTGCGAGGCCAGCACCCAGCCGAAGACGATCGCGCTGTCCTCGCCGTACTGCTCGCGGCAGAGCGCCAGCGTCGGCGGGACCGTGGCGACCCAGTCCAGCCCGTAGAACACGATGAAGAAGATCATCGGCGGCTGGACCTCGGGGCCGATCAGCATCGGCAGGAACAGCAGGGAGATGCCGCGCAGCGCGTAGTAGACGGCGAGCAGTCTGCGGGCGTCGTAGCGGTCGGTGAGCCAGCCGGAGAAGACCGTGCCGATGACGTCGAAGACCCCGATCACCGCGAGCAGCGAGGCCGCCACCGTGATGGGCATGTGGTTGTCGTGGGCGAACGGGACGAAGTGGGTGCGGATCAGGCCGTTGGTGGAGGCCCCGCAGATCGCGAAGGCGCCCGCGAGCAGCCAGAACGGGCCGGTGCGGGCCGCGTCGAACAGCACGCGCACCGTCCGGCGCGCGGCGCCCCGGCCGGGCCCGGGCCTGGGCACGAAGTCCCCGCCGTACGGGGCGAGCCCCACGTCGGCCGGGTGGTCGCGCATCAGGAGCCAGACGAAGGGGACGACGACGAGGGCCGCCAGGGCGACGGTGACCGAGGCGGGCCGCCAGCCGTGTTCGTCGACGATCCAGGCGCAGAGCGGAAGGAAGACGAGCTGCCCCGAGGCGCCCGCCGCCGTGAGGATGCCGGTGACCAGGCCCCGGCGGGCCACGAACCAGCGCTGGGTGACGGTCGCGGCGAAGGCCATCGCCATCGACCCGGTGCCGAGGCCGACGAGGAGTCCCCAGTAGATCATCAGCTGCCAGGAGGCGGTCATCCAGACGCTGGCGAGCGCCCCGGCCGCCACCATGGTGAGCGCGATCGCCACGACCCGGCGGATGCCGAAGCGGTCCATGAGCGCGGCGGCGAACGGCGCGGTCAGCCCGTACAGCGCCATGTCGATGGAGACCGCGAGCCCGATCTCGCCCCGGGACCAGCCGAACTCGCTGTGGAGCGGGTCGATGAGCAGCCCGGGCAGGGAGTTGAACGCCGCACCGCCGATGATCGTCACGAAGGTGACGGCGGCGACGATCCACGCCCGGTGGACGGAGAAGGGGAACCGGCGGCCGGGTCTCCCGGGGGCGCCGGCCCCGGGGCCGGCGGTCTTGGTCAGGTAGGTCACGTCAGCCAGCATCCGAGGCCGGGCGGGCGCGGACGAGCGGCCCGAAGGACATGCTTCGCAGGGATCGGGCCACGCCGGGGGCCCGTCCCGCGATCCGGACCGCCCGCGCCCGCCGCCGCCTTTGGCCGGGCTCCGCGGCCCGCGCCCCGGGGCTGTCCGCCCCCGGTCAGCGGTGCCGTCGGCCCGCGCGGAGCAGCGCCCACACGCAGGCCGCGCCCACCCCGTACCCGAGCAGGTCCGGTGCGTTGAAGGTCGTACCGAGCACCAGCCGGGCCGCCGTGCTGTGCGCCGACCACTGGGCCGGTACGCCGGTGAGCTGTGCGAACTCCACCGCCCAGCTCAGGCCGAGCGCCGTGGACGCCACCGCGGCCGGCCGCGCGCGGGGGGCGCAGAAGGCGACGAGAGCACCGAGCAGCACCGTGTAGAGCGCGCTCCCCGCGTACTTGGCGAACGCGCCGTCCGCTCCGGCGCGCACGGCGAGGCCCGCGGCGACGGTGACGACGGCCGCCCCCGCCGCGACCGCACGGGCCGCGGCGGGGCGGACCGCGGAGACGCGGGCCGAGGGCGGCCGGGCCTCGGGTGGGCCGGCCGGGCGTGGGCGGCGGGCCGTGGAACCGTCCGCGCGCCCCGCGGGGCAGGCGGCAGTCTGACGACAGGGCCTGGCCGGGCCCCTCATCCGGGGCCGATCCGCTTCAGCTCCCGGATCGGCCGGGCCACCAGCAGCACCGCCACCACCCCCAGGTTGATCACGGCCGCCGCCACCAGGAGTTCCGGCGCCCCGACCGCCTCGGCCACCGGGCCCGCCAGGGCGCGGCCCGCCGCGACCATCAGGAGCGAGCCGGCCACATCGTAGGCGTGCAGCCGGTTCAGGGCCTCCGGCGGGACGTGCGTCTGGACCGTGGTGGACCACATCACCAGCCAGAACGCGGCCGAGCCGCCCGCCAGCAACTGCCCCGCCGCCAGCACCGGGACCGGCATGCCGAGCGCCAGCACCAGCAGGCTCACCGCCACCAGCGGCAGCGCCACCGCCCCCGCCGCCAGCGGATGCGACGGGCGCAGCCGCAGGGCGAGGAGTCCGCCGACGACGCTGCCCGCCCCGTTCACGGCCATCAGCATGCCGTAGGCCCCCGAGCCGTGCGCCTCGGTGACCAGGACGGCGGTCAGCGGGAGCATCGGGCCGAGGACGGCGAAGCCGTACACCGTCCAGACCGCGATCACGCCCCACAGCCAGGACCTGGCCCGGAACTCCCGCCACCCGTCGACCAGTTCCGCGGTGAAGGTGCCGCGCTCCGCGTCGTCGTGCGGGGCCGGGGCCAGCCGCATCAGGAAGAGGCAGGCCCCGGAGACCGCGAAGGTCGCCGCGTTCGCCGCGTAGACGGCCCCGGCGCTGGCGAGGCCGACGAGCACCCCGGCGAAGGCGGGTCCGGCCATGGTCATCAGCGCCTCGGCGACCCGCAGGACGGCGTTGGCGCGCTGGACGTCGGTGGAGACGCGCGGCACGGTCGAGGCGACCCCGGGCTGGAAGAGTGCCGCGCCGACGCCGGCCACCGAGCTGAGGGCGTACACCGCCCACAGCGGCGGGTTGCCCGTCGTGAAGGCCACGGCCAGCACGGAGGCGCCGAGCAGCCGCAGCACATCGGCGATGATCATCATGCGGCGCGGGGTGAACCGGTCCGCGAGCACCCCGCCGAACAGGACGAACACCGCCAGCGGCCCCATCCAGGCGGCGAGCGCGAAGCCGACCGACGAGGCGGGCCGCCCGGCGCCCAGCAGCCCCGCGGTCAGGGCCACCGGGATCATGCCGTCGCCGAACAGCGCGACCGTACGGGCCACGAAGAAGTAGCGGAAGTTGCGGTTCCAGAGCCGCGCGGGGCCCGGGGCGGAACCGAAGGAGGACCCGGCGCCCAGGCCCGTCCCGGCGGAGCCGCCCGGCCCGCCGGGATCGAGCGGGGGCAGCGTCGCGAGCGCGTTCGGGTCCGCGAGCGGGTTCGGGTCCGGGGTCGTGAGCGGGCTCGGAGTCGGGGTCGGGGTCGTTCGGGTGTCGCGCGCGGCGTCGGGAATGGACGCGCGCTCTGTCGGCTTCTCCATCACGTCGCTAACCTGTACCAGCTTGTGGTCTATACCACTACTGCTCATTCCTGTGATCTTCGAGGAGGTCGTCGTGGAGCACCGCGTCGTCGTTCTGGCCCTCGACGGGCTGCTCCCCTTCGAACTGGGCATCCCGCAGCGGATCTTCGGCCGCAGCCTCGGCACCGGCGCGGGCGGGAAGGGCGGCCGGCTGTACGACGTGGTGACCTGCTCCGTCCGCCCGCCGGGCCCGGTCCGGACCGACGCGGACTTCTCCATCCTCGTGGAGCACGGCCCGGAGGCGCTGGCCACCGCCGACACGGTGGTCGTCCCCGCCTCCTACGAGCTGGGCCCGGTCTTCGAGGAGGGGCGCCTCACCGAGGAGCTGGCCGCCGCGCTCGCCCTGGTGCGGCCCGGCACCCGGATGGTCTCCATCTGCACCGGCAGCTACGTCCTGGCGGCGGCCGGCTACCTCGACGGCCGCCCCGCCACCACGCACTGGTCCTCGGCCGACCACTTCCAGCGGACCTTCCCGCAGGTCCGGGTCGACCCGGACGTCCTGTTCATCGACGACGGCGACGTCCTCACCTCCGCCGGGGTCGCCGCGGGCATCGACCTCTGCCTCCACCTGGTGCGGCGGGACCACGGCGCGGCCGTCGCGAACGAGATCGCGCGCCGCACGGTCGTGCCCCCGCACCGGGACGGCGGGCAGGCCCAGTACATCCACCGCCCCGTCCCCGAGCCGCAGTTCGCGACCACCACCGGCGCCCGGGCCTGGGCGCTGGCCCGCCTCGACCGGCCGATCCTGCTGCGGGACATGGCGGAGCAGGAGGCGATGAGCGTACGGACCTTCACGCGCCGCTTCCGGGAGGAGGTCGGGATCAGCCCCGGCCAGTGGCTCACGGGGCAGCGGGTGGAGCGGGCCCGGCACCTGCTGGAGTCGACGGACCTCTCCATCGACCAGGTGGCCCGGGACGCGGGCTTCGGCACGGCGACCTCGCTGCGCCAGCACCTCCAGGCGGCGTTGGGCGTGCCGCCGACGGCGTATCGGCGTACGTTCCGGTCCTCGGCGGGCACCGCGCCCCGGAGGGTCTCCCGCCTCAGCTCCTGAGGCCCCCCGGGGCCCGGCCGAGGGGGGCGCGCAGAGCGTCCACCTCGGCCTCGTAGAGCCGGGCGGGATCGAAGCCCATCCCGGCGAAGTGACCGGCCAGCTCCAGGGAGAGCACGCCGTGCAGCCGGGTCCAGAACGTCAGGACCCGGTGGAGTGCCGCGGGCGGGGCCGGGTGGCCGCCGGCCCAGTCGCGGTGGTCCGCCAGGTGGTCGGCGAACGGGGTGGCGGGGGCGTCCGGTTCGAGGGCGGCGCAGGCGGTCAGCAGGTCGGCCATGATCTCCTGCGAGATGCCGGTGATCTCCTCGGGCGCGTGGTAGCCGGGGACGGGGGTCCCGTAGATGAGGAAGTACCGCTGGGGGTCCGTCCGGGCCCACTCCCGCAGGACGTGGGCGATTCCGGCGGGGTCCGCGCCGGTGGCGGCCACCGCGTGGACGGCGTCGGCGAGGCTGCGGTAGGCGTCCCGGATCAGCTCGGTGATCAGCTCGTCGCGGCCGGCGAAGTAGCGGTAGAGCGCGGGGCCGCTGACCCCCATCTGCTTGGCGATCGCGTTGAGGGAGAGCGCGGAGGCTCCCGCCTCGGCGATCTGCTTCCAGGCGTGCTCCTTGATCTCCGTGCGGACCTGGGCGCGGTAGCGCTGACGCGGGGTCGCGGTGTCGGACTTCCCCATGGGTGCACCTTCCCCGGCCTTGGCGCTATGTAGGCAAAGTTTCGTTAGAAGGTATCACGCAAACGGTTGACCCCCGGATTCCCCGTGCGTTACAACTTCTCACGAACACAGCACCTTCTAGCTATCTCTGGCTATCCCCAGCTGTCGACAGAGGAGACCACCGTGGCCCGCGCCCGAACCGCCGCCCTGTTCACCGTCCCGCTGATCGCCGCCGCCGTCCTCGGCGCCACCACCGCCGCACCCGCCGGGGCGGCGCCGCGCCCCGCGAAGTCCCTCACCTGCCAGGGCGCGGGGGTCGACCCCCGCGCCCTGGTCCGGGCCCGGACCGAGACCGTGATCGACGCACCGCTGAGCACCGTCTGGAAGCTCCAGACCGAGGTGGAGCGCTGGCCGGACTGGCAGAGCCACGTCACGGGCATGGACCGCCTGGACCACGGGCCCTTCCGCCCGGGTTCGGCCTTCCGCTGGACGACCCCGGTGCCGCCCAACCCGGCGACCCCCGCCACCAGCCTGGACATCACCTCGACGGTCGAGCAGCTGAAGCGCGGCTCCTGCATCCGCTGGACGGGCCCCGCCGTCGGCGAGGGGCTGCACATCGACGGCGTGCACGTCTGGACCTTCACCCGGGTCGGGGGCGGCGTCCTGGTCCGCACCGAGGAGACCCACACCGGGGAGCAGGTGGACGCCAACGTCCCTTACGCGACCGCCATCCTGAAGCAGGGTCTGGAGGCGTGGCTCGGCGAGCTGAAGACCGCCGCCGAGGCCCGCTCCTGCCCGCGCGCCTGACTCAGAAGACCAGCACACCCCGGGCCACCCGCCCGTGGTGCGCGTCGTCGGCCGCCTTGGCGAAGTCCTCCACCGGATACGTCTCGGTGACCAGTTCGTCCAGCAGCAGCCGGCCCTCCCGGTAGAGGTCCGCGTACCGGGCGATGTCGCGCTGCGGGCGCGAGGAGCCGTAGCGGCAGCCGAGGATCGACTTGTCCAGGTACATCGAGGAGACCAGGAACGACGCCTCCGCGCTCACCGCCGGTACGCCCAGCAGCACGGCCTGCCCGTGCCGGTCGAGGAGGTCGATCGCCTGCCGGATCAGCTCGGTGCGGCCGACGCACTCGAAGGCGTGGTCGGCGCCGTCGGGGAGGATGTCGCGCACGCCGTCGGCCGAGGTCAGGAAGTGCGTGGCGCCGAACTGCCGGGCCACCGCCTCCTTCGCCGGGTTGCTGTCCACGGCGACGACGGTGAGCGCGCCGGCCAGCCGGGCGCCCTGGAGCACGTTGAGGCCGATGCCGCCGGTGCCGATGACCACGACGGTGTCGCCCAGGCCGACCTTCGCCCGGTTGAGGACGGCCCCGACGCCGGTCAGGACCCCGCAGCCGATCAGGGCGGCCGAGGTGAGGGGCAGGTCGTCCGGGATCTTCACGGCCTGGACGGCCCGCACCACCGTGCGTTCCGCGAACGCGGAGTTGGAGGCGAACTGGAACAGCGGCTTCCCGCCCCGCGAGAACGGCCGCCCCGGCCGCCCGATGGCCTTCCGGCACATCGTCGGCCGCCCCCGGTCGCACTGGGCGCAGGCCCCGCAGTTGGCGAGGGTGGAGAGCGCGACGTGATCGCCGGGCCCCACGTGGCCGACGCCGGGCCCGACCGCTTCCACCACGCCCGCGCCCTCGTGGCCGAGGACGACGGGCGCCGGGAAGGGGATCGTGCCGTCGATCACCGACAGGTCGCTGTGGCAGAGTCCGGCGGCGGTGACCGCCACCAGCACCTCCCCGGGGCCGGGGTCCCGTATCTCCAGATCGTCCACGACCTCGGTCCGTGTGCCGTCGAAGACGACGCCTCTCATCTGGGCTCCCTCGGTAGGCCGAGCACCCGCTCGGCGATGATGTTCCGCTGGATCTCGTCGGAGCCGCCGTAGATGGTGTCGGCCCGGCTGAAGAGGAACAGGTGCTGTGCGTCGTCGAGTTCGTACGGCCGCCGCTCCTCCCAGGGCACCGGGCCGACGGCCCCCGCCTCACCGGCGACCTGCACGGCCAGTTCGCCGAGCCGCTGGTGCCAGCCGCCCCACAGCAGCTTCGCCACGCTGGGCGCGCCCGGTCCGCCGGTGGAGCCCAGGGTGCGCAGGGCGTGGTGGCGCATCGTGTCCAGCTCCGCCCACTGCCGGACGATCCGGGCCCGGATGACCGGGTCCTTCGCGGCCCCGCTCGCCACGGCGGCGGCGACCACCCGCTCCAGCTCCTCGCCGAAGCCGATCTGCTGGGCGAGGGTGGACACCCCGCGCTCCAGGGCGAGGAGACCCATGGCGACCCTCCAGCCGTTGCCCTCCCCGCCGACGGTCCCGGTGGCCCGCGCACCGTCGAAGAACACCTCGTTGAACTCGCTGGTACCGGTCAGCTGCCGGATCGGCCGCACCTCGATCCGCCCCGGCTGGTCCATCTCCACCAGCAGGAACGACAGGCCCTGGTGCCGGGTGGAGCCGGGGTCGGTGCGGGCGAGGACGAAGCACCAGTGGGCGTCCAGGGCGAGCGAGGTCCAGATCTTCTGCCCGGTCACGGCGTAGCCGCCGGTCCCGTCCGGCACGGCGGCGGTCCGCACCCCGGCGAGGTCGGAGCCCGCGCCCGGTTCGCTGTACCCCTGGCACCACAGTGTCTCGCCCCGCGCCACGGGCGGCACATGGCGCCTCTTCTGCTCCTCGGTGCCGTACGTGATCAGCGTCGGGGCGAGCAGGTTCTCCCCGATGTGGCCCATCCGGGCGGGCGCCCCGGAGCGGGCGTACTCCTCGGCCCAGACGACCTGTTCGGCGAGGGTGGCGCGACGGTTGCCGTACGTCTCGCCGTCCTCGCCGGGCCATCCGATGCCGATCCAGCCGGCCCTGCCCAACTCGCGTTCCCACGCGCGGGGGTGGGGGGCGGGGCGGTCGGCGAGGTGGTCCGCCAGCCAGGTGCGCACCTCGGTACGAAAGTCCATGGGTTCCTCCTGCTCCTGGGGGCGCTGCCCGCGAAAGCGGTCACCGGTTCGGCCGGTCCCCCGACCTGGCCGCCGCCGCCATCTCCTCCAGCCGCGCCAGCATCGGCATCGGGTCCACCCCCACCGTCCCCGGCAGGAAGTCAGCGATCCGTTCCGGGGTCCAGGCCCCCTCCCCGTACGCGGCCCGCAACTCCCGCGGCTGGGCCCAGACCGCGATCTTCGGGCCCGCGATCGTGTACACCTGCCCGGTGATCCGCTCGGCCCGGGCCCGCTCGCTGAGCAGGTAGACCACCAGGGCGGCCACGTCCTCCGGCTCCCCGATCTCCTTCAGCTCCATCGGCACCCCGGCCGACATCCGGGTCCGGGCGACCGGCGCGACGGCGTTCGCCGTGACCCCGTACTTGTGCAGGCCCAGCGCCGCGCTGCGGACCAGCGAGATGATCCCGCCCTTGGCCGCGCTGTAGTTGGCCTGGGAGACACTGCCCTGGTGGTTGCCGCTGGTGAAGCCGATCAGCGTGCCCCCGCCCTCCTGCTTCCGCATCACCGCCGAGGCGGCCCGGAAGACCGTGAACGTGCCCTTCAAGTGGGTGGCGAGGACCGGGTCCCACTCCTCCTCGGACATGTTGAACAGCATCCGCTCGCGGAGGATCCCGGCCACGCAGACCACTCCGTCGAGCCGGCCGTACTCCGCCAGCGCGGTGTCCACGATCCGCTGTCCGCCGGCCATCGTGGAGATGTCGTCCCCGACCGCGACCGCCGTGCCGCCCGCCGCCTCGATCTCCTTGACGACGGCCCTGGCGACCTCGCTGGTCGGTTCGGAGCCCTCGACGGAGACGCCGTAGTCGTTGACGACGACCCGCGCCCCCTGAGCCGCGGCGGCGAGCGCGACGGCCCGGCCGATGCCCCGGCCTGCCCCCGTCACGGCGACCACCCTGCCTGCCAAGAAGTTCCCCATGCCCGGCCCCTTCCCGCGGTTTCTGACGGACCGTTAGATTTTATGGGCAGTCCGATGCTCCGGCACAAGACCCAGGAGGTCCCCATGTCCCTGCCGGCCGAGTTCCACGAGATCGCGAAGCGCGTGAACAACTGGGGCCGCTGGGGCGGGGCCGACGAGATCGGGACCCTCAACCTGATCACCGACGCCGTCGTGCGCGAGGCGGTCGCCACCGTCCGCACCGGCCGCCGGATACCGCTCGCACTGCCGCTCCGGCAGGACGGGGTGCAGAGCGGACTCATCCCGGGCCGGATCAATCCACTGCACACGATGGTCCAGATCAACCAGGAGATCTTCGGCCCCGACACCGTCGCGACCAGCGACGACGCCGTCACGATGGGGCTCCAGGCCTCGACCCACTGGGACGCCCTGCCCCATGTCTCGCACAGCGGGAAGATCTACAACGGCCGCCCGGCGGACACGATCACCGCCCACGGCGGGGCCCGGTTCTCCTCGATCGCCACCGTGGAGCACCTCGTCTCGCGCGGGGTGCTGCTGGACGTGGCCCGCGCCCGGGGGACGGACCGGCTGCCCGGGGACCACGCCGTGACGCCGGACGACCTCACGGCGGCGGAGGACTTCGGGGGCGTACGCGTACGGGCCGGGGACATCGTGCTCGTACGGACCGGGCACATGCGCCTCGCGCTGGCCGGGGACCGGCAGGCGTACGGCTACCCGTCGCCGGGGCTCTCGGTGCGCACCCCCGAGTGGTTCCACGCCCGGGATGTCGCGGCCGTCGCCAACGACACCCTGACCTTCGAGATCTTCCCGCCGGAGATCGAGGACCTGTGGATGCCGGTGCACGCGCTGCATCTGGTCGAGATGGGCATGCCGCAGGGCCAGAACTGGAACCTGGAGGCGCTGTCCGAGGCCTGCGTGCAGGAGGGCCGGCACGCCTTCCTGCTCACCGCGTCACCGGAGCCGTTCACCGGGGCCACCGGCTCGCCGGTGGCCCCGGTGGCGATCCTGTGAACCGCCCGACCCCGCGAGAGGAGGGCGGGCCGGGGAGAGGGCGGGGGAGGAAGGAACGGGAAGCAGCAGGGCGGGCAGGGGGAAGGGAGGGGCCGAGCCGGGCGACCGGAACCCGGCGGGGTGGGGCACGCCGGGATCGGGGGGGGCGGAAGGCGGGCTCAGGCCAGGTTGGTGAAGAGGCAGGAGGGCGGTTCGCACACCTCGCCGCCGACGCCCGAGGGTGTCCGGGCCGGCCGCAGCGGGCCGCCCCGGTCGACCTCGCACCAGATCTGCTTCCCGGCGCCCTCCGGCAACCAGCCCCAGCGGTCCGCGAGGCCGTCCACCAGCTCCAGGCCCCGGCCGCCCGTGTCGTCGCCCTCCGCGTGCCGCTGGAGCGGCGGGCGGTCGCTGGCGTCCGCGACCTCGACCCGGACCGTCCCGGCCGCGCCGGACGCCCCGGACCCGCCGAAAAGCATCCGCAGCACCGCGGGACAGCCCGTGTGGACGACGGCGTTGGTGACCAGCTCCGAAATCAGCAGGATGAGCGTCTCGGCGAGAGGCTCGTCATCCCCGATCCCGGAACCGACCAGACGCGACCGCGCCCACCTACGGGCCCGCCCCACTTCCGCGGGATCCGGACCGACCTCCAGCTGAACCTGAAGCACCTGCACCGCTCACACCATCCGAACCGGCGGACACATCGCCTCGCGCCTCCTCAGGGTCACGGAACGTGATTCCCTTACGCGACAGCATGGTTGACGTACAGTCACCGCAACAAGCGCTTCGGGCATATTCCAGCGCGAAGGAGTACGCGTGGTGCATACTGTGCGACGCACGCTGCGGGACGTCGAACAGGAGCGCGCAGAGACCGCGAGAAACGCTCTTCGGGCAGGCCCGGCACATCTCCGACGAGAGCCCTCGCCCCGGACCGGGACCGCCGCACAGGCCGCCCCCGGATCGCCCGGTTCCAGAACCACTCGCATCCCACGGAGCGTACCCGAGCCGGACACCGACTCCACCCGGTGACGATTCGCACAAAGGACACAAGCCGGTCCCGACGCCCGACGGCTGCGCTGCGTCACCCTCCGGCCCCTGCTTCCGGGGCCCCTCCACCGGGCGCCGCCGAGCTGCCGAAACGCTTCGGCGCGGCCCCCAGACCGGCGGCCAGGAGCTCCTCCGCGGCGGCTCCGGCGAGCCGGGCCGCGGCCCGAAGCCAGGCCCGTTTCAGGTGGAGGTGAACATCTGCCTCCCAGGTGAAACCCATCCCGCCGTGGATCTGGAGGCAGTCGCGCGCGTTGCGCACGGCCGCCTCGTCGGCGAGGAGCTTGGCCGCCGCGATCTCCACCGGGTCGCTGGTCACGGCCGCCGCGTACACGGCGGCGCGGGCCGGTTCGGTGCGGGCGAGCATGTCGGCGCAGAGATGTTTGACCGCCTGGAACGATCCGACGGGCGATCCGAACTGCTGTCGGTCCCCGGCGTGTTGAACGGCGGTCTCGGTGGTACGGGTGGCGCTGCCGAGTTGTTCGGCAGCAGTGAGAAGCGCCCCCTCGTAGTGGAGTGCGCCGGAGTACGCCCGCGTGGGCGCCGTACGCCCCGCCACCCGGTGCAGCGGGGTGAGCGGGTCCATCGACCGTACGGGCCGGGCGGCGGCGACGAAGGCCCTCAGCGGCTCCCCGGCGAGGGCGTCGGCGCCCACCAGCACCGCGTCCGCCTCCGCCAGGTGGGCCACCGGCAGCTCCCCGTCCACGGCCGTGACCACCGCCCGGCCCTCGGCGGCCCCCTCCACCAGGCCCGCCGCCAGGTGCGTGGCCACCAGGGGGCCCGGCAGCAGGGCCCGGCCCGCCTCCTCGAACAGCAGGACCGCCTCGGGCAGACCGAGGCCCACCCCGCCCGCCTCCTCGGGCAGCCGGAGCGCGAAGAAGCCGGCCGCGCCGAGCTCCCGCCAGAGCGAGCGGTCCAGGGTCCCGCCCCGCTCCACCGCCGCCCGCAGCCGGTCCCGGCCGAACACCGCGCCGAGCAGGTCGCGCATACCGGACCGCAGGGCCCGCTGGTCGTCCGAGAGCTGGAAGTCCACGGTGGCCTCAGCGCCCCTTCGGCAGGCCGAGGATGCGCTCGGCGACGATGTTGCGCTGGATCTGCGAGGTGCCCGCGGCGATCGTGTACGAGAGGGAGGACAGCCGGTCCAGGACCCATTCCCGGTCCACGTCGAAGGCGTCCGCGCCCAGCACCTCCGCCGCCGCCTCGTAGAGCTCCTGGCGGACCCCGGAGTAGCGCAGCTTGAAGACCGAGCCGCCGACGCCGGGGACCCCGCCCGTGCGCTCCGACTCGCTCACGTTGGCCTGCGTGAGCCGCCACAGGGCCCGGAGCTCGGCGTTCAGCCGCCCGAGCCGCCGCCTCAGCACCGGGTCGTCCCAGCGCCCGGTGCGCCGGGCCTCGTCGGCCAGCGCGTCCAGGGTGCGGCGGCAGGCGACGACCTCGCCGACGAAGGCGGTGCCGCGTTCGAAGGAGAGGGTGACCATGGTGACCCGCCAGCCGTCGTTCTCGGCCCCGACCCGGTTGCGTACCGGAACGCGGACCTCGTCGAGGAAGACCTCCGCGAACTCCGTCGACCCGGCGAGCGTCCGCAGCGGCCGGACCGTGATCCCGGGGGCGTCCATCGGCATCGCGAGCCAGCTGATGCCCCGGTGCTTCGGCGCGTCCGGGTCGGTCCGCACCAGCAGTTCGCACCAGTCGGCGACCTCGGCGTGCGAGGTCCAGACCTTCTGCCCGGTGACCACGTAGTCGTCCCCGTCGCGCACCGCCCGCGTCCGCAGGGCGGCCAGGTCGGAGCCCGCGTCCGGCTCGCTGAACCCCTGGCACCAGATCGCGTCGCCGCGCAGCACCGGGGGCAGCCAGCGGGCCCGCTGTCCGGCCGTGCCCTCGGCGGCGATCGTCGGCCCGGCGTGCAGCAGCCCGACGAAGTTCGCCCCGACGTAGGGGGCGCCGGCCTTCTCCGTCTCCTCCAGGAAGATCAGGTGCTGCGTCGGGGTGGCCCCCTGCCCGCCCGCGTCCACCGGCCAGTGCAGACCCGCGTACCCGGCGTCGTACAGCATCCGCTGCCAGGCCGTGTCGTACGCCCGGCGTGCGGGCCAGTCGTCGGGCGAGGGCTTGGCGGGCAGGCCGGGGAGGACGGCGGCCAGCCACTCCCGCAGCCGGCCCCGGAACTCCTCCTCGGCCTCCGTGTACGCGAGGTCCACCGCCGCCCCCGCCTACTTGTCCAGGTCCAGGCCGAGCATCCGGATCGCGTTTCCGCGCATCAGTTTGTGGACGGTCTCCGCGTCCAGTCCCTTGACGTGGTCGAGGGCGACCTCCTTGGTGTGCGGGAAGGTCGAGTCCACGTGCGGGTAGTCGGTCTCGAAGGTGGCGTTGTCGCGGCCGACGACGTCGAGGGCGGAGATGCCGTGCTTGTCGCGGAAGAAGCAGCAGAACATCTGCCGGTAGTAGTACGTGGAGGGCGGTTCGGGGATCAGGTCGCGCACCCCGCCCCAGGCCCGGTGCTCCTCCCACACGTCGTCGGCGCGCTCCAGGGCGTACGGGATCCAGCCCATCTGACCCTCGCTGTAGGCGAGTTTGAGCGTCGGGAACTTCACCAGGACCCCGCTGAAGAGGAAGTCCATCATCGAGGCCATCGCGTTGTTGAAGGAGAGCGAGGCCTGCACGGCGGGCGGGGCGTCCGGGGAGGCGGCGGGCATCTGGGAGCTCGAGCCGATGTGCATGTTGACGACGGTGCCGGTCTCCTGGCAGACGGCGAAGAACGGGTCCCAGTAGCCGGTGTGGATGGAGGGGAGCCCGAGGTAGGTGGGGATCTCGGAGAAGGTGACCGCGCGGACGCCCCTCGCCGCGTTCCGCTTGACCTCCGCGACCGCGAGGCCGATGTCCCAGAGCGGGATGATGCAGAGCGGGATCAGCCGGCCGCCGCTGTCGCCGCACCACTCCTCGACCATCCAGTCGTTGTAGGCGCGCACACAGGCCAGGGCGACCTCCTTGTCGTGCGCCTCGGCGAAGGTCTGCCCGCAGAAGCGCGGGAAGGTCGGGAAGCAGAGGGAGGCCTCGACGTGGTTGAGGTCCATGTCCTTGAGGCGCTCGGCCGGATCCCAGCAGCCGGGCCGCATCTCGGCCCGGGTGATGCCCTCCAGCGTCATGTCGTCGCGGTCGAAGCCGACGGCGGCGATGTTCCGCTTGTACGGGAACCTCAGATCCTCGTAGATCCACCAGTCGGTGGGCGGCCCGTCCGGGTCCATCGTGATGACGTACTTCCCGCCCGTGTACGCCAGCTCCCCGATGCCCGCGGTGAGCGGCTGGGGTCCGCGCTCGCGGTACTTCGCGGGCAGCCAGGTGGAGAAGAGGTGTGCGGGCTCGATCACATGGTCGTCGACGCTGACGATCCGAGGCAGTTCCGTCATGGTGTCGTCCCCTCCGGCGCATCCGGCGCGGTCCCGGTTGCGGGCAGTCTCCGATGGCTTTCTGATGACCCGTCAGATTTGAGTGCGGGATTCAGGCTAGCCCCGCACCCCTGGACCGACAAGGCGCGGAGCCCTACGCTCTCGGCAATATCTGACGTGCCGTCAGTTCGGAGGGGACGCTGTGACCGCCGTGAACGACGTGACCGCGACCGCCCACGCCCTGGGCGCCTCCCGCACCTTCTGGGAGCTGATCGAACGCCGCGCCGCCCTCACCCCCGACCGCCCGGTCCTGCTCCAGGAGGACCGGCGCCTGACCTTCGGCGAGCTGCGGGACCGCGCCGAGCGGGTGGCCGCCGGGCTGTACGGGATGGGGGTGCGGGCCGGCAGCGTGGTGGCCTGGCAGTTGCCGACCCGGCTGGAGACGGCGCTGCTCTCCTTCGCCCTGACCCGGCTGGGGGCCGTGCAGACGCCGGTCATCCCGTTCTACCGGGACCGCGAGGTGCGGTTCGCGCTGCGCGAGTCGGGGGCCGCGTTCTTCGCGGTGCCGGGCGCCTGGCGCGGCTTCGACCACACCGCGATGGCCGAGCGGATCGCCGCCGGGCTCCCCGACCCGCCGCACGTCTTCGAGGCGTACGACGCCCTCCCCGACGGCGACCCGGCCGTGCTGCCGCCCCCGCCCGCCGCCGCGTCGGGCGAGGAGGTCCGCTGGATCTACTGGACCTCGGGCACCACCTCCGACCCCAAGGGCGTCCTGCACACCGACCGCTCCCTGATCGCGGGCGGCTCCTGCCTCGCCCACGCCCTGAGGCTCACCGCCGAGGACGTGGGCTCGATGGCCTTCCCGTACGCCCATGTCGCCGGGCCCGACTACACGGTGATGCTCCTGCTGTACGGGTTCCCGGCGGTGCTGTTCGAGCAGTTCGCGCTGCCGGACGCGCTGGCGGAGTACCGGCTCCACGGGGTGACCGTGGCGGGCGGCTCGACGGCGTTCTACGCGATGTTCCTGGCCGAGCAGCGCAAGGCCCCGGACCGGCCGCTCGTCCCGACCCTCCGGCTCCTCGCGGGCGGCGGGGCGCCGAAGCCGCCGGAGGTCTACCACGCGGTGGTGCGGGAGATGGGCGTCCAGCTCACCCACGGCTACGGCATGACCGAGGTCCCGATGATCACCATGGGCGCCCCGGACGACACACCGGAGCACCTGGCCCTGACCGAGGGACGCCCCCCGGAGGGCATGGAGATCCGGATCACCGACGAACACGGCGCGCCCCTCCCGTACGGCGCCGAGGGCGAGGTGCGGCTGCGCGGGGAGGCGGTCTGCCGGGGCTATCTGGACGCCGGGGCCTCCGCCGCCGCCTTCGACGCCGAGGGGTTCCTGATCACCGGGGACCTGGGACGGCTCCGGGAGAGCGGGCACCTCACGCTCACCGGCCGGCTGAAGGACATCATCATCCGCAAGGGCGAGAACATCTCCGCCAAGGAGATCGAGGACCTGCTCCACACCCACCCCGCCGTCGCCGACGCGGCGGTGATCGGACTGCCCGACCCGGAGCGCGGCGAACGCGTCTGCGCGGTGGTCGAACAGCCGCCGGGCGCGCCGCCCCTGACGCTCGCGGCGCTCTCCGCCCACCTGCGGGAGGCGGGCCTGTCCGTCCACAAGGTGCCCGAGCAGCTGGAGGTCCTCGACGCGCTGCCCCGCAACGAGACACTGCGCAAGGTGCTCAAGTACCGGCTGCGGGAGCGGTTCGGCGGGTGAGGCGGGCGTTCACGGGGGCGGGGTCGGCTGCGCGGCCACCCCCGTGACCGGCCCGGAACCCCTACGCGTCCGGCTCGATCACCGTGAAGTACACGGCGAACGCCGCCACCACATCGCTCTCCGCCACCAGCCCGTCCCGGTCCGTGTCCAGGCTCTGGGCGGCGACGCTCGCGATCTCGGCGCCGGCCCCGAGGACCCGGAGCGCACGCTCCACGTCCGCGACGGCCGCCCTGCCGTCGTTCCCGCTGTCCGCGACCGCGATGGCCGCCCGCAGGAACGGCCGGGCGATCTCGGCGAACCGCCCGGGATTGTCCCGGAGCCGCTTCACCGCCCCGCCGACGAACTCCTCCCGGTTGACCCGCTGGTCCCCGTCCACGTCGGCGATCCCCGCCATGCCCTGCCAGAAGGCCTCGGCACCGGTGTAGAGCGCCTGGCCCTTGTCGCAACGGGCCGTCGTACCGAACTCGGTGAGCAGACGGGCCGCTGCGGCGTTGAAATCGGCACGATCGATATAGCCGTTGCCGTCCTGGTCGAAGGCGGCGAAGCGGTGCGCGATCTTTCGCTCGTACTCTGCGCTGTCCATGCGGGGAGCGTACGACGCCGGGGGCGCTCACGTGTCACCGAGCGGCGCTTCCCGTGTGACAACCTCGCATCGGAGGCAGCCGCTTCAGGCGCTCAGCGGCCTGCACTCCCCGTCGGTGGCGGACCGGGCGTCCGGGTAGACGTCGAACAGCCTGCGCACCCCGAGCGCCCCGAGCACCTTGTTGACGTGCGAACCGTCCTCCGCGCCCCGGGCCGGGAGGACCAGCCGCAGCCGGCCGCCGCAGGACTTCATCAGCCGGCGCGAGGCGATCAGCACGCCGACGCCGCTGGAGTCGCAGAAGAACACCTCGGACAGGTCGAGCACCACATCGTGCTGCCCCTCCGCCACCGCCTCGTGGACGGACTGGCGCACGACGGGTGACGTCACCAGATCGAGTTCGCCGCTCATGCGCAGCACGGTCCAGGAGCCCTGCTCCGCCTCGTTCACCTTGAGCGTCACGCGACTGGACCTCTCGTTCCGGGGCTCCCGGCAATCCGGAAGTTTCCGTTCCTCCTCGCGGCTGCCCAACCGCACCTCCATGAAACACCGACGCGCCGACCGGCGCCCGGGAGATTTCCGGTGGAAAGGAGCACTTCGAGCCGTTTCCGCTGCTCAGAGGGGACATCGGGTGGGCAGCGGGCGGACGGCGAGGCATTCGGGCCGAAAATCGACTACCCTCGTCGGCCACGCGCCGCGAGAGGAGAGTTGCCGCAAAGGGGCGTGCGCCGCCCGCCCGGCGGACTACATTCGGTCCTCACGGGCACAGGGTGGATCACGGATTCGGGGCACAGGGCCGGGGGCTGGGGGCGTCATGGCGAAGGAGACAGCACCCCGCTGGGACCGCAGGATGCAGCAGAGACTGGCCTGCGGTGAGGCGGCGGCGCTCGGCGAGCTCTACGACCGGTTCGCCGCCCTCGTCCACAGCCAGGCGCACCGGATGCTCGACGACGAGGACGCCGCCGACCTGGTGACCCGCGAGGTCTTCGCCCAGGTCTGGGAGAACCCCGAGGCGTACGACCCGAAGCAGGGCTCGATGCGTTCCTGGGTGGCCCGCCTCACCCACCGCCAGTCCGTCCAGCGGCTGCGCCGCGCGGTGGCCTCCTCGTACGCGGCGGAGCACGGCGAGGACGCGGCGCCCGACCCGGAGGAGCTGGAGCGGCGGGTGCGCAGCGCCACGGCCGCCGCCCGCGCCGACTACATCGTCTCCTCGATGCCCGCACCGCTGCGGCAGGCCCTGGAGCTGGCGTACGTCCACCGCCGGGACTACCGGCAGACCGCCGCCGACCTCGGGGTGACCGAGGACGAGGCGCGCCGTCGGCTCCGGCTGGGGCTCCAGCTGCTCTCCACGGCCAACGCCCGCCCGCTCGAAGGGGCCTCGCCACCCGGTTACGGACGGGCCCGGTGAGCGGCGACGGACGCGCGAGCGAGGGAGGCGAGGAGGAGGTGCGCGGCGCCCGCCGGATACCGGGTCCGCGCGGGGCGGTGGACGACCTCGACCTGGAGTCGGTGCCGCGGCCTCTGCTCCCGCCGCCCGGACCGGCGGCCCCCGACGAGGCCGTGCCCGAGCAGTCCGCAGCGGAACCGCCCGGGCCGGCCGCCCCGGAGCGGGCCGGTCCCGAACCGTCCGGCCCCGAGGACTCCGGACCGGAGGACGCCGGACCGAGAGATCCCGGACCCGAGGACGC
Source organism: Streptomyces griseus (assembly GCF_900460065.1). Classification (GTDB taxonomy): domain Bacteria; phylum Actinomycetota; class Actinomycetes; order Streptomycetales; family Streptomycetaceae; genus Streptomyces; species Streptomyces griseus. The sequence continues at coordinate 49,138 of NZ_UAVD01000027.1, read as the reverse complement.
CGGACCGGAACAGGCCGACCCCGAGGACGCCGGACCGGCGCAGGCCGGACCGGCGCAGGCCGGACCGGCGCAGGCCGGACCGGAACAGCTCGCGCCGCACCCGTTCGCCCCGCACCCCGCCACCCCGGACCAGGCCACCCCGGAGCCGCTCATGACCTCCGCCCCGGGCACCGGCCTCTCCCACCGGGTCCTCCAGGCGCTCCTCGGCGCCTGGGCGCTGTCCGCCTGCTCGGCCGAGGAGACCGCCGCCGTCGAGGACCACCTCACCGAGTGCGCCCCGTGCGCCGACGAGGCGTTGCGGCTGCGGGACGCGGTGGGGCTGCTGCACACCGACGGCTCCCTGGATCTCGACCCGACGCTCCGGTCCCGGGTGATGGACGGCTGCCTGGGCCGCCGCCCGGCCCGGATCCCGGTGCCGGAGCACGCCGCCCCGTACGACGCGGAGACCGCCCGGCTCGACGCGCTGCTCCGGGACATCGGGGACTCCGAGTGGCACGCGCCGGTGCGCCTGCGGTGGTTCGAGGAGGAGCGCGAGGTCAGCCGCAGGACCACGGTCGCCGGGGTGATCGGCCATCTGACGGCGGTCGACGGGCTGCTGTCCGCCGCGCTCGGCCTCGACGACCCGCTCGGCCGCGGTGAGACGCCGCAGGACCCCATCGAGCGCACCGAGAGGTACTGGTCGGCGGCACAGCGGCCGCCCACCCGGACCGTCCGCGAACCCTGGCGGGCCCAGAGCCACGAGCTGATCCGCACGGCGTCCTTCGCCGGGCGGAACGTCGCCGAGGCCTCCGTCTCCTACGGGGCCTTCGCCCTGCCGCTCCAGGACGCGCTGCTGGACCGCGCCTTCGAGTGCTGGGTGCACGGCGGGGACATCGCCGACGCCGTCGACTACCCGTACCAGGCCCCGGCCGCGGCCCATCTGCACCGGATGATCGACCTGGCGGCCCGGCTGCTTCCGGCCGCCGTGGCGGGACGCCGCCGCGCCGGTCTGGCCGGACCCGCGAAGGAGCTCGTCACGGCCGGCGCCCCGGGCCGCTCGGTCCATCTGGAGATCGAGGGCCACGGCGGGGGAGACTGGTTCATCGCGCTGGACTCCCCGGCCGCCCTCGGCTCGCCCGAACGCGCGGTGGCGCAGGTGGCCCTGGACGGGGTCGAGTTCTGCCGGCTCGCCGCGGGCCACATCTCGCCGGTGGAAGCGGCGGCGGGCCAGGAGGGCGACCGCGAGGCCATCCGGGACGTGCTGTTCGCGACGGCTTCGCTGAGCCGGCTGTGACGGGCCTCCCCCGCCGCCGTCCGGAGGCCCGGGTCCACCGACGCGCCGCGGCTTCGTAGGCTTGCGCGGTGTCCTCCGACTCCGGCCCCACGGGCCCTTCCGAACCGCTGACGACCGACGCGGTGACGCGCATCGTGCTGCGGCCGATCGCCAGTCCGCTGCCGCTGGGCTTCTTCGCCCTGGGCATGGGCAGCACGGTCCTGTCCTCCCTCCAGCTCGGCTGGGTGCCGACCGCGCAGAGCGAGGTCCTGCTGCTCCTGGTCCTCATCTTCGTCGTCCCGCTCCAGCTCGTGGGCGGGATCTTCGCCTTCCTGGCCCGCGACGCCGGCGCCGGAACGGCGCTGCTGCTCCTCGGCGCCGCCTGGGCCGGGACGAGCGTGACGTCCCTGGACTCCCCGGCGGGTGAGCCGGTGGCGGCCCAGGCCGTCTTCCTGCTGGCGCTCGTCCCCTTCGTGCTCGCCCTCGCCGGGGCCTCCGCGCAGTCCAAGCCCTTGTTCGCCGTGCTGCTCGCGCTCACGGCGACGCGTTTCGCCCTGACGGGCCTGTACGAGGCGGGGCTCGGCAACGCGCTCCAGGTCGCGGCGGGCTGGACCGGCCTCGGCATCGGGGTCTTCGCGCTCTACGGCGGGCTGGCCCTGCTCGTGGAGGACACCAGGCAGCGCACCGTGCTGCCGCTCTTCCGCCGCGGCAAGGCGCGCGAATCCATCGAGGGCGACCTGCGCGAACAGCTCACCGAGGCCCAGCAGGAGGCGGGAGTCCGCCACCAGCTGTGAGCCCGGCGGCGGCCGTCCGGCGCGGTGCCACCGGCCCGCAGGGCCGCCCTTCGGGCGACGACGGCAGTTTGACGACCGGACCTAGGCGAAGATCACCGTACGGCGGCCGTTGAGCAGGATGCGCCGCTCCGCGTGCCACTTCACCGCACGCGCCAGCGCCCGGCACTCCACGTCGCGGCCGATGGCGACCAGTTGGTCCGGCGTCACGTCGTGGCCGACGCGCTCGACCTCCTGCTCGATGATCGGGCCCTCGTCGAGGTCGGCGGTGACGTAGTGCGCGGTCGCGCCGATCAGCTTCACCCCGCGCGCGTGCGCCTGGTGGTAGGGCTTGGCGCCCTTGAAGCTCGGCAGGAACGAGTGGTGGATGTTGATGATCCGGCCGCTCAGCTGCTTGCACAGGTCGTCGGAAAGGACCTGCATGTAGCGGGCGAGGACGACCAGCTCGACGTTCTCCTCGCGGACCAGCTCCAGCAGCGCCGCCTCCGCCTCCGGCTTGTTGTCCTTGGTCACCGGAAGGTGCCGGAAGGGGATGCCGTACGAGGCGGTGAGCTCGGCGAAGTCCGTGTGGTTGGAGACGACGGCCGCGATCTCGACCGGCAGCGCCCCGGTGCGGGAGCGGAACAGCAGGTCGTTGAGGCAGTGGCCGAACTTGCTGACCATCAGGACGATCCGCATGCGCTCCGCGGACCGGTGGATCTGCCACTCCATCCGGAAGGCCTCCCCGATCGCGGCGAAGCTGGCGCGGAGCTTGTCCACCGTCACGGTGGCGTCGGCCGAGAAGTGGACGCGCATGAAGAACAGACCCGTGTCGTGGTCCCCGAACTGCTGACTGTCCTCGATGTTGCAGCCGGTCATGAAGAGGTAGCTCGACACGGCGTGCACGATGCCCTGTTTGTCGGGGCAGGAGAGCGTGAGGACGTACTGCTCGGTCGCGGCGGCGTCCGAGACGGCGGAGGGGGCGGGCTGCGGCGCGGTCATCCCCGTAGGGTGCCACACCCGCCCGGGGTCAGGCCGTTCTGGTCATGATGCGGATGACGTCCAGCGAGCGCGGCGGAATGTCCGGATCCTCCGCGTCGTTGGTGGCGAGCATCACATGGGCCTCGCGGGCCGCGTGGACGGCCTCGGGCCAGCCGTGGTGCTCCAGATAGGCGGAGACGGGGGCGTCCGCGCCGACCTGGTGCATGATCCGCAGCACGCGCAGGGCTGCGGCGTCCACGGCCGCGGCCTCGGCGGAGTCCCTGAATATGGTGCCGACGTACTTCTCGGCCGACCAGTTGTCGAGCCAGGTGTCCTCGACCAGGCGGTACACGGCGTCGGTGACGTCCCCGTACCCCTCCCGGCCGGTGAGCCAGCACTCGTGGTGGAAGACGGGGTCGGAGAGCATGTGCAGCGCCGAGCGCACGTTGGTGCGCCAGCGCCACCACGGCATGTCAGTGAGCGGCATGCCGCCCATGGTGGAGGAGCGACGGCCGCGACGGGAAGAGTTCTCCGAACCTTGCTGCACGGTCGTCGATCGTACGTTCCTTCACCGCGCCCCCGCACGGGCCCCCGCAATTCACCTGGAGGTCACCGTGCGTTGAGAACGGCACACCGCGCCGTTACCCGTCGCCCGGAAGAGTCCTGATTCATGACCGGACGGCGACGCCCCACCTTTCCCCGCCCCTTCCCCGGCGTCATCGGCGCGGCGGCGGCGGGCGCGGTGCTGCTGTCCGGCTGCGGTGTGCTCCCTGGGGCCTCGGGGGGGTCCAGGGAGCCCGTCACCGTGATGACGTGGGCGCCCGACCGGTCGGAGGACATCAACGCGGTGAAGATGGCCGGGGTGCCCGCGATGGCGCAGACGTACGCCCGCTGGGTCAACGACACCGGCGGCATCGACGGGCGCGAACTGAAGGTGCTCGTCTGCGACGAGGCCGACACCCCGCTCGGCGCCGAGCGGTGCGCGCGGGAGGCCGTCGAGAAGAAGGTGGCCGCCGTCGTCGGCTCGTACAGCCGCCACGGCCAGAGCTTCATGCCGGCGCTGGAGGCGGGCGGCGTCCCGTACATCGGCGGCTACGGCGCCTCCACGGAGGAGTTCAGCAGCTACCTCTCGTACCCCGTCAACGGCGGCCAGCCCGCGCTGCTGGCCGGGCACGGACAGCAGTTGGGCCGCAGTTGCGAGCGGGTCTCGCTGGTGCGGCCCGACTCGATCGGCGGCGACGGCATGCCGCCGCTCCTGAACAACGGGCTGATGGCCGCCGACCGGCCCGCCTCCACCGACATCCTGGCCCCGCTGGACGCCACGTCCTACGACGAACAGGCCGCGCGGGCGCTGGAGCGGTCCGACGGCGGCTGTGTGACGGCGGTCCTCGGCGCCCGTACGGAGACCTTCTTCGACTCCTTCCGCCGGCTGGAGCCGGACGGCGAGCAGGTCAGGATCTCCTCCGTGCTGGGCAGCGTCAGCCAGCCGCTCATCGACCGCACGGGCGGCCCGAACAGCCCCTTCGAGGGCGCGTACGTCACCGGCTGGTACCCGGACGCGAGGAACGCGCGCTGGAAGGAGATGCGGGAGGTGATCGGTGAGTACGCCTTCGGGGACAACCGCATCGACCCGGACGACACCGCCGTGCAGACGACCTGGATCGCGTACACGGCGCTGCGGGCCGCCGTCCGGACGATCGACGACGGGAAGGTCACGCCGGGCCGGGTCGTGGCCGCGCTCAACGGGGGCGTCGAGGTCGACACCGGTGGGCTGACCCCGACGCTCCGCTGGCGCTTCGAGGACCTCGTCGGCACGTTGAGCTACCCGCGCATCGTCAACACGAAGGTGACGTTCCAGGTGGTCCGCGAGGGCCGTCTCACCGCCCAGAGGAAGGGCTTCGTGGACGTCGCGGACGCCCTGACGGACGCCCCGCGCAACTGAGGCCCGCGTGGGCCTCCAGGACGCCCGTCGGGGCCCGGGGCTCAGAGCTCGACGTACGTGTGCTCGGTCAGTCCGTACTTCGCCGCGATCGTGTTCCACAGCTTGGACGCCTCGCGCTTGGCCTGGGTGGCCACTCCGCTCTGCTGGTTGGCCCTGGCCGTCTCGTTCGTGGACCGGGCCTGGCCGCCCTTGCAGACGGACTTGTTCTTCTTGGCCTGCCGCGCCCAGGCCGCGTAGTGGTCGTCGGCCGCCGCCGAGGCCTTCCACGCCCGGTTGAGCGAGGCGGTCAGCTCCGCGTTCCGCGGGAGCTTGTCCACGGTCAGTCCGTCGAGCCTGGTCACCAGCGAGCGGCGCTGCTGGGCGGCGCCCTTGAGGTCGGCGTCGGCCTGGTCCAGGTCCTTGCAGGACTTGATCTTCTCGACCGCGCTGATGACCGCGGCCCGGCTGCTGTTGCTGTCGGCCAGCAGCTTGTCCAGCGCCTCGGCCTGCGGCTTCGCCGGGTCGGGCGCCGCCTCGGTGGTGGGCTCCGTGGCCGGCGAACTCTGCGAGGCGACCGGCTGCTTGTCGTCCTTGCCGGAGTCGTCGCCGCCGCTCAGCAGCGCGCCCGCGCCGAGTCCGATGACGGCACAGCCCACGACGACCGCGGCGATCAGCGGAATGTGCGCGGACCGCCGGCGCGGGGCGTCGCCGCTCGGCGGCGGGGCCGCCCCGTCCTGCTCCGCGCGGCCCTGGAAGCCCTGGAGGCCGGACTGGTAGCCCCCGGGCGCCTGCGGCGGCAACGGGCCGCCCTGGGGCTGCCGCTGAGACGTGTGGGACTGCTGGGGCTGGTAGCCCTGCTGCTGGTACGGGGAGGGGGACTGCGGGCCCGCGTCGAACTGCGGCATCTGCTGGGTGGCGCCCGCGGGTTCCTCGGAACGGAACAGGTTGTCGAACTCCGCGGGCGGCTGCCGGTCCCCCGGCGCGCCCGGCCTGATCCCGTACGGGGCCCCTCCGGGCACCGGGGGTATGTACTGGGTCGCGTCGGCGTCCCCGCCGCCCTGCGGGGCCGCGGGCCCCACGGGGCCGGGACCGCCCGGGACGGGCGCGATGTACTGCGTGGCGTCCGCGTCACCGCCGGGAACGCCCGGCCCGCCCTGAACACCCTGCCCCGCCTCCGGCGGCAGCGGCTGCGCGTACGGCTGGGGCTGGGGCTGCTGGTGCTGCTGGTGGTACTGCTGCGGCGGGTAGAGGTCGGCCTGCTGCGGCTGGTAGGGACCGGCCTGCTGGGGCTGCTGATAGGCACCCGGCTGCTGGGGCTGCTGATACGCCCCGGGCTGCTGGTACGCCTCCGGGCCCGGCGACTGCTGTGCGGGCGGCAGGGGCTGCGCGGGCGGCAGAGGCTGCGCGGGCGGGTAGCCGTAGCCGCCGTCCGGCTGCTGCTGCGGTCCCGGCGGCCCCCACTGCCCGCCCCACGGCTGACCGCCCGCGGGCGCCGCCTGCTCGCCCTGCTGCCCGCCCTGCCCGGCCCCGGTCGCCCCCGGGGTCCAGGGTGCTCCGCCGTCGGCAGGCAGCACGACACCCTCGTGCGCGGGTCGTGCGGCGGGGAGCCCGTGCTCGCCGCCCTGTCCGCTCTGCGTCACCAGGACTCCTACGTGTGAACCTACGGAACCGTCGGCTCACGCTATCGGGTGGTCGCCCGCCTCCGCCAAGCGCGTGGTGCCCCTCACGCCCCCTTCACAGGCCCGGTAACACCCCGCGGCCCCGCGACGCTGTTAACGGCCGGACCGCCACGCACACGGCCCGGACCGCATCGGCGACCAGGTGTCCTCAAGCCGCCTGGAGCTCCAGCCGCTCGCCGAACTCCCGCACCGCGGGCTCCTCCCCGTAGGGCGTGAGCCGCTGCTGGAGGTCGTCGAGATACTCGGCGCCCCGGCTGGAGCGCACCGTCGACAGCAGCTCCATCGCCCGGGTCCCCGTGTGGCACGCCCGCTCCACCTCGCGCTGCTGCACCTGGGCCGAGGCCAGCAGCACCAGGGCGATGCCGCGGCGCCTGGCCCGGGTCTCCGGCAGCGCGGCCAGCGCCTCCTTCGCCCGCCGGGCCGCCTGTTCCGGCTGCCCCAGGTCCCGGTGGCAGTGGGCCAGTTCGTCCGCGAGGTAGCCCGCGTCGAAGTGCGCGATCCAGACCGGGTCGTCGCCCGACTCCGGTCCCGCCTGCTCCAGCGCGGCGACCGCACGCCCCGACACCGCGTGGCAGGTCCTGGCGTCCCCGAGCAGCGCGTGCCCCCGGGCCTCCGCCGCGTAGAACATCGCCTGGGCACGGGGGGTGACCTGTCCGCGGGCCCCCTCCTGGGCGGCGCGGGCCAGTTGGGCGATCTCGCGGGGGTTGCCGAGCTGGGCGGCGAGATGGCTCATCGAGGCGGCGAGCACATAGCCGCCGTACGCCCGGTCGCCCGCCGCCTGCGCGAGCCGCAGCGCCTGGATGTAGTAGCGCTGGGCGAGCCCGGGCTGGCCGGTGTCGACCGCCATGTAGCCGCCGAGCTCGGCGAGCCGGGCCACCGCGCCGAACAACTGTCGCCCCACCTGTTCGCGGTACGCCCCCGAAAGCAGGCCGGAGACCACGCTGTTGAGGTAGTGCACGAGCACCGGCCGCACATGGCCGCTGCCGAAGCGGTGGTCGAGGTCGGTCAGCGCGGCGGTCATCGCCCGCACCGCCTCCACGTCGGACATCCCGACCCGGGCCCCCGCCGTCCGCTCGACCTGCGCGTCCGGGCCCGAGATCAGCCAGTCCCGGCTGGGCTCGACCAGTGCGGACGCGGCGACCGCCGAGCCGGTGAGCAGATCGCGGCGGCCCACGTCGCTGCGCCACAGCTCGCAGACCTGCTCGACGGCCCCGGCGACGGTCGGCGCGTACTGGAGGCCGACGCCCGAGGCCAGGTTCTTGCCGTTGGCCATGCCGATCTCGTCGATCGTGACCGTACGGCCGAGCTTGCGGCCGAGCGCCTCGGCGATGATGCCCGGGGCCCGGCCCCGGGGCTGCTGTCCGCGCAGCCAACGGGCGACGGAGGTCTTGTCGTAGCGCAGGTCGAGACCCCGCTCGGCCCCGACCATGTTGACGCGGCGCGCGAGGCCCGCGTTGGAACAGGCGGCTTCCTGGATGAGCGCCTGGAGCCGCTCGTTGGGCTGGCGGGCTACGAGAGGCCTTGCAGCCATATGTCCCCCTGAAATATCGGTTATGTGCAGTGATCGGTGGAAGGGATCACTGCCCGTCACATACTCAAGAAATGCGCATATTCCATCGGCATTCGGTACGGGCGTGGCGCGTTGCACCGTCGCGGAGGTCCGGAAGCGGCCCTGGGCGGCGGTCCTGGAGGTGGTTACCCGCCCTTCGGTGCGACACCGCACGCGCGCCCCCGCTCGTGCACCGATGCGCCCCGCGTGCGGGATCGATGCGCCGGTCCCCGGTCCGGTGAGGCCGTAACCCCAGGTGACGGCGGTAGTTGTGCTGGGCGTGGAAGATCCCATCGGAGTCACGGAAGCCGCACAGGTCCCTCAGCAGCGGGGCGAGCAGTCGCTCGACGCCGCGGTGCGGTACGCGGAAGAGCGTCACTGGGACGTGTTCCCCGGCACCTGGCTGGAGGCGGTGGGCGGCGACGAGCGGTGTTCGTGCGGCGACGCCGGCTGCGCCCTGCCGGGGGCCCACGCGGACCGGCCCGACTGGGCGGGCGGGGCGACCGGCAGCGGGGCCGCCGCCCGGCGCATGTGGAGCAGGCGGCCCCGCGCCTCGGTGCTGCTGCCGACCGGACGGACCTTCGACGCCTTGGAGGTCCCGGAGTCCGCGGGGTTCCTGGCGCTGGCCCGGATGGAGCGGATGGCCCTGACGCTGGGCCCGGTCACCCGCACCCCCGACCGCCGGATGCTGTTCTTCGTGCTGCCGGGCGCCGCCGCCAAGTCCTCCGAGCTGGTGCGCCGGCTCGGCTGGGACGCCGGGGCGATCGACCTGACCGGCCGCGGCGAGGGCCACTACATCGCCGCCCCGCCCACCCGGGTCGGCGCCCGGGGGGCCGTGCAGTGGGCCCGGAAGCCCACTCACGCCAACCGCTGGCTGCCCGAGGTGGACGAGCTGATCAGCCCGCTGGCGTACGCCTGCGCACGGGAGGCGGCCGACGCCCGCACGCGCGTTCCGTAGCCGCCCGGCCGACGTCTCCCGGGGCTCCGGCGAGGCCTTTCGTAGGGTGGTCCCCATCTATGGGGATATCGAAAGGCTGTGCCATGCCGGACCGGGCAGATGCACGTACGGAGACGGACGCGACGGAAGACGCGGCGGCGGGCGCGTCGGCGGGTGGCGCCGGGGAGACGCGGACCGCCGTCCGCGTCCAGGGGCTGTGGAAGCGGTTCGGGGACCAGGTCGCCGTCGCGGGGATCGATCTGGAGCTGCCCGCGGGGAAGTTCGTCGGCCTGGTGGGGCCCAACGGGGCGGGCAAGACGACGACGCTCTCGATGGTCACCGGGCTGCTGCGGCCGGACATGGGGAGGATCGAGGTCGCGGGCCACGACGTGTGGACGGATCCGGTCGAGGTGAAGTCCCGGATCGGGGTGCTGCCGGAGGGACTGCGGCTGTTCGAGCGGCTCTCGGGCCGTGAACTGCTCGCCTACAACGGGCGGTTGCGCGGGCTGCCGGGGGACGAGGTGGACAAGCGGGCCACCCAGTTGCTGGACGTACTGGATCTCGCGGGCTCGCAGCACAAGCTGGTCGTCGACTACTCGACCGGCATGCGGAAGAAGATCGGGCTCGCCGCCGCCCTGCTCCACAACCCCGAAGTCCTCTTCCTGGACGAACCGTTCGAAGGCGTCGACCCGGTCTCGGCGCAGACCATCCGCGGGGTGCTGGAGCGCTACACCCGGTCCGGGGCGACCGTGGTCTTCTCCAGCCATGTGATGGAGCTGGTCGAGTCGCTGTGCGACTGGGTCGCCGTGATGGCGGCGGGCCGGATCAAGGCGCGGGGCACGCTGGCCGAGGTGCGCGGTGACGCCCCCTCGCTGCAGAGCGCCTTCCTCGAACTGGTCGGCGCGGGCGGCCGGGACGCCGGCGACTCCCTCGACTGGCTGGGCGGCTCCCGATGAGCGTGCTGGACGCCCCGGTCGCCTCGGCCGCCCCAGCGGCGCCGACGACGGGCCTGACCCCGATCTTCGTCCGGCTCAAGCTCACGCTGCTGCGCAACGGACTGCGGCAGTCCTCCGGGCGCAGGGCCGTGTTCATCGTCTCCCTGGTCTTCACCCTGCTGCTCGCCGCGGGCCAGGTGCTCGGCCTGGTGCTGTTGCGCGGCAACGCGGACGCGGGCACGGTCGTGGTGCTCCTGACCGGTGTCGTGGCGCTCGGCTGGGCGGTGCTGCCGCTGTTCTTCCCGAGCGGCGACGACACCCTCGACCCGACCCGGCTGGCCATGCTGCCGCTGCGGCCGGAGCCGCTGATCCGGGCCCTGCTGGTGTCCTCGATGATCGGCATCGGCCCGCTGTTCACCCTGTGCCTGGTGGTCGGCTCGGCCATCGCGCTGGCGCACGGGGCGGCGGGCGTGGTGTTCGCGGGGCTCGCGGTCCCGCTGACGATGCTGCTCTGCGTGGCCCTGTCCCGGGCGGTGGCCACGGCCAACGTCCGGCTGCTGAACTCCCGCAAGGGCCGTGACCTCGCGGTGCTCAGCGGGCTGGTGATCGCGGTGGGCATCCAGTTCGTCAACTTCGGCGCCCAGCGGCTCGGCCGGGCCGGCGGGCTGTCGACCCTGGAGCCGGCGGGCGACGTGGTCCGCTGGCTGCCCGGCGCCTCCGCCGTGGCGTCGGTGGACGCGGCCTCGGACGGTGCGTACGGGACCGCCGTCGCCCAGCTCCTCGTCACGGTGACGGCCCTGGCGGCGCTGATGTGGCTGTGGCAGCGGACCCTGGTGAGGCTGATGACCGCGCCGGACGGCTCGACGCTGGCGGCGGCGGAGCCGACCCGCGAGAAGGCGTCCGGCCGCGGCGGGCTCGCGGCGCTGCTGCCGGAGGGCCGTACGGCGACGGTGATGCAGCGCAGCCTGCGGTACGTGGCCCGGGACCCGAAGACCAAGGCGGCCTGGGTGACGGCGCTGGCGGTCGGGGCGATCGTGCCGCTGCTCAACGCGGTCCAGGGCACCGGTTCGGTCTATTTCGCGTGCTTCGCCGCCGGGATGCTCGGCATGCAGATGTACAACCAGTTCGGCCAGGACACCTCGGCCTTCTGGATGGTGGCGCTGACGATCTCCTCGCCCCGGGACGCGTACGTCGAACTGCGGGCGCGGGCGTACGTCCTGCTGCTGCTCACCCTGCCGTTCACGCTGCTGGTGTGCGCGGTGACGGCGGCGCTGATCGGTGACTGGCGGTCGCTGCCGGGGGCGCTCGGCCTCTCCTTCGCGCTGCTGGGCTCGATGCTGGCGACGGGCGCGGTGGCCTCGGCGCTGTTCCCGTACTCGATTCCGCAGGAGGGCGCGTTCAAGAACGTGGTGCCGGGGCAGGGCGGGCTGGCCTGGATCTCGATCCTCGGCGGCATGGTGGCCGCCGGGCTGCTGGCGGCTCCGGTGATCGTGCCGACCGTCTGGATGCACGTCACGGACCGCCACGACGCGCTGTGGCTGATGGTGCCGGGAGGGCTCGTCTACGGGACGCTCGTCGGGTGGGCGGGGCTGCGGATCGCCGCGCGGCGCACGGCGGCCCGGCTGCCGGAGATCCTGGCGGCGGTCAGCAAGGGCTGAGGGCCGGGGCCGGGGCCGCGGACCGGAGACCGGGGGCTGCGGACTGAGGGCTGGGGGCTGGGGCGCGGCCGACCGGGGCTACGGGAGACCGGCCGACGGCCGTCGTCCCGGTCGCCCCCGGGCTACGGAACAGCCCCCAGCTGCTCCAGGAACGGCTCCACCGCGGCCCGCCAGCCGTCCGGCTGGTCGTAGTGGACGAGGTGGCCCGCGTCCGCCACTTCCGCGTACTGGCCGCGGGGCAGGACCCGGACCATCTCCTGGGCCTCGGCGCGGCCCAGCTCCCCGTCGAGGCCGCGCAGCACCAGTGCGGGGCACTGGACCTGGGCCAGCTCCTCCCAGTGGGCGTCGAAGACCCAGGTGGCGCGGGTGCGGAGCATCTGCCGGCGGGAGAAGACGGGGCGCCAGCCGTCCTCCCGCTCGGCCATCACCTCCGCGTAGAACTCGCCGCGCGAGGGGTTCGGCCGCTCCACCCAGGGGTCGTCCTCGCCGAACCACTTCCGTACGTCGGCGAGGGTGGCGAAGGGCAGCGGCCAGGATGCGAACCAGTCGCTCCACTCGCGCTGGGAGGCCGCGCCGAGGGCGGAGGCCCGCATGTCGCAGACGACGAGGGCCCGGACCAGGTCGGGGCGCTTGGCGGCGAGCTGCCAGCCGGTGAGCGCTCCCATGGCGTGGCCGACGACGGTGACGGGGCCGAGCCCGAGCTGTTCGATCGCGGCCTCGGCGTCGGAGACGTAGGCGTCGCGGGTGTACGGGCCGTCGGAGGGCTTCTCGCTGCGGCCGTGGCCCCGCTGGTCGAGGCCGACCGCGCGGTGCCGTTCGGCCAGCCAGCGGGCGGTCGGGGCCCAGTGCGAGGCCCGGCCCATCAGCCCGTGCAGCAGTAAGACCCCGGGAGCACCGGCCGCTTCCGCGCGCTCCTTGGGCGGATCGGCGAACTCCCATGCCGCGAGGCGTACGCCGTCGGTCCCGGTCACATCGATGCGCCGCACCATAGTCCTGGCACCCCCTTCTGGTCCTCGATCACCGTGTGGTCGCGCCCCGCCAGGCTATCGAACTCTTATTCGAAAACGAGGTCCCGTCACCGAAGACCCCACGTTCGAGTGACACCCGTCAAGGATTGATGCCGACCGGCCTGGGGAGATCTTCAACGGGAGGCGGGCCGCTCGGGGACAGGGGCCCGCGGGAACTGACCTTGAGAGCTCGGGGCTCCGGGTCAGCACAGGGGAGGAACGGCCCCGGCGGCTACGGACGCCGGGGCCGCCCGCTGTCCGGGGGGCGTCCCCGACGCCTCCGACAACGATGGCAAGCCGCGGCGCGAACCGCCCCGCACCCGCCGGGATCAGGGCATTGCGCAGGGCATGGAGCAGCGCGCCGGGCACCGCGCGGTGCGCGTGGTGGTACGACGGGCGCATTCCCTGCTCCCTCCCCGACCGTGCCGGCCGGAGCCGGCCGACACCCTCAGGTCCTCTGCCTGGCCTCAGCCTGGCATGTGACGCGTCCGGCCGCTGCCATTCCGGACGGGAAATCGGCGCGCGCACATCACGGTTGTGTTGCCGCGGCCCGACGCGCCGCCGGGCGCCCGCCCGGCCCGGGAGGGGCGGACGCGCCCGTGCCGGGCGGGCGCCCGGCGGCGCCGGGTCAGCGCTTGGCGACGAAGACGTGCGACGCGACCTCGGAGTCCAGCTCGGCCGCCTCCCCGCTGGAGCCGACCAGCACCCCGCCGGGCGACTCCGTCACGCTGACGACGGACCCGGGCTGCACCCCGGCCCTGCGCAGCGTGTACATCAGCTGGGCGTCGGTCTGGATCGGCTCCCCGATCCGCCGCACCACCACGGTCTTGCCCTCGGCGCCCGGGTCCAGATCGGCCAGGCTCACCATGGAGGCGTCCAGGAACGGATCGGCCTCGGCCTTCTCGCCCAGCTCCTCCAGGCCCGGGATGGGGTTCCCGTACGGCGACTCCGTCGGGTGGCGCAGCAGCTCCAGCACCCGCCGCTCCACCGCCTCGCTCATCACGTGCTCCCAGCGGCAGGCCTCGGCGTGCACCTGCTCCCACTCCAGGCCGATGACGTCCACGAGCAGACACTCGGCGAGCCGGTGCTTGCGCATGACGCGGGTGGCGAGGCGGCGGCCCTCCTCGGTCAGCTCCAGATGGCGGTCCCCCGCGACCTGGACCAGTCCGTCGCGCTCCATGCGGGCCACCGTCTGGCTGACGGTCGGACCGCTCTGGTCCAGCCGTTCGGCGATGCGGGCGCGCATGGGGACCACGCCTTCCTCTTCCAGTTCGAGGATGGTGCGGAGATACATCTCCGTGGTGTCGATCAGTCCGGACATTCGTGCCCCTCGATGCTGTGACTAGAAAACGTCGTGCGATGGCCCTGCACCAATTCTGACGCATAGCGCCGACAACCGTGCCGCCCCGGTGCAAGTGCGTGCGGACGGGGTCCCGGGGCGCTATTGACAGCCCACTGGTCCAGACCGCAACGTGATCGGCGGCACCGGCATTCCCGCACCGCCGCACCCCCGTCGAAAGGGCTCCCCCGATGAGCGACAGCAAGCTGGCCGGTCAGTTCTTCGATGCGGCGATCGGCCTGCTGACGCGGGTGCGGGACGAGGAGTCGGACAGCATCGCCGCCGCCGGCGCAGCCGTCGCGGACACCGTCGCGTCGGGCGGCAGGCTTTTCGCCTTCGGCGCGGGCCACTCCTCGCTGGCCGCCCAGGACGTCGTCTACCGGGCGGGCGGGCTGGCGCTGATGAACCTGCTCACCGTGCCCGGCGCGGTGGGCGTGGACGTCATGCCCGCCACGCTCGGTTCGGCCCTGGAGCGGGTGGACGGGCTCGCCTCGGCCGTCCTGGACTCCAGCCCCGCCACCGCCGGGGACCTCCTGGTCATCGTCTCGCTGTCCGGGCGCAACGCCCTGCCGGTGGAGATGGCGCAGAACGCCCGCGCCCTCGGGCTGAAGGTCATCGGCCTCACCTCGGTCGCGTACGCGGAGAACACCCGCTCCCGGCACGCCTCGGGCGGCTTCCTGCGCGACCACTGCGATATCGTCCTGGACAGCAAGATCGCGATCGGCGACGCCGAGCTGACGGCCCCCGGCGTGGAGGCCCCGTTCGCCCCCGCATCGACCGTGGTGACCAGCGCGATCATGCAGGCGATGCTGGCCGCCGCCGTCGAGCAGCTGGTGGCCCGGGGCATCGAGCCGCCGATGCTGCGTTCGGGCAACGTCGACGGCGGCCACGAGTGGAACGGCCGGGTCATGACGGAGTACCGGGACCGGATCTTCTACCGCCACTGAGGAGTCCCCGCCCCTCGGGGAACGTGTTCACCGGCTCTCCGGGAGGGGCTCTCCCCTCGGAGGGCCGGCAGGGGTCGCAGGGCCGGAGTCGCTCAGAGGGCGGGTCGCACCGCCCGCGCCAGGTCGACGGCGCCCGCCACCCGGGCCGCGACCGTCTCCGCGTACGCCGTGTCGGGCCGTTCGAAGGCGGCCCGGTTCGCCGCGCGCAGGAACGTCAGCACGCCCAGGGTCCGCCCCCGGCTCCGGAGCACGGTGCACAGGGCGTGGGCCGCGTCCCCGGGCCAGCGGCGCTCGGTCGCCCAGGCCGCCGCTCCTCCCGAGGCCCCGGCGCCCGCGCTCGTACGGACCGAGCCGACGCGCTCGACGGCCTGGAGGGCCGGGTGTCCGGGGCCGTAGCGGACGGGGATCGAGCCGCCCGCGACCAGCAGGCACGGGCCGGGCCCGTCCAAGGGGGTTCCCGCGGTACGCACCAGGCGCCCGTCCGCCGTCGGATCGCCCGCCACCAGGTCGACCAGGACGTGATCGGCGAACCCGGCGAGCGCGAAGTCCAGCAGGGAGGTCGCCGCCTCCATCGGGTCCTCGCACTCGGAGGCCGTACGGGCTGCCCGGTGCAGCTGGCTCGTCCGGAACCGCAGCCGGTCGGCCTCCTGCTCGGCGAGCTTGGCGGCGGTGATGTCCCGGAACAGCCACCCCACCCCGAGCGGAACCGGTTCTTCAGTCAGCGGCGAGGCCAGCCGGAGGAACCCGCTGCGCCAGCACCGGCGGCGTTCGCCCTCCGCCGTCCGGAGGGTCACCCACAGCTCGGCGGGGGCGGTCGGGGCGCCTTCGGCGAGCACATGGTGCAGGGCGGCCTCCAGCTCCTCCACTCCCTGGACCACCAGTTCGCCGAGCGGACGGCCGAGGGGCGTGGTGCGGCCCCCGCCGAGCGCGCGGGCCGCGTACGCGTTGACGACCGTCGGGCGCAGGTCCACGTCGACGAGGACCACACCCCAGGACGCGTCCTCCAGCAGCGCCTCGCTCAGCGCGATGGCCCGCTCCAGGTCGACCTGGGCGTGCACCTCGCTGAACGCGCAGTAGACCCCGGCCGGCTTCCCGTCCGCGCCGCGCACCCCGGAGGACTGGGTCCGCACCAGCACCCGGCCGCCGTCCTTGCGCAGCAGCGCGAACTCGTGCACCTGCCGCCCGGGCGCGTCCATGGCCGACATCAGCCGGTCCCGCACCGCGTCCGCGTCGGCCCTGCGCACCGCCCAGCCCGCGAAGCCGGTCCGCCCCACGGCCTCCTGCGCCGTCCAGCCGAGGATGCGTTCGGCCTCGCGGTTCCAGTGGGTGACCGTGCCGGCCGCGTCGAACGCGCAGAGCGCGGCGTCCATGCCGTCGAGCAGGGCCGCCAGCAGTTCGGACCCGTCGGGTGCGCCGGGGACCGCGCGCCCGCCGGCCGGGGAGCCGGGGTCGGCGGAGCCACCGGGGGGCCCGCCGCCGGAATCCTCGTCCGGCCCGAGCTCGTCGGTGGTCCCGCTGCTGCTGAAAGCACCCACTCCGCACCCCCGCGACACGCGTCCGCCGTTTTCCCACGCGTCGCCGCGTGTGTTGCCGCACGTCAGACCATTGAACTCGAACGTGACCCAGCACACATCGACTTCGACGAAATCATTTCTTCCGCCGGTGGACTTCCGGCCGCTTCCCATCGACTTCGCGCCACCCGCCCGAACGAGGCCCGACCCACCGAGCGTTCCGCCCGGCCGGCGTCACCGACCGGGCGGGTGGACCGGCGGGGAAAAGTCGCCGGATAAATAACTTGAACCGTGATCCGGGACGCTCCTAGTCTGTGGGCACACAGGAAAGGAGGTGTTCCAGAAGTGATTTCTTCTCGGACTCGTGAGGTGGCTGCGGGCTGACGCCCGTCGTCGCACTCTTTCTGCAGTGCAGGCCGGACGCCGGCCAATCCCAAGCAGTCACCGACCCGCAGGCTCGCCGGTAAGTCCGGCCGGCTCCTCTGTGCACGGAGGATCCAGAGCCTGCGGGTTTCTGCGTTTTCCGACCGGGCACGCCGCTCGGGGCAGTCACGCCGTGCGTGAACGCCCCGCCGCGCACGGCGCGCGGATCACGGGCAGAGCCGCTCCACGCGCCACTGTCCGTCGCCCGGCCCGTCGCCCTCCCTCACGTACCGCAGCCGGTCGTGCAGCCGGTTCTCGTGGCCCTGCCAGAACTCGATCGTCTCGGGCACCACGCGGAAGCCGCCCCAGTGCGGCGGGGCCGGGACCTTCTCGCCCTCGGAGTAGCGGGCGGACAGCTCCTCGTAGCGGCGGACCAGCTCCTCGCGGGAGCCGACAACGGTGGACTGGGCGCTGGCCCACGCGCCGAGCTGGGAGCCGTGCGGGCGGGTGCGGAAGTAGGCCACGGTCTCCTCGCGGGAAGTGCGCAGGGCGGTGCCGGTGACGATGACCTGGCGGGCCATCGGGTGCCAGGGGAACAGCAGCGAGACATACGGGTTGGCGGCCAGCTCACGGCCCTTGCGGGAGTCGTAGTTGGTGAAGAAGACGAAGCCGCGCTCGTCGTACTGCTTGAGGAGCACGGTGCGCGAGGACGGGCGGCCGTCCGGGGCCGCGGTGGACACGATCATCGCGTTGGGTTCGTGCAGCACCCCGCCGACGGCGACCTGGCGGAACCAGCGGGCGAACTGGTCCATCGGGTCGGGGCTGAGGTCGCGCTCGGTGAAGTCCTCCGAGCGGTACTGCTCGCGCATCGCCGCCGGATCGGTGGTGCAATCGTCGGGGAGGGGTCCCGGAGAACCTTCTGGTGTGGGCACGGGCCCATCCTGCCGCAGTGGCGGAGTGTGCCCGGCCGGGAGGTCCCGTAACCACGCTCCGCCGAAAGGGAGCCCTGTGCCGGATGTCACGCTTCCCCGCTCCGTGGGAACCCGCCAAAATCTTGGGGCAGGCCCCTGTGGTCTTCGCACAGCGGCGGCCTCCCGGGTACACGCACGCGCCTCCGGGTACGTGCACACTCCGTACGCCACGGCCGCCGAACCGGGTCTGCCGCCCGCCCGCCGCCCGCCGAACTGAGGGAGCCGCCTGATGTCCGACTTCGTACCCGGTCTTGAGGGAGTCGTCGCGTTCGAAACGGAGATCGCCGAACCGGACAAGGAAGGCGGTTCGCTCCGTTACCGGGGGGTCGACATCGAGGACCTCGTCGGCCACGTCTCGTTCGGAAACGTGTGGGGCCTGCTGGTGGACGGGGCGTTCAACCCCGGGCTGCCGCCCGCCGAACCGTTCCCGCTCCCGGTGCACTCCGGTGACATCCGGGTCGACGTGCAGTCCGCGCTCGCGATGCTCGCCCCCGTCTGGGGCCTGAAACCGCTGCTGGACATCGACGAGGCGACCGCCCGCGACGACCTGGCGCGGGCGGCGGTGATGGCGCTGTCGTACGTCGCCCAGTCGGCGCGCGGCCAGGGGCTGCCGATGGTGCCCCAGAGCGAGATCGACAAGGCCCACTCGGTCGTCGAACGCTTCATGATCCGCTGGCGTGGTGAGCCGGACCCGAAGCATGTGAAGGCGGTCGACGCGTACTGGACGTCGGCGGCCGAGCACGGCATGAACGCCTCGACGTTCACGGCCCGGGTCATCGCCTCGACCGGCGCGGACGTGGCGGCGGCCCTGTCCGGTGCGGTGGGCGCGATGTCGGGCCCGCTGCACGGCGGCGCCCCGTCCCGGGTCCTCGGCATGATCGAGGAGATCGAGCGCACGGGCGACGCGACCGCGTACGTGAAGCAGGCCCTGGACCGGGGTGAGCGCCTGATGGGCTTCGGCCACCGCGTCTACCGCGCCGAGGACCCGCGCGCCCGCGTCCTGCGCCGCACGGCCCGCGAGCTGGCCGCGCCGCGCTTCGAGGTGGCGGAGGCCCTGGAGAAGGCGGCACTGGAGGAGCTGCACGCACGGCGTCCCGACCGCGTCCTGGCGACGAACGTGGAGTTCTGGGCGGCGATCGTGCTGGACTTCGCGGAGGTCCCGGCGCACATGTTCACGTCGATGTTCACGTGTGCCCGGACCGCCGGCTGGTCGGCGCACATCCTGGAGCAGAAGCGCACGGGCCGCCTGGTGCGCCCGTCGGCGACGTACGTGGGCCCGGGCACGCGGAACCCGCGCGAGATCGACGGGTACGAGGACATCGTCGCGGGCTGAGCCCGGGGCCGGGGGTGTTCCCGGGGCGGTGAACGTGCCGGTGCGGGGTAGGCGTACCGGCACGTTCCCGGCGCATTCCCGGCACGAGGAGGCAGACCATGAGCACGCCCCGCCCGTCCCTGACCCTGTCCAGCACGGTTCTCGACGCTCCGGACGCGGCGGAGCTGGCGGACTTCTACCGCCGCCTCCTGGGGTGGGAGACCGTCCAGGAGGAGCCCGGCTGGGTGAAGCTGCTGCCGCCCGGCGGCGGCTCGGGCCTGGGCTTCCAGACGGAGAAGGCGTACGTGCCCCCGGCCTGGCCCGCCTCCCCCGGCGACCAGCTGATCATGCTGCACCTGGACTTCGAGGTGGAGGACCTGGAGACGGCCGTGGCCCACGCGGTCGCGGAGGGCGCGACACCGGCGAACTTCCAGCCGCAGCACGACGTACGGGTGCTGTTCGACCCGGTGGGCCACCCGTTCTGCCTGTTCGTGAACGAACAGGCCCCGGGCGAACCCCCGGCGATCAGCCCCGAGTGGGTGGCGGAGCAGACGCGGGAGATCGCCGAGCAGGACCGGCTGACGATCCAGGAAGCGGTTGCCCCCGGCCCTGCCGGGGCGGCACGGCAGGCTGAGCCCGACACGGCGTCGTAGCCCGGGATCCCGCCGTGGACCTTCGGTCTCCGCTCTGCCGCCGCCGGCCCCGTCTGAAGGGTCAGGGGCGGTCGCCCCGGCGAACGGCGATGACGTTGTCGGTCACGGTCGCCGTCTCACCGCCGGGCCCGGTGGCGGTCCGCCGGGGCGCGTGGCACCGCTCGGTCCGCCATCCGTCGTCGAGTCGCAGGGAGGCGAGTACGTCGTCGGGGGCGGGGAACCGTACGTCCTCGTGGCCGTCCCGCCAGGACCAGGGGGCGAGCGAGGCGTGCTCGACCAGCACGAGCAGGCCGCCGGGGGCGACGGCCTCGGCGGCCCGCCGGAGCACCTGCTCGCGGGGGATCTCGACGGGGGTGTGGAAGTAGCCGGCCGTCACCAGACCGAAGGTCCCCTCGGGGAAGGTCCGGGCCAGATCGTGCCGGACCGGGCGGACGCGGTCGGCCAGCCCGGCCTCGGCGGCTCCGGCGGCGACCCGGCCCAGGGCGGTGGACGAGACGTCGACGGCGGTGACGTCCCAGCCGAGCGAGGCGAGCCAGAGCGCGTCGCCGCCGTGCCCGCAGCCCAGGTCCAGCGCCCGTGCGCCGCCGTCTCCGCCGCCCGGCCCGGGGGCCAGGGCGGTGACGACCTCGGCGAGGACCGCGTTGGGGCGGGTGCCCCACCGGGGGTCGACGCCGGCGTAGTGGTTCTCCCAGAAGGCGGCGGAGTCGGTGGCGCCGGCGGCCTCGGTGGTGGCGCCGGAATCGGCGGTGTCGCTGCTCATGGCTGGTCCCTTCCTGCCGGTGGGGCCGCCCCGGACGAGCCGCCCCGCTGGACAGGAAGGTGCGCCCCGGCCTGCCTCCCTTGCAAGCTCCCATGCCGTTTCGGCAACCTGGCGGGTATGGCAACCGAGGAAGACGCAGCGGGGCGGGCCCCGCGGGGCGCCGGGACCACCAAGGACGGCGTCCTGGCCGCGGTGGGCCCCCGCCTCCGCGAACTGCGGCGCAGGCACGGAATGACCCTCGCCGAACTGGCCGAGCGGACCGGGATCAGCGAGAGCACCCTGTCCCGCCTGGAGGGCGGCACGCGCAAGCCGACGCTGGAGTTGCTGCTGCCGCTGGCGGAGGTCCACGCCGTACCGCTGGACGAACTGGTCGGCGCACCCCGCACGGGCGACCCGCGCATCCACCTCCGCCCGGTCACCCGCGATGGCCTCACCTACGTGCCGCTCAGCCGCCCGGGCGGCGTCCAGGCCCACAAGCTGCTGATCCCGCCGGGCCCGGACACCGAGCCGACCCTGCGGACCCACGAGGGCTTCGAGTGGCTGTACGTGCTGGCGGGCCGCCTACGCCTGATCCTGGGCGAACGCACGCTGGTCCTGAAGCCGGGCGAGGCCGCCGAGTTCGACACCCACGTACCGCACTGGCTCGGCCCCGACAACGACCGGACGGTCGAACTCCTGGTCCTCTTCGGCCACCAGGGCGAACGGGCCCACCTGAGGGCCCACCAGGGCCGGGAGCGGGGACCGGCGTGACGTGTCCGGGGCGAAGACGCCTCGGGATGACGGGGCCCGGGGCGATGGCGGATGCGCCCCCAGGCCTTGGATCCCGTCAGCGGGTCACGCCCGGCCGGGCCGGACGAGGTTGCCGGGGTCGCGGAGCCAGACCTGTTGTCCCCGGTCGGTCACGGTCAGCCCGAACTGCCCGGCGTCGGGCCGTCCCACCGCCTCGTACTCCCACCAGACCTGCTCGATCTCCTCCCACAGGAACCCGGGCCCGCAGAGCCCGGGGCGCAGGGCGGGGGCCGGAAAATCCGCGTGCTCCGGCGGCGGAGCCGCGTTACCGTCGTCCGTATGAACGTCACCGGCCCACGCACCACCGCGACCGCGCGAGCGACCAGCTCGCCGGTTGCCGCCGTCTGACCTTCTCCCTCCCCCCGGCGACCGGAAACGGTCCGTCGGCAGTGCCGTGGAGCCTCTGGCCCCGGCCGGGTGACCGAGCGGGTCCCGTTCTCCGGCGCCTTCCCGTCGTCACGTGAAGGAGCCACCCCCATGCGCACGGACCAACTGGTCAGCACGTTCGTCGAGTACTACGAGGAGCGCGGCCATCGCCGCATCACCGGCTCGACCCTGCTGCCGCCCGACGGTGACCCCGTACTCTTCACCACCTCCGGCATGCACCCGCTCACGCCGTACCTGGAGGGCCGCCCCCACCCGCTGGGCCGGCGGCTCGTGAACGTACAGCGCTGTCTGCGCACCACGGACCTGGACGAGGTCGGGGACGCCACCCACCTGACGGTCTTCGAAATGCTCGGCACCTGGTCGCTGGGCGACTACGGCGGCCCGCGCAGCCTCGACTGGGGGTACGGGCTGCTCACCGAGGGCCTGGGCGTCGATCCCGGTCTGCTGTACGCCACCGCCTTCGGCGGTGACGGCCGTACGGGTCCGGACACCGCCTCCGTCGAGCTGTGGCAGGGACTCGGCGTCCCCGTGGAACTCACCGTGGAGGACAACTGGTGGCCCAACGACTCGGCCGGCCCCTGTGGCCCCGACTCGGAGATCTTCCTGTGGACCGGCGAAGGCCCGCCGCGGTCGACGCCCACCCGCGACGACCGCTGGGTCGAGGTGTGGAACCACGTCACGATGACCCACCGACGGCTCGACGACGGCTCCCTCGTCCCGCTCCCCCGGCGCAACGTCGACACCGGCCTCGGCCTGGAGCGGCTGGCCTCCCTCCTCCAGGGCGAGTCGTCCGTCTTCGCCTGCGACGTCTTCGACCCCTGGCGCCGCCTGGTGCCCGCCCGGTGGCCGCTGGACGAACCTTCCCTGCGCCTGGTCTGCGACCACCTGCGCTCGGCCGTCGTGGTCCTCGGCGACGGCGTACGCCCGGCCAACACCGGGCGGGGCTATGTGCTGCGCCGACTGGTGCGCCGGGTACTGACCGTGCTGTGGCGCGATGACCCCTCGCGCGGCGTCGGGGACCTGCCGGTGGAACTGGTCGAGCACACCCTGGACCACTTCCGGCAGGACCTGCGGCCGGACGACGTGCTCCGGATGCTGATCGAAGAGGAACACCGGTTCCGCGGGCTTCTGGAGCGCGGCCGAGGGGTGCTCGCCAAGCCCAGGTTCCGAGGCACGCTGTCCGAGGAGGACCTCCGCTACCTCCACGACACCCACGGGCTGCCCCGGGAGCTGGTCCTGAGCCTGCGCGAGGAGTGAGCAAGTTGCTTGCTCTGCTCCGCCCCGCCCCGGCCCAACCCCCGGGCAGGGCGAGGCCCTTGCTCCTCCCGCGGCCGATCCCGCCGCACGGCCCACGCGGTTCGTGTCGTGCCGTCAGTGTCCCTTGCGGCGCTCCACGTCGAAGCGCCACAGCACCCGCACCAGACGCCACACTCCGGCCGCAGCTCCGGTCAGGGCCCCTGCGGTCCGTACGCCTTCGGACGCCGCGTCGGAGAGGTCGAAGACCAGGGTGAGGGCCAGCGGGACAGCGAAGACCGCCGCGGCGAGGGCGACGGCCGTCACCAGGGCGAAGCCGATCTCCACCGTCATCGCGTCCTTCTCCCACCGCGACTCACGTCCCCTGTCCATGCGGGAATCCTCGCAGCACCACCGGGATCCGGACAGAACGCTCGCTACGCCTCGACCGGTGCGGCCGTCCTGGCGGCCCGCTCGATCCTCGCGCGGTAGGCCGCCCTGGCCTCCTCGTCGATGCGCTGCTCGTGCTCGGGGCGTGCCCCGGTCCGGCCGTCGATGCCCTCGCGCAGGATGTCGGCGTGCCCGGCGTGCCGGTTGGTCTCGCCGAGCACGTGGACCAGGACGACGAACAGGTTCGTGTCTCCGTGGGGGGCCGGCCACCACGGGACGTGGCCCGGGGCGTCGAGGGGAAGCTCGTCGATCGTCGCGTCCGCGTGGGCCCAGGTGCGCCGGCAGAACCCGATGATCTGCTCGCGGGTCTCGTCCTCGGCCGCCCACTGGTCGCTGCCGTCGTGGTCCTGCCACCGGGACAGCGGTTCCGGGGACGGGCGGCCGAAGACCTCGCCGAAGTACCTGGCCTCCACGGTGGCCACGTGTTTGACCAGGCCGAGGAGGTTGGTCCCGGTCGCGGTCAGGGGCCGGCGGGCGTCGTACTCGGACAGGTCGTCGATCTTCCAGAGCAGCGCCGCGCGGTCCCGCCGCAGCCTCCCGTGCAGGTGGTCCTTCGCGTATTCCTCGATCATGGGGCGCGAGCCTGCCACCGGCCGACCGTGCTTTCAAGATCCCTCAGGGCCCCTCGAACGACGGTCGGGGCCGAGACCGGCCCCGGCCTCCGCCCTGACCTGCTGGGGGGAGCCCGTCCGACGAGCAGTGCGGCCGTCGTCCTCCCCGTGAACGCCCGGACCCGGTCCGGACGGGCTCACATCCGCTTGAGCCCGATGTACTGGAGGGCGGCGAAGCCGCCGACGGTCAGGCTCTGCAGCACGATCCAGACCGTGCCGGCGCCGGTGGGGGACAGCGCGCCGGATACCGCCACCACCAGGCTGGCCACGACCCACACCAGGTTCGCCACGACGACCGCAGCCAGTCCGGTGCGGTTGATCTCCGTCCGCGTCCCGACGGCGAGCACGCCCAGCGAGTAGAGGACCAGGAAGGCCCCGACCGGGTACTGGACCGCCGTCGTCACGCCGAAGAAGGAGTCGAGCACCGTGGCGAGCGCCAGATAGGCGATGCCGTTGAGGCCGGTGACCACCGCGTCCAGCTTGAGCGCCAGCCTCGCGAACCCGTCGGATCCCGCCGCCCCCGCGTAGGAGCCCACCGCGTCGTACCGCGTCGAAGTCATTGCCGTCTTCCTCTCGTGCACCAGGGAGTTGCCCGGATGGAAGCGACCCCGTCGTGGGGTCTCCGAACAACGCCGAAGGTAGGCGGCCCTCCCGGAGTGCCTCAATTACCTCCGAGGTAATCGGCCCACCGGCGGGACCTGCCCGCGGCTGCGACCCGGGGCGCGGTGCCCGCCGGGCCGGAGTCCCGGGTGCCGGCGGGCCCGGAGCGTCAAGAGGTTCGAGGCGTCGTTCCCGGACCGCCGTCGCCCTCGACGTCGGCCGCACCGGTCTTCTCCCGCATCTTGCGCACCAGTTCCGCCTTCTGGTCCGCCGCGCTCCGGCGGTCGAGGTTGCGGTGGGGTCCGTTGTTCTGCCGTTCGGCGCGGGACTGCCGCTTGCGCTGGCCGCCCCCCTGGCCCACGGGGTTGTTGATGTTCTTGCTCACGGTCACGGGTTCTCCCGGTGGTCAGGTGAAGGGGTGGAAGGGACAGGCGGTGATCCACGGATTCTCGCCGGTGGGGGACGGGCGGCGACGTCGGCAGGACGTCAGCGGCGGCCCATCACGCGCTCGCGCGTCAATCGGCGGCTGGAATGACGAAGACGTTACCCGGTTCCGTCACCCCCGCACACCGGGCGTTCCGTGCGACGACTGCCGCACCTCCTCCGCATGTAAGGTATGCAGATGACCAATGACCCTTACGAACTCTCCGTCGAGCTGCCCACCGTCGAGACCTATCTGCGGTTGCGGCCCGCGGCGGGACTGAGCGCGATGCCCGCCGAGGGCGCGGTGCTGGGCCTGCCGAACACCTGGCACGCGGTCCAGGTCCGCCACGACGGTGAACCGGTCGGTATGGGGCGGGTGATCGGCGACGGCGGTTGCTTCTTCCAGGTCGTCGACATCTGCGTCCTCCCCGGCCACCAGGGCCGTGGCCTCGGGAAGCGGATCATGGCGGAGCTGATCGGCGAACTGGAGCGCCGGGCCCCGGCCGGCGCCTACGTCTCCCTCATCGCCGACGGGGACGCCCGGCACCTGTACCGGAAGTTCGGCTTCCGCGAGACCGCACCCGCCTCGGTGGGCATGCACCGCACGGTGTGAACGAGGCGGTGGCGTTCGGCGGGAGGATCAGGAAGGCTGGCCCGCATGGTTTCGGTGGTGCAGAACGTGGCGATCGACTGTGCGGATGCCTACGGGCTGGCCCGGTTCTGGAGCGGTGTGACCGGGCGTCCGCTGCACCCGGAGGACCGGCCCGGCGTCCGGGAGGCGCAGGTGCTGCTCGCGGAGGGCCCGGTGCTGTACTTCAACCAGGTGCCCGAGGCCAAGACGGTCAAGAACAGACTCCATCTGTGCCTGCGGCCGGAGACCTCGCGCGATCAGGAGGTGGACCGGCTGCTGGAGCTCGGCGCCACGTTCGTCGGTGATCACCGGAATGCCGACGGTTCGGGCTGGGCGATCCTCGCCGACCCCGAAGGCAACGAGTTCTGCGTCCTGCGGAGCGCGTCCGACCGGGCCGCCACGGATTCCTGACGCCTCCGCCGCCCGGCCCGGACGACGCCCGGGGCCGACGACGCCCGGTGTCATCGGCGAGGATGGCCGGATGAGTCAGGAATCCGAAGACGTGAACGCGGCGATCGCCGGCGAGTTGAGGTTGATGGACCCCGCCGTCCGCGCCTCCCGGTCCCTCGCCGGGGCGCTGCTCGACCCGGAGTTCGTCGAGGTCGGGGCCTCCGGCAGACGGTGGACGTACGAGGAGATGCTCAGCGCGCTGCCCGGCCTGGACGGCGGGGGCGCGGACCGTCCGCGCCACGAGCCGTCCGACATGGCCGGGGAGGTGCTGGGGCCCGGACTGGTGCACCTCACGTACGAGACCGTGCTCGACGGCGCACGGGCCCGCCGGAGTTCGCTGTGGCGCAGGCGGGCCGGGGAGACGGCGTGGCGGATGTACTACCACCAGGCGACGCCCGTGCCGGCCGGTGCGGGCTCCCCGGACCGCACCCCGCCCGCCCCCGACGGCCCGGCCTGACCCCGCCCCCGGCAGGGCCGTGCCGCCCGACCGCCCCAAAGCCCCGTACGGCTTACCGCCCCAGCCCCTCCTCCACCAGCGCCGCCCACTGCGCCACCACGCGCTCCCGGCGGGCCGTGTCGTCGGTGAGGACGTTGGCGAGGCCCAGGCCGCGGGCCATGTCCAGGAGGCCCTGGACCGTCTCCCGGGTGCCCGGGCGGGACTCGTCCGCGCCGAGGAGTTCCACCGCGATGCGGTGGGTCTCGCGGCCCACCCGCGCCTCCAGTTCCGTCACGCGCGGGCGGAGCTGCGCCTCGTTGGAGGCGGCCACCCAGAGCTGGAGCGCAGCCCGGAACAGCGGACCCGTGTACAGGTCGACCAGGGCCGCCACCACCTCGGCGCGGCCCTGCACGGGGAGCGCGCGCAGGGCGGCCGAGCGCTCCTCGGCGACGTACTCCACCGCGCCGGTGAACAGGTCCTCGCGGGTGGGGAAGTGGTGCTGGGCCGCGCCCCGCGAGACGCCGGCCCGTTCGGCGACGACGGAGACGGTGGAGCCCGCCCAGCCGTGTTCGGCCAGGCAGGCCACCGCCGCCTCCAGGAGCCGCTGCCGGGTCGCCCGGCTGCGGTCCTGCTTGGGCGTGTGGGCGGATTTCACAGGGCTGGAAGGTGGTGTCACCGCACCCATGCCGGGTCCCGTCGTTCGAGGAAGGCCGTCATCCCCTCCTTCGCCTCGTCGGAGGCGAACAACGCTGCGGAGCGGACGACGAGGTCTTCGGCGTACTGGTCGAAGCCCCTCAGCACCGTAGCCGTGACCAGCTTTTTCGACGCGGCCAGCCCCTGCGGGGAGGCCCGGCGCAGGCCGTCCAGGACGGGGGCGAGGGCCTGGTCGACGTTCTCGGCGGCCTCCGTGACCAGCGAGATCCTCGCCGCCTCCGCCGCGTCGAAGCGCTCACCGGTGAGGTAGTAGCGGTTCGCCGCCGCGCGGTCCACGCGCGGGAGCAGGGTCAGGGAGATCACCGCCGGAGCCAGGCCCAGGCGGGACTCCGTCAGGGCGAAGGACGCCCCCTCGCCCGCCACCGCGATGTCGCACGCCGCCAACAGGCCCAGGCCGCCCGCCCGGACATGGCCCGTCACCCGGGCCACCACCGGTTTCGGCAGCGCCACGATCTGGCGCATCAGGGCCACGAACGCCGCCGGATCCGGCGGCGCCTTGAGATCCGCCCCGGCGCAGAACGTCGAGCCCGTGTGGGTCAGCAGCACCGCCCGCACGGTGTCGTCGCCGGCACAGTCCGCCAGGGCGTCGCGCACCTGCGCCACCAGCCGCGCCGACAGCGCGTTGCGGTTGGCCGGGGAGTCCAGGGTCAGGGTCGCGACGCCCCGCTCCTCCGTCCGTACGATCAGGGTCACTTCTCCTCCGATGTTCCCGAATGATCCGTCTTCTCCCGGTCGCGCAGCTCGCGCCGGAGGATCTTCCCGGACGCCGCCCGGGGCACCGCCTCGATGAACTCGGCCCGCCGCACCTTCTTGTACGGGGAGACGCGTTCGGCGACGTACGCCATCACCTCGTCCTCCGTGAGCGCGTCCGCCCCGGGGCCGCGGACCAGGAACGCCTTCGGGACCTCGTTGCCCTCCGCGTCGTACACCCCGATCACCGCCGCGTCCGCGACCTCCTCGTGGGTGAGGAGCAGTGCCTCCAGCTCGGCCGGGGCGACCTGGTAGCCCTTGTACTTGATCAGCTCCTTCACCCGGTCGACGACGTACAGCCAGCCGTCCTCGTCCACCCGGCCGACATCGCCCGTGTGCACCCAGCCGTCGTCGTCGATCATCGCGGCCGTGGCGTCGGAGCGGCCCAGGTAGCCCTTCATCACCTGCGGGCCCCGGATCAGGATCTCGCCGTCCGCCCCCCGCGCCGCGTCCTGCGCCGGGTCCTCCAACGAGACGATCCGCATCTCGGTGCCCGGCAGCAGCTTGCCGACCGTCCCCGGCGGCGGGTGCTCGACGGAGAGCGGCACCACGTGCGTCCCCGGCGACAGCTCCGTCATGCCGTAGGCCTGCCGTACCGCGGGGACTCCGAGGCGGGCGGAGCACGCCGCCGCCAGCTCGGCGTCCAGCGGGGCCGCCGCGCTCACGACGTACTGGACCGAGGACAGGTCGTACTCCGCCACCAAGGGGTGCTTCGCCAGCGCCAGCACGATCGGCGGGGCCACGTACAGACCGGAGATGCGGTGCGTCTGGATGGCCTCCAGGAACTGCGCCAGGTCGAAGCGGGGCAGGACGACGACCGTCGAGCCGCAGCGCAGCGGGACGTTCATCAGGGCGGTCAGACCGTAGATGTGGAAGAAGGGGAGGACGGCCAGGATGCGGTCGCCCTCGCCCATGGGGATGAACGGTCTGAGCTGCTCCAGGTTGGTCGCGATCGACCGGTGCGTCAGCATCACGCCCTTGGGCGTGCCCGTCGTGCCGGAGCTGTACGGGAGGGCCGCCACGTCCTCGCCGGGGTCGATCGTGATCTCCGGTTCGGGGGCGGTGGAGGAGAGCATGTCCTGGATGGAGGTGTGCCCCTCCGCCCGGTCGCAGACGTAGATCTCCCGCACCCCGCCGGTCAGTTCGGCCGCGCGGCGGGCCGTCGGCAGGAGCGGGGAGACCGTGACGATCCACTTCGCCCCGCTGTCGGCGAGCTGTTTGGCGAACTCCTCGGGGGTGGCCAGCGGGTGGACGGTGGTGACGGAGGCGCCGGCGCGGGTGGCCCCGTAGAAGACCGCCGGGTAGGCGATGGTGTTCGGGCTGTGCAGGGCGAGGACGTCGCCCTTCCGCAGCCCCGCCCCGGCGAGCGCGGCGGCGATCCGCCGGTGGAAACCGTCGAGTTGGGCGTACGTGAGGGAGGCCCCGTTCGTGCCGTCGATCAGGGCGACGGTGTCGCCGAACCCGGCGGCCCCGCCGAGGACCGCGTCGTGGATGGGCGTGTCGAGGGCCGGTACGTCTGCGTACTCGCTGCGGAACACCATGGCGGTCCCCTGTCGTCGCGGTGGACCGCGCCGCCCGGGTGGCGGCGCGGGACGCCGTGCGGGTGTGGAGGGTCAGAATCACCCCTGTGGGAGAGGGATGGGGAGAGGTCGGACACGTTTCTCTCCGGCCGGGGCGGGCCGGGGCCGGACACTCCCCAGGTCCTGTCGTCGGACTGCCGTCGTCGTCCGAAGGGCGGGCGGCAGTCCGACGACAGGCCTAGTACGACTTCGGCAGGCCCAGCGTCTGGTGCGAGACGTAGTTGAGGATCATCTCGCGGCTGACCGGGGCGATCCGGGCCACCCGCGACGCGGTGATCAGGGACGCGAGCCCGTACTCCCGGGTGAGGCCGTTGCCGCCCAGGGTGTGCACGGCCTGGTCGACCGCCTTGACGCACGCCTCCCCGGCCGCGTACTTGGCCATGTTGGCCGCCTCGCCCGCCCCGATGTCGTCGCCCTCGTCGTACAGCCGGGCCGCCTTCTGCATCATCAGGCGGGCCAGCTCCAGGTCGATGTGCGCGGTGGCGAGCGGGTGGGCGATGGCCTGGTGGGAGCCGATGGGGGCCTTCCAGACCTGGCGGGTACGGGCGTACTCCACGGCCCTGCCGAGGGCGAAGCGGCCCATGCCGATGCCGAACGCGGCCGTCATGATCCGTTCCGGGTTGAGCCCCGCGAAGAGTTGGAGCAGGCCCGCGTCCTCGTCGCCGACCAGGGCCTCGGCCGGCAGCCGTACGTCGTCGAGGACCAGCTCGAACTGCTTCTCGGGGGCGTGGAGTTCCAAGTCGATCCGGTTCCGCCCGAAGCCTTCCGCGTCGCGCGGGACGATGAACAGGCAGGGCTTCAGCTTCCCGGAGCGGGCGTCCTCGGTGCGGCCGACGATCAGCGTCGCGTCGGCTATGTCGACGCCGGAGACGAAGACCTTGCGGCCGGTGAGGAGCCAGTCGTCGCCGTCGCGCCGGGCGGTGGTGGTGATGCGGTGGGAGTTGGATCCGGCGTCGGGCTCGGTGATGCCGAAGGCCATGGTGAGGCTGCCGTCCGCGAGGCCCGGGAGCCATGTCCGCTTCTGCTGGTCCGTGCCGAAGCGGGCGATGACCGTGCCGCAGATCGCCGGGGACACGATCATCATCAGGAGGGGCGAACCGGCCGCCCCCAGCTCCTCCAGCACGATGGAGAGCTCCGCCATGCCCCCGCCGCCTCCCCCGTACTCCTCGGGGAGGTTGACCCCGAGGTAGCCGAGCTTGGCGGCCTCCGCCCACAGCTCGTCGGTGTGGTTGCCCTCGCGGACGACGGTGGTCATGTACGCGCGCCCGTAGCGCTTGCCGAGGGCGGCGACGGCGGCGCGCAGGGCCTGGTGCTCCTCGGTTTCGAGGACGGTGCGTGCGGTGCTCATGCGGTCTCCTCCGGTACGGGAACGGTTGCGGGGGTGGCGGCCGGGTCCTCCTGGACCACGGCGAGCAGCGCGCCGACCTCGACCTGGTGGCCGGGGGCGGCGTGCAGGGCGGCGAGGGTGCCGGAGGCGGGGGCGAGGATGCGGTGCTCCATCTTCATCGCCTCCAGCCAGATCAGCGGCTGCCCGGCCTCGACGGCGACGCCGGCGGCCAGGCCCTCGGCGAGGCGGACGACGGTGCCGGGCATCGGGGCGAGCAGGGAGCCGGGGGCGGTGTGCGTGGCGGGGTCGGTGAAGCGGGGCAGGGCGGTGAAGGTGTGGGAGGCGTCGGTGGCGTCCACGTGGACCCGGTCGCCGTGGGCGGTGACGGCGAAGTGCCGTGTCACGCCATCGACTTCGAGCGTGACCCGGTCGGGGGCGGCGGCCACGACCCGGACGCCGGGCGCGTCGTGCGGCTGCGGGACCCCGGTGCGCGGGGTGTGGTGGGCGACCTCGTGCACGACCCCGTCCGGTTCGCCGCGGTAGCGCTTGACCTGGGGCTGCGAGGGCACGTTGCGCCAGGCGCCGAGGCGGGCGGGGACGGGGCCGCCGGGAGCCGCGGTGCCGCGTACGGCCGAGGCCAGGGCCGCGGCGAGGGCGGCGGTGGCGGGGTCGCCGGCTCCCGGGGCGGTCAGCTCGCCCAGGTGCCGGTCGTAGAACCCGGTGTCCGGGCGGGCCGCCGCGAAGTCCGGGTGGCGCAGGGACCGTACGAGCAGGTCGCGGTTGGTGACCGGGCCGTGGACGCGGGCCCGCTCCAGCGCGCGGGCCAGCAGGCGGACGGCCTCGGGGCGGGTCGGGGCGTGGGCGATCACCTTGGCGAGCATCGGGTCGTAGTGCACGCCGATGGTGTCGCCGCCGGTGTACCCGGTGTCCAGGCGCAGGCCGGGGCCCTCCGGCACCTGAAGGGCGTGCAGCTCACCGGTCTGCGGCTGCCAGTCGCGGGCCGGGTCCTCGGCGTAGAGCCGGGCCTCCACCGCGTGGCCGGACGGCTGCGGGGGCTCGGGGGCCGGCAGCGGTTCGCCTTCCGCCACCCGTAGTTGCAGGGCGACGAGGTCGAGCCCGAACACGGCTTCTGTCACCGGGTGTTCGACCTGGAGCCGGGTGTTCATCTCCAGGAAGTACGGGCGGCCCTCGGCGGAGACCAGGAACTCCACGGTGCCCGCGCCCCGGTAGCCGACCGCCCGCGCCGCCGCCACGGCCGCCTCGTGGAGCCGGGTGCGCAGGGCACCGTCCAGGCCCGGGGCGGGGGCCTCCTCGATGACCTTCTGGTGGCGGCGCTGGAGCGAGCAGTCCCGGGTGCCGAGCGCCCACACGGTGTCGTGGTCGTCCGCCATCACCTGGACCTCGACGTGCCGGCCGCGCTCCACGTACGGCTCGGCGAAGACCTCGCCGTCCCCGAAGGCGGAAGCGGCCTCGGCGGCGGCGGCCAGCAGTTCGCCCGGCAGCGCGTCGAGTTCGCGGACGATCCGCATGCCGCGTCCACCACCGCCCGCCGCCGCCTTCAGCAGCAGCGGAAGGTCGCCGGGGCCCGCCGTCGCCGGGTCCACGGGGGCCAGCAGCGGCACCCCCGCCCCGGCCATCAGCTCCTTGGCCCGGGTCTTGGACGCCATCAGCTCGATCGCCTTCACCGGCGGGCCCACCCACACCAGGCCCGCGTCCTGCACGGCGGCGGCGAAGGCGGCGTTCTCGGAGAGGAAGCCGTAGCCGGGGTGCACGGCGTCCGCCCCGGCGGCCAGCGCGGCGGCCACGACGAGATCGCCGCGCAGATAGGTGTCGCCGGGGGCCGCGCCCGGCAGCCGTACGGCGAGGTCGGCCTCCCGTACGTGGAGGGCCCCGGCGTCCGCGTCGGAGTACACGGCGACCGTGGTGATGCCCAGGTCGCGGCAGGTGCGGAAGATGCGGCAGGCGATCTCGCCCCGGTTGGCGACGAGCAGGGTCTGGATCACGTCACTCCTCATGGGCGGGGTCACATCCGGAAGACGCCGAAGCCGCCGCGGGCGCCCTCGACCGGTGCGGTGTGGATCGCGGACAGGCACATGCCGAGGACGGTCCGGGTGTCGCGCGGGTCGATCACCCCGTCGTCGTACAGCCGCCCGGACAGGAACATCGGCAGCGACTCGGCCTCGATCTGCTGCTCCACCATCGCCCGCAGCCCGGCGTCCGCCTCGTCGTCGTACGGCTGCCCCTTCGCGGCGGCGGAGGCGCGGGCGACGATGGACAGGACCCCGGCGAGCTGCTGCGGGCCCATCACGGCGGACTTGCTGCTCGGCCAGGCGAAGAGGAAGCGCGGGTCGTAGGCGCGGCCGCACATGCCGTAGTGCCCGGCCCCGTAGGACGCGCCCATCAGGACCGACAGATGCGGGACCTTGGAGTTCGCCACCGCGTTGATCATCATCGCGCCGTGCTTGATGATGCCGCCCTGCTCGTACTCCTTGCCGACCATGTAGCCGGTGGTGTTGTGGAGGAAGAGGAGGGGGATGTCGCGCTGGTTGGCGAGCTGGATGAACTGCGCCGCCTTCTGTGACTCCTCGCTGAACAGCACGCCCTGCGCGTTGGCGAGGATGCCGACCGGATAGCCGTGCAGCCGCGCCCAGCCGGTGGCCAGGCTCGGCCCGTACAGCGGCTTGAAGGCGTCGAAGTCCGAGCCGTCGACCAGGCGGGCGATGACCTCCAGCGGGTCGAAGGGGGCCTTCAGATCGCCCGGCACGATGCCGAGCAGCTCGTCCTCGTCGTACTTCGGCGGCTCGGCGGGGCCGGGATCGGTGTGCGCCTTGCGCCGGTTGAGCCGGGCGACGATCCGGCGGGCCTGGCGGATCGCGTCGTGCTCGTCCACGGCGAAGTGGTCGGCGAGCCCCGAGGTGCGGGCGTGCATCTCGGCCCCGCCGAGGGACTCGTCGTCGCTCTCCTCACCGGTGGCCATCTTCACCAGGGGCGGCCCGCCGAGGAAGACCTTGGACCGCTCCTTGATCATCACGGTGTGGTCGGACATGCCGGGGACGTACGCGCCCCCGGCCGTCGAGTTGCCGAACACGACGGCGACGGTGGGGATTCCGGCGGCGGAGAGCCGGGTGAGGTCCCGGAAGAGGGCTCCGCCCGGGATGAAGATCTCCTTCTGGGAGGGCAGGTCGGCCCCGCCCGACTCCACCAGGCTGATGACGGGGAGCCGGTTGGCGAAGGCGATCTCGTTGGCGCGCAGGGCCTTCTTCAGCGTCCACGGGTTCGAGGCGCCGCCGCGCACGGTCGGGTCGTTGGCGGTGATCAGGCATTCGACGCCCTCGACCACCCCGATCCCCGTGACGAGGGAGGCGCCGACCGCGTAGTCGCTGCCCCAGGCGGCCAGCGGCGACAGCTCCAGGAACGGGGTGTCGGGGTCGACGAGCAGCTCGATCCGCTCGCGGGCGGGGAGCTTGCCGCGCTTGCGGTGCCGGGTCACGTACTTCTCGCCGCCGCCCGCGAGGGCCTTGGCGTGCTCGGTCTCCAGCTCGGCGATCCTCGCCAGCGCGGTGGCCCGGTGGGCCGTGTAATCGGGGCCCTTGGTGTCGAGCTTGGTGGGCAGGACGGTCATGCGGTCACCTCCGGGAGGGGGACGCCCGCCAGCAGCGGTACGGGGACGGCGAGCGACCGGGACCGCAGCCACTCCCCCAGCGCCTTGGCCTGCGGGTCGAACCGGGCCTGCGCGGCGACGCCCTCGCCGAGGAGGCCGTGCACGGTGAAGTTCAGGGCGCGCAGGCCCGGCAGCACATGGCGTACGACGGTCAGGGCGGCGGTCTCCGGGAGGAGCTCCTTCAGCCGCTCCACGGTCAGCTCGTGCGCCAGCCACCGCCAGGCGTCGTCGTCGCGCACCCAGACGCCCACGTTGGCGTCGCCGCCCTTGTCGCCGCTGCGGGCGCCCGCGACCAGACCGAGGGGAGCGCTGCGGGTGGGGGTGCCGGAGGGGTAGGGCTCGGGCAGCGGCGCATCCTCGACCTCGGCCAACTCCCGGGTCCGCCCGGCCGGCTCGATCACCTCCCGCGTTCCGTCCGGCAGCACCGCGAGGTGCTCGACCTCCGCCGCCGGTACGGGCCTGGCCTCGAACACCCCGTAGGGCGCGCCCTTTCCGGGCGGGGCGGTGACGTGGAAGCCCGGGTAGCTGCCGAGGGCCAGCTCGACGGCGGCCCCGGAGACGGTGCGGCCGACCGCGTCGGCGTCCTGGTCGCGGACGACGAGCCGGAGCAGGGCGCTGGCCCGCTCCTCGGTGCCGGCGTCGGCGCGGTCGGTCCGGGCCAGCTCCCACCGCACTTCGGCCGGCGGGCGCCCGCCGGCCTGCGCCAGGGCGTCGGTGAACTGGTCCTTCACCAGGTCCGCCTTGGCCTCGATGTCCAGGCCGGTGAGGACGAAGACGACCTCGTTGCGCCAGCCGCCGAGCCGGGTGAGCCCCGCCTTGAGGGTGGGCGGCGGGGCCTCGCCGCGTACGCCGTCGACGCGGACCCGGTCCGGGCCGTCCGGGGTCAGCCTCACGGTGTCGAGGCGGGCGGTGACGTCGGGGCCCGCGTACCGGGCTCCGCCGGTCTCGTAGAGGAGTTGGGCGGTGACGGTGCCGATGTCGACGACCCCGCCCGTACCGGCGTGCTTGGTGATGACCGAGGAGCCGTCCGCGTGGATCTCGGCGAGCGGGAAGCCCGGGCGGCGCAGGAGGCGGGCGTCGTGCTCGCGGAAGAAGGCGTAGTTCCCGCCGGTCGCCTGCGTACCGCACTCCAGGACGTGCCCGGCGACCACGGCGCCCGCGAGCGCGTCCAGGTCGTCCGGGCCCCAGCCGAAGTGGGCGGCGGCGGGCCCGGTGACGAGGGCCGCGTCGGTGACCCGGCCGGTGACGACGACGTCGGCCCCGGCCCGCAGGCAGGCGGCGATCCCGGCGCCGCCGAGGTAGGCGTTGGCGGTGAGGTAGCCGTCCGGGACGGGCAGGCTGTCGCCCTCGACGTGGGCGACGGTGGCGGGCACCCCGGTCTTCTCGGCCAACATCCGGACGGCGTCGGCGAGTCCGGCCGGGTTGAGGCCGCCCGCGTTGGCGACGATCTTCACCCCGCGTTCGTGGGCGAGGCCGAGGCCCTCCTCCAACTGGCGCAGGAAGGTGGTGGCGTAGCCCTTGCCCGGGTCCTTGAGGCGGCTGCGGCCGAGGATCAGCATGGTCAGCTCGGCGAGGTAGTCGCCGGTGAGGACGTCGAGGGGGCCGCCGGTGAGCATCTCGCGCAGCGCGTCGAAGCGGTCGCCGTAGAAGCCGGAGGCGTTGCCGATCCGGAGCGGGGCGGGGGCGGCGTTCACCGGTGGCCGCCCTGTTCCGCGCGCGGCAGCCGGCCCGGTCCCGGCGGTCCGGCGAAGGCCTGGGCGATGGAGAGCCACTGGTCGGCCTCGCGGCCCTCGGCGGTGACCGCGAGGTCGGAGCGGTGGGCGCGCTGGGTGACCAGGAGGCAGAAGTCGAGGAGCGGGCCGGTGATCCGCTGGGCGGCGCCCTCGGGCCCGTAGGCGATCATCTCGCCGTCCGCCGTGTGGAGTTCGACGCGGAACTCCTCCTCGGGCGCGGCGATCCCACGTACCCCGTAGGCGTAGTCGCGGGCCCGGACGCCGATCCGCGCCACGTGCCGGAGCCGGGCGGTGGGGGTCCGGGTCACGCCGAGGGCGTCGGCGATGTCCTGGCCGTGGGCCCAGGTCTCCATGAGCCGGGCGGTCGCCATGGACGCGACGCTCATCGGCGGCCCGTACCAGGGGATCCGGGTGCCGTCCGGGGCGTCCCGCAGCACCTTGTGGAGCCGTTGCCGCCCCTCCCGCCAGCGGGCGAGCAGGGCGTCCGGGGCATGGGCGGCCACCAGGGCCTCGGCGGCCTCGTCCACGAAGGTCTCGGGTGCGGCCAGGGCCTCGGCCACCTCGTCCCCGAATTGGTCCGGCTCGGTGGCCGCCAGCAGCGCGACCCCGTCGGTCCAGCTGAGGTGGGCGATCTGGTGGGCCACGGTCCACCGCTCGGCGGGTGTCGGCCCGCGCCAGCCGGGCTCGTCCAACGCCCCGACCAGGGCGTCGAGTTCGTCGCTCTCTTCGCGCAGATCGTCGATCACGGCTGTGACAGCGGACACGTGCGCTCCCCTCGGGACCGGGTGTGGTGCCCAGGAGCATGGCAGCGGGCCGAGAAACAATCAAGCACGCTTGCATGATTTTCTGTCCGGGGTGCGGGGCGCGTGCGGGGCGACGTTCACCGCGCCGCCCGCACACGTACCGCGGCAGCGTGATCGCCGGGTCGAGATGTTCACCGGACGTCGGCGCGGAGCCGGTCGGTTCGGCGCGTCCGGCGGCCGGCCTCCGGGGGCGGGGGGCGACGGGTCCATCCGGCGGCTCTGGAGCCGGGCACCGTACGGACGAAGGTATTCCGGCGGCGGCCCGGCCGTGCTGCGCGCTAGCCTCCGTCGATGACTGCCGAAACCCGCCCGGTGACCGTCCTGTTCGAGGCCGACAGGCTGATCCTGGAGCTCCACCACGACTCCGAGGGGGCGTACCACGCCTTTCCCGGCGAGGGCGGCCCGGGCGAAGGCGCCGGGGGCGGCTCCGTCGGCGTACCGCGCGTCGCCCTGTCGCTGGCGGAGGCCCTGCACGCCCGCATCCGGCCCGCCGGGACGGCGGAAACGGTCCTGCGCGCCTGGGCACAGGGCGCGGCGCCCCGGGGCCCGGTGGCGCTGGTCGACCCGGCGGCGGAGGAGCCGGTACGGGTGCGGGCCGGGGCGGTCGTCATCCGTGACGGGGCCGTCCTGCTGATCCGGTTCACCGAAAAGGGCGACGGACCGCACTACGAGATCCCGGGCGGCGGGGTCGAGGCGGGCGAAACCCTGGAGGAGGCCGCCCTGCGGGAACTGGGCGAGGAGACCGGCCTGGCCGGGACGGTCGGGCCCGAGCTCGCCCGGGTCTGGAAGGACGGCCGGCACGAGCACTACTTCCTCGTGTCCGCCACCGGCGAGGTCGGCCCGCCCGAGACGCTGGACAACTACGGCGGCACCCCGGTCTGGGTCCCGGTGGAACGCCTGCCCGCCACCCCGCTGTGGCCGCGACGCCTGTCCTGGCGCATCGAGCACTGGCACCGCACGGGGTGGCCCGGGCGCCCGGCGGAACTGGCCGACTCCATCACCGAGCTGGGGCCGCCGTGCGGGTGGTGAGGCGCCCCCGGGACAGAACGCCCAGGGCCCCCTGGGCCCTGCCGTCAAACCGCCGCCTGCCTCGCGGGGCTGCCCTTCGGGCGACGACGGCAGTGTGACGACAGGACCTAGCCGGCGTCCAGGGCCGGGGCGAGCAGGGCGAACGCCCGGTCCGTGAGCGCGGCGGGGTCCTCCGCGCCGTCGCTGTCGCTCCAGCGCCGCAGCACGGTGTCGAACGCGACGAGCGCCGCCCCGGCGGCGAGGCGCGGGTAGAGGTCCGCCTCCGGGTCGAGCCCCCGGCGGCGGGCCGTCTCCGCGGCGAGGTCGTCGCGCCACTGTCCCTGGTGCTCCAGGAAGCGGGCGCGCAGAGCGGGGGTGCGCAGGATCAGCTGGACCACCCGCAGGGCCCGGCCGGAGTGCTCGGCGCCGTCGGCGCAGGCCGCCATGGCGACCCAGACGGCGTGCCGCAGTGCGGTGGAGGGGGGTTCGGCCGGGGGGCGGGCGGCCAGTTCGGCGTGCATGCCCGCTCCCATGTCGGCCAGGAACTGGACGACCACGTCCTCCTTGGACGCGAAGTACCGGAAGAACGTCCGCTTGGACACTCCGGCGGCGGCCGCGATCGCGTCGACCGTGACCGCGTCGAACCCTTCCCGCGCCATCAGTTGGAGCGCGGCTTCGGTCAGCTCGTCGGAGACGAGCTGACGTTTGCGCTGGGCCATGGTGACTTCGGGGCGGAGGCTCACGCCCCCATCGTAGCGGCATGCCATTTTTGGCACTCGGTAACTTCTTGACACTTGGTGTCATGAGAGACAACGTATGCCACATGACACAGGACGCGACGCAGGAACCCGCACCGGGCGCGGCACGGAACCCGGCACCGCAGCAGCGCTGGACCGCCAGGCGGATCGGCGACCAGAGCGGCCGGGTCTCCGTGGTCACCGGAGCCAACAGCGGCCTCGGCCTGGCGACCGCCCGGGCTCTCGCCCACCGGGCCGGGCACGTGGTCCTCGCCGTGCGGGACGAGGGGAAGGGGCGCCGGGCCGCCGCCGACATCACGGCGGGCCGGCCGGGGGCCTCGGTCGAAGTGCGCCGCCTGGACCTGGCCGACCTCGACTCCGTACGGGCGTTCGCCGAGGACCTGCACGCCCGTCACCCCCGGCTGGACGTCCTGGTCAACAACGCCGGAGTGATGGCGCCGCCCCGCTCGACGAGCGCGCAGGGCCACGAGCTGCAGTTCGCCTGCAACCACCTCGGCCACTTCGCGCTCACCGGGCTGCTGCTCGGCCTGCTGGCCGAGGGGCGCGACCCCCGCGTCGTGACGGTCACCTCGGTGAACCACCGCAGGGCGCACCTGGACTTCGACGACCTGAACGGCGAACGCGCCTACCGCCCGATGACCTTCTACGACCGGTCGAAGCTCGCCAACGCCGTCTTCGGCCACGAGCTGCACCGGCGGCTGACCGCGGCCGGGAGCCCGGTCCGCAGCCTGCTCGCGCACCCGGGGTACGCCGCCACCCGGCTCCAGACGAGCGGGCCGACCGGCCTGGTGAGAGTGCTGTTCGGCAGCGCCCTGCGGCCCCTCGCCCAGCGGCCCGACGCGGGCGCCCTCCCGCAGCTGTTCGCGGCCACGGCACCGGGCGTGCGGGGCGGCGAGCTCATCGGTCCGGACGGGCGCGGGGAGCTGCGCGGCGCACCGACCCGGGTGCCGCTCGCCGCCGCGGCCACCGACGCCGGGACCGGGCAGCGGTTGTGGGAGGTGTCGGAACGGCTGACCGACGTCCGCTTCCCGTTCCCCGCGTCGGTGTGAAGGCCGGTCCGGGATCGGCCTGCTCCCGGACCGCTTCCGTGCGACGCCATCGCCGACTCCCGGGCCGGGCTCCTCCCGGATCCCGCCCGCCGACCGCCGGGGCGGCTCGGGGCGGCGGGCGAGCCCAGGCTCACCCCTCGCGTCGTGGCGCCGACCCCGTCCGGCTGCGCACCGCGCCGACGCTGGCCCCGATGACCAGGGCGATGGCGAGGGCGTCCGTGGTGGAGAGCGCCTGGTCCAGGATGAGGAAGCCCGCACCCGCGGCGATGGCCGGCTCCAGGCTCATCATCACGGCGAACGTGGGCGCGGGCAGCCGGCGCAGCGCCATCAGCTCCAGGGTGTACGGGAGGACCGAGCTGAGGACCGCCACCGCCGCGCCGAGCGCCACCGTGGACGGGACCGTGAGCTTCGCCCCGGACTCGATGATGCCGAGCGGCAGGGAGAGGACCGCCGCGACCACCATCGCCAGCGCCAGCCCGTCCGCCTGCGGGAAGCGACGGCCGGTGCGGGCGCTGAAGACGATGTACGCCGCCCACATCGCCCCGGCGCCCAGGGCGTACGCCGCGCCGACCGGGTCGAGGCGGTCGAAGCCGCCGCCGCCCAGCAGGACGACGCCGACGAGGGCGAGGCCCGCCCACACGAGGTTGACCATGCGGCGGGAGGCGAACACCGAGAGGGCCAGTGGGCCGAGCACCTCCAGGGTGACGGCGATGCCCAGCGGGATCCGGTCCAGGGCCAGGTAGAAGAGGGTGTTCATGCCGCCCATGGCGACGCCGAAGGCGAGCACCGTGCCCCAGTCGGCACGCGAGTGGCCGCGCAGCTTCGGCCGGCAGATCACCAGCAGGATCAGCGCGGCGGCCGCGAGCCGCAGGGTGACGACGCCCAGCGCGCCCGCCTTCGGCATCAGGAGGGCCGCGACCGCCGAGCCGAACTGGACGGACAGGCCGCCGGCGACCACCAGCACGATCGGCGTCAGCGCCGCCCGGCGCTCGGCCCCGGTCCGCCGGGCGGGCGCGGCGCCATCGAAGGCCGCCACCGCTTCGGGTACGGCGACGGCTGCGGCGGCCGGTTCGGCGGCGCTGCGCTGGTCGTTCACGGGGGACCTTCCGAGGGGACGGGGACGGGACGGCTCACTGCACGACCCGGTCCACTGTAATGGACTGGACGGTACGGAATGGCGCACCGCCCGGCCGTCGGCTCCCCTTCACCGTAGGGACCCCCGCGCGTTCCGTGAAATACCGATCAAGCTCCCGTTATGCTCCCCACGCATGAACGAAGCGCCCACCACCGGCCGCCCCGTGGAACTCCGGCATCTGCGGGCGTTCCTCGCGGTCGCCGACGAGTTGAACATCACGCGCGCCGCCGCCCGCCTCCGGCTCACCCAGCCCGCCGTGTCCCGCACCCTCGCGGCGCTGGAGCGGCACCTGGGGGTCCGGCTCGTCGACCGTTCCACCCACCACCTCGCCCTGACCGCCGACGGGGTCGCCTTCCGCGACAAGGCCGCCGCCGCGGTCGCCGCCTTCGACGAGGCCCTCGACCCCGGGCGGCTGCGGACCTGGCCGCTGCGGCTCGGGCACGCCTGGTCCGCGTTCGGGCCCTACACCACACCGCTGCTGCGGGCCTGGCAGGAGCGGCATCCGGGGACCCCGCTGGAGCTGCTCCGGATCGACGACCGCACCGCCGGGCTGACCCGGGGCGAGGTCGACGCGGCGCTGTTGCGGGGGCCGGTGGACGCGCCGGGGCTCGTCGCCGAGGTGCTGTTCACCGAGGTGCGGGTGGCGGCGGTGACGGCGGACGGGCCGCTGGCGGGGCGGGCCTCGCTCGCCCTCGCCGATCTCGCGGAGGGCCCCGTCGTCCTGAACACCGTCTCCGGCACGACCACCGCCGGCCTGTGGCCGCCGCACGCCCGGCCCGCCACCACCGTCACCGTCGGGAACACCGACGACTGGCTCACGGCGATCGCCGCGGGCCGCGGCAGCGGGGTGTCCACCGCTTCGACCGCGACCCTGCACCCGCACACGGGGGTCGTCTACATCCC
Organism: Streptomyces griseus; assembly: GCF_900460065.1. Taxonomy (GTDB): domain Bacteria; phylum Actinomycetota; class Actinomycetes; order Streptomycetales; family Streptomycetaceae; genus Streptomyces; species Streptomyces griseus. The sequence goes on along the minus strand of NZ_UAVD01000027.1, from coordinate 7,162 downwards.
GCTCGACGACGCCCCGGGCGTCCCGGTCCTCCTCGCCCGCCGCGACGCCCCCGGCCACCCCGCCCTGCCGGAGCTGGCCGCGCTGGCCCGCGAGATCGTCGCCCGGGGCGCGACACACTGAGCCGGGGCCGGGGCGCGACGCGGTGAGCCCGGGACCTCCCCCTCCCGGCCGCTACGCCCGGCCCCCGGGCCCCTCCCGCGAGGCCCTCGCGGGGCCCTTCGCGGCCTGCTCCACGGCCTCCGCGACGACCTCCGCGAGATGCCGGGCCCGCCGCCCGGCCAGCTGGTCGAGCTGCGTACGGCAGGAGAAGCCGTCCGCGAGCAGTTCCGTACCGGGTTCCGCGTCCCGTACGGCGGGGAGCAGCCGCTCCTCCGCGCAGGCGACGGACACCTCCCAGTGGCCCTTCTCGAAGCCGAAGTTCCCGGCGAGTCCGCAGCAGCCGCCGCTGAGTTCGCCGGTGAGGCCCAGCCGTTCGCGCAGTCTCCGCTCCGCCGCGTCGCCGAGGACCGCGTGCTGGTGGCAGTGCGTCTGGCCGGCGGCCGGGCGGTCCAGGCGGGGCGGTGTCCAGCCGGGGGCGTACTCCTCCAGGTACTGGGCGAACGTCCGCACCGCCGAAGCCAGTTCGGCTGCACGCGGGTCGTCGGGAAGGAGCTCGGGCAGATCGGTGCGCAGGGTCGCGGCGCAGCTCGGCTCCAGGACGACGAGGGGCTGCCCGGGGAAGAGGTCCAGCCGGTCCAGGGTGCGGCGCATCACCCTGCGGGCCGCGTCGAGCTGCCCGGTCGATACGTACGTGAGCCCGCAGCACAGCCCGCGCGGGGGCGGCAGCACCGTGCGCCCCGTCGCCTCCTCCAGGACGCGGACCGCCGCCCGGCCGACCTGGGGGGAGAGGTGTTCGGTGAAGGTGTCCGCCCAGAGCGCCACCACCCGGTCCGAGGAGAGGATCCGGGTCCCCCTCCCCCGGCGGCGGCGCAGCCACCGGCTGTACGTCTGGGTCGCCAGCACCGGGATCGCGCGCTCGGGCGCGATGCCGGCCAGCCGTTTCGCGACCGCGGCGAGGGGTCGCAGCCGGGCCAGCGCGTTGAGGGGGCGGGCGAAGGGCGCGGCGAGGCGCAGCCAGCGCGGGAGGCGGCCCATCGCGTAGTGGGCGGCGGGGCGCAGCCGGCCCCGGTAGTGGTGGTGCAGGAACTCCGCCTTGTACGTGGCCATGTCGACGCCCACCGGGCAGTCGCTGCGGCAGCCCTTGCAGGAGAGGCAGAGGTCGAGCGCGTCCCGGACCTCCGTGCTGCGCCAGCCGTCCGTGATGACCTCGCCCGCGAGCATCTCGTGGAGCAGCCGGGCCCGGCCCCGGGTCGAGTGGGCCTCCTCGCCGGTCGCCCGGAAGGACGGACACATGACGCCCGCGCCGCTCGGCCCGGTCGTGCGGCACTTGGCGACGCCGACGCAGCGGCGGACCGCGCCCGCGAAGTCACCGCCGTCCTGCGGGTAGCCGAACTCCACGTCGACGGGGCGCTCGGGGAGGACGGAGAAGCGCAGGTTCTCGTCCAGGCGGTCCGGGCGGACCAGCATCCCCGGGTTCAGCCCGTTGTCCGGGTCCCACAGGTCCTTGAACCGGCCGAAGAGGGCGACGAGTTCGTGCCCGTACATGCGGGGCAGCAGCTCGGCGCGCGCCTGCCCGTCGCCGTGCTCGCCGCTGAGGGAGCCGCCGTGGGCGACGACGAGGTCGGCCGTCTCCTCGGAGAACCGGCGGAAGCGGGCCACCCCGGCCTCGGTGATCAGGTCGAAGTCGATGCGGACGTGGACGCAGCCGTCGCCGAAGTGGCCGTACGGGGCACCGCGCAGGCCGTGTTCGGCGAGGAGGGCGCGGAAGTCGCGGAGGTATGCGCCGAGCCGGGCGGGCGGCACCGCGCAGTCCTCCCACCCGGGCCAGGCCTCCGTGCCGTCGGGCATCCGGGTCGCGGTTCCGGCGGCGTCCTCGCGGATCCGCCACAGGGCCCGCTGCCCGGCCGGGTCCGTGACGACGGTCCCGTCGACGGCGTCGGCCGCCCGCAGGACGCGCCGCGCGTGCGCCTTCGCCTCGGCCGGGGTGTCGCCGCCGGTCTCGACGAACAGCCAGGCGGCCCCGCGCGGCAGCCCGGCGGTCCGGGTGACGAGGTCGGCGGCCATGCCCTCGACGGTGAGCGGGCGGTACGGCAGGAGGCCGGGGGCGGCGTCGGCGGCGGCGGACTCGTCGGCGTACCCGAGGACGGCCAGGGCCCGGGCGCGCGGGGCCTCGACCAGGCGGACGGTGGCCTCGGTGACGACGCCGAGGGTGCCCTCGCTGCCGCAGAACGCCCGGACCGGGTCGGGGCCGCCGGGGTGTTCGGGGAGCAGGGCGTCGAGCGCGTAGCCGGAGATGCGGCGCGGGAGGCCGGGGTAGCCGGTGCGCAGGAGGGCGAGGTGGTCGGCGACGAGTGCGCCGACGCCCTCGGGCCCTGCGCCGCTCCCCTGTTCCAGGTGCAGGCGCTCGCCCCCGTAGCGGACCACCGACAGCCTGCGCACGTTGTCGGCCGTGGTGCCCCAGGCCACCGAGTGGGCGCCGCAGGAGTTGTTGCCGATCATCCCGCCGAGGGTGCAGCGGCTGTGGGTGGAGGGGTCGGGGCCGAAGGTCAGGCCGTGGGGCGCGGCTGCGGCCCGCAGGTCGTCGAGGATCACACCCGGCTGGACGACGGCGGTGCGGGCGGCGGGGTCCAGGTCGAGGATCGTGCGCAGATGGCGGGTGAGGTCGAGGACGAGTCCGGTGCCGGTGGCCTGTCCGGCGATGGACGTGCCGCCGCCGCGCGCCACCACCGGCACCCCGTGCTCCCGGCAGACGGCCAGGGCGGCGGCGATGTCGTCGGCGTCGCGCGGGGCGAGCACGCCGAGCGGGACCCGGCGGTAGTTGGAGGCGTCCATCGTCGTCAGCGCGCGTGCGGTGGCCCCGAAGTCGCTCGCGCCGCGCACGGCGGAGCGGAGCGCGGCGACGAACACCGGGGCTGCTGCCGGGGGCGTGTCCGTATGCGGTGGATGCTGTTCGGCCATGGTCTCAGCATGCCGTCGCGTCAGGTGAACTCTTGGGATGCGACCGGATCAAAGCACGTAAGCAGTACAAAAAAGCCCACAAGATCTTCCCAAACAGACCGTCAAGTCTCCTATAGTGACCAAGACTTGCGCAGGAATTGGCAGCTCCAGTTGTGCATGATCGCCCGTAACCGTGCCGAACTGTCCTGAAATCGCCTGGTCCGTTTAGCCCGGTCCGTACCGCTCCGCCCCTCATACCGTCCGCCACCGAGGACTCCGATTGCGCCCCTCACACCGGCCCACCGCACTCGCCCTGCTGATCTCGGCAGCCGCAACCGGCACGCTGACCCTGTGGGGCGTCGCCGCGGCCCCCGACGAGGTTCGGACCCCCCTGGCCTGGGGCGCGGGCGCAGCCGCCGTGCTGCTGAGCGTCTGCGTGGCCGTCACCGCCCACACCCTGGGGACCGCGCGGAACCTGCGCGCCCTGCGGGCCGCCGACGCCCAGCGGTTCACCGCCGAGACCTCCCGCCTGGTCTCCGCCTCCGCCGTCGAGGCCCAGCGGTTCACCGCGGAGACCGCCCGGATCAAGGGCGCCGCCTCCGCCGAGACCGCCCGGGTCGTCGCCGACGCCCGCGCCGAGAACGAGCGGATCGCCGCGGCGGCCGCCGCCGAACAGGGCCGGCTGGCGGTCTCCGTCGACCGGCTGACCGCCCGTGCCACCCGCGCCGAGACCGAGCGCTCCGCGGCCGTCGCCGCCTGCGCCAACGCGGCGGGGCGGATGCAGGCCCTGGCCACCAGCATGCTGGCCGACCTCCGCGAGATGGAGCACCGGCACTCCGACGAGTCCGTCCTCGGGGACCTGCTCCACCTGGACCACCGCACCGCCCAGGCGGGCCGTCTCGCCGACTCCATCGCCGTGCTGACCGGGGCCCGCTCCGGGCGGCGCTGGGCGAAGCCGATCGTCATGGAGTCGATCCTGCGCGGCGCGATGGGCCGGATCGGCAGCTACCAGCGGGTCCGCCTGCACTCCACCAGCGATGTCGCCATCGCCGGTCACGCCGCCGAGGGCGTCATGCACGCGCTCGCCGAACTCCTCGACAACGCTGCCAACTTCTCGCCGCCGACCGCCGAGGTCCACGTCTACGTGGAGGAGGTCCCGGCGGGCATCGTCATCACCGTCGAGGACAGCGGGCTCGTCATGAGCGAGGTGCAGCTGCGCCGCGCCGAGAAGGCGGTCTCCGCCGACCACCAGGACCTCACCAACCTCTCCGGCACCCGCCTCGGACTCGCCGTCGTCGGCCGGCTGGCCCGCAAGCACGGCCTGACCGTCTCCTTCCGCCCGTCCGCCCGGGGCGGCACCGGGGCGCTGATGATGCTCCCCCAGGACCTCATCTCCCGCTCGACCGCCCCGGCGCCGACGGTCCCGGCCCCCGCGGCTCCGGCCCCGGCAGCCGTCCCGGCGCCCCTCACCGCCCCCGCCGAGCCGGAGCCCTCGCACGCCTCGGCGGCCGGAACGGACACCGCCGGCGCCGCCCCCGCGGCCCGGTCCCTTCCCGAGGACGACGCCTCCACGCCCCTGACCCCGGCGGCGGAGTCGGAGTCCGAGTCCACGGGCGCCGTGCCCGCGTTCGGCGAGAGCGGCCTGCCCAAGCGCCGCCGCGGCCGCACGCTGGCCGCCGCCGAGTCCCGCAACGGCAACGCCACCCCCGGCGGAGCCGACACCCCCCGGGCCCGCACCACCGACCCGAAGGTCCAGGCAGCGCGCTTCAGCACCTTCAGCAAGGCGGTACGAGCCAACTCCACGCACCCGGAAGGCAACACCCGATGACCGCGACCACCGACGAGAAGCTCAACTGGCTGCTGGAGGGGCTGCTCGACCGCACCCCCGGTACCCGCCACGCCCTCGTCCTGTCCCGCGACGGCCTCAAGCTGTGCCGTACCCCCGAGCTCTCCGTCGACCAGGCCGACCAGCTGGCCGCGATCTCCGCCGGGATCCAGAGCCTCTCGCACGGCGCGTCCATCGAATTCGGCGACGGCACCGGCGGCGTACGGTCCGCGATGGCCGAGTTCTACGGCGGCGTGCTGTTCATCGTCGAGGCGGGGGCCGGGGCCCACCTGGCCGTCGTCGCCGACGAGGACTCCGACGTGGGCCTCGTCGGCCACAACATGAGCGAGCTCGTCGAGCAGCTCGGCGAGCACCTCGTCGCGCCGCCGCGCGAACCCGTCGAGACCCCGACCGTATGACGACGGCACCCCGCCCCCGACCGGGCCGCGACGAGGATCCGGACCGGCTGTACACCCTCACCGGGGGCCGCAGCCGCTCCGACTCCGCCGCGTTCGACCTGGTGACGCTCGTCGTCGCCGAGTGCGACCCGGCCCCCGGGATGCAGTCCGAGCACGTCGCGATCCTGCGCATGTGCCAGGGCCCCACCGCCGTCGTCGAGATAGCGGCGACCCTGAACCTGCCGGTCAGCATCGTGCGCATCATGCTGTGCGACCTGCTCGACACCGGCCGGATCAGCGCCCGCCACCCCCGTACAGCCCGTGTCGCGGACCGGCTCCCCGACCCCGACATCCTGGAACAGGTGCTCGTTGGACTCCGCAACCTCTGACCGCGCCGCCCTGAGCGCGACGGCCGACAACGGACTGAAGATCGTTGTCGTCGGCGGCTTCGGGGTCGGCAAGACCACCATGGTCCGATCCGTGAGCGAGATCCGTCCGCTCAACACGGAGGAGACCATGACCCGCGCGGGCGAGGCCGTCGACCACCTCGACGGCATCCAGGCGAAGTCGTCCACCACCGTGGCCTTCGACTTCGGCCGGATCACGCTCGACGAACGCTCCGTGCTCTACCTCTTCGGCGCGCCCGGACAGGAGCGCTTCTGGTTCCTGTGGGACCGGCTGTTCTCCGGCACGCTCGGCGCGGTCGTCCTCGTCGACACCCGGCGGCTGGCCGACTCCTGGTACGCCATCGACCGCCTGGAGCACCACGGCACGCCGTTCATCGTCGCGTGCAACGACTTCGGCGGCCCGCTCCACAGCGAGCAGCAGATCCGGGAGGCCCTGGACCTCTCGGACGACGTACCGCTGGTGGAGTGCGACGCCCGCGACCGCTCGTCCAGCAAGTACGTGCTCATCACGCTCGTCGAACACCTCGCCGCGCTCTCCGCCGCCCGCCTCCGCGCCCCCGAGGCGGCCCTGGCGGCGGCCGGCCCGACCCCGGAGCCCGCCCCGTGACCACTGTCTCCGGCTGCCCCGTCACCCACACGTCCGTCCCCCTCTCCGGGCCCCGCTTCCAGAGCGACCCCGTCCAGCTCTACCGGGAGATGCGGCGCGACCACGGGGCGATCGCCCCGGTCGTCCTCGACGGCGACGTGCCCGCCTGGCTCGTCCTCGGCTACCGCGAACTGCACCAGGTCACCGGCGACCCGGTCCTCTTCAGCCGGGACTCCGACCTGTGGAACCAGTGGGACCGCATCCCCGACGACTGGCCGCTGCTGCCGATGATCGGGCGCAAGCAGAACTCGATCCTCTACACGGTCGGCGAGCGCCACAGCGTCCGCGCGATGATGATCAGCAACGCGCTGGAGGGCGTCGACCCGTTCTCCCTGAAGCGGTACGCGGAGGAGTTCGCCGACGAGCTGATCGACCGGTTCTGCACCAAGGGCTCGGTCGACATCATCGCGGAGTACGCCAAGCTGCTGCCCGCCCTCGTGCTGGCCAGGATCTACGGCTTCTCCGACGAGGAGGCCCACCCGCTGGTCGGCGCGATCAACGACATGATCGACGGCCGGGAGCGCGCGCTCGCCGGGCAGCAGCACCTCGCCACGTCGATGTTCCGGCTGCTGGCCGACAAGCACGCCGAGCCCGGTGACGACGTCGCCAGCCGGATGATCGCGGACACCGGCGGCTTCACCGACGAGGAGGTCGCCCAGGACCTCATGGTGATGATGGCGGCCGGCCACCAGCCGACCGCCGACTGGATGGGCAACTCGCTGCGCCTCATGCTCACCGACGACCGGTTCGCCGCCTCGCTCTCCGGCGGCCGGCACAGTGTCGCCGAGGCGATGAACGAGGTCCTCTGGGAGGACACCCCCACCCAGAACGTGGCCGGCCGCTGGGCCG
>NZ_UAVD01000019.1 GCF_900460065.1 Streptomyces griseus | reverse complement strand
GGTTGCAGCCCAGCAGCAGATCGACCGAGGACGGTGGGGGGTCGGCCGGCACCACGTCGTCGTCGACCACGAGGTGGAAGCCCGGTCCGCCGCTGACCGGGTCGGCCCTGCCGACCAGCGCGTCCTGGACGTCCAGCAGCCGTTCCCGGTCCACTCCGGCGAACTCCTCGGCCGTGGCGGGCACCCGCAGGGCCTTCGCCATCGCCCGTACGGTCCTCGCGCCCTCGGCGCGCGTCACGGTGTGCGGCGGCCCGCTCTGGAGGACCGCCCGGTGGAACAGTCCGGCCGCGCGCGGACTGGTCAGCAGGGCGGCGATGCTGATGGCCCCGGCCGACTCACCGCACACCGTGACGCACCCGGGATCCCCGCCGAATCCCGCGATGTTGTCCCGCACCCAGACCAGGGCGGCGATCTGGTCCAGCAGGCCCCGGTTGTCGGGTGCGTCGGGGAAGACGCCGAACCCCTCGACCCCGAGCCGGTAGTTCACCGAGACCAGGACCACACCGTCGCGGGCGAAGGCCCGGCCGTCGTACAGGGGCATGGCGGCGGAACCGTTCCGCAGGGACCCGCCGTGGATCCACACCAGCACCGGCAGCGGCTCGCCGGCTCCCCGGGGAGCCCAGACGTTGAGGTTGAGGCACTCCTCCCCGGGGATGTCCACGTCGGGAATCAGCCGGTCCAGGGGCGGCCGGTAGGGGCGCTGCGGTGCGGTCGGCCCGAACTCCAGCGCGTCGCGTATCCCCTCCCAGGGCTCGACGGGCGCGGGGGCCCGGAACCGGTGGATCCCGAAGGGCGCGGCGGCGTACGGGATGCCCCGGTAGGAGGCGATCGACTCCTCGACGCGGCCCCGCACCCTGCCCTGGAGGGTCGTCGCGATGATGTCCATGGCGGTATCGGTCCTTTCACGGGAAGTGCCGCTTCCCCGGTCGCGGGGGACGACCGGGGAAGCGGCGGTCAGAGGGGGCGGGACGCCGCCCGCGCACGGCCGGGGCGGGGCTACGGAGTGGCGGCGGGGACGCTCAGGGCCCGGCTGTTGCGGCGCACGTCGGACCAGGTGGCGGTGTCGGCGCAGATGCCGCAGCCGGGTCCGAAGAACTGGGCGTGCGCCGCCCGGTCGCCCATGAGGTGGGCGCGGAACCACGCGGTGGTCGGTGCGGCGAACGGGCCGGGGTCGCCCACGACCGTGAAGTGGTCGGCCCCGCGCACCTCCCCGTAGAGGGCCGGGATGTGGTCGGCGGCGTTGTAGAACGCCTTGACCAGGGCGGGGAGGACGATGCTGTCCCGCTGGCCGGCCAGCAGCAGCGCGGGCCCGCGCACCGCGTCGATGTCCGCCAGCGGACCGGGCTGGATCGGCAGGACGGTGTCGACGCGGGGGTCCGAGCCGACGACGATGGCAGCCGCGCCGCCCTGCGAGTGCCCCGACGCACCGATGTGCTCCAGGTCGACGCGGTCGTGGAAGACGCTGCCCGGGTCGGCGTTCCGGCCGGTCAGCATGTCGATGCTCGCCCGCATGGAGATGCCGAGGTTGGACATCGGGGTGTTCGCGGCGGCGACGACGAAGCCCTGACCGGCCCAGTGGAGCAACAGGTCCCGGTAGACGAGGGGGACGCCGCCGGTGCCGTTGCCCCACACGATCACCGGGTGGCGGCGGTCGCTGTCGGCGATGTCGCGCGGGTAGTACAGCGTGGTGACCGCCCCGACCTCCACCGCCGTGGCGTACGGGCCGGGAGCCCCGAAGCCACCGGCGGCCGAGGCGGCCGGCGCGGCGGCGACCGCGGTCGTGCCCGTCGAAGCCGACGCCGTGCCCGCGCCCCCCGACGCGGTCAGGACCAGGGCGAGCGCGGCCGACAGGGCGAACCGATTCCTTCTCCACAGCACGGCGACTCCTGAGGTGACGGTGAACCGGGTGACCCGACCGGGTCACATCGGTGTCTGACCGCACATCCTGGGCGGAGCGAACGCCCGCCGTCTCTGCGCAGTCGCGGCAATCACCGACGGCGGGGTTTGTGCAACCTGCCGAGAGCACACCGCCCGGCGGACGTCGCCGCCGTACGCCGGGGCGCGGGCCCTCGGACCGCGACCGCGCTGACCGCTCCCGCCCCGAGCGCCCCGCACGGGGCTCCGGACGGACCTGGAGCGCTCGCACATCTGTCGCATAGCCTCCTGACCATGACTGCGACGACTGCCGACGTGTGGCTGCCCTTCCCGGCCGACGAGATCGACGGGCTGCCCGAGGGCCTCAACTACCTCCTCTGGGACGGCGAGCCGGACTACCCGGGGGACCCGGCCGACTGCGCCTACTACGTCGTTCCCTACATGAAGGGCCCCGAGGTCGCGGTGCGCCCGCTCGCCTCGATGGGCGCCGTCCGGGTGGTGCAGACGCTCTCCGCGGGCATCGACCACGTGGAGCCCGGCCTCGGACTGCTTCCCGCTGGCGTACGCCTCTGCAATGCCAAGGGGGTCCACGAGGCGTCCACCGCCGAGTTGACGCTCGCCCTGATCCTCGCGTCCCTGCGCGGGTTCCCGGGATTCGTCCACGGCCAGGACAAGGAGGAGTGGCTCTCCGGCTTCTACCCGGCGCTCGCCGACAAGTCCGTCCTCATCGTGGGGTACGGATCCATCGGCTCGGCCATCGAGGACCGGCTCGTCCCCTTCGAGTGCGCGCGGGTGGAACGCGTCGCGCGCTCCGCGCGGACCACCGCACGCGGGCCCGTGCGGACGCTCGACGATCTGCCCGCCCTGCTGCCCGAGGCCGACGTCGTGATCCTCTCCACCCCGCTGACCCCGGCCACACAGGGGCTGGTGGGCGCCGACTTCCTCGCCGCGATGCCCGACGGGGCCCTCCTCGTCAACGTCGCCCGCGGCGGAGTCGTCGACACCAAGGCCCTGCTCTCCGAGCTCGAATCCGGACGACTGCGGGCCGCGCTCGATGTGACCGACCCGGAACCGCTGCCCGCGGGCCATCCTCTCTGGCATGCTCCGAATGTCTTGATCACGCCTCATGTGGGCGGCAGTACCTCGGCGTTCGAACCGCGCGCCAAGCGGCTGCTGGCCGCACAGCTCACCCGGTTCGCCGCCGGGGAGCCGCTGCGGAACGTGGTGGCCACCACCGGCTGACCCCGCCGCCGCGGCCACGCTACGGGGCGGTCCGGATGCACGCAGTGCCGCTCACCTCGCATTTCGTCACGGAGCGTAGAGAATCTATGGCCCTGAGTGACGGATCTGGTGTATCGTCCGATCCGGGGGGCTGCGCCGTGGAAGGGACGGCGCGGGGGGAGCACCGGAACGCGAGGGGGCGACGGGCGATGTGCTGGCCATGGAGAGACGATCCGACGCGGACGAGCGGACGGTTGCGGCCGCCCGCGCCGATGGAGCACAGCACCCGCCGATGGCCGGATTCCTGCCCCGGACCGGCGACGTCGGAGCCGCGTCCCGAGCGGACCGAGCGGAGGGGCCCCGCGGCGAGCCGGGCGCCCCAGTGCCTCCCACCCCGCCGCCGGACGCCGAGGAACAGGCCGCACAGGAGCACGTGCCCGGTGGGCCCGGGGCGGGGAGCCCTCCGGTGAGCGCGCTGGGGGCCCTGCTCGCCCCGCGGTCCGCCACCGGCTCCACGGGGCTGCGGTCCCGGATCCTGCTCGGCGTCGTCTGCGCCGGGTATTCGGTGGGCGCCGCCGTCGGCTGGGGCTCGCCGCAGGTCGCCGTCATCATGGGGGACTTCGGCCTCGCCGCGGCGGCCCTGATCGCCGCCGTCTCCTGCTTCCTCTACGCGCGGGCGGTCCGGGGCCGACTGCGCCCCGCCTGGCTGCTGTTCTCGCTCTCCTCCCTCATGGCGGCCTGCGGAAACGCCGTCTGGGGCTGGTACGAGGTGATCCTCGGCGTCGCCGTGCCCACGCCCTCCCTCGCCGACGTGTTCTTCCTCTGCTTCGCGCCGCCCGCCATCGTCGGGCTGCTCGTGCTCGCCAAACGGCCCGTCACCCGCGCGGGCTGGGTGTGCCTGGCCCTGGACGCGTGGCTCATCGGCGGCTCCCTGCTGACGCTCGCCTGGAGCCTCGCCCTCGCGCACACCGCGCACCTGGCGGGGGTCCAGGACACCAGCGTCGCGCCCGCGGCCCTCTCGCTCGCCTATCCGCTGCTGGACATCGTGCTCGTCTCGATGGTGCTCGCGCTGCACTTCCGCCGGGCCGGGGTGAACCGCTCCGCGGTGAACACCGCCATCGCCGCCCTCGCGCTCACGGTGCTGAGCGACGCGGTGTTCACCTCGCCGCTGCTGCGCTCCACCTACCACTCGGGCCAACTCCTCGACGCCGGCTGGTTCGCCGGGTCGCTGCTCCTGGCCTACGCCCCCTGGGGCGCCCGCCGCGCGGCCCGGCCGTCCCCCCGCCCCGGGCCCCCGCGGGCCATCGCCAGCCGCCCGATCGCCGGCTCGCTGGCCGCCCTGACCCCGTATCTCGCCGCCGCCGTCTGCACCCTGGGCATCCTGTACAACGTGGTCGACGGCCGCCGGGTCGACCGCGTCGTCATCTTCACCGGCTGCACCGTCGTCCTGGCGCTGGTCGTCCGGCAGGGCATCATGCTCCTCGACAACATCTCCCTCACCCAGGAGCTGGCCCAGAAGGAGAACCACTTCCGCTCCCTGGTGCAGGGCTCCAGCGACGTCATCATGATCGCCGCGCCCAACGGCACCCTGCGCTACGTCAGCCCCGCCGCCGCCGGGGTCTACGGGCGCGAGGCGGAGGGCCTCGTCGGCTCCGAGCTGTCCTCGATCATCCACCCCGACGACCTCGGCCGCTTCGTCCACGAGGTCCGGCGCTTCCTCGCCGCGCCGCCGCACGAGGAGCCCACCACCCGCATCGAGTGCCGCTTCCGCTCCGGCACCGGCGACTGGCTCAACGTCGAGTCCACCGTCAACCGCCACCAGGGCGGCCTCCTGCTCAACAGCCGGGACGTCACCGAGCGGGTCAGGCTCCAGGCCCAGTTGCAGCACAACGCCGAGCACGACCCGCTCACCGACCTGCCCAACCGGGCCCTGTTCACCGCGCGGGTCCGCCAGGCGCTCGGCGGCCGCCGCTCCGGCGACCCCGGCACCGCCGTCCTCTTCATCGACCTCGACGGCTTCAAGGCGGTCAACGACACCATCGGCCACCAGGCGGGCGACGAACTGCTCATCCAGGCCGGCCGCCGCCTCCAGGACTCCGTCCGGGCCGGCGACACCGCGGCCAGGCTCGGCGGCGACGAGTTCGCCGCGCTCATCGTGGGCGACGGCACCCGCGACCAGGGCGCCCGCGAGTACCAGGTCCACGAGATCGCCGACCGGCTGCGCCTGACCCTCTCCCAGCCCTACCGGATCGGCCCCAGCGAGGTCAGGGTGGCCGCCTCGATCGGCGTGGCCTTCGCCGAGCCCGCCATCAGCCCCACCGACCTCATGCGCAACGCGGACCTCGCGATGTACCGCGCCAAGGCCGGCGGCAAGGACCGGGTCGAGCTGTACGCCCCGCAGATGCAGGCCGACGTCGTACGCCGCTCCGAGCTGGCCACCCGGCTGCGCACCGCCCTGCGCGAGGGCGAGTTCGCCCTGCTCCACCAGCCCGTCGTCCATCTCGCCAGCGGCTCCGTCGCGGCCGTCGCCGCCCAGGCCCGCTGGCGCTCCGCCCAGGGCATCCTCTTCACCCCCGCCGAGTTCCTCCGGGTCTCCGGCGACGACGACCGCACCGCCGAGCTCGGCCGCTGGCTCCTGGAGGAGGCGGTGGCCCAGGCGGCCGACCGGGCCAGGGCCGGGCACCCGGTCGCCGTCTCCGTCCGGCTCTCCGCCGCCCGGCTGCTGGAGGCGGCCTCGCCCCCCGGCTCCATCGAGGCGCTGCTGACCCGCCACGGCCTCCCCTCGGGCGCCCTGATGATCGAGGTCGCCGACAGCGACCCGCGCGTCTCCTTCGACGCCCTGGAGCAGCGCCTCGTGGCCCTGCGCCGGCTCGGCGTACGGATCGCCCTCGACGGCTTCGGCAGCGGCTTCGCGGCGATCAACGCGCTGCGCCGGCTCCCCATCGACGTCCTGAAGCTCGACCGGAACCTGGTCGAGGGGGTGGTCGAATCGGCCAGGCTGCACAAGATCACCAGCGGTCTCCTGCGGATCGCCTGCGACCTCGGCCTCCAGTCCGTCGCCGACGGTGTCGACGTCCCCGAGCAGGTCCTCGCCCTGCGCGCCATGGGGTGTACGCACGGCCAGGGGATGGCCTTCTCCGGACCGCTCGACGAGTACCGGCTGCGACGCGCCCTGGTCCGCGGGGAGTTCCCCGTACCGGGCATTCCCGGCCCCCGGCCGGTGATGGCGGGCGGCTCGATCCCCCTGCTCACCGGATCACATGCTGAGACGCCCGTCCCACCCACTTGACACGTCATGCGTGCCGGAGAGAGGGTCAATGCCATGCGCACCCGAATTCTCGTACTTGGAAAGCGCGTCGGCTGAAGCAGGGTCACTCCATGACACCCTGCGACCGCACCCGGCGCGCTCCCCTCGCTTGCCTCACGGCACGAGGGGTTTTTTGTTGCACTGACACCTCTCAAAACGCTGCAAAACACCCGCGAAAACCTCAGCTTCGAGAAGAGAATGCCGATGACCGAGCAGGCCACCGGGGCCCACCACCCGCAGCCGCGCGCCCGTAACGGCGGACAGCCGTCCGTCACCGCCACGCACGTCACGGGCGCGCAGTCCCTCATCCGTTCTCTCGAGGAAGTCGGCGCCGACACGGTATTCGGCCTCCCCGGCGGCTGCATCCTGCCCGCCTACGACCCGCTGATGGACTCCACCAAGGTCCGTCACATCCTGGTCCGCCACGAGCAGGGCGCGGGGCACGCGGCCACCGGTTACGCGCAGGCCACCGGCAAGGTCGGCGTCTGCATGGTCACCTCGGGCCCCGGCGCCACCAACCTGGTCACCCCGATCGCCGACGCGGCCATGGACTCCGTGCCGCTGGTCGCGATCACCGGCCAGGTGGCCTCCTCCGCCATCGGCACCGACGCCTTCCAGGAAGCCGACATCTGCGGCATCACGATGCCGATCACCAAGCACAACTTCCTGGTCACCCGGGCCGAGGACATCGCGCACACCATCGCCGAGGCCTTCCACATCGCCGCCACCGGCCGCCCCGGACCGGTCCTCGTCGACATCGCCAAGGACGCGCTGCAGGCGCAGACGACCTTCAGTTGGCCGCCGACGATGGACCTGCCCGGCTACCGTCCGGTGACCAAGCCGCACGCCAAGCAGATCCGCGAGGCCGCGAAGCTGATCACCCAGGCCAAGCGCCCCGTGCTGTACGTCGGCGGCGGCGTCCTGAAGGCCGGCGCCACCGCCGAGCTGAAGGTCCTCGCGGAGCTGACCGGAGCGCCCGTCACCACCACGCTGATGGCGCTCGGCGCCTTCCCCGACAGCCACCCGCAGCACGTGGGAATGCCGGGCATGCACGGTTCGGTCACCGCCGTCACCGCGCTGCAGAAGGCCGACCTGATCGTCGCCCTCGGAGCCCGCTTCGACGACCGTGTCACCGGCAAGCTGGACAGCTTCGCCCCGTACGCCAAGATCGTCCACGCCGACATCGACCCGGCCGAGATCGGCAAGAACCGCACCGCCGACGTGCCGATCGTCGGCGACGCCCGCGAGGTCCTGGCCGACCTGGTCCAGGCCGTCCAGGCGGAGCACACCGACGGCAACACCGGCGACTACACCGCCTGGTGGAAGGACCTCAACCGCTGGCGCGAGACCTACCCGCTCGGCTACGACCTGCCCGAGGACGGCAGCCTCTCCCCGCAGCAGGTCATCCAGCGCATCGGCAAGCTCGCCCCCGAGGGCACGATCTTCGCCGCGGGCGTCGGCCAGCACCAGATGTGGGCCTCCCACTTCATCGACTACGAGCAGCCCGCCACCTGGCTCAACAGCGGCGGCGCCGGCACGATGGGCTACGCGGTCCCGGCCGCGATGGGCGCGAAGGCCGGCATGCCCGACCGCACGGTCTGGGCGATCGACGGCGACGGCTGCTTCCAGATGACCAACCAGGAACTGACCACCTGCGCGCTCAACAACATCCCGATCAAGGTCGCCGTCATCAACAACGGCGCGCTCGGGATGGTCCGCCAGTGGCAGACCCTCTTCTACAACCAGCGCTACTCCAACACCGTGCTGCACTCGGGCCCGGACGCGGACGGCAACGCCGCCAAGGGCACCCGCGTCCCGGACTTCGTCAAGCTGTCCGAGGCCATGGGCTGCTACGCGATCCGCTGCGAGGACCCGGCCGACCTGGACAAGGTCATCGAAGAGGCCAACTCCATCAACGACCGCCCCGTCGTGATCGACTTCATCGTCCACGAGGACGCCATGGTCTGGCCGATGGTCGCGGCGGGCACCTCCAACGACGAGGTCCAGGCCGCCCGCGGCGTCCGCCCCGACTTCGGCGACAACGAAGACGACTGAGAGACAGAGAGAGACCGACTCCATGTCCGAAAAGCACACGCTCTCCGTCCTGGTCGAGAACAAGCCCGGTGTCCTCGCCCGGATCACGGCCCTGTTCTCCCGACGCGGCTTCAACATCGACTCGCTCGCGGTCGGCACCACCGAACACCCCGACATCTCCCGCATCACCATCGTCGTGAATGTCGAGGGCCTGCCCCTGGAGCAGGTGACCAAGCAGCTCAACAAGCTGGTCAACGTCCTGAAGATCGTCGAACTCGAGCCCGCCGCCGCGATCCAGCGGGAGCTCGTCCTGGTGAAGGTCCGCGCCGACAGCGAGACCCGCTCCCAGATCGTCGAGATCGTCCAGCTGTTCCGCGCCAAGACCGTCGACGTCTCCCCGGAGGCCGTCACGATCGAGGCGACCGGAGGGGCCGACAAGCTGGAGGCCATGCTCAAGATGCTGGAGCAGTACGGCATCAAGGAGCTCGTCCAGTCCGGCACCATCGCCATAGGGCGTGGCGCGCGCTCGATCACCGACCGGTCGCTGCGCGCCCTCGACCGCTCCGCCTGACCGGCGGCGGGCCGCGCGCCCGCGCCGCTCGCATGGCGAGACCCGATCACGTACACGACGCCCCCGCCGTACGGTGGGACGCAACACCTGCACACCAAGGAGAAGACCCAGTGGCCGAGCTGTTCTACGACGACGATGCCGACCTGTCCATCATCCAGGGCCGCAAGGTCGCGGTTCTCGGTTACGGCAGCCAGGGCCACGCCCACGCGCTGTCGCTCCGTGACTCCGGCGTCGACGTCCGCGTCGGTCTGCACGAGGGCTCGAAGTCCAAGGCCAAGGCCGAGGAGCAGGGCCTGCGCGTGGTGACCCCGTCCGAGGCCGCCGCCGAGGCCGACGTCATCATGATCCTCGTCCCGGACCCGATCCAGGCCCAGGTCTACGAGGAGTCCGTCAAGGACAACCTCAAGGACGGCGACGCGCTGTTCTTCGGCCACGGCCTGAACATCCGCTTCGGCTTCATCAAGCCGCCGGCCGGCGTCGACGTCTGCATGGTCGCCCCCAAGGGCCCCGGCCACCTGGTCCGCCGCCAGTACGAGGAGGGCCGCGGCGTCCCCTGCATCGTGGCCGTCGAGCAGGACGCCTCGGGCAAGGGCCTGGAGCTCGCCCTGTCGTACGCCAAGGGCATCGGCGGCACCCGCGCCGGCGTCATCAAGACCACCTTCACCGAGGAGACCGAGACCGACCTGTTCGGTGAGCAGGCCGTCCTCTGCGGTGGCACCGCCGCCCTGGTCAAGGCCGGTTTCGAGACGCTGACCGAGGCCGGCTACCAGCCCGAGATCGCGTACTTCGAGTGCCTCCACGAGCTGAAGCTCATCGTCGACCTCATGTACGAGGGCGGCCTGGAGAAGATGCGCTGGTCCATCTCGGAGACCGCCGAGTGGGGCGACTACGTCACCGGCCCCCGGATCATCACCGACGCCACCAAGGCCGAGATGAAGAAGGTCCTCGCCGAGATCCAGGACGGCACCTTCGCCAAGAACTGGATGGCCGAGTACCACAACGGCCTGCCCAAGTACAACGAGTACAAGAAGGCCGACAGCGACCACCTGCTGGAGACCACGGGCCGCGAGCTGCGCAAGCTCATGAGCTGGGTGAACGACGAAGAGGCCTAGGCCTCTTCGGAGCGGGGCGGGTCCGTCGCGGACCCGCCCCGCTCCGCAGTACCGGAGGACCGGGGAAGCCGCTCCGCACGGGGCGCCGGAGGGGCGGTCCCGTACGGGTGTACACGACGGCCACCCTCGTGCGGGTGATCCTCGCACCGGGGCGCAGTACGAGGCGCGTCGCATGACTACACTTCTCAACAGATACACGCGTCAGGGCCCACAGTGTCGTGCGTCTTCCACGCGGCTAGCCCCTCCACCGCCTGCGGCCGTCGGGACGGCCGTCCGCACTGGACTTGTGAGGACTCACGTGAGCTCGAAACCTGTCGTACTCATCGCTGAAGAGCTGTCGCCCGCCACGGTCGACGCCCTGGGTCCGGATTTCGAGATCCGGCACTGCAACGGCGCGGACCGCGCCGAGCTTCTCCCCGCGATCGTCGACGTCGACGCCATCCTGGTGCGCTCCGCCACCAAGGTCGACGCCGAGGCCATCGCCGCCGCCAAGAAGCTCCGGGTCGTGGCCCGCGCGGGCGTCGGTCTGGACAACGTCGACGTCTCCTCGGCCACCAAGGCCGGCGTGATGGTCGTCAACGCCCCGACCTCCAACATCGTCACCGCGGCCGAGCTGGCCTGCGGTCTCCTGGTGGCCACCGCGCGCAACATCCCGCAGGCGAACACCGCGCTGAAGAACGGCGAGTGGAAGCGCTCCAAGTACACCGGGGTGGAACTCAGCGAGAAGGTCCTCGGCGTCGTCGGCCTCGGCCGCATCGGCGTCCTGGTGGCCCAGCGGATGTCGGCCTTCGGCATGAAGATCGTCGCCTACGACCCCTACGTCCAGCCGGCCCGCGCCGCGCAGATGGGCGTCAAGCTCCTCAGCCTGGACGAGCTGCTGGAGGTCGCCGACTTCATCACCGTGCACCTGCCGAAGACCCCCGAGACCCTCGGTCTCATCGGTGACGAGGCGCTGCACAAGGTGAAGCCCTCGGTGCGCATCGTCAACGCCGCCCGCGGCGGCATCGTCGACGAGGAGGCGCTGTACTCCGCCCTCAAGGAGGGCCGCGTCGCCGGCGCGGGTCTGGACGTGTACGCGAAGGAGCCCTGCACGGACTCCCCGCTGTTCCAGTTCGACCAGGTCGTCTGCACCCCGCACCTCGGCGCCTCCACCGACGAGGCGCAGGAGAAGGCGGGCATCGCGGTCGCCAAGTCCGTCCGCCTCGCGCTGGCCGGCGAGCTGGTCCCGGACGCGGTCAACGTCCAGGGCGGCGTCATCGCCGAGGACGTGCGCCCCGGCCTGCCGCTCGCCGAGAAGCTCGGCCGGATCTTCACCGCGCTCGCGGGCGAGGTCGCGGCCCGGCTCGACGTCGAGGTGTACGGCGAGATCACCCAGCACGACGTCAAGGTGCTGGAGCTCTCCGCTCTCAAGGGCGTCTTCGAGGACGTCGTCGACGAGACCGTCAGCTACGTCAACGCCCCGCTGTTCGCTCAGGAGCGCGGTGTGGAGGTCCGCCTCACCACCAGCTCCGAGTCGCCCGACCACCGCAACGTGGTCACCGTGCGCGGCACGCTCTCCGACGGCCAGGAGGTCGCGGTCTCCGGCACGCTGGCCGGCCCGAAGAACCTCCAGAAGATCGTCGCCATCGGTGAGCACGACGTCGATCTCGCGCTCGCCGACCACATGGTCGTCCTGCGCTACCAGGACCGTCCCGGTGTGGTCGGAGCGGTCGGCAAGATCCTCGGCGAGGCCGGGCTGAACATCGCCGGTATGCAGGTCTCGCGGGCCGCCGAAGGTGGCGAGGCCCTGGTCGTCCTCACCGTCGACGAGACCGTGCCGCAGTCGGTGCTCACCGAGATCTCCGAGGAGATCGGCGCGTCCTCGGCCCGCTCGGTGAACCTCACCGACTGACGCGTACAGGTCGGTGAAGCTCACCGGCTGACGCGTGCACGTGGGTGAAGCTCACCGGCTGACGCTCACGCACCGCCGCACGACCCCGCTCCGTACCCGGTAGCGGGTCCGCTCGTCCCGTACGAGCGGCCCCGCCGCCGGGTACGTTGCTTTCCCGGGCCCGGTCAACCCGCCGAGGTGGGCCCGGGGTTGGGTCCTGGGGCCCACGACGGGAGCGGGTGCCCGACCCTAGGGTGACCGGTTGTCATGTCACTCATGGGTGCCGGGGGTCGGATCACGTATGTCTGCTGTCGGTGGCATACCCGTAGCGGGAGGCCCGGCCGGGGCCGTCGCCCCACGGCGTGAACTCCCGCGCCCGCTCGTCCTGGTCCGCGTGCTGCTCCTGGTGCTGTTCGGGGCGACGCTGCTGGGGGCGGTCGGCCTGTCCGGCTCGGCCCTCGCCGCGGACGCGATGGGCGCCGAGGTGCTCGGCATCCTGCTGTACGCCTCGGCCCCCGGGGTGCTCGCGGCCCTGTTGGCCCGGCACGTGCGGACCGGCTCCACGCGGGTGCGGTGGGGCATCGTCGCCGTCCAGGTGTGGCTGATCCTCGGAGGCCTCGCCAACCTCGGGGACGGGTCTCCGGACGGACTGACCCAGTTGGTCGTGCCGGTCCTGATCCTCGTCCTGATCAACCGCGAGGCCGGCCGGGCGTGGTTCCGCCTGCCGTCGGGCCAACGGGGTCAGCCGCCGAAGTTCTCGCTCCCGCACATGATCACCTGGAAGCGGGACCGGGGGCAGACCGCCCTGGAGTACCTGGGCCTGGTCCTGATCGTCGTCGCGCTGATCGCGGCCATGGCGGTGGGCGGCCTCGGCGGCCGGATCACCGAGGGCCTCCAGTCCGCGATCTGCTCGCTGACCGGCAGCTCCTGCCCGGTCTCCCCGGACCCCGGCTCCGTCGAGGCGGGCGAACGCCCGGACGGCGGTACGGACGGGGGAGCCGACGGCGGTACGTCGGGGAGCGCGGACGGAGGTGCCGACGGAGGTGCGGACGCGGGCGCCGACGGCGGTTCGACGACCACGGGCGGCGTGACCGGAGGGACCACGGACGGGGCCACCGGCGGCGACGCCACGGGAGGCACCGGAGCCACCGGCGGTACGGAGGGGACGGGCGGTACGCAGGGCTCGGGAGGCTCCGAGGGCTCGGGGGGCACCGAGGGCTCGGGGGGCTCCGAGGGCTCGACCACGACCGGCGGCACGGGAGGCCCCGACGACGACGGCCGCCCCGGCACCGGCGAGGACACCTTCCCCGAGGACAACGAGGAGCCCGAGGCCGCCCACGACGTACAGGCGTCCGACGACGGTGAGGGCGAGAGCGGCGGGCAGCAGGCCGAGGAGCAGGAGGACTGCGGCGGCTGGGGCTTCTTCGGCTGCGCCTGGGACCGTACGACCCAGGTCGTCAAGGGCCTCGTGGTCGACGGGATCTGGGGCGACATCACCGGGATCATCGACCTGTTCAAGCCGGAGACCTGGTCGGGCCTCGCCGACTACGGCAAGCAGCTCGGCGACCAGTGGATGAAGGACTCCTCGGGCGCGGGCGACAAGTGGGCGGACGGCGACTACCTGGGCGCGATCTGGGACTGGGGCAAGGCGTCCGTCGGCACGGTGGTCACGGTCGGGGACGACGTGTTCGTCGGGGACGAGGTCCGCGAGCGCTGGAACAACGGCGAGAAGACCCGGGCCGTCACCGATGTGATCTGGAACGTCGGCTCGATCTTCATCCCCGGCTACAACGTCGGGAAGGTCGTCGGCAAGGTCGGCAAGCTCGGGGTGCTGGGCAAGGTCGCCGGAGCCGTGGCGAAGGCCGCGGACGACGCGGGGGCGGCAGCCCGCCGGGCCCGCAAGGCGGCCGAGGCCGGCGACCTCGACGGCGTACGGAAGGCGGCGAAGGAGGCCGACGACGCGGCGGACACCGCCGAGGACGCCGCGCGCCGG
Organism: Streptomyces griseus; assembly: GCF_900460065.1. Classification (GTDB taxonomy): domain Bacteria; phylum Actinomycetota; class Actinomycetes; order Streptomycetales; family Streptomycetaceae; genus Streptomyces; species Streptomyces griseus. The sequence continues at coordinate 51,275 of NZ_UAVD01000019.1, read as the reverse complement.
ACCGGCTGCGTCATCGCCTCGGGTCCGCCGAGCGTGCGGTACGGCGGGGGAGGGGCCACCGGTGTGCCGGGCTCGGGCACCGGAGTGCTCGCGGGCGGCTCCCCGCGCCGGATCGTCCTCGCGAACGACGGGTGCGACGAGGCGGCCAAGGCGGCCGCCGCCCAGGCCAGGGCCGCCGAGCGGGCCGCCCACCTGGAGCAGAAGCGGCTGGAGGAGCCCGAGCGGGCGCGCAAGGCCGAGGTGGACAAGAAGAAGTACCCGGAGGCGCAGCGCAACGACACCTCCGACCCGCGCAACTACAACCCGCCGTCCTGGGCCGACGACCTCAAGGACCGTACGCTCGGGGACGCCGACGCCGGCGACGGCTACTGGGCCAGCCGGGACCGCAACCCCGCGCCCAACTGGAAGAACGAGTCCTGGCTGCGCTACCAGGAGCAGGTGACCGGCACCAACCGGGGCCAGGAGTACGTCGTGCCGCATCCCCGGGAGGGCAAGCCGGCGGTGGAGTACGACGGCTGGGACTCCTCCCGGCAGACGTTCCTGGAGGCCAAGAACGGCTACGGCAGCTATCTGTCCAAGTCCGACAGCGGCACCCTGACCCCGTCGGGCAAGGACAAGTTCGTCACCGAGGCCCGTGCCCAGGTGGAGGCGTCCGGCGGCCGGAGCGTGGAGTGGCACTTCTCCGACCCGGACGTGGCGAAGGCCGCGCGCAAGGCCTTCCGGGACGAAGGGCTGCCGATCAAGGTGATCCACAGCCCGACGAAGCCCAACGACAGCACCAGGAAACCGGGGGCGTTCGACGAGTAGGCAGGAGGCCGTGGGCACATCTCAGCCGCCCAGGTGGCCCACGCTCCTGAGGAAGGACTCCGTGCTGGGGGTCAGGTAGGGGTCCTTGAGGGCCCGGGCGATGCGCAGCGCCCTCTGCCAGGAGGCGGCGGAGTCGGCGGCGCGGCCGGTGTCGCGTTGTGCGAGACCCAGGACGAGGAGCGCCGCCGTGCGGCCCGGCAGATCGTCCGCCGACGCTGTGAGTGCATCGGCCCGGAGGGCGGCGGAGAGCGCCCGGGCCGGGGAGTTCAGGCTGTACCGGGCGTTCGCCAGGGTGGTGAGCGCCCGTCCCGCGGGCCCGGGGCGCTTCGCGGCGGTGAGGAGGGGGGCGGCCCTCTCGGCCAACCGGGCGGCCTCCTCGTGGTTCGCCAGCAGCAGGTTGGCGTGCGCGGCGGCGGAGAGGGCCTCGCCCTGGCCGCCCTCGTCGCCCGTCGCTTCCGCGATCCCGGCCGCCGCGAGCCGGCACGTGACGGCCAGGGGGTAGGCCCCGGACCGGAAGCTCTCTTCCGCGAGGTCGGTGTACAGGCGCACCTGGGCCGCCGCGTCGTTGACGCGTCGGTGGGCCAGCACGGCGATCTCGTACGTGCTCGCCACATGGGGCAGGACCAGCGAGGACCAGTTCTGCTGGGCGAGCCGCCCCGCGTCGCGCGACGTCGGGCCGCCCGCGAGCCGTGCCGCGGCGAAGCGCGCCAGCAGTGCGCACACCCCCCGCCAGTCGTCGGCGTCCTCCGGCCGCAGGCCCTCGGGGATCAGGGACAGCGCGCGCCGGGCCGCCCTCTGCGCGGGGGCGGCCCCGGCGACCGTGTGGGCGATTCCGGGGGAGTGCTCCGCCAGGCGGTCCAGAGCTTCTCGGGCCCACCGCGTCGCCTCCACGGCGACGTCGGGTACCTCCTCTTCGGCGGGCGGCCCGGGCGGGCGGTGCGGTCGTCGTGGGGCGGCTTCCCGGAAGTCCCCGTCCGGCACGTCCTCGGTGTCCGGCACCGCCGGGCGACGTGGCGGTCGTGGGCCGATCTCCTGGAAGGACTCGTCCAGGCGACGGGCGTTCGCCACCCGCGCGATGTCGGCGCGCCGTGTGTGCAGCAGCCAGTCCTCACGGTCGCCGAGCAGGCGCCCGCTCTCCGCCACCGCGGCGACGGCGTGCTGGAGGAGGCGCTGGCAGTCGAGGGGATGCTCGGCCCGGGAGGCCGCCTCGACGACCACGTGCTGAAAGCGCAGCAACGCCCCTGCCGCCGCCACCGCTTCGGCCCGGCGTCCCGCGCGTTCCAGGGCGACCATCACCTGGTGCAGTGCGCGGGACCGGCCGGGGTGGTCCTTCGCCTCCCTCGCGAAGCTCACGGCCGCCCGGGCGGCGGACTCCCATTCGGCGGTCTGTCCGCGATGGGCGTACAGCGCGATCAGGGTCTCCTGGATGCGCAGGGCGCCGTCGTCGTCGCCGAAGGTCGCGGCCATCGAGGTCGCGGCCTGGAGGTTGGGGTGCTCACGGTCGCACCAGGCCAGTGCGGCCTCCACCGTGGGGAAGGAGGTGGCGGACCCCTCGCCGTGCAGGGCCGCCAGGGCGTCGGCCGCCAGGGCTATGTAGTGCTCGATGAGCCGGCTGGAGGCCGCGCCCTGGTCGTCGCCGTGGTGGCCGAGCAGTTCGATGGCGTAGGCGCGCATGAGGTCGTGCTGTCGCCAGACTCCGTTGCCCACCCGTTCGACGACATGGGCGCGGGCCAGCTCCCGGATCAGCCCGACGGCCTGGTCGTCGGCCAGGTCGACGAGGCGTGCGACGGCGTCCGTGGCGATGTGCGGCCCGGGGTTGACGGGCAGCAGGCGGAACATGCGCGCCTGCTTGGGCGTCAGCCGGCGGTAGGAGAGCTCGAACGCGGCGCGCACCGCCCGCTCCCCGTCGTCGAGGACGTCCAGTCTGTGGCGTGCGCGGGCGAGTTCGTCCGCGAGGTCCGACGGCGTCAGGTCCGGATCGCGGGCGAGGAGGGCCGTGGCGATGTGCAGCGCCAGCGGAAGATGGCCGCACAGGCGGCAGAGGCGCTCCGTGCCCGTGGCGTCCTGTCCGGTGCGGGTCCCGCCGGGGGAGAGGAACTGAAGCTGCTCCTCGACGAGGGCCCGCGCACCGGCGGGTGACAGGGCGCCGAGTTCGAGGGTGCGGGAGCCTCGTGTCACCAGGGTGTGGCGTGAGGTGATGAGGGTGCGGTGGGCCCGGGAGCGGGGCATGAGGCCGGCGATCTGGGCGGTGCTGGACGCGTTGTCGAGGACGAGCAGGACCGGGCGGCCCTCGGCGGCCCGGTCGGCCAGCATCCGGTGGTACTGGGCCGCCTGCCCGGCGGGGGAGTCGGCCGGACGGCCCCGGAAGCCGAGGGCGTGGAGCATGGGGGCGAAAACGTGCTCGGGCATGACCTGGTCGGCGGGGTCGCGCGCGTAGCCGTTGAGGTCGACGAACACGGCGCCGCCCGCGTACCAGCCCCGCCCCACGGCCTCGGCGGCGCAGGAGCGGGCGAGGGCGGTCTTGCCGATGCCGGCGAGCCCCGCGACGGACGAGGCGACGATCATGCCGGTGGCGCCGTGGGCCGGGTCGAGCACGGCCAGAACCTCCCGTACCTCCGTGCCCCGGCCCACGAACACCTCGGCCGCCGCTTCGTCGGTGGGCAGCACGGGTTCGACGACGGCCAGGGGCCCGGCCGGCCCGACGTGGTGGGCCTCCGAGACGTACAGGTCCCGGGCGGCTTGGTAGACCCGGCCGCCCGGCGCGAAGGCGTCCAGCCGGACGGGGCCCGCTCCGGCGGCATCCGCTCCCGGGGAGGGCCCGGCACCCGGCCCGGGCCCCGGCCCGCCGCCCGCAGGGGGAGCGGGCGGGATCGGTGGGCCCTCCGCCGTGCCCCGCTCACCCATGAGCCGGCGCCCCTCAGCTCTCGGTGATGTGCATGTCCCGCGCGGCCTGGTAGACCCGGCCGCTCTCGGAGGCGTGGGCCTCCAGGTGCTGACTGCCGACGACCTGGGTGTCCGGGGACGCGCCCCGCGCGGTCATCTCGTCGGCAAGGGCGGCCAGCCGGGTGGTGAGCTCCGCGGTGAGCGCCGGGTCTGCCAGGAGCAGATCGCGCAGGCGGAGCTGCCACAGCTGCGTCATCGCCGCTTCGACCTCGGCTGTTCCGCGTTCCCCGACGATCGAGTGGAGCCGCGTCAGCTCCTGATCCACCTCCTGGGCGCGCTCGGGGTGGACGCGCCGCCACAGGGCGACGACCCCGTCGCGCGTCTGCTGCCAGGCGTCGGTGGCCATGGCCCCCACCAGCGCGGTCCCGGCCAGTCCTGCCACAGTGATCGGATCCATCATGTCCCCCTCGCAGCCCCGACTACCCTCCTGGCGACGAGAATAGGACGCGTGCCGATCGTCCGGTGGCCGTTTCCCGCGATGGCGCGGCGCTGTCGCGGCGAGGCCCTGCGGAGGCCGTTGTCGTGCGCCCGCCGGGATGTGTGGGACAGCCCTTGGGGCGTGTTGCGAAAGTCCCGCCTGCTCGGCGACGTCCTCCGGGCGGACGGCGCTCCGTTCGCAACACGCCCTAGTAGCCTGCACGCGTGGTGATCCCGGCCGTCGTCCCGCCGGGTGAACCGCGCGCTGTGGGCCGGCCGACGGAGGAGAGACAGGCATGCGACGTGTAGTGCGGGGTTTCTGGGGGCCCCGGCCCGAGCCGGCGGAGGCGCTCGCCGAACGGTGGCTGCGGACCCTCGACGGGCTCGCCGAGCTGGTCCCGCAGGCGGCCGACGCCTGGAGCCAGGTCCACGGGAACGGTCCCGCCACCGCTTTCACCCCCGACGGGGACACCCTGCTCGGGGCGCTCCGCACCGCCCAGGGCGCGGCCGACTGGTCGGACCTCACGGGCACCGGGCTGCGGCTCGTCGGCACCGGGGCGCCCGGCTGGGAGGCCGAGGTCAGCGGACTGGCCGGCGGGACGCCGGAGTTCCTGCTCCAGTCGCTCGCGATCATCCTGCACGCCCCGGACGAGGCCGTGGTTCCCGAGGAGGTGCTCCTGTCCCTCGTCGCCCGGGTGTGGGAACCGGACTTCGGCGACGTGAGCGACGACGACGTGCTGGACGCGCTGGAGGACGACGCCGGCTACTCCGTCGGCGACCCGGTCGTCGGCCGGACCGGCTATCTCTCCCCGGGCCGCGCCGCCCTCGTCTCCGACGGCCTGGAGGTGGTCCGTGAACCCCTGCCCGGCGGCGGGGTGTTGCTGAGCATCGCGGCCCCGGGCGACAGCGCGGGCGTGGTGCGGGTGTACCAGCGGCTGCGCGAGGCCGGGGCGTTGGCTCCGCTGCCCCGCCCGATGGACCGGGCCGTCCTGTGACCTCCCGGGCCGGCGAGGACTTCGACGCCGGGCGTGCGGCGGCGGAGGTGGCCGGGCTCCTCGCCGCCCCGGTCCCGGCGACCGGCCCCACCACCGACGAGGGCGACCCGGTCACCGGCGCGTGGACGGCCGTCGTCGGGGAGGGCTTCCGGATCGTGCCGCTCTGGGAGGGGCCCTCCCTCACCGGCGTGTACGCCCCCGAGTGGAACGACGCCGTGGAGGCCGCCGAGCGCCGGCCGGCCGAGGTGGCGGAGGCGTTGGGCGGAGGCTGGGACCCGTACCGGACGGTGCGGCTGCACGTGGCGCTGCTGCGGTGGGAGGCCGGGGCGCCCGTGGAGCCGTTGTTCGAGGCGCTGTTCGCCAAGGACCTCTACGGGGACCTGGTGGTCTGGGGGCCGCTCGCTCCCGGTGGCCGGTGGATCGCCCTGACCGTGGGGCACAGCGACGGCGACGCCCCGCCGGTGCTGGCCGCCCTGGTCAGCGACCGTCCGATCACCGAACCGGACGACAGGGACAGCCCGTTGTGAGGACCCGCGGGATGGCGGCGGAGACGTCCGGGAGCGTCGGCCGGGCGCTCCGGCGCCGACGGCCCTGTGATGGAGTGGGGACATGAAGCTGCTTCCCCTGTTCCTCCGACGGCCCATCGAAGCGGTGTACGAGCGCCGGCTCGCCGCCACCCTGGTGGGCCTGCCGCGCCCCCAGCACGTGGGGATCATGGTCGACGGCAACCGGCGCTGGGCCCGGAAGGCCGGGCACACGGACGTCCGGGAGGGCTACCGGGCGGGCGGCGCCAAGGTCACCACGTTCCTGGGCTGGTGCACGGCCGCCGGGATCGAGCACGTGACCCTCTTCATGCTCTCCGACGACAACCTGGGCCGCCCCGCCGAGGAGCTCGGCCCGCTGATCGAGGTCATCGAGGAGACCGTCCGGGACATCACCGCCGAGGGCCGCGACTGGGAGGTCCGGGCGATCGGCTCGCTCGACATGCTGCCCGCCGCCAGCGCCCGGGTGTTCAAGGAGGCCACCGCCGCCACGGCCGGGCGCGGCGGCCTCAAGGTGGACGTGGCGGTCGGCTACGGTGGCCGGCGCGAGATCGTCGACGCCGTGCGGAGTGCCTTCGAGGAGCACATCGCGGCCGGCGGCGACCCGGCCGAACTGGCCGCCCGGTTCGGGATCGACGACATCTCCCGGCACCTCTACTCGCCCGTCTCCGACCACACCGACTTCATCATCCGCACCTCCGGGGAGCAGCGGCTGTCCGGCTTCCTGCTCTGGCAGTCCGCCTACGCCGAGATGCACTGGGTGGACTGCTACTGGCCGGCCTTCCGCCACGTGGACTTCCTGCGCGCGCTGCGCTCGTACGCGAACCGGGAACGCCGCTTCGGCAAGTGACCGATCCGCACGCTCCCCGAGGGGCTGCCCCGGTCTTCGCCGTGTCCCGGCCCTACAGTCGGGCCCGCTTCACCGCCATGTGCAGCAGCAGCCGGTCCTCGCCGTCGTTCAGGTCGAGGCCGGTGATCTGCTGGATCCGGGAGAGCCGGTAGTACAGCGTCTGGCGGTGGATGCCCAGCGCGGCGGCCGTCCGGCCCGCCTGGCCCGCGTGGTCCAGGAACACCTCGGCGGTGTGCGCCAGCTCCCGGTGCGGCGGGGTCAGCAGCGGGGCGACCACCGGGTCCCCGGGGGCGTCGGCGGCGCCCGGGAGGGCGGTCAGCAGGCGGTACGGGCCGATCGCCGACCACCGGGCGACCGGGCCGAGGCGGGGCTCGGCGCGGGCCGCGCGGGCGGACGCCGTGGCCTCCCGCCAGGAGACCGTCAGCCCGTCCAGGCCCCGGCGCGGCGTGGCGATCCCCCCGGTGGCGGCCGGGCCCGCGTCGGCGCGCAACCGGTCCGCGGCGCTCAGGGCCGGGTCGAGGCGGTCCGGCGCGCGCAGCCGGACGAGCGCGGCCAGTGACAGCGGCCCGGCTCCCCCCGGTGCGGCGACCGTCGCCAGGGCGGCCGCCGAGGCCACCCCGCGTACCGCGGGCGTGTCATCCGCCCACGGGGTCACGCAGAGCACGGTGTGCAGCCCGTCCGCGTCCTGGCCCAGGGCCTCGCCGAGCGCGGCGACCGCGGTGTCGCGCTGCCGGCCGGGGCCCGCCGTGAGCGCCGCGCCGAACTCCCGCGACAGGTCCGCGCCCGCCCGCGCCTCGTCGGAGAGCAGCGCCCCGATCCGGGCGGCGACCTCCATCGCGGCGTTCAGCCGCTCGTCGCTCGGGCCGGGGTCGGCGTCGAGGAGCCAGACGTAACCGAGGACGACACCCCGATGGCGTACCGGCAGGCAGATGCGGTCCCGGAAGACCCCGGCCTCGGGGGCGGCGGGGATCCGGACGGGCCCGGTCGCCCGGGTGATGCCGAACCCCTCGAACCAGGCGCGCACGGCGGGCGTGGAGCGGCGGGTCAGGATCGATCGGGTGCGGACCGGGTCCATCGCACTGTCGTCGTCGCTGTCGTGGGCTCCGAAGGCGACCAGGCCGAAGTCCCGGTTCTCCAGGGTGGCCGGGGCGTCGAGGAGCGCGGAGATCTCGTCGACCAGTTCCTGGTAATCGCCTGTCACTCCGCCATTCTGCACCTCTTGCCGCCTTTCTTCATACAGATGTCTGAGGTGGCGGCCACGGATGCGTGACAGGTGTCGATGGCACAGCCCGCACGGGGTACCTAGATTTCACAGTGGTTATCCGTGCCGTACCGGTCCGTTCACGTTCGTACCGTTGCGGCCCTTCGTCCGTATATTCGTGGAGGTGCCCCGTGCTGGGTCCCGTGATTCTCGCCGCATCGCGCAGCGACAAGATGCGCCGGTTCGTCTCGGCCGCGCCCGGCACCAAGCAGGTCGTCGACCGCTTCATCGCCGGTGAGACCGTCGACCAGGTCGTGCCGATCGTGGAGGACGCCGCGGACAAGGGCCTGGAGGTCACGCTCGACGTCGTCGGCGAGGACATCACCACCCCCGCGCAGGCCGAGGCCGCCCGCGACGCCTACCTGGAGCTCATCGAGCGCCTGAAGGACCTGGGCCTGGGCACCCGCGCCGAGATGTCCGTGAAGCTGTCGATGTTCGGCCAGTCGCTGGAGGGCGGGCACGAGCTGGCCCTCGCCAACGTGCGCCCGGTCGTCGAGGCGGCGGCTGCTATCGGCACCACGGTCACCCTGGACGCCGAGGACCACACCACCCTCGACTCGATGTTCGCCATCCACGAGGAGCTGCGGAAGGACTACCCGGAGACCGGCTGCGTCATCCAGTCCTACCTGTTCCGCACCGAGGACGACGCCCGCAGGCTCGCCGCCGCCGGCAGCCGCGTGCGCATCGTGAAGGGCGCCTACAAGGAGCCCGCCACCGTCGCGTACCAGGACAAGGCCGAGATCGACAAGGCGTACGTCCGCATCACCCGGATCCTGATGGAGGGCGAGGGCTACCCGATGATCGGGTCCCACGATCCCCGTCTCATCGCCATCGCCCAGGAGCTGGGCCGCCAGGCCGGGCGCAAACTGGACGAGTACGAGTTCCAGATGCTGTACGGCATCCGCAGCGACGAGCACCTCCGGCTCGCGGCCGAGGGCCACCGGATGCGCGTCTACACGGCGTACGGCACCGACTGGTACGGATACTTCATGCGCCGCCTCGCGGAGAAGCCGGCCAACCTGCTGTTCTTCGGCCGCTCGATCCTCACCAAGGGCTGAGCGCCCGGCCCCGACCCGGGGCTGAACCGGCCACGGCCGACCCACCCACCCCCGCCGACACCAAGGAGACAAGGCAACCATGGACGCCGTCACCCAGGTCCCCGCGCCGGTCAACGAGCCGGTTCACTCCTACGCCCCGGGCTCCCCGGAGCGCGCCCGCCTGGAGGTGAAGCTCAAGGAGCTCGCCGACAACCCGATCGACCTGCCGATGACCATCGGCGGCGAGAAGCGGATGGGCGGCGGCGAGCGGGTCAACGTCGTGCAGCCGCACAACCACAAGGCCGTCATCGGCACCTTCGCGGGCGCCACCGAGCAGGACGCCCGGGACGCCGTCGACGCGGCCCTCGCCGCCGCTCCGGCCTGGCGCGCGATGTCCTTCGACGACCGCGCCGCGATCATCCTGCGCGCCGCCGAGCTGCTCTCGGGCCCCTGGCGCGAGACGCTGGCCGCCTCCACCATGCTGGGGCAGTCCAAGACCGCCCAGCAGGCCGAGATCGACACCCCCTGCGAGCTCATCGACTTCTGGCGCTTCAACGTGCACTACGCGCGCCAGATCCTCGCCGAGCAGCCCCCGGCCAACTCCCCGGGCGTGTGGAACCGCATGGACCACCGCCCGCTGGAGGGCTTCGTCTACGCGATCACGCCGTTCAACTTCACGGCCATCGCGGGCAACCTCCCCACCGCCCCCGCCCTCATGGGCAACGTCGTGGTGTGGAAGCCGTCCCCGACGCAGACCCACGCCGCCGTGCTGCTGATGCAGCTCCTGGAGGAGGCCGGGCTGCCCAAGGGCGTCATCAACCTGGTCACCGGTGACGGCAAGGCCGTCTCCGAGGTGGCGCTGAACCACCGCGACCTGGCCGGCATCCACTTCACCGGCTCGACCCCCACCTTCCAGCACCTGTGGAAGACGGTCGGCAACAACATCGCCAACTACCGCACCTACCCGCGGCTCGTCGGCGAGACCGGCGGCAAGGACTTCGTCGTCGCGCACCCCAGCGCCGACCGGGCCATCCTGAAGACCGCGCTGACCCGCGGCTCCTTCGAGTTCCAGGGCCAGAAGTGCTCCGCGTCCTCGCGGGCGTACGTCCCCGCCTCCATCTGGAACTCCGGTTTCCAGGAGGAGTTCGCGGCCGAGGTCGACTCCATCACGATGGGTGACGTCACCGACCTGAGCAACTTCATCGGGGCCGTCATCGACGAGCGCTCGTTCGCCAAGAACAAGGCGGCGATCGACCGCGCCAAGTCCGACCCGACCTGCACGGTCATCGCGGGCGGCACCTACGACGACTCGGTGGGCTACTTCGTCCGCCCGACCGTCATCGTCTGCACCGACCCCGAGAACGAGGTCTTCACGACCGAGTACTTCGGCCCGATCCTCGCGATCCACGTCTACGAGGACGCGGACTACGACGCCATGCTCGCGCAGATGGAGTCGGTCTCCGACTACGCGCTGACCGGTTCGGTCATCGCGGGCGACCGCGCGGCCGCCGCGTACACGATGGACAAGCTCCGCTACGCCGCGGGCAACTTCTACATCAACGACAAGTCGACCGGCGCCGTCGTCGGCCAGCAGCCCTTCGGCGGCGGCCGTGCCTCCGGCACCAACGACAAGGCGGGCGCCCCGCAGAACCTCCAGCGCTGGACCCTGACCCGGGCCATCAAGGAGACGCTGGTCCCGCCGACCGACTACACCTACCCCCACCAGGGCTGACACCCTTCCGGGGCGCCGCAGCACGACGCCCCGGACCAGTGGCCTCCTCGCGAGGTCCTCTGAGCACCGCCCCCCGACCGGCCCCCCTGCCGGCCGGGGGGCGGTTTCCATGGAGGGGCCGCCGGTACGGGCTTTCGCGGCGGGCTTCTCAGATCTCCACGAGCACCTGCTCCAGCGACTTGCGCACCAGGTCGGGGACCTCGCAGTCGTCGGCGGGATAGCCGACGGGGATCACGGCGAACGCCTTCTCGTTCTCGGGCCGGTCCAGGACCTCGCCGAGGAAGCGCATCGGGCTCGGGGTGTGGATCAGCGCGGCGAGACCGGACAGGTGCAGGGCGGTGAGCAGCATGCCCACCGCGATCCCCACCGACTCGTCCCCGTAGTAGTGCTTGCGCTTCGTACCGTCCTCGCCCAGCCAGTAGCGCTGCTGGAACACCACGATCAGGGCGGGCGCGTCCGTCATGTGGGCCTTGACCGCGTCCGTGCCCAGCGGGCGCAGCGCCGCGAGCCACTCCTCGCCGAGCCGCCCGTCGTAGCTCACCTTCTCCTCGTGCTCGGCCGCCTCCCGGATCCTGCGGCGGACCCCGGGGTCCTTGACCAGGGCGAAGGTCCACGGCTGCTGGTGGGCGCCGGAGGGCGCGGTGGCCGCGCACGCGATGGCGTCGCGCACCACCTGCTCGGGGACCGGGTCGGGGGAGAAGGCGCGGACGGTCCTTCGCTCGTCCATGCGCTCCCGCAGCCGGGCGGCGCGGGCGAGCGACTCCTCCGGGGCGATCCGCTCGGGGCGGTGGGGCACGGGGCGGTACGGGTCGCCATGGGTGGGCGACCACGGCCGGGGCGTGGGCGTGGTGTCGGACATGGCCGCAGTGTGCGCGGTGGGGGAGGCCCGGGGGAAGCGGGGCTTCGGACAGGCGCGGGACCGGTCCCGGTCAGTGTCCGCTGACCGGGACCGGCTGTCCGCCCTCCGGCGACCCCGGGTACGCGGTCTTGTGAACCAGGTAATGAGCATGTCAAATTCCTTCTCGGTACGTCCCCACACGTCACCCCAGAAGGAGCTCCCCCATGAGACGCAACTCCCGCGCGCGCCTCGGTGTTTCCCTGCTGCTCGTCGCCGGCGCCCTCGGACTCGGAGCCGCCCCCTCCACCGCCGCCGACACCCCGCCGGCCGCCCCCTCGGCGATCCCCGCCCCGTCCGCGTACGCGCTCGACGCCGCCGTCGAACGACAGCTCGGGGCCGCCACCGCCGGCACCTACCTCGACGCGAAGACCGGCGGCCTGGTCGTCACCGTCACCACCGACCGCGCCGAGGAGCAGGCCCGCGCCGCCGGGGCCACCGTCCGCCGAGTGGCCCGCAGCGCCGCCCAGCTCGACGCCGCGATGGCGACCCTGGAGGCCGAGGCCAAGATCACCGGCACCTCCTGGGGCGTCGACCCGCGCACCAACCGGGTCGCCGTCGAGGCCGACTCCTCCGTCTCCGCGCGGGACATGGCCCGCCTCGAAGCCGTCGCGGAACGCCTCGGCAGCGCGGTCGACATCAAGCGCGTGCCGGGCGTCTTCCACCGCGAGGTGCTGGGCGGCGGCGCCATCTACGGCGGCGGCAGCCGCTGCTCGGCGGCCTTCAACGTCACCAAGGGCGGGGCCCGCTACTTCGTGACGGCCGGGCACTGCACCAACATCTCCGCCAACTGGTCGGCCAGCTCCGGCGGTTCGGTCGTCGGAGTGCGGGAGGGCACCAGCTTCCCGACCAACGACTACGGCATCGTCCGCTACACGGACGGCTCGTCGCCCGCCGGCACCGTCGACCTCTACAACGGCTCCACCCAGGACATCTCCTCCGCCGCCAACGCCGTCGTCGGCCAGGCCATCAAGAAGAGCGGATCCACCACGAAGGTGACCTCCGGCACGGTCACCGCCGTCAACGTCACCGTCAACTACGGCGACGGGCCCGTCTACAACATGGTCCGCACCACCGCCTGCTCGGCCGGCGGCGACAGCGGCGGAGCGCACTTCGCCGGGTCCGTCGCCCTCGGCATCCACTCGGGCAGCTCCGGCTGCTCCGGCACCGCGGGCTCGGCCATCCACCAGCCGGTCACCGAGGCGCTCTCCGCGTACGGCGTGACGGTGTACTGAGCCGCCACGGCAGCGACCGGGGCCGCGGTCGCCTCCGCGGCCCCGGTCACTGTCGGCGCACCGTCCGGACGTGGCCAGGTCGCCGCCCCGGCCACCGCCCGGACCGCGGCCACGGTCACCGCCGTCGCCGGCCCTGCCCGACCCCGCCCGCCCGGACCCCGCGCACCCCGGTCCGGGCGGGTCCGCGCGCGGCGGTGAATCTCGGTGTCGGGCGGGCCGGGGCGGCTGGCAGGCTGAGGGGCATGGACCGCTCTCCCGCACCGCGCGTCGCCCACACCCATGAGCTCACCCCGGTCGAACGGGGCCGGATCCGCGAGCTGCTCGACACCGCTTTCGACGGCGACTTCGGCGACGAGGACTGGGAGCACTCCCTCGGCGGCATCCACGTCCTGCTGTGCGAGCCGGACGGCCGCCCGACCGCCCACGGCAGCGTCGTCCAGCGCCGCGTCCTGCACGCGGGCCGCTCCTACCGCGTCGGGTACGTCGAGGCCGTCGCCGTCCGGGCCGGCCACCGCCGCAGGGGCCTCGGCCGCCGGGTGATGGCCGGGCTGGAACGCGTCATCGACACGGCCTACGACTTCGGGGCCCTGTCCGCCTCCGCCGAAGGCGCGGCGCTCTACGCGTCGAGCGGCTGGCAGGTCTGGCCCGGCGGGCTCGCCGCCCTCGGCCCGGCCGGCCCCGTCCCGCTGCCCGAGGAGGAGGGCACCACCTACGTCCGCCCGGCCGCCGGACTTCCCCTCCCCGCCCCCGCCCACCCGCTGGCCTTCGACTGGCGTGGGGGCGACCTGCTCTGAGCGGGCGGGCCGCTCGTCCCTCTTACCCCTCCACCGCTCTGACCTGGGTCGATCCCATGAGCCGTCTCAGATAGTAGGAAGTCCGACTAACTGTGGAGACAGGACGGCTCCGCTGTCCTAACTTGGTAGGAGCCGAACGAATCGCTCGATCGAGCGACTGTGGCGGTAGCGGGTGCACGCCCCGAAGCAGGTAACCCCCTGCGGCGTACGCCCCCCGCTCCTTCCGGCACCTCGAAATCCGATCCCGGCCCGGCCCCGGCGCCGCACCACGGTGTGCGGCCCGCCCCCGGCATCCATGCGATCTCAAGGAGTCGATCCATCATGGCCACCACCACCGCCCGTCGCGTCCGCCACGCCGCCCGCCAGTCCGAGTCGGACCGCAAGAACGCCGCCGCCGCCCTCCAGCGCGCCCTGGACCGCCGTGACAACGGCGGCTCGACCGGCCACTGAGCCGCCCGCGTACCACCCGACCCCACCCCGACCCCCCGAACGCCCTTGCGCCTCGTCCGTATGGTGGACGCCGGATGTCATGGGGTGGGACGCACCGTTAGGCTTCCGGCATGTCTCGCAGCATCGATCTCGCAGTGATCCCCGGTGACGGAATCGGCCAGGAAGTCGTGGCCCAGGGCCTCAAGGTCCTCAACGCTGTCCTCCCGCAGGACGTGAAGCTGGAGACCAAGGAGTACGACCTCGGCGCCCAGCGCTGGCACCGCACCGGCGACACCCTCCCGGACGCGGAGCTGGAAGCCCTCAAGGGCCACGACGCCATCCTCCTCGGCGCCATCGGCGACCCGTCCGTGCCGTCCGGCGTCCTGGAGCGCGGGCTGCTGCTGAAGCTGCGTTTCGCGTTCGACCACTTCATCAACCTGCGGCCCTCCAAGCTTTTCCCCAACACCGCGACCCCCCTCGCCGGCCGCCCCGACATCGACTTCGTCGTCGTCCGCGAGGGCACCGAGGGCCCGTACACCGGCAACGGCGGCTCGCTGCGCACCGGCACCCCCGCCGAGGTCGCCACCGAGGTCAGCCTCAACACGGCGTACGGCGTCGAGCGCGTGGTCCGGGACGCCTTCGAGCGCGCGGCGGCCCGCCCGCGCAAGAAGCTGACGCTGGTCCACAAGAACAACGTCCTCGTCTACGCCGGCCACCTGTGGAAGAACACCTTCGACAAGGTCGCCGCCGAGTACCCCCAGGTCAGCACCGACTACCTGCACGTCGACGCCGCGACGATCTTCTTCGTCACCCAGCCGGAGCGCTTCGACGTCATCGTCACCGACAACCTCTTCGGCGACATCCTGACCGACCTCGCCGCCGCCGTCTCCGGCGGCATCGGCCTGGCCGCCTCCGGCAACATCAACCCGACGGGCGCGTTCCCGTCGATGTTCGAGCCGGTCCACGGCTCCGCCCCCGACATCGCGGGGCAGGGCAAGGCCGACCCCACCGCCACGGTCCTCTCCGTCGCCCTCCTGCTGCGCCACCTCGGCTACGAGGCCGAGGCCGCGCGCATCGAGGACGCCGTCTCCGCCGACCTCGCGGAGCGCGACGGATCCGTCGCGCGCACGACCGACGAGATCGGCGACGCCCTCGCGGTACGCGTAGCGAGCTGACCCGACGACTCCACTTCGAAGCCGCCGGGTCGCACTCAGCGCCCGGCGGCTTCACCTGTGCGGCCCCCGGGTGCCACCATCGACCCCAGGACCGCATGCACACCATTTCGTGCACGGCCCCCCGCAAGAGATAATCGAACGCGGGGCCGTGGCTCGCGGTAAAGCTCGGACGTCCTAGGACCTGACCGAAAAGCGTCGGGCACGAACAGGCGTGAGCGCGGTCCATCACACACAAGACCGGTGAAGGACACGACTCATGACGACGCCCACGATCGAGCTCAAGCCCTCCTCGAACCCGCTGTCCGACGCGGAGCGCGAGGCGATCCTGGCCAACCCCGGATTCGGCCGGCACTTCACCGATCACATGGTGACCATCCGCTGGACCGAGGGCCGGGGCTGGCACGACGCCCAGCTGGTCCCCTACGGTCCGCTGTCGCTGGACCCGGCCAACATGACCCTGCACTACGCGCAGGAGATCTTCGAGGGGCTGAAGGCCTACCGCCAGCCCGACGGCACGGTCGCCTCCTTCCGCCCCGACGCCAACGCCCGCCGCTTCCAGCGCTCGGCCGCGCGTCTGGCCATGCCCGAGCTGCCCGTCGAGACGTTCATCGAGGCCTGCGACGCGCTGGTCCAGCAGGACAAGGCGTGGGTTCCGGCCCACGGCGGCGAGGAATCCCTCTACCTGCGCCCCTTCATGATCGCCACCGAGGTCGGCCTCGGCGTGAAGCCGGCCAACGAGTACCTCTTCCTGGTCATCGCCTCGCCCGCCGGCGCCTACTTCCCCGGCGGGGTGAAGCCGGTCTCCATCTGGCTCTCGGAGAACCGCGTCCGCGCCGTCCCCGGCGGCATGGGCGACGCCAAGACCGGCGGCAACTACGCCGCATCCCTCCTCGCCCAGGCCGAGGCCGCCGCGCACGGCTGCGCCCAGGTCGCCTACCTCGACGCGGTCGAGCACCGGTGGGTCGAGGAACTCGGCGGCATGAACCTCTACTTCGTGTACGCCCAGGAGGACGGCTCGAAGAAGATCATCACCCCGTCCCTCACGGGCTCGCTGCTCGCCGGCGTCACCCGCGACTCCCTCCTCAAGGTCGCCCGCGACCTCGGTCACGGCTCCGAGGAGGGCCGGATCTCCATCGACCAGTGGCGCGACGACACCGCGAACGGCACCCTCCTGGAGGTCTTCGCCTGCGGCACCGCCGCCGTCATCACCCCCGTCGGCCTGGTGAAGTCCGAGGGCGGCGAGTGGACCCAGAGCGGCGGTGAGCCCGGCGAGGTCACCATGAGGCTCCGGGAGCGTCTTCTCGACATCCAGCGCGGCGTGGTCGAGGACACCCACGGCTGGATGCACCCGCTCGGCTAGGTCGACAGGGCCCAGGGGACTCCCCGGCCCCGAAAGGCCGCACCGGCTCCGCAGCCGGTGCGGCCTTTTCCGTGTCCGGCGCATTGAGCGCCGCTCGAAACAAGGACCAAAGTCCCCTGGTGTATCCCCTACCAACCGTTAGAGTGGCGTTCTAAAGTCATCGTCCCTGGAGTCTCCATGCCCGCCGCCCCCGCCCCCTTCCGCATGCCCCCCGAGTGGGCCCCGCACGAGCGCACCTGGATGGCCTGGCCGGGGCCCAACCCCACCTTCGCCTCCGACGCCGAGCTGGCCCGGGCCCGCGGTGCCTGGGCCGCCGTCGCCCGGGCCGTACGCCGCTTCGAGCCGGTCACGATGGTCGTCGGACCCGGCCAGGAGGAGGGGGCGGCGGCCCTGCTCGGGCCGGACGTGGAGCTGGTCGTCCGGCCGCTCGACGACGCCTGGATGCGGGACATCGGCCCCACCTTCGTCACCGACGGCAGCACCCTCGCGGCCGTCGACTGGACCTTCAACGGCTGGGGCGCCCAGGGCTGGGCCCGCTGGGAGAGCGACCAGCACATCGCCCGGGCCGTCGCCGAGCTCACCGGCGCCCCCGCCCACAGCTCCCCGCTCGTCAACGAGGGCGGCGCGATCCACGTGGACGGCGAAGGGACCGTCCTGCTCACCGAGACCGTCCAGCTCGGCCGGGAGCGCAACCCCGGCTGGAGCCGCGCGCAGGTGGAGGCGGAGATCCACGCCCGCCTCGGCACCGAGAAGGCCATCTGGCTGCCCCGCGGACTGACCGCCGACTACGGGACGTACGGCACGCTCGGCCATGTCGACATCGTCGCCGCCTTCGCCCGCCCGGGCACCGTCCTCGTCCACGTCCAGCCCGACCCGGCCCACCCCGACCACGAGGTCACCCGCGAGCTGTCGGCCGTCCTGCGCGCCGCCACCGACGCCAGGGGCCGCGCCCTGGAGGTCGTCGAGGTACCCGCGCCCACCGTGCTGCGCGACGAGGACGGGGAGTGGGCCGACTACTCCTACATCAACCACTACCTCTGCAACGACGGCGTGGTCCTCTGCGCCTTCGACGACCCGCGCGACGAGGAGGCCGCCGCGATCTTCCGGGGCCTCTTCCCGGACCGTACGGTGACCCTCGTCGACGCACGTACGATCTTCGCCGGCGGTGGAGGCATCCACTGCGTCACCCAGCAGCAGCCGAAGGTCCGAGCCACCCCATGACCCGCGCCCCCCGTCGCGGCCACCACGCCGCCCCGCCCCGCGAGGACGTCCTCGCCGCCGCCATGGCCACCGTCGCCGAGCGCGGCCTCGACGGGCTGACCATGGCCGGGCTGGGGCGGGAGGTGGGGATGAGCAGCGGCCACCTCCTCTACTACTTCCGCACCAAGGACGAACTGCTCCTCCAGACCCTGGAGTGGAGCGAACGGCGCCTGGGAGCCGAGCGTGGCGCCCTGCTCGCCCGGCCCGGAACGGCCCGAGAGCGGCTGGACGCGTACATCGGCCTCTACCTCCCCGCCGGGCACCGCGACCCCCACTGGACGCTCTGGCTGGAGGTCTGGGGGCGCTCGCAGAACGCCGACGACACCGCCCGCTCCCGCCAGGCCGCCATCGAGGGGGCCTGGCACCGCGACCTGGTGGCGCTGCTCGCCGAGGGGATCTCGCGCGGCGAGTTCCGGCCGGTGGACGCCGACCGGTTCGCCGCCCGGCTGCGGGCGCTGCTCGACGGATTCAGCGTCCACGTGACGGTCGGGATCCCGGGGACGGGCCGCGATCAGGTGCTGGCACAGGCGGCGGAGTTCCTGGACGAGACGCTGACGCGAGGCGTTCACTGAGCGGTGCGACCAGTGTCACGACCGCATCCTGAGACACCGCCGTCACACAGAGCCCGCTGTGCCAGACTGCTCCCGTGTCCTCGTCCGTCATGATTATTGGCAGCAGGCGCGCCGGTCCGCAGTGACCGCCCCGTACCACCATGTGCGGCGCGGCCATCGTGCCCCAGACCCGCGCGCAGACCTCTCGCACCCGCGAGGGGTTTTTTCGTTTTCCGGCCCGTACCCGGGCCGGAACGAGCAAGCGGGATGATGGGGGCAAGTGGAACCCGATCGTCCGGATCCACTCATCCGACAGGAGTCAGATCAGCATGACCACCAAGGCCAACGCCACCGACGACAGTTTCCATGTCTTCGACACCACACTGCGCGACGGTGCTCAGCGTGAGGGCATCAACCTGACGGTCGCCGACAAGCTGACCATCGCCCGTCATCTGGACACCTTCGGCGTGGGGTACATCGAGGGCGGCTGGCCGGGGGCCAACCCGCGGGACACGGAGTTCTTCGCCCGCGCCCAGCAGGAGATCACGTTCGAGAACGCCCAGCTCGTGGCGTTCGGCGCGACCCGCAGGGCCGGTGGCAGCGCGGCCGAGGACCCCCAGGTGAAGGCGCTCCTGAACTCCGGCGCCCCGGTGATCACGCTGGTGGCCAAGGCGCACGACCGGCATGTGGAGCTGGCCCTGCGCACCACCCTGGAGGAGAACCTGGAGATGGTCCGCGACACCGTCTCCCACCTCCGCGAGCAGGGCCGCCGGGTCTTCGTGGACTGCGAACACTTCTTCGACGGCTACCGCGCCAACGCCGCGTACGCCAAGTCCGTGGTCCGCACCGCGTACGAGGCGGGCGCCGAGGTCGTCATCCTCTGCGACACCAACGGCGGCATGCTGCCCGCCCAGGTCCAGGCCGTCGTCTCCACCGTCGTCGCCGACACCGGCGCCCGGCTCGGCATCCACGCCCAGGACGACACCGGCTGCGCCGTCGCCAACACCCTGGCCGCCGTCGACGCCGGCGCCACCCACGTCCAGTGCACGGCCAACGGCTACGGCGAGCGGGTCGGCAACGCCAACCTCTTCCCCGTCGTCGCCGCCCTGGAACTCAAGTACGGCATGAAGGTGCTGCCCGAGGGCGCGCTCGCCGAGATGACCCGCATCTCGCACGCCATCGCCGAGGTCGTCAACCTCACGCCCTCCACCCATCAGCCGTACGTGGGCGTCTCGGCCTTCGCCCACAAGGCCGGGCTGCACGCCTCCGCGATCAAGGTCGACCCCGACCTCTACCAGCACATCGACCCCGAGCTGGTCGGCAACACCATGCGGATGCTGGTCTCCGACATGGCGGGCCGCGCCTCCATCGAGCTGAAGGGCAAGGAGCTCGGCATCGACCTCGGTGACGACCGCGCCCTGGTCGGCCGGGTCGTGGAGCGGGTCAAGGAGCGCGAACTCCAGGGCTACACCTACGAGGCCGCCGACGCCTCCTTCGAACTGCTGCTGCGCGGCGAGGTCGAGGGCCGTGCCCGGCGCTACTTCCGGACGGAGTCGTGGCGGGCCATCGTCGAGGACCGCCCCGACGGCACCCACGCCAACGAGGCCACCGTGAAGCTCTGGGCCAAGGGCGAGCGGATCGTCGCCACCGCCGAGGGCAACGGCCCGGTCAACGCCCTGGACCGGGCGCTGCGCGTCGCCCTGGAGCGGATCTACCCGCAGCTCGCCAAGCTGGAACTGGTCGACTACAAGGTCCGCATCCTGGAGGGCCGCACGGGCACCGAGTCCACCACGCGCGTCCTCATCACCACGGGCGACGGCACCGGCGACTGGGCGACCGTGGGGGTCGCCGAGAACGTCATCGCCGCCTCGTGGCAGGCGCTGGAGGACGCGTACACCTACGGACTGCTGCGCGCGGGCGTCGAGCCCACGGAGTAACCCGCCGCGAACCCAGCCGCGCCAGAGCCGCCGCCCGTCACCGGGTGGCGGCTCTCGCGCGTTCAAGAGGTGAACGCACAACCCTCCCTGCCCGGTGGGCAGATGGGCCCGGACCAATCTCGGCGTGAAGTATTGACGGCCCCGTATCGGCGCGGTTAACTCCAGCCGCAACGCCGGTACCGGTTCCGGAACCGGTACCGAACGCGTCGGCGGACGTGCCGCAGTTCTGCCCGCCGCGCTGCCCCACCCTGCTCCCGTCTGCTCGTTCCCCCACCCCTGCCTGGTCCAGTGGAGGCCCGGATGCGTGTCACCATCGCCGATGTCGCCCGTGAGGCCGGCGTCAGCAAGACGACCGTCTCACGGGTCATCAACACCAAGGGCGAGGTGGACCGCTCCACGGCCGCCCGCGTTCGTGAAGTGATCGCACAGCTCGGCTATGTACCCAGCTCCGGCGCCGTCGGCCTCGCCCGCGGTTCCAGCCGTACGGTCGGCATGCTCGTGCCCTCGCTGACCTGGCCGTGGATGGGCGAACTGCTCCAGGGCGTCGTCGACACCGTCGAAGCCGCCGACTACGGGCTGCTGCTGTTCACCTGCAACCGCGGCGCCGAGTCCGTCCAGCGCTTCACCAGCCAGGTGTCCGCGCGCGCCTTCGACGGGCTCGTCGTCGTGGAGCCCGAGAACACCCTCGGCCACCTCACCGAACTGCACCGCGACGGCCTGCCGATCGTGCTCATCGACGATCGCGGCCACCACCCCGCATTCCCCTCCGTCGTGACCACCAACCACGAGGGGGGCGCGTCCGCGGCCCGCCACCTGCACGCCGCCGGACGCTCCCGGCCCCTGGTCCTGACCGGCCCCCAGCACTTCGGCTGCGTACGGGACCGGCTGGACGGATTCCGTTCCGTGCTGCCCACCGAGCTGGTCGTCGAAGGGGACTTCACCGAACACGGCGGCCGGCTCGCCGTCGAGGAACTCCTCGCGCGCGGCGTCGCCTTCGACTCCGTCTTCGCGCACAACGACATCAGCGCGGCGGGCGTCCTCCGCGCCCTGCGGGCCGCCGGCCGCCGGGTCCCGGACGACATCGCCGTCGTCGGCTTCGACGACATCCCGATGGCGGAGCACACCGAACCGCCCCTGACCACCGTGCGTCAGCCCACCCGCCGGATGGGCGAGACGGCGGCCCGGATGCTGCTCTCCCACCTCGGCGGCACGCCCGTACCCGACCGGCCGGCCGTGCTGCCCACCGAACTGGTCGTGCGCCACTCGGCGCCGTGACGGACCCGGCCGCCCGGCCGCGCCCCGCTTCGCCCCCTTCCGCCCGCCGGGGTTCCTCCGACCCCGGCAGCCCCTTCCTGGAGTCGCCATGTCCGCACGCCGTCGCACCACCCTCAGAGCGGTCGCCGCAGCCACCGCCGTGGTGGCGCTCGCCGCCGGTTGCTCGAACGCCAACTCGGGCGCCGACAAAGGGGGCGGCGCCGCGCGCGGCGTACTGACCCTGGGCAAGCCGGACGGGCCGCAGACGAACAACAGCAACCCGTTCCTCAACACCTCGGCGGGCGCGGTCCTCGGCTACCGGTACATGATCTACGAGCCGCTGGCCATGACGAACATGATCAAGCCCACGGAGAAGGCCGACCCCTGGCTCGCCTCCGAATGGGCCTGGGAGGACAACTTCACCAAGGTCACCTTCACCCTGGACGAGCGGGCGAAGTGGGCCGACGGCAAGCCCCTGACCGCCGCCGACGTGGAGTACACCTTCAACCTCCTCAAGAAGCACTCGGCGCTCAACTGGAACGGCATCCCCTTCGACGGGATCGCCGTCGAGGACGGGAAGGTCGTGCTGACCTTCGAGGAGTCCCAGTTCGTCAACCAGAACAAGATCATCCAGACCTTCATCGTCCCCAAGCACATCTGGGAGAAGGTCAAGAACCCGGAGACCTGGCCCAACCGGAACCCGGTCGGCTCGGGCCCGTACAAGCTCAAGACGTTCACCCCGCAGACCACCACCCTGACCGCGACGCCGAGCTACTGGAACGGCACCACGAAGGTCAAGGAGCTGCGCTACACCGCGTACAACGACAACAGCGCCGCCACCACCGCGCTGGCCACCGGCAAGGTCGAGTGGTCCTTCGTCTTCATGCCGAACCACAAGCAGCTGTTCATCGACAAGGACCCCGACAACCACCAGCTCTGGTTCCCCTCCGGCCTCGGCATCCACGGCCTGTGGTTCAACACCGCCCGCAAGCCCTTCGACAACCCGGCGCTGCGCAGGGCGATGGCGATGGTCGTCGACCGCAAGGCCATCCACATCCAAGCCCAGGCCACGCTCTACCCGGAGATCACCAACCCGACCGGCATCCCGCTCCCCGCCGGTGAGCCCTTCCTCGCCCCCGAGTACCAGGACGCCACCACCAAGCCGGACGTCGCCGGGGCCAAGAAGGTGCTCGACGAGGCCGGGTTCACCCTGAGCGGCGGGGTGCTCAAGGACCCCGGCGGCAAGCCGGTGAAGCTGACCTTCACCGACCCGGCCGGCTGGAACGACTACATCACCGGGCTCGCGATCATCAAGGACAACATCAAGGAACTCGGCATCGACGCCAAGGTCAAGACGCAGACCGCCGAGGCCTGGGGCGCGGACGTCGCCAACGGCAACTTCGACGCCACCCTGCACTGGACCAACAGCGGCGCGACCCCCTACGACATGTACCAGAACATCATGGACGGGGCCATCCTCCAGCCCATCGGCAAGAACTCCCAGCAGGGCAACTTCGGGCGCTTCAAGAGCCCCGAGGCCACCGCGGCGCTCAAGGAGTACGCCAACGCCACCGGCGACGCGGCCCGCACGAAGGCCCTCAACACCATCCAGAAGATCTTCGTCGAGGAGGCGCCGGTCATCCCGACGGCCGCCGCGCCCATCGGCGCCGAGTACTCCACGAAGAACTGGATCGGCTGGCCCACCGAGGCCAACCCGTACGCCCCTCCGCAGCACACCCAGCCCACCGCGCTGGAGATCGTGCTCAACCTCAAGCCCTCCTCCAAGTAGGCACGGGGAAGAACGGGAAGAACCGGCCATGACCACCAGCGATCACCCCGGGCACGCGCCGTCCGGCACCGATGTGGTGCTCGAAGCGCGCGGAGTCACCAAGCACTTCCCCCTGCGGCGCACCGCCCGCGACCTGGTCGCCCGCAGACGCCGCAGCGTCCACGCCGTCGACGACGTCTCGCTCCGACTGAGACGCGGCACCGTCACGGCCCTGGTGGGGGAGTCCGGCTCGGGCAAGTCCACCGTCGCCCGCCTGCTGGCCCAGCTCCATCCGCTCACCTCGGGCGAGATACGGCTGGGCGGCGAGCCGGCGGTGGCCGGTCGCGGCCGGTCCTTCCGCCGCTACGTACGCCGGGTCCAGCTGATCTTCCAGGACCCCTTCGCCTCGCTGAACCCCGTGCACACCGTGCGCTACCACCTGACCCGCGCCCTGAAGATCCACGGCCGGGCGGGCAGCGGGGAGACGGAACTCGAACAGAACCTGGCCGACCTGCTGAACCGGGTCCAGCTGACCCCGCCCCAGCAGTTCCTGGACAAGTTCCCGCACGAGCTCTCCGGCGGGCAGCGCCAGCGCGTCGCCATCGCCCGGGCGCTCGGCGCCGACCCGCAGGTCCTCCTCGCCGACGAACCCGTCTCGATGCTCGACGTGTCGATCCGGCTCGGCGTCCTCAACCTCCTGCGCGACCTCAAGGAACGCCTCCACCTGGCGATCCTCTACATCACCCACGACATCGCCTCCGCCCGCTACTTCGCCGACACCACCCTCGTGATGTACGCGGGCCGGATCGTCGAGGGCGGCGACAGCGAACGCGTCACCCAGCACCCCGCCCACCCCTACACCCAGCTCCTGATCGCCTCGGCGCCCGACCCGGACCGGGTCGTCGCCGAGGAGGACCAGGAGGAGACCGGCACCGGCGAGCCGCCCTCCCTGATCACCCCGCCCGCCGGCTGCCGCTTCCACCCCCGCTGCCCCAAGGCGATGGAGCGCTGCCGCACCGAACCGCCGCCGCGCTTCGACCTGTCCGACGGGCAGTGGGCGGCCTGCTGGCTCTACGACGGGGCGGCGGCGAACGGCACCGAACCGGTGGCCGACCCCGCCACCGCGAAGGAGGCCACCCGGTGAAGTACGTCCTCCAGCGCCTCGCCTTCTACGCCGTCACCGCGTGGGCCGCGATCACCATCAACTTCCTCATCCCCCGCCTCATGCCGGGCGACCCGGTCCAGGCCCTGCTCAGCCGCTACCAGGGGCAGCTCGACACCAAGGCCATCGACTCGCTCAAGGCCCTCTTCGGCCTCGACGAGCAGCAGTCGATGTGGCAGCAGTACACCGACTACTGGGCCCACCTCCTCGACGGCGACCTCGGCCTCTCCTTCACCTTCTTCCCCACCCCGGTCAGCGAGGTCATCGGCCAGTCCCTGCCCTGGACCCTGGCCCTGGTCGGCACGACCACCCTCATCAGCTTCGTCCTCGGCACCGGCATCGGCGTCTACAGCGGCTGGAAGCGCGGCTCCTGGCTCGATTCCCTGCTGCCGGTCACCACCTTCATCTCCTCCATCCCGTACTTCTGGCTCGGCCTCGTCGCCATCGCCCTGTTCGCCGAGAAGTGGTCGCTGTTCCCGAACTCCGGCGGCTACGACAACGCGCTCGTCCCGGCCTTCGACTGGCCGTTCATCTCCAGCGCCCTCTACCACGCGGTCCTGCCCGGGGTGACGATCGTCCTCAGCGCGGTCGCCGGCTGGATCCTCGGCATGCGGAACATGATGGTCACCGTCTCCTCCGAGGACTACGTGATGGTGGCGCAGGCCAAGGGCCTGTCCGAGCGGCGCGTCATGTTCGGCTACGCGGCCCGCAACGCGGTGCTCCCCAACATCTCCGGCTTCGCCCTCTCCCTCGGCTTCATCGTCGGCGGCACCCTGCTCGTCGAGATGGTCTTCACCTACCCGGGCATCGGCTTCCAGCTGCTCCAGGCGGTCGGCGGCAAGGACTACCCCCTGATGCAGGGCGTCTTCCTGATCATCACGCTCTCCGTCCTCGCGGCGAACCTGCTGGCCGACCTCGTCTACGCCGCCCTCGACCCCCGTACCCGGAAGGAGGCGTAGACCCCGTGCCCGACCGCGCAGCACGCGCCGCCCGACCCCGTACCCGGAAGGCCTGAGGCCCCATGTCCGTCACCGCCACCGACGTCGCCGTCCTCGACGGCGCGCCCCCGCCCGCGGCGCCCACCCGCCGGGCCCGGCTCCGGTTCCTGCGCGGCGGGAAGACCCGCACCGGCCTGATCCTGCTGGCGTTCTTCGTCCTGCTGGCCGTCGCCGGGCCCTGGCTCGCCCCCCACGACCCCGACGCGATGAGCGACCAGCTGCTCCAACCTCCCTCCGGCGGGCACTGGTTCGGCACCACGCACACCGGGCAGGACGTCTTCTCGCAGATCCTCGTCGGCACCCGCGGCGTCCTCGTCGTCGGGCTGCTGGCCGCCGTCATCGCGACCGCCCTGTCCGTCCTCGTCGGAGTCAGCGCCGGATTCCTCGGCGGGGCCGTCGACGAGATCCTCTCCGCGCTCTCCAACATCTTCCTGGTGCTGCCCGGACTCCCGCTGATCATCATCGTCGCCAGCTTCGTCCCCGAGACCGGGGACATCGTCATCGCCGTCGCCATCGCCCTGACCTCCTGGGCCTGGGGCGCCCGGATCCTCCGGGCCCAGACGCTGTCCCTGCGCCGCCGCGACTACGTGGAGGCGGCCCGCGCCACGGGCGAGTCGACGCCCCGGATCATCCTCTTCGAGATCCTGCCGAACCTCACCGCCGTCATCGCCTCGGGATTCGTCGGCACGGTCATCTTCGCGGTCCTCACCGAGATCACCCTCGCCTTCATCGGCGTCGCCGACATCTCCCACTGGAACTGGGGAACCGTGCTGTTCTGGGCCCAGTCCAACCAGGCCCTCGCCCAGGGAGCCTGGTGGTGGTTCGTCCCGGCCGGCCTCTGCATCGCCCTGCTGGGCACCGCGCTCGCCCTCATCAACTTCGGCATCGACGAGTTCGTCAACCCCCGCCTGCGCACCGCCACCGGCTCCTCCCGGAAGATGAAGATGCGCGTCGGCTTCACCCCGGTCGCCCGGAAGTCCACCGGCGACGGACCCCGCGAGCACAGCAGCAAGGAGCCGCGCCCATGAGCGCCGAGCCGGTCCTGACCATCAGCGGACTCAACGTCGACTACGGCACCGACGCGGGCGCCGTCCACGCCCTGCGCGACATCGACCTCACCCTCAACCGGGGTGAAGTCCTCGGCCTGGCAGGGGAGTCGGGCTCGGGAAAGTCGACGCTCGCCTACGCCGTGACCCGGCTGCTGTCCCCGCCCGGCGTCATCACCGGGGGAGAGGTCCACTACCACCGCCCCGGCGGCGACCGCGTCGACATCCTCTCCCTCGCCCCGCGGCGGCTGCGCGCCTTCCGCTGGCAGGAGCTGTCCATCGTCTTCCAGGGGGCGATGAACTCCCTCAACCCCGTGCACACCGTCCACAGCCAGCTCACCGACGTCCTCGCCGCCCACCGGCCCGAACTGAGGAAGCGCCAACGCACCGAACGAGCGGTTGAGTTGCTCGGCCTGGTGGGGATCTCCGCCGACCGGCTCGCCGCCTACCCGCACCAGCTCTCCGGCGGGATGCGGCAGCGCGTGATGATCGCCATGGCGCTCGCCCTGGAACCCGAGATCGTCATCATGGACGAGCCGACCACCGCGCTCGACGTCGTCATGCAACGGCAGATCCTGCGACGGCTCGTCCAGTTGAGGCGACAGCTGGACTTCTCGGTCGTGTTCATCACCCACGACATCTCCCTCCTGATCGAGTTCTCGGACCGGATCGCGATCATGTACGGGGGCCGCATCGTGGAGCAGGCGGGTGCGGCGGAGATCTACCGCGACCCCCGCCACCCGTACAGCGACGGGCTCCTGCACTCCTTCCCCGCGCTCCACGGCCCCCGGCGCGAACTCACCGGCATCCCGGGCTCCCCGCCGCACCTCTCCGCGATGCCCACCGGCTGCGCCTTCCACCCGCGCTGCGGCAAGGCCTTCGACCCGTGCGCCGGCCGGGTCCCGCTGCTCGCCCCGCCCGCCGACGGGCCCGGCCGCGCCGTCGCCTGCCATCTGCACAGCTGACCAGGGCCCCTCTCCCCTCCTACGTACGGAGACCGATGAACCCCGCCCCCATCCCGCAGCGACTCCTCCGGCCGGCCCCGGTACGGGGGCTCCCCGCCGACTTCCGCTGGGGCGTCGCCACCTCCGCGTACCAGATCGAGGGAGCCGTGGCCGAGGACGGCCGCACCCCGTCCATCTGGGACACCTTCTGCCGGGTGCCCGGGGCCGTCGAGGGCGGTGAGAGCGGCGATGCGGCCTGCGACCACTACCACCGGATGCCCGAGGACGTGGAGCTGGTCGCGGGCCTCGGCATCG
The DNA here is from genome assembly GCF_900460065.1 of Streptomyces griseus. GTDB lineage: Bacteria > Actinomycetota > Actinomycetes > Streptomycetales > Streptomycetaceae > Streptomyces > Streptomyces griseus. The sequence goes on along the minus strand of NZ_UAVD01000019.1, from coordinate 23,568 downwards.
ACACGTACCGCTTCTCGCTCGCCTGGCCGCGCATCCAGCCGGGCGGCCGGGGCCCCGCCAACGCCAAGGGCCTCGACTTCTACAAACGCCTGGTCGACGAGGTCCAGGGGCGCGGGATCACCCCCTGGATCACCCTGTACCACTGGGACCTGCCGCAGGAGCTGGAGGACGCGGGCGGCTGGCCCGCACGCGACACCGCCCTGCGCTTCGCGGAGTACGCCGCCCTCGCCCACGAGGCCCTCGGCGACCGGGTCGAGCACTGGACCACGCTGAACGAGCCCTGGTGCTCGGCGATGCTCGGCTACGCCCACGGGGTGCACGCCCCCGGCCGCCGCGACCTCGGCGACGCCATGCGCGCCGTCCACCACCTGCTCCTGGGCCACGGCCTGGCCGCCGGCGCACTGCGGGACGCCGCCGGAAACAACCCCCTGGAGCTGGGCATCACCCTCAACCTGGGCACCGCCACCCCCGAGACCGACAGCGCGGCCGACCGCGAGGCCTGCCGTCGCGCCGACGGCATGGGCGCCCGGCTCTACCTCGACCCGCTCGTCCACGGCCGCTACCCGGAGGACGTCGTCGCGGACCTGGCCGCCCAGCACATCGAACTCCCGGTCAGGGAGGGCGATCCGGCCGCCATCGCCGCTCCGCTCGACGTCCTCGGCGTCAACTTCTACCGAGGCATGCGGTTCTCCGGCGTCACCGAGGACGGCTCGGCCACCGGGGCCGACGGCCTGCCCGTCACGCGGGTGGTCGAGCGCGACCTGCCCCGCACCGCGATGGACTGGGAGATCACCCCCACCGAACTCACCGATCTGCTCGTGCGGTTGCAGCGCGACTACGCCCTCCCGACCGTCATCACGGAGAACGGCGCCGCCTTCGACGACACCGTCGCCGCCGACGGCTCCGTCCCCGACGCCGACCGCACGGCCTACCTCGCCGACCACATCGCCGCCGTCGTCGCCGCCCGCGCGCAAGGGGCCGACGTCCGGGGCTACTTCGCCTGGTCGCTGCTGGACAACTTCGAGTGGGCGTACGGCTACGACAAGCGGTTCGGCATCGTCCGGGTGGACTACGACACCCAGGTCCGCACCCTCAAGGACAGCGCCAAGTGGTACCGGGACACCATCCGCCTCACCCGCCGCGAGCGCGCATAGCGCCCGACAGCACCGCCGGCGCCGACGCTCCCGGGACTCCGTCCCGGGAGGGGAGCGCTCCCAGGTGCCCCGCACCCCCCATCCGCGCCCCGACGGCACCGGCGGCCGGCCCCGCGGCCGGCCGGACCGGCACGAGGAAGGCGGCGGGGACCCCGGCGGCTGCTCGTCCAGCGGAAGATCGGCACCGGCGTCACCCAGGAGGTCTCGAAGCCGTTCGCGGAGGCGGACCACCTGCTGCTCACCGGTGATCCGACCGGGGCGGTCGACCGGCCGCGCACGGCGTACCGAGCCGCCCAGGAGAGGCGCTCCCGGGCGGGCGACGGCGTTCGTCGCCCGTCTGGAGTAGCGTGAAGTATGAGGAAAAGGCTCATCCCCGCGCTGCTGGCGGGCCTGCTGCTCATCTTCGCAGCGGCGGCCCTCGCCCCGACCTCCCCCGCGTCGGCCGCGCCCGCCGCGACCATCCAGGACGCCGCCCAGGCCCTGCGCGACGACCCGGTCTATGTGGACCCGGGCGCGCGCGATCAGCTCTCCGCCGCTGACGAGAAGGCTCTGGAGAACAAGATCACGGACGCCGACAAGCCGGTGTTCGTGGCCGTCCTCCCCGATACCCCGGCCTTCCCCGAGGAAGGCCTCCTCCAGACCCTGCGCAGCGACACCGGCATCACCGGCGTCTACGCGATACGCCTCGGCGACGGCTTCGACGCGGGCGCGGACCCGCAGGTCATGCCGACCCGGGCGGTGGAGAACCTCACCGCCGCCGTGGAGAACCCCACCACCGCCGGCGACGCCGACACCCAGCTGAACGCCTTCGTCGACCGCGCCGTCGAACAGGCCCGGGGCAGCGCCCCCGCCTCCTGGTCCGGCGGCGGCGGAGCGGCGGACGGGGCCGGAGCCCCGGTCGGCGGTCTGATCACGCTCGGCGCGCTGGTCGCGGCGGGCGGAGCCGGCGCGTACGCGATCTCCCGCCGCAACAGGCGCCGCAGGGAGGAAGAGGAGCGCGCCGCGCTCGACAAGCTCCGGGTCGTCGTCGACGAGGACATCACCGCGTACGGCGAAACCCTGGAACGCCTGGACTTCCACCCCGCCGAGAAGGGCGCGGACGACGCCATGCGCGCCGACTACGAGCGGGCCCTGGACTCCTACGAGAGCGCCAAGTCGAAGATGGACCGGGCCAGGCACCCCTCGGACGTCCGCGGTGTCACCCGAGCCCTGGAGGACGGCCGCTACTCCCTCGCGGTCCTGGAGGCCCGCCGCACGGGCGGGGAGATCCCGGCCCGCCGCCCGCCGTGCTTCTTCGACCCCCGCCACGGCCCCTCGGTCGCCGACGTGCTCTGGACGCCGTCCGGCGGCGCGTCCCGCGAGGTCCCCGTCTGCGGCGCGGACGAGGCACGGCTCACCCGGGGCGAGGACCCCATGAGCCGCACGGTCGACGTCGGCGACGGCAACCGCCGCCCGTACTGGGAAGCGGGCCCGGCGTACGGCCCCTGGGCCGGCGGCTACTTCGGCGGCGGCCTGCTCCCCGGCCTCCTGGTCGGCACCATGCTCGGATCGATGCTCGCCACTCCGGCGTACGCCTCCGAGTACGGCGGCGGTGACTTCGGCGGCGGCGCGGGTGGCGACTGGGGCGGCGGCGACTTCTCCGGCTCCGACTTCGACTCCTCCGGCTTCGGGGGCGGCGGCTTCGGCGACGGCGGGGGTTTCGGGGGAGGCGGCTTCGACGGCGGCGGGTTCTGAAGCCGGTCCGCCCGCAGTCGGACCGGCCCGTGCTCGCGCGCCCGCCGGTCCGCCTGCCCGCGTGTCGGCCCGCCCGCGCGCCCGCCCCTTCGCCTGTCGGCTGCGCCGTCCGTCCGGGAGAGGCAGCGGGCGGTGCCCCGGCCCGCCCGGATGCTGCCCTCGCGTCCCTGGGCGCGGCCCGCCCGTCCGCCTAGCGTGACTCCATGCACTCCCACGAGACTCCGGCCAGGACCCACGACCGGCAGCGGCCCGCCCCCGTGGCCCGGGCGGCGGAACGGGACGCAGACTCCCCGGGCCCGCGATCCCCGGGAAGCCTCCAGGGCACCCTGGGCAACACGGCCGTGACCCGCATGATCACCGTGTCCCGGATGATGTCCGAGGACGAGTTCAAGCAGAGCACCAAGCGCTTCGGGGCCAAGCGGAACGCCTCGGAGATCGGCAGGGTGGACGAGGCGCTGCGCGCGTTCTACGCCCTGCCGGACGGCGGTCAGGTGGCGCGGCTGTACGCCCTCAAGGACATCGTCGCGGCCTGCGAGGCCTACGTCGCCCACAAGTCCGGTGAAGGGGACCGCGTCGACGGGGTGGAGCGGCTCAACAACCAGGCCCGGGAGGCGCAGTCGGCACTCGACGCCGAAGCGGTCTTCCACGGGCTGCTGGCCGAGATCGACCGGATGGTGGCCGGGGGCGAGGACCCGGATATGGACCGGCGCCTCCCGGCCGGCGAGGCGCAGAAGGCGTCGCAGCGCATGTCCGGGCCCGTCTTCACCACCGTGATGGACGGCTTCATCGACCGGTTGCGCGCCCTCCGCGGGGACGCCGGTCTGCCGGACGAGACCCGCGCGGTCATCGGTGAACTGATGGCCGTGGTGGACCTGGTGACCGTGAAGCAGTACCCGCGGGGCGGCATGCCCGGGATGAAGCTCACCACCGCCGCCGGTGAGGACCCCGCGTTCACCTTCAACGTCGACACCCAGGCCAGGGGCGGATCCTCCTTCATGCTCGGGCACGTCGCCCACGAGCTGACCCACGTCGCGGCCCATCAGGCGTTCGGAAGCAGCCCGGTCATGGAACTGGTGCGGTCCGGCGCGACCGTCGCCGAGGTCGCGGCGCTGGCCGAGGAGCGCAAGCAGGTCCTCGCCGGCCTGCGGCAGGACCTCGGCGAGGGGGACGGGTTCAGCGAGTTCCAGCAGAGGATGCTGGAGGAGAAGCTGGGGTACGGCGGCCAGAGCGGCAAGCTCAAGAAGTACGCGGACTCCTTCGCGGCGGCGGGCAAGATCACCCCCGAGCAGCAGGCGCAGCTGGTCGCCTGGGACGCGGCGGCGGGCTCGGCGTCCGGCACGCTGATCGAGTACGACACCGTGATCAACCAGATGCTGGTCTATCTCCACCTGTGGGAGACGGACCAGGACCATCCCTTCTACGTACGGCTGCGGGCGGCGGCCCGGGGCGCGTTCGACCGCCGGAGCCAGGCGCGGGAAGCCACCGCGCAGGCGGGAGACACTCCCTAGGCCCGCCGCCCGCAGCCCGCCACTCGCCTGCGGGCCGGGGCTCAGCCGGCGGTGACCCGCAACGTGCCGGAGGCCGTGGCGTCCGGGCCCGAGCCGTCCGAGGGGGCCGCTGTCAGCCGCCAGGTGTAGCCGCCGGCCGGGACCGGGGCACCGGAGGCGGACGTACCGTCCCAGTCCACCCGTACCGCGCCCCGCGTGTCCTCGCCCGTCCAGGTGCGGACGGTCTCGCCGGTCGAGCGGCGCACCAGCGTCACCTTCCAGGACGCGGCCGGCTTGGAGAGCCACCATGCGGCGCTCCACGCTCCCGCCGAGGTGGCGGGCACGGTGCTGTGGCCGACGCCGAGCGGGGAGACGGCCTGCTGCGGGGCGGTGACGTGCACGGTGTCGTCCGTCCCGACCCAGGCGAGCTTGCCCGCCGCCGGGTCCAGGGTCCAGGTGGAGCCCCGGCCGTCGCCGGTCGCGGGCGGCTTCACGCCCGTGACGGTGCCCAGGTCGCCGGTGGACCCGTCGGGCCGCAGAGCGGTCAGGCGCAGCTCCCCGGACGCCTCGCGCGCGGCCAGGAACCGGTCGCCCAGCAGGACTCCGGAGACCGGTGCGGGGAAGTCCCGGTGGGTCGCCGTGTCGTACACGCCCGCGGCGTCCTGCGAGGCACAGCTCCAGTACACGAGGGTGCCGGCGGCCTGGAGCTCGGAGGGCACGCAGTCGACGCCCAGGTCATGGCTCCCGGTCGCCCGCCCGGAGCGCGGGTCGACCACGTTCACCGTGCCGGGCTTGCCCGGGGCCGACTTGATCAGCCGGTCCCCGTCCAGCGCCGCGCCCTGCACCGGCTGGTCGCGGACGACGAGGTCGCGGGCGGTGTCGACGACGTACTGCCGGCCGCCCGCCTCGTACAGCACGAATTCCGGTGAGGCGTCCAGGATGCGGCCGCCCGTGCCGGGCAGGACCAGGCCCTGGGACGGCCGCTCCGGGTCGTCGCCCGTGACCAGCGTGTCCTTGCCGGTGGCCGGGTCGGCGACCAGCCGGGCCAGACCCTCGTCCGTGCCGTCGGTGAACCGGCCCGCCGCGAGACCGGGGAAGTCGGCGAGCCGGGCGCCCTCCGCCGGGTCGAGGCCGGTCCCGACGGCCTTGCCGTGCAACGTGTCCTTCCCGGCCAGCGAGTTGACGTACCGCAGCCGCCCCCGGTCGAGGCTCAGGGCCCCGATCTCGCCGTCCGCCGTCCTGACCTTCGGGACCTCGCGCATCACCAGGTCGAAGACGGTTCCGCTGCCGTCCTGGGTGAACACGTGGATGGCTCGCCTGCCGTCGGCGTCCTTGCCGAGCGCCAGCACGTCCCCGTAGCCCTCGGCCCGGAGCTGGGCGAACTCCACCGTGGGCAGGAGCGTGCGCTCGGTGTCCACGCCGGCGTGCGGTGTGAGCCGCAGCGGGCCGCCGAGGCCCTCGTGCCAGACGACGCTGTCCTCCACGACGAACGCGGTGACCTCGCTGTCCGGGGACCGGGTGTCCAGCGGGACGACCTCGGGCGTGCCCGTGCCGCTGCGCGGGAGGATGCGGAGGCCCTGGCCCCCGCTGCCGTTCCGCGAGAACCAGCTGACGTTCATCTGGGTGATGCGGAAGCTGCTCGCGTCACCGGTCACCGGCAGCGGCTTCACCCGGCCGTCGTACGCGGTGAGGATGCCGTAGCCCGGGGAGCCGTCCGCGAGGCGGTAGCCGATGAGGACCTCGCTGCCCTGGGCGCCGAGCACCACGGGCCGGGCGTCCGTGGTGGCGCCGGCGGGCAGCCGCACGACGGGGTCCGCCGACGGGGCCCCGCCCCGGGCCACCCGCATCTCGTACGTCCCGTCGCCCTTGTCGACGGTGACCACCACCCAGCCGGCCGCGAACCGCGGGTTGAGGTATCCGGCGGGCACCGTGAGGGTGCTGTTGAAGGCGGGGTCCTCGATGCCGATCCGTACGACGTCCGTCCCGCCGTCCGCACGCTGCCGCGTGTAGATGGCCCGGTTGTGCTCGTCGTGGCCGCCCACGAGCAGTTCTTCCGGCACCTCGGCGAGCTCGGTGACGACCCTGGTCCGCCTGTTGTACGAGTTCGTCCAGAGGTAGTCGTCGCCCTCCCGGTGCAGTACCCCGTACCTGCCGGTCGCCAGGATCTTCTCGGGCCCCTCGCCGAACGCGTCGGGCGCGGGTATCAGGATCTCGGCCGCCTCCGCCCCGGCGGCGTGTGCCGTGGCCGGCAGCGCGGTGGCGAGCCCCGCGGCCAGCACCACCGCGACGGCCGCCGCTCCCGCGGCCCGTCCGGTACGGCGGTTGCCTGCGCGGCTGTTCGTGTACAGGTGTCGGGACACCTGACCCCCCTTGTCAGTTGACCGATGGTGCGCATCCGCGATGCGAACGCGATCAAGCTTATTCACCTGTGGGGGAGTTGTGACCGAAACATGCGGAAGTAGTGATACGGAGCGCTCGCTACCGCAGGCTCACCCACCACGCGGCCACGCCGCCGAGGACGATCAGCCCGCACATCACCGCGTTGCTCCGCCGGTAGTCCACGAGGATCGCGGTGAACTCACGGAGCGTCGCGTTGGGCCAGAAGTAGGCGGCCGTGGGAGAGCCCACCACCTGCCCCCGGATGCGGACCCGGCGGGCGGTGAGGGCGGCGCGGAAGGCGTGGTAGTTGTTCGTGACGACGACGCACCGGTAGTCGGGCTTCGCCTTCTCCATGATCGCCTTGCTGAACCGCAGGTTCTCCTCGGTGTTCGTCGACCGGTCCTCCCGCTCGATGAGGTGCTCGGGGAACCCCTCGGCCACCAGGTGGTCGGCCATGGCGTGCGACTCCGGCAGGTCCTCGTCGGGCCCCTGCCCGCCCGAGGTGATGAGCACGGGGGACCCGCCGCGCCGGGAGAGCCGCGCGTGGACCGCCTGACCCCGCTTCAGCCGGCTCGCCAGCAGCGGCGGCACGGTGGACCCGCCGACGAGCCCCGAGCCCAGGACGACGACGAAGTCGGCCTTGCGGCGCACCCGCAGCCGCCCGTACAGGAACGCGTAGCAGACGAAGCAGAGGAACAGGAACGAGAAGTAGACCGCCAGCCCGCCGGCCGCCGTCGCCACGCCGATCAGCACCGGTGTCCGCAGGGCGGCGGCGATGGCGAGCAGGGCGACCACCGCGAGGATGGCCAGTGCGGCCAGCAGGGAGAGCAGGTTCGACGGACTTCTCCCCTCCTTGCGCAGCATGCGTACGCCGTTGAGGAAGAGGAAGCACGTCAGCACGAGCACCGCCACCGCCCCCAGGCCCAGCAGCGACCACACCACGACGGGCGCGGAGACGGAGCCGGAGTCGACCAGCCGGTACAGCAGACCGGCCAGCGCGCAGAGCACGGCGAGTCCGAGGACGACGGCGTTGCTGAACTTGCGGCGCTCGCGCAGCACGCTCACGCAGAAGACGAGGAAGAGGAGCGCCGCCGGGGCGTAGACGAGCATGAGCACAGACTAGGCAGCACTCCGGGAGCCGTTGACGGCGAGGGTGTGCGGAACCGGGCCCCGGCGGGGGGCGGGGCGGCCGGTGGCCGGCCCCTGTGCGAGGCTCCGCCCCATGAGACGGAGCTTCACACTGCACGGCGGCGCGGCGGCCGCGCTGAGTGCCGCCGCCCTGGTACTGGCCGCGCTCACCTGGCTCCCCGGCGCGCTGCCGTTGTTCGAGCCGGCGTGGCCGATGGTGGCGGTCTTCTGCCTGGCCCTGCTGCTGTTCCTGGCCGCCCTGGCACGTCAGTTCGCGACCGGTGCGGATCGCAGTGCGCAGTGGCAGGCGTTCCGCTGCCTGCCCGGCAGGGTGCGGGCGGGGCTCGGATTCCTGCTGGCCTCCAGCGCGGTCATCATCGTGCTGGGGTTCGTGGCGGCGGGGGACCAGCGGCTCCAGGACGCGGAGGCGCGCGAGGGCCGCTACGTCGCCCACGACACATCGGTGCCCACGGACCGGGCGGTCGAGCTGACGCGCGAGGAGTACCTCGCCCTGCTGCCGAGCAGCCGCCGGATGATGTTCGTGATCCCGGGGCTCCTGTCCGCCACCGCCGCCGCCCTCGTGCTGGCGGCCGGGGAGTTGCGCCGCGCGGACGACGCCTCCGCCGTCCGGTGACGGAGGCGGCGGCGGACCCCGCCCGGGACGGTGATCCCCGATCGGGGCGTGCCCTTTGCGGGGTCCGGGCCGTTGAACCCGTCATGAAGAAGCGAAGCGTACTCGCCGCCCTCACCCTCGCCACCGGAGCGGTCATCGCCGCCATCTCCCCGCCCCCGGGAGGCGGGGACACCGCGCACGCCGCCGAGCCGCCCGTCAGCCTGGGCGCGCTGGACAACGTCGGCGAGCTCGGCACGCTGGTCGACGGTGCGGCGGGGGCCACCACCTCCACCGCCGGCACGGTCACGAGCACCGTGGAAGGCGCCAAGCTCAGCTGAACCGGCTGGGAACGGAAGGGTGGGGCGGCGGCCGAAGGGCCGCCGCCCCACCCTTCTCCGTGCCCGGAGTCTCCCGGTCGCACCCCGGCCTCCTGGTCGGGCCTCAGCGCCCCGGCGTACCGACCCCGTACGACCGCACGAGGCGGGCCAGCTGCCGGCCCGCCGCGAGGAGGGGCTCCTCGCTCCGGTTGACCTGGGCGGTGACCTCGGCGCCCTCCAAGGCGCTGATGACGGTGGTCGCCAGCTCGTGGGCGGCCTCCGCCGGGAATCCGCAGCCGAGCAACTTGTCGCGGACGAGCCGCTCCCAGCCGTTCAGCGCGTCGGCGCAGACCTGCTGGAGCTCCGAGGCGGTCCCGAGCGTCTCCAGGGCCGCCGCCGTCACCGGGCAGCCGTCGACCCAGCCCGACTCCCTGAGTTCGGCGGCCAACCGGCGGGTGCAGGCGAGCACCGCCTCCGCCGGGTCGGCCTCGCCGTCGAGGGCGTCCTCCAGCAGCGCTGTGAACTCCCGCGCGCTGTACCGGATCGCGGCGACCGCCACGGCCTCCTTGCCGCCCGGGAAGAAGTGGTAGATCGATCCCAGTGTGGCCTGCGACTCCGCCGCGATCTGCTTGATGCCGGTGCCGACGTAGCCCTGCCGCTGGATGAGGCGCGCGGTCGCCACGACGATCCGGTCCCGGGTGCTGGTCTCCATGCCGTCACTGTAGCGGGCATTGGGTAGAGCGTTCGTTCTAGAGCTGTGCTACGTTCTGGTCGTGCTCTGAATAGAGCGATCGTTTTAGTCGGGCGGCGGTGCTGACCTCCCGCCCGGCCGACCTGTTGGAGGCAGGCAATGAACAGCGCGCGGAACGCCGTCACCGTCATCGGGCTGGGCCCCATGGGCCACGCGATGGCCGAGGTCCTGCTCGATCGCGGATACGCGGTCACCGTCTGGAACCGCACCGCCTCCCGTGCCGACGGCCTGGTGGCGCGGGGGGCGACGCTCGCGCAGAGCCCGGCCGAGGCCGTCGTGGCGAACGAGGTGGTCATCATCAGCCTCACGGATTACGCGGCGGTCGACGCCGTGCTGGAGCCCGCCACGCACGCCCTGGACGGCCGGGTCCTGCTCAACCTCACCTCCGCCACGCCCGAGGAGGCCCGCGCCGGAGCGCGCTGGGCGGCCGACCACGGGGCCGTACAGCTCACCGGTGGCGTCAACGTGCCTCCGTCCGGCATCGGGCAGCCCGAGTCGTTGACCTTCTACAGCGGGCCGCGCGAGGTGTTCGACCGGCACCGGGCGGTGCTCGACGTGCTGACCGGCCGGGCCGAGCACCAGGGCGAGGACCCGGGACATGCCGCGCTGCTCTACCAGCTCGGCGTGGGCATGTTCTGGACCGCCATGCTGGGCTACTGGCAGGCCGTCGCGCTGGCCCGCGCGAACGGCCTGACGGCGGCCGACTTCCTGGCGCAGGCCGACGACACGGCGAACTCCCTCACGCGGTTCTTCGCCTTCTACGCCGACCGCATCGACTCCGGGGTGCACACCGGCGACGTGGACCGCCTGGCCATGGGGATGGCGAGCGTCGAGCACGTCCTGCGGACCAACGCCGACTCGGGCGTCGACACCGCCCTCCCGGCCGCCGTCGTCGACCTGTTCCGCCGGGGAGTGGAGGCGGGGCGCGGCGCGGACAGCTTCTCGGCCCTGGTGGAGCTGATGGCGAAGCCCGGGGCGTAGCGCTTCGCCGCACCGACCGATCCGGGCACGGCCGGTCGGGTCCGGCAGGATGGCCGCTTCCTACGGTGAACGGGCAAGGGAAGGAGTCAGGAGTTGCTGGAACGGCTGAACGAGGCGATGGAGCACATCGAGGCACACCTCGGTGAGCGCGTCGAGGCGGCGGAGCTCGCCCGGATCGCGATGACGTCGGAGTACCACTTCCGCCGGATGTTCTCCGCGCTCGCGGGACTCCCGCTGTCGGACTACGTCCGCCGCCGCCGCATGACGGTCGCGGGGGCCGAGGTGCTCGGCGCCCCCGACCGGACGCTGCTGGACGTGGCGGTGCGGTACGGGTACGACACGGGGGAGGGCTTCGCCCGCGCCTTCCGGGCCGTGCACGGCATCGGCCCCGGCGAGGCCCGGCGGAGCGGTGCGGTTCTGCGGTCCCAGCAACGGCTGACCTTCCGACTCGTCGTCGAAGGGAGTACGGCCATGCAGTACCGGCTTGTGGAGAAGGACGCGTTCCGGGTGGTGGGCAGGAGGGCCCGCGTCCCGCTCGTGCACGAGGGGCCGAATCCGGCCATCGCGGAGTTCATCCGAGGGATCGGCCGGGAGGAGCTGGACCGTATCGCGGCCCTCTCCGACCAGGATCCCGCGGGCCTCGTCGGGGTGAGCGACCAGCTCGACCCGAGCCGCGCGGAGGGCACCGAACTCGACTACTACCACGGGGTCGTCAGCGGCGCGGAGCCCCCGGAGGACCTGGACTCCCTCTCCGTACCGGCGGGGAGCTGGGCGGTCTTCGAGAACGAGGGCGAGTTCCCGGGGGCCCTCCAGTACCTCTGGCGGGACGTCTTCACCCAGTGGTTCCCGTCGAACCCGTACGTCTCGCGGCCCGGCCCGGAGATCCTGCGGGTGCGGCTGACGGAGGAGGGGAAGCGGGCGGAGGCCGAGCTGTGGATCCCCGTGGAGCGCTCGCCCGGCACGTGAGCCGCCGGAACGAAATATGCGGCACGACAGAGGTTTACGGCCATGGGGCATATGCGATGCCTTAATGGTCCAGACCTATTGTGCGGGCGTGCTCCGCTCGCTAGCTTTCTCCTGGCGGCGCGCGCTGATCGGTTCGGCTCTGTCCATTCACTGATGCACAGTCATGTGCGTTGACTGAAATAGGAGTTACCGACATGCACAGACGTATTGCCGCTCTCGCGGTGACCGTGGCGACCGCCGGCGCGATGCTGCTCGGCACCGCCTCGACCGCTTCCGCGACGGGCCCCGGCTTCTACCTCCGCAGCCATCACGCCAGCCTGGCGGAGTGCCAGGCGGTCGGGAACGCCGGCGCCGACAACGCTCTCTGGAGCCGCGTCTTCATCTGTAACCCGTTCGCGGGCAAGCCGGGCGTGTACGAGCTGTGGGTGCGCTACTGATCCCGCCGCGCACGGACGGGAACCGCCCCGCTTCCGGCCGCATCCGCGGTCGGGGGCGGGGCGGTTCCCGTCGTGGACGGGTGCGGGTGCGGCTCGGACGGCCGCGCCGCCCTCTGCTGCCGTGAGCGCAGGGAGGAGCGGAACCCCGGCAAGATCGTGTGGTGCGAGTCCGCTCTCTCCTGACTTGCTGTTCCGGCAAGGATGTTTGTCGTTTCGGCCCTGCCGCGCGCACCATCTCCACAACCGGAGGTGGTCCGTATGGAGAGCAGGAGTGACGAGATGAAGCAGCGGCGGTACGACGTGGTCATCGTGGGCGGCGGGGCCGCCGGTCTGAGCGGGGCGCTGACCCTGGCGCGGGCCCGGCGCTCGGTCCTGGTGATCGACGCGGGCGAGCCCCGCAACGCGCCCGCGTCCCACATCCACAACTACCTGGGGCGCGAGTCGACCCCGCCCGGCGAGCTGCTGGCGATCGGCCGGGGCGAGGCCGCCGGGTACGGGGCGGAGATCGTCGCGGGCCGGGTGGCCTCGGCCGAGCGGCTGCCGGGGGAGCAGGGCTTCCGGGTGGAGACGGAGGACGGCCGGAGCGTCGAGGCGCGCAGGCTGCTGGTGACGACGGGGCTCGTCGACGAGCTGCCGCCCGTGCCGGGTCTGGCGGAGCGCTGGGGGCGCGAGGTGCTGCACTGCCCGTACTGCCACGGCCGCGAGGTGGCGGACCGCCCGATCGGCGTACTCGCCACCGGCCCCCTCGCCGTGCACCAGGCGCTGATGTGGCGGCAGTGGAGCGAGGACGTCACCCTCTTCCGCCACACGGGCCCGGAGCCCTCGGACGAGGAGTACGAGCAGCTCGCCGCCCGGGGCGTGGCCGTGGTGGACGGCGAGGTGACGGGCCTGGAGGTCGCGGACGACCGGTTCACCGGCGTACGGCTGGCCGGTGGCCGGGTGATCCCCCGCGAGGCGCTGGTGGTCCAGGCGCGCTTCGTCGCGCGTTCGGCCGTGCTGGAGTCGCTGGGCCTGGTCCCGGTCGCGCAGGAGATGGGCGGCGAGGTGATCGGCACCTACGTCCCGACCGACCCGACCGGCGCGACCGAGGTCCCCGGAGTCTGGGCGGCGGGCAACGTCACCCGCCTCACCGAGCAGGTCATCGGTGCCGCCGCGGCGGGCCTCATGGCGGCGGGCGCGGTCAACGGCGACCTGATCGCCGAGGACACCCGGAACGCGGTGGAGGCGCGGCGGCGCGGCTGAGCGGGGCGCCGCCACGAGACGTCACGAGATCAGGGCCCCGAGGAGGTCGCGGGCCCATCCGAAGAACGTATGCACCAGCACCGCCAGCACCACCAGGATGCCGAGGATCACGGCGGTGACCCAGGAGCAGCTGCCCCCGGGTCCCGCCGCGGGCTCGTCACGCCCGCCCAGCTCCCCATCGAACAGATCCATGGCCCGTCCCCGTCCCACCCCGTCGGCGTCACCCGAGACCGGGTGATCGGAGCCCCCCGGCTCCGTGGGGTGCAGCCTCGCACGGTCGGACGGCCCGCGGGGCGCGGCGCCGTACTCAGGCCGGGGGGCGAACGTACTCAGCCGGCTCGGCCCGCCCCGGATGCGGGCGGCTGCCCGTGCCGGTCCACGCCCCCGCCCGTCCGGCGTAACGCAGGCAGGTCAATGACGGAGCTCCCGGGTGAGGGGCGAGGCCGGAGGGATGTGTGAGTTCCGTTTGAGGGGATACGCGGAGGGTCCCGGCACCACGAGGGTGGCCGGGCCTCGGCACCATCAAGGGAGTTTTCCGTGGGCATCATCGCCTGGATCCTCATCGGCCTGTTCGCGGGGCTCATCGCCAAGGCGCTGACGCCGGGCAAGGACCCCGGGGGCTGCCTCGTCACGATCGTCATCGGCATCGTGGGCGGGCTGCTCGGCGGCTGGCTCGGCAAGGTGATCTTCGGCGTCGACTCGATCGACGGATTCTTCAGCCTCTCGACGTGGGTCGCCGCCGTGGTCGGTTCGGTGATCGTCCTGCTCGTCTACCGGCTGGTCACCGGACAGCGGTCGCGCTGACGCTGCGCCGAGTGCCGGCGGGAGCGATTCCTCGACGAGTCGATTCGTCCGTGTCTGCCTACATTGGCAGAGGGTCAGTAGGGCAGCCGTACGGGGAACCATCGCCGACACGTCCGCGGAAGACAAACAAGAGGACAAGAGGGAACGACGACATGACCGACACCTCTCGCAAGCCGACCACCTCCGACTCCGGCGCCCCGGTGGAGAGCGACGAGCATTCGCTCACCGTTGGCGCGGGCGGGCCGATCCTGCTCCAGGACTCGTACCTGATCGAGCAGATGGCCCAGTTCAACCGCGAACGCATCCCCGAACGGCAGCCGCACGCCAAGGGGAGCGGCGCCTTCGGGAAGTTCGAGGTGACCGCGGACGTCTCCGCGTACACGAAGGCGGCTCTCTTCCAGCCCGGCACGACGACCGACCTGGTCATCAGGTTCTCCACCGTGGCCGGGGAGCGGGGCAGCCCGGACACCTGGCGTGACCCCCGCGGCTTCGCGGTGAAGTTCTACACCAGCGAAGGCAACTACGACATGGTGGGCAACAACACCCCCGTGTTCTTCGTGAAGGACCCGATGAAGTTCCAGCACTTCATCCGGTCGCAGAAGCGCCGCGCGGACAACAACCTCCGCGACCACGACATGCAGTGGGACTTCTGGACCCTCTCGCCCGAGTCGGCCCACCAGGTCACCTGGCTGATGGGCGACCGGGGCATCCCGCGGACCTGGCGCCACATGAACGGCTACACCTCGCACACCTACATGTGGATCAACGCCGAGGGCAAGCGGTTCTGGGTGAAGTACCACTTCAAGACCGACCAGGGCGTCGAGACGTTCACGCAGCACGAGGCCGACCAGATGGCCGCCGCGGACACCGACTACCACACGCGTGACCTCTTCGAGCACATCCGCGACGGCGATTTCCCCAGCTGGACGCTGAAGGTCCAGGTCATGCCGTACGAGGACGCGAAGGACTACCGGTTCAACCCGTTCGACCTCACCAAGGTGTGGCCGCACGGCGACTACCCGCTGATCGAGGTCGGCAGGATGACGCTGGACCGCAACCCCACGGACAACCACGCCGAGATCGAGCAGGCGGCCTTCCAGCCGAACAACCTGGTCCCGGGCATCGGCCCGAGCCCGGACCGCATGCTGCTGGCCCGGCTGTTCAGCTACGCGGACTCGCACCGCTACCGCATCGGCGGCAACTACCAGCAGCTTCCCGTCAACGCCCCCGTCGTCCCGGTGCACACGTACTCCAAGGACGGGGCGATGGCGTACCGGAAGACCAGCGACCCCGTCTACGCCCCGAACTCCAAGGGCGGCCCGGCGGCCGACACCGAGCGCTACGGCACCCCGCCGAGCTGGTACGCCGACGGCGACATCACCCGGGCCGCCTACGTGGACCACGCCGAGGACGACGACTGGGGCCAGGCGGGCACGATGGTCCGCGACGTCCTGGACGACGCGGCGCGGGACCGGCTGGTGGACAACATCGTCGGCCACCTGCTGAACGGGGTGACCGAGCCGGTGCTGAAGCGGGCGTTCCAGTACTGGACGAACGTGGACGCCACCCTCGGCAAGCGCGTCGAGCAGGGCGTCCGCGCGAAGGCGGGCGAGAAGGACCCGAAGGCGGCGGAGCAGGGCAACCCGGCGCGGTCGTCGATGCAGCACAAGGCCTGAGACGGATCCGGCGCCGAACGGCAGGGCCCCCGCCCCGACGGGCGGGGGCCCTGCCGTTTCCGTCCCTGCCCGTGGACCGGGCGGGAGGGCGCCGCGCCCGGCTCGCCCGTTCCGCTGTTCCTGCTCGGGCGCGCGCCCGTCGCCCCGGTCCCGGTCGGGCGGGAGACCACGACGGCTGCCACCGCCGGCCCCGGCCCGTCGCGCGGGTCCGCTCAGTGCTCGATCAGGCCGCCGACCGGGACCGGGGCGACGTGCCCGGAGGGCGGAAGGGTCCGGGCCAGGGCGAGCCCGACGTCCACCAGCGACGACCGGCGCAGACCGGCCACCTCGGCCGGCGGGGTCCACACCGACGCGGCGGTGTCGCCGTTCGGCTCGGGCCACAGCCGGCCACCGGTGACGCGGACGCGGTAGAACACGCCGATGTTCTGGAGCTCGGGGGCTCCGGGCCGGCGGCGCTCACCCGCCGGAA
Organism: Streptomyces griseus; assembly: GCF_900460065.1. Lineage (GTDB taxonomy): Bacteria > Actinomycetota > Actinomycetes > Streptomycetales > Streptomycetaceae > Streptomyces > Streptomyces griseus. The sequence continues at coordinate 7,430 of NZ_UAVD01000019.1, read as the reverse complement.
CCACCCGCGAGTCCACGCCGAGCAGACGCTCGACCACGGCCTCCAGGCCGGTCTCCTCGGCTACTTCCCGGATCACCGCGTCGTACGGATCCTCCGCGTGTTCGACCCCGCCGCCCGGCAGGGTCCACGTCCGCTCGCCGCCCGGGCCCACGGCGAGCGCGAGCAGCACCCGCCCGTCCTCGATGCACACCGCGTACGCGGCCAGTCGCCGATCCATCCGGGGAGGCTATCCCCGGCGCGCTCACCGGCATGCGACGGGCCCGTCGCTCTCGGCACCCCCCTCCCCGCTCAAGATCATCGGGGTGCAGAATGACCCGTATGTCGACAACGAACACGCCCCGGACGGCCACGCTCGACGACGCTCCGTCGATCAGCCGCACCCTGGCCCGCGCCTTCGCCGACGACCCGATGATGGGGTGGTTCTTCCCCGGAGGCGCCTCACGCGAGCCCGATCTGGTCCGCTACTTCACCACGATCTTCACCCGGCAGTACGGCCTTCACGGGGTGTGCGAGCGCACCGGGTCGGCGGCCGCGTTCTGGGTGGCGCCCGAGGGGCAGGACAAGGCCGTTCCCGACGCGGAGACCGTCGCGGAGCTGGAGGAGATCCTGGGCGACCGGGCGCCCCTGTTCCGGGAGGCAGTCGGGGCCGCCGCCGAGCAGGGCCCCAAGGAGCCGCACTGGTACCTCGCGGTCGTCGGCGCGGACCCGGCCGCCCGGGGCCAGGGGCACGGGTCGGCCCTGCTGCGCTCCGGGCTGGCCAAGGCCGACGCGGCGGGCCTGCCGGTCTACCTGGAGTCCTCCAAGCCGGACAACCTGCCCTTCTACGAGCACTTCGGCTTCACGGTGCTGGGCGAGGCGGCACTGCCGGGCGGCGGTCCGGCGCTGTGGGTGATGCGGCGCGAGCCCGCCCCGGCCGCGCGCTAGCCGACGCGGCGGGCGGGATCCGAGAGTCCCGCCCGCCGCGTCGGGCCCGCATCGACCACGATCGGCGCTTCGGCCTGTTCAGAGACGGACGGCGGGGAGGGGTTCCACGGCGAACGGGCGGGGCCCGGAGGAGTGCTCGGAGCGGGCGCGCACCAGCGGCAGCGCCTGACGGAGGCCCGCGCCGAGGTGATGCAGCGAGCCGCCGCCGCGCGACTCCCAGACGGCCAACTCCCCGTTCGCGTCGCGTGACGCGGTGTTCCACAACAGGGCGTCGCCGTTCTCGCTCCACGCGAAGACCTCCAGGGTGGCCGCCAGGGACCAGTGGCCGTCCGGCTCGGTCATCCAGTCGAACCCCTCGGCCTCGCCCTCTCGGTAGCTCGCGCGAAAACGCTCCGTGAGCCGCTCACCCCGACCGTGCAGTCCGTCGGCGTACCCCGGCAGAACCGGTGGGTAGACCAGCCACAGCCCGAAGGCGCGCCCCCATCCCGCGTGGCGGACGAACGCCCGATAGGAATCCGGGAGCCCCCCGCCGTCGGGGAAGCGGAATCCGTCGAGGACCTCGAAGTCGATGTGCTCCACCGTCGGTGCGCCCGCAAGACGCAGCTCGGTCACGGGATCGCTGATCATGTCGTGGATCTTAAGCGCTGTCCCGCAATTCCCGGCGGGCGCACGGCGACAGCTACGGCGCCTCGCCGCGTTGTCGAAGCACCCGAATACCTCCCGTACGCGGGTGCGTCTTGGCCTTGCGACGCACCGCGTCTGACGCCGTGCGCTGATCCACCGGGAATTGCGGGACAGCCCTCAGGCCCTGTCGTCAGCCTGCCGCCCCCGCCCACGTCTCCGGCGCCCACACCCCCGACCGCTTCAGCGACGCCGGGCAGTGGCGGAAGATCTCGTCGATCTCGACCACCAGGGCCAGTTTCGGGCGCTGGCCCTTCAGCGTCATCGCGTCGAAGAACGGGGCGTCCGTGACGATGTGGGCCCGGCCGTTGATGCGCAGGACGTCCATCGCGCCCGGTATCAGGTAGAGCAGGCCCACGCGCGGGTTCGCCAGGATGTTGTGGAAGCTGTCCGCGCGGCGGTTGCCCGGGCGGTCGGGCAGGGCGATGGTGCCCGGGTCCAGGACGTGGGTGAAGCCGGGGGCGTCGCCGCGCGGGGTGGCGTCGCAGTTGCCGGCCGCGTCCGACGTCGCCATGGTGCAGAGCGGCGAGCGGGCCAGCAGGTCCAGGTCGTCGTCGGTGAGCCGGTCGTGGACCTTGTCGATGACGATCGGATGCGGGGTCCCCAGGAGTTCACGCAGTTCTTCCGCCGAGCCCAGGGGCACGGCCCCGGCCAGAGGGCCGATGACGGGGGCGGCGGGGTCGGCGGCGTACGACAAGGAAGTGCTCCGGAGCTCGTGGGGTGCGGCAGCGCGCGGTCGAACAGGCGCTGTTAGGGTGACCTTACTTTGGGCCCCCCTGTGTTCCCCGTCCGGGGTGGACCGGCCGGCGAGGGCGCCCCCGTGCCCGGGGAATCCCCGGCGCTGACCCGTGCCCGGGGCTCACCCGTGCCCGGGGAGCCCCCGGCGCCCGACGAACAAGCGTGAGGAACGAACAGTGCACCACCGCATTCCGGCCGCCCCGGTGGCACGGGCGTGAGCGGCCCCGCCCTCCTGGCGAAGGAGAAGGCGTCGGGCGGCGGCAAGGAGACGCGGCGCAAGCGCAGCCGGCCCGTCCTCGCCCTCGGCCTGCTCGGGGCCCTCGCCGTACTCTTCCTCACCGTGGTCGCCAGTCTCGCCGTCGGCTCCGGCGACGTGCCCTTCCGGGACGTCGTCGACGGGGTCCTCGACCCGGACACCTCGGTCAAGGGCCAGCTCATCGTCCAGGAGGTCCGCATCCCGCGCACCGTCGCCGGGCTGCTGGCAGGCGCCGCCCTCGGCCTCGCGGGCACGGTGATGCAGGGCGTCGCCCGCAACCCCCTCGCCGACCCCCAGCTCCTCGGCATCAACGCGGGCGCGTCCGTGGCCGTGGTGTGCTCGATCACCCTGCTCGGGTTCACGGTCGCCACCCAGTTCATCTGGTTCGGCTTCCTCGGCGCGCTGCTCGCCGCCCTCCTCGTCTACGGGGTCGGCTCGCTCGGGCGGGAGGGCGCCACCCCGGTGAAGCTGGCCCTGGCGGGGGCCGCGACCGCCGCCGTCCTCACCTCGGTCACCAGCGCGATCCTGCTCCAGGACCGGGGGAGCTACGACCAGTTCCGGTTCTGGCAGCTCGGGGCGCTGAACGCCCGGCCCGCCGAGGTGCTGTGGCAGGTCTCGCCGTTCATCCTCGTCGGCACCGTCCTCGCCCTGGCCCTCGGGCCGCAGCTCAACGCCCTCTCCCTCGGCGACGACCTGGCCCGCGGCCTCGGCCAGCGGGTCGGGGCCATCCGGATGGTGTCCGCCCTCGCCGTGGTGATCCTCTGCGGCGCGGCCACCGTCGTCGCCGGGCCCATCGGCTTCGTCGGCCTCGCCGTACCGCACGCCGCCCGCCTCATCACCGGACCCGACTACCGCTGGGTGCTCCCGTACAGCATGGTTCTGGCCCCCGTCATGCTCCTCGTCGCCGACATCGTCGGCCGCGTCGTCGCCCGCCCCGGAGAGGTCCAGGTCGGTGTGATCACGGCCGCCATCGGCTGCATCCCGTTCATCTGGCTGGTCCGGCGCAGGAAGCTGGTGGAACTGTGAGCCGGGAGACCGCCGTCGCCGGGGACGTCGCCCGCGCGGACGGGGAGCGGCTCGCCGACGCCGTACGCCAGGTGTCCGCCGTACGCGGCCGGAGCCTGCGGCGCTCCGTGGCCGTCGGCACGGCCCTGCTGGCCGCCGTGGCCGTCGTGTTCGGCGTCTCGCTCGCCGTCGGCGACATGGTGATGCCGATCGGGAAGGTCGTCGCCACCCTGTTCGGCGGCGGCGACGGCGGATCGCGGTTCGTCGTGCTGGAACTGCGGCTGCCCCGCGCCCTCCTGGCGATCCTCGTCGGCGTCGCGTTCGGACTCTCCGGAGCCGTCTTCCAGACCGTGCTGCGCAACCCCCTCGCCAGCCCCGACCTCATCGGCATCAGCGCCGGGGCCAGCGCGGTCGCCGTCACCGCAGCCCTGGTCTTCCAGGTCAGCGGACTCGCCCTGTCCGCGAGCGCCCTCACCGGCTCCCTGGGCGCCGGAGCCGCCATCTATCTGCTCGCCTGGCGGCAGGGCATCGCCGGCCAGCGCCTGGTCCTCGTCGGCATCGGCGTCGGCATGGGGCTGTCCAGCATCGTCTGGTACGTGATGGCCCGCTCCGAGGCCACCGACGCGCAGGAGGCGTTCCGCTGGCTCGCGGGCAGCCTCAACGGCCGTTCCTGGAGCCAGGTGTGGCCGCTGCTCACCGCCCTCGGCGTCCTCGTCCCGCTCACTGTCCTCGCCGCCCACGCGCTGCGCCCCCTCCAGCTCGGGGACGACGCCGCCGCCGGGCTCGGCGCGAAGGTCGAGGGCGGGCGGCTCGCCCTGCTGGGCTGCGCCACCGCGCTCGCCGGGGTCGCGACCGCCGCCGCCGGACCCGTCGGGTTCGTGGCGTTCGTCGCCGCCCCGATCGCCCGCCGCCTGGTCCCGGGCCGGGGCGCGGCCCTGCCGCAGGCGGCCCTGACCGGGGCCCTGCTGGTCCTGGTCGCCGACTTCGCGGCGCAGCACGCGCTGCCCTCCGTGCAGCTGCCGGTGGGCGTGGTCACCAGCATCATCGGAGCCCCGTATCTGCTCCTGCTCCTGGCCCGCGCCAACCGCGTCGGCAGCGGGGGCTGAGATGAAGAGGTCCCAGGACATGGCGACGTATCGACAGGACGACGAAAGGCATGGCCCCCTCGTGGCCGATCACACCCTGGAAGCCCGGGACGTCCGGCTCGGCTACGGCGAACGCGAGATCGTCCCCGGACTGAGCGTGGCCGTGCCGCCCGGGAGGATCACCGTCATCGTGGGCCCCAACGCCTGCGGGAAGTCGACGCTGCTCCGGGCGATGGCCCGGCTGCTGGCGCCCTCCGCCGGGGCGGTGCTCCTGGACGGCCGGTCCATCCAGGAGATGCCGACGAAGGAGGTCGCCGCCGTGCTCGGCATCCTGCCGCAGAGCCCGACGGCCCCCGAGGGCATCACCGTCTCCGACCTGGTGGGACGTGGCCGCTACCCGCACCAGGGCTGGTTCCGGCGCTGGAGCGCGGAGGACGACGAGGCCGTCGCACGGGCCCTGCTGTCGACCGACGTCCTCGAACTCGCCGACCGTTCGGTGGACGAGCTGTCCGGCGGCCAGCGGCAGCGGGTGTGGATCGCGATGGCCCTCGCCCAGCGCACGGACATCCTGCTGCTCGACGAGCCGACGACCTTCCTGGACGCCAGCCACCAGCTGGACGTCCTGGACCTGCTCACCGACCTCAACCGGGAGCGGGGCGTCACCATGGTGGCCGTGCTGCACGACCTGAACCTGGCCTGCCGGTACGCGGACCACATGATCGCCATGAAGGCGGGGCGGATCGTCGCGGAGGGCCGGCCGGTCGACATCGTGACGGAGGAGCTGGTCGGCGAGGTCTTCGGGATGCGCTGCTCGGTGATCGAGGACCCGGCGTCGGCCACCCCGATGGTCGTGCCGCTGGGCCGCCACCATGTGAGGGACCCGGCCGCCTGAGGTGGGGTACCCCGGGCGGTCGTGCCCGGGGGCAGCCCGATGGCACCGTTGTCATTAGGTGAGGCTAACCTAAAGGGTATGAACGCTTCCGCTTCCCGTGCCCGGCGCCCCCGCCGCACCCCCGTCCTCGCGGCCGGCGCTGTCGCCGCCCTGCTCGTCGGCCTCTCGGCCTGCGGTTCGTCGGACGGTGGTTCCGACGGCTCCGCCGCCTCCGCCTCCGAAGGGGCCTCCTCGGGCGCCTTCCCCGCCAAGGTGGCGACGAAGTTCGGTGAGGTCACCGTCGACAAGCAGCCCAAGCGCATCGTCGCGCTCGGCTGGGGCGACGCCGAGACCGTGCTCGCGCTCGGCGGCCAGCCGGTCGGGGCCAGCGACTGGCTGCCGTTCGGCGGCGAGGGCGTCGGCCCGTGGGCCAAGGGCATGTACGACAAGAAGCCCGAGCTCATCGGCACGATGGAGCCGGAGTTCGAGAAGATCGCCTCCCTCCAGCCCGACCTGATCCTGGACACCAAGTCCAGCGGCGACCAGACCCGTTACGACACCCTGAAGAAGATCGCCCCGACCGTGGGCGTGCCGAAGGGCGGCGACCAGTACAAGCTCTCGTGGGAGCAGCAGGCCACGATGATCGCCGCCGCCATGGGGGTGCCGGAGAAGGGCGAGAAGCTGATCGCGGAGACGGAGAAGAAGTTCGAGGCCGCCGCGAAGGCCCACCCCGAGTTCCAGGACAAGACCATCACGATCGGCTCGCGCACCTCCGAGGGCTTCGGCGTCTACGTCGGCGGCACCGGGCGCATCGACTTCGTCGAGCGGCTCGGCTTCGAGAACAACCCGAAGGCCGAGGCCCAGGCCGGCGAGGGCTTCTCGGTGTCCGTCTCCAAGGAGAACCTGGACCTGCTCGACGCCGACCTGACGGTCATGACCCCGATCGGCATCCCGGCCACCGACATCAGCGGCGACCCGCTGTACAAGGCGGTGCCGTCGGTGAAGGCGGGCAACGCCCTCGTCTTCGACGACAAGGACATCTCCCAGGCGTTCGCCACGGACTCCATCCTGTCCGTCTCGTACGCGCTGGAGAAGGTCGTCCCGATCTTCGCGGAGAAGGTCGCGAAGTAGTCCCGGACGCACCGCGCGCCCCGTCCCCGGGAGAACCGGGTGCGGGGCGCTGCTGTGTACGGGCGGCGCGGCCCGTCGTGTCGGGGCGCCGAGGGCGTCAGGCCGCCGGGGCCGCCTTGATCGCGGAGATGTCGAAGGTCAGCTTCACCTTGTCGCTGACCATGACGCCGCCGGTCTCCAGCGCCGCGTTCCAGGTCAGGCCCCAGTCGGAGCGCAGGATGTCCGCGCTGCCCTCGAAGCCGACGCGCTCGTTGCCGTAGACGTCGGTGGCGGAGCCGTTGAACTCCAGGTCGATGGCGAGCGGGCGCGTGACGTCCTTGATGGTCAGGTCGCCGGTGATCCGGTACGCCTCGCCGCCCAGCTGCTCGGCCCTGGTCGAGCGGAACGTCATGAGGGGGAACTTCTCGGCGTCGAAGAAGTCGCCGCTGACCAGGTGGCCGTCGCGGTCGGCGATGCCGGTGTCCACGCTGGCGATCCTCACGTCGATGGAGGCGGAGGAGTTCGCCGGGTCCGTGCCGTCGACGACCAGGGTGCCCTCGTGCTCACCGAAGGAGCCGCGCACGTTCGTGACCATCGCGTGGCGCACGGTGAAACCGATGCTGCTGTGCGCGGGGTCCAGGGTGTACGTGCCGGTCAGGGCGGCCAGCGCCGGGTCCACCGCGGGGGCCTCGGTGACGGTGGGGGCGGCGGTCGACTTGCGGTTGAACAGAGCCATGGCTCCTCCTCGGGGATGCGCTGC
>NZ_UAVD01000017.1:5000-35384 GCF_900460065.1 Streptomyces griseus | reverse complement strand
GTCGTGGGCTCCGCTGACCGGTCCGTCGTAAATGTGGTCGCGGTGGCGAAATGGCTGGGTCATCATGACGTCGCGGGCCCGCTCAGGGCCACCGACGAGAGGCAGAGGAAGATGCTCTACACCAGGCGGAAGACGGCGGTCGGCCGATCATGTCACTGCGCGGCGTAACGGTGTCCCCCGGACACTCCCACGTGCCGAGAGGCACGGGGCACTGCACAGTCCCGGTTGCGTCGACAGCTTGATGTGAGGCTTTCTCCCATGTTCGATCCGTTCATAGCGCCGAGCGGCACCCTGCTCGGCCTGTTGCAGAGGGGCCGCGGCGACGGCACGCTCCACGCGCTCGCCGCACCACGCCCCGAGGCCCTCGCGGCTCTCAACCACTGCGTCGTGAGCGACCCCCGTCACGACTGGCAGGTGGAGAACCGCTCCCTCTACTACGCGCGCCTCTACCTCGACCTCGACGGCGGTATCGAGGAGATCGAGCGGCACCTCGCCGATCCCGACGACCACCTCGACACCGACGACTCCCGCACCGGTCTGGCGCTGTCCGTCCTCGGCCACCTCGCCTCCTACGGACGCGACGACGCCCTGGCGCTGCTCCGCCGTTACGCGGCGACCGGCGCCAACTGGGCCTGGGCCCTGGACGAACTCGCCCTGCGCGACGACGACGCCGGCCTGCGCTCCCTCGCGCTGCCCGTCCTCGCCCGCTTCCCGGCCACCGACCAGGGCGCGGCCGACCTCGCCACCGCCGTACGGGACGCCTTCGAGCCGCGCCCCTGGCGGCTGTGGGCCGACGACCCGCGCGCGGCGGTCGGCGCCCGGGTCAGGGCCGCCGGCGAACAGGGCTCGTTCGACCGATGGCAACGCCAGATGCGCCCCGGGGGTCCCCGCCCCGGCTGGAGCGTCCAGGCGGTCTTCGACTGGGCCCAGCAGGCCCTGGAACGCGGCAGCGAACTGCACGTCCCCGCGGCCCGCTGCCTCTCCGCCGTCGCCGGACCCGACGACCTGCCCCTGATCGTCGAGGCCGCCCGCAGCGGCCCCGAAGGCGCCCGCTGCGCCGCCCTGCACTACCTCGCGGAGGCGGGCGACCCCGCCGTCCTCGACCTCATCGAGGCCGCCGCCGTCAGCCCCGCCCGCACCGTCGCCGACACGGCCATCGCCGCCTTCGAGCGGATGACCTGCGACGCCGCCGTGGAACGGGCCCGTCGCTGGGCCCACCGCCCCGACGCCCTCGGGGCCTCGGCCGCCGGAGTGCTCGCCTGCCGAGGCACCGCCCAGGACGCTCCCCAAGTCCTCGGCGCGCTGCGGGAGGCCGTACGCGGCGACGGGCCCGACGCCCCCCGGCTGTGGACCCTGGTCGACGGGACGGGCCGCCTCGGCATCGCCTGCGCCGCCCCCGTGCTGCGCCACGTCTACCGCGAGACGTCCTCCTCGCACCTGCGGGGCAGGGCCGCCCGCGCGCTGGCCGCCACCGACCCGTCCTTCGCGACCGGGTTCGCGGTGGAGTGCCTCTGGGACTGCGAGGAGACCACCCGGGAGGTGGCCGCCCTGCACGCCGAGACCGGTGACATCCGCGTGGCCGAACGCCTGCGCCGCCTCGCCGCCGACCCGGCCGAGGAGGCCGAGGTGCAGACGGCGGTGCGGAGCCGGATCGGACCGGACGCGACCTCCCTCTGAGCGCGGGGCCCGGGACCACCCGGCGGCCCGGGCCGGACGCGGAAGCCCGGGAGGGGCGTTGTCAGACCCCCCTCCTAGGCTTCCTCCCATGGACATCAACGAGTGGTGGGGGCTCGTCGAACGGGCCCGCGAAGCGGCCGGGGACCGGGCGGACGACCGGGACCCGCCCGACGACCCGCTGCCCGCAGCCCTGACCGACGTGCTCGCGGCCCTGGAGCCGGAGCGGATCGCCGCCTTCGCCGTCACCGCGGCGGACGTGACCCGGTCCGCCTACCGCCGCCCCCTGTGGAACGCGGCCTACCTCATCGAGGGCGGCTGCGGCGACGACGGCTTCATGGACTTCCGCGACGGGCTCGTCCTGCTCGGCCGGGAGACCTTCACCCGGGCGGTGGCCGACCCCGACTCCCTGGCGGGGCTGCCGGTGGTGGCCCGGATGGGCCGGGGGGAGGGCGGCTGGATCGGATACGAGTCGTTGAACGTCCCGATCGCCGAGGCCTACCGCCGCCGCCGGGGCGAGACCGCCTCCCTCGACGCCGCCGTGGAAGCGGCGCTGCGCGACCGCATACGCCCGGCGGAGCCGGCGGGCGAGAGCTGGGACGCCGAGGACACCGCCGCGAACCGCCTCCATCTGCCCCGGCTCGCGGCGGTCTTCGAGGGCTGAACCCCGGCGGGTGCTCCGCCTGTACGGGCGCTCCGCCCCTGCGAGCCCGCGGGCACGGGCACAGAATGGCGCCATGACCGGACGCTGGGAGTTCTGGATCGACCGGGGCGGCACCTTCACCGATGTGGTCGGCCGCCGCCCCGACGGCCGCCTGATCACCCGCAAGCTCCTCTCCCACGACCCCGACCGCTACGACGACGCGGCCGTCGCCGGAATCCGGCTGCTCCTCGGCCTGGACCCCGGCGCACCGGTGCCCGCCGACCGGGTCGCCGCCGTCCGGATGGGCACCACCGTCGCCACCAACGCCCTGCTGGAGCGACGGGGCGAGCCGACGGTGCTGCTGATCACCGAGGGCTTCCGGGACGCGCTGCGGATCGCCTACCAGAACCGGCCCCGCCTCTTCGACCGGCACATCGTCCTGCCCGAGCCCGTCCACGAGCGCGTGATCGAGGTCCCCGAACGCCTCGACGCCCACGGCCGCACCGTCCGCCCCCTGGAGATCGCCCCCGTACGCGAACAACTGCGCGCCGCCCACGCCGACGGACTGCGCAGCGCCGCCGTCGTCCTGATGCACGGCTACCGCCACCCCGCCCACGAACGGGCCGTCGCCGAGGCGGCCCGGAAGGCGGGCTTCACCCAGGTCAGCAGCTCCCACGAGGTCAGCCCACTGATCAGGCTCGTCCCCCGCGGCGACACCACCGTCGTCGACGCCTACCTCTCACCCGTCCTCGGCCGGTACGTCGACGAGGTCGCCGCCCGCCTCGACGGAATCCGGCTGATGTTCCTCCAGTCCAACGGCGGCCTGCGCGAAGCCGCCCGGTTCCGCGGCAAGGACGCCGTCCTCTCCGGCCCGGCCGGAGGCGTCGTCGGCATGGTCCGCACATCGCGGCAGGCCGGACACGACCGCGTCATCGGGTTCGACATGGGCGGCACCTCCACCGACGTCTCCCACTACGCCGGAGCGTTCGAACGGGAACTGGGCACCGAGGTCGCCGGGGTCCGGATGCGCGCCCCGATGATGAGCATCCACACCGTCGCGGCCGGCGGCGGTTCCGTCCTCCACTTCGACGGCAGCCGCTACCGCGTCGGCCCCGACTCGGCGGGCGCCGCCCCCGGCCCCGCCTGCTACCGCCGGGGCGGCCCCCTGACCGTCACCGACGCCAACGTGATGCTCGGCCGCGTCCAGCCCGGCCACTTCCCGGCGGTCTTCGGCGAGGACGGCGACCTCCCGCTCGACGCGGACCTGGTGCGAACACGGTTCGCGGCGCTCGCCGACGAGGTGGGGCGTGCCACCGGGCGCCGACCGGCAGCGGCGGAAGTGGCGGCGGGCTTCCTGGAGATCGCCGTGCTCAACATGGCCAACGCCGTCAAGAAGATCTCCGTGCAGCGCGGCCACGACGTCACCCGCTACGCCCTGACCGGCTTCGGCGGCGCGGGCGGACAGCACGTCTGCGCGGTCGCCGACGCCCTGGGCATCGACACGGTCCTCGTCCCCCCGCTCGCCGGGGTGCTCTCCGCCTACGGCATCGGACTGGCCGACGCCACCGCGATGCGCGAGCAGTCGGTGGAGGAGGAGCTCGACGAGGCCGCCCGGGAGCGCCTGGAGCGGCTCTGCGCGGAGCTGGCCGAGGCCACCCGCGAAGCTCTGCGCGCCGACGGAACCCCGGACTCCGCGATCACCACACGGGCCCGCGTCCTGCTGCGGTACGCCGGGACGGACGCGGCGCTGCCGGTGGACCTGGACACGGAGACCGCCATGGCCGAGGCGTTCGCCGCCGCCCACCGGGTCCGGTTCGGCTTCACGATGGACAAGCCCGTCGTCGTCGAGACGGTCACGGTGGAAGCCACCGGAGCCACCGATCCCGTCGACGCGACCGGCACGACCGGTGACGCCGCGCCCGTCGCCGACGCCGGTCCGAGCGACGGCCGTCGCGACACCCCGCCGCACCCGGCCGACACCGTGGACCTGTACGCCGAGGGGCGATGGCAGCGGGCCCCGCTGTACCGCCGCACGGACCTGCGCCCCGCCGACACCGTCACCGGGCCGGCCGTCGTCGCCGAGGACGACGCCACCACCGTCGTCGACCCCGGCTGGCGGGCCGAAGCGGCCTCCACCGGACACCTCGTCCTCACACGCCACCGGCCCCGCCCCGAACGCACCGCCGTCGGCACCCGGGTGGACCCGGTGATGCTGGAGGTCTTCAACAACCTCTTCATGTCCATCGCCGAGCAGATGGGAGTCCGCCTGGAGAACACCGCCCACTCGGTGAACATCAAGGAGCGCCTCGACTTCTCCTGCGCCCTGTTCGACGCCACGGGCAACCTGATCGCCAACGCCCCGCACATCCCCGTGCACCTCGGCTCGATGGGAGAGTCGATCAAGGAGGTCCTGCGCAGAGCCGAGGGGACTCTGCGGCCCGGCGACGTGTACGCCGTCAACGACCCGTACCACGGCGGCACCCACCTGCCCGATGTCACCGTGGTCACGCCCGTCTTCGACGACGGGAAGCTCCGGTTCCTGGTCGCCTCGCGCGGCCACCACGCCGAGATCGGCGGCATCACCCCCGGCTCCATGCCGGCCTTCAGCCGGACCATCCACGAGGAGGGCGTCCTGTTCGACAACTGGCCGCTCGTCCGCGACGGCCAGCTGCGCGAGGACGAGACCCGCGACCTGCTCACCTCCGCCCCGTACCCCTCCCGCGACCCCGAAGCCAACCTCGCCGACCTGCGCGCCCAGATCGCCGCCAACGAGAAGGGCATCGCCGAACTGCGGCGCATGACCGACCAGTTCGGCGCCGACGTCGTGGACGCCTACATGGGGCACGTCCAGGACAACGCCGAGGAGTCCGTACGCCGCATCGTCGCCGGACTGCGCGACGGGCACTGCCGCTACGAGACCGACAGCGGGGCCGTCATCCAGGTGCGGCTGACCGTGGACCGGGACGCCCGCGCCGCCCACCTCGACTTCACCGGGACCTCGCCCCAGCAGCCCGGCAACGCCAACGCGCCCCGGTCCGTCGTCATGGCCGCCGTCCTCTACGTCTTCCGCACCCTCGTCGGCGAGGACATCCCCCTCAACAGCGGCTGCCTCAAACCCCTGGAGGTGACGATCCCGCCCGGGTGCCTGCTCGACCCCGCCCACCCGGCGGCGACCGTCGCGGGCAACGTGGAGACCTCCCAGGCGGTCACCGGAGCCCTGTACGGAGCGATCGGCGGCCAGGCCGAGGGCTCCGGCACCATGAACAACCTCACCTTCGGCAACGACCACGTCCAGTACTACGAGACGATCGCCAGCGGATCGGGAGCGGGTGACGGCTTCGACGGAGCCGACGCCGTACAGACCCATATGACCAACTCCCGGCTCACCGACCCCGAGATCCTGGAGTGGCGGCTGCCCGCCCTGCTGGAGGGGTTCGCCGTGCGCGAGGGCAGTGGGGGAGCGGGGCGATGGCACGGCGGCGACGGCGTCGAACGTCGCATCCGCTTCCTGGAACCGGTCACGGTCGCGCTGCTCTCCGGACACCGCCGCGTCCCGCCGTACGGAGCGGACGGCGGCGAGCCGGGGGCGCTCGGGGAACAGCACATCGAGCGGGCCGACGGCGAAGTGGTGCCCCTGGAGGGCCGCGACACCGCCGAACTGGACGCCGGAGACGTGCTCGTGGTGCGCACGCCGGGCGGCGGCGGTTACGGACCCGGGCGCGCCGGGCCCCCTCGCTCGGGCCCGGTCGCATAAACGCCGTTTCGACCGTTGTCGGTGCGAGGACCTAATCTGTCCCACGTGACTTCGCCAGCCTCCCCGGACACCGCCTCGCCGCAGCTCAGCGCGGGGCCGCGGCCTGCCCCGGGCCCCGCCGCCGACGAGGGGCTCTCGCGGCGGCTGCGCGCGCTCGCGTGCACGGCCCCGCTGCACGACCTCGACGTCCGCAAGGCGAATCTGGCCGGCGAGTACACGGTGTACGCCATGGCGGAGGTCGCCCTCGCCGCGATCGACCACGTCACGCTCAACATGGACTTCGACACCGGGGCCGACCACGACCAGATAGTGGCCAGACTGCTGCCCCGGATCGGCGCCCAGGCCCCCGACCGCCCCGTCGCCGAGCACGAACGGGTCGCCCGCTGGGTCCTGGAGAACCTGATCAACGTCGGCAGCGTCGACCGCGGCTTCCGCGCGGTCTACGGCACCTTCAACACCGACGGGGTCTACGTCCGCCGGGACTACGACTTCAAGCTGATCGAAGAGGTCCCCGGCCACGGCGGCACGGTCTACCTCCGCGCCACCGACGAAGCGGTCAACGTCCTCGTCGGCGCGCTGGACACCGATGTCACCAGCGCCCAGATCGCCGCCGAGGTCAAGCTGGAGGTCCTGATCAGCCGGGGCCGCCTCGCCGACGCCCAGCTCGCCGCCGAACAGGCCCGCTACCGCACCGTGCAGTACGCCGAGACCCTGCGCCGCACCCTGGAGGCCACCCGGCGCAACGTCCGCGCCGTCGACTGGCTCCACACCGTCCCCGACATGATCGCCGAGGCCCTGGACCACGTGGCCGACCGCTACCGCCACGAGAACGCGATCCTCACCAACATCCGCAAGGCCCGCGACGAGGCCGAGGACCCCGAGCACAAGCGCCGGGCCGCCGAGCTGGTCGACATCGTCAAGGACTGCATCCGCCGCCACACCCAGCTCCAGTCCCGACTGCTGGAGGCGGGCCCCCTCTTCCGCGCGGAGCAGGACCGGCAGGCGTTCGCCCCGCCCGCCGTCCACGCGGGCCTCGACCTGTACGGGCAGCTCCTCGCCCCGCTCCTGCCCCTCCCCGTCGAACAGTCCACCCGCGCCACCGACGCCTTCTTCGCCCACGGCACCGGACTGCGCACCCCCACCTCCGTACGGATCGGGGACCTGGTCGACCTGCTGCTCACACCCCCGCTGGAGCGCGAGCACCTGGGCGCGGAGATGCCCGAGCCCGACCTCATCGCCACCCCCGACGACAGCCGGTTCAGCGAGGAGCAGCTCGCCCGCGCCATGACGCTGCTCGACCTGGAGCACGACGCCCCGCGCCGGCTCTCCGGACTGCTCGCCGAAGCCCGCCGCACCGGGGACTCCGACCTGCCGTACCTGGTCGCCCTGCTCGCCGTCCACGCCGCCAGCCCGCCGGTCGGCACCGCCTACCGCCAGGGCGAACGGCGCCTGCTGTTCGCCGTGGACGACGGGGCGCAGCTTCAGGACCCGGAGTTCGGCGGCGCCGACCTGATCGTGGGCACCGCCCTGCTGGACGCCGTCGGCATGGCCGCCGACCGCCAGGAGGCGTCGTGACCGGCCCCGCCGCCTCCGCCGCGATTGAGCCAGCCCCTTCCGCCGCGATCCGCCCCGCCGCCTCCGCCGCGACCCGGCCCGCCCTCCCACCGCACCCGCACGTCTTCCGCACCGAGGAGTCCCAGCCGTGAGCGACCACGACGCCGAGCGCCCCGACGCGTGGACCGAGCCCTCCGCGTACGCCGGGCCCGCCACCCCGCACGCGGGCGACTCCGCGCACCCGAGCGCCGCCGAGCCCGCGGGCCAGGCCCCCGTCACCCCGGCCGACGCCGCCGACGCCGCCCGCCTGGTCTCCTTCGGGCTCCAGCCCAAGCTGCTGCCCGCCCGCGACGCCGAATACGCCGACCTGCTGCGGCGCTACCGGGAGGAGAGCACCTTCGCCCGGCTCGCCGACGCCGTCGCCACCGGCCTCGGCCTCGTCGTCCTGGAGGTCTCCCCGCGCGCCGGGATGGCCGTGACCGCCGGTGAGGACTCCGTCTTCGCCGTCCGCATGGGCGACTACGCCCGCCGCGCCTCCTCCGACGCCGCCGACCGCTTCCTGCACGGCCTCGCCCACCTCGCCGTCGCCGCCCTGGCCTTCCCCCGCCCCGAGGACCTCGCCGACGACGCGTACATCGGCCGCATCACGGTCAACGGCGTCGACGCCTTCGTACGCCAGGCCTGCCGACGGCTGGAGGAGCGCGCCGAGGAACAGGGCGACAACACCGACCCCGTCAGCGACGCCCCGGGACTCGAAGCGGGCTGGCGGATCTACGCCCGCCGCAGCGCCACCGGCGCGACCAAGGACGCCCGCCGGCTCGCCGGATCCACCACCGGCATCATCGGCAAGGCCGTCGCCTTCCTCACCGACTCCGGCTTCCTCCAGCGCACCGGCGACGACGCGGGCGGCGCCTACCGCACCACCGCCCGCTACCAGCTCCAGGTCCGCGACCTGGCGGGCGGCGCGGCCATGGCCGAACTGCTGGACCTCGGCGTCGTCCCCGTCACCGACGGATCCGCCACCCTGCTGCCGCCGCCCGACCCCGACAGCATGGAGCTGGCCGCCGACGCGGGCCTGCCCTTCCACTCCTGACCCCGCCGACCACACCCCGCCGCTCCGCCCCCGCTCACCGAACGACGAGAGTCCGCCGCCATGTACGAGTTGTCCCGGGTCCGCCTCTACTCCATCGGGCCTGCCGGTGCGCGCTACGCCGACACCGTCCTCGACCTGCGCGGCGTCGGCGCACCCGTCCCCAACCCCGCCCCCGCCCAGGCGGAGTTCTTCGAGGACGAGCCGGTCGGCCCGCCCCGCCGCCCCGCCCCCGCCGGCGTCCTCTTCCTGGAGAACGGCGGCGGCAAGTCCGTCCTGCTCAAGCTGATCTTCTCGGTGATGCTCCCCGGCCACCGCAACACCCTCGGCGGCGCCAGCTCCGGCGTGCTGCGCAAGTTCCTCCTCGCCGACGACTGCGGCCACGTCGCCCTGGAGTGGCAGCACACCCTCACCGGGGAGTGCGTCGTCGTCGGCAAGGTCAGCGAGTGGCGCGGCCGTCAGGTCTCCAACGACCCCCGCAAGTTCGCCGAAGCCTGGTACTCGTTCCGGCCCGGCCCCGGGCTCAGCCTGGACAGCCTGCCCGTCGCCGAGTCCGCCGCCGTGGGCCGCCCCGCCGAAGGCGTCTCCGGGGCACGCGGCAGGCGGCGCACCATGAAGGGCTTCCGCGACGCGCTGATGGACGCGGGCAAGTTCTACGCGCACCTCGACGTGCACTGGGAAGAGATCCACGACCGCTGGAACGAACACCTCGGCGACCTCGGTCTCGACCCCGAACTCTTCCGCTATCAGCGCGAGATGAACGCCGACGAGGGCGAGGCCGCCGGCCTCTTCGCGGTGAAGAAGGACTCCGACTTCACCGACCTCCTGCTCCGCGCCGTCACCGACACCCGCGACACCGACGGACTCGCCGACCTGGTCAGCGGCTTCGGCAACAAACTGGGCCGCCGCGCCGAGCTCACCGCCGAACGCGACTTCACTGCGGGCTCCGTCGACCTCCTCGGCCGGATCGTCGAGGCCACCGACACCCGCGCCCGCGCCCGCGACATCCACGCCGGCGCCGAACGCCGCACCCGCACCCTGGCCCGCCGCCTGACCGCCCGCGCCACCGAGGAGCGCGGCCGCACCGCCGAACTGGCCGAACGGGTCACCGCCGCCGCCCACACCGTCACCGAAGCCGAGTCCACCCGGGACAGCCGTTCCCTGATCGCCGCCGAACTGGCCTACCGGCACGCCTCGCTGGCCCTGACCGCCGCCGAGAAGAGCGCCGCAGCCGGCCGCAGGGAGCTGGTCGAGGCCCGCACCCTGCACGCCGCCTGGCAGGCCGCCGAAGCCGTCCTGCGCCACCGGGCCGCGGCCGACCGCTCGGCCAGGGTCGCCGCCGCCATCCGCGAGGCCGAACGGGACGCCGCCCCCGCCCTCGCCGCCCGCTCCGCCGCCGCCACCGACCTCGTCCGCGCCCTGCACCGGGCCGCCGAGGAGGGCGAGCGCGTCGCCAACGAGGAGGAGGAGCGCTCCGACACGCTCCAGGCCACCGGCGAACGCGCCCACCGCGACGCCACCGTCGCCGCCACCGAGGCGCAGCGCGCCCGCAGCGAGGCCGGACACCTGCGCCAGCGCCTCGCCGAAGTGGGCCAGGAGACCGCCGAAGCCGTCCGGGCGGGCTG
Organism: Streptomyces griseus; assembly: GCF_900460065.1. Lineage (GTDB taxonomy): Bacteria > Actinomycetota > Actinomycetes > Streptomycetales > Streptomycetaceae > Streptomyces > Streptomyces griseus. The sequence continues at coordinate 25,044 of NZ_UAVD01000017.1, read as the reverse complement.
GCTCGACGACACCGCGCCCGACGCCGACCCCGCCCGCGCGGCCCTCGCCGCCAGCGACGCCGAACAGTCCGCCGTCGCCGCCTGGGACACCGCCCGGGAAGCCGCCCGCGCCGCCGCCGACACGGCCCGCGAGGCGGCTGCCGCCGAGAGCCGCGCCGATCTGGCCGCCGCCCGCGCCGCCGACGGGGCGAAGGCCGCGGAGCGGAGCCACGAGGACGAGTACCTCGCCGCCGCGTCGATCGCCGCCGACCCGCGCCTCGCGGACCTGCTGGGCCTGCCCACCGCCACCGGAGTGCCGCACCCCCGCCGGGAAGCGGGCGACGCGGAGTCGGGCCCGGACCGGGGCACCGCCCGCACCGGCGAGGACCCCGCCTCCGCCGGCCTCGGCGGCCCGGGCACCGCACCCGAGGCCTCACCGGACCGCGCCGTGGCCCTCGCCGACCAGCCCGGACCCGCCCAGCAGCCCCTGACCGCCGAGGAGTTCGACCGCAGCGCCGACGAACTGCGCGACCTCCTCGACCAGTCCGTCGCCGCCGCCGAGCGCCGACTCTTCGACCTGCGCACCGCCGCCGCCGACGACGCCCGCATCCTCGGCGCGCTCGGCGAGGGCGGGCTGCTGCCGCCCGGCCCCGACGTCCTGGCCACCGTCGAATACCTGGGCGAGCACGGCATCCCCGCCCTGCCCGGCTGGCGCTACCTCGCCCAGGCCGTCGACCCGGCCGATCACGCCGCCGTCCTCGCCGCCCGCCCCGAACTCGTCGACGGCGTCGTCATCACCGACCCCGACGCCCACAGCCGCGCCCGCGAAGTCCTCGCCGGTGCCGCCCTGCTGCCCCGCTCGACCGTCGCCGTCGGCACCGCCGCCGCCCTCCTCGCCCCCGTCCCGGCCCCCGGCACCGGCTCCGAGTCCACGAGCGACGGCGTCTTCCTCGTCCCGCCGAACCCGGCCATGCACGACGAGCACGCCGCCGACGAGGAGCGCCACGCGCTGCGCAGCCGTGCCGCCGCCCGCGACGAGGACATCAGGACGCTGGCCGCCCGCCTCTCCGGCGACCGTGCCCTCGCGTCCCGGATCGGCTCCTGGCGCGCCGACTGCCCACCGGGCATGCTCGCCGAACTGGCCGAGGCCGCCGCCACCGCCCGTACGGCGGCCGAGAGCGCCGAAGCCGTCCTCGCCGAGGCCCGCACCGCGCGCGCCGAGGCGGACGAGGCCGCCGCCGACACCGCCCGGGTCCGGGACGAGCGCCAGGAGGCCGCCCAGCGGGCCCGCCGCGCCGCCGACGCCCTCGCGGGACTCGCCCACCGGCTGCGCGAGCGCTCCGGCTGGCAGGCCCGGCTGCGCGAACTGGTCGACGAGGCCGCCGAGTCCGAGGCCCGTGCCGCCGTCTGCCTCGACCTCGCCCGCGCCGCCGACGAGGACCGCCGCGCCGCCCAGCGCGCCGGGGACGACGCCCGGCGCACCGCCCGCGCCCTGCGGGCCGAGCGCGCCGAGATCGCCGGGGTCCCCGAAGTCCTCCCCGAGGAGGACGAGTCGAGGGCCCGCACCGCCCTGCCCACCCTGCGCGAGGCCTACCGGGCCGCGTCCCAGCTGTACGAGAAGGTCGGCGTCGGCGCCGACCTGCGCGCCGAACAGGCCCGCGCCGAGAGCGACGAGAGCGCCGCCCTCGCCGAGCTGGACCGCCTCACCAACAAGGTCCGCACCCGTGCCGCCCAGCTCCTGGAGGGCACCGACGGAGCCGACGGACCGTCCCGCCAGGCCGCCGCCGCCCGCGCGGAAGCGCACGTCCAGCTGCTGGAGACCCGCGCCTCCACCGCCAGCGAGCACCTGGGCCGGCTGCGCGGCGAGGCCGAACGGCTCGCCCCCGACGACGAGCGGCAGCACCACACCGAACTGCCGGACGACCTCGTCCCGGCCGACGCCGAAGCGGCCCAGGCCCTCCTGCGTACCGCCACCGCCGAGCTGGCCGCCGCCACCGGGGCCCTGGACTCCGCCCGCGCCGCCCACAGCGAGCTGCTGCACGCCCACCGCACCGCCGAGGACTCCGCCGGCGGCTTCGACGAGACCGCGGCCCTCCTGCGGGACCTCCTGCGCGACCACGGCGCGGAGGAGGGCACCGAGGACCCCGACCCCTACCCCGGCACCCTGGAGGAGGCCCGGCAGTCCGCCGCCGAGTCCCGCCGCTCCCTGCGCGGCTGCAACGCCGACCTCTCGGCCGCCGAGAGCGCCGTGAGGGAAGCGAGCGACATCCTCGTCCGGCACGCCAACTCCACCCGCTACGAACAGGTCCGCACCCCCGCCCGCCAGCAGATCCGCGAACTGCCCGCCTCCGCGCTGCCCGAGCACGCCCAGAAGTGGGCCGACGCCTTCGCCCCCCGGCTGCGTGTCCTCACCGACGAGCTGGTCCAGCTGGAGCGCAACCGCGACTCGATCGTCGACCGGCTGCGCGGACTGGTCGAATCCGCCCTCACCACCCTGCGCTCCGCCCAGCGGCTCTCCCAGCTCCCCGAAGGACTGGGGGAGTGGTCGGGTCAGGAATTCCTCCGGATCCGCTTCGAGGAGCCCGACCAGGCCACCCTCACCGAACGTCTCGGCGAGGTCATCGACGAGGCCACCAGCGCCGCCCTCAAGAAGAACTCCGATCTGCGCCGGGACGGTATGTCCCTGCTGCTGAGGGGCGTCGAGGCGGCGCTGCGGCCCAAGGGCATCGCGGTGGAGATCCTCAAGCCGGACGCCGTGCTGCGCGCCGAGCGCGTCCCCGTCGGGCAGATGGGCGACGTCTTCTCCGGCGGACAGCTGCTCACCGCCGCCATCGCCCTCTACTGCACGATGGCGGCGCTGCGCAGCAACGACCGGGGCCGGGACCGCCACCGGCACGCGGGCACCCTGTTCCTCGACAACCCGATCGGCCGCGCCAACGCCACGTACCTGCTGGAGCTCCAGCGGGCGGTGTCGGACGCACTGGGCGTGCAGCTGCTCTACACCACCGGCCTGTTCGACACGACCGCGCTCGCCGAGTTCCCCCTCGTCATCCGGCTGCGCAATGACGCGGATCTGCGGGCGGGGCTCAAGTACATCAGCGTGGAGGAGCACCTGCGGCCCGGCCTGCCGCAGCAGGACCCGGACGGAGAGACGGTCCACGGCGAGATCACGGCGACCCGCATGTTCAGGAGGAACGAGCAGCCGGCCGCCGGAACCGCGACACCCCCGCCCGGCGCGTGACTCGGACCGCCGCCGTCACCGCCGCGGCCGCCGACTGAGCGGAGCCTCCGGCAGCGGCGGCGACCACCGGACGGCGGAGAGGTCCCGCTGCGGTGGCCGGACCGCCGGGAGGCCCCGCGCGCTCGACCGTGGCGACGGCCGTCCGCGATCAGGCCCGAGAGAGAGTTCAGCCTCCGAGAAAGAGTTCAGCCCGGAGAAAGAGTTCGACCTCGAGAGTTCGGCCCCCGGGAGATCAGCCCCGGGGGGATCAGCGCCGGGGGGATCAGCCCCGGGGGGGGATCAGCCCCGGGAGATCAGGCCCGGGAAAGGTCCCCGGCCTTTCGGCGACCGTCTATGCCACCGCCCGTGCCGTCCCGTTCAGCGGCTTGCTCGGCCCGGCGGGACCTCCGCCGCTCACGACGTATCTGCCGGGCCGAGCTGCTCGGCACGGAGACCACGCCGTGGCGCTGGTTCCACACCTGCCGGGTCACCCAGACGTCGAGCACCGACCAGGTGGCCACCACGGTGCTGGCCACACTGCTGAGCACCATCGGGAAGGCCAGCCAGGAGCCGGTCAAGGTGCTCAGGAAGGCGATCATCGCCTGGATGATCGTCAGCGACATGATGAGCACGGCGCGCACCGCGGCCGTCCGCACCGCGTCGGGCATCCGCCGCTTCGACGCCGGCTCCTCCACCCACAACTGCCGCGGCACCCGTGCCCCGTCCGCGGCTTCCGTTCTCGCGGTCGCCGGTGCTCCGGTGCTTCCGCGTTCCTGCGTGCTCAAGGACCTTCAACTCCCCACCACTGTCCGTCTTCAGGGTGGCTGCCCGGCTCGCGCCGGTTCTACGCGGGCGGAACACGTCCGTCCTGCCGCGCACGACCCCACCGTGCGTCTACCCCGTACATATGGACGAACCACCCGTCCCGAAGATTCCCCTGGAAAACGCCCGCAGGGCGCAGAAGGGCACGGAGCGAAGAATTCCAGCCAACTGATGCGTGTCGGAATCGACACGTCCGGCCGGTCCCCTCTGTCGCTTTCGCGAAATTCATCTCCGGGAATACCTGGACAACTCCTGATCAAGTCAAGGGGGGACGGCTGAAAATCATCCGGACTTGTCTTCGAGTTGTCTCTGTGTCAGTAGTAGGCTCGCGCCGTTTATTGACGCAGGACGGACCTCGCCCGCGTCAGCCCGATGCGCGCCGGTGTACGCACGGTGCGCGGCGGGGGGCAGGGCCGAGGGACGACCGGGAGAAGACCACCCCCGCGGTGCGGGGCCGATCTGGGGGAGGCCATGCGCTTTCGCGGGAAGTCCATCCGCAGGAAGATCGTGGCGTTGCTGCTGGTGCCGCTCGTCTCCCTCACAGGCCTCTGGGTCTTCGCGACCTACATCACCGGCCGTCAGGCCGACGAGCTGATGAGCGCCGGATCCATCGTGGAGAAGGTCGGCCACCCGCTGGAGGACGCCGTCCGGGCCGTCCAGGACGAGCGGCGGCAGACGCTGGTCTTCCTCGCCGACCCCCGGGCCTCCGACGCGCTGCCCGTCCTCATGGGCCAGCGCGCCGCCACCGACCGCATCGTGGGCGAGGTCAGGGAGAACGCCCGCGAGCAGGACGTCCGGGATGCCCTCAGCGTCTCCGACGAGAGTCGCCTGGACGCGATCCTCAGCGCCGTCGACGGACTGGACGCCCTGCGCGCATCGGTCGAGAAGCGCACCATCGGCCGAGCGAAGGCGCTGGACTTCTACAACGGCCTGATCGACCCCTCCTACCGCTTCCTCACCGGGCTCCACACTCTGGAGAACGTGTCGATGGACAAGCAGATGCGGGCCCTGGTCGGTGTCTCCCGGGCCCGGGAGATGCTCTCGCGCGAGGACGCGATGGTCGCCTCGGGCCTCATCGCCGGCCGCTTCACCACCGCCGAACTGCGCCGGATATCCGGCCTCGTGGCCCAGCGCGAGCTGCTCTACGAAGTCAGCCTGGACAACCTTCCCGCCGCCGAGCGCCGGCGCGTCGAGCAGTTCTGGGCCAGCCCCGAGACCGAACCGCTGCGCACCGCCGAGGACGCCCTGATCGCCGCCGGTCCGGCCAAGCGCCCCGACGCCGTCGACGCCGACCGCTGGGAGCAGTCGGCCGTGCCCGTCCTCGACCGGCTGGCGGGCGACGCCACGGAGATGGGCAACCGTTTCCAGGACCGCGCCGAACCGGCCGCCTACCGGGTCCTCGCCCAGGCCGGGATCGCCGGAGTCCTGGGCTTCCTGGCCCTGATCGTCTCGGTCTTCGTCTCCGTGCGCATCGGCCGTCAACTCGTCCGCGACCTCTCCCGGCTGCGCAAGGACGCCCACGAGGTCTCCGGCGTCCGGCTGCCCAGCGTCATGCGCAGGCTGGCCGCGGGCGAGCAGGTGGACGTCGAGACCGAGGCCCCGCACCTCAGTTACGAGCCCGACGAGATCGGCCAGGTCGGACAGGCGCTCAACACCCTCCAGCGGGCCGCCGTCGAGGCCGCGGTCAAGCAGGCGGACATGCGGCGCGGCGTCTCCGAGGTCTTCGTCAACCTCGCCCGCCGCAACCAGGTCCTCCTGCACCGCCAGCTCACCCTGCTGGACGCGATGGAGCGCCGCACCGAGAACGGCGACGAACTGGCCGACCTGTTCCGCCTCGACCACCTCACCACCCGTATGCGGCGCCACGCCGAGGGCCTCGTGATCCTCTCCGGCGCCGCCCCCTCCCGCCAGTGGCGCAAGCCCATCCAGCTGATGGACGTCGTGCGGGCCGCCGTCGCCGAGGTCGAGGACTACGAACGCATCGAGGTCCGGCGCCTCGCCCGGATCGGCGTGGGCGGCCCCGCCGTGGCCGACCTCACCCACCTGATCGCCGAACTCCTGGAGAACGCCACCGTCTTCTCACCCCCGCACACGGCGGTCCAGGTGCACGGCGAACGCGTCTCCAACGGCTTCACTCTCGAAATCCACGACCGGGGCCTCGGCATGGCCCCCGAGATCCTCCTCGACGCCAACCTGCGGCTCGCCGAGACCCCCGACTTCGAGCTCTCCGACACCGACCGGCTGGGCCTGTTCGTCGTCAGCCGGCTCGCCCAGCGGCAGAACGTCCGCGTCTCCCTCCAGAAGTCGCCGTACGGAGGCACCACCGCGGTCGTGTTCATCCCGGCCGCGCTGCTCACCGACGCCCCCGACACCCACGGCACCGGGTTCCGCCTCGACCGCCGGGCCGAGCGGGCGATCGGCAGCGGCCGGAACTCCGACGCGGCACAGGGCCCGCAGAGCACGGCCCCGGGCGGGGAGCGCCGCGTCAACGGCAGGTCCCCGGCCCTGGCCCCGGTGCCCACCGGGCTCACCGCACCGGGCGTCCTGGACGGGCCGGTCGAGCTGGAGGCCCCGGTCGGTCCCCTGGACTTCACCGGCGACCCGCTGGACCGTTCACCCGAACCGGAGCTGGACCCGGCCCTCGGCCCCGTACTGGACGGCGTGTCCGACCTGGAGGACACCGAGAGTGAGCGCGGCGGCATCTTCCGCGCCCGGGACCTGCGCCGCGACGGCGACCGCGAGCCCCGCCGCGACGAGCCCGGCGGCAGGCGCCGGGCCACCGACCGGGACCAGCACCAGCAGGCCCGCGACCACGGCGACGAGCCCACGGCCCAGGTGCGCCCGGTGCGCCCCGCGGGCCCCGTACCGCTGCCGCGCCGTACCCCGCCGACGCTGGTCACCGACCGGGGCCGCCGGGTCGACGATCCGGGCGAGGACCGGGTCGACACCCCGGCGAGGGCCACCGGCCCGGTCCCGCACACCGTCGACCGGGAGCCCGGGGAGGCCGGCCGGTCCCGGTCACGGACCGCCGACGCGCCCTGGACCGTACGGGCCGCCGGACACCGCACCACCGAGGCGTCCCGTGCGACGGAGACGCACCGCACCACCGAGGCGCCCCGCGCCACCGAAGCACCGCGGGTCACGGAGTCCGCGCCCCCGGCGCCCGACACCGTGGGCGGACTGCCCCGGCGGGTCCGGCAGGCCAGCCTCGCCCGCCAGCTCCGCGAGGAAGCCGTGGAGCGGACGCCGCGGCGGGCGCCCGCCGACACCTTCGACGACGACGAGCGCGACGCCGACGAGGTGCGCGACCGCATGGCCTCCCTCCAGCGGGGCTGGCAGCGCGGCCGTCGGCAGAACGCCGCTGAATCCACCGAGAACACCGAGAACACCGAATCCACCGACGACACCGGCAACACCGAAGACACCGGCGGACCCGGTGGCACAGCACCAGGAACCACTCCGGGAGGGGACGGTCGATGACCGCACCGAACGCCGCAGCACACAACCCCGCACGCCAGGGCTCGGGCGAACTGAACTGGCTGCTCGACGAGCTCGTCCAGCGCGTCGCGAGCATCCGCAAGGCGCTGGTGCTCTCCAGCGACGGACTCGCCACCGGGGCGTCGGGCGACCTGACCCGCGAGGACAGCGAGCATCTCGCCGCCGTCGCCTCCGGGTTCCACAGCCTCGCCAAGGGAGTGGGCCACCACTTCGACGCGGGCCGGGTCCGTCAGACCGTCGTCGAACTCGACGAGGCCTTCCTCTTCGTCACGGCCGCCGGTGACGGGAGCTGTCTCGCCGTCCTGGCGGACTCCGACTCCGACGTGGGCCAGGTCGCGTACGAGATGACACTGATGGTCAAGCGCGTGGGGGCCCATCTGGCCAACGCCCCACGGACGACCGGTCTGCCCGCCGGAGGGTGAGGGTGGCGGGCATGAGCGCCGACTCCCCCCGGGGCACCGGCCCCGGATCCACGGACGGGTCCGTCGACCCCCAGGTCTCGCGGTGGTACGACGCGGAGGCGGGACCGGTGGTCCGCCCGTACGCGATGACCCGCGGGCGCACCAGCAGCGCCTCCCGTCACCGCCTCGACCTGATCGCGCTCGTCGTGCCGGAACCGGCCGCCGACGATCCCGGCCGGGACCAGACGCTCGCCCCCGAACACGTGGCGATCGTCGAACTCTGCAGCGACATGCCCCAGTCGATCGCCGAACTCGCCGCCGAACTCGACCTTCCCGTAGGGGTGGTACGGGTCCTGGTCGGCGATCTCGTCGAGGACGAGCTGGTGCACGTCACCCGTCCCGTTCCACCGGCCGAGCTGCCGGACGTGAACATTCTTCGCGAGGTTATCAATGGCCTTCGGGCGCTCTAGCCGCCGAAAGCAGCGGCACGTCGAGCCCGTCACCCTGAAGATCCTGGTGGCGGGAGGATTCGGCGTCGGCAAGACGACCGCGGTCGGCTCGGTCAGCGAGATCAGGCCGCTGCGCACCGAGGAACGCCTCAGCGAGGCGGGCCGCCCGGTCGACGACCTGGAGGGGGTCGAGTCCAAGACCACCACCACGGTCGCGATGGACTTCGGCCGGATCACCCTGCGGGAGGACCTGGTCCTCTACCTGTTCGGCACGCCGGGACAGGACCGCTTCTGGTTCCTGTGGGACGAGCTGGCGCAGGGTTCCCTGGGCGCGGTCGTCCTCGCCGACACCCGGCGCCTCGAGGACTGCTTCGCCGCGGTCGACTACTTCGAACGCAGGCGAATCCCCTTCACGGTCGCGGTCAACACCTTCGAAGGGGCCGAGCGGTTCCCGACGGAGACCGTGCGGGCCGCCCTCGACCTCGACCCCGAGGTCCAGGTGCTCGTCTGCGACGCGCGGGACCGGTCCTCGGTGCGCGACGTCCTGGTCGCGGTCGTGGAGCACGCCCTGGAGCGCGCGGCACGGTCCCGCGAACCCGTCGCCACCTGAGGCGGGCGGTTCCCGGCACGCAGGCGGCCCGTACCCCCGCCGACAGGGGTACGGGCCGTCCAGCGTCCGGCGGACCGGGCGCCCCGAGTGTTCTGCGGCGGTGACGCCCAGTCAAGTAAAGGGCAGGGAAAACCTGGTCGGGGTCGGCCGGCTCAGCACACCGCCACCACCGCGGAGCCGTGCCCGAACAGCCCCTGGTTCGCCGTGATGCCGACCCGTGCGCCCGGCACCTGCCGCTCTCCGGCCCGTCCGCGCAACTGCCGGGCGAGCTCGCAGACCTGCGCCACGGCCTGGGCGGGGACCGCCTCGCCGAACGAGGCGAGACCGCCGCTGGCGTTCACCGGAACCCGGCCGCCGAGCGCGGTCGCCCCCGTCCGCAGCAGCTTCGCTCCCTCGCCGGGCCCGCAGAGCCCGATGTCCTCGTACCACTCCAGCTCCAGGGCCGTGGACAGGTCGTAGACCTCGGCCAGCGAGAGATCCTCCGGGCCGATCCCCGCCTCCTCGTACGCGGCCCGCGCGATCGAGGCGCGAAAACTCTCGGGGGAGGGGTCCACGGCGACCGCCGAGTCCGTGCCGATGTCCGGGAGATCCAGGACGGTCCTCGGGAACGTCGGCGTCACGGTGGAGACGGCCCTGATCCGCACCGGATCGCGGACGCCGCGCCGCCGCGCGAACTCCATGCTCGACAGCACCAGGGCGGCGGCTCCGTCGGACGTGGCGCAGATGTCCAGCAGCCGCAGCGGATCGGCCACCATCGCGGAGGCGGCGACCTCCTCGGCGGTCACCGGAGCCCGGTAGCGGGCGTACTCGTTCAGCGCCCCCGCCGCCGCGTTCTTCACCTTGACCAGCGCGAAGTCCTCCGGTGTGTCCCCGTACAACGCCATGCGACGACGGGCGTACAGCCCGAAGTACGCCGGATTCGTCGCTCCGAGCACCCGGAAGCGCAACCAGTCCGGGTCGTCCGGCCGCTCCCCGCCCGCCGGCGCGAAGAACCCCTTGGGCGCCGCGTCGGCCCCCACCACCAGCACCACGTCCGCCAGACCCGCCAGGATCTGGGCCCGCGCCGTGTCGATCGCCTGCGCCCCGGAGGCGCACGCGGCGTACACGGACGCCACCCGCGCCCCCTGCCACCCGAGCGCCCGGGCGAACGTCGCCCCCGCCACGTACCCCGGATAGCCCCCGCGCACCGTCTGCGCGCCGACCACCGACCGGACCTCGGGCCAGCCGATGCCCGCGTCCGCGAGGGCGGCGTGCGCGGCGATCCGCCCGTACGTGACGAAACCGCGCCCCCACTTGCCCCACGGGTGCATCCCGGCCCCGAGGACGGCCACGTCGCCGGTCATGAGGCGTCCCCGTCCGTCGCCGCGACCGGCCGCCAGTGCCAGGTGGTGCGGACGACGCCCGACGCCCGGCCCTCGTCCAGGACGCCCGGTACGACCTCCACCGCCGAGCCGACGGGGAGATCGGCCACGCCCACCCCGGGGGCGGCCTGCCCCAGCACCACCATGCGCTCGGCGGCCAGCTCGACGGCGACCAGGGTGTACGGGGTCCAGGGCGCCTCGGGGTCGCTGACGTACGGGGGAGGGGGCCGGTAGCGCCCGTCGGTGCAGGACCACACCGTGCCCCGCTTCGACAGCGGTACCTCCTCCAGCTCACCTCCGGGGCAGCCCGGGTTGCGGCACCGGCCGTCCTCCCGGGGGAAGTGCACCGACCGGCAGGCGGAGCACCGGGTGCCCAGCAGCCGGAAGTCCTCCTCCGCGGCGTCCTCGGTGAACCAACCGGCCACCACGGGTATGCGCGTGCGCGACAAAGTCCCTCCCGGCACTGGATCTGACGGAACGTCAGAAGTCTGCCACGGACGTACCCGCCGGGCGAGGGGTCCGGCCCGCCCCGCTCACGCCCCCTCGCGCTCCCCTCCGGCCGCGGCGCCGCCCCCGCCGTGCTCCGCCAGCCACTTCGCCGCGGTCTCCGCCAGCTCCGCGTCCCGGCCCGCGAGCATCGTCCGGATCATCTGCGCGTCACCGCGCAGCGACCACAGCGGATGACCGAACGTGGCCGGGTTGTTCTTCTCGATCAGGAAGTGCGCCGGCCACGCCGTGCCGTAACCGATCAGCGGCAGGGCCGCCAGACAGCGTTTCCGGCCCCGCGCGAGCCCGTAGGCGGAGATCGCGAGCCCGGTCAGGGTGCCGGTGAGATGGACCCAGCGGGTGGCGGCGCGGGAGTGCATCGCCACGTAGTACGGCCAGAATTCCTCGTACGTCTCGAACGTCTGCTGTGACATACGGGCACCGTAGCCGCCCGATCGGCAACCGAACACGCCCCTTTCGCGTCCGATAGGAAGAACGGGCGGCCGGAGCCCACGGGGGTGGTCCCGGTCGCCCGTTCTCCGCCCCGGGGGCGGACCGTTTTCGGTCAGTGCCCGGCGACCGACCGACGGTGCACCGGGAAGTCGAAATAGGTGTCCGGGAACGGCTCCGGCCTGAAGGTGAAGTGCCACCACTCCTCCGGCAGGTTCACGAACCCCACCTCGGCCAGCGTCCGCTTCAGGAACTGCCGGTTGGCGCGCTGAGGCCCCTGGATCCGGGGATCGTCCGTGTGCGACAGGGTGTCGAAGCAGTCGTAGCCCGTTCCCATGTCCACCGAGTTGTCGGGGAACCGCACCTCCTTCGGCGCGAAGCAGGGGGTCAGCCGCTCGCCCGGACGGTACGGCCTGGTCGGCAGGGCGGGGAGCCGGACCAGGGTCAGGTCGACCGTGCTGCCCCGGCTGTGCCCGGACTTCTCCGCGATGTAGCCGTCCTCGAACAGCCGGTCCTTGTCGACTCGCGGGTAGAACTCCTCCTTCATGATCCGGTCGTCGAGGTCCTTCGCCCACCGCACGAAGTGGTCCACCGCCCGCTGCGGCCGGTAGCAGTCGTAGACCTTCAGCGAGTACCCCTGACGCAACAGCCGCCGCTGTGCCAGGTGCAGGGCCCGGGCGGCGGGCCGGGTGAGGATGCAGACCGGCTGCCGGTATCCGTCCACCCGCTCGCCGAGGAAGGTGTGCGCCGTGGTGTAGCGCACCTCCTGGATGATCGTCGGGTCCACCGAGCGCAGCGCCACGAACTCCTCGGGAGCTCTCGGTTCGGGGCGCGCCTGTGCCGCGGGGGAGAGGGCGGTGACGGCGAGGAGGGTGGCGGCCGAGGCGGCCAGGGCACGCAGAGCGGTACGCATTCCTGTCATGAGCACACCGTCTATCAGCTTCGCGGCCCCCGGGAAAGGACGCGACGCGGCCTGCCCCGGAAGGCGGGGGCAGGCCGCGTCGTCGAAAGCTCCGAAAGCTCCGAAAGCTCCGAAGGTCTGAGGGGCTGAGGGTCTGAAAGCTCAGAAAGCTCCGCAGGCTTCGAAAGGGCGGAAAGGCGGAAGTGCCGAAAGCGCGGAAGGCCGGAAGGCCAGAGGGGCGGAGGGCGGAGGGCGGAGGGGCGGAAGGGGCGGAAGAACGGTCCGATACAGTCCGCCCGTGTCCGAATCCGGCAACACCCCATCCCCGGCCGCGCCGCAGCCGTCCCCACCCGTACGGGACTCCCACTGCGGCGCCTGCGGAGCCCCGTACACCGCGCTGCCGTCCGCCGACACCTGGCCCCGCACCTGCGGGCGCTGCGGAACCACCGCCTACCGCAACCCGCTCCCCGTCGCGGTGGCCCTGCTCCCCGTCACCGGCCCGCGCTCCACCGGACTCGTCGTCATCACCCGCACCATCGAGCCGCGGAAGGGCGGTACGGCGCTGCCCGGCGGGTTCATCGACCATGCCGAGGACTGGCGTGCGGCGGTCGTCCGGGAACTGCGCGAGGAGACCGGCATCAGGGCCTCGGCGGAGGACGTCCGTCTCGCGGACACCCTCAGCGACACCGCCGGCCACCTCCTGGTCTTCGGTCTTCTCCCGGAACGCCCCCTCGCGAGCCTCCCGCCGTCGGTGCCCACCGACGAGACGTCCGGCTACGACATCCTCTACCGCCCGCGCCCCCTGGCCTTCCCCCTGCACACGGAAGCGGCCGACGCCTGGTTCGCCCGCCGGGACCGCCACGGCTGAGGCCACCAACGAGGCCACCGCTCAGGCCACCACGACCGGGCCGCACCGGCGGCCGGGACCACTGCGCCCGGCGCGCCGGACACGCGCACGCAGCGACCAGGCGCCCTCAACCCCGCCTCCGCACCCCCCGCACCCGCACCGGGCAGTCGACCCCGCCCTCCGCGCCGTCCCGCTCCACCACCACACGGTCGTCCTCCCACCGCGTCACGTACCGCTCGACCTCCGCCTCCGCCCACCCGTCGCCCGCGTCCCGCACCACCGGACCGCCGCCGACGCCCCCCGGCGCGGGCGCCCACACCTCCAGCTCCGGCCCGCCGTCCGCACCCCGCACCGGAATCACCGCACCCGCCCTCGCCAGCACCGGCAGCCGCGACAACGGAGCGTCGACCAGGACCTGGCCCGGCCCGTCGTACGCCCGCCCGGTCGCCGTGTCGTACCACCGTCCCCGAGGCAGCCGCACCGCCCGCCGCCGCGCCCCGGCCTCCAGCACCGGAGCCACCAGCAGCGCGTCACCCAGCAGGAACGCGTCCTCGCACTCCCGCAGCGCCCGGTCGCCCGGCGCACCCCACCACACCGGCCGCACGTAGGGCGCACCGGTCATCCGCGCCAGCTGCGACAGCGTCACGAAGTACGGGTGCAGCCGCTCCCGCTCCACCAGCGCCGCCCCCGCGTGCTCCAGCACCTCGGGACCGAACTCCCACGGCTCCCGCCGCCCCGCGTCGATCGCCGAATGCGTCCGGAACAACGGCAGATACGCCCCCAGCTGGAACCACCGCAGATACAGCTCCGGCGACGGGAACCCGTCGAATCCGCCCACATCCGGACCCGAGTACGGCACCCCGCACAGCCCCAGCCCCAGCACCAGTGACAACGACGCCCGCAGCCCCGGCCACCCCGTCGACACATCACCGGACCAGGTGCCCCCGTACCTCTGCATCCCCGCCCAGCCCGACCGCGAGAACAAGAACGGCCGCTCCTCCGGACGGCACCGCAGCAGCCCCTCGTAACCCGCCCGCGCCATCGCCAGCGCGTACACGTTGTGCGCCTCGCGATGGTCCCCGCCGGCGCCCTCCAGGACATGCCGGGCCGAACGCGGCAGCGACGGATCTCCGAACGCCGCGAACGACACCGGCTCGTTCATGTCGTGCCACACCCCCGAGAAGCCCTGCGCAAGCCGTTCCTCGTACAGAGATCCCCACCAATCCCGCACAAGCGGATCAGTGAAGTCCGGATAGACCGAGGCCCCCGGCCACACCTCCCCGACCACCACCCGCCCCCGCGCGTCCCGGACGTACGCCCCCCGGTCCCCGACCGCCGCCCCCGCGTCGAACACCGCCTCGCCCGGCTCCGCCTTCACCGCCGGATCCACGATCGATACCAGCCGCACCCCGTCCTCGCGCAGCTCCTTCGCCAGCGCGGGCAGATCGGGAAACCGCTCCCCGTCCACCGTGAACACCCGGTGCCCGTCGTAGTGGTCGATGTCCAGATGCAGCACGGACAGCGGCAGCCCCCGCTCCCGGTACCCGTCGACCACCCGCCGCACCTCCACCGCGCCGCCGAACCCCCACCGGGCATGCTGCGCCCCGAGCGCCCAGGACGGCGGCAGCGCCGGCGCACCCGTCAGCGCCGTCCACCCCTGGAGCACCCGGGCCGGCGTCCCCGCCACCACCCAGCAGCGCAGCGGCCCGCCCTCCATCCGCACCTCGCAGGCGCCCGGCCGGTCATGCCCCGAACCCGCGCCCTCCTCGCCCTCCCGCAGCACCACCCGGCCCGCCCAGCTGTTGTCGTGGAACACCAGATGCGTCCCCGCGTCCGACACCACCACCTGGACCGGCATCGTCAGATACAGGGGATCGTCACCCGGACCGAAACGCCCACCCGGATCGGTGTTCCACAGCCCGTACACCCCGTCCCGCAACCGGGGCCCGCCCGCCCGTCCGCCGAGACCGAAGAACCGCGCGTCCGCCGGCACCTCGGAGCGCTGCACCCACCGCACCGGCCCCCCGTCCACCGGCTCCCACCACCGCGGCGGCAGCTCACGCCGCAACAGCAAACCGCCCGGCGTCCGCAGCTCCACGGCCCCGGCCCGCGACACCACCACCGTCAGCCGCTCCGAGACCACCTGCCAGCCGCCGTCCTTGTCCGGCTCCAGCACCGCACGCGGATCCGCCCCGGGCGCCTCTCCCGCCACCGCGTACGACGGCAGCGGCTCCGCCCCGTCCCACGCCCAGAACACCGCACCGCCCACCGACACACGGATGCGGAGCTCCGAACGGGCGAACCGCACCACACCCCCACCCGGGCCCGGCTCCGCACCCGTCAGCTCCCCGGGCACCCGGGCCCGCTCCGCCCCGCGCGCAGGCAGCGCCGCCGCGTCCGCGGACCGCCTCCGCCACGCCGAACGCACCGTGCGCAGCCCCCGCACCGAACCGACCCATCTCACCCGACGCACCAGGTCACGACCGTCCATGGCGCACACCCTGCCACCCGACCGACCCCCAGAACCCTCCGTTCAACTCCCGTTCACCCATGCCGGACGCCCGCCCCCAGGCACCCAGGGGGCGGGGGCCACCCTGGTGCCGAAGACGATCACATGGCATCGTCCGTGTCAGCCGCTCACGCGCACACCCCAGCCCGTGCGCGCCGACGCCCACCCCGCGTACCCGTACAGCCAGGGAGCAGCCCTCATGACCGCAGCCACGCCCGACGCCCCGCTCTGGCAGCCCGGCCCCGACCGCATCGAGGCCGCGGCCGTCACCCGCTTCCAGAACTGGGCCGCGACCCGGTACGGCGCCCCGACCGACGGCGGGTACGCGGCCCTGCACAGCTGGTCCGTCGACGAGCTCGACACCTTCTGGCGGGCCGTCGCCGAATGGTTCGACGTCCGCTTCTCCACGCCGTACGAGAGCGTCCTCGGCGACCGCGCGATGCCCGGCGCCACCTGGTTCCCCGGCGCCACCCTCAACTACGCCGAACACGCCCTGCGCACCGCCGAGGACCCGGCCCGCGCCGACACCCCCGCCCTGCTGTACGTCGACGAGACCCACACCCAGCTCCCCGTCAGCTGGGCCGAACTCCGCCGCCAGGTCGGCGCGCTCGCCGCCGAACTCCGCGCCCTCGGCGTCACCCCCGGCGACCGCGTCAGCGGCTACCTCCCCAACATCCCCCAGGCCGTCGTCGCCTTCCTCGCCACCGCCGCCGTCGGCGGCATCTGGACCTCCTGCGCCCCCGACTTCGGCGCCCGCAGCGTCCTCGACCGCTTCCAGCAGATCGAGCCCGTCGTCCTGTTCACCGTCGACGGCTACCGCTACGGCGGCAAGGAACACGACCGCACCGAGACCGTCGCCGAGCTGCGCCGCGAACTGCCCACCCTGCGCGCCGTCGTCCACATCCCGCTGCTGGGCACCGACGCCCCCGAAGGCGCGCTCGCCTGGGCCGCCCTCACCTCCGCCGACACCGAGCCGGTCTTCGAGCAGGTCCCCTTCGAGCACCCGCTCTGGGTCCTCTACTCCTCCGGCACCACCGGCCTCCCCAAGGCCATCGTCCAGTCCCAGGGCGGCATCCTGCTCGAACACTTCAAACAGATCGGCCTGCACTGCGACCTCGGACCCGAGGACCGCTTCTTCTGGTACACCTCCACCGGCTGGATGATGTGGAACTTCCTCGTCTCCGGCCTCCTCACCGGCACCACCGTCGTCCTGTACGACGGCAGCCCCGGCTATCCGGACGTCAGCGCCCAGTGGCGTGTCGCCGAACAGACCGGCGCCACCCTCTACGGCACCTCCGCCGCCTACGTGATGGCCTGCCGCAAGGCCGGCATCCACCCGGGCCGCGACTTCGACCTCTCCCGCGTCCAGTGCGTCGCCACCACCGGCTCCCCGCTCCCGCCCGACGGCTTCCGCTGGCTCCACGACGAGTTCACCAACAGGGGCGCAGACCTCTGGATCGCCTCCGTCAGCGGCGGCACCGACGTCTGCTCCTGCTTCGCCGGAGCCGTCCCCACCCTCCCCGTCCACATCGGCGAACTCCAGGCACCCTGCCTCGGCACCGACCTCCAGTCCTGGGACCCGGCGGGCAGGCCGCTGATCGGCGAGGTCGGCGAGCTCGTCGTCACCAACCCGCTGCCGTCCATGCCGATCCGCTTCTGGAACGACCCCGACGGCAGCCGCTACCACGACAGCTACTTCGACGTGTACCCCGGAGTCTGGCGGCACGGCGACTGGATCACCCTCACCGACCGCGGCTCGGTGATCATCCACGGCCGCTCCGACTCCACCCTGAACCGCCAGGGCGTCCGCATGGGCTCCGCCGACATCTACGAGGCCGTCGAACGGCTCCCCGAGATCCGCGAGTCCCTCGTCATCGGCCTCGAAGAACCCGACGGCGGCTACTGGATGCCGCTTTTCGTCCACCTCGCCGACGGCGCGACCCTCGACGACGACCTGCGCGACGCGATCAAGCGGACCATCCGCGAGAACCTCTCGCCGCGCCACGTACCGGACGAGGTCATCGAGGTCCCCGCCATCCCGCACACCCTCACCGGCAAGCGCATCGAGGTTCCGGTCAAACGGCTCCTCCAGGGAACCGAGCTGGCCAAGGCGGTCAACCCGGGCTCCGTCGACAACCTCGACCTCCTCCACTTCTACGCCGAACTGGCCGCGAGCCGCCGCCGGTAGACCACTGGGCGACCCCTTGTCAGTCCCCCTGATTACGCTGAGTGAGCAAGGATTCACCGCGCACAGGGGGACACATGGCGCAGAACAACCACACCGAGACCGGCTCCATCCGCCACCCGAAGGCCGACGCCCGGCGCGACGCCACCATGCGCCGCACGCTGCGCCGCGAAGCACCCAGCACGATCGGCCTCCTCGCCGACGCACAGGACTTCGCCGCCATGCGGCGCTACCGCACCTTCGCCTTCGACGACCACACCGTCTATCTCCAGCAGGTCGAAGGCCTGCTCCGAGCGCTCGCCGCCCAAGGCATGCACACCACCGTCGCCCTCTTCGACCCGGAGGACTACGCGGAGTTCTGCTCCGAAGCGGGCCTCGACGCCGACACCGGGGCCAGCCGGAGCCGCTTCACCGCGGAGATCGCCGCCGCCGGAGCCACGGTCGCCTACACCGGGCAACACCTGAGCGACCTCATTCCCGTCCTCGTCTCCCGCGCGGTCCGCCAGGCCACCTGGGAGTACGCCACCCTCCTCCTCGCCGACCTCGGCACCTGCGCCGACTGCGGCCAGGACATCGGCCGCGCCGCCTTCGACCGCGCCTCCCACCTGCTTATGCGCCTGCTGGAGGCGGCCGGACCGGGCACCCACCACCTGGTGTGCAGCACCCCCACGGACAACGACCAGCTGCTGGCCGTCCTCCACACGCACCGCGACCCCGCGGGACCGGCCCGCCTCGACAGCTCGGAGGGCACGGAGTTCGCGACCGTCCTCGCCGTGGCCATCGCCCTGGAATCACGCGGGGGAGTCGTCCTGCGCACCAGCGCCCCCGACACCTCGGACCGCGTCCACGGCTGGCGACTGGCCCACGGAGCCCTCGCCCCGCTCACCGCGGGCGAGGTCTTCAACGCCTACTGCACCGACGCCGACACCGGAGAGCCCGTCTCCCCGGAATCCGGCGTGGAGTACTGCGCGGGATTCGACATCGGAGCCGACCCGGCGGAGCCCCACCACTGACGCGCCCCGGCCACACAGCGGGAGGGGCTTCCCGCCACTCGGCGGAAAGCCCCTCCTCGACCCACGGATTCCCGGCTACTCGCCCGAGAGCACCGCCTGAGCCGCACTGCGGGCCTCGTCGGCCGTGTCCGCCGCACGAGCGGCGTTCGCCGCACGCTCGCACTGCGCCAGCGTGTACTTGGCCAGCGTGGCCCGCACATAGGGAATGGACGCGGCGCCCATCGACAGGGAGGTGACACCCAGACCCGTCAGCACACACGCCAGCAGCGGATCCGCCGCCGCCTCACCGCACACCCCACAGCTCTTGCCCTCGGCACGGGCCGCGTCGGCGGACAGCGCCACGAGATCCAGCAGCGCCGGCTGCCACGGGTCCTGGAGCCGCGACACCGCGCCCACCTGCCGGTCGGCCGCGAAGGTGTACTGCGCCAGGTCGTTGGTGCCGAGCGACAGGAACTCCACCTCCTGGAGGACCGACCGCGCCCGCAGAGCGGCGGACGGAATCTCCACCATCGCGCCGAACTTCGCCCGCAGCCCGGCCTCGCGGCACGCGTCCGCGAACGCCTTGGCGTCGGTGCGGTCGGCCACCATGGGGGCCATGACCTCCAGGTACACCGGCAGTCCCTCGGCGGCCTTCGCCAGCGCGGTCAGCTGGGTACGCAGCACCTCGGGGTGGTCCAGCAGGCTCCGCAGTCCACGGACGCCGAGCGCCGGGTTGGGCTCGTCGGCCGGCGTGAGGAAGTCCAGCGGCTTGTCCGCGCCGGCGTCCAGCACACGGACGACGACCCGCCCCTCGGGGAAAGCCTCCAGCACCGCGCGGTAGGCCGCGACCTGCTTCTCCTCGGAAGGAGCCTGCTTGCTGTCGTCCAGGAACAGGAACTCGGTACGGAACAGCCCGACGCCCTCCGCCCCGGCCTCGACCGCCGCGGGCACATCGCCCGGACCGCCGACATTGGCGAGCAGCGGCACCTTGTGACCGTCCGACGTGGCGCCGGGACCGGTCGAGGCGGACAGCGCCGCCTTCCGGGCGGCGGCGGCCCCTTCCAGCTCGGCGCGCTTCTCGTCGCTCGGGTCGACGAAGATCTCGCCCGTGCTGCCGTCCACCGCGACGACCGTGCCCTCGGCCAGCTCACCGGCACCGGGCAGAGCCACCACGGCCGGAACGCCGAGCGCCCGCGCCAGGATCGCGCTGTGACTGGTCGGCCCGCCCTCCTCGGTGACGAAGCCGAGCACCAGCGTCGGGTCGAGGAGCGCCGTGTCGGCCGGCGCCAGGTCCCGGGCGATCAGGACGTACGGCTCGTCGCTGTCCGGCACAC
>NZ_UAVD01000018.1 GCF_900460065.1 Streptomyces griseus | reverse complement strand
CTCGTGGGCAGACGGCGTTCCACCGGCTGCGGGGCACGGTCGGACATGACGGCGCTCTCCTCCCTGTCGGGCGTTGCGGCGGTCACGCGCTCAGGGTGGGAGAGGCGCCGCCGGGTGATCTCCCGGAAGTGGCCCGGGAAAGACAGACTGCCCAGTTGATCCTGCCTTCCCGGGTCACGGGTGGCGTGGTGATCGGCTGTGGCGGGTCGAGTATGCCCGATCGGCGGGCTCCCGTCACGAGGGCAACCGCGCAGGCCGGAGGCCCCACGGGGGCGTGAACCACCGGCGAATTGGTCCGAACCATTGACCCAACTGGTCTAGTCCTTCTACGGTTCCACCGGACGCCTAGCGCGTCCATGTCAAATCGGGCGCTCCCGCCCGCAGTTCCCCCCGCACCCCCCACGCACCAGCCCTCCCCCACGAGGAGCCACGATGTTCAAGCCGCACCGCCCCCGCGCCCGTCTCCGGGCGCTCGCCGCGGCCGCCTGTACGGCAGCCCTCGGCGCCACCCTGCTCGGCGTCGCGGGCACGTCCCCGGCCGGCGCCACCCCCGTCGCACAGCCGGCCGCGGCCCCCGCCGCGGCCGAGGCCGCCCCCACGGCGGCGGGAGACAAGGTGATCGGATACTTCACCAACTGGGGTACGTACGACCGCAACTACCACGTCAAGAACATCGAGACGTCGGGATCCGCGGACAAGCTCACCCACATCAACTACGCCTTCGGCAACGTGACCGGCGGCAAGTGCACGGTCGGTGACGCGTACGCCGACTACGAGAAGGCCTACACCGCCGACCAGTCCGTCGACGGCGTCGCCGACACCTGGGACCAGCCGCTGCGCGGCAACTTCAACCAGCTGCGCAAGCTGAAGAAGCTCCACCCCGACCTCAAGATCCTCTGGTCCTTCGGCGGCTGGACCTGGTCCGGCGGCTTCGGCCAGGCGGCGCAGGACCCGGCCGCGTTCGCGAAGTCCTGCCGCGACCTGGTGGAGGACCCCCGCTGGGCCGATGTCTTCGACGGCATCGACATCGACTGGGAGTACCCCAACGCCTGCGGTCTCACCTGTGACACCAGCGGCCGCGACGCGTACGGCAGGCTGCTGGGCGAGCTGCGCAAGTCCTTCGGGACCGACCTGGTCACTTCGGCGATCACGGCGGACGGCTCCGACGGCGGCAAGATCGACGCGGTCGACTACGCGGGGGCGGCGAAGCACCTCGACTGGTACCTGCCGATGACGTACGACTTCTTCGGCGCCTGGGAGGCGAAGGGGCCGACGGCGCCGCACTCCCCGCTGACCTCCTACCCGGGCATCCCGACGGAGGGCTTCAACTCCGACGCGGCGATCGCCAAGCTGAAGGGCCTCGGCATCCCGCCGGAGAAGCTGCTGCTGGGCATCGGCTTCTACGGCCGCGGCTGGACCGGCGTCACCCAGTCCGAGCCGGGCGGCAGCGCGACCGGTGCGGCGGCGGGTACGTACGAGGCGGGCATCGAGGACTACCGGGTCCTCAAGAACAGCTGCCCCGCCACGGGCAAGGTGGCCGGTACGGCGTACGCGCACTGCGGCACCGACTGGTGGAGCTACGACACCCCGGAGACCATCGGCACCAAGATGGACTACAAGAACGAACAGGGCCTGGGAGGCACGTTCTTCTGGGAGCTGAGCGGTGACACCGGGAACGGCGAGCTGATCAAGGCGATTCGCTAGCATCCGCGGAACCGACGGAAGGGGCGGGGCGCCGGACGGCGCCCCGCCCTCTTCACGCGCCCTGCCCCCGTGACCCGACCGGTGGGGCGACGGACCCGGACCACCGGGTGCCGTCCTCTACTTGCGGCCGACGCCCGCGTACATCGCGACGTCGGGCGACGGCGTCGCGGCCCGCCACGCGGAGCACGACACCACCCCGGGCTCCAGCAGGTCCAGGCCCTCGAAGTAGCGCGCCACGGCGGCCGGGGTCCGCTGCGTGAGCTTCGGTGTCCCGTGCTCGTTCCAGAACGCCACCGCCTCGTCGACGTCCGGCATGTCGGGGTGCGTGACCGTGTGGGACAGGACGAGGTGGCTGCCGGGGGCGAGCGCGTCCAGCAGCCGCCGGACGATCCCGTACGACTCCTCGTCGTCCTCGATGAAGATGACGACCCCGAGCAGCATCAGCCCCACCGGCTGCGAGAAGTCCAGCGTCCTCGCCGCTGCCGCGAGGATCGCGTCGACGTCCCGCAGATCGGCGTCCAGGTAGTCGATGCGCCCCTCGGGCGTCCCGACCAGGAGGGCCTGGGCGTGCGCCAGCACGAGCGGGTCGTTGTCCACGTACACGACACGGGCGTCCGGGGTCACGCGCTGGGCGACCTCGTGGGTGTTGTCGGCGCTGGGCAGCCCCGTCCCGATGTCCAGGAACTGCGTGACGCCCTCCCGCTCGGCCAGGTGGCGCACCGCCCGCCCCAGGAACAGGCGGTCCGCCTTCGCGTACGCGCCGATCCCGGGGTGCAGCTCCCGGATCTCGTCCCCGGCCCGCCGGTCGACGGGGTAGTTGTCCTTGCCGCCGGTCCAGTAGTTCCATATCCGGGCCGTGTGCGGGCGGGATGTGTCGATGCGCGAGTTGGTGTCGGTCACCTGTTCAACATAGCGCGGCTCTCCACAACTCCCCCGGACCTAGGAGGCTTTGGACCGGCGGACGCGGACGCGTCACCCTCCCCTCGCCCGCCGGGAGGGATCCCGCTAAGGTCTCGTCCGGTGGACAAGAATGCATCCGGACCCACCGGCGAGATTGCCGAGGCGCTGGGAGCGCGGCGCACCGCCGCCCTCACCGAACTGGCCCGCCGGGTGGCCGGCCTGCGCGACATGAGCGAGCACGCGGGCACCAGCGATGTGCTGCTGACCCCGCTGACCGGCCCGGCCAGGCGAAAGTGGGAACGCCTCGCCCGGCAGGAGGCCGAGGGCTGGGTCTTCGTCCTCACCGAGGACGAGGCCACCGTCCTCGCCGTGGACGAGGCGTCCGAAGCCGGACACCGTGACCCGGCGGCCGCGGTCGTCTATCCCGAGTTGCACTCCCGACTGGTCAGCTGGTGGCTCGTCCACGCCTGGCGGAGCGCCGACCTGCTCGCGGACACCCTGGACAGCCTGACCCGGTGGCGTATCGCCTCCGGCGCCGTGACCGCGCGGGCGGTCATCGAGGAGGCGGGAGCCCTGGTGCAGGAGCACCGTGCCGTCGTCGAGGGCTGGGAGGTCGGCAAGGCCGCCGCCGAAGGCTCCGTCGAACGGCCGGCCCTGGTCCGCGAGGCGCTCGACCCCGTGCTCCTGAAGGCCGGGTTCGGCTCCCGGATGGAGAACAGCCACGCGGATCTCCAGGCCACCAACGTCCTCACCCTGGTCAAGAAGCTGACCAGGGAGACGGGCGAGGACCGTTTCCCGAAGTGGTACGACCTGCTCTCCGATGCCGCGCACCCGGCCTTCGGAGCCAGGATCGCCTACGCCACCCCCGGGTTCCGCCACGAGTCGAAGGCCGTCATGGTGCGCAGCTACGCCCGGTCCCCCATGTCGCTCACGGACGGCGGATCCGCTCAGTACCTGGAACCGACCGTCGCCCTCGCCGTCGCCGACTCCCTGATCGCCGCGGGGACGCACATCGTGGACCTTCTCGACGACAGCCTGGCCGTGGTGGACGACTTCGGCCTGACGACCTCGGCGGCCACGCTCACCCGCCGTACCTACTGGCGGGCCTTCCACCCCACGCGCGGCAACCGCGCCTGCCCCTGCGGCCGCGGCAAGTGGTCCGCCTGCGGGCATCGCTGGGGCGCGGCGGGGCCCGGCCGGACGTGAGCGGGAGGGCCGCGCGCCCGCGGGCGACCGCTCACAGCAGGCCGAGCGCCCTCAGCACGCGCCACTGACCGGGTGTCGTCCGGGTCGGCCAGTAGACGTAGCACACCCCGCCCGTGCCGCTTCTGACCTTGCCTGCCGCGTCGTAGCGCTTGGTCCGCAGCCAGATGTTCTCCCATTCCCGCCGCCGGTAGACCCGGCGTACCGCGTCGTTGTCGGGGGACGCGGGGTCGTTGGCGATGACGTCGCCCTCGGGGGTGAAGCCGATGACCGTCATCAGATGGCCGGCCGTCCCGTATCCGGCGCCGGTCAGTTCCTCCTTCAGGAAGGACTGGGAGGTGATCACGGGGATGCCGACGCGGATCAGCCGCTCCACGTCGGTGAGCGAGCCGAGCCGGGTGACGACGGCGTTCAGGTCGCGGTACGTCGCGGCGTAGGCCGCGTTGAACGGCCAGTTGCCGCAGCCCGCGTACTGGTAGTCGTAGGTGTTCCGGGCGGCGTGGCAGACCTGGGGGTCGGGCAGCCCCGGCTTGACCCAGGCGAGGTCCTCCGCCGTGGGGCGGCGGCCCCAGTGCTCGATGATCATCTGCGAGGAGGTGGGGCTGCACCACGCCTCGCCGCCGTTGTCGTACTCGGGGTACTGCCCGATGTGGATGTTCTGCGAATAGCGGGGCACGGGCAGTTCGCGGGCGAGCGCGGGCGTGCTCGCGGGCACGGTGAACCGGTCGGGCACGTCGGAGGCCATCGCGCCGACCCGCCAGACGGTCGGGGTGAGACGGCTGCCCGGGGTGCGGTACAGCGTGAGCCGCAGCCGGTGGGAGACCAGGCGGACGCCGCTCGCGGGGTCGTCCACCGACCAGGTGTCCGTCCACACGGAGCTGTGCGGGTCGCCCTGGTCGTCGACGGACGTACGGCGGATGTCGCCGTCGCCCGCCGCCCAGCGGCCCATCACGAACCAGGGCGTCGCGGTGCCGTCCGCGTAGACGCCGCTCAGCTCGACCTGGATCCAGGTGCCGGCCGGGGTACGGGCGTTCCAGGAGGCGATCACCTCGGTGGCGGGGACGGTGGAGCGGTGCGCGGCGGAGGTCCAGGTGGCGTAGTCCCAGGAGGCCGTGGTGCCGGTGTGCGGGTCGGTGTAGTCGGTGCGGCCGGCCGGGACGGCGATCGCGACGCCGGGCCGGGGCCCCGGAAGCACCCGGGTCCCGTCGCCCGTGCCGCGGCGCCAGTCGGTGTAGGTGTGCCAGAAGCGGTTGTCCACGAGGGCCTCCGGGGCGGCGGCGGAGGAGCCGGTGGGCGAGGTCGGGGCGGCGGCGGACGCGGCGGAGCCCACCGTGCCGGCGGACGCCGCCACGGCGAGCGCGGCGGTCAGAACGGTTCTGCGCGAAGTCGGACTGGTCATGGTCGTGACCCCCGGTCGGATGCGGAAGGTGGTCTGCGGGTGCCGTGCGGTGCGGTGCGGTGCGGTGCGGTGCGCCAACTATCCCGGTTCGCGGCCGGGTCGGGCCAGTGCCCGGCAGTGGCCCGTCGGACCGAATAGAGGTCTGGACCACTGGCGTGACCTGCGGTGGACCCAGGACGCCTCCGTGCCGGAACGTACCCTGGAGCCATGGACGACCTGGCCCGCCACGCCGATGACCTCGCCGCACTGCCCCCCTCCTGCGGGCCGGTGCGGCTCGTCGCGGTCGACGGGCACGCCGGTTCGGGCAAGAGCACCTTCGCCGCCCGCCTCGCGGCGGTGCTGGACGGTGCGCCGGTCCTCCATCTGGACGACCTCGCCACGCACGAGGAGCTGTTCGGCTGGACGGGGCGGCTGCGGGAGCAGGTGATCCTGCCCCTCTCCCGCGGCGAGAGCGCCCGCTACGCCCCGTACGACTGGACGGAGCGCCGCTTCGGCCCGGCGCGGACCCTGGACCCGGCCCCGGTGGTGCTGGTGGAGGGGGTCGGCGCGGGGCGTCGTCGGGTGCGCCCGTGGCTGGCGGCGCTGTGCTGGATGGAGTTGGACCGGGAGACGTCCTGGGAGCGGGGCCGGCGGCGGGACGGGGCCGGGCTCACCGGTTTCTGGGACGGGTGGACGGTTGCCGAGGACCGGCATTTCACCGAGGACCCCTCGCGGCCGTACGCCGACGCTCTGGTACGCCAGTTGCCCGAGGGGTACGCGTGGCTGGAGGGGCCCCGCGCGACAGCGGGAGCGAACCGGTCCGTCACGCACGGTAGCCGGAACGCCCCGCCATACTGAGCAGTCGGAAATCGGCCCGGAAGTGCCCCAACTCTGCTTGACCGGGGGGCCTTACTGGTCTTACGTTCTCATTGTGCGGCTTTTCGGAGCCCCCATGGACGCGAAGCCCCCGGTTGTTCCCCCGTGATCGGGGGCTTCGCCCTGTGCTCCCCCGTCGCCCCGGCGACCACGCAGAGCGATTCACTCACCCTGGGTCACCGTCTCCGTCGCCTGTCATCGGGCGGGCCGCCTCCCCTTGCGCGGGTACGATGCACCTCGGTGTGGTCAATTCCCTTCCTCCACGCCGTGATTCAGCACGCTCCGGTGGGCATGCTGTGCGGGCGGGACATCCTGGGGGCACGGTTTGTGGGGGACCTGATGGACATCGGCACACAGGGCGCTGGAGCCCCTGCCGACCTCGCCTGGCTGCGTGGCATGGACGCCTACACCATGGGCGCCTACTCGCAGGCCGAGGAGGAGTTCAGAGCCGCGGTGCGGTTCGATCCGGGCATGGCGGACGGCTGGCTCGGCCTCCACGCGCTCCGCATCGACACCACCACGGCCCTGTTGCGCATGTACCGGCACCGCGACCGCTTCGGCGAACAGCGCGCACGCCACCGCCGTACGCTCAACTCCTGGTACTGGCTCGGCTGGTGGGTTCAGCCGGTGCTGGAGAGCCGGCGCGATCTGCTGCTCGCGCACGCCTCGCACTGGCTGGACGGGCGCCATGTGCCCGAGCTGGACCGGGCGTTGGCCGGGCTGCCGCCGGTGGACACGGATGCGCAGGTGCGGTTCCTGCACGCCTGCCGCTCCTATCTGGTCAAGGACTGGGAGCAGTTGGTGCGCTGCACCGAGCAGCTCGTCGACGATCCGATGCTGGGCATCGAGGCGGGTCTGTTCGGCGGGATGGCGCGGGTGCGGCTGGAGATGTTCGGGCAGGCGGAGCCCCTGCTGTCGGCCGCGCTGATGCGCTGTCGCAGCGAACAGCCGCAGCGCAAGGAGCTGCGCTACTGGCTGGCGCGGGCCCACGAGGGGACGGGGCGCAGCGCGGCGGCCCTGCCGCTGTACCGGGCGGTGCACCGGGTCGACCCGGCGTTCATGGACACCTCCGCCCGGCTCGCCGCTCTGGTGGAGGGCGACGGGTACGAGGAGTCGGCGGACCTGGCCGCCGTGACCCTGACCGGTTTCGGTTCGGGTGCGTCGGAGGCGGGGGCGCAGCCGGAGGGCGATGCGCTGCTCGGCGCCGATCCGGCGGACGGGCGCGAGCCCTGGCCGGTGAGCGACCCGGGGCTGCTCGGCGACGACCCGGCCCCCGGCCCGTCGGTCCCGGTCGAGGGCGCCCGTCGGACCAGGACCCGTAAGCCACCGGCCTTTCCGGCCGGGCCCAGCGATCCCGCCCTGCTCGCCGAGGCGCTGGCGCAGCTGGAGCGCATGGTCGGTCTCGAACCGGTCAAGCGGCAGGTCAAGGCGCTCTCGGCGCAGTTGAACATGGCCCGGCTGCGGGCCGAGCAGGGTCTCCCCGTCCAGCCGCCGAAGCGCCACTTCGTCTTCTCCGGCCCCTCCGGCACCGGCAAGACCACCGTGGCGCGCATCCTGGGCCGGGTCTTCTACGCGCTGGGGCTGCTCGGCGGCGACCATCTGGTCGAGGCCCAACGGTCCGATCTGGTCGGGGAATTCCTGGGGCAGACGGCGGTGAAGGCCAATGAGCTGATCGACTCGGCGCTGGGCGGGGTGCTGTTCGTCGACGAGGCGTACAGCCTGGCCAACTCCGGTTACAGCAAGGGCGACGCGTACGGCGACGAGGCGCTTCAGGTGCTCCTCAAGCGGGCCGAGGACAACCGGGACCACCTCGTCGTCATCCTCGCGGGCTACCCGGAGGGCATGGACCGGCTGCTCGCCACCAACCCCGGCCTCTCCTCGCGCTTCACCAGCCGGGTCGACTTCCCCAGCTACCGGCCGCTCGAACTCACCGCGATCGGGGCCGTGCTGGCCGCGGAGAACGACGACCTGTGGGACGAGGAGGCCGTCGACGAGCTGCGCTCGATCAGCGGTCATGTGGTGGACCAGGGCTGGATCGACGAGCTGGGCAACGGCCGGTTCCTGCGGACGCTCTACGAGAAGAGTTGCGCCTACCGTGATCTGCGGCTCTCCGGGTATCCGGGCGAGCTGACCCGGGAGGACCTGTCGACGCTGCGGCTGGCGGATCTGATGCAGGCCTACGGCGAGGTGCTGTCGGGGCGCGGCCCGGTGGGCCGGGGCAAGCCGGAGCCGGGCGCGGTGTGACGCCGCGCCGGGGCCGTTCGCTCCCGGCGCGGCGTCCGTGCCTCAGTGCACGAGGGCCCCGGGCGCCGGAAGCTCCGGCGGCTTCGGCGCGTCCACCGTGCGGCGGGGTACCGAGACCGCCCGGTGGGCCGGGTCGCGGACCTCCCCCACCAGCGTCTCCAGGACGTCCTCCATGGCGACCAGGCCGAGGATCCGGCCGGAGGCGTCCGCGACCTGCGCCAGGTGCGTCGCCGCACGGCGCATCACGGTCAGGGCGTCGTCCAGTGGGAGTTCGGCCCGTACGGTCGCCATCGGGCGCCAGATCTGCTGCGGGACCGCGCGGTCGGTGTCCTCCAGCTCCAGGACGTCCTTGACGTGGAGGTAGCCCATGAAGGGGCCGCCGCCGTCCGCGCAGACCGGGAAGCGGGAGAAGCCGGTGCCGACCGTCAGCTCCTCGATCCGGCGCGGGGTCACGGACGGGTCGACCGTGACCAGGGACGCCCGCTCCAGCAGGACGTCGGCGACGGGCCTGCTGCCGAGTTCGAGGGCGTCCTCCAGGCGTGTCGCCGCCTCCGGTCCGAGGAGGCCGGCCTGTCCGGAGTCCTCCACGAGCCGGTTGAGCTGCTCGCTGGTGAAGACGGCCTCCACCTCGTCCTTCGGCTCGACGCCGAACAGCCGCAGCACCAGCCCGGCGCAGGCGCCCAGCGCGGTGGTGATCGGACGGCAGAGCCGGGCGAAGGCGACCAGGCCGGGGCTCAGCCACAGCGCGGTCCGCTCGGGTGCGGCCATCGCGAGGTTCTTCGGGACCATCTCGCCGATGACCAGGTGCAGGACGACCACCGACAGCAGCGCGAGGGCGAAGCCGAGGGGGTGGACGAGTCCGTCGGGGAGGTGCGCCGCGTGGAAGACCGGCTCCAGGAGGTGGGCGACGGTCGGCTCGGCGACGGCTCCGAGGGTGAGGGAGCAGACGGTGATGCCGAACTGGGCGGCGGCCATCATCTGCGGCAGGTTCTCCAGACCGTGCAGGACCGTGCGGGCCCGGCCGGAGCCCTGGGCGGCGAGCGGTTCGATCTGGCTGCGGCGGACGGAGACCAGCGCGAACTCGGCGCCGACGAAGAACCCGTTCGCCAGCACGAGGAGGGCGGCGAGGAGGAGTTGGAGCAGGCTCATCGCGCGGCCTCCAGCAGGGCCGGCACTGGCCCGTCCGGCAGCGGGTCGGGCACCCGGGTGAAGCGGACCCGTTCCGCGCGGTTGTGGGCGACCTGGCGGACGGAGATCCGCCAGCCGGGGAGTTCGGCCCGGTCGCCGGGGGTGGGGATGCGGCCCAGCAGGCCGGCCACGAGCCCGGCGACGGTCTCGTAGGGGCCGTCGGGCACATCGAGTCCGCTGCGGCGCAGGGTGTGCACCCGGCAGCTGCCCTCGGCGTCCCACGCGGGGTGGCCGTCCTCGCCGGGAGCGGCGGTCAGCTCGGGGCGGGCCGCGCCCTCGGCGTCGTGCTCGTCACGGACCTCGCCGACGAGCTCCTCGATGATGTCCTCCAGGGTGACGACGCCGGCGGTGCCGCCGTACTCGTCGACGACGACGGCTATCGGCTGTTCGTGGCGCAGCCGCCGCAGCAGCGTCTCCACCGGCAGGGTCCCGGGCACCAGGAGCGGGGGGACGGCGATCCGTCCGGCCGGGGTACGCAGGCGCTCGGGGGCCGGTACGGCGAGGGCGTCCTTGAGGTGGACCATGCCGATGACCTCGTCGATGCGGTCCCGGTACACCGGGAAGCGGGAGAGGCCCGTGGCACGGGTGAGGTTGAGAACGTCCGCGGCGGTCGCGGTGGAGTGCAGGGCGCTGACCTTCACCCGGGGGGTCATGACGTGCTGGGCGGTGAGACCGGCCAGCGAGAGGGTCCGGACGAAGAGGTCGGCGGTGTCCTGTTCGAGTGCTCCGGCCTCGGCGGAGTGCCGGGCCAGGGAGACGAGCTCGCCCGGGGTGCGGGCGGAGGCCAGTTCGTCGGTGGGCTCGACGCCCAGGAGCCGCACCAGCCGGTTGGCCAGGGCGTTGAGGAGGGTGATGACCGGTCGCAGGAGCGCGGCGAAGCGGGCCTGCGGTCCGGCGACGAAGCGGGCCACCTGGAGTGGCCGGGAGACGGCCCAGTTCTTGGGGACGAGTTCGCCGACGATCATCTGGACGGCGGAGGCCAGCAGCATGCCGATGACGACGGCGACGCCGGACACCGCGCCCGCGGGCAGTCCGGTGGCGGTGAGGGGTCCGGCGAGCAGCTGGGCGAGGGCCGGTTCGGCGAGCATGCCCACCACCAGGGAGGTGATGGTGATGCCGAGCTGGGTGCCGGAGAGCTGGAAGGAGAGTTCGCGCAGGGCCGCGACGACGGTACGGGCCCGTCGGTCGCCTTCGGCCGCGGCGCGCTCGGCGTCGGGCTTCTCCACGGTGACGAGCCCGAATTCGGCCGCCACGAAGAATCCGTTGGCGAGGATGAGGAGAAAGGCCGCTCCGAGGAGCAGCAGGGGGGTGGTCATGAGGCCGCCGCCTCCGGGGAAGGGGCGGCGCAGGTACTACCGGACGATCCGTCCATTGCTGGAGGGAGTCACTCCTTGGGTCGCAGGAAGGCCCCGCGGGCCCGGGATGGGGCCGTGGAACGGGCGGGGCGGGGCGCGCGGGGCGCCGCCGCCCACCAGAGTAGCCAGGAAGCCCCCGCGACGGGCAGGGGCGCAGGGGCTTTCGGGTGACCTCGGCCCGGTCGGCCGGTCAGCCGCCGGGCTGTGTGCCGTCGTTCCCGGAGCCGCGCGACTCGGCGAGGGCGCGCAGGGCGCGGGCGTCGCGGATGGCCTGCTGCTTGGCCAGTCCGGGCTGGATGCCGAGGGCGGGCAGGCTCGTTCCGTCGCTGAGGTCGAGGAAGACCCAGGGGTCGCCGGAGCGCAGGTTGACGCGGAGGATCTCCTCCCACGCCAGCCTGCGGGTCAGGGTGAGGTTGACGACGGTGACCCCGGTGTCGTCGGCGGTGACCCTGGGCCTGCTGAGGAGGGCCAGGACGCCGAAGAAAAGCGCCGCGACGAAGACGAAGGTGATCCGCTCCCCCGGGTTGAGCCGCTCCAGCATCAGGGCGATGACGGTGATGACGAGGAACATCGCCAGGCCCGTGCTCAGCAGGACCACCCGGGTGAGGGTGGGCCGGAAGGTGACCGGCAGGGTGGGCTGTTCGGGCCTGGGCGCGGACATCGGGTCTTCTCTCGGGTTTGTGCGGGCGGGCCGGGGCCGTCAGAGGCGGCAGGCGTGGATGGCCGTGGTGAGGATGGCGCGGGCGCCGAGCTCGTAGAGGTCGTCCATGATCCGCTGGGCCTCCTTGGCGGCGACCATGGAGCGGACGGCGACCCAGCCCTCGTGGTGCAGCGGGGAGATGGTCGGAGACTCCAGGCCCGGGGTGAGGGCGACGGCGCGCTCCAGGTGCTCGACGCGGCAGTCGTAGTCCATCATCACGTAGGACCGGGCGACCAGGACGCCCTGGAGGCGGCGGAGGAACTGCTGCACCTTGGGGTCGTCGGCGGGGGCGCCGTTGCGGCGGATGACGACGGCCTCGGAGGTCATGATCGGGTCGCCGATCACTTCGAGTCCGGCGTTGCGCAGGCTGGTGCCCGTCTCCACCACGTCGGCGATGATCTGGGCGACGCCCAGTTCGATGGCGGTCTCGACCGCGCCGTCGAGGTGGACGACGGAGGCCTTGACGCCCGCCTCGGCGAGGTGGGAGGCGACGATGCCCTCGTAGGAGGTGGCGATCGTCATGCCGTCGAAGTCCTGCGGACCCGCCGCGGTGCCGGGCTTGGTGGCGTAGCGGAAGGTGGAGCGGGCGAAGCCGAGCTGGAGGATCTCCTCGGAGTCGGCCTTGGAGTCCAGCAGCAGGTCGCGGCCGGTGATGCCGATGTCGAGCTTGCCGGAGCTGACGTAGATCGCGATGTCGCGGGGGCGGAGGTAGAAGAACTCGACCTCGTTCGCCGGGTCGACCAGGACCAGTTCCTTCGACTCCTTGCGCTGCTGGTAGCCGGCCTCATGGAGCATCGCCATCGCAGGCCCGGAGAGTGAACCCTTGTTGGGAACGGCGATGCGCAGCATGAGGTCGGCTTCCTTCGTGCGGAGGGAGTGTGCGGGCGTTTTCGCGGTGGTGCCGCCCGGGCCGGGCCCGGGCGGCGGCGTCGGGGTCGGCTCAGAGATGGGCGTAGACGTCGTCGAGCGAGATGCCGCGGGCGACCATCATCACCTGGACGTGGTAGAGCAGCTGGGAGATCTCCTCGGCGGCGGCTTCCTTGCCCTCGTACTCGGCCGCCATCCAGACCTCGGCGGCCTCCTCGACGACCTTCTTGCCGATGGCATGCACGCCTTTGTCCACCAGTTCGGCGGTGCGGGAGGTCGCGGGGTCGCCCTCGGCGGCCTTGAGCTGGAGCTCGGTGAAAAGCTCTTCGAAGGTTTTGTTGGCCATGATGGTCCTCAGAATACGGGGTCGCCGGAGGGCACTCAGCGCCAGGGTTCGCTGACGGTGCGCAGCGTGGCCGCGGTGGCCACGGCGGCGGTGACCGCTTCGTGCCCCTTGTCCTCGTTGGACCCTTCGAGGCCGGCCCGGTCCAGCGCCTGCTCCTCGGTGTCGCAGGTCAGTACCCCGAAGCCGACGGGAACACCGGTGTCGACGGTGACCTGGGTGAGGCCGAGGGTGACGCCCTGGGAGACGTACTCGAAGTGGGGCGTGCCGCCCCGGATGACCACGCCGAGGGCGACGATCGCGTCGTAGCCGCGTCCGGCGAGCACCTTGGCGACGACCGGGAGCTCGAAGCTGCCCGGGACGCGGAGCAGGGTCGGCTCGTCGATGCCCAGCTCGTGCAGGGCGCGCAGGGCGCCGTCGACGAGACCGTCCATGACCTTCTCGTGCCACTGGGCCGCGATGACGGCCACGCGCAGGTCGCCGCAGTTGCGTACGGACAGTTCGGGTGCACCCTTGCCGCTCATGTCTCTCCTGTTGCTGGTTCAGAGGTGTACGTCTACTGGTTGGCGCAGGTCGACGCCGGGGTTCCGTCGAGCCACGGCAGGTCGTGGCCCATGCGGTCGCGCTTGGTGCGCAGATAGCGGAGGTTGTGCTCGCCGGCCTGGACGGGCATGGGTTCCCGGCCGGTGACGGCGAGGCCGTGGCGGACGACGGCCGCGGTCTTGTCGGGGTTGTTGGTCATCAGCCGCAGGCTGCGCACGCCGAGGTCCGCGAGGATCCGCGCGCCGGCCGCGTAGTCGCGGGCGTCGGCGGGCAGGCCGAGCTCCAGGTTGGCGTCGAGGGTGTCCACGCCGCGCTCCTGGAGTTCGTACGCGCGGAGCTTGGAGAGCAGGCCGATGCCGCGTCCCTCGTGGCCGCGCAGGTAGACGACGACGCCCCGGCCCTGCTCGGTGACGCGTCGCATGGAGGCGTGCAGCTGGGGGCCGCAGTCGCAGCGCTGGGACTGGAAGATGTCGCCGGTCAGGCACTCGGAGTGGATCCGGACGAGGACGTCCTCGCCGTCGCCGATGTCTCCGTGGACCAGGGCGACGTGTTCCACGCCGTCGACGCTGGAGCGGTAGCCGTACGCGGTGAAGTCGCCGAAGGCGGTGGGCAGCCGGGTCTCGGCCTCGCGGCGGACGGTCGGCTCGTCGCTCCGGCGGTAGGCGATCAGGTCCTCGATGGAGATGATCGTCAGGCCGTGCTTGCGGGCGAAGGGGACCAGCTCGGGCAGCCGGAGCATGACCCCGTCCTCGCCGGCGATCTCGACGATGGCTCCGGCGGGGCGGAGTCCGGCGAGCCGGGCGAGGTCGACGGCGGCCTCGGTGTGGCCGTCGCGGGCCAGGACTCCGCCGGAGCGGGCGCGCAGCGGGAAGACGTGGCCGGGCCGGACGAAGTCGCCGGGACCGGCGACGCCGCCCGCGAGCATCCGCAGGGTGGTGGCGCGGTCGGCGGCGGAGATGCCGGTGGTGACGCCGTGCGCGGCGGAGGCGTCGACGGAGACGGTGAACGCGGTCCGCATCGACTCGGTGTTGTGCTCGACCATCTGCGGGAGGTCGAGGCGTTCCAGCTCCTCGCTCTCCATGGGCGCGCAGATCAGACCGCGGCACTCGCTCATCATGAAGGCGACGATCTCCGGGGTGGCCTTCTCGGCGGCGATGACGAGGTCGCCCTCGTTCTCGCGGTCCTCGTCGTCCACGACGACGACGGGGCGGCCCGCCGCGATGTCGCGGATCGCCTGTTCGACCGGGTCCAGCGAGAGGTCCTCGGGGAGCGGGTCGTGGTCGGGGTGCAGCCAGGTGGGCTGGGCAGTCATGCCGTGGCTCCTTCCAGAGCGGGTGTCCGCGTACGCAGCCACCAGTCGCGCATCCCCCACAGGACGAGGGCGCCGTAGATGACGTAGACGAAGCCGGAGAAGGCGAATCCGTTGGCGAAGTTCAGCGGGACGCCGACCAGGTCGACGAGCAGCCAGGCGAACCAGAACTCGACCATGCCGCGGGCCTGGGCGTACATGGCGACGACGGTGCCGACGAAGATGTACGCGTCCGGCCACGGGTCCCAGGACAGCGACGGGAAGGCGGTGAAGAGGCCGCCGACGGCGAGGGTGCCCACGGCGGCGGCGCCGATCAGCAGGCCGCGCTCGCGCCAGGTGGCGAAGCGGACGGCGATGGAGCCGTCCTGGGCCTGCTGCCTGCCGCGGTTCCAGGACCACCAGCCCCACAGGGCGACGACGATGACGACCAGCTGCTTGCCCGCGCTGCCGGAGAGGTGCGCGGAGGCGAAGGCGACGAGCAGGATCACTCCGGAGAGGAGCTGGGCGGGCCAGGTCCAGATGGAGCGCCGCCAGCCGAGGGCCAGGGCGATCAGGCCGATGATGTTGCCGATCATGTCCGACCACTTGATGTGCTGGCCGAACACGGTGAAGGCCTCGGAGTTGAGCCAGTTCGCGAGGTTCATCGCGGGTCCTGTCCGGCCCGGTCGCCGAGCATCCGCTCGACGTACTTGGCGATGACGTCCACTTCCAGGTTGACCGGGTCGCCGGGCTGCTTGTGGCCGAGCGTGGTCAGGGCGAGGGTGGTGGGGATGAGGCTGATGGTGAAGAAGTCGGCCGCCGCCTCGACGACGGTGAGGCTGACGCCGTCGACGGTGATGGAGCCCTTCTCCACGACGTACCGGCTCAGCTCGGGCGGCAGGGAGACCTTGACGAGCTCCCAGTGCTCGGAGGGGGTGCGCTCGACGATGGTGCCGGTGCCGTCCACATGGCCCTGGACGAGGTGTCCGCCGAGCCGGCCGCCGAGCGCCATCGGGCGCTCCAGGTTGACCCGGGAGCCGGGGGCCAGCGCGCCGAGGCCGGAGCGCTTCAGCGTCTCGGCCATCACGTCGGCGGTGAACTCGCCGTCGCCGGTGTCCACGACGGTGAGGCAGACGCCGTTCACCGCGATGGAGTCGCCGTGCTTCGCTCCCTCGGTGACGAGGGGGCCGCGCAGCCGGAAGCGGGAGGCGTCGGCCAGCTGCTCGACGGCGGTGACCTCACCCAGTTCTTCGACAATTCCGGTGAACACTCAGTTTCCCTTCCGAGCAGGGGCGGGGACGGCGGTGATACGCAGATCGGGGCCGATCGGCACGGTCTCGGTCACATCGAGGCGCAACGCCCCGGCGATCGTGGAGATTCCGGCGTCGGCGAGGGCGGCCGGGCCCGCGCCCAGCAGCACCGGGGCGAGATAGCCGACGACCTTGTCGACCTTTCCCGCGGCGACGAAGGCGCCGGCCAGGGTGGGGCCGCCTTCGAGGAGTACGGAGCGGACGCCGCGCTCGTGCAGGGCTCCGAGGAGGGCGTCGAGGTCGAGGCCGGGGCCGGTGGCGGCGCGGGGCAGGCGCAGGACGGCGGCCTCGGGGAGGTGGCCGGCCGGGGCGTCGTCGGCGACGGCGACCAGGGTGGCCGCGGTGGCGTCCAGGACCCGGGCGCCGGGCTTCACGGCGGTGGCGTTCGTGTCGACGACGACCCGCAGCGGCTGGGTGGCGCCGTCGATGCCGCGTACCGCCAGCTGGGGGTCGTCGGTGCGGGCGGTGCCGGAGCCGACGAGCACGGCGTCGGCCTCGGCGCGCAGCCGGTGGACGTCGGCGCGGGCCTCGGGCGAGGTGATCCAGCGGCTGGTGGCGTCGGCGGCGGCGATCCGGCCGTCGAGGGTGGCGGCGTACTTCCACAGGACGTACGGCCTGCCCCGGCGCACCGAGGTCAGCCAGGCGGCGTTGCCCGCCTCCGCCTCGTCCGCGAGGAGTCCGCCCTCGGCGCGGACCCCGGCGTGGCGCAGGGTGTCGCCGCCGCCCGCGGCTCCCGGGTTCGGGTCGGCGACCGCGTACACGACGCGGCTGATCCCGGCGGCCAGGAGGGCCTGGGAGCAGGGGCCGGTGCGGCCGGTGTGGTCGCAGGGTTCGAGGGTGACGTAGGCGGTGCCGCCGCGGGCCCGCCCGCCGGCCGCGCGCAGGGCGTGGACCTCGGCGTGCGGCCCTCCGGCGCGCTGGTGGAAGCCTTCACCGGCGACGGCTCCGGCGGCGTCGGTGATCACACATCCGACGACCGGATTGGGGCTGGTGGAGCCGAGACCGCGCGCCGCGAGCGAGATCGCTCGGCGCATGGCGGTGATGTCGGCTGCGGTGTCCACCGGGTCCTCCTGCCTCTTCGGGCACGGACTCCGGGGTCTGTCGATGACGACAGATAGAGCGGCTCACCAGCGGAAACGCCGAAAACCCGCGGACGGGAACGCCAGGAACGCACGGCGTCACGGGAGAATCCCGGCCATGCGTCCGCCGACGGCGGCGTACCGATGACGACCCGCCGCGCACTGCCTCCCATCCGGACTTTCACCGTCGGTCCAGGAATCTCACCTGGTCAACCGGCCGCTGGCTGCGGACGGGTCGCGGACTATAACCGCCGGTTCGGAATTGCACCGACCCCGGAGTGCGCTGCTACTGGTACGGAACCAGTCTGCCACGGACGCCTCACAGCCATGCGGGTGAGCAGTGTGGGCTGGGTCACAGAAAACCTGGCGCGTTTCCGCTGGCGCGAAGTCGACAACGTAGTCATTCGGGGGGTCGGGGGCACACATCGGGAAAGTTGACCCTTAAAGGTCCAGACCTATTGACGCACTGGTCTAGTCCTCTTAATCTCTGCGTCACCTCCGAGGTTCGGTCCGGCGGTGTGCGCACACCAGGACCCCGACACGACCCACCCCCCTTTGCCAGTTGTGTTCTGCCGACCTCCCCAGGAGGAACGTCCACATGCTGTCCCCCACCCGAGCGAGAGCCACGCTCCTCGCCGCCGGCGCCGCTGTCGCCGGCCTGTTGATGACCTCGCTCGCCGCGACTCCGTCGGCAGCCGCCACCGACCACGAGTCCTGTCGTCCCGACGGCCTGTACAAGACCCCGGGCGCCGACACCGCGTACTGCACCGTCTACGACGGTGAGGGACGCGAGAAGATGGGCGCCGACCACAAGCGCCGCGTCATCGGCTACTTCACCAACTGGCGTACCGGCAAGGACGGCAAGGACGCCTACCTGGTCCCCAACATCCCCTGGGACAAGGTCACGCACCTCAACTACGCCTTCGCGCACGTCGACAGCTCCAACAAGCTCTCGGTCGGCCCCGACAGCGCCGACAACGCCTCCACCGGAATGACCTGGCCCGGTGTGGCGGGCGCGGAGATGGACCCGACGCTCCCGTACAAGGGTCACTTCAACCTGCTGACCAAGTACAAGAAGCAGCACCCCGACGTGAAGACCCTGGTCTCCGTGGGCGGCTGGGCCGAGACCGGCGGCTACTTCGGCCCGGACGGCAAGCGCGTCAACTCCGGCGGCTTCTACTCGATGGCGACCAACGCCGACGGCTCGGTCAACCAGACCGGCATCAACACCTTCGCCGACTCGGCCGTCACCTTCATCAAGAAGTACGGCTTCAACGGCGTCGACATCGACTACGAGTACGCGACGTCCATGAAGGACGCGGGCAACCCCATGGACCACACGCTGGCCAACGGCCGCCGCGCGGGCCTGGTGAAGGGCTACGACGCCCTGATGAAGACCCTGCGCGAGAAGCTGGACCGCGCGGGCGCCGCCGACGGCAAGCACTACCTCCTGACCGTCGCCGCCCCGTCCTCCGGCTACCTGCTGCGGGGCATGGAGACGTACCAGATGCAGAAGTACCTGGACTACGTCAACATCATGTCCTACGACCTGCACGGCGCCTGGAACGAGTACGTCGGCCCGAACGCCCAGCTGTTCGACGACGGCAAGGACAACGAGCTGGCGCAGGCGGGCGTCTACACCACCTCGCAGTACGGCGGGGTCGGCTACCTCAACACCGACTGGGCCTACCACTACTTCCGCGGCTCGATGCCGGCCGGCCGCATCAACATCGGCCTGCCGTACTACACCCGCGGCTTCAAGAACGTCCAGGGCGGCACCGACGGCCTCTGGGGCAAGGCGGCGACGACCACCTGCCCGGCGGGCGCGGGTCTGACCAAGTGCGGTGACGGCGCGGTCGGCATCGACAACCTGTGGCACGACAAGGACGACAACGGCAAGGAATCGCCGGCCGGTTCCAACCCGATGTGGCACGCCAAGAACCTGGAGAAGGGCATCGCCGGCGACTACCTCGCCAGCTACGGCTTCCCCGCGAACACCCAGCTGACCGGCACCTACGTCCGCAAGTACGACTCCACGCTGGTCGCCCCGTGGCTGTGGAACGCCCAGAAGAAGGTGTTCCTCTCCACCGAGGACGAGCAGTCGGTGAAGGCCAAGGCCGACTACGTCGTCGACAAGGGCATCGGCGGCACGATGATCTGGGAGCTGGCGGGCGACTACCGGTGGAACGCGACCAAGGGCCAGTACGAGACCGGCGACACGCTGACCACCGCGATGTACGACGCCTTCAAGTCGGCGGCCCCGTACGGCGCGAAGCGCTCCACGGTGACCCTGCCCACCGAGGCCGTCAACATCGACGTCTCCTTCAACCAGTTCGCGCTCGGTGACTCCAACTACCCGATCAGCCCGAAGCTGAAGATCACCAACCGGACCCAGGCCACGCTGCCCGGCGGCACGGAGTTCCAGTTCGACTACTCCACCTCCGCCCCGGCCAACGCCAAGGACCAGTCCGGCTTCGGTACGTCGATCGTCCGCAGCGACCACACGGCCGCCAACAACGTCGGCGGGCTCAAGGGCCCCTACAACCGGGTCTCCCTGAAGCTCCCGGCGTGGCAGACGCTGGCCCCGGGCGCCTCGGTGGAGCTGGACTTCGTCTACTACCTGCCGACCTCGACGCCGTCGAACTGGACCGTGACCTTCGGCGGGAAGTCCTACTCCCTCACCGGTGACCTGGCGCGCGGCACCACCGTGGTCGAGCCCGGCACCGGGACCAACCCCACCCCGACGCCGACCCCCACCGGCCCGACGCCGACGCCGACCCCGACGCAGCCGGGCGGCAGCTGCACGGCCCCGGCCTGGAACGCGGCCACCGAGTACGGCGGCGGCTCCACCGTCAGCCACGGCGGCCACCAGTGGAAGGCCTCGTGGTGGACGAAGGGCGAGACGCCCGGATCCGCCGGCCAGTGGGGCGCCTGGAAGGACCTCGGCGCCTGCTGAACCCCGCTCCGACCGCCCGGTGGTGAGCGGCTCCACCCCGCCGTCCACCACCGGGCGACCGGCTCCGTCGTCCACCACCGGGCGACCGGCCCGGTCGCCCCCGGCCCCGGCGTTCCCCGCCGGGGCCGCGGGCGTTGCCGGGCCGCCGCAGCGCAGGGGGCGGCACGCCGTCGGGGCCGGTCGCCGGTGCCGGTCGCCGGGCGCCCTCCGGCGGGCCTGGCCCCGTTCTGGCAGGCTGGCCCCATGACGACGATTCTGGTCACCGGCGCCACCGGAACCCTGGGCCGACAGGTCGCGGAGCGGCTGCGCACCGAAGGGGCCGACGTCCGCGGTCTCAGCCGCCGTTCCCCCTCGTACGCCGTCGACCTGCGCGACGGCAAGGGCCTGGACCGGGCGGTCGAGGGGGCGGACGCGATCGTCCACTGCGCCACGGCCCCGCGCGGCGGCGACGATCTGGCGGCGGGATATCTCATCGAGGCGGCCCGGCGGGCCGGGACGCCGCACCTCCTCTACATCTCGATCGTCGGCGTGGACCGGCTGCCGCTGGGCTACTACACGCTCAAGCACCGGGTCGAGCGGATGATCGAGGACTCCGGGCTCGGCTGGACGATCCTGCGGGCCACGCAGTTCCACGACCTGGTCCTGCGGGTCCTCTCCGGAGCGGCGAAACTGCCCGTGCTGCCGGTGCCCTCCGGGGTCCGGGTCCAGCCGGTCGACAGCGGAGAGGTCGCCGACCGGCTGGCGGCCCTGGCGTCGGGCGGCCCGGCGGGCCGGGTGCCCGATCTGGGCGGCCCCGAGGTCCGCGAACTCGACGACCTGGCCGGGGCGTTCCTGCGGGCCACCGGACGCAGGCGGCGGGTGGTGCCGGTCCGGCTGGCCGGCCGGGCGTACGCGGGCTACCGGCGCGGCGACCACCTGGCGCCCGAACACGCCACGGGGAATGTGACGTTCGAGGAGTTCCTCGACCGCCGCCACCGCCGTCCGGGGTGAGCCGGGGCGGTCGGCCGGCGCCCGCTCCCGCGCCGGTCGGGAGCTAGCTTCGCACCATCAGCTCTCCGGGGTGAACAACGCCTCCTGCGCCGCGTCCATGGCGGCGATCAGCGCGCCGCGCAGCACCGCCCCGTCGCCCAGCGAACCGGCGCGGACCTCGGTGCGCAGGGGCGACATCGTGGCCAGCCGCTCCTCGACCCGGGCGGCGAGCGCCGCCCCGCCCGCGTGGCCGACGGCCCCGGCGAGCAGGACGCAGCCCGGGTCGAGCACCGAGACGACGGCGGCGGAGCCCAGCGCGAGGCGGTCCGCCAGTTCCTTCAGGAAGGGCTCGCCCGCCTCCCCCGCTCCCAGGGCCGTCCGCACCGCTTCCACGGCCGCCGCCTCCTCCCGGCCGTCGGTCACCGCGCCGGGGTCCACGAGGCCGTGCGCGACGGCGAGCCCGCACAGCGCGGCGGAGCCGGCCAGGGAGTGGAAGCCTCCCTCGCAGTTGACCGCCGAGGGCAGCCCGCTCACTCCGGGGACGGGGAGGAAACCGATCTCGCCCGCACCGCCGGACGCCCCCTGACGCAGCTTGCCGTCCAGCATGACGGCGGCCCCGATCCCCTGACCGAGCCAGAGCAGGACGAAGGTCTCCCGGTCGCGGGCGGCGCCCGTCCGGTGCTCCGCGACGGCGGCGAGGTTGGTCTCGTTCTCCACCAGGACGGCGGCGGGAAGCCTGCGCTGGAGCTCCCGGACCAGGCCCCGGTGCCAGGCGGGCAGGCCGGAGCTGTCGCGCAGTTCGCCGGTGGCGGGATCGATCAGACCCGGCGCTCCGATCCCGACGCTGTGCAGGGGGACGGCCCCGGCCGCGCGGGCGGTGCGCTCCAGGAGGGCGGCGGCCCGCTCCACGGCCGGTTCGGTGCCGGTGTCGCTGCCGATGGGCAGGGAGCCCTCGGCGAGCGTGGCCCCCAGCAGGTCGGTGACGACCACGCTGACGCTGCCGAGCCGGACGTCGAGCGCCGCGAGATGGGCCCGGTCGGCGACGATCCCGTACAGCTTGGCGTTGGGTCCGCGGCGGACGGCCCCGGACTCCCCCACGACCTGGATCAGCCCGGCCCCCCGGAGCCGTTCGACGAGGTCGGCGACGGTCGGGCGGGAGAGTCCCGTCAGCGTCTTGAGCTGGGTGGCCGTCAGCGGGCCGTCCTGCTGGAGCAGCCGCAGGGCGAGCCGGTCGTTGATGGCGCGAGCCGTGCTCGGTGAGGCGGGCATACCGGGATCCTTCCAGATCGTCGCCCCGCCGCTTTCCGGGGCCGCGAGGTGATGACTATTTATCAGGCAGGGTTCCTGATAGTTTACGGCCCGCATCGTCGCACGGGGGCGCCGGGACCACCGGCATCCGAGAATTCCCAGGGGAGGGGCACGACGGCATGAGGGACGACCCGACCGTCACGGTCTACAGCACGGAACAGGTGAAGCGGGCGCGGATCGCCATCGCCGCGGTCTTCACCGTCCACGGGGCGGTGACCGGCAGTTTCGCGACCCGGGTGCCGTGGATCCAGGACCATGCCGGGGTGAGCGCCGGCCAGCTCGGTCTGGCGCTGGCCTTCCCGGCGATCGGCGCGTCGATCGCGATGCCGCTCGCCGGCCGGATCAGCCACCGGTTCGGCGCGCGGACCGCCCTGCGGGGGTTGCTGGCGCTGTGGACGCTGGCGCTGGTCCTGCCGGCGCTCGCGCCGAGCCTGGTCACGCTGTGCGCGGCGCTGTTCGTCTACGGGGCGACGGCCGGGATGTCCGACGT
Source organism: Streptomyces griseus (assembly GCF_900460065.1). GTDB lineage: Bacteria > Actinomycetota > Actinomycetes > Streptomycetales > Streptomycetaceae > Streptomyces > Streptomyces griseus. The sequence goes on along the minus strand of NZ_UAVD01000018.1, from coordinate 22,767 downwards.
GGCGATGAACGCCCTGGGCATCGAGGTGGAGAACCGCCTCGACAAGTCGATCATGTCGGGGCTGCACGGCATGTGGAGCGTGGGCGCGCTGATCGGTTCGGCGGCGGGCACCGTCGCGGCGCACACCGCGACCGACGCCCGGCTGCACCACGCGGTAGCGGCCCTGGCGCTCACCACCCTGGGGCTGATCGCCTGCCGGGACGTCCTCGATCTCCAGAGCAGCCCGGACGAGGACCCGCCGCCGCGTTTCACGCTGCCACCGAAGTCGGCCCTGATCATCGGGGCGGTCGGCTTCTGCGCGGTGTTCGCCGAGGGCGCGAGCCTGGACTGGTCCGCGGTCTACCTGCGGGATGTGCTGGACAGCTCGGACGGTCTCGCCGCGGCGTCCACCACGGCGTTCACCCTGACGATGGCGCTGGCCCGGATCGCCGGGGACCGGATCGTCGACCGGTTCGGGGCGGTCCGCACGGTACGGACCGGCGGGCTGATGGCCACCGCGGGCGGGCTGCTGGTCGTGTTCTCGCCCTCCCCCGCCGCCGCGATGTGCGGCTTCGTCCTGCTGGGCCTCGGTGTGGCGGTCGTGGTCCCGCTGGCCTTCGCGGCGGCCGGGCGCAGCGGGCCGAACCCGAGCCAGGCCATCGCGGGCGTCGCCACCATCACGTACACCTCCAGCCTGATCGCCCCCTCCGCGATCGGCTCGCTGGCCGAGGCCACCTCGCTGGTGGTGTCGTTCGGCGTGGTGACGGCGCTGGCCTTCGGCCTGGTGCTGGGCGCCGGGGTGCTGCGGTCGGCCGACCGCAAGGTCACCGGCTCGGCGGCCGGGAGCGGTACGACGGCGAAAAGCACGGCCGGGAGCTGACGGGGCCGGGCGGCGGGACGGGGCGCAGCTCCTCCGTACGGCCGCCCGGGACCCGGTGCGGAACCGGCGCCCGGGGCGGAACGCGGTGCGGCGGTCGCGCGGTGGGAGACCTCCGCGCGACCGCCGCTCGGCGCACCACTACCATGGCGCTGATCTTTTCCGCAGGTGAACACCGAAGACCGGGTCGCAGACCGGCCGGCACACCGAGCAGACCTTCAGGGAGCATCCATGAGCCTCGGCGTGCGCTGGACCTTGCACGGCGACGGGAAGACACCGGCGCCCGGGGCGGTGGTCCGCCCCGACGAGCGGCTCTCCTGGCCCCGTACGTTCGGACTCGGCGCACAGCACGTGGTGGCGATGTTCGGGGCGTCGTTCGTCGCTCCGGTCCTGATGGGCCTCGATCCGAACCTCGCGATCATGATGTCCGGCATCGCGACCGTGATCTTCCTGCTGGCGACCAGGGGCCGGGTGCCCAGCTATCTGGGCTGCTCGCTCTCCTTCGTCGGCGTCGCGGCCGCGATCCGGGCGAGCGGTGGCGACGCCGCCACCATCACGGGCGCGGTCTTCGTGGTCGCGGTGGCCCTGTTCCTCGTGGGTCTCGCCGTGCAGCGGTTCGGCGCGCGGATCATCCACGCGGCGATGCCGCCGGTGGTGACGGGCGCGGTGGTGATGCTGATCGGCTTCAACCTGGCGCCGGTGACCGCGTCGACGTACTGGCCGCAGGACCAGTGGACGGCGCTGGCGGTGATGCTGTTCACCGGCCTCGCCGTGGTGTGCCTGCGCGGCTTCCTCGCCCGGATCGCGATCTTCCTGGGGCTGATCTTCGGATACCTGCTGTCCTGGGTCCTCGACCTGGCGTTCGGCAAGATCCACTCGCCGGTGGGCGGTGGCGACGCCACCGACCACTGGCGCCTCGACCTGTCCGCCGTGGGCTCGGCCGACTGGATCGGGCTGCCGTCCTTCCACGCGCCGAGCTTCGAGCTGTCCGCGATCCTGGTGGCGCTGCCGGTGGTGATCGCCCTGATCGCGGAGAACGCCGGACACGTCAAGGCCGTGGGCGAGATGACCGGCGACTCCCTGGACGACAAGCTCGGCACCGCCATCGCGGCGGACGGGGCCGCGTCGATGCTCTCCACCGCCGTGGGCGGGCCGCCCAACACCACCTACTCCGAGAACATCGGCGTGATGGCCGCGACCCGCGTCTACTCCACCGCCGCGTACTGGGCGGCGGCCTGCTTCGCGCTGCTGTTCGGCCTGTGCCCCAAGTTCGGCGCGGTCGTCGCCGCGATCCCCGGCGGGGTCCTCGGCGGGATCACCGTGATCCTGTACGGGATGATCGGGCTGCTCGGGGCGCAGATCTGGCTGAACGGCCGGGTGGACCTGCGTAATCCGCTCAATCTCGTCCCCGCGGCCGCGGGCATCATCATCGGCGTCGGCGGGGTGAGCCTGAAGATCACCGACAACTTCGAGCTGGGCGGCATCGCGCTCGGCACGATCGTCGTGATCACCGGCTACCACGCCCTGCGCGTGATGGCTCCCGCCCATATGAAGGACGAGCGGCCGGTGCCGACGACCGCGGGCGACGCGGAGGGCGAGCGGGGGGTGCCGGGCGGGGCGTGACCGGCGACGGCGCCGCCCGGGAGCCCGGGCGGCGGCGTTCCGGGCTCGCGCAGCCCGGAAAGCGGTGCCGTGTCGCGGGCCCGGGCGGCGGCGCGTACGGCCGCGGGCAGGCACGGCAGCGCACGACCGCGGGTTCGTACGGCCGCGGGCCCGGGCGGCGGCGCCCTCACTCCATCTCCAGCTCCTTGTCGATCAGCGCGAACATCTCGTCGTCGGTCGCGGCGGCGAGGTCGCTCTGTCCCGCGGAGTTCAGCAGGTCCTCGACGCCGCCGACCTCCGTGAGGAGCCGGCTCAGCTCCTCGGCCACGGCCGTCCTCTCCTCGTCGGTGATGCCGGCGACCGCCGTGCGCAGGCGGCCGATGTCGGCGAGGACGGTCGTGGCGGCCCCGTCGGTGTCCTGCTCCGGCACCAGCTCGGTGTGCAGCCGGTCGGCGAGCTGCGCGGGGGTGGGGTGGCGGAAGACGACGGTGCTCGGCAGCCGCAGTCCGGTGGCGGCGTTGATCCGGTTCCGCAGCTCCACCGCGGTGAGCGAGTCGAATCCGACCTCCCGGAACGGCCGTTCGTCCTCCACATCGTGGGCCCCGGAGAGCCGCAGGACGGTCGCCGTCTGGTTGCGGACGAGCTCCAGCAGGGTGTGCCGGCGCTCGGCGGGGGCGGCGTCCGCGAGACGCCGCGCGAGGGTCGCGTCGTCGCTCTCGACGCCCGGGGCGGGTGCGGTGGCGCGGCGGCGTCCGGTGCCGGCCAGGGTGCGCAGCACGGCCGGCAGGGTGGCGGGGCTCTGCTCCCGCAGGACCGCGTGGTCGAGGCGGGTCGCGACCACACCGGGCTCGTCCACGGCGAGGGCCGCGTCGAACAGGGCCAGTCCGTCGGCGGAGGCGAGGGGGGCCGTTCCGGTGCGGGCGAGCCGCCCGATGTCCTGCCCGTCCAGGTGCCCGGTCATGCCGCTGGACTGCTCCCACAGCCCCCAGGCGACCGACACCGCCGCACGCCCCTGCCGCCTGCGGCGGACGGCGAGGGCGTCCAGGGCCGCGTTGGCGGCGGCGTAGTTGGCCTGCCCCGCGGTGCCCAGCACCCCGGCGACGGAGGAGAAGAGGACGAACGCGTCGAGGTCGATGCCCTCGGTCAGCTCGTCGAGCAGTTCGGCGGACCGGACCTTGGCCCGCAGGACCCGTTCCACCTGCGCGGGCGTCATGCCCTCCACGGTGGCGTCGTCCAGGAGACCCGCCGTGTGCACGACCGCGCCGAGCGGCCGGTCGGCGGGGATGCCGGCGAGCAGGGCGGCGAGCGCGTCGCGGTCGGCGGCGTCGCAGCCGACGACGGTGGCGTGGGCGCCGAGTCCGCGCAGGTCGTCGACGAGCTCGCCGGCCCCTTCGGCTTCGGGTCCGCGCCTGCTGGTGAGGAGCAGGTGGCGCACGCCGTGCCGGGTGACGAGGTGCCGGGCGAGGAGCCTGCCCAGGGTCCCGGTGCCGCCGGTGACCAGGACGGTCCGCTCGGCGTCCCAGGTGTGCGGGAGGGTGAGCACGATCTTGCCGAGGTGGGTGGCGGCGCGGAGGGTGGCGAATGCCTCGGGGGCGTGCCGGATGTCCCGGCTGCTGCTGAGCGGCGGGGTCAGGTCGCCGTCGGCGAGGGGGGCGGCCAGCCGGTCGAGGCCGTCGCGGATCCGGTCGGGTGCTTCGGCCAGCAGGTCGAAGTAGAGGTAGTCGACGCCCGGGTGGTCGGCGGCGACCGTGCCGGGGTCGCGGATGTCGGTCTTGCCCATCTCGACGAACCGGCCGCCGCGCGGCAGGAGGTCGAGGGAGGCGTCGGTGAACTCGCCGCTGAGGGTGTTCATGACGACGTCCAGGCCGGCGCCGCCGGTGGCGTCCAGGAACCGTTCGCGGAAGCCGAGGTCGCGGCTGGAGGCGATGTGGTCGTCGTCGAGGCCGAGCCGGCGCAGGAGGGCGTGTTTGCCCGGGCTGGCGGTGGCGAAGACCTCGGCGCCGGCGCGGCGAGCCAACTGGAGGGCGGCGAGGCCCAGTCCGCCGGTGGCGGTGTGGACCAGCACGCGGTCGCCGGGCCCGAGGCCCGCGCCCTCGACGAGGCCGAGTTCGGCGGTGAGGAAGGCGACGGGGACGGATGCGGCCTGGCGCAGGGTCCAGCCGTCGGGGACGCGTACGAGGGTGCGGGCGTCGGCCACGGCGACGGGGGCCATGGCCTGCGGGAGCAGGCCCATGACCCGGTCGCCGACGGCGAGGCGGGTGACGCCCGGTCCGGTCTCCGCGACGACCCCGGCGCCTTCCACTCCGACGCCCTCCAGCCCGGGCACCATGCCGAGGGAGACGACGACGTCCCGGAAGTTGAGCCCCGCCGCGGCCATCCTCACCCGCACCTCGCCGGGTGCCAGGGTGCGGGCGGCGGCCGGTGAGGGGAGCAGGGCGAGCCGGTCGAGGCCGCCGGTGTCGGTGACGTCCAGCCGCCAGGGCCCTTCGGCGGGCGGGGCGAGGACGCCGTCGGCGCCGACGCGGGCGAGCCGCGGCACGGTCGGGCCGCCCGCGCCGGACCGGATCTCCGGTTCGTCGCCGGATGCGGCGGAGGCGGCGTCCGCGTCGGACGCGTCGGCGGGCAGGTGGACGAGGACGAAGCGGCCGGGGTGCTCGGTCCTGGCGGAGCGGACGAGACCGGCGACGGCGGCCTCGGCCGGGGTGTCGCCGCGGACGGCGAGGACGAGCCGGGAGCGGGCGCACCGTTCGTCGGCGAGCCACCGCTGGACCGTCCGCAGCGCGTGGTTGACGGCGTCGGCCACGTCGGGCCCGGTCTGGACCCGGGCGACGACGGTCGGCGGGACGGGGTCGGGCAGTTCGTCGCCGTACGCACACCACTCGCCGGGCGGGGCGGCGGCGGGTGCGGGGGTGGGCGCGGGCGTCCAGGTGACGCGGTACAGCCCTTCCGGGAGGGCGTCGGCGGGGCCGGGTGCGACGGGCGCCTCGCGGAGCACCAGGGCTTCGACCCCGACGAGCGGCTGGCCGCTCGCGTCGGCGACGGTGACCGCGACGGTGTCGGACCCGGGCTCGGCCGGGACGACGCGGACGCGGGCCGCGGTGGCGCCGGTGGCGTGCAGTTCGACGCCGGACCAGGCGAAGGGCAGGGCCGGCCGGGCCGCGTCGGTGTCGAGGCGGTCCAGCAGCGCGGCGTGCAGGCAGGCGTCCAGGAGGGCCGGGTGGATGCCGTAGCCGGCCGTCTCGGGATGCCGGTCGGCGGGCAGGGCGACTTCCGCGTAGACGGTGCGGCCCTGGCGCCAGGCGGCGGTGAGCCCGCGGAACGCCGGACCGTACGCGTAGCCGAGGGAGGCGAGTTCGCCGTACAGCTTCTCCAGGGCGACCGGTTCGGAGCCCGGGGGCGGCCAGTTGGTGAGGCCCGGGTCGGGCGCCTGGGCGGCGGCCCGGGCGGGGGCGAGGGTGCCGGTGGCGTGGCGGGTCCAGGGGGAGTCGGGCGCGCTGCCCGCCGGGCGGGTGTGCACGGTGAAGGGGCGGGAGCCGGTGCCCTCCTCCGCTTCGCGGACGGAGATCTGGAGGCGTACCGCGGACCCGTCGCCGGGCAGGGGCAGCGGGGCCTGGAGCGTGAGGTCCTCCAGGCGGGCGCAGCCGACCTGTTCACCGGCGCGCAGCAGCAGTTCGACGAAGGCGGTGCCGGGCAGCAGGACCTCGCCGGCGACGGCGTGATCCGGGATCCAGGGCGTGGTGGAGCGGGAGAGGAGTCCGGTCAGCAGGGCGCCGTCGCCGTCGGCGAGGCGTTCCACGGTCGCGGCGAGCGGGTGGTCGGCGACGGTGGGGCGCGCTGTGGCGCCGTCGAGCCAGTGGTGCCGGTGCTGGAAGGCGTAGGTGGGCAGGTCCACGACGTTCGCGCCGGGAAAGGCGGGCGCCCAGTCGATGTCCGTGCCGTGGACGTGCGCTTCGGCGAGCGAGGTGAGGAAGCGCCGGGGCCCGCCGTCGTCGCGGCGCAGGGAGCCGACGGCCGAGAGGGAGCCGTCGGCGGTCTCCTCCACGGCCATGGTGAGCACGGGGTGCGGGCTCATCTCCACGAACAGGCTGTGGCCTTCGGCGGCGAGTCCTTCGACGGCGGTGGTGAACTCGACGGTCCTGCGCAGGTTGCGCACCCAGTAGGCGGCGTCGAGCTCCGTGGTGCGAAGGGCCTCCCCGGTGACGGTCGAGTGGAACGGTACGTCGCCGGGGCGCGGCCGGACGGGGGCCAGCACCTCCAGGAGCTCGTCGCGCACCGAGTCGACGTGCGAGGAGTGGGAGGCGTAGTCGACCGCGATGCGGCGGACCCGGACGTCCTCGGGTTCGAGCAGCGCCAGGAGGCGGTCGAGGGCGGCGGGGTCGCCGGAGACGACCGTGGACCGGGGCCCGTTGACGGCGGCGACCTCCAGCCCCTCCCCCACTTCGGCGAGGCGCGCCCGTACGGTGTCGGCGGGCAGCCCCACGGACGCCATGCCACCGCGCCCGGCGAGGCTGCGGCGGATGATCCTGCTGCGTTCGGCGACGACGCGGGCGCCGTCCTCCAGGGAGAGCGCACCGGCGACGACGGCCGCGGCTATCTCACCCTGCGAGTGGCCGACCACCGCGGCCGGGGTGACGCCGAACGACTGCCAGAGGCGGGCCAGCGACACCATCACCGCCCAGGTCGCGGGTTGCAGCACGTCCACGCGGGACAGGTCTCCGGCGAGTTCGGCCCGCAGGTCCCAGTCCGTGTAGGGCGCGAGCGCCCGGGCGCAGGCGCCGAGCGACGCGTCGAAGACGGGGAACGCGGCGGCCAGTTCCCGTCCCATGCCGGACCACTGGGCGCCCTGTCCGGGGAAGACGAAGACGGGTCCGGCGGCGGGGGAACCGACGGTCCCGGTGACCGTGGTGCCGGCCGGTGTGCCGTCGGCGAGCGCGGCGAGGGCGGGCAGCAGTTCGTCCGGGCCGTCGCCGATCAGGACGGCGCGGTGGTCGAGGGCGGCCCGGGTGGTGGCGAGGGAGAACCCGATGTCGGCCGGGTGGGGGGCGTCGTCGGCGCCGAGGCTGGTGTGCAGGCGCCGGGCCTGGGCGGCGAGCGCCGGGGCGGTGCGGGCGGAGAGGCTCCAGGCGACGGGGGCGTCGGTGCGTCGCCGGGCGGGGCCGTCGTCCGGTCCCGGCGGGGCCTCTTCCAGGATGACGTGGGCGTTGGTGCCGCTGATCCCGAAGGACGACACGGCGGCGCGGCGGGGGCGGCCGCGCTCGGGCCAGGCCATGGCCTCGGTCAGCAGGGACACGGCGCCCGCGTCCCAGTCGATGTACGGGGACGGCTCGTCGGCGTGGAGCGTCTTCGGGAGGGTGCGGTGGCGCAGGGCCATGACGGTCTTGATGACGCCGCCGACGCCCGCTGCTGCCTGGGCGTGGCCGATGTTGGACTTGAGGGAGCCGAGCCGCAGGGGGTGCTCGGGGTCGCGGTCGCTGCCGTACGTGGCGAGCAGCGCCTGGGCCTCGATGGGGTCGCCGAGCCGGGTGCCGGTGCCGTGCGCCTCGACGGCGTCCACGTCGTCCGGGGCGAGTCCCGCCCCGCGCAACGCCTGCCGGATCACCTGCTGCTGGGCGTCGCCGTTGGGCGCGGTGAGGCCGTTGCTGGCACCGTCCTGGTTGACGGCGGAGCCACGGAGCACGGCGAGGACCCGGTGCCCGTTGCGGCGGGCGTCCGCGAGCCGTTCGAGGACGACGACACCGACGCCCTCGGCCCATCCGGTGCCGTCGGCCCCGGAGCCGAACGCCTTGCAGCGGCCGTCGGGCGACAGCCCGCGCTGCCGGCTGAACTCCAGGAACATGCCGGGGTGCGGCATGACGGTGACCCCGCCGGCGAGGGCGAGGGAGCAGTCGCCCTGGCGGAGCGCCTGGGCGGCCAGGTGGAGGGCGACGAGTGAGGAGGAGCAGGCGGTGTCCACGGTGACGGCGGGGCCGCGCAGGCCGAGACCGTAGGCCACGCGCCCGGAGAGGACGCTGCCCGCCGTGCCGGTGAGCATCTGGCCCTGGAAGTCCTGGGGTGCTTCGTGGAGGCGGGTGCCGTACTCCATGGCCATGGCGCCCGCGAAGACTCCGGTCGGGGTGCCGCGCAGGGCGGCCGGGAGGATTCCCGCGCGTTCGACGGCCTCCCAGGAGGTCTCCAGCAGGAGCCGCTGCTGCGGGTCCATCGTCCGGGCCTCGCGGGGCGAGATGCCGAAGAACGTGGCGTCGAAGTCGCCTGCCCCGTCGAGGAATCCGCCCTTGCGGACGTAGGAGGTGCCGGGGTGCTCGGGGTCCGGGTGGTACAGCGCGTCGAGGTCCCAGCCCCGGTCGGTGGGGAACGGGCCGATGGCGTCGCCGCCCTGGTCCACGAGGCGCCAGAGGTCCTCGGGCGAGGCGATCCCGCCGGGGAAACGGCAGGCCATGCCGACGACGGCGACCGCGTCGCCCTTCGCCCCCGGGGCGTCGGCGTCGCCGGGGCGCGTGCCCGGGGCCGTGGTGCCGAGGAGGTCCTGGTGGATCCGGTCGGCGAGGGCGTGCGGGGTGGGATGGGAGAACAGCACGCCGGAGGGGAGCGCGAGGCCGGTGGCGCGCGACAGGCTCTGCTGGAGCTCCAGGCTCATGTGGGAGTCGAACCCGGTGTCCTTGAAGGTCCGGTCGTTCTCGACGTGTGTGGCGTCGGTGTGGCCGAGGACGACGGCGGCGTGGCGGCGCACGAGGTCCAGCAGGGCGCGGCGCTGTTGCTGGGGCGTCCGCCCGGCGAGGGTGGTGGCGGACGTGCGGGTGGGGGTGACGTCGGGGTCGGGCGCGGTCTCCGCGAGCGGGCCGGGGGCGGGGGGCGCGGTGGTGGGCGCGGTGGTGCCGGCTGTCGGGAGCCAGTGGCTCTGCCGCTGGAAGGCGTAGGTCGGCAGGGGGTGGCGTCGGGCGCCCGGCCGATGGAACAGGGCGTCGGCCGCCACGGTCAGCCCGCTCGCCCACGCGGCTGCGACCCCGGCGAGGAAGCGGTCCCGGCCGCCGTCGTGCCGCTTCAGTGACCCGATCACGGCGGTGGCGCCGGAGTCCTGGATCCCCACGGCGAGGACGGGGTGGGCGCTGCACTCCACGAAGGCCGACAGCCCGTCGGCTATCAGCGCCCGCGTCGTCGCCTCGAACTCGACGGTCTGCCGCAGATTCCGCACCCAGTACGCGGCATCGAGCTGCTCGGTGTCCAGCAGACCACCGGTCACCGTCGAGTAGAACGGGACCGTCGCCGAACGCGGAACGATCGGGGCCAGGACGTCGAGGAGTTCCTCACGGATCGACTCCACGTGCGAGGAATGCGAGGCATAGTCCACCGCGATACGCCGGACCCGCACCTCCTCGCCTTCCAGGGCCGCCAGCAGCTCGTCCAGCGCAGTCGGCTCACCCGAAACGACCGTGGAGGAAGGCCCGTTGACGGCGGCGACCGCCAAGCGGTCACCGAAGCCCGCAACCCTCTCCCGTACCGTCTCGGCGGGCAGCGCGACCGAGGCCATACCCCCACGCCCCGCCAGACGCTCACCGATCACCCGACTGCGCTCAGCGACGATCCGGGCACCGTCCTCCAGGGAGAGCGCACCGGCGACGACGGCCGCGGCTATCTCACCCTGCGAATGACCCACCACCGCAGCCGGGGAAACACCGAACGACTCCCAGAGCCGGGCCAGGGAGACCATCACCGCCCACGACGCCGGCTGCACCACATCCACCCGGCCCAGACCACCCGCCAACTCCACCCGCAGATCCCGCCCCACAAACGGCGCAAGAGCCGCAGCACACTCCCGGAGAGCGTCATCGAACACCGGGAAGGCATCGGCGAGTTCCAACCCCATACGCGACCACTGCGCACCCTGCCCCGGAAACACGAAGACGGGGGACGGCGCGCCGGCCGGCGCGCCCATGACGAGGTCGGGGTCGGGCAGGTCCTCCGCCAGGGCGGTGACGGCGGCTGTGAGGCGGCCGAGGTCGTCGCCGCACGCGACGGCGCGGTGGCGGAAGGCGGTTCGGGTGGTGGCGAGGGAGTGGCCGACCTCCGCGGGTGCGGCGTCCGGGTGGCGCGCCAGGTGGTCGCGCAGACGTGCCGCCTGGGCGCGCAGGGCGGCCGGGCTGGTGGCGGAGAGCGGCCACAGCACGCGGTCGGCGGCGAGGGCGGGGCCGGGTTCGGCGGGTTCCGCGAGGGCGGGGCCTTCCACGACCACATGGCAGTTGGTGCCGCCGAGGCCGAAGGAGGACACCCCGGCCAACGGGGGGCGTCCGGTGCCGGGCCAGGGCGTCAGGTCCGTCTGAACGCGCAGGTTGAGCGCGTCGAGGGGGATGCGGGGGTTGGGGGTGGCGTGGTGCAGCGTCGGGGGAACCTGGCGGTGGCCCGCGCTCAGCAGGACCTTGAGCAGGCCGACGATGCCGGCCGCGCCTTCCAGGTGGCCGATGTTGGTCTTGACGCTGCCGACGGTGAGCGGGTCGCCGTCCGGTCGCCCCGTACCGAGGGCGGCGCCGAGGGCCGCGGCCTCGACCGGGTCGCCCACCGGCGTCCCGGTTCCGTGGAGTTCGACGTAGTGCAGGTCGGCGGGGACGGTGCCGGCCCGCCGGTGGGCGAGGCGGAGAACGTCCTCCTGGGTCTCGCGGCGTGGCACGCCGAGCGCGTCGCCGCCGCCGTCGTTGTTGACGGCGCTGCCGCGGATGACGCCGAGGACCCGGTCCCCGTCGGCGCGGGCCAGGTCGAGCGGCTTGAGGACGAGGACGGCGCCGCCCTCTCCGCGCACGTAGCCGTCGGCACGCTCGTCGAAGGTGTGGCAGCGGCCGGTGGGAGAGAGACCGCCCATGCGCTGCGAGGCGGCGGTGGAGCCGGGTCCGGCGATCAGGTTGACGCCGCCCACGAGCGCGGTGGTGGCCTCGTTCTTCCTGAGCAGTTCGCACGCGAGGTGCACGGCGACGAGCGAGGACGACTGCCCGGTGTCGACGGTGAGGCTGGGGCCGGTCAGCCCGAGGGTGTGGGAGAGGCGGTTGGCCAGCATCGCCCGCCGGGTCCCGGTGAACGAGTGGTGGGTAAGGGCGTCGGGGCCTCCCCCGTGGGTGAGTTCGGCGTAGTCGTCCCAGATCGCTGCGGCCAGCACGGCCGTCCGGCTGCCGCGCAGGCCCGCGGGGAGGGTGCCCGCGTTCTCCAGGGCCTCCCAGCCGAGTTCGAGGAGCAGTCGCTGCTGGGGGTCGGTGGCGGCGGCCTCACGGGGGGAGATGCCGAAGAACTCCGCGTCGAAGGTGTCGATGCGGTCGAGGTAGCCGGCGACCGCGGGGGCGCCCTCGGTTCGGCGGCCGGCGGGGAGTTCGCGTACGGCGTCGCGGCCGGTGCGGAGCAGTTCCCAGAAGGCGTCGGGGCCGTCGGCACCGGGCAGGCGGCAGGCCACGCCGATCACGGCGACGGGCGCGTCGTGCTCGTGCGGTACGGGCGGGGGCGTGGCGGTCGACGTCTCGGGGGCCGGCGCTTCGGGGGCCGATGCCCTGAGAGCCGACGTCCCTGAAGCCGATGTCCCCGGAGTGGCCCCGAGGGTCGGGGCCACTGCCGTCGACGCCTCGGGCATCGCCGCCTGCGGCGCCGGTGCCCCGGCCGTCGGCTCCCCGGGCCCCGGGGCGGGTCGGTCCGCCGTGGTCCGCGGGCCGGATCCGTGCGCCGTCGACTCGTCGTTCCTCATGCCTTCAGCCCCCGCTGACCAGGTGGTTCCGTTGGTGGTGCGGCTTTCTGACGCCGTACGGCACCCTTCGGGCACCGCTCGTCATTGTGTGCGGGTACCTGCGGCACGGCCCCCGTGGTCTCCCCCGGCCACACCCCCAGACTTTTCCGGGGGTCTTCGGCGCCCTCGCCCCCGGGGTGGGGACGCCGCAGGTCTCCGGGGCGGTCCGGCGGCGCGTCAGACGGCCGGCCGGCCCGGGGCGGGGTGAGCGGCACCGAGCGTGCCGATGCCCCGCAGGGCCACGGCGGCAGCGGTGCCGATCGCGTGGAGGAGCTCCTCAGAGGCCGGGTCGTCCGGCAGCACGGTGAGCGCGGTGTTGACGAGCGCCCCGACGAGGGCCCCGACCGCGGCAGCCGCTTCCGCCGGGGTGATCTCGTCCGGGAAGGTGCGCCGCAGGGCGTCGGTGAGTGCGCGCTGGGCGCCGGTGATACGGCGCATGGCACCCGCCTGGAGCGCGGGTGTGGAGAGCACCAGCCGGATGCGCCGGGAGGCGAGCTCGCCGGAGAGGTCCTGTCCGGCGGCCCCGCTGTCGACCGTGTCCCGCAGGGCGCGCAGCAGCGCGTCGGCCGGTCCCTCGCCGGTTCGGCGCTCCGTCACGCGCCGTACGGCGTCATCGATCCGCACGCCGGACTCGGCGAACAGGATGTCCTCCTTGCTGGGGAAGTACGCGAAGAAGGTGCGGGTGGAGACCTCGGCCGCGGCGGCGATCTCGGCGACCGTCGTCTCGTCGTACCCCTTGGCGTACATGAGTTCCACCGCGGCGGCGATCAGCGTGGCACGTGTCCGCTGTTTCTTGCGTTCGCGCAGTCCGGGGGCGGGCACCTGCTCTCCGGAGCTCGTGGTGTGCGGCGAGGTCGCGTGCGGAGCGATGGTGGCGGGGATGTCTGTCATGGGCACATTTTATCTACAGCTGCCGCATATTCGCACGCGTTGAAAAATTGCATTGAGTGCGATTTGATGGACGCATGGAACGCTTACTGGAACGGCTCGGTGCGCTCTGCGCCCGGCGCCCGTGGCGCACGATCTCCGCCTGGCTGCTGATGGCCGCGGCCCTGCTGGTCGTCGGACAGGCAGCCGGCAGCACCTTCGTCAACGATTTCCGGGTGCCGAACGCCGAGTCTCAGGAAGCCACCGACGTGGCTCGTGAGCACTTCCCCGACTACGGCGTGGTCAACGCCCAGGTCGTCTGGAAGGCGTCCGGGGGCAAACTGGAGGACCCGGCGAACACCGCGGCCGTCAAGGGGATGCTCGCGGACATCCGGGAACAGCCCGACGTGGCGGGCGTGGACGATCCCTTCCCCAGTCCCGACGGGGAAGCCGCCATGGTCAACGTGGACTACGACAAGGAGCTGGGCGAACTCGACGCCTCGCACTACGAGCGGCTGCGGGAGGCCGCCGAGCCGGCCCAGAAGGCCGGTCTCACCGTGGAGTTCCGCGGCATGGTGGTGGACCTCGGCACCGAACCGTCCACCAGCGGCGCCGAGATCATCGGCGTGGGCACGGCGCTCATCGTCCTGATCGTGGCCTTCGGCTCGGTCGTCGCCGCCGGTCTGCCGCTCGCGGTGGCGCTCATCGGCATCGTCGCCGGCACCGCGCTGGTGCTGCTGGTCGGCCTCGTGATGGACATCCCGACCTCGGCGCCGATCGTGGCGGTGATGCTCGGCCTGGGCGCGGGCATCGACTACGCCCTCTTCGTGCTCAGCCGCTTCCGGGTCGAACTGGCCCACGGGCACCCACCGGTGAAGGCCGCCGGGCATGCCACGGCGGCGGCGGGACACGCCGTGGTGTTCGCCGGCGGGACCGTCGTCGTCGCCATCCTCGGCCTGATGTTCGCCGGCATCCCCTTCGTCGGCGCCATGGGTATCGCGGGGGCCCTGACGGTGGGCGTGATGGTCGTCGCCGCGGTGACGCTGCTCCCGGCACTCCTCGGTCTGCTCGGCCACCGGGTGGACGCCCTCCCCGTGCCGCGGCTGCGCAAGCGCGGCACGCCCCGGCCCGATCCCGACGACGAGAACACCCTGACGTACCGCTGGGGCAGTCATGTGCATCGGCACCGGGTGCAGTACGCGGTGGGCTCCACCGCCGTCCTGCTGCTGCTGACGATCCCCGTGCTGAGTCTGCGCCTCGGAACGCCCGACGACGGCATCCAGCCGGCCGAACTCACCCAGCGCAAGGCGTACGACCTGGTGGCCGAGCACTACGGGCCGGGCTGGAACGCCCCGTTGGTCATCACGGTCGACGGCGCCGACGAGGCCGGACTCGGGCGGCTCAAGGAGGCGCTGGAGTCGGACAAGGAGGCGGAGATCGTCATGCCGCCCGCGCCGAGCGAGGACGGCGAGGCCGCCGTGGTGACCGTGATCCCGCGTCACGCACCGCAGGACGAGCAGGTCAGCGAGCTGGTGCACCGGATCCGCGACGACCTCGCCCCCCAGGCGCTCGGCCCGACCGGCGGCACGGCGATGGTCGGCGGCGCGACCGCCGTGGTCATCGACATGGCGGACGTGGTGGGCGAACGTCTGCCGTGGGTGATCCTCGCGGTGGTCGGCGCGGGCATGCTGCTGTTGTACGGCATGTTCCGGGCGCCGCTGATCGCGCTCAAGGCCGCGGTGATGACGCTGCTGTCGATCGGCGTGTCGTTCGGGGTCATCATCGCGATGTTCCAGTGGGGCTGGGGCCTTGACCTGCTGGGCCTGGACAAGACGGTGCCCATCATGTCGGCCGTGCCGATGCTGCTGTTCGCGGTCCTGTTCGGACTCTCCATGGACTACGAGGTGTTCCTGCTGTCCGCCGTCCGGGAGGCGTACGACCGTGACGGGAACGCGCAGCGGGCCGTGGTGCGCGGCATCGGTTCGACAGCCCGGGTGATCACCACGGCGGCCATCATCATGGCGGTGGTCTTCCTCAGCTTCGTCTCGGTACCGGAGACGCTGATCCAGATGATCGGCATCGGACTGGCGACAGCCGTGATCATGGATGCGACCGTGATCCGGATGGTGCTGGTACCGGCCGTGATGAGCCTGATGGGCGACCGGGCGTGGTGGCGGCCGGGGATGAAGCGGACCGGGAAGGCGCGGCAGCCGGAGAGCGTCGAGAAGGCGGAGGAGCCGGAACCGGCGACGGCCCGCGAGAGCTGACGGGACGCCCGCCGCGACGGCGGTGACACGCGGGGAGGGGCCGAGCCCGATGGGCTCGGCCCCTCCTGACGTCACAGCGGACGCGGGTTCACACGGCGCGGATTCGCGCGGTCCGGGCTCAGCGGGTCCCGGTCCATCCGTTCCCGGTCCACCCGGTCCCGGCCGATCCGGTCCCGGTGCGCTCCGTTCCCGTGCGCTCCGTTCCCGTGCGCTCCGTGGCCGTTCACTCGGCGACGTAGGTGCGACGCGACCACTCGAACACCCTCAGCCGCACCCCCTCCTGCTCCACGGTCTCGGCCGTCGGGAGGAAGTGCTCGTACGCATTGCCGAAGAGAACCTTCAGGTTCCCCTCGACGTCGGTCGCGTAGCGGGTGCGCTGCTCGTCCGGCAGCCAGGCCGGACCGCCGCGCAGGACGATGTTGGGCGCGTGCGCGGGCAGGACCTCGGGCTGGGCTGAACTCATACGGCATCACTCTCCGTCTCGGATGGTGGGGATGTGTGGGGGTGGGTCGGGGCGCGCCCGGCGGGTGCCGGCCGCGCGGCGGGTCAGCGCGGTTCCGCGCCGAACGCCGTCAGACAGGCGCTCACGGCCGCGCCGACGGCGGGCCACTGGTCCCCGAGGTAGAAGTGGCCGCCGGGGAAGGTGCGCAGCGTGAAGGCACCGGTGGTGTGATGTGACCAGGCGCGGGCGTGGTCCGCGTCGACCCGCGGGTCGGCGTCGCCGACCATCACGGTGACGGGGCAGCCCAGTTCGCGCCCGGGGACATGGCGATACGTCTCGACGGCCGTGTAGTCGGCGCGCAGGGACGGCAGGATCATCTCGCGGACCTCCGCGTCGTCCAGCAGGCTCGCGGCGGTGCCACTCAGCGCCCGCACCTCCGCGACCAGGCCGGAGTCGTCCCGCAGGTGGACGGTCTCCTCGACCAGTACGCCGGGGGCGCGGCGCCCCGAAGCGATCAGCCCGAGCGGTCCCGCCCCGGTCTCCTGCTCCAGCCGACGGGCCACTTCGTAGGCGATCACCGCGCCCATGCTGTGCCCGAAGAAGACGTACGGCTGGTCGGTCCATTCCTCCAGTTCCTTGCGGACGCCGTCCACGAGGACGGCGAGATCGGCGGGCGGGACCTCGGCCCGGCGTTCCTGGCGGCCCGGATACTGCACGCCGAGGACCTCGGCCGTGGACCCGAGCGCCCGGTGCAGCGGGTGGTAGAACGAGGCCGACCCACCGGCGTGCGGGAAGCAGATCAGACGGACTCCGGGCGGGGTGGCCGAGGCGGGGGCGAACCTGCGGATCCACAGGTCCGTGTGCGTGTCGGTGGACGGCATGGTCGGTGGTGCCTCCTGGTTGTGGTGCGTGTCGTGCGTGTCGTGCGCCTTGTGCGTGTCGTGCGCCTTGTGCGTCGTGCGTGGTGGCTGTCGTCGTGCGTCGTGCGTTGCGTGTTGACGTCGTGCGGTGTGCGCCCTCGCCGGTGCCCGCCGGCTTCGGCACCCGCGGGCACCGGCGAGGGCGCAGGGGGGAGGGTCAGCCGGCCGCGGTTCCGCCGGCCTCGGTTGCGCCGACGGCTCCGGCGGCGGCTCCGGCCGTGAAGAGGTGCACCGGGGTGCGCAGCCAGTAGCCGGAGCGCTGGAACGCGTAGGTCGGCAGGTCGGCCAGCCGGTGTGCGGCCTCGCCGCAGACCCGGTCCCAGGCGACGGCGGCACCGTGTGTGTGCAGCCGGGCGAGGGCGGCCGGCAGGGCGTCCGCCGTACCGTCTCCGGTGACGGGCAGCGCGACACGGTCCCGCGCCGGCTCCGGCGACGGGGCGCCACCGAGGTCGAGGACCACGGCCCCGGCGGGTGCCGCACCGCTGCCGCCGTCCCAGGCGGCGGCCCAGTAGGCGGCCGAACCCGGTTCCACGCCCTCGGTGTCGACCGGCGGCAGTGCGGCCCCGGACGGCGGCGGTGTCAGTGCCGCGACGGCGGCCTCCAGGTGCTCGCCCGTAGCGAGGGCGAGCACGAGCGGTGCCGCCTCGGCCTCGTCCAGGGCCCCGGCTGCGACGGCCGCGGCCACCGCCCCCGGGCCCTGCCCGCCGGTGGCCACCGGTCGTACGCCCCAGGAGGACAGCTGCCGGAACAGGGCGAGCCCGAACGCGTAGGACGCGGCGTGCGCGGTCGCCGGTGCGACCGCACCGGTCCCGGCCGTCCCGGGCGTCGCGGGTGCGTCGGCCCCGGGCTCGGGACTGTCGGCCGCACCGGGGCTTTCGGCCCTTTCGGCCAGCAACAGGTCGAGCGGCGACTGCTCCAGCAGCGGTTCGAGCCGGGCGCAGAGCGCGTCGAGCGCGTCGGCGAACGCGGGCAGGGCGGCATGGAGCCGGCGTGCCGCCCCCGGGGGCACGGGTGCGCCGCCGAAGGTGACGGCGACCGGCCGGTCGCCGGTGGCCGGCGTTCCGAGGACCACGGAGTCGCCCTCCTGTCCCCGTTCCACGGCGGCCAGTCCTTCGATGAGCGCGTCCCGGTCGGCTGCGAGGACGACGGCCCGGTCGGTGAAGGCCGAGCGGCCCACCGCCTGGGTCCACGCCACGTCGGCGACGTCGGTGCCGGGCCGGGCGGTGAGGTGCGTGCGCAGCCGGGCGGCCTGCTCGCGCAGCGCTTCCGCCCCGCGCGCCGACAGCACGACCGGTGCCACGGGCAGGCCGCCCGTGCGGCTGCCCCGCGCGGCGGGCTCGGCGTCGTCGGCGGCGGGCTGTTCGAGCAGGACGTGGACCTTGGTGCCACTGGCACCGAAGGACGACACTCCGGCGCGGCGGGGCCGGCCGGTCTCCGGCCACGGGGCGCTCTTCTGCACCAGCCGCACTCCCCCGGTCTCCCAGTCGACGTGGCTGCTCGGCTCGTCCGAGTGCAGGGACCGGGGCAGGCTGCCGTGCGTCAGGGACAGCACCGTCTTGATGACGCCGATGACGCCGGAGGCGGCCTGCGGGTGGCCGATGTTGGACTTGACCGTGCCGAGCCAGAGCGGCTGCGCCGGGTCGCGGTCCTGTCCGTAGACCGCCATGAGGGCCTGCGCCTCGATCGGGTCGCCGAGGGCGGTCCCGGTGCCGTGTCCTTCGACCACGTCCACATCGGCGGGCGTGAGTCCCGCGTTGGCGAGGGCCTGCCGGATGACCCGCTGCTGGGAGGGGCCGTTGGGCGCGCCCATGCCGTTGCCGGTGCCGTTGTGGTTGACGGCGCTGCCCCGGATCACGGCCAGCACGCGGTGGCCCCGGGCCCGGGCGGTCGACAGGCGCTCGACCAGCAGCATGCCGGCGCCTTCGCCCCAGCCGGTGCCGTCGGCGCCTTCGGCGTACGACTTGCAACGTCCGTCGCTCGCCGCGCCGATGCCCATGCCCGGCGAGACGGCCGGGTTGGCGAGCACGGACGCCCCGCCCGCGAGCGCCTGTTCGCACTCGCCGCTGCGTACCGACTGGCAGGCGAGGTGCAGGGCGAGCGCGGAGGAGGAGCAGCCGGTGTCGAGGGTGAGCACCGGCCCTTCGAGGCCGAGCGCGTAGGCGATCCGTCCGGCGGCGAGCGCCGGGGAGATGCCGCCGCTCAGATACGGCCGGGTCGCCTCGGGGACCTCCTGCATGCCCGTCCAGTAGCCCTGCGAGAAGGTGCCCAGGAAGACGCCGACGGGCGCACCGCGCAGGGAGCCCGGCGCGGTGCCGGACCGCTCCAGGGCCTCCCAGGCCAGTTCCAGCAGCAGCCGGTGCTGCGGGTCCATGGCGAGGGCCTCGTCGTCGCCGATGCCGAAGAACGACGCATCGAACCGGGACGCCTCCCGCAGGAAGCCGCCCTGTCGCACGTACTGCATGCCGGGTACGTCGATCCCTGCCGTGACCAGGGCCTCGACGTCCCAGCCCCGGTCGTCGGGGAGCCCGCCGACCGCTTCGCGCTCCTCCACGACCAGCTGCCACAGGTCCTCGGGCGTGTCGACGCCGCCGGGCAGTCGGCAGCCCATGCCGACGACGACCACCGGGTCGCTCGCGTCGGCTTCCGCCCCGGAAGCGGGGGCGGGCGCGGCGACGTCGGGCCCGCCGTCGGTGCCGGTGGTCTCGTCACCGAGGAGTGTGCCGCGCAGGTGAGCTGCCAGGTCGCGGGGCGTGGGGTGGTCGAAGACCACCGTGGCGGGGAGGGTGACCCCCGTCGCCGCCCCGAGCCGGTTGCGCAGTTCGACGGAGGTGAGCGAGTCGAACCCCAGCTCGCGGAAGGGGCGTTCGGCGTCCAGGACGTCGGGCGACGCGTGGCCGAGGACGGCGGCGGCGTGCGTGCGCACCAGGTCGACCAGCGCCCGTTCGCGTTCCGCCCGGGGCAGTGCGGCCAGGTCGCGCGCCGCGGGGAGTCCGCCCCCGGTGTCGTCGGCGGCGGGTTCGTTGCGCGCGGACCGCAGCAGACGCCGTACGTCCTCCAACTCCCGCAGGAACGGACGGGTCCGGCTTTCCGCGCCGTGGGCCGCGCCGGCGGCGATGCGGTCCCATTCGATCAGTGCGAGCGCCACCACGGTCTCGTCGTGGTCGAGGACGTGCTGGAGGGCGCGCAGCGCGGTGTGCGGCTCGATCTCCGAGCCGCCGCGGCGGCGGAGCTGCGCCTCGGCGGTGCCGGAGGCGATGCCGCCGCCGGACCAGTGCCCCCAGGCGACGGAGGTGGCGGGCAGGCCCTGCGAGCGCCGGGCGCGGGCCAGCGCGTCCAGGTAGGCGTTGCCGGGTGCGTAGTTGCCCTGCCCGGCCACACCGAAGGTGCCGGCGAAGGACGAGAAGAGGACGAACGCCGTCAGCTCGGCATCGCGGGTCAGCTCGTCGAGGTGGTGCGCGCCCCGTGCCTTGACGTGCAGGACACGGTCGAGCTGGGCGGGCGTCAGGGCGTCGACGATCGCGTCGTCCAGCACGGCGGCCGTGTGCACGACCGCCCGCAGGGGCAGGTCGTCGGGCACGCTGTCGAGCACGCGGGCGAGAGCGTCGCGGTCGGCGACGTCGCAGGCGACGAGGGTGACCCTGGCGCCCAGGCCGGTGAGTTCGCGCTCCAGTTCGGCAGCGCCGGGTGCGTCCGGTCCGCGCCCGCTGAGCAGCAGGAGGTGCGGCGCGCCCTGGGTGGCGAAGTGGCGGGCGACGTGCCCTCCGAGCGCGCCGGTGCCCCCGGTGATGAGCGCGGTGCCCTCGGGCCGCCAGGCACGAGGCTCCCGGCCGTCGCCCCAGGGCGCCCGGACCAGCCGGTGGGCGAGGACCCCCGACCGGCGGACCGCGACCTGGTCCTCGTCGTCCGTCCCGCCCAGTACGGCGGCGAGCCGGGCGAGCGCCCGTGCGTCCGGGTGTTCGGGCAGGTCGACGAGTCCGCCCCAGCGGTGCGGGTTCTCCTCGGCGACGACCCGGCCGAGCCCCCAGACCTGGGCCTGGGAGGGGCTGGTGAGCGGATCGGACGGGGCGGTGGAGACCGCGCCGCGGGTCGCGCACCACAGGGGCGCGTCGATCCCGGCGTCGCCGAGCGCCTGCACCAGGGTGAGGGTTCCGGCCAGCCCGGCGGGGGTCGAGGGGAGGCCGGGCAGCGGGTCCTCGGCGAGCGCCAGCAGCGACAGCACTCCGACGACGTCCGTGACCCCCGCCCGGGCCGCGGAGAGCAGCGCCGCGTGCTCCGCGCGCTCGGCGCCCGGGTGGAGGGCGACGCGGAGCGTGGCGGCCCCGGCGTCGCGCACGGCCGTCTCGACGGTGTCGGCCCAGACGCCGGCGGGGTCCGAGGGCGATGCGGGGACGACGAGCAGCCAGGTGCCCGAGAGCACGGCCTCCGACGTGGCGACGGGCCGCCAGGCGGTCTTGTAGCGCCAGGAGTCGATCACGGACTCCTCACGGCTGCGCCGCCGCCAGGACGCGAGGGCGGGGAGGAGGGCGCTCAGACCGTCGCCGTCGAGGTCGAGCCCGAGGGAGGTGGAGATCGAGGCGGCGTCCTCCCGTTCGACGGCCTCCCAGAACCCGGCCTCGGCCGCGTCGACGGGCTCGGCTTCGGGAGCGTCGGACTCTGCCGCTTCCAGCCAGTAGCGGGTTCCCCTGAAGGGGTAGGTGGGCAGCTCGGCGGGTTCCGCGCCGCCGAGGAGCGGCGTCCAGTCGATGGGCAGTCCGGCGACGAAGGCCTCGGCTAGCGACGTGACGAAGCGGTGCGCTCCACCGTCGTCGCGCCGGAGGGAACCGACGGCTCCGGTGGCGCCGGATTCCTGGATCCCCACGGCGAGGACGGGGTGGGCGCTGCACTCGACGAAGGCGGACAGCCCGTCGGCTATCAGCGCCCGCGTCGTGGCCTCGAACTCGACGGTCTGCCGGAGGTTCCGCACCCAGTACGCGGCGTCGAGCTGCTCGGTGTCCAGCAGACCACCGGTCACCGTCGAGTAGAACGGGACCGTCGACGAACGCGGAACGATCGGGGCAAGAACGTTGAGGAGTTCCTCACGGATCGACTCCACGTGCGAGGAATGCGACGCGTAGTCCACCGCGATACGCCGGACGCGTACCTCCTCGCCTTCCAGAGCTGCCAGCAGCTCGTCCAGCGCAGTCGGCTCACCCGAAACGACTGTGGAGGAGGGCCCGTTGACGGCGGCGACCGCGAGGCGCTCGCCGAAGCCCGCAACCCGCTCGCGTACCGTCTCGGCGGGCAGCGCGACCGACGCCATACCCCCACGCCCCGCCAGACGCTCACCGATCACCCGACTGCGCTCAGCGACGATCCGGGCGCCGTCCTCCAACGACAACGCACCCGCCACCACAGCCGCGGCTATCTCACCCTGCGAATGACCCACCACCGCAGCCGGGGAAACACCGAACGACTCCCACAACCGGGCCAGGGAGACCATCACCGCCCAGGACGCGGGCTGCACCACATCGACCCGGCCCAGACCACCCGCCAACTCCACCCGCAGATCCCACCCCACGAACGGTGCAAGAGCCGCAGCACACTCCCGCAACGATGTATCGAACACCGGGAAGGCATCAGCGAGTTCCAACCCCATACGGGCCCACTGCGCACCCTGCCCGGGGAACACGAACACCGCCTTCCCCGGGCCGTTCGGCGTACCTGTGACGACCGCCGCGTGCGGCTCACCCGCAGCGACCGAAGCCAGACCCGACAACAGAGCCGACCGATCGGCCCCCACCACCACCGCGCGCTGGTCGAGGAAGGTTCGGTGGGAGGCGAGCGTGGCAGCCGTAGCGGCCGTCGTGAGTTCCGGGCGGCGCTCCACGTGGGCCCGCAGCCGGTCGGCCACGGTACGGAGCTGCTGCGGGTCCGGCGCCGAGACGATCCACGGCAGCACGGAGGACGGGGGGCCCGCCGGGTGTTCGGGATCCGGCAGGCTCGGGGCCTGTTCGAGGATCACATGGGCGTTGGTGCCGCTGACGCCGAAGGAGGAGACGGCCGCACGCCGGGACTCCCCCGTC
>NZ_UAVD01000039.1 GCF_900460065.1 Streptomyces griseus | reverse complement strand
GGCCGGCGCCCACCGGGACTGGTTCCGGGACCACGGCTTCACCGAGGTCCACGAGCCGGAGCACGTCAACGAGGGCGAGGGGGACTTCGCCGTCACCGCCTCCTACCTGCTGGCCGGGCGCGGCTTCCGGTCCAGTCCGCTCTCGCACATGGAGGCCCAGGAGTTCTTCGGGGCGCCGGTCATCGGGCTGGACCTGGTGGATCCGCGCTACTACCACCTGGACACCGCGCTGTGCGTGCTGGACGCGGCGGCCGACGAGATCATGTACTACCCGGACGCCTTCTCCGCCGGCAGCCGGGCGGTGCTGCGCCGGCTGTTCCCGGACGCGCTGCTCGCCCGGGAGGCGGACGCGGCGGCGTTCGGCCTCAACTCGGTCAGCGACGGGCGCCACGTCCTGCTGCCGCAGGGGGCGACGGGGCTCCTGGACCCGCTGCGGGACCGGGGGTTCGACCCGGTCCCGATGGACCTGGGCGAGCTGCTCAAGGGTGGCGGCAGCGTGAAGTGCTGCACCCAGGAGCTGCGGGCCTAGCCGGCCGTGCCCTCCGGTGGCCAGGGGTCGCCCCAGGCGACGTCCCTGGCCGCCCGGTACAGCTCGCCGTGGCGTTTGGTGACGGTGGAGCGGGCCAGCCCTTCGTCCCGGGTGCACAGCTCCAGCTGGACCAGGCCCTTGCGGATCTGCGGCCTGCGGGTGACCCGGGCGGGCGCCGGGCCGGTGGGGAAGCGGGTGGCGACGACGTAGGAGAACTTCTCGTCCTCGTGGCTGAGCGAGCCGCCCTTGACCTGCCGGTGCAGCGAGGAGCGGCTGACCCGGGCGGAGAAGTGGCACCAGTCGGCCCCGGGCGTGATCGGGCAGGCGCCGCTGTGCGGGCAGGGGGCCGCGATGTCCAGCCCGGCGGCGATCAGCCGGTCGCGGGCCTCGATGATCCGGGCGTAGCCGTCGGGGGTGCCGGGCTCCACGATCACCACCGCCTGTCCGGCCGCCGCCACGGCGTCGACCAGTTCGGCCCTGGCCCCGGCGGTCAGCTCCTTGAGCACATAGCTGACGGTGACCAGGTCCACCGGGGCCAGCTCCAGCGCCGCTCCGATCCTGGCCTTCTCCCAGCGGGCGGCGCGGAGCCCCGGGACCCCGGACGCCTCGGCGAGTTCACGGCCGAGCGCGAGGGCCGGTTCGGCCCAGTCCAGGACGGTGGTGGCCGGGCTCTCCCAGACGCCGGCCACCGCCCAGCAGGCCGCGCCCGTGCCGCCCCCGACGTCGGTGTGGCCGGCGGGCGTCCAGCCGGGTGCGGCCTCGGCAAGGGCGCCGAGGGCGGACCGTACGGCTTCGTAGGTGGCGGGCATCCGGTACGCGGCGTACGCGGCGACGTCGGAGCGGTCCCGCAGGATCGGGGCGTCCGTCGGGGTCTCCCCCCGGTAGCTGGCGATCAGCCGGTCGACGGCCTGCGCGGCCTGCCGGGGCGGCAGTCCGTCGAGCAGTCCGGCCAGCGCGGCGCGCAGGGACTGTGCGGTGGGGAGGGTGGCGTTCACCGCCGAATTGTAGGGCGGGGGCGACCCGGCGGACGCATTCCGCTTCGCCGGGGCCCGGCGGGGTACGGAGGAAGGTGCGCGGGGGCACGGGGCCGTACCGGGCCCGTGCCGGGTGCGCACCAGGACTTCACGTAACCGGTACGGAACAGGAATCCGGCGAACTCCACGCCGCCGTGGGCCTGTTGCTACGCTGGCCCGCGCGTGGACGGCACCAGGTCAAGATGGTCCAGCAGGGGAGCCATGAGGCAGAAGATCGTGCGGCTGACGCTCGTCGGCGGGGTGGTCTTTCTCGCCCTGCTCCTGTTGCTGGCCACCTGGGGCGGCAGCCCCGACGAGGACGACCGGAAGAACGGCGCGGCCACCGGGACGGCGAAACCGGTGCTGCCGAGCGCCGGGCCGGTGACCCGGCTGACGGTCCCGCCGCAGTACGCCACGGACCGGGGCTGGGAGATCATCGGCTCCTCCCCCGACGTGGCCGTCTCCCACGCCACGGGGCTGCTCGCCTATCTGGAGCGGTCGAAGGACAACCGCTACCGGCTGCGCACCGTGGACACGGCCACGGGCGAGCTGGGCTGGCGCGGCAAGGCCTGGCGGCAGCCGGACCCGCTGCACTACCCGAGGCTCGCCACGGTCGCCAAGGGCGACCGGCAGTTCTTCGTCACCTGGTCCTACGGGAAGGTGGGCGACGGGCTGTCGCCGTCGAGCACCTTCCTCGCGCTCGACCTGTACGACGTGACGAACGGGAACCGGCAGCGCGTCGAGGTGCCGTGGTCCGGGGCCCCCGACGTCGACACGACCGGGCCGTCGATCGTGATCAGCGACGCGAAGGCGAACAGCACCCTGGTGGACCCGGTCACCGGCGAGGTGTCCGAGCTGAGCGCGGACAAGCTGAAGTACCCCAAGGGCTGTTCGGCCTGCAAGCAGCTCACCGAGGTGCACGGGCAGACCCCCGGGGGCCTGCTGCTGGGCGGGGCACGGGAGTTCTGGGTGCGCGGCGGCTGGTTCAGCCGGAACGTCGCGCCCAAGGGCGCCGACAAGGGCAGCGGTGTGGTGACGTCGACGACCGCGGACCAGGTGCTGGCGAAGTGGGCGCCCGCCAAGAAGACCAAGCGGGCGGCGACCCACGAGCTGTGGGCGGTGCACGACGCGGCGACGGGCGAGGTCCTCACCTCGGTGGAGTGCCACAGGCCCGCCATAGAGCCGGGGCGCTTCCCGCAGGCGGTCCTCTCCCCCTCGGGCGACTACCTGATCGCCGGGAACCTGGCCTTCGATCTGGAGGCGAAGCAGGGCCGCTGCTTCGAGGACGAGGGCGGCGCGGCCCATCTGACGCTGGCCACGGTGACGGACGACGGCATCGCCTACGGGGCCGAGAACGCGCGCGACGCCTCGGAGGCGCTGGCCGGCGGCGGGCTCCCGGTCGCGATGGACTTCGCCACCTGGAGCACCGAGCGGCTGTCGCGCAACGCCCGGCTGCCGGGGACGGAGACGACCGGGGTCGGGGTGTTCCGCTGGACCGACCGCCAGGACCGTACGCATCTGATCGGCTACCCGCGCACCGGCTGAACCCGCGCCGGACGCCGGGGCCGGGGCGGGGCGCAGCGGCTCAGAGGCCGCCGGCCTCGCGGCCCGCCCGCTGCCAGGGGCGGCACAGGAGCAGGAAGCAGCCCACGGCCGCCACCGCGCACACCACCTGGACCACGGCCATCGGGACGGCCGTGTCCTCGCCCGCGATGCCGACCAGCGGGGAGGCGACGGCGCCGATGAGGAACGAGGACGTGCCGAGCAGCGCGGAGGCGGAGCCCGCGGCGTGCTTGGTGCGCATCAGGGCCTGGGCGTTGGTGTTCGGCATCGCGAGGCCCATCGCCGACATCAGCACGAAGAGTCCGGCCGCGACCGGCACCAGGCCGACCTCGCCGAAGACGCCGGCCGTCATGAGCAGCAGCGCGACGGCGGCGAGCACGATCACCGCGAGGCCGAAGCCGAGCACCTTGTCGAGGCTGATCCGGCCCACGAGCAGTTTGCCGTTGATCTGCCCGACGGTGATCAGGCCGATGGAGTTGAGCCCGAACAGCAGGCTGAAGGTCTGGGGCGAGGCCCCGTAGATCTCCTGCACGACGAACGGGGAGGCGGCGATGTACGCGAACAGGACGGCGAAGGCGAGCCCGCCCGCGACCATGTAGCCGGTGAACACCCGGTCGGCGAGCAGCCCGCGCATGGTGCGCAGGGCGTCGGTGACCCCGCCGGTGTGGCGGTCGGCGGGCGGCAGCGTCTCGTGGAGCCATTTCCAGACGACCAGGGTGAGGACGAGGCCGACGGCGGTCAGCACGACGAAGATGCCCCGCCAGTCGGTGATCCGCAGGACCTGCCCGCCGATCACCGGGGCGATGACCGGGGCGACGCCGGAGATCAGCATCAGGGTGGAGAAGAAGCGGGCCATCTCCACGCCGTCGTAGAGGTCGCGCACCACGGCCCGGGCGATCACGATGCCGGCCGCGCCCGCGAGCCCCTGGAGGAGCCGGAAGCCGATGAGGAGTTCGGCGGTGGGAGCCAGGGCGCAGATCGCGGTGGCGAGGACGTAGACGACCATGCCGAGGAGCAGCGGATTCCGGCGGCCCCAGCGGTCGCTCATGGGGCCGACGACGAGCTGGCCGAGCGCCATGCCGGCCAGGCACGCGGTCAGGGTGAGCTGGACGGTGGCGGCGGGGGCGCTCAGGGAGTCGGTGACGGCCGGGAGCGCGGGGAGGTACATGTCCATGGACAGCGGCGGCAGTGCGGTGAGTCCGCCCAGGACCAGGGTGACCAGGAGGCCGGTGCGCCGGGCGGTCCTCGCCGCCGGTCCGGAGAGGCCGGCGGTTTCCGGGAGCCCGGCCGGGGCGGTGACCTGCGGGGCGGCGGGGTCGACGGAGAGGGCGCCCGCGTCTCCGTGCGGGACGGTCCGGTCGTCGGCCCCGGTCCCGTCGGTGGGTATGTGTGCTCGCTGGGCCCCGCTGCCGCCGCTGTCCGGCATTCTCTTCTCCACATCGTTGAATACGCATCTATGCTCTCAGCTCGACCGGAGTGGTCGATACCTTTTTCGGGCGGGCTGGGGTGGCGGGCATGGGTGGAACGGTGCGCTGGGGTGTTCTGGCGACGGGCGGCATAGCCGCGACCTTCACGGCGGACGTACAGAGGCTTCCCGACGCCGAGGTGGTGGCGGTGGCCTCGCGCACGGAGGCCTCGGCGCGGGCGTTCGCCGAGCGGCACGGGATCGGGCGCGCCCACGGCAGCTGGGCGGAGCTGGTCGCCGACGACGAGGTCGACGTGGTGTACGTGGCGACGCCGCACTCGGCGCACCACGCGGCGGCCTCGCTCGCGCTGCGGGCCGGGAAGCACGTGCTGTGCGAGAAGGCGTTCACGCTCAACAGCCGGGAGGCGAAGGAGCTGGTGGCGCTCGCCCGGGAGCGCGGTCTCTTCCTGATGGAGGCCATGTGGACGTATCTCAACCCGGTGGTCCGCCGCCTCACCGAGCTGGTGCGGGACGGGGCGATCGGCGAGGTCCGTACCGTGCAGGCGGATTTCGGCTTCGCGGGCGACTTCGGCCCCGGGCACCGGCTGCGCGATCCGGCGCTGGGCGGCGGGGCGCTGCTGGACCTCGGCGTCTACCCGGTCTCCTTCGCCCATCTGCTGCTGGGCGAACCGGACCGGGTCCGGGCCGACGCGCTCCTCTCCCCCGAGGGCGTCGACCTGAACACGGGGATGCTGCTCGGCTGGGACTCCGGCGCGACCGCGCTCCTGTCCTGCTCGATCGTCGGCCACCACCCGACGGCGGCGACCGTCATCGGCACGGCCGGGCGGATCGACCTGCCGCGCGACTTCTTCCACCCGGACCACTTCGTCCTGCGGCGGGCCGGCGCGGAGCCGGAGACGATCACCTCCGGGCCGGGGCCCCGGGGGCTGTCGGGCATGCAGTACGAGGCCGTCGAGGTGGCGCGGGCGGTGCGGGCGGGCGAGACCGAGTCCCCGCTCGTCCCGCTGGAGGGTTCGCTGGCGGTGATGCGGACGCTCGACGCGGTGCGGGACCGTATCGGCGTCCGCTATCCGGCGGACCGCTGAGCCCGGTCGCCCGGGCGGGCGGCTCTACGCGGGGGTGAGCCCCGGGTTCCCGGCCTCCGTGACGAACGAGGCCGCGGTGGTGACGGGCGCGCCGGGTGTCGTGACGGCCGCCACCGTGCGGAAGTCCGCGCGGGCCTGCTGCGCGCCGAGGGTGACGAGCGCGTAGCCCCGCCGCCCGTTGTAGTGCTTGAGGTGCGGGTTGGCGCGGGTCTGGTTCTCCCAGTTGGCGGGCCGGTCCGCGCCGTCCTTGCCGCTGCTGACGGAGGTGGTGACGATCTCCGTACCGACGGTCCGCGAGGCGGGGTCGTCGAAGTCCTTCTTCAGGTCGAAGGCGTAGGAGACGTGGACGTCGCCGGTGAGGACCATGAGGTTGTCCACCCCGGCGGCCTCGGCTCCGGCCAGCACGCGCTGCCGGGAGGCCGGGTAGCCGTCCCAGGAGTCCATGGAGAGCTTGAAAGCGTCGGTGGGAACGTCGCGCCGCCGCGCGAAGGTGACCTGCTGCGGGACGACGTTCCAGGTGGCGTTCGAGGCCCGCCAGCCGTCGGTCAGCCAGCGTTCCTGGGCGGCCCCGGTCATGGTGCGCGCGGGGTCCTCGGACTCGGGGCCCGGGGTGCGCCAGCCGTCGCCGTAGGCCTGGTCGCTGCGGTACTGGCGGGTGTCGAGGATGTCGAACTGGGCGAGCCGTCCGAACGTCAGCCGGCGGTAGAGCCGCATGTCGGGTCCGGTGGGGCGCTGCGGGGTCCGCAGCGGCTGGTTCTCCCAGTACGCGCGGTACGCGGCGGCCCGGCGCAGCAGGAACTCCTCGGGCGGCACGTCGTTCTCGGGGGTGCCGCCCGCGTAGTTGTTCTCGGTCTCGTGGTCGTCCCAGGTGACGACGAAGGGGTGGGCGGCGTGGGCGGCGCGCAGGTCCGGGTCGGACTTGTAGAGCGCGTAGCGCAGCCGGTAGTCCTCCAGGGTGACCGTCTCGCGGTTGTAGTGCGCGGGGAGTCTGCGGTCGGTGTAGTCGCGGGCTCCGCCGGTGGCGGTGACGGCGTACTCGTAGAGGTAGTCGCCGAGGTGGAAGACCACGTCGACGTCCTCGGCGGCGAGGTGGCGGTAGGCGGTGAAGTACCCGTCGTGGTAGGCCTGGCAGGAGACGGCGGCCAGGGCCAGGGAGCTGGTGCGGGCTCCGGGGGCCGGGGCGGTGCGGGTGCGGCCGACCGGGCTGGTCCAGCTGCCGGCGCGGAAGCGGTAGTAGTAGCGGCGGTCGGAGTCCAGGCCCCGGACCTCGGCGCGGACGCTGTGGGCGAACTCGGGGTGGGCGGTGGCCGAGCCGCGCCGCTCGATGCGGCGGAAGCGCTCGTCGCGGGCCACCTCCCAGCGCACCTCGACCCGGCCGCGCGGCAGGCCGCCGCCCGGTTCGTAGGGGCGGGGAGCGAGCCGGGTCCAGATGAGGACCGACGCCGGGTGCGGGTCGCCGGAGGCGACGCCGAGCGTGAAGGGGTCCTCGGTGATCCGGCGGGCGTCGACCTCGGCGGCGCTCGCGGTGCCGGCGGCGGGCAGGTTCACGGCGAAGGCGAGCGCGGCGGCGGCCGCGGTGCCGGTCAGGAAGCGTCTGCGTCCCACGCCCGGTTCGAGCAGCCGTGCGGCTGCGCGGAGTTCGGTGGCCCGTGTGCTCTGATCGGGCGTCATGATGGTCTGTGCGGCTGTCATATGCCCCTCCTCAGCCCGGATGCTGTCGGGCTTCATGGCAGCCGGGCGTGACGACGCACCGTTGTCGCGTGCACAACATCCGCATGGCGGGTCGATGAGCACCGCGTGCCCCGCGCATCGATCCGTCCCGTACGCTGCCGGGCCATGAACACTGAGCAGACCGGCCGGAAAGTCGCCGTCGTCACGGGTGCGGGATCAGGGATCGGGCGGGCCGTGGCGCTCGCCCTCGCGAGCGCGGGCTGGTCGCTCGCGCTCGCCGGCCGGCGGGCCGAGCCGCTGGCGGAGACGGCGGCCGCCGCCGGGGACACCGAGGCGCTGTGCGTCACCACGGACGTGACCGACGCCGACGAGGTCGGCGCCCTCTTCACCGCCGTACGGGAGCGGTTCGGCCGGCTGGACCTCCTGTTCAACAACGCGGGCACGTTCGGCCCCGGCGGCGTACCGCTGGAGGACCTCGCGGTCGCGGACTGGCGGGCGGTCGTCGAGGTGAACCTGACGGGCGCCTTCCTCTGCGCGCAGGCGGCGTACCGGCAGATGAAGGAGCAGGATCCGCAGGGCGGCCGGATCATCAACAACGGCTCGATCTCCGCCCACGCGCCGCGCCCGCACTCGATCGCGTACACCGCGACCAAGCACGCGGTGACGGGGCTGACGAAGTCGCTGTCGCTGGACGGGCGGCCGTACCGGATCGCCTGCGGTCAGATCGACATCGGCAACGCGGCGACCGAGATGACCGAGCGGATGCGGACCGGGATCCTCCAGGCCAACGGGGAGACGGCGGTGGAGCCGGTGATGGCGGCGGCCGACGTGGCCCGGACGGTGGTGCACATGGCGGAGCTGCCGCTGGAGGCGAACGTCCAGTTCGCCACGGTCATGGCGACGAACATGCCGTACGTCGGACGCGGGTGAGCCTGCGTCCACAGGTGATCAGGTTCGCCCGAACAAGCCATTACGTGACCGAATTTGCGGATTTCTCCGTCCTGGACCGAGCAAGCGCGTGCCGTCCGTATGATCGCATCTCGCTACGCCTTCACCAGAACGACACAGAAGGAACACCGCATGCGCATACGCACGGCCGCGCCGATCGCCCTGGCCGCCGCCACCGCACTGGCCGGCTCGCTCCTCGCCACGGCGGCGCCCGCCACGGCCGCCGCCCACCAGGGCGGACTCCACTTCGGGACCGTGCAGTACGACGGCCCCGGCCCGGACAACCGGAGCACAAAGTCGCTGAACGCCGAGTGGGTGAACATCCACAACAACGGCAAGAAGAAGGTCCAGCTCAAGGGCTTCAAGGTGAAGGACAACACCGGCTACACCTACACCTTCGGCAGCTACACGATCGGTGCCGGCAAGACGGTCAAGCTCCGCACCGGCAAGGGCAAGAACGTCTCGGGCACCGTGCACTGGAACCGGGGCTCGTACGTCTGGAACAACACCGGTGACAAGGCGCGGCTGATCAAGCCGAACGGGAAGCTCCAGGACTCGTGCTCCTGGAAGAAGTCCACCAAGGCGAACAAGGGCGTCAAGAACTGCCACTGACCCGCCCCGGGGGGCCGGTCGCGGGAGCGGGGGCCGCGACCGGCCCCCCGATCCCAGGCCCGCGGGCCGGCGCCGTGCCGGGGTGTCCGGCCTTCGCGGTCCCGGGCGGACACCGCGGCACGGCCGCACGGCCCCGCCGGGAATGCGGGGGGCGGCACCTCGGTTGGACCCCGGCATGACACCTGATCCCGCGCCCGAGGTCCTGCGCTACACCGCCTTCTCCGCCGATCCCGCGGGCGGGAATCCCGCCGGCGTCGTCCTCGACGCCTCCGGGATGGACGAGGAGGCCATGCTCGCCGTCGCGGCGGAGCTGGGCTACAGCGAGTCGGCGTTCCTGACGGAGCGGACCGGCGAAGGCGCCTACACGATCCGCTACTTCAGCCCGAAGGCCGAGGTGCCCTTCTGCGGCCACGCCACGGTCGCCACCGCGCTCGCCCTGGCCGAACGGGACGGGCCGGGCGAGCTGGAGTTCGCCACGCCCGCCGGTCCGGTGCCGGTGACCGTCGTACGGCAGGGCGGCGAGCTGCGCGCCACCCTCACCAGCGTGGCCCCGCACGTCGAGGAGATCGCGGCGGCCGACCTGGCGGAGGCGCTGGCGGCCCTGGACTGGGCGGCCGACGGCCTCGACCCGGCCCTGCCGCCCCGGATCGCCTACGCGGGAGCCCGGCACCTGGTGCTGGCCGCCGCCACCCGGGAGCGGCTGGCGGCGCTGGACTACGATTTCGCGCGCCTCGGAGCGCTGATGCAGCGGCTCGACCTGACCACCCTGCAACTGGTGTGGCGCGAGGGGCCCGGGGTCTTCCACGTCCGGGACCCGTTCCCGGTGGGCGGCGTCGTGGAGGACCCGGCGACGGGAGCGGCGGCGGCGGCCTTCGGCGCGTACGCACGGGAGCTGGGGCTCGTACCGGACGCGGCCGTACTGACCCTGCACCAGGGGGCGGACATGGGCCGGCCCGGCACGCTCACCGTCGAACTGCGCGCCGGGGACGCCCGGGTCCGGGTCAGCGGAACGGGCGCCCGGATCGGCTGACCCTCCTCCCGGAACACGACGAACGGCGGGCGGCTCCGGCGGCGGTTCAGCCGGTGGCCTCCTTGGCCGGCGAGACGTGGGCGTACCAGCGCTCCGCCTCCTCCGGCTCCAGCGCGCGCTCCAGCAGGGCGTCCCCGCGCATACCGGGGAAGAAGCGGCCCGCGGGCCAGGTCCGCCGGTAGGACGGCTCGTCCAGGACCAGCAGACGGACGCCGTCGACGACGGGGATGTCGGCGGGGGCGCCCTCGTTCCAGATGATGTCGCCGTCCGGGGCCACCAGGTCGAAGGAGCCCACGGTCTCCACCTGGCCGGGGGTCTCCCGGCAGACGGCCGCCTCCTGCGACGACGGCGCGTGGCCCGCCACATGGCCGCCGCCTATGAGCGCGTCGGCCAGCAGGGTGTGCAGCTGGAAGTTGTCCCCGATGCCGGAGAGCCGCAGGAGGTAGCCGGTGCCGCTCGACCGGTGGAGGGCCACGAGCGGCTCGTCGTCCAGCACGAGGAGGGCGTGGGCGAGGGACGTGAACTCCGCGCCGGAGGCCCGCTCCACCGCGCCGAGCAGCCGCAGCGCCTCACCCCGGAAGCCGGCCGCCCGGCGCACACCGGGATGGTTCAGCATCGCGACGGCGGCCATCTCCCACTGGGGAAGGCTCCACCAGCCGACGGCCGCTTCGGCACCCGCCCGCTCCACCGCTTCCGGGCCCGGCTCGCCGCCGTCCGGGACGGGGAACGGGCCGCCTCCGGTCGCGACCCACGCCTCGCAGAACACCAGGGCCTGCTCCAGTGCCCGTCGCAGCCCGGCCAGCACTCCCGGCGCGCAGCGCTCCGCGTCCGCGCCGCGCTCGACGCAGGCGCCGACGAGCACCGCGACGACGGCGCGGGGGCCGGGCGGCACCTGATGCAGCACGGCGGCGAGCCGCGGCCCGCCGTCGAGCAGCTCCGGCTCCCTGGCCTGCCCGAAGGTCTCCTGCAACCGGACGAACGCCTTGCCGGAGCGCTTGGTGTCCTGGGCGGTCACCGCCGCCTCGAAGTCGGCGACGGCTCCCCCGAACCCGGCTTTACCGAATATCATTCCAGCACTTTATCGACGGGCCCCGGGGCACCGCGAAGCCGGTCGCCCACCCAGGGACGCTCCCGCACCTCAGCGCACGTAGACCCCTTCCCGCGCGGCGGCGACCGCGGCCGCGGCGGCCCGGTCGGCGGCGGCCTCGTCCAGCGGGGCGCCACTGGCCAGCAGCCGGTAGTACAGCGGCGCCGACACGGCGGCGATCACCTCGCCCGGGTCCGTGCCGGCGGGCAGTTCGCCGCGGCCGACCGCCGCCTCGACACAGCCGGACCACTCGGCGATCCGTACCGCGTAGAAGCGGTGCAGCGCATCGGCGGTCCGGGGATCGCAGGTCGCGGCGGCGATGACGGCCGCGAAGAGGGCGCCCTGCCGGGGATCGGCCAGGGTGCGGACCACGAGGCGGGCGTTGGCCCGGAGGTCCTCGGCCAGGGAGCCGGTGTCCGCACGCGGAAGCGACTGCTCCGCCATGTCCGAGAGCAGATCGGCCACCAGTCCGGCGGGGGCGGACCAGCGCCGGTAGACGGTCGTCTTGCCGACCTCGGCCCGCCGCGCGACGTCGGCCAGGTCGAGCCCGTCGAAGCCGTGTTCCACCAGCGCGTCCCCTGCGGCACGCAGCACCGCCTCCCGCACCCGGGCGGTACGTCCGCCGGGGCGCACCGTGCCCGGCTCCCCACCGTCGACGCCGCCGGGGCCTCCGGAGCTCCCGGAAACCCCGGCCCCCTCCGCGCCTTCAACACCCTCAGAAGCCATAACGGGTCTCCAGTTCCATTAACGACACACTCCCTGCTACGGTGACACCCACCTTAACGGAACCGCAGATCCATTAGGGAACTCCGCGTTCAGGAAGGCGCCCCGCCATGTCCCGTACCGCTGCCACACCCGTACCCACACCCGTGCCCACCGGGCCGTCGGCCGTCCCCCGCGCCGCGGGCCCCCGCATGACAAGACGCCAGAAGCTCGTGCTGGCCCTGCTGCTCGGCTCCCAGTTCATGGTCGCGGTGGACTTCTCGATCCTGAACGTGGCGCTGCCCGTCGTCGGGAAGGGGCTCGGCTTCTCCCTCGCCCACCTCCAGTGGATCGCCACGTCCTTCGCGCTGGCCGCCGCCGGATTCACCCTGCTGTTCGGACGCGTCGCCGACCTCGTGGGCCGTAAGAACGTGTTCATCGGCGGCATGGTGGCCCTCGGCCTCTCCTCCGCGCTCGGCGGCCTCGCCACCTCGCCCGAGGTCCTCCTCACCGCCCGCGTGCTCCAGGGCCTGGCCACCGCCGCCGTCACCCCCGCCGGACTCGCGCTGCTGACCACCGCTTTCAAGGAGGGGCCGCTGCGCGAACGGGCGCTGGGGCTCAACGGCGCCCTGATGTCGGCCGGGTTCACCGCCGGAGCGATCCTCGGGGGCCTCCTGACGGACCTGCTCTCCTGGCGCTGGGCCTTCTTCGTGAACGTACCGGTCGCGGCCCTGGTCGTGGCGCTGGCCCCGGCCGTGATCACCGACTCCCGGCCGGAGCGGCGGCCCCGGCTGGACGTGCCCGGCGCGGTCACCGTCACCGGTGGGCTGCTGCTGCTCGTCCTCGGGCTCACCCAGGCGGGCGAGACCGGCTGGACCACCCCCACCACACTGGCCTCCCTGGCCGCCGCGGCCGTCCTTTTGACCGCGTTCGTCGGCATCGAGCGGCGGGCCGCCGCCCCGCTCGTCCCGATCCGCGTCCTGAAGCGGCGCAGCGTCGTCTGGGGCAACGCCGCCGGTCTGATCGCCTTCGTGACCGAGACCTCGCTGGTGTTCCTGCTCACCCTGTACCTCCAGGAGGTCCTCGGCCACTCCGCGCTCGCCACCGGCCTCGCGTTCGGGGTGCTGGGCGTCGGCACGGTCGTCGGCGGGATGCTCGGCGGACGGGCGGTGGGCCGGTTCGGCAACCGGCGCGCCATCGTGCTGGGCGGAGCCGTCCAGGCCGTCGCCACGCTCTCGCTCGTCGCGCTCGGCACGTCCGGCACCTGGATCTGGCTCCTGCTGGCGGCCACCTTCGTCGGCGGTGCGGGCAACATGCTGATGATCGTCGGCTTCATGGTCACGGCCACCTCGGGCCTGCCCGACGAGGAGCAGGGGCGGGCCACCGGACTGGCGACGATGACCCAGCAGGTCGGCATAGCCCTCGGCATCCCGGTGATGAGCGCGGTCGTCACCGCCCGGACGGGGGCCGCGACCGGGCCCGCGGCCGTACTCTCCGGCGTCTCGACCGCCATCCTCGTGAACTCCGCCCTGGTCCTGGTCGGCGCCCTGCTCGCCGGGTACTTCCTGACCGGGAGGGACCGCGGGGGCGCGGCGGAGGGGTGAGCCGGGCGCGGGCGGCCCGCCGGCCCCGGGGCGTCCCGGGACCGGCGGCGGGACACGGCCGGGTACGCCCTCCTGAACGCCGACGGGCCCGCGGATGGCCGGGCGGTAACCGCGCACCGAACACCGAGGCGTTACGATCGCGGGCACCGCAGCCGACCAGCAGCCGCACGGCGGCCGAGCCCAGGAGTACCGAACTTGTCCGCACCACGCATCGGCGTATCCATCGTGACCATGGGGGACCGCCCGCAGGCGGTCGAGGCGCTGCTGGCGTCGGTCGCCATGCAGGACGTCCGGCCCACCCGGCTCGTGATCATCGGCAACGGGACCGCCCTCCCCGACTTCACCGCCTTCCCCGGCCTGGAGGACCTCGACGGCGGGGTGACCACCATCGAGCTGCCGGAGAACCTCGGCTGCCCGGGCGGCCGGAACGAAGGCCTGCGCAGGCTCGCCGAGATCGGCGACGTGGACGTGGTGATCGAGCTGGACGACGACGGGCTGCTGGTCGAGAAGGACGTCTTCCGCCGGGTGCGGGACCACTTCGCGGCCGACGACCGGCTCGGCATCGTCGGCTTCCGGATCGCCGACGAACACGGCGAGACCCAGCGCCGCCACGTGCCCCGGCTGCGGGCGGGCGACCCGATGCGCGGCGGCCCGGTCACGGCCTTCCTCGGCGGCGGCCACGCGTTCTCCATGAAGATGCTGGAGCAGACCGGGCCGTGGCCCGCCGAGTTCTTCTTCACCCACGAGGAGACCGACCTGGCCTGGCGCGCGCTCGACGCGGGCTGGAAGGTGGTGTACGAGCCCGAGCTGCTGCTCCAGCACCCCAAGACCTCCCCGGCCCGGCACGCGGTCTACTACCGGATGACGGCCCGCAACCGTGTCTGGCTGGCCCGCCGCAACCTGCCCCTCCCCCTGGTCCCCGCCTACCTCGGCACCTGGACCCTGCTCACGCTCGCCCGCACCCGCGACCCGAAGGGCCTGCGCGCCTGGGCGGGCGGCTTCGCCGAGGGCGTCCGGACCCCGTGCGGCGAGCGCCGCCCGATGCGCTGGTCCACGGTGTGGCGGATGACGCGGCTGGGCCGGCCGCCGGTCATCTGACCCGCCAACCGGCAGCCGGGCGGTTCGGCGGAGGGTCCACCGCGTCAGGGGACCCAGCGGTAGAGCACGTCGGGCTCGTTCTCCTCGTTGCGGGAGCCGTCGTCGAACGCGACGGCGGTGAACCCGTGCCGCTCGTAGAAAGCCCGGGCGGCGGCGTTGCGCTGGAACACGTACAGCGTCAGCGCCCCCTCCGCCGCCCCGCGCACCTCGGCCAGCAGCCTGCTGCCGATCCCCCGCCGCAGCGCGTCGGGCCGCAGGTAGAGGTGGTCCAGCTCGCCGTCCCCGGCGAGCACCGCGAACCCCAGCAGCCCCCCGCCCGCCTCCTCGGCGACCCACACCCCGGTGCTGGTGGGCAGCACGACATGAGTGATCCAGGCGAGGGTGTCCTCGTCGCTGTGGATCCGGGGCAGATACGGCATGGCGGCGGCGCGGGAGGCGAGGAAGACCTCCGCCACGGCCTCCGCGTCCTTCGGCGTGGCCGGTCGCAGCCGCACGCCCCGGTGGTCGGGCCGCCCGGCTCCGGTGCTGTCCGTGGCGCTCATCGTCCTGTTTCCCCGCTCTGTCGGCCCGGCGCCCGCCGGTCCCGGCCGACGCTCGATCAGCGGTGATCAGAACACGTCGGGGGCCTTCCGCGCAGGTGGAAAAACGCGCGCCGTCCCCGTGCGCGGGGCGCGCGGCGGCGGAGGCCGGAGGAGAAGGCAGACGAGTCGGGCTGTACGCCGGGTTCTGTCTCCCGGTCGCCTCGCGGCGGCCGGGGAGACGGCCATCCATCTAGGGCCGGCATTGCTGCCGGCCTCGTGCGGTCCACCCGTGAACTCGGGCGAGCAGCCCTCGAACGTTCACGCAGAGCCGTCCCGTTTCCGGGGCGCCTCCTTTTGACCTTGCTCCGGGTGGGGTTTACCTAGCCGCCTGAGTCACCTCAGGCGCTGGTGGTCTCTTACACCACCGTTTCACCCTTACCCGGGACCGGAGTCCCGGGCGGTCTGTTTTCTGTGGCACTGTCCCGCGGGTCACCCCGGGTGGCCGTTAGCCACCACCCTGCCCTGTGGAGCCCGGACGTTCCTCGGGAGGTCCCGAGGGATCCTCACGCGGCCGTCCGCCCGGCTCGTCTGCCGTGATCGCCATCCTACCGGGCCCTGCGGACCGGCAGCCGCCGGTGTCCTCACGGCCGGGAACCGGGGCTCGGAGTTCTTCCCCCGATCGTGGCGCGCGCCCGGGCGGCGTGGACAGGAGCGGTAGGAGCGGTAGGAGCGGTAGGAGCGGTAGGAGAACGGTGCTTGACCCTGTCGCGGCGTCAACGTTTCTACTGGCCGCATGCGTATCGGAGAGATCGCCGCGCTCGTGGGAGTCACGTCCCGGGCCGTCCGGCACTACCACCACATCGGCCTCCTGCCCGAGCCCGCCCGGCAGGCCAACGGCTATCGCGCCTACACGGTCCGCGACGCCGTACTGCTGGCCCGGATCCGGCGGCTGACGGAGATCGGGCTCTCCCTGGAGGAGGTGCGGGACGTGCTCGCCGACGACGCGGGACGGGAGCTGACCGAGGTGCTCGGGGAGCTGGACGCCGACCTGGCGCGGCAGGAGCGGGAGCTCCACGAGCGGCGGCGGGTGCTGGCCGCGCTCCTGGAGGCGCCGCTCACCCCGGACGGCCCGCTCTCCCCCGCCCTGGCCGCGCTGCTGGAGCAAGCGCCCGCGACCGCCTCCCCGGCCGCCGCGAAGGACCGCGAGCATCTGGCGTTGCTGGACGCGGCGGCCGGCGGCGCCGGGGCCGAGGTGTACGCCGCGCTGCGACCGCTGGCCGAGGACCCGGGGGTTCTCACCCTGTACGAGCGGCTCGACGAGCTGGCCGGGGCCGGGCCGGACGACCCGCGCGTCGCCCCGCTGGCGGCCGAGCTGGTCGCGGCCGTGCCGGACGGGGTGCTGGCGGTGATCCCGGACGGGGAGCCCTCGCCGACCGGGTTCGGGCGGGTGCTGCTCGACGACTACCCGCCCGCACAGCGTGAGGTGGTGCGCCGGGTGATGGCGGCGCTGGCGGAGCGGGTGCGGACGCGTGCCGGCGGGGGAACTCCGTGACGACGGCGGGGCTGCGGGCGGCCCGGGCCGTCGCGTGGTCGGTGCTGCCCGCCGAGCTGGTCCTGGTCGTCTGTCTGGTGGCCGGGGTGCGGGTGCCCGCCCCGGTCCTGTCGGGGGCCGAGGCCCTGGTAGCGGCCGTGCTCGTCCTGGACGCCTCGGTGCTGTGGCGGCTGTACGCGGCCCGCAGGCGGGCCGGAACCGGGCGGCGGGCGGCCGTGCGGTCGGCGGTGGGCGCGCTGGTGCCGGTGGCGTTGCGGCGGCTCGTGGTCCACGAGTTCCGGGCCCTGCACAGCCTCGGGCTGTGGGTCCTGCGTCGCCGGCACCGGGTCGCGGAAGGAGCGCTGCCCGTCCCGTACACCGCGCCGCAGACCGGGGTGATGTACACCTTCGCGTTCGTCTCCGCCCTGGAGACGGTGGTGCTGGCCCTGGTGATCCCCTGGCCGCTGGTCCACGCGATTCTGCTCGTGGTGGGCGTGTACGGCGTGGTCGTGGTCCTCGCGATCCACGCGGCCTGCGTGACCCGGCCGCACCTGGTGGGGGCGGACGGTTCGCTGCGGCTGCGCTACGGGGCCCTGTTCGACCTGCGGGTGCCCGCCTCCGCCGTCGCCTCCGCCCGGGCGGACCGGCGCTTCCCGGGCGGAGGGCCGATCCGGGTGGACGAGGACGGGGCGCTCGATCTGGCGGTGGGCGGCTGGACGACGGTGACCGTGGAGCTGACGGAGCCGGTGGAGTTCGTGCGACCGCTCGGCCGGCGCGGCAGCGCCCGTACGCTCCGCTTCAACGCGGACGATCCCCGGGCGGCGGTCGCGGCCCTCGCGACGCCCGCGCCCCCGCTCACGCCCTCGCCCGCACCGCCGCTCACGCCGGAGCGAACAGCACCGTCCTCGACTCCGGACCCGCCCGCGTGAGCCGGACCCGCAGCCGCTCCCCCAGCGGCACCTGGTGCGTGCGCCGCACCTGCCCCCGGCCGCACCCGGTGCCCGGGCCGGTCCCCCGTACCCTTGCCGAGGACCCGGAGAGCCCGCACGCCGACCGGGTCCGCGCTTGCGCCGTACGTACGAAGGAGAACCGCCGTGCTCGTGCTGTTGCCGCCCTCCGAAGGAAAGGCCGCCTCGGGGCGCGGGGCTTCGCTGAAGCCGGAGTCGCTGTCGCTGCCGGGGCTCGCCCCGGCCCGTGCGGCGGTGCTGGACGAGCTGGTCGAGCTGTGCCGGGCGGACGAGGAGAAGGCCCGGGAGGTGCTCGGGCTGAGCATGGGTCTTGCGGGCGAGGTCGGCAAGAACGCCGAGCTGCGGACCGCCGGGACCCGTCCGGCCGGGGAGCTGTACACCGGTGTGCTGTACGACGCCCTCGATCTGGCCTCGCTGGAGGCGGACGCGCGACGGCGGGCGGCGAAGTCGCTGCTGGTCTTCTCGGGGCTGTGGGGCGCGGTCCGGATCGGCGACCGGATTCCCCCGTACCGCTGCTCGATGGGGGTGAAGCTGCCCGGTCTCGGCGCGCTCGGCGCGTACTGGCGCGCCCCGATGGAGACCGTCATGCCCGAGGCCGCCGGGAGCGGCCTCGTCCTGGACCTGCGGTCCTCGGCGTACGCGGCGGCGTGGAAGCCGGCGGGCGAGGTGGCCGCGCGCACGGCAGGTGTGCGGGTGCTCCACTCCCAGCTGGTGGGCGGGGTGGAGAAGCGGTCCGTGGTGAGCCACTTCAACAAGGCGACCAAGGGCCGCCTGGTGCGCGATCTGCTGGTGGCGGGTGCGCGGCCGAAGGGTCCGGCGCAGTTGGTGGAGGTGTTGCGGGACCTCGGGTACGCGGTGGAGGCCGAGGCCCCCGCGCGGGCCGGGCGGCCGTGGTCGCTGGACGTGGTGGTGACGGAGATCCACTGACCGGCCCCGCGAAGCCCGTTGCGCACCGCGCAACGCTCGTTGCAGATATTGCGGTTGGCGCGGCAGGATGACCCCATGACCTCCTCTGCCGCGCCCACCGCCCCGTCCGACGCCTCCGTGCTGGATCTCGCGCCCGTCGTCCCCGTCGTCGTCCTGCACGACGCGGCCGACGCGGTGCCGCTCGCGCGGGCGCTGGTGGCGGGCGGCCTCCCGGCGATCGAGGTGACGCTGCGGACCCCCGCCGCGCTGGACTCGATCCGGGCCATGGCCGCCGAGGTCCCGGGCGCGGTGGTCGGGGCGGGCACGGTCATCTCGCCGGAGCACGTACGGGACACCGTCGCCGCCGGGGCCCGGTTCCTGGTCAGCCCGGGGTGGACGGACGCGCTGCTGGAGGCCATGAAGGCGTCCGGCGTGCCGTTCCTGCCCGGTGTCTCGACCACCTCCGAGGTGGTGGCCCTGCTGGAGCGCGGGGTGCGCGAGATGAAGTTCTTCCCGGCCGAGGCGGCGGGCGGGACGGCCTACCTCAAGGCCCTGTCCGCGCCGCTCCCGCAGGCCCGCTTCTGCCCGACCGGGGGCATCTCGCTCGCCTCCGCGCCCTCGTACCTCGCGCTGCCCAACGTCGGCTGTGTGGGCGGCAGCTGGATGGTCCCGGGCGACGCGGTGGCGGCGAAGGACTGGGACCGGGTGGCCCGGCTCGCGGCCGAGGCGGCGGCGCTCGCCGGGTAGCCGTGCGCGGCCGTCAGCGCAGCAACTGCACGGCGTACAGCCCCCCGACGCCCAGGGCCAGCACCCCCAGCAGCAGCCGCAGGGCCGTCTCCGGGAGGCGGGGCTGGAGCCGGGCGCCCAGGTATCCCCCGCACAGGCCGCCGAGTCCGCAGGCCAGGCCGAGGGACCAGTACGGCGCGATGTCGCCGGTGGTGGTCAGGGAGAGCAGCGCGTACGTCCCCGCGCCGACGACCGAGGTCACGAAGGTGGCCGCGAGCGCGGCCGGGGCGACCTTCGCCACCGGCATGCCGCGCCCCACCAGGATCGGGCCGAGGAGCGAGCCGCCGCCGATCCCGTAGATCCCCCCGGCCACCCCGACCGCCATGGCCAGCCGGGTGACGGCGCGGTCCGAGGGTTCCCGGCCGGGGGCCGGCCGGGCGGCGCGGCGCAGCGTGCGCAGGCAGAGCCAGCCGCCGAGCGGCAGCAGCAGAACGGCGATGAGCAGCCGGAACACCGACGGGCCCGGCACCGCGAACACCCGGATCACCGCGCCGACGACCACGCCGGGAACGGTGCCCAGGACGAGCAGCCGGGTCAGCGGTCCCCGCAGCGTCCCGGCCCTGTGGTGCCGCAGCAGGGCTCCGGGGCCCGCCACCACGTTGTAGAGCAGGTTGGTGGGGGTGACGGCCGGGCTGGGCACCCCGAGCACGCTGATCTGGACCGGCAGCAGGAACACCGCGCCGGAGACGCCGACCGGCGCGGTGGCCACGGAGATCAGCAGTCCGGCGGCGAACCCGAGCAGCCCCGTCGACCAGGTCACGGGCTCCCGTTCCCGCTAGCGCAGGTGGGACGTGTCGTTGAGCACGCGTACGGAGGCGTTGCCGTCCCCGTAGTAGGCGACCGCGGAGATCGAGGCGGCCGACAGCTCCATTCTGAACAGCGCCTCGGGCGGGGCACCGAGGGCGAGCCGGACGAGCGTCTTGATCGGGGTCACATGGGTGACGAGCAGGACCGTGCGGCCCGCGTACCGCGCGACGATCCGGTCCCGGGCGGCGGCGACCCGCTCGGCGACCTCCGCGAAGCTCTCGCCGCCGCCGGTCGGGGCGGTGTCCGGGGAGGCCAGCCAGGCGGTGAGGTCGTCGGCGTACCGTTCCCGTACCTCGCCGAAGGTCAGCCCCTCCCACGCCCCGAAGTCCGTCTCGCGCAGGCCCTCGTCGATCCGGACGTCGAGGCCGAGGCGGTCGGCGACGGCCGCGGCGGTCTCGCGGCAGCGGCGCAGCGGGGAGCTGACGATCTCCTGGACGGCGCCCAGGGCGGCGAAGTGGCCGGCGGCCCGCTCGGCCTGGCCGCGGCCGGTGGCGGAGAGCTCGGGGTCGGTGCCGCCGCTGCCGGAGAACCTCTTCTCGGGCGTGAGCGCGGTCTCGCCGTGCCGCAGCAGGACGAGCGTGGCGGGCGCGCCCAGGTCGGGGGCCGAACCCCAGCCGGTCCCCGGGACTCCGGCCCGCTCCGGCGCGGTGGGGACCCGGGCGCCCGGCGGCCCGGGCTCCGGCACCGGGAACAGGGCGTCGTCCGCCGGCGCCGCCGCGCCGCGCGCGGACGCGAGGGCCGCAC
Source organism: Streptomyces griseus (assembly GCF_900460065.1). Lineage (GTDB taxonomy): Bacteria > Actinomycetota > Actinomycetes > Streptomycetales > Streptomycetaceae > Streptomyces > Streptomyces griseus. Next base: position 281,542 of record NZ_UAVD01000039.1, on the reverse strand, counting down.
GGGCCCGCGCCGCGCCCGCGGCCTGGTCGCCGGGCGGGCCCTGGGCGGGCGGCGGGGCGGTCACGGTGCGGGCCGGGGCGTCCAGGGCGGCCGTCGAGGCGGAGGCCTCCCACTGCCGGCCGTCGCGGCCCGCGTCCATCGCCTCGTTGGCGAGCCGGTCCGCGTGCTTGTTCTGGGCGCGCGGGATCCACTCGTACGTCACCGAGGACGGCGGCAGGACCGCGGCGGCGCGGGCCGCCAGCGGCTTCATGTCGGGGTGCTTGATCTTCCACCGCCCCGACATCTGCTCCACGACGAGCTTGGAGTCCATCCGGACGTGGACCCGCAGCGCGTCCCCCGCGTCCGGGAACAGCGCCTTCGCGGCCGTCAGTCCGGCGATCAGGCCCCGGTACTCGGCGACGTTGTTCGTCGCGACGCCGATGTACTCGGCGGCCTCGGCGAGGGGTTCGCCGGTGGCGGGGTCGATGACGACCGCGCCGTAGCCGGCGGGCCCCGGGTTGCCCCGGGAGCCGCCGTCGGCCTCGACCACCACCTGGCGGACGCCGCTCATTACAGGCCCGACTCCGAGGTGCGGACCAGGATCCGGTGGCAGTTCTCGCAGCGCAGGACGGTCTCGGGGGACGCGGCGCGCACGTCGCCGACCTCGGCCATGTTCAGCTCCAGGCGGCAGCCCTCGCAGCGGCGCTGGTAGAGCCGGGCGGCGCCGACCCCGCCCTGCTGGGCGCGGAGCTTGTCGTACAGCTTCAGCAGGTCGGCGGGGATGACCTCGGCGACGACCTGGCGGTCCTTGGTCACCGTGGCGGCCTCGGCGTCCAGCTCGGCGGTGGCGGCGTCGCGGCGGGCCGTGGCGTCGTCGACCTTGGCCTGCACGGCGGCGACCCGCTCGGTCAGCTCGGCGACCCGCTCCTGGGCGCTCTCGCGGCGCTCCATGATCTCCAGGACGACGTCCTCCAGGTCTCCCTGGCGCTTGGCGAGCGAGACGATCTCGCGCTGGAGGCTCTCCAGGTCCTTGGGCGAGGAGACCGCGCCGGAGTCCAGGCGCTGCTGGTCGCGGACGGCGCGCTGGCGCACCTGGTCGACGTCCTGCTCGGCCTTGGTCTGCTCGCGGGTGGTGTCGCTCTCCTCGGTGGTGGAGGCGACCAGCAGGTCACGCAGCTGGGCGAGGTCGCCGCTGAGCTGCTCGATCTCGGCGTGCTCCGGCAGCGAGGTGCGCTTGTGGGAGAGCTGGGCGAGACGGAGGTCGAGGGCCTGGACGTCGAGAAGTCGGATCTGGTCGGCGGGCGCGGCGTTCAGTTGGGGGCTCCAGAGGAATGGTGGGTGGTCCAGGGGTCGGTGACCTGCTTCGAGACATGGACCCGCAGGTCCCATCCGTGGCGGTCGGAAAGCGCGTCGAGCTGGGCCGCCGCCTGCTCGCACCAGGGCCACTCGGTGGCCCAGTGCGCGGCGTCGACGAGGCCGAGCGGCGAGTGCTGCACGGCCTCGGAGGCCGGGTGGTGGCGCAGGTCGGCGGTGAGGAAGGCGTCGACGCCCGCGGCGCGCACGGCGTCGAAGAGGCTGTCGCCGGAGCCGCCGCTGACGGCGACGGTGCGCAGATACGCCTCCGGGTCGCCGGCCAGCCGGATGCCCTGCGCGGTGGCGGGGAGCCGGGCGGCGGCGCGGGCGGCGAAGGCGGCCAGGGTCTCGGGGCGGTCCAGTTCGCAGATCCGGCCGAGTCCGCGCCGGCCCTCGGGGTCGGTGGGATCGGGGACGAGGGGCCCGGTGATCCGCAGGTCGAGCGCGCCGGCCAGGGCGTCGGAGACGCCGGGGTCCGCGGTGTCGGCGTTGGTGTGCGCGACGTGGAGGGCGATGTCGTGCTTGATGAGGGTGTGGACGACCCGGCCCTTGAAGGTGTCGGCGGCGACCGTCGTCGTCCCGCGGAGATAGAGCGGGTGGTGGGTGACGATCAGCTGGGCGCCGAGCTCCCGGGCCTCGTCGGCGATCTCGCGGACCGGGTCGACGGCGAACAGCACCCGGTCGATCTCCGCGTCCGGATCGCCGCAGACCGTGCCGACCGCGTCCCATCCCTCGGCCCGCTCGGGGGGCCAGAGGGCGTCGAGGGCGGCGATGACTTCAGACAGACGGGGCACGGGGGAAAGGCTACCTGTCCGGGGTGGCCCGTCGCCCCTGGCCGCCGGACCTGTGGGCCAGGACCGGCGGCCGGACACGAATCGTTACTTCACCGCGTCGGCCCCGGGGCGCGTGCCGGGACTTCGCCGCGCCGGGCCGGGGCACGCGCCGCGACTTCACCGCGCCGGGCCGGGGCCGGCTACTTCACCAGGTCGGCGCGGAGGTCGTCGAGGACCAGGCCGGCCGAGGTGACGCCGAGGCCCAGGTACCAGGTCTCGTCGGAGACGTCCTTGGCCCGGCCCTCCTTGACGGCCTTCAGGTTCTTCCACAGGGCGTTGGAGCGGGCGGTGTCGCGCTGGGTGGCCTTCGGGTCGCCGTAGACGCCGGTGAAGATCCAGTCGGCGTCCGCCTCGTCGATCCGCTCCGGGCTGATCTCGGCGGCGAGGTCGTCGATCTGCTGGTTCTTCGGGCGCGGCAGTCCGACGTCCTGGAGGATCGTGCCGATGAAGGAGGCCTTGGCGTAGAGGCGGAGACGGTCGGGCATGTAGCGGACCATGGAGACGGTCGGCTTGTCGGGGCCGATGTCGTCGCCGAGCTTCTTCGCCTTCTCCTCGTACGCGGTGAGCGCCGACTCGGCCTGCTCGGTGCGGTCCAGGGCCTGGGCGTTGAGGAGGTAGTTCTCCTTCCAGGTGAAGCCCGGGCGGATGGAGAACACGGTGGGGGCGATCTTCGACAGCTCGTCGTACTTGTCCGCGGCGCGCAGCTGGCTGCCGAGGATGAGGTCGGGCTTGAGGCCCGCGATGGCTTCGAGGTTGAGACTGTTGATCGTACCGACGCTCTTCGGCTCGCCCGCGCCCTTCTCCAGGTACGAGGGGATGGCCGCGTCGCCCTCGCTGGGGGCGTAGCCGACCGGCTTCAGGCCCAGCGACACCACGTTGTCGAACTCGCCCACGTCCAGCACGACCACGCGCTCGGGCGCGGCCTTGATCTCGGTCTTCCCCATGGCGTGGGTGACCGTACGGGGGAACTCGCCGGCCTCGGCGTCGGTGCCGTAGGCCGCGGTCTTCTTCGCCGCGTCCGCGAAGTCCTTGCCGCCGGTGGCGACGGCGGCCTTCTTGCCGCCGTCCGCGTCGGACTTCGCCGCGCCCCCGCCGTCACCGCTCCCGCAGGCGGACAGGGAGAGGGCGACCGCCACGGCCAGGGCTACAGCGGCGGTACCGCGGGGTCGAAGGGACATCGCTTGCTCCAGATGGTCCGCGTACGTGCGTCGGCACGGGCTCTCGGTTAGGGCCGCCTAACCATAGACGCGGCCACCGTGACCAGCACACCCGCCCCCTCCCCTTCAGGAGAATCCGGGCATCACCACCCTTATGTGTGAAGTCAGGTGGCTCGTGTTGTCCGGCTGGAAGTGCGAAAACTAGCTTTCGTAGCCGGAGGTGACGAGTCCATGACTGCCTGTGCCATCGAGGGCGGGTCCGCCGGGGCCGCCGCGACGGCGGAACCCGAAGCGGAATCCGGAACGGAACCCGCCCCGGAGGATTCCCGGGCCGGATCCGGCCCGCGGGAACGCGGAGCGGAACCCGAACCGGAGGGGTCCGGCGACCCCGTGAGACCCACCGGGGCGAACGCTCCCGGCCGACCCGGGGCCACCGCCAACGCGGGCCGCCCGGAGGTGTCGCCCGCCGCGGGCCGCCCCCCGGGGCCGGCCGGTGACGCGCCGCTTCCCGGCGCCTTCACGCTCACCGCGGACGGGGCCTACGGCGCCCGGCTCACCGCGGCTCCCGGCCCGCCGGGCGAGCGCGCCTGGTATCCGGAGCGGTGGACGCTGGACGGGCCCGAGCCGTACGCGGTGCCTCTCCCCCTCGACCAGCCCGAGGAACCGGACACCCAGGTGGCTCCGCTGGCCGACGGACGGGTGCTGCTCCGGCGGCGGGTCGCGGACCGGCAGATGTTCTCGCTGCTCTACCCGACCGGGCCCGGCACCGGCGAACTCCTGCTGGGCACGGTCGAGTCCGCCGAGATGACCCTGCTGCCGCCGTCGCCGGACGGGCGGTGCGTCTACGCGCTGTCGGCCGGCGACCACCACACGTCGCTCTGGCTGGTGGCGGGCGGGGCCTTCGGGCCCGAGGAGGTCGCACGGATCCCCGGGCGCTGTTCGGGCGGGGCCTGGCTGGACGGGGCGGGCCGGATACTGGCGCTGGACCGGCGGGCGCCGGGCGGCGGACCGGTCAAGGCGGTCGCCGTCGACCTGGGGCGGGGGGCCGAGGTGACGCCGCTGCTCCAGATCGCGCCGGACAGCGACGACCGGCTGCTGCTCGCGGACGCCGACAGCGGGCTGCTGCTGATCCGCTCGGACGCCCCGGGCCACGACCGGCTCGGCTGGGGGGTGCTGGGGAGCTGCCTGCCGGTCAGGTTCCCGGAGTGCCTGCGCCTCGCGGACGCGGCGGTGACGCCGTTCGCGGTACAGCCGGGCCAGATGCTGATGCCGGAGAGCTGCGCGGTGGCGCTGCGGATCGACGGGGCAGCGGGCAGCTGGCTGGGCGTGTGGCGTCCGGCGGGACGCCGGCTGCACCAGTTCGCCGCCCCGCTGGGCTGGGCGGCGGGGGCCGGGTACTGGAGCCGGGACGGAGTGCTGCGCCTCCCGTACGCGAACGGGGCGACGTCCTGCGGCGTGGCGATGCTGGAAGCGCCGCCGGACGTGGAACCCTCTTCCGGGACCGGCCGTCCGGGCGACCCGGAGGACGGAACGCCGTCGTCCGCCGCCGTCTCCGCTCCCGCCGTGTGTAAGCCCGTTCCGTTGGGGCAGGCACCTCTGCACCGGGTCGCTCGATCTGATTAAGATCGGGGCCCCGGGCTACGCGGCCGTATCGGGCGGGTACCGACGGTGACCACGTCGGATGGCGGCGGCGGGGCTTGCGGCACCACATGTAGGCGCGACACGAACAAGCGATCACAACGGGGTGACTTCCCACATGTCCGAAGCGCGGACCGACACGAACCAGCAGCGCCCGACCGGGGCGGACGAGGGGGCCGGGACCGGCGGTTCCGGAAAGCACCGAGGGGGTGCGTCGGCGGAGAACACGTCGGCGCAGCCGCACGGTCGCCACCGCCGGCCCGCCGACGAGGAGTCCAGGGCGGCCTGAGAGCCGCTCGGCGGAAGCGTTCCAGCGGGGCGGGAGGGCCTGGACGGCGGACAGCCGTCCGGGCCCTCCCGAGTGCGGCCCTCCCCGCTACCGCCGCTTCAGCCCGAGGACCTCGGCGGCGGCGAAGGTCTCGTTCGGCGGGCGGTCCGCGTAGTACGGGGTGAGCAGCCCGTCCAGCTCCGCGAAGGTGAAGGTCTCCTTCGCCGCGTCGAACTGTGCGGCCACCCGCGGCCGTTCGACGACGGCGACCATCCCCCCGTGCACGACCAGTAGTTGACCGTTGACCCCGGACGCCGCCGGTGAGGCGAGATAGCCGACGAGCGGGGACACGTGCTCGGGCGCCAGCGGGTCGAGGGCGCCGTCGGCCGGTTCCTGGAAGCCGGCGAACACGTCCTCGGTCATCCGGGTCCGGGCGCGGGGGCAGATGGCGTTGGCGGTGACGCCGTACTTGGCCAGGGCGAGCGCCGTGGAGGTGGTGAGGCCGACGATGCCGCCCTTGGCCGCCGCGTAGTTGGGCTGTCCCGCCGAGCCCGCGAGGAACGCCTCGGACGAGGTGTTGACGATCCGCCCGTAGACCGGCCCGCCGGTCTCCTTGGAGCGGGCGCGCCAGTGGGCGGCGGCGAAGTGCGTGGTGTTGAAGTGGCCCTTGAGGTGGACGCGGACGACCGCGTCCCATTCCTCCTCGGTCATCGAGAAGACCATCCGGTCGCGCAGGATGCCCGCGTTGTTGACCAGGATGTCGAGCCGGCCATAGGTGTCGGCCGCCAACGCGACCAGGGCGCGGGCCTGTTCGTGGTCGGAGACGTCGCCGAGGTGGGCGACGGCCCGCCCGCCGGCCGCGCGGATCTCGGCGGCGACCTCCTCGGCGGGGGCGGCGGAGGCCTCGCCGGAGCCGTCGCGGCCGGGCTGCCCGTAGTCGTTGACGACGACGGCCGCGCCGAGGCGGGCCAGTTCGAGGGCTTCGGCCCGGCCGAGGCCGCGGCCCGCGCCGGTGACGATCGCGGACAGTCCGTCCAGCGGAAGGGGGAATGACATGGGAATCCTCAACGTCGTTGGCCGGTCACCGCGTTCAGATCTCGATGCAGGTACGGAGCGACTCGCCCGTGCGCATCTGGTCCAGGGCGTCGTTGATCCCGTCCAGCCGGACCCGGTGGGTGATCATCGACTCCAGGTCGATGCGGCCCGCCCGCCAGAGCGCGATGGCCCGTTCGTACGAGCGCAGGACGTCCCCGCCGCCGTACATGGAGGGCAGGATGCGCTTCTCGTCGAAGAACAGCTCGAACATGTTGACCTGGAAGGTGTCGTCCATGGCCCCGGCCCCGACGACGCACAGGGTGCCGCCGCGGCGGGTGTTCTCGTAGGCGGTGCGGGCGGTGGCGGACTTGCCGACGACCTCGAAGACGTAGTCGAAGCCCTCGCCGCCGGTGATCCGCTGCTTGGCGTCGGCCAGCCCGTCGGGGGCGACGGCCTCCGTCGCGCCGAAGCGGAGGGCGGCCTCGCGCCGGGAGGCGACCGGGTCGACGGCGACGATCTGCGCCGCGCCCTGGACCCGGGCGCCCTGGATCGTGGAGATGCCGACGCCGCCGCAGCCGATCACCGCGACCGACGAACCGGCCTCCACCTTGGCCGTGTTGATGGCCGCGCCGAGGCCGGTGGTGACCCCGCAGCCGATCAGGGCGGCGATCTCGAACGGCACGTCGTCGGGGATCGGCACCGCGCAGCCCGCGCCGACGACGACCTCCTCGGTGAAGGTGCCGGTGCCCGCGAAGCCGAAGACGTCGCCGCCGGAGCGCTTGAAGTTCGGAGTGCCCGCGTTCATGAAACCGGCGAGGCACAGCTGGGTCTGGCCGCGTTTGCAGGACGGGCAGTCCCCGCAGGCGGGCAGCCAGCAGACGAGGACCCGGTCGCCGGCGCTCAGCCCGGTCACCCCGTCGCCGACGTCGAGGACCTCGCCCGCGCCCTCGTGGCCGGGGATGAAGGGGGCGGGCTGCGGGAGGACGCCGCTCATCGCGGAGACGTCCGAGTGGCAGAGGCCGGTGGCGCGGATGCGGAGCCTGACCCTTCCCGGGCCGAAGCCCACCGCCTCGATGTCGTCGAGGACTTCGAGCTTCTCCTGGCCTGTCTCGTGCAGTACGGCTGCGCGCATGGGTACGGCTCCCCTCGGATCGTGCTGCCAAGAATGAGTGCTGCTGGGTTCAGGAGTGTTCGACGAGCGTGTCCGCGAGGACCGGTGCGTCGTCCCGCTCGGCGGCGGTGACCGTCACCTGGACGCGCCCCTCCCCGGCCGCCCACATCCGGATACGGAGGGTCTCGCCGGGGAAGACCACTCCGGCGAAGCGGGTGCGGTAGGCGGTGACACGGGAGACGTCACCGTCCAGCAGGGTGTCGGTGACGGCCTTGAGGGTCATGCCGTACGTGCACAGCCCGTGCAGGATCGGCCGGTCGAAGCCGGCCAGCTCGGCGAAGGCGGGGTCCGCGTGGAGCGGGTTCCAGTCCCCGGAGAGCCGGTAGAGCAGCGCCTGGTCCTCGCGGATCGGGCGTTCGACCGTGCGGTCCGGGTCGCGGTCCGGCGGGGCGAGGCGGTCGGACGGCCCGCGCTCACCGCCGAAGCCGCCCTCCCCCCGGACGAAGATCTGGGCGTCGTTGGTCCAGAGCGGACCGTCCTCGTCGCCCGCCTCGGTACGCAGCACGATGACGGCGGCCTTGCCCTTGTCGTACACCGCCGCGACCTTCGACGTCTGTTCGGCCCGGCCGGTCACGGGGATCGGCCGGTGCACGGTGACGGTCTGGCCGCCGTGCAGGACGGCGGCGAGGTCCACGTCGATCCCGGGCGCCCCCATCCCGCCGAGAGCGGCCGTGCCGGCGCCCGCGACGGTGGCGAAGCTCGGCAGCACCTGGAGCCGGGACTCCAGGGTGTAGCGCAGTTCGTCGGGGTCGGTGGCGGGGCTGCCCGCGCCGAGACCCAGGTGGTAGAGCTGGACGTCCTTGTGGTTCCAGCCGATCTCGGCTCGGCGGGGTTCGGCGGCGAGCGCGGCCCGGGCATCAATGGGCATGACGGAGCAGCTCCTTGATGGTCCTTGGTGTCCTCGGTGTCCTCGGTGTCCTTGGCGTCCTCGGCTGTCCGGTCGGCCGGAAGACCTCGGCGCGGCCGTCCGCACCGCCGGCCGCACCGAGGTCGTGCGGTGATCGACAGGACGCACCCTTCTAGAACGCGTTCTAGCCGATGGCCCATGTATAACGCAGGGCACGGAAGTTGGGAAGACCACTGACGCTTCGTCAGATCACCGCGAAGGCATCCGGGTCACCCGGCGGTCGGGGCCTCGACCGGAAGGTCCGCCGGCGGGCGGGGCCTGCGGTGGTTCGGCAGCCAGACCAGCATCACGACCACCCCGGCCAGCAGGACCCCGGTCGCCGTGCGGAAGGCCAGCGCGTATCCGGCGGTCACCTCGGCCGGGTCGCCGGAACCCGCGGTGCGCGCGGCGGCGACCGTGGAGAGCACCGAGAGGCCCAGCGCACCGCCCATCGTGCGGGAGGTGTTGACCAGGCCGGAGACGAGTCCGGCGTCCCCCGGGTCCGCGCCGGAGGTGGCGAGGGTGGCGAGCGGGGTGGAGGCGAGACCGGCCCCGGCCATCATCAGGACGCCGGGCAGACAGATCGCGGTGAGATAGGAGCCCTCCACGCCCATCGTGGACTGCCAGCCGAAGCCCGCGGCAGTGATCAGGACCCCGGCGACGGCGAGGCTCTTGGCCCCGGTGCGCACCATGAGGCGGGGGGCCAGCTTGGAGCCGATGATGACGGCGGCCGAGGTCGGCATCAGCGCGAGCCCGGCCTGCAACGGCGTGTAGCCCAGGACGTTCTGGGCGTACACGGTCATGAAGTACCACATGGAGAAGGTGGCCGACCCCATGAGCAGCATCGACACGTTGGCCGAGGACACGGCCCGTACGGAGAACACGCGCAGCGGGATCAGCGGGACGGCGGTCCGCGCCTCGACCAGGACGAAGGCGGCCAGCAGCGCGATCCCGGAGAGCAGCGGCACGAGGGTCGCGGCGGCCGTCCAGCCCTCGACCTCGGTCTGGACGATGCCGTAGGCGACGGCGGCGAGGCCCGCGGTGACCAGGACGGCCCCCAGGAAGTCGATGCGGCGGCGGTCGCCCGCACGGCCCTCGGTGATCCGCAGGGCGGCGGCGACCAGGACGATCGCGCCGATGGGCACGTTGATCAGGAGGACCCAGCGCCAGGAGAGGGCGTCGGTGAGGACCCCGCCGATGAGCCCGCCGGCCGCGCCGCCGCCGGCGCCGACCGCCATCCAGGTGCCGATCGCCTTCGTCCGGGCCGGCCCCTCGGGCACCGCCGCGGTGAGGATGGTGAGGGTGGCGGGGGCCAGGACGGCGGCGCCGAGGCCCTGCGCGGCCCGGGCGGCGAGGAGTTGCCAGCCCTCCTGGGCGAGGCCGCCCGCGAGGGATGCGGCGGTGAAGACGCCGAGCCCGACGAGGAACATCAGCTTGCGCCCGTAGATGTCGGCGGCCCGCCCGCCCAGGAGCATGAAACCGGCGAACGCGATCGAGTAGGCGTTGACGACCCACTGGAGGCCTCCGGCGCTCAGCCCCAGGTCGGCCCGCATGGAGGGCAGGGCGACGTTGACGACGGAGACGTCGAGGACGACGAGGAACTGGCCGGTGCAGGCGGCGAGGACGACGGCCCAGGTGCTGGGGCGTATTCGGGAGGTGGCCGGCGGGGCGGAGGCGGGCGCGGAGACGTCAGGCATGAACGTCATGGTCGCAGGCGGCCGACGGCCCGTACATCAGGTATCGGGGGTCACGTCCCGGACGCCGGCCGTCGGCGTGGCATATCCCCCACATCACCGCATACTCCCCGCATAGTGGTGCGCTATGAGTACGGAGAACGCCCACGAGCCCCCTGGCCAGCCGTCTCCCGGCCCCGCGGATCCCGACGCGGGTCCCGGGACGGACTCCTCACCCGACCGGGTGGTGGTGACGATCGGCGCGCTGGGCGTCATCGGGATCGTCCTGTGGGCCGCCCTGGGCAAGGACACCTTCGAGAGCGCGTCGGACGCGGCCCTCCCCTGGGTGCTGGACAACTTCGCGTGGCTGTTCGTCATCGCCGCCGACGTCTTCCTGATCCTGTGCCTGGTGATCGCCTTCAGCCGCTACGGCCGGATCCGGCTCAGCCGGGACGATTCCCCTCCGGAGTTCTCGAACTTCTCCTGGATCGCGATGATGTTCAGCGCCGGCATGGGCATCGGGCTGATCTTCTACGGCGTCGGGGAGCCCGTCGCGCACTACCTGAGCCCGCCGCCCTCCAGCGGGGCCGAGCCGCAGACGGCGGGCGCCGCGAGCGCCGCCATGGAGTACTCCTTCTTCCACTGGACCCTGACTCCGTGGGCGATCTACGGGATCGTGGGCCTCGCGCTGGGCTACGCGAGCTTCCGCAAGGGCCGGGGCAACCGGTTGAGCGCCGTCTTCGTGCCCCTCATCGGCGACCGCCGGGCCAACGGCGCCTTCGGGAAGATCCTGGACCTGCTCGCCGTCTTCGCCACGGTCTTCGGCACCGCGACCAGCCTGGGGCTCGGCGCTCTGCAGATCGCCATCGGTCTCGATCTGACGGCGGGCGTCGGCCAGAGCACCGGCGTGGAGCTGGTCGTCATCGCCGTGCTCAGCGCCGCCTTCGTGATCTCCGCGTTCACGGGCCTGCACGGCGGGGTGAAGTGGCTCAGCTCCATCAACCTCGTCGTCGCGGCGGTCCTCATGGTCTTCGTCTTCGTCGCGGGCCCGACCGTCTATCTGCTGGACGTGCTGCCGTCCTCGGTCGGCGGCTACCTGGACCAGCTCCTCCCCATGGCCTCGCGCACCGGCGCCTTCGGCGACCAGAGCTGGCTGGGCGCCTGGACGATCTTCTACTGGGCCTGGTGGCTGTCCTGGGCGCCCTTCGTCGGCACCTTCATCGCCCGCATCTCCAGGGGCCGCACGATCCGCGAGTTCCTCCTCGCCGTGCTGCTCGTGCCGAGCGGGGCGACCGCCCTGTGGTTCGTGGTGCTCGGCGGAACCGGGATCCGCCTCGCCGAGACGGGCGTCGTCGACATGGCCGAGAAGGCGAAGGAGGGGACGGAGGCCACCCTGTTCGCGATGCTCGACGCCCTGCCGGTCAGCACGGTGACGGCCTGGGTCGCGATGATCCTGATCATGATGTACTTCGTCACCAGCGCGGACTCCGCCTCGCTGGTCATGGGGTCGCTGACCAGCAGGGGCGCCCTGCACCCCCGGCGCTGGCTCGTCGTCACCTGGGGCCTCCTCATGGCGGCGGTCGCGGCGGCGCTGCTGGTGGCCGGCGGGCTGGAGTCCCTCCAGAGCGCGACGATCCTGGTGGCCCTGCCCTTCGTCGTGGTGATGCTCTTCCTGTGCTGGTCCCTGCTGCGGGAGCTGCGCACCGATCCCGGCGCCGGCCCGGGGCGGAGCGAGGGCCTGCACGGGATGCGCGACGCGGTGCGCGTCATGGTCGGCGAGGAGCTGGGCAACCAGCCGCCCACCCGCCACCGCCATCTGCGGCGGGCGGCCTCGGCCCGCACGACGACCGCGGAGGACGACCGGGACGCGGAGGGCTGACGCCCTGCCGGTGGTGCGGCGCGGGCCGGCGTCCGGCGCGTCCGGGTCTCCCGGCGGCGGCGCGACGGCGACCCGCGCGGCCGGCCCCGTGAGGTCGCGGCCGTCGCGGCGTACGGTTCCGGTGCTCGGCCGCTCCGGGCCCCTCAGCCGCGGCGCAGCAGCGTGAGGACCGCCGCTCCGCCGAGGCCGATGTTGTGGGCGAGGGCGGTGCGTGCGCCGGGGACCTGGCGGGCGCCGGCCTCGTCGCGCAGGTGCCAGGTCAGCTCGGCGGCCTGGGCGATGCCGGTGGCGCCCAGCGGGTGGCCCTTGGAGATCAGACCGCCGGACGGGTTCACGACCCACCGCCCGCCGTAGGTGGTCGCCCCGGACTCGACGAGTTCGCCGGACTCCCCCTCGCCGCACAGGCCGAGCGCCTCGTAGGTGAGGAGTTCGTTGACGGAGAAGCAGTCGTGCAGCTCGATGACGTCGAGGTCGTCCGGGCCGAGGCCGGAGGCCGTGTAGACCTGCTGGGCGGCGGCCCGGGTCATCGGGGCGCCGACCGCGTCGATGCAGCTGCCGGAGGCGAAGGACGTCTCGGTGTCGGTGGTCATGGCCTGGGCGGCGATCTCCACCGCCCGCTCCCCGAGGCCGTGCCGTTCGACGAACCGCTCGGAGACGACCACGGCCGCCGCCGCCCCGTCGGAGGTGGGCGAGCACTGGAGTTTGGTGAGGGGGCGGTGGACGGTGCGGGCGGCGAGGATCTCCTCGACCGTGTACGGGTCCTGGAACTGGGCGTACGGGTTGTGCACCGAGTGGCGGTGGTTCTTGGCCCCGACCGCCGCGAGCTGCTCGGGCGTCGTCCCGTACCGCTCCATGTGCTCCCGGGCCGCGTTGCCGAAGATCTGGGCGGTGGGCGGGGACGCCTCGAAGCCGTGGGCGGCGGCCATGATCCCGTAGTGCCGGGCGACCGGCGAGGTCGCGAAGTCGCCGGCGCCGCCGGCGCCGGCGCCCAGCGAGCCGCGGGACATCTTCTCGAAGCCGACGGCGAGGACGCAGTCGCTGCCGCCGCCCTCGACGAACTGCCGGGCCAGCATCAGGGCGGTGGAGCCGGTGGCGCAGTTGTTGTTGACGTTGTAGACGGGGACGCCGGTCAGGCCCAGTTCGTAGACGGCCCGCTGGCCGGCGGTGGAGGCCTGGAAGCAGTAGCCGACGGGGACCTGTTCGACCTGGTCGTAGCGGACCCCGGCGTCCGCCAGCGCGGCGGTGCCCGCCTCGCGGACCATGTCCCAGTACTGCCAGTCGCGGGTCTCGGGCTTCTCGAACCTCGTCATGCCGACGCCGACGATGTACGCCTTCATGGTGCGACTCCTTCTTGTCCGGTGCGGTCGGTCCCCGGTTCGCGTTCGGTGCGGTCAGTCCCGGGGGAGGCCGAGGATCCGTTCGGCGACGACGTTGAGCTGGATCTGGGTGGTGCCGCCCGCGATGGTCAGGCAGCGGGACATCAGGAAGCCGTGGAGGGCCCGCTCGCCGGCCGCCGGTTCGTCCACCGCGCCGTCGGGGCCGAGGAGTTCGAGGGTGAGTTCGGCGACCTTCTGCTGGTGGAGGGTCTGGACGAGCTTGCGGACCGAGGCCCCGGCGCCCGGTTCCCGGCCGGCGACCTGCTGGAGCGTGCCGCGCAGTCCGACGCAGGCGAGGGCGTGGGCCTCGGCGGCGAGTGCGCCGATCCGGGCGCGGGTCGTGTCGTCGAGCCCGGCGGAGCGGGCGATCAGGGCTTCGAGCCCGCTGTCGAAGGTCATCTGGTCGGCCATGTGGACGCGTTCGTTGCCCAGGGTGTCGCGGGCGACCCGCCAGCCGCCGCCGACCTCGCCGACGACGGCGTCGGCGGGCAGCAGGACGTCGTCGAAGTACACCTCGTTGAAGAGGGCCTCGCCGGTGATCTCCCGGAGCGGGCGGATGTCGACGCCTTCGACGTTCCTCATGTCGACCAGGAAGTAGGTGAGCCCGCGGTGCTTGGGGGCGTCCGGGTCGGTGCGGGCCAGCAGGATGCCGTGGTCGGCGGTGCGGGCGGCGCTCGTCCAGACCTTCTGCCCGGTGATCCGCCACCCCTCGTCGGTCCGTACCGCGCGGGTGCGGAGCGCGGCGAGGTCGGATCCGGCGCCGGGTTCCGAGAACAGCTGGCACCACTGGAGGTCGCCGCGCAGGGTGGCCGGCAGATAGCGCTCCCGCTGTTCGTCGGTGCCGTACGCGAGGAGGGACGGCACCACCCAGGTGGCGATGGAGAGAGCGCTGAGCCGGATGCCCTGGTCCCTGGCCTCCTGCTGGATGGCGAGCTGTCGTACGGGGCCCGCGCCCAGCCCGTACGGGGCGGGGAGGTGCGGGGCCGCGTAGCCGGTGGGGGCGAGGGCCCGCCGGGCGTCGCGGGGCGTCAGGCCCCGGGCGGCGGCGAGGTGGGGGCGGGCCTCGGCACGGTGCCGGGCGGCCTCGGCGGGGAGTTCCAGGGCGAGTTCGCGGCGGGCTCCGGCCTCGGCGAGGCGGGCGGCGCGCAGCCGGTGGGCGTCGGCGGTGCCGAGGAGCTGACGGGCGAGGACGGCCCGGCGCAGCTGGAGGTGGGCGTCGTGCTCCCAGGTGAAGCCGATGCCGCCGAGGATCTGGATGGTGTCCTTGGCGCAGGTGTAGGCGGCCTCGGGCGCGGTGGCGGCGGCGAGCGCGGCGGTGAGCCCGCGCGCCCCGGCGCCCGTGCCGTCGGCTCCCTCGGCGCCCTCCTCGGCGGCGCGGGCGGATTCGTCGGCGGCGCGGGCCGCGTCCCAGGTGAGGGCGCGGGCCTGTTCGATGCGCACGAGCATGTCGGCGCAGAGGTGCTTGACGGCCTGGAACGCCCCGATGGGCCGGCCGAACTGCTCGCGCACGGTGGCGTGTCCGACGGCGGTGTCCAGGCTCCGGGCGGCGGTCCCGCAGGCGTCGGCGGCGAGGAGGACGGCGGCCAGGTCGCGGACGAGCGCGGAGTCCAGGGGCAGCGCCCGGGGTGCCGGTACGTGCACGGTGTCGGCGCGCACCTCGGCGGTGGGCCGGGTCGGGTCGGCGCTGCGGTGCGGGCGCACGGCGAGGCCCTCGGTCCCGGCGTCCACGAGGAACCAGCGCTCGCCGTCGGGGGTGGCGGCGGGCAGCAGGAGCAGGTCGGCCGCCTCGGCGGTCAGGACGGGCGGGGCGGTGCCGTCGAGCCGGTGGCCGCCCTCGGCGGGGGTGGCGGTGAGGGTGCCGGGGGCGAGGGCCAGGGCGGCGGTGCGGTCTCCGGCGGCGAGTTCCCGGAGCGGCCGGGCCTGTTCCCCGGCCCCGGCGGCCACCGCGTGGCGCAGCACGGCCGAGGTGAGCACGGTCGCGAGATACGGTCCGGGCAGCGAGGCGTACGCGGCCTCCTCCAGGACGACGGCGAGGTCGAGGAGGCCGCCGCCGCCTCCTCCGTACGCCTCGGGCAGATGGATCCCGGTGAGCCCCTGGGCGGCGAGCGCCTTCCAGTGGGCGGGGCGTGCGCCGGGGGCGGCGGGGCCGCCCGCGTCGAGGAGTGCGCGCACCTCGCCGGGTGGGGCGGCGCCGGCCAGCCGGCCCCGTACGGAGTGGGCCAGCGCGCGGTGCTCCTCGGTGATTCCGATGCCGGTGCCGGTGCGTATGCCTGTGCCTGGGCCTGTGGCCATGCGTGTCCTCGCCGGTCGGGGCCGTTGGAACGGCGCAAGAGTAGAACACGTTTCAATCTGACGGAAGGTCAGGAGGCTGGTGGATCCGGACCGGAACGCCGGTGGATCCGCACCGGAGCACCGGTGGGTCCGGGCCGGAATAAGGCGCCGCCGAGAAGTGTTCACCATGCACACACTTGGGGGGAGCCCGGGTGATCACGCCACCCGGAGGCCCCACGCATGCGAAGGACGCGACAGATACGGCCCACCGAGGGGCTCTCGCGGCCGGGGAAGGCGCGCTCCGGCCCCGTCGTGTCCGTCCTCGCCTTCGCGGGCATCACCGTCGCGGTCATGCAGACCCTGCTCGTCCCGGTCATCAAGGATCTGCCGGTCCTGCTGGACACCACCCCGGCCAACGCCACCTGGGTGATGACCGCCACCCTGCTCGCGGGCGCCGTCTCGACCCCGATCATGGGGCGGCTCGGCGACCTCCACGGCAAGCGGCGGATGCTGCTCGTCTCGCTCGCCGTGATGGTGGTCGGCTCGCTGATCTGCGCGTCCACCGACGACCTGGTCGTGATGATCACCGGCCGCGCCCTCCAGGGCTTCGCCATGGGCGCGATCCCGCTCGGCATCGGCATCATGCGGGACGAGCTGCCGCGCGAGAGGCTCGGCTCGGCGATGGCCCTGATGAGCTCCTCGATCGGGGTGGGCGGCGGCCTCGCGCTGCCCGCCGCCGCGCTGGTCGCCCAGCACGCGGACTGGCACGCGCTGTTCCTCGGCTCGGCCGGGCTCGGGCTGCTCGCGATGGCGCTCACGTACACGCTGGTCCCCGAGCCGCCGCTGCGCGCGCCCGGCACCTTCGACGTGATCGGCGCGCTCGGGCTCTCGCTCGGCCTGGTGCTGCTCCTGCTGCCGGTCACCAAGGGCGGCGACTGGGGCTGGACCTCGGCCCCGACCCTCGGGCTCCTCGGCGCGGCCGTGGTCGTCCTCGTGCTGTGGGGACTGTTCGAACTGCGCACCCCGGCGCCGCTCGTCGACCTGCGCACCACCGCCCGCCGCGAGGTGCTCCTCACCAACCTCGCCTCGATCATGGTCGGGGTCGCCTTCTACGCGGTCTCCCTGGTCCTGCCGCAACTGCTCCAGCTGCCCACGTCCACCGGCTACGGCCTCGGGCAGTCCATGGTGGTCGCCGGGCTCTGCGTGGCCCCGCTCGGCGTGACGATGATGTTCGTCGCCCCGTTGTACGCCCGGATCTCGGCCCGCCGCGGCCCCAGGACCACGCTGATGCTCGGCATGCTGGTCATCGCGGTCGGTTACGGGGCCGGGCTCGGGCTGCTCTCCGCCGCCTGGCAGACCGTGCTGATCGCGGTGGTGCTCGGCGCCGGGATCGGCCTCGCCTACTCCTCGCTGCCCGCCCTGATCATCGGGGCCGTCGACCCGTCGGAGACCGGCGCGGCCAACGGCCTCAACACCCTGATGCGGTCCATCGGCACCTCCGTGTCGAGCGCCGTCATCGGCATGGTGCTGGCCGACACCTCCGTGACGGCGGGCTCGGTCCGGGTGCCGTCCATGGAGGGCTTCCGGATCTCGTTCCTGATCGCCATGGGGGCGGTGCTGATCGGTCTGGTGCTGGCGGCCTTCCTGCCGTCCCGGCGGCCCTCCGCGCACCCGGTGCTCCTGGCGAGCAGCGCGGGCGACGCGCGGGCCGCCCGGGCGGCCGAGCCCGGTGAGCGCGGTCAGCGCACCGGGGCGTCGAACCGCGGCACCGTCGCGAGCAGCCGGGAGACGTCGGACCCCGGCGCGAGCTCCTGAGGCTCGGCCGCACGGCGGAACAGCCGGGCGGGGCGGGCGCCCTGGACGTGGGCCCGGTCCCCGTCGACGCGGAGCCAGGAGCCCTCGCGCAGCCCGAGCACGGGCACGTCGTTCTCCTCCAGGAACTCGGTGAGCCGCTCCTCGCGGGTCTCGCCCTTGTGGGTGCTGGCCGGGTCCGGGTCCAGGTAGTGCGGGTTGATCTGGAACGGGACCAGGCCCAGCGTCGCGAAGGACGGCGGCTGCACGATGGGCATGTCGTTGGAGGTGCGCAGGGTCGGTGCGGCCATGTTGGTCCCGGCGCTCGCGCCCATGTAGGGCAGCCCGTCCCGTACCGCGTCGCGCACGGCCTCGCGCAGCCCGGTCCGGCAGAGGGCGGCGAGCAGCCGGAAGGAGTTGCCGCCGCCGATGAACACGGCGTCGGAAGCGGCGAGTTCGGCGACCGGATCGGCGTTCTCGTGGACGCCGCGCACGGTGATCCCGGAGGGCTCCAGGGCCTCGCGGACCCGGGTGGTGTACGCGGCGTGATCGGCGAGCGCGTAGGGGACGAAGGCGAGCCGGGCGTTCGCGGGGAGGAACGCGGTGACGGTGTCCAGGGCGTGTTCCAGGTAACCGCAGCCGAACTGGGTGGAGTTGGAGAGGAGAAGCAGATTCACGGGGTTCCTCGGGTGCGTGGGAGGTGCGTCGGGTACGTCGGGCGGATCGGGTCGGTCAGGTGGTGCGGGGCCGGCGGGCGCGGGGCTTCGGCCGCTGCGGCGGGTGGGTGAGGCGCTGTTCCAGCAGCTGGGCCGCGTGGCGCAGGGCGTCGAGCCGGTCCTCGGGCGCCCCCCGGAACCGGTCCTCCCCGCCACCGAGGCTGAGGCTTCCGTACGGCTCGCGGCCCAGGAACACCGGCACGGCGACGGTGGCGATCCCGGTGTCGTACTCGCCGACCGTCCAGGCGTATCCCTGGGCCCGGATCTTGATGAACTCCCGCTCCAGCAGGTCAGGTTCGGTGACGGTGCGGTCGGTGAAGCGCGCCATGGGGCGGCCCCGGAACAGCCGGTGGCGCTGCTCGTCGGGCAGATAGGCGTAGTACGACTTGCTCGTCGCCCCCGCGTGCGCCGGGTAGAGCTCCCCCACCAGCGGGTAGTAGCGCAGCGGTCCGGTCTCGCCCTCCTCGGCGGCCACGCAGCGCATGTGGAAGCTGTCCGGCAGGCAGAACAGGACCGTGTCGCCGGTGGTCCGGCGCAGCTCCTCCAGGACCGGACCGGCCAGCAGCTCCAGCGAGCCCGAGCGCTCCCAGAGCCGGCCGAGCCGCAGCACGGCGGGGCCGATGCGGTAGCGGCGGGTGGCCGGATCGGAGACCAGGAAGCCCCGGCCCGCCAGGGTGGCGAGCAGCCGCTGGGCGGCGGAGGTGTCCCAGCCGAACTCCTCGGCGACCTCGGTGACGCCCCAGTCGGGCCGGGTGCGCTCGAAGGCGAGCAGCACCAGGAGGGCCCGGTCGACGGTTTGCAGCGCCCCGGCGGGCGTCCGCCGGTCCAGATCGAATTCGGCCATCGTCATCTCACCATTCAGACCAGAATTGCAAATAGCGGGAAACAGTTGCGCTCAACGCTATCTGATCCCGAATGTTGCCTCAGCACCCCGCCCCGCGCTCCCCCCGTCGAGCGCCGGGCGGGTGTCAGGATCAGGAGAAAGCCCCCATGTTGAAGTACGTACTGGACATCGTCGAGCTTCTGGACGATCCCCAGGTCAATGGCAAGACGGTCGTCGAGTACCTCGACGCCGCAGCGGGGGCCGAGGGCTCGTCCGCGCAGGTCACCACCGTCACGGGCGAGCAGGGCTCGACGGACTTCGTGCTCGTCCGCATCCCCGGCTCCCGCGGCCGGACGGCGGGCGGCAGCGCCCGCACCCTCGGCGTGGTGGGCCGGCTCGGCGGCCTCGGCGCCCGGCCCGAGGTGACCGGTCTGGTCTCCGACGCCGACGGCGCGGCCTCCGCCATCGCCACGGCGGCCAAGCTGCTCGACATGCGCCGACGCGGCGATGTGCTGCCCGGTGACGTGATCGTCGCCACCCACATCTGCCCCGACGCGCCGACCGAGCCGCACGACCCGGTGCCGTTCATGGGCTCGCCCGTGGACATCGCCACGATGAACCGGCACGAGGTGACCGCCGACATGGAGGCCGTGCTCTCCATCGACACCACCAAGGGCAACCGGATCATCAACCACAAGGGCCTGGCCCTGTCGCCCACCGTCAAGGAGGGCTGGGTGCTCCGGGTCAGCGAGCAGCTCGGCGAGCTGCTGGCCGTGGTGACCGGTGAGCCGTTGGTCACATACCCGGTGACCACCCAGGACATCACGCCGTACGGTAACGGTGCACACCACATCAATTCGATCCTCCAGCCCGCCACCGCGACCGCCGCTCCGGTCGTCGGTCTCGCGGTCACCTCGGCCGCCGCGGTACCGGGCTGCCAGACGGGCGCGAGTCACGAGAGCGACATCGCGTCCGCCGCCCGCTACGCCGTGGAGGTCGCCAAGGCCTTCGGCGCCGGGCACCTGGACTTCCACGACGCCGTGGAGTTCGACAACCTCGTCAACCGCTACGGGTCGCTGGCTCACCTCCAGACCCTCGGCCGCACCCCCCAGGAGTCCTGATGGCATCCGCCCACCGGGCCGACGCCACGGCCCCCGAGGTCAAGAGCATCGGCAGCGACGACTACTCGCTCTCGCGGGTCCCGCGCGACAAGCGCTTCGGCTTCTGGTCCATGCTGCTCCAGTGGCTGGCCCAGTCCGGCTCGATCTCCCAGTTCACCCTGGGCGCCACCATCGGCGTCGGCATGACCTTCGGGGACGCCTTCCTCGCCTTCACGCTCGGCGCGGTGATCCTGGAGATCGTGATCTTCGCGATCGGCCTGGCCGGTATGCGCGAGGGTCTGGCGACCCCGATGCTCACCCGCTGGACGGGCTTCGGCCGCAACGGTTCGGCCCTGGTCAGCTTCGTCATCGCGGTCAGCCTGGTCGGCTGGTTCGGCGTCCAGAACACCATCTTCGGCAACAGCGTCTCGGCGCTCGTGGGCGGACCGTCCTGGATGTGGTGCGTGATCGCGGGCGTCGCCATCACGGGCCTGGTCATCTTCGGCTTCAAGTACATGGCCCTGTTCGCCAAGATCGTCACCCCGCTGTTCTTCGGCATGGTCGCCTGGTCGATCATCTCCACGCTGAAGGACCACTCGATCAGCGAGCTGATGAGCTCGCCGCCGCCCGGCGAGGCGATCCCGCTGGCCGTCGCCGCCACCGCCATCGCGGGCGGCTACATGACCGGCGCCATCGTCTCCCCCGAGATGACCCGCTACAACAAGAAGGGCTCGCACGTCTTCGTGCAGAGCGCCTCCTCGATGATCCTCTCCGAGTACATCGTCGGCATGGTCGGTGTGCTCCTCGGCCACCTGGTGAAGTCGAGCGATGTCTCCCACATCGTGCTCTCCACCTCGGGCGCCTTCGGCGTGATGGTGGTCCTGATGTCCACCGCGAAGATCAACGACTGGAACCTGTACGGCTCCTCGCTCGGCGTCGTCAACTTCTTCCAGGTGGTCTTCCGCAAGCGGCTGCACCGCGGCGTGGTCACCGTCGTCCTCGGCGTCGCCGGCACGCTCCTGTCCGCGGTCGGCATCATGACCCACTTCACGGAGTTCCTCTCGCTGCTGGGCGTGATGATCCCGCCGATCGGCGGCATCATCGTCGCCGAGTACTGGGTCGTGAAGCGGATGCGCAAACCGCTGGACGACACCCGTGCGGCGGAGACCCTCCCGCCGACCTCGCCCACCTGGGTGCCGATGTCCCTGGTCATCTGGGTCGTGGCGTTCTGCGTCGGCAAGTTCTACGACGGCGGCATACCGGCCCTCAACTCGCTGGCCGTCGCCTTCCTGCTGTACTGCGCCCTCGGCCTGCTGGGCTGGGTCAAGCCGTACGGCACCTCCACCCTGGACGACGAGGACGGCAGCAGCCCCGCCCCCGCCGCCCGCGCGACCACTCCGGCAGGAGCAGCATGACCCTCACCCCCGCCTCCGAGCAGGCCCAGACCGAGGTCGTCGACCTCTGCGCCGAACTGATCCGGTTCGACACCTCCAACCCGACCAGCGACGAGCGCGCCGCCGCCGACTGGGTGGTGGACCGCCTCGCCGAGGTGGGCATCGCGTCCGAACTGGTCGAGTCCGCCCCCGGCCGGGCCAGCGTCATCGCCCGGATCGCCGGGTCCGACGCCGCCCGCGGCGCCCTGCTGGTCCACGGCCACCTGGACGTCGTCCCCGCCGACGCCTCCGAGTGGCAGGTCCCGCCGTTCTCCGGCGAGATCCGCGACGGCTACCTCTGGGGCCGGGGCGCGATCGACATGAAGGACACGGTGGCGGTCATGCTCGCCACCGCCCGGCACTTCGCCCGTACCGGCACCCGGCCGTCCCGCGACGTGGTGCTCGCCTTCCTCGCCGACGAGGAGGCGGGCGGGAAGTTCGGCGCCCACTGGCTGGTCGAACACCGTCCCGGCCTCTTCGCCGGGGTCACCGAGGCGATCGGCGAGGGCGGCGGCTTCTCCTTCGCCCTCGACGACACGCGCCGGCTGTACCCGATCGAGAACGCCCAGCGCGGCATGGCCTGGATGGAGCTCACCGCCAACGGCCGGGCCGGCCACGGCTCGTCCCCCAACGACGAGAACGCGGTCACCGACCTCGCCGAGTCCCTCACCCGGATCGGCCGCGAGACCTTCCCGATCCGGCTGATCGAACCGGTCCGCGCCCTGCTGGAGGAGGCCGCCCGGCTCTACGGCGTGGAGTTCGACGAGAACGACGTCGAGGCGAGCCTCGCCCGGCTCGGCCCGGTCGCGGACTTCATGCAGGTGGTGCTCCGCAACTCGGCGAACCCCACCATGTTCAGCGCGGGCTACCAGACCAACGTCATCCCCGGGAAGGCCACCGCCCGCGTCGACGGCCGCTTCCTCCCCGGGCACGAGCAGGAACTGATCGACACGATCGACCGGCTGCTGCTCCCCTCCGTCAGCCGTGAGTGGGTCAACCACGACATCGCGATGGAGACGGCGTTCGACGGTCCGCTGGTCGACGCGATGTGCGAGGCCGTCCGCGCCGAGGACCCGGACGGCCACCCCGTCCCGTACTGCAACCCGGGCGGCACCGATGCCAAGGCCTTCACCCACCTGGGCATCCGCTGCTTCGGCTTCAAGGGCCTGAAGCTCCCGCACGACCTGGACTACGGCCGCCTCTTCCACGGCGTGGACGAGCGCGTCCCGCTGGAGGGACTGCGCTTCGGCGTCCGCGTCATGACCCGACTCTGGCAGAGCTGCTGACCCGGACGCACGGCTCTGCCGGGGGCCCGCCCCGACCCGGGCTCACCCCGCGTACGCCCCCGCCGATCCCTTCGGCGGGGGCGTACGGCACGATGGGGCGCCGTCGTGCACTCACCCCGCCCCACCTGGAGGAACCCCGTGACCGCCGCCGCGTCCGCCGCCTCGCCCGAGCCGGAGGTCCTCGCCGCGTTCGAGGCCGCCAAGGGCTTCATGCCGGTCCACGAGGGCCTGGCCCTGTACGCCGCCGCCACCGGGGCCGCCACGCTCGGGCTGCCGCTGCTGGAGGTCGGCACGTACTGCGGGCGGTCCACCCTCCTGCTCGCGGACGCCGCGCGGTCGGCGGGGGTGGCCGCGCTCACCGTCGACCACCACCGGGGCAGCGAGGAGCAGCAGCCCGGCTGGGAGTACCACGACCCGAGCGTGGTCGACCCGGAGGTCGGGCTGATGGACACCCTGCCGACGTTCCGCCGCACCCTGCGCCGGGCGGGCCTGGAGGACCACGTGGTGGCGCTCGTCGGGCGCTCCCCGCAGGTCGCCGCCGTGTGGGCCGGTCCGCTCGGACTCGTCTTCATCGACGGCGGGCACACCGACGAGCACGCGAACGCCGACTACGAGGGCTGGGCCCCGCACATCGCCGAGGGCGGGCTGCTGGTGATCCACGACGTGTTCCCCGATCCGGCCGACGGCGGGCAGGCCCCTTACCGGGTTCACCTCCGGGCGCTGGCCTCCGGGGCGTTCACCGAGGTGTCGGTGACGGACTCGCTGCGCGTGCTGCGCCGCACGGGCGGCGGTATCTGAGCCGTTCACGGGAGACGGGTGGGTAGCATCGCCGCGTGCCGTACGACGACAGCCCTCCCCCCACCCGCCGCGCCCGGCCCCTGACCGTGGCCGCCGCGCTGGCCGCCGTGTCCCTGACCGCCGCCGGATGCGGCGGCGGTCCGCAGTCCGACGGGGCCGGCGGGGCCCCGCCCCGGCCCGGCGCGGACACCGGCTCCCCGACGGCTCCGGCCGGGGAGCGGCCGGAGCCGTCCAAAACCGCCTCCGCCTCCGATTCCGCGGAGCCGCTGCCGCAGGGCCCGCTGACCGGGCGGACCGTGGTGATCGACCCGGGGCACAACCCGCGCAACCGCGATCACACCCGGGAGATCAACGAGAAGGTCGACATCGGCACCGGCCGCAAGGAGTGCGACACGACCGGCACGTCCACCGACGACGGCTACCCGGAGGCCCGCTTCACCCTCGACGTCTCCCACCGGCTGCGCACCCTGCTGGAGGCCGAGGGCGCCCGGGTCCGGCTGACCCACGACGGGGAGCGGCCGTTCGGGCCGTGCATCGACGAGCGGGCCCGGATCGGCAACGAGGCGAAGGCCGACGCGGTGGTCTCGGTGCACGCCGACGGGTCGGCCGTGGGCAACCGGGGCTTCCACGTGATCCTGCCCGCCGAGGTGAAGGGCGGCGGGGCCGACACCTCGAAGATCGTGCGGAGTTCGGCCGATCTCGGCGCGCGGATCGCCGGACACTTCGTCCGTACGACCGGAAGCCAGCCTTCCAATTACATCGGCGGAAAAACGGGTCTGGACACGCGTAATGATCTCGGCGGACTGAATCTGTCGACCGTGCCCAAAGTGTTCGTGGAATGCGGCAATATGCGTGACCCGAAGGACGCGGCCCTGCTCACCAGCGCGAGTTGGCGGCAGAAGGCGGCCCAGGGCATGGCCGACGGCATTAGCAGCTACCTGAAGGGGTAGTTCTGCGGTGATATTGGGGGGATAACCGCTCATGATTCGGGCACGGGCACAACCCGCCCGGTCAGACGATAGATTCATCCGTACGATGGGGAGCCGCTTCCGAGCCATGAGCCGCACCGGCGGCAGCGACGACCGCCCCGACGAGACGACCGACTAAGGACCTTCACGTGAATATCCGATCCCTCACTCGAGGCGACGGCGTGGTGATCGGAGCAGCGGTCGTGCTGTTCATCGCCTCTTTCCTCGACTTCTCCAGCTACGACTGCCCGCAGGGCGTCGACTGCTCCCGGTTCGACAGCCCGAACGCCTGGGACTCGCTCGGACTCCTGATGAGCGTCTTCCTCGCCGGAGTCATCGGCGCGGCGCTGCTGATCGTCAGCCGTGCGATGCCCGGCCGCAAGGTCGTCGGCCTCGATCTCGGCCAGTTCGGTGCGGCGCTCACCGTCTTCGCGCTGTGGACCGCCTTCTGGACGATCCTCGACGTCAGCAACGCCGGCGCGGGCCTGATCCTCGGCCTGCTGGCCACCATCGTGCTCGTCGCGGGGGCCGTCGCCGGTCCGATGATCCCCGCGCTCAAGGCCCCGCTCGTCAGCCCGTCCTCCCCGGCGCAGGGCGTGGGAACCGGGCAGACCCCGTACGGCGCGGGCCCCAGCCAGGGCTACGGCTTCCCGGCCGGCCAGCAGCAGCAGCAGCAGCCGTACGGTGGTCAGCAGAGCCAGGGGTACGGCTACCCCGCTCAGCAGCAGGGCCGGCCCGCGCAGGGCGACCCGGCGCAGACGCAGCAGCCCGCGCAGGGCGGCGCGGCCCCCGCGGGCGACTTCACCCCGTTCTGGTTCGCCGTTCCGGTGGCCCGCCCGCTGTACGGTGAGGACGGTTCGCCGAACCCGATCGCCGAACTGGCGCCGGGCACCTGGTACCTCGCGGTGGAGCAGCGCCGCCAGAGCCTCATCGCCCAGACGCAGGACGGCCGTCGCGGCGTCCTCCAGGACACCACGGGCATCCAGCGCGGCTGACCCCGCACCCCGCGGCACACCTCGCGGCCCCTCGCCCTTCCGGGCGGGGGGCCGTTGTCGTACAGTCCAACCCGGTCACCTCTGTCTGACACTTCGTCAGCTACGGCTGGAGGGAACGGAATGCGGCTCGGACTCGCGCTCGGATACTGGGGCCGCGGCCCGGACCCCGGCCAGCTCCCCCTGGTCCAGGAGGCCGAGCGGCTCGGCTACGACTCGGTGTGGACGGCGGAGGCCTGGGGGTCGGACGCCTTCACCCCGCTGACCTGGATCGCCGCCCACACCTCCCGGATCCGGCTGGGCACCGGCATCGCGCAGATGGCGGCCCGCACCCCCACCGCGACGGCCATGCACGCGCTGACCCTGGACCACCTCTCCGGCGGCCGGATGCTGCTCGGGCTCGGCCTGTCCGGGCCGCAGGTGGTCGAGGGGTGGTACGGGCGGCCGTTCCCCGTCAGCCCGCTGACCGCGACCCGCGAGTACGTCGAGGTGATCCGGCAGGTACTGGCGCGGCGGGCTCCGGTGGAACTGGCGGGCCGCTTCCACTCCCACCCGTACACCGGCCCGGACGCCACCGGGCTCGGCAAGCCGCTGAAGCCGATCACACATCCGCTGCGGGCCTCGCTCCCCGTCCTGCTGGGCGCGGAGGGCCCGAAGAACATCGCGCAGACGGTGGAGATCGCGGACGGCTGGCTGCCGCTGTACTGGTCGCCGCTGCGCGAGGACGTCTACGGGGCCTCGCTCGCCGGACTCCGGGACGGCTTCATGATCGCGCCCATGGCCCGCGCGCACGTCTGCGACGACGTGGCCGAGGGACTGTGGCCGGTGAAGGCGATGCTCGGCTTCTACATCGGCGGGATGGGGCACGCGGCCCGCAACTTCCACGCCGACCTGATGGCCCGCATGGGGTTCGAGGAGGAGGCCCGGCGGATCCAGGAGCTGTTCCTCCAGGGCCGCAAGGAGGAGGCGGTGCGGGCGGTGCCCGACGCGTTCGCCGACGAGATCTCCCTGGTCGGGCCGCGCGCCCGCATCGCCGAGCGGCTGGAACTGTGGCGCGCGGGCCCGGTGACGGATCTGCTGGTCACCGCCCCGGACCCGCACACGCTACGGGTCCTGGCGGAGCTCAACTCCTAGGCCCTGTCGTCGAACCGCCGCCTGCCCCGCGGGGCCGCCCTCCGGGCGACGACGGCAGTTCGACGCCAGGACCTGTTACGGGCTTACGGGGCTCAGCCGAACGACGACCGCGCCAGCCAGAAGTCCAGCAGCGCGGCGTCACCGAGCACCTCGACCCGGGGGCTCGTCGGCTCCAGCCGCCGGTTGAAGACCAGCATCAGATCGGTGAGCGGCGCGCGCAGCGCGACCGTGGCCTTGCCGTGCGCGTGCCGCCAGGTGAAGCGCTCCTCGCCGAACTCGATCAGCCACTCCGCGCCGGGCACATCGGTGGCGTGCAGGTGCAACGAGCGTCCTCCGCCGCGCAGTTCGGCCGCCTCGGGATCGCCGTCGTCCTGGGAGAAGGAGACGATGCGCAGCCATTCCTCGATGGTGTCGGCGGCCACGTCGGCGTCGACCGTGTACGGGACACCCGCGGCGAGCGCCGCGTCCGCCCGGTGCACCGCCACCTCGTGCGTGATGCGCCGCGCCCAGAAGGCGGCACGCCGCTCCCACGCCCAGGACCACACTTCGGCGTCCGGCCCCGCCTCCCGCAGCGCGGCGACGGTGTCCGCGGCCCCCTCGGCGAGCCAGGCGTCCAGCGCGGCCGGTCCGTCGCCGTCCGGGCCTTCGAAGCCGGGCACCGTCTCCTCGGGGACCTCCTCGGCGGCGCGGGTGCGGACGATCTCGCCGACCCAGCGGTGCGCGCCGCCGACGTGCACGGCCAGCTCCCGCAGGGTCCAGTCGGGGCAGGTGGGGACGGTCGCGGTGAGGTCGGCGCCGGTCAGCACCGCGCGCAGGGCGTCGTTCTGGGTCAGGATCTCGTCGCAGTAACGGTCGTGGGAAAGAGGGATCATGCCGCGCACCCTAACCGGCGGGACCCGGGTCGATCACCCCTGATGGCGCAGGTCGACCGGGAGTCGACGGGCCCGCCGGTCGGCGGAGCGAGAATGAGGGCGGGACTCTTCCCCCGCCCATGTGCCGAAACCATCGCGAAGAACGGATACGTGACCCACCGATGAGGTTCTCCCCCGACGACGTGGTCTGCCGCGTCCTGCTGAACCTGGGCCGGGTGCGCACCGCCGAGGAGGCGCTGCGCGCCTGGCTGCCGCTGGTCTCCGAACTCCGCCCTGTCTCGGCGGCGTTCGAGGCGGCGGATCCGGACGGGCTGCGCCGGGGTTATCTCGCCGATCTCCTCGTGGTCCTCCCGCCCGCGGAGGGCGGAACCCGGGAGGACGGGACCGCGCGCGACCGGCTGCTCGCCCCGGTCGGCGCGCTCGCCCGACGACTCGGCCTGGACCCGGCGGAGTTCGCGATCGACGAGGACGGCGGCGGCGGCGGGGTGCTGAACGCGAAGGACGAGCACGACGACTCGCCCCACGGCGCGTATCTGGTCCTCGCCCTGACCGGCGCGGACCCCCTCTCCCCCGAGGGCGGGGAGGGGGACCACGACGGCACGGGCGACGACCTCCGCTGAACCGGCGGGCAGGGGTGCCCGCGGGGTGGGGCGACGGCCCTGGACAGCAGCGGGTCGCCCTCGGCGTTCTCCGCGGCGTCCTGACCGGGCGGACCGACTCGACCGGGCCGACCGGGCCGACCGTCCGGGCTTGTCACAGCGTGTGACCCGCGTCGGCGCTCCCGCTCGGCCTCGCCCGGACCCCCACCGGTCGCCACCCGGTGCGAGCCTCACGGGTTTCACCCTGCGTAAAGCGGCAACCAGAGTTCCATGTCTCCCAGAACCCGTTCAGGAAGCAGTTCAGCGGCTCGTGTCATAGCCGTCGTGGCCGACATTCTGGCCTTCATCATCATCCTCTGGATCCTGATGTACCTGCTGGACGCCAACCGCGGCAACGATTTCGTGCAGTGGGTGCACGACGCGGCCCGCTGGCTGGCGGGCTGGTCGTACGACCTGTTCACGTTCGACAAGGCGTGGGCGAACGTCGTCACCGGCTACGGCCTCGCGGCCGTGGTCTATCTGTTCATCGGGCACGCGGTGGCGGGCCGGCTCCGCCGGGGCTGAACAGGGCCCGCACCAGGGCGTGTTCAGCGGCAGCAGTCCGGCTCCAGGCCGACCGGCAGCCGCTCGCCCCCGAAGACCGCGGTGGTCGCCTCGTCCCCCCGAGCGCGGCCACCGCGAGCAGCAGGGAGCCCGCCGTCCAGGTGGTGAGCTCCTCGGGCCAGAAGGCCCGGTTGCCCTCGAAGACGTAACCCGTCCAGTACAGCCCGCCCTCGGTGCGCAGGTGCTGGACGGACTGGAGGATCTCCAGGGCCCGGTCCGACTCGCCCGTCACCCAGAGGGCCAGGGCGAGTTCGCAGCTCTCGCCCCCGGTCACCCAGGGGTTGGGCAGGACGCAGCGCACCCCGAGGCCGGGGACGACGAAACGGTCCCAGCCCTCCTGGATGCGGGCGGTGGCCTCGGCCCCGGTCACGGCGCCGCCGAGGACGGGGTAGTACCAGTCCATCGAGTAGCGGTTCTTGTCGAGGAAGCGCTCGGGGTGGCTGCGGATCGCGTGGGCGAGCGCCCCGGTCGCCAACTCCCAGTCGGGCTGGGGCTCCTCGCGCCGCTCGGCGATGGCCAGCGCGCAGCGCAGCGCCTGGTGGATCGAGGAGGAGCCGGTCAGCAGCGCGTCGTTGACGGGTGTGCCGTCCGGCTCCCGCTTCCAGCCGATCTGCCCGCCGGGCTGCTGGAGCCCGAGGACGAACTCGACGGCCGCGAAGACGGTGGGCCACATCCGGTCGACGAACGCGTCGTCACCGGTGGCGAGGTAGTGGTGCCAGACGCCGACGGCCACGTACGCGCAGAAGTTGCTCTCCAGGCTCCGGTCGGTCGGCTGCTGCGGATCGCCGTCGTGGTAGGCGGCGTACCAGGAGCCGTCGGCGTTCTGGTTGCGCGCGAGCCAGTCGTAGGCGCGGGCCGCCGCCTCGTGTTCGCCGGCCGCGTCCAGGGCCATCGCCGCCTCGGTGTGGTCCCAGGGGTCGAGGTGGTGGCCCCGGAACCAGGGCAGCGCCCCGTCCTCCCGCTGTACGGCGGCGATCGCGGCGACCGTCTCGGTGGCCTCGGCCGCCGTCAGGACGCCCGGCAGAACGAGGTGCTCGGTCTGTTCGGGAGTGCTCACGCCTCGGCCTTCGGAAGGTGCGGCTTGGTGGCGTAGGCGACGAAGCTCTTGCCGACGACCGGGTTGAGGAGCTGTTCCGCGACCCGGGTGGCGAGGGGCTTCTTCATGATGTCCCAGACCAGCAGCTTGTGGTACGCCCGCACCGGCAGCGCCTTGTCGTTGTCCACGCCGAAGGCGCACTTGAGCCACCAGTACGGCGAGTGCAGGGCGTGGGCGTGGTGGGTGCCGTACGGCTTGAGTCCGGCCTCGCGGATCCGGGCGAGGAGCTGGTCGGCCTTGTAGATGCGGATGTGGCCGCCCTCGACCTCGTGGTAGGCGTCGGAGAGGGTCCAGCAGACCTTCTCGGGGCCGTAGCGCGGGACGGTGATCGCTATCCGGCCGCCCGGCCTGAGCACCCGGACCATCTCGGCGAGGACGCCCTTGTCGTCCGGGATGTGCTCCATGACCTCGGAGATGATCACGACGTCGAAGGAGTCGTCGGGGAACGGCAGGTTGAGGGCGTCGCCCTCCATCGCGGTGGCGGTGGCGCCCTCGGGGGCCTCGCCGGCCTCCTTCATCGCGGCGAACCACTTGGCGACCTCGCGGATCTCCTCGGCGTTCCGGTCGAGCGCGACGACCCGCGCTCCGCGCCGGTAGCACTCGAAGGCGTGCCGGCCGGCACCGCAGCCCAGGTCGAGCACTCGGTCGCCGGCGGCGAGCGGGAAGCGGGTGAAGTCGACGGTCAGCACGGGGGCCTGCCTTCGAGGTCGGAGGTACGGGTGGTGACGAGCGGGTCCGCGGTCGCCCGGGGGCGCGCGGTCACCTGCGGGCTCCGCGGGCGATGATCGCCTGACGGTACAGCTCGGCCGTTCCGGCCGCCGCCCGGGCCCAGGTGAAGTTGGCCAGCACCCGCTCGCGGCCGGCCGCGCCGAGCCGGGCGCGCAGCTCCGGGTCGGCCAGCAGCCGGGCCAGCGCCCCGGCCAATGCGTCCGGGTCGCCGGGCGCCACCGCGAGGCAGGTCTCCCCGTCGCGGCCGGAGACCTCGGGGATCGCGCCGCCGGTGGTCGCGACCAGGGGGGTGCCGGTGGCCATGGCCTCGGCGGCGGGCAGCGAGAACCCCTCGTACAGCGAGGGCACGCAGGAGACCTGGGCGCCGCGCACGAGGTCGACCAGCTCGGCGTCGCTGATGCCCTTGACGAACTCGACGGCGTCCGCGAGCCCGTGCCGCTCGATCGCGCGGGCGACCGGCCCGTCCTCGGCGCGCTTGCCGACCACGACGAGGTGGGCGGCGGGGTTCTCGGTGCGGAGCTTGGCGAGCGCGTCGACGAGGTGGACGAGGCCCTTGAGCGGGACGTCGGCGCTGGAGGTGGTGACGATGCGGCCCGGGACCTCGGGCACGGAGGGGTCGGGCGACCACAGGTCGGTGTCGGCGCCGATGTGGACGACGCTGATCCGGTCCTCGCGTACGCCGAGGTCCTCGACGATCTCGTCGCGGGAGGAGCCGGAGACGGTGAGGACGGTGTCCAGCTTGCGGGCGACCCGCTTCTGCATCCGGGTGAAGGCGTACCAGCGGCGCACGGAGGCGCGTCGGCGGCGGGTGGCGGCGGCTTCCAGGTCGAGTCTGCGGTCCACGGTGATGGGGTGGTGGATCGTCGTGACCAGCGGGGCCCCGAGGTCGCCGAGGAGCCCGTAGCCGAGGGTCTGGTTGTCGTGGACCACGTCGAACTCGCCGCGGCGGGCCAGCAGGTGGCGGCGGGCGCGCAGGCTGAAGGTGAGCGGTTCGGGGAAGCCGCCGGTCCACATGGTGGCGACCTCGGCCAGGTCGATCCAGTCCCGGTACTCGCCGCGCTTCGGGGTGCGGAAGGGGTCGGGCTGGCGGTAGAGGTCGAGGCTGGGCAGTTCGGTGAGCGGGACGCCCTCGTCGAGCACCGGGTAGGGCTGTGCTCCGATGACCTCGACGCTGTGGCCGAGGCGGGCGAGCTCGCGCCCGAGGTGGCGGACGTACACGCCCTGGCCGCCGCAGAACGGATTGCCCTTGTAGGTGAGGAGTGCGATGCGCAACGGCCGGTCGCCGGTCCCGGTGGAGCTGCCGTCGCCCGTGCGGGGGCCTGTCTCTATGGCCTCAGCGGTCACACTCGGCCCCCTTCTGACTGCGTGTTCGCCGGAGCGTAACCGGTCGCGCTAATCTAGAACAAGTTTCAGACTTGCTGGAACAAGTTGCCTACTTGATCGTCAGACGTGCATCGAATCTACCGGCAGGTAGCGTCGGCGCGAGGGCCGGATCAGGTGATTCGCGCCACGACGGACGCCCTGGCATGCTGTGCGCGCCCGGCCGCGCCGCTTCGTCCGTCCGGGTGCGGGATCAAGCCATGGATCACGGATCGTGGATCGGGGACAGCATGACCGCGGACGCCAGACCGGCAGCGCCTCCGCTGACCGAGCGCCAGGAGGCCCGTCGCCGCCGCATCCTGCACGCCAGCGCCCAGCTGGCCAGCCGGGGCGGGTTCGAGGCGGTGCAGATGCGGGAGGTGGCCGAGGCCGCCGGGGTCGCCCTGGGCACCCTCTACCGCTACTTTCCGTCCAAGATCCATCTGCTGGTCGCGACCATGCAGGACCAGCTCCAGCACATGCACACGACCCTCCGCAAGCGCCCGCCGGCGGGCGAGGACGCGGCCCAGCGGGTGGCCGAGACGCTGATGCGCGCCTTCCGTGCCCTCCAGCGCGAACCGCACCTCGCGGACGCCATGGTCCGCGCCCTCACCTTCGCGGACCGCAGCGTGAGCCCCGAGGTGGACACCGTCTCCCGGCTGACCACGGCGATCATCCTGGACGCGATGGGGCTGGAGCACCCGACCCCGGAGCAGCTCTCCGCGGTCCGGGTCATCGAGCACACCTGGCACTCGGCGCTGATCACCTGGCTGTCGGGCCGGGCCTCGATCGCCCAGGTGAAGATCGACATCGAGACGGTCTGCCGGCTCATCGACCTGACGGCGGAGCCGGGCCGGGGCTGAGGGGCCGCCCGGGGAGGCCGTCGGCGTACGCGAGGGCCACCACGGCCGCACGGCGGTGGTCCGTCCACTCGGTCAGCCTGGTCTCGCCGGGCCCGGGCCCGCCCTCCGCCCCGGCCGCGAACCCGGCCTTGAACAGCGCCTCCCGGCGGACCCACAACCGCAGCAGCGCCGGGCCGGGGTCCGGCGCGGCGCAGGCGGCGTCCACCGCGTCCGGCGGCAGCAGCCGGCGCAACACGGGCGGCGGGCCCGGGCGGCGTGTCAGGGGTTCCACGTCGACACCGACCGGGCCCGGCCCGACCGCCGCCGCGACGAGGCCGTCGGCGTGGCTGAGACTCGCGCCCAGCGCGGGGTGGTCCGGGAGGTACGGCCGGCCGTGCCCGTCCCGCCCGCATCCGGGGCAGCGCTGGGCCGGCGCCACCGCGTCCGGCGGCAGCCCGGTGGCCCGGGAGGCGCACAGCCGCAGCAGCAGACGGGCCGCCACCACGTCGTCGCGCCGGCCCGGCACCCGGATCCCCGCGAGCCGCCGCCGCTCCCACGGGGCGAGCAGGCGCTCGTCGAGCTCCGGATGCGCCAGCACCTCCGCGGTGGTGGCCACCAGGGCGAAGACGCCGGCGTCCGCCGGAATCACGCCGTCCGAGCCCGGTGCACGGGACGGCGGGAGGTCGGGGACCGCCGGAGGAGGGGTCACCCGGCCGGGCTCACCCGGCGGGCGCCTCCGCCAGGTCGCCGGAGGCGAGGAAGCGCTCCTCGACGCGGGCGAGGGTGCGGAAGTCGTCGATGGTGACCTCCTGCAGATCGATGCTGTCGCCGGAGATCTCCTCCAGGAGGTCGATGAACTCCAGGAAGTCCATCGAGTCGATGAGACGGGCCTCGATGAGGTCCTCGTCCACGCCGATCGGACCGTCGAGGCCGGGGTTCTTCTCGTTGAGCCACGCTACGACACGTTCCATGGGAGAAAGCGCTCCTCTTGCTTCTGTTCGGGTGACGGGCGGGACGGAGAGCGGCCGGGCCGAAGGAAAGCCGGGGTGGGCCGCGGCCGGCCCGGAGACCGGAGAACCGCCGGGACCGAAGGCGGGTGGCAGCCGGGGCCGGAGGCGGTATCAGGTACCGGCCGAGCGGAGCCGTTCCAGGGCCTGCTCGGCGGTGCCGTGCGCGAGGATCATCGCGTGCACCCAGCGCTCCATGCCGAAGGCGACGCAGGAGCTGTACGCGGGACCGTGCGAGCCGGCCCGGATGCCCAGCCGCTCGCCGAAGAAGTTGCGGTGCCGGTTGACGGAGGCGATGGCCGTGCCGTCGGGGGCGCTGTACTCGAACTTCACCGGGTCCAACGCCATCAGACGGGCGCGCGAACCCCCGTTGTCGTAGAACGGGTCGTCGGCCGCCGCCCGGGTCAGGTCGAGGCCGAGCCGTCCGGCCACCTCCTGGACGAACTCCCCGCCACGTTCCTGGTGTTCGGTGGCCCCGTCCTTGGTTCCGAGGTAGACCACCTCGCGCATGTGGAACCCCCACAGGCGGCGCAGGCCGTCGTAGTGGGTCTCGTTGCGGAAGCAGCGGCCGGCCGCGGAGAGCCGCAGCCCGTCCTCGCCGACGTCCTCGCCCTCCAGGGAGAGCAGCAGCCCGTAGCAGGTCGCGGACGGCAGCACATGGCCGGTCGGGTGCAACGGCAGGTCCTGGGGCGAGCCACCGGAGGCCAGGCCGTCGAGCGCTTCCGGGCCGAACCGCCCCGCGGAGACGCCGAGATGGGGGAAGTTCCGGAAGAAGTCGAGCCGCGCCAGCCCCTCGACGGACAGCAGGGGCGGACCCACCACCTCGGGGGCGGCGAGCCGCGCGGCGAGGCCGGACAGCAGGTCGTCCAGGCCCCGCAGCAGTGCGGTGCGGACCGGGTCCAGCGTGATCAGCCCGGCTCCGGGACTCCTCAGCGTGATACCCGGCAGGGCCGTGATGCTGGATGTGTTCATGAAACGCGTCCTTCTCGGTGTGGGCCGGCAATCGGGACACCCCTCGGGCGTACGGACCACATCGCCGTGGCGTCGGCGGCCCCGAACAGGTCCGTGACCGACCGGAGTACGGGCAGAAGTACGGGTGACATCCCGTCACGAACCCGACCGCGCCCTTGGACATTAGGCCTGTCGCTCACCTGTTGTCTAGACCAAAAATACCGAACGGCAGGTATCGATTCCGTGGCCGCCCGGTACCGGACGGCATCCCATATCCCCATATGTGGGCGGCACTTGACAGCCCGGGCGGTCTGGACCAATCCTGCTGACCGACGTGGTCACGGCTCCTCCCGCCACGGCACTGCCATCCGCCCCGCCGTCCGCGGCGACCCCGCTCCCCCGGGGTCGCCGCACGGCCGGCGAAGGAGAAGGACCTGCCATGAACCCCATGACGACACCCGCCCCTCGCCGTCGGCCCCGCCTGCACCGCGCGGCGTCGGACATCCCGTACTTCAGCGCGGACGGCGAGGCCTACCTCGCACAGACCGCCCTGCGGGAGCTCGACAAGTCGCGTCCGCTGCGGGTGCTCTCCGAGGAGGACTTCGCCCACTGGCAGACGTACGGCTACGTCATCGTCCGGGAAGCGGTACCGGCCCCCGTCGCACGCCGACTGCTCGACTTCACCTGGGAGTTCCAGGGCCTGGACCCGGACCGGCCGGAGAGCTGGTACGAGGACCGGCCACTGCGCTCCGAGCTGGACCAGCAGCTGCACATCTACGGCTTCGTGGAGGCGTACCACCACCAACTCCTTTGGGACAACCGGCAGTCGCAGCGGGTGTACGACGCCTTCGTCGACGTATGGGACTGCGAGGAGCTGTGGGTCACCCTGGACCGGCTCAACCTCAACCCGCCCAACCGGGGCAACCGCGACCGGGCCCTGATCGAGCCGACGGACCGGGGCTTCGACATCGAGCTCCACTGGGACATCGACACGACGCTCGCCGTCCCGCCGCAGCGGGTGCAGGGCATCATCGCGCTCAACGACACCCGGCCGGAGACCGGCGGCTTCCAGTGCTGCCCGGAGCTGTTCCGGCGGTTCGACACCTGGAAGACCGGGCAGCCCGGCGACCGGGACCCGCTGCGCCCCGACATCGACCGGGACGAACTGCCCGTCGTACGGCCGGATCTGCGCCCCGGCGACCTGCTCATCTGGAACGGGCTGCTGGCCCACGGCGTGGCGCGCAACCTCTCCGAGAGCGGGGTGCGGGCCGTGCAGTACCTGTCGATGATGCCCGCGCTGGAGGAGCACGAGCGGCTGCGCACGTCCCGGGTGGAGTCCTGGCGCCATCTGCGCACCCCGCGCTGGAACCGCACCCTGGTCGGTGACCCGGTGCTGCCCGAGTCGAAGCGCTACCCGACGGCCGAGCTGAACCCGCTGGGCAGCCGGCTGCTGGGGCTCGCCTCGTGGCAGGACCCGGTGGAGGAGACGGCCCCCGCCGCGCAGAGCGGGGAGCCCTCGTGCGCCGCGTCTGTCTGACCCTGCCCACCCACCGGGCCTGCGCCGACACCATCGCGGCGGTCGGCGAGGAAGCGGCGTACGGGGCGGAGCGGTTCGGCGTCGAGGTGCACTTCCTGATCCTGGACTCCTCCCCCGCGCCGGTGCTCGCCGAACACCGCAGGGCGGTGGCCGCGCTGCCCGCGTCCCCCGGGGTGACCGTCCACCACCTCGACGAGACCGGGCAGCGGGACTTCCTGCGCACGGTGATCGACCGGTCCGGCGGAGCCCCGACGGACCGGCTGCTGGAGCTGATGCTGCCGTCCCGCGTCTCCTACGGCGCCTGCACCAACCGGGCGTTCCTCGTCGCCCAGGCCCTCGGCTGCACGTCCGTCCACCGGCGGGACTCCGACAGCCGCTACCAGCGGTTCGCCGGCGCACCGGTCTTCCCGATCCACCAGGAGCTCGCCTGGCTGGGCCGACCCGCGAACGACGTGCGCGAGTCGGCGACCCGGAGCAAACTGCCGCCGGGGTCCGGGAGCCGACGGGTGACGCTGGTCGGCGGCTCCTTCACCGGGGAGATGTCGGTGGACGTCGCGGAGATCCGCGACCTCGACCCGGACACGTACCGCGAACTGATCGGCCTGTCGATCCCCGAGGGATACCCGGAGATCTGGCGCGGGCACCTGATCGACGAGTCCTTCCGGGGCGCCGGGGACTCCGCCTTCGACGGCGACCGCACCACGCTCGCCCCCGTCAGCCCGATGCGGGTGGACATGTGCAACATCGCCCTCGACCACGAGGTCTACCGCCGCGTCCCGCTGCCGCCCGCCACCGACACCATCGGCAGCGACTACGTCCTGATCCACCTCCTTCACGACGCCAGGATGCCCGGCGTCCAGCACAACCGGCACATCGTCAACTTCCATACGGCGGAACGGCGTACGGACGAGGGATTCCTCGCGTACCAGCTGCGCTTCGTGAAGTTCCTGCTGTCCAAGGCGTACCTCAACGCCGTGTACGCGCGGACGGCGGCGGCGGGTGACGCGCTGCTCGACGCCGAGGGCCACCTCCGGGCCTGTGAGATCGCCGGGTTCGTCCGGGACAGCACCGCCCTCGACCGGGCGTTCTGCGCCCACCGCCTCGATGTCCTGGACGACGCCTACCGGCGGCTCGGCGACCGCTACAAGACGGTCGCCGACGTCCTCGTCGAACGCCGCACCCGACTCCTGGACGAGGCCCGCGACGACATGGCCGACTTCGCGCTCCTGATGGACCACTGGGAGGCGTTGACCCGTGCGAGCGCGGACGTGGGCCCCCGGGTCGCCGGGGCCGTGAACCGATGAACTCCGCAGCCGGCGAGGACCCCATGGAACCGCACCCCCCGCGCACCGTCACCGTCTCCTACGCGGGCGGTGACGAACGCCGGGGCCCGCTCACCATGGGCCAGGCCAACATGATCCGCTGCATCCTGCGGGACGACCCCGAGCACATCAACAACCACGACGTGTGGACGGTCCCCCCGGGCGCCGACGAGGACGACGTCGTCGATGCCCTGCGCACCCTGGCCGAGCGCCACGAAGGGCTGCGCACCACGTTCCCGCACGCCCCCGGGGCCGCGCCCGTCGAGCAGGTGGTGGCGGCCGAGGGCGCGTTCACGGTGACGGTGCTGGACCACGCGGAGTTCCCCGAGGAGCCCGCGCGGTCGGCCGAGTCGGCGGCCCGGGCGGCCCGCGCCGGCCGCTTCGCCCTGGACCGGGAGTTCCCTCTGCGGATCTCCCTGCTCACGCTGCGGGGCGTCCCGGTCCACATCGCCCTGGCGTCCAGTCACGCGGTGACGGACGGCAGCGCGCTGGCCGTCCTGCGGGAGGAGTTCCACGCCCTGCTGGCCGGAGGGGAACTCCCCGCCCCGGCCGCCCTCGCCCCGCTCGACCTGGCCGCCGAGGAGGCCTCCCCCACCGGGAAGCGGAAGTCGGAGGCCTCGCTGCGGTACTGGGAGCGGATCATCCGCACCGAGCCGCAGGAGATGTTCGCCGAGCCGCGCGCGGCGGGCGCGGACGGCCGGGCCCGGCAGCTCACGCTCCGCTCCGCGCGGGGCGCGCGAGCGCTCGCGGGAGCGGCCGGGCGCACCGGGAACCCGGAGGCCACCGTGCTGCTCGCGGCCTGGTGCGCGCTGGTGGCCCACCGGGCGGGCCAGGACTCCTGCGTCACCGCCGTGCCGACCTCCAACCGGTTCCACGCCCGGAGCGCCCGGTCGGTCACCACCCTGTCCCAGGACGCGCTGCTCTGCCTGGACACGCGGGTCCCGTCCTTCGACACCCTGGTCCGCAGGACGTGGGGCGCGGCCCTCAACGCGTACAAGCACAGCCAGTTCGACTCCGTGCGCCTGTGGGAGATGATCGGCCGGGTCACCGGGGAGCGCGGCAGCCACTTCGCGCGGGACGTCGTCTTCAACGACGTCAGCGTGCTGCCCGCCACCTTCCTCTCCACCGCGCACCGGGAGCACGAGGAGGCCGAACCGGAGCTGGCCTGGGGCCCGTTCCAGGCGCTGCCGACGCGCATGCTGGCGTTCACGTACGAGACGAGTCCCCGGCTCCACATCTCGCTGTGGGCCGACCCCGCCCTGTTCACCCCCGACGAGGCGGAGGGCTTCCTGAGCGGCCTGGTGCTGCTGCTGGAGGCCGCCGCCGAACGGGACGTACCGCTGGACTCGCTCACCGGGGTGACGGGGGTCCGGCCCGCCGTGCGCGGCCCCGACTGGGCACGGGAGGACGGCTGCTGGGTGTCCACGACGGCCGTGCGGGACGCGCTGTCCGCGGCGGTGGGCGGTCTGCCGGTGCATGTCGAGGCGGACCGCGAGTCGGGCCTCACGGCGTACGTGGCGCGGGGCGGCGGCACGTCCTTGACCCCGGCGGACGCCCACCGGGCCCTGATGGCGAAGGTCCCCGCCCACGGCGGTACCGGCGTCATCGCCCCCCGCCGCTACGTGCTCGTCGAGAGCCCGCCGGCCGAACCGGCCCGGAGCGACGCCTGGCGTCGGCTGCCGATCATCGAGGAAGGAACCGGCAGAGGCCGGCAGGTACGACATGAGCGTTGACGACACGACCCTCCCGCGGAAGCAGCACGAGGAACCGCTGCCGAGCCCCTGGCGGTCGAACCGGTTCCGGCTGTTCTTCACGGCCCGCAGCGCGTCGCTGCTGGCCGACGGCATGCTGATGGTCTCCCTCACCACGGCCGTGCTGGGAGCGGGCCACGGGGCGAGCGGCGTCGGCTACGCGCTGGCCGCGTGGATGACGCCGATCGTCCTGCTGGTGCTGTTCGGCGGGGTGCTGGCGGACCGGTTCACGCCGCAGCTGATGATGATCTGCGCCGACCTGGTGCGCATGCTCGCCATGATCACGCTGGGCGCGCTGCTGTTCTCCTCCGACCGCGTCCCGCTGTGGCAGATCATGGCGCTGATGGCGCTCAGCGGCGCCGCGACCGCGATGTTCCAGCCCGGTATGGCGAGCATGGTCCCCCGGGTCGCGGAGGATATCCAGAAGGCCAACGCGCTGCTGCGGATCTCCGAGGCCCTGAGCACGCTGCTCGGCCCCGGCCTGGCGGGCGTCCTCGTCGCGTACTGGCAGGTGTCGGGCTCGTACCTGGTCATCGCGGCGGCGTACGCACTCAGCGCCCTGGTCCTGCTGCCCCTGCGGAAGCTGCACACCGAGCGCGACGAGGGCGACGCCCCGATGTGGCGCAGGCTCGCGACGGGCTGGCAGGAGTTCCGGTCCCGCCAGTGGCTCTGGGGCGTCATCGCGGTCTGGTCCGTGTACGGCCTGTTCGTGTTCGGCCCCGCGCTGCCGCTGGGCGCGGCGCTGATGATCGAGCAGCACGGGGCGAGCGGCTACGGCTGGATCGCCTCGGCGGACGGTGCGGGCACGATCATCGGCGGCCTGATCGGCATGCGGGTCCGCCCGAGGCGCCCGTTGGTCGCCGGTGCGCTCGCCATGCTCTGCTTCGCGCTCAACCCGCTCGCACCGGCGCTGGAATGGTCCTTCGCGGCCACGGCGATCGCCCACGTGATCGCGGGTTACGGCTTCGCGTTCTGGGGCGTGATGTGGGCGACCAGCGTCCAGTCGCACATCCCGCTCACCGTCCTGAGCCGCGTCTCCGCGTACGACGTCGCGGGCTCCATCATGGTCATCCCGCTCGGCCGCGCCCTGGCGGGCCCGGCGGCGGACGCGTTCGGCGCCAACGAGGTGCTGGTCTTCTCGTCGGTGATGTCGTTCGTCCTGCTGGCCGCGATGCTCAGCGTCCCGGCGATCCGGTCACTGCGAAGGGCGCCGGCGGTCCCGCTTCACACGAAGCCGGAGGGCGAACCGGCGGTCTGACCCCGTAGCGTGGGCGCGACCGCCGGGGAGCCCCCTCACTCCTCCGGCGGAAAGACCACCTCCCCCGACCCCGCCAGCGTCAGCGTGATCGCCTCCACCGGGCAGCCCTCCGCCGCCGCGAGGACGTGCTCGCCCGCGTCGCAGTCCTCGTCCGTCGGGCGGGACTGGCGGGCGGAGTCCAGGTGGAAGGCGTCCCCCGCGTGGTTGACGCACATGCCGGAGCCGATGCAGACCGAGCGGTCGACCTCCACGTGCCAGCGGTCGCCCATCACGCCTCCCGGTAGCCGGCGGGCAGGTGGATCATCTTGTGCTCGAAGAACTCGCCGTAGCCCTCGGGGCCGAACTCACGGCCCAGGCCGGAGTTCTTGTAGCCGCCGAAGGGGCCGAGCATGTCGAGGCTGAACGTGTTCACGCTGTAGGTGCCGGTGCGGACCCGGCGGGCCACGTCGATGCCGCGTTCCGTGTCCGCCGTCCAGACGCTGCCGCTGAGGCCGTACGGGGAGTCGTCGGCGATGCGGACGGCCTCGTCCTCGTCCTCGTACGGGATCAGGCAGATCACCGGGCCGAAGATCTCCTCGCGGGCGATGCGCATGGAGTTGTCGACGGAGCCGAAGAGGGTCGGCTCGACGTACCAGCCGCGTTCCCGGGCGGCCGGGCGGTTGCCGCCCGTGAGGATCTTGGCGCCCTCCTCCTGGCCCAACCGGATGTAGTCCAGCGAGCGTTGCTGCTGGCGCCGGGCCACCAGGGGGCCCAGTTCGGTCGTCGGGTCGAGGGGGTCGCCCACGCGCAGGGCTCCGGCCGCCGCCGCGAAGGCCTCCGCCATCTCGTCGTAGCGGGAGTTCGGGGCCAGGATGCGCGTCTGGGCCACGCACGCCTGGCCGTTGATCATCCAGGCGAAGGGGACGATGCCCGCGACCGCCGCTTCCAGGTCGGCGTCGGGGAGGATGACCGCGGCGGACTTGCCGCCCAACTCCAGGGTGACGCGGGTGAGGTTGCGGGAGGCCACCTCCATGACGCGGCGGCCGGCGGCGACCGAGCCGGTGAAGGAGACCTTGTCCACGTCCGGGTGGCCCACCAGGTACTCGCTGACCTCGCGGTCGGCCGGGAGGATGGAGAGGACTCCGGGCGGCAGCCCCGCCTCCTCGGCCAACTCCGCCAGGAGATAGGCGTCCAGGGGGGTTTCCGGGGAGACCTTCAGGACCGCCGTGCAGCCCGCCAGGAGGGCAGGGGCCAGTTTCGCGGCGGCCGTGAACTGCGGGACGTTCCACGGGACGACCGCGGCGACCACCCCGACCGGCTCGCGGCGGACCAGCAGGGGGCCGAGGACGCCGTCGCGCCGCTCCTCGTACGGGAAGTCGCGCGCCACCGTGATCGCCGAGTCCCAGACCATCATCGCGGCCAGCGCCTGCACCATGACGCTCGCGCTGTACGGGGTGCCGTTCTGGGCGCTGATCAGGCGCGCGAACTCCTCGTGGCGTACGGCGAAGGCGTCCTTGATCCGGGTGATCACCGCGATCCGCTCGTCCAGGCCCATCCTCGGCCAGGGCCCCTCGTCGAAGGCGCGGCGGGCGGCGGCGACCGCCCGGTCCACATCGCCCTCGGAGGCGTGCGGCACCCGGCCGATGACCTCTTCGGTGTGCGGGGAGATCACCTCGATGACCTCGGTGCCGAGCGGGTCGGTGAACTCCCCGCCGATGAACAGTTGTCCGTGTTCCACAAGCTCGGTCATGGCTGTCGCCTCCCGCGGCCCGGCCCCACCAACTGACTAGTCGTCAGAACTGATACCAGTTCCTGTTCCAGTAGTCCACGGCGCGGGCGGCCCTTGGGGTGAGGATTCGGTAGACCCGGGCTACCACTGGAACAAGTTCTCGTTACAGTGGACGGAGTGCGACACCGTGCGGCGCGCCCGCACGCCCGGACCAGGCAGAGATGGGACCCCCATGACGCAGGTGACGCAGGTGACCGACCACGGCGGAGGCGTCCACAGCATCAAGGTGCCCATCCCGGACAACCCCCTCGGGCACACCCTGGTCCACCTCGTCGACACCGACCGGGGGCCCGTCCTCATCGACACCGGCTGGGACGACCCCGCCTCCTGGGACACCCTGACCGCCGGGCTGACCGCACTCGGCACCGCCGTCGCCGACATCCACGGCGTCGTCATCACCCACCACCACCCCGACCACCACGGCCTCTCCGGCCAGGTCCGCGAGGCGTCCGGGGCCTGGATCGCGATGCACGAGGCCGACACCGCCGTCGTCCGGCGCACCCGGGAGTCCGAGCCCGGCACCTGGCTCGACTACCTCACCCGCAAGCTCGCCGCCGTCGGAGCGCCGGAGGACCACCTCGCCCCGTTGCGCGCCGCCCGCGCCGGCGGGCGGATGC
Source organism: Streptomyces griseus (assembly GCF_900460065.1). GTDB lineage: Bacteria > Actinomycetota > Actinomycetes > Streptomycetales > Streptomycetaceae > Streptomyces > Streptomyces griseus. Next base: position 238,671 of record NZ_UAVD01000039.1, on the reverse strand, counting down.
GGACCCTGCCGGGGCTGCGCGCCGCCCTGCCCGACCGGGAGATCGTCCCCGGCGAGCTGCTCGATCTCGCCGGGCGACGGCTGCGGGCCGTCTGGACCCCGGGGCACACCCCCGGCCACGTCTGCCTCCATCTGGAGGAGCGGCATCCGGCGGACCTGCCGGGGCACGGGCGGCTGTTCTCCGGGGACCATCTGCTGCCGGGGATCAGCCCGCACATCGGGCTGTACGAGGACCCCGACGACATGACGGTCACCGATCCGCTCGGCGACTACCTCGCCTCGCTGGAGCGGATCGGCCGGCTCGGGGTCGCCGAGGTGCTGCCCGCCCACCAGTACGCGTTCACCGACGCGGGCGGGCGGGTGCGGGAGCTGCTGGACCACCACGAGGAGCGGCTGACCGGTCTCCTCGCCCTGCTCGCCACGCCGCTCACCCCGTGGCAGCTCGCGGAGCGGATGGAGTGGAACAGGCCCTGGGAGCAGATCCCGCACGGCTCGCGGTCCATCGCCGTCTCCGAGGCCGAGTCCCATCTGCGGCGGCTCGTGAAGCTCGGCCGCGCGGAGGCGGTGCCGGGCGGACCCCCGGTGGCGTACATCGCCGCCTGAACGATCGCCGTGGCGCACGCCCCCCGGGCGCCCGGCTACGGACCGGTAGAGTGGGCAGGTCGTCATCATGCCCGTACAGGGGGAAGCCGGTGCGAATCCGGCGCAGCGCCCCAGCCGTGACCCGTCCGCCCGACGGCAGCCGGACCGCCCGCCGCGGAGCGTGACCGGCTCGGGCCACCGGAACCCCGGTGGCCGGCACCGTCGAGGCATACGGGGCCGGAGCCCGGGGCCCTCGTGCGCCCGCGGAGTCCGGCCCTCGCAGGAGAGGCCCAGCCAGCCATGACCGTACGCCGCAGCGCAGCCGCGCTCGCGACCACCGCCGTGCTCCTGGGCGCGGCCGCGCCCGTAGCGGTCGCCGCGCCGAGCCCCTCCCCGTCGGCGGAGCTGCCGGCCGGGCTCTACGGCACCACGGACCCCACGTACGACGGGGTGTGGCGGCAGTCGCTGGCCTTCCTCGCGCAGAAGATCGAGTACGTCACGCCGTCGACGCAGTCGGTGGACTGGCTGGCGGGCCAGCAGTGCGACAGCGGGGCGTTCACCTCCTACCGGGCCGACACCTCCCGGCCCTGCGACGCGTCCACGGTGATGGACACCAACGCCACGGCCATCGCCGTGCAGGCACTCGTCGAGATCAACCAGCGCCGCGACGAGGCCAACAACGGGGCCGACTGGCTGAAGTCCGTACAGAACGAGGACGGCGGCTGGGGCTACAACCCGGGCAGTCCGTCCGACGCGAACTCCACGTCGATCGTCGTCGGCGCGCTCGCCCGGACCGGCGTCCCGATCAACGAGGTCACCACGGCCGACGGCAACACCCCGTACACCGCGCTCCAGTCCCTGGCGATCCCCTGCGGGGAGAAGGACGGCGGCGCGTTCGCCTACCAGCCGGGCAAGAAGGGGGAGCTGGCCGCCAACCTGGACGCCACCGCGGCCTCGGTGCTCGGCCTGATGGGCAAGGGCATCGCGTCCGGCACGTCCAACGCGGTCAAGGACCCCGCCTGCACGAAGGGCGACGGCCTCAGCCCGGAGCAGACCGCGCAGAACGGCTCCTTCTTCCTCGCGGACACCCTGAAGAAGTCGCCGTACCTGGAGCAGGCCCCGATGCCGGGCGCCGAGGACACCGAGCCGCAGCCCGACTACGGCAACACCGCGGACGCGGTCGTCGCGCTCGCCGCCTCCGGGCACACGGACAAGGCCGAGGCCTCCGTCGCCTGGCTCCAGAAGAACGCCACCGACTGGGCGAAGCGGAGCGGCCCGGCCGCCACCGCCCAGCTGATCCTCGCGGCGCACGCCACCGGCGCGGACGCCCGCAGCTTCGGCGGCGTCAACCTCGTCAAGCAGCTCAACACGATGGGCCCCGCCCCGGCCGCCACCGCCCTCCCCTCGCCCACACCGACCGGCCCGCAGCCCTCCAGCGGCACCGACAGCGACGACAGCGGGCTGAGCCTGGGGTGGCTGATCGGCATCGGTCTGGTCGCCGGGGCGGGCATCGGCTTCCTGCTGAGCATGCGCCGGAAGAAGCAGCAGCCGTGAACCGTACGCGGCGCGCACCGGTGCCGAGCCCTGTCCTCGCGCGGTCACGGAGTCCGCTCGTCGCCCTGCTGGCCGCCCTGGTCGCCGCATCGGCCGTCCTGCTCGGCGCGGGCAGCGCGGAGGCCGCCGGCTACCGCTACTGGTCCTTCTGGGAGGGCAACGGCAAGAACTGGGAGTACGCGACCCAGGGGCCGTCGCTGCTGCGCCCGGACGACGGCACGGTCCAGGGCTTCCGGTTCGCCGTGAGCGAGGACTCGGGCGATGCCGCGCAGCCGCGCCGCGCCCCCGGTTTCGGGGCGATCTGCGCGGACACCCCGGCGAAGGACGGGCGCAAGCGGGTGGCGCTGGTGATCGACCCGGGCACGTCGGCGGACGCCCCCGACGGGGAGAAGCCGCCCGCCCCGCGCACGGCGTGCGCGCAGGTCGCACCGGACGCCAGCAGCGCCGAGGCGCTCGCCGCGGTGGCGAAACCGCTGCGGTACGACAGCAGCGCCATGCTCTGCGCGATCTCGGGCTACCCGGAGTCGGGCTGCGGCGAGCAGGTGTCCGGCGAGGACGGCAGCGCGAAGCCGTCCTCGTCCCCGGAGCCGTCCGGGTCCGCGCGGCCGGGCGACGCCTCGGGGGCGGCCCGGGACGACGGGGACGGCAGCGGCGGCGGTCCGTCCGCCGGGCTCCTCGTCGGCATCGGCGCCGTCCTGCTGCTGGGCGCCGCCGCCGTGGTCCAGGCCCGCCGCCGCCGGTGACCGCCGCCCCCGCCCCGGCGTCGGCCCGGCCGCTGCGCCGTGCCCTGCGCGCCCCCGCGGCGGACCGCGGCAACGCGCTGCCCGCCGGGGCGTGGTGGCTGTGGGCGCTGGGGCTCGCCACCGCCGCGTCCCGGACGACGAACCCCCTGGTGCTCGGGCTGCTGGTCGGGGTGGCGGGGTATGTGGTGGCGGCGCGGCGGACGGACGCGCCGTGGGCCCGTTCGTACGGCGCGTTCGTCAAGCTCGGGCTGTTCGTGGTGGCGCTGCGGCTGGTCTTCTCCGTCTTCCTCGGTTCGTCGATCCCCGGCTCCCACACGGTGTTCGTCCTGCCCGAACTGCCGCTGCCCGACTGGGCGCAGGGTGTGCGGATCGGCGGCCGGGTCACCGCCGAGCAGCTCGTCTTCTCCCTCTACGACGGGATGAAGCTGGCCACCCTGCTGATCTGCGTCGGCGCGGCGAACGCGCTGGCCAATCCGGCACGGCTGCTGAAGTCGCTGCCGGGCGCGCTGTACGAGGCGGGGGTCGCCGTCGTGGTCGCGATGACGTTCGCGCCGAACATGGTGGCCGACGTGGTCCGGCTGCGCACCGCGCGCCGGCTGCGGGGACGGCCGACCGGCGGCGTGCGGGCGGTGGCGCAGATCGGGCTGCCGGTGCTGGAGGGCGCGCTGGAGCGGTCGGTGGCGGTGGCCGCGTCGATGGACGCGCGGGGGTACGGGCGCACCGCCCGGGTACCGGCGGCCGTCCGGCACACGACGAACGTCCTCACCCTGGGCGGGCTGCTCGGGGTGTGCGCCGGCACGTACGGATTGCTGGCCGCGCAGGGGGCGGTGTACGGGCTGCCGTTGCTGCTGGCCGGTCTGGTCGCCGCGATGGCCGGGCTGCGGCTCGGCGGGCGGCGCTCGGTGCGCACCCGCTACCGGCCGGACCGGTGGGGTGTACGGGCCTGGCTGGTGGCCGGCTCGGGTGCGGCGGTCGCGGCGGCGATGATCCGGGCGGGGGCGGTGGATCCGGCGGCGATGCGCCCCGGTGTCGTGCCGCTGACCGCGCCGGTGCTGCCGCTGTGGCCCGCGGCGGCGGTGCTGATCGGGCTGCTGCCCGCGCTGGTCGCCCCCCTCCCGCCGTCGGACCGGGCGGCCGACAGACCAGTGCGACGCGGCAAGGAGCAGGCGTGATCAGGTTCGAGCGGGTCTCCGTGCGGTACGAGGGCACGGAGCGCCCCACGCTGTCCGGGGTCGACCTCACGGTCCCCGAGGGTGAGCTCGTGCTGCTCGTCGGCCCCTCCGGTGTCGGCAAGTCGACTTTGCTGGGTACGGTCTCGGGGCTCGTCCCGCACTTCACGGGCGGGCTGCTGTCGGGCCGGGTCACCGTGGGCGGCCGGGACACCCGTACGCACAAGCCGCGTGAACTGGCCGATCTCGTCGGGACCGTGGGCCAGGATCCGCTGGCGCACTTCGTCACGGACACCGTCGAGGACGAGCTCGCGTACGGCATGGAGTCGCTGGGGCTCGCCCCGGACGTGATGCGCCGCCGGGTCGAGGAGACGCTCGATCTGCTGGGCCTGGCCGAGCTGCGCGACCGGCCGATCGCGACCCTGTCGGGCGGCCAGCGGCAGCGGGTGGCGATCGGTTCGGTGCTCACCCCCCACCCGAAGGTGCTGGTGCTGGACGAGCCGACCTCGGCGCTGGACCCGGCGGCGGCCGAGGAGGTCCTCGCGGTGCTCCAGCGGCTGGTGCACGACCTGGGCACGACCGTGCTGATGGCCGAGCACCGGCTGGAGCGGGTGGTGCAGTACGCGGACCAGGTCGTCCTGCTGCCCGCCCCGGGCGCGCCCCCGGTGATGGGGCCGCCCGCCGAGGTCATGAGGGTGTCGCCGGTCCGGCCGCCGGTGGCCGAGCTGGGCCTGCTGGCGGGCTGGGACCCGCTGCCCCTGTCGGTACGGGACGCCCGGCGCGGGGCGGGCGGGTTGCGGGAGCGGCTGGCGGACGCGTCGCCGCCGGAGGCCGCGTCGGTCCCGGAGCCGGCCGCGCCCCCGGAGGCGTCGGCGATGCCCGGTGCGCCCGCTCCGGTTGTCGCCGCGCGGCCACGGACCGGCCGGTTCGCCCGACTCCTGGGCCGCGGGGCCGTCGCCCGGGCCGCCCCGGTCGCCGATCCCGTCACCCGCGTCGACGGGCTCGGGGTGCGGCGCGGCCGGGTCGAGGCGCTGCGGCGGGTGACGCTCACCGTGGCCCCGGGCGAGACGGTGGCCCTGATGGGCCGCAACGGGGCCGGCAAGTCCACGCTGCTCGGGGCCCTCGTCGGCATGATCGAGCCCACCGCGGGCTCCGTGCGCGTCGGCGGTCTGGCCCCGGCCCGGACGGACCCGCGCGCGATGGTGCGCCGGGTCGGCCTCGTACCGCAGGAGCCGCGCGATCTGCTGTACGCGGACACGGTGGCCGCCGAGTGCGCCGCCGCCGACCGGGACGCGGGCGCGGCGGAGGGCACCTGCCGGGCGCTGGTGTCGGAGCTGCTCCCGGGGGTCGGGGACGACACCCACCCCCGGGACCTGTCCGAGGGGCAGCGGCTCGCGCTCGCCCTGGCGCTGGTGCTGACGGGCCGCCCGCCGCTGTTGCTGCTGGACGAGCCGACGCGGGGTCTGGACTACGCGGCGAAGGCCCGCCTGGTCGGCGTACTGCGCGGGCTGGCGGCCGAGGGGCACGCGATCGTGCTGGCGACGCACGACGTGGAGCTGGCGGCGGAACTGGCGCACCGGGTGGTGATCCTCGCCGACGGGGAGGTCGTCGCGGACGGCCCGACCGGGCGGGTGGTGGTCTCCTCCCCCGCGTTCGCCCCGCAGACGGCGAAGATCCTCGCCCCGCAGGAGTGGCTGACCGTGTCCCAGGTACGCGGGGCGCTGGAGGCGGGAGCGTGAAGGCGGTGGACGACGTCACCGAACGGGCTCCCCGGCCCGTGCGGCTCGGGCCGAAGTCCGTGGCCGTGCTGCTGCTGACCGGGGCCGTCGGCGTGGTCGCCTTCGGGTGGCCGCTGCTGGCGGACACCGGGTCCGGGCTCGCGCACGCGCGGGACGCGCCCTGGCTGTTCGCGGCGCTGCTGCCGCTGCTCGTCGGGGTGGTGGTGGCGACGATCTCCGAGTCCGGGATGGACGCGAAGGCCGTCGCGATGCTCGGGGTGCTGGCGGCGGTCGGGGCGGCGCTGCGCCCGCTCGGGGCGGGCACGGCCGGCCTGGAGCCGATGTTCTTCCTGATGGTGCTGAGCGGCCGGGTGCTGGGGCCCGGCTTCGGCTTCGTGCTGGGCTCGGTGACCATGTTCGCCTCGGCGCTGCTGACGGGCGGGGTCGGGCCGTGGATGCCGTTCCAGATGCTGTCGATGGGCTGGTTCACCATGGGCGCGGGTCTGCTGCCGGGGCCCGACCGGCTGCGCGGGCGGGCCGAGTTGGCGATGCTGGCGGTGTACGGGTGCGTGGCGGCGTTCGCGTACGGCGCGGTGATGAACCTCCAGGGCTGGCCCCTCATCGCCGGTCTCGGTTCGGGGATCTCGTTCGACGGGAACGACCCGCTGAACGAGAACCTGGTGCGGTTCGTCGCCTACTACCTGACGACCTCGCTGGGCTGGGACCTGGGGCGGGCGGTGCTGACGGTGGTGCTGACCCTGACGCTCGGCCCGACGCTGCTGAAGGCGCTGCGCCGGGCCACGCGCCGCGCCGCGTTCGACGCGCGGGCGGCGTTCGGGGAGCCGGAGGCGGCCGACCGGCCCTCCTAGGCCCTGTCGTCGAACTGCCGTCGTCGCCCGCGGGGCAGGCGGCTGTGTGACGACAGGACCTGCTCACAGCCGCTGGATGATCGTGCCCGTCGCCAGGGCCCCTCCCGCGCACATCGTGATGAGCGCGAACTCCTTGTCCCGGCGTTCCAGCTCGTGCAGGGCCGTGGTGATCAGCCGGGCGCCCGTGGCTCCGACCGGGTGGCCCAGGGCGATCGCGCCGCCGTTGACGTTGACCTTCTCCAGGCCGTCGAGGTCCGCCTCGAACTCCTGCGCCCAGCTCAGCACCACCGACGCGAACGCCTCGTTGATCTCGACGAGGTCGATGTCGCGCAGGCTCATGCCCGCCTTGCCGAGCACCGCCCGGGTCGCGTCGATCGGTCCGTCCAGGTGGAAGTGCGGGTCGGAACCGACGAGGGCCTGGGCCACGATCCGGGCCCGGGGCTTGAGCTTCAGGGCCCGCGCCATGCGCTTGGAGGACCACATGATCGCGCAGGCCCCGTCCGATATCTGCGAGGAGTTCCCGGCGGTGTGGATCGCGCTCGGCATGACGGCCTTCAGCCCGGCGAGCGCCTCCATCGAGGTGTCGCGCAGCCCCTCGTCCCGGTCGACGAGCCGCCACATGCCCTGGCCGGCCGCCTGCTCCTCCTCGGTGGTCGGGACCTGGACGGCGTACGTCTCGCGTTTGAAGCGCTCCTCCGCCCAGGCGGCGGCCGCCCGCTGCTGGGAGAGCAGGCCGAGCGCGTCGACCCGCTCGCGGGTCAGACCGCGCTTGCGGGCGATGCGCTCGGCCGCCTCGAACTGGTTGGGCAGGTCGACGTTCCACTCGTCGGGCCAGGGCTTTCCGGGGCCGTGCTTGGAGCCGCTGCCGAGCGGCACCCGGGACATCGCCTCGACGCCGCAGCTGATGCCCACGTCGATGACTCCGGCGGCCACCATGTTGGCGACCATGTGGGAGGCCTGCTGCGAGGAGCCGCACTGGCAGTCGACGGTGGTGGCGGCGGTCTCGTAGGGCAGTCCCACGGTCAGCCAGGCGTTGCGGGCCGGGTTCATGGACTGCTCACCGGCGTGGGTGACGGTGCCGCCGACGATCTGTTCGACGCAGTCGGCCTGGATGCCGGTGCGGCCGAGAAGTTCACGGTAGGTCTCGCCCAGCAGATAGGCGGGGTGCAGATTGGCGAGTGCGCCTCCGCGCCTGCCGATGGGGGTGCGTACGGCTTCGACGATGACGGGTTCCGCGGCCATGAGCTCGTCCTCTCCTCGCGCTTCCGCAGGGGGCGTCCCGGCGCCCGACGGAAGGAACTAGTACGCGTTCTAGTTCTGCTAGCAGTCTCGTGACGGCGACCCGGCTGCGCAAGGGGCGTGCACGCACCGCGCGTGCGCCCCCTCCGGCGTTCCCCGGGCCGTTCCGGGCCCGGCGTCGGGGCCGCTCCGGCCCCGGAGGCGGTGGATCCGGCCACGCCTCTTGCCACTTGTAGAACTCGTTACTACCTTGCGGGCTACTTCTGATGGAGCGTCAGACAGTCGCGGCCGTGACCGTCGGACGGTTCGCCGACAGTTCCGGAGTGGAGAGGTGCCCATGCGCTGCCCCCATCTGCCCGACGGGTTCGACTTCACCGATCCCGACCTCCTCCAGTCCCGCGTGCCGCACCCGGAGTTCGCGCTGATGCGGGAGACCGCGCCGGTCTGGTGGTGCACCCAGCCCCGCAACATCTCCGGGTTCGGCGACGAGGGCTACTGGGCCGTCACCCGTCACGCGGACGTCAAGTACGTCTCCACGCACCCCGAGCTGTTCTCCTCGAACACCAACACCGCCGTCATCCGCTTCAACGAGACGATCAGCCGCGACCAGATCGACGTCCAGAAGCTGATCATGCTGAACATGGATCCGCCGGAGCACACCCGGGTCCGCCAGATCGTCCAGCGCGGTTTCACCCCGCGCGCGGTGCGCTCCCTGGAGGCGGCCCTGCGCTCCCGGGCCCGCTCCATCGTCGGGACCGCCCAGGCGTCCGCCGACGCCCACGGCTCCTTCGACTTCGTGACCGACATCGCGGTGGAGCTCCCGCTCCAGGCCATCGCCGAGCTCATCGGCGTACCGCAGGAGGACCGTTCGAAGATCTTCGACTGGTCCAACAAGATGGCCGCGTACGACGATCCGGAGTACGCGATCACCGAGGAGGTCGGCGCCGAGGCGGCGATGGAGATCGTGGCGTACTCGATGAACCTGGCGGCGGCCCGCAAGGAGTGCCCGGCCCAGGACATCGTGAGCCAGTTGGTCGCGGCGGAGGGCGAGGGCAACCTGTCCTCCGACGAGTTCGGGTTCTTCGTGATCCTGCTCGCGGTGGCCGGGAACGAGACGACCCGCAACGCGATCAGCCACGGCATGCACGCCTTCCTCACCCACCCCGAGCAGTGGGAGCTCTACAAGCGGGAGCGCCCGAAGACCACGGCCGAGGAGATCGTGCGCTGGGCGACCCCGGTCGTCTCCTTCCAGCGCACCGCCACCCAGGACGTGGAGCTGGGCGGTCAGCGGATCCGGAAGGGCGAGCGGGTGGGGCTGTTCTACTCCTCCGCCAACAACGACCCCGAGGTCTTCGACGCTCCGGAGGCGTTCGACATCACCCGCGACCCCAACCCGCACCTCGGGTTCGGCGGCGGCGGCCCGCACTTCTGTCTGGGCAAGTCGCTGGCCGTGATGGAGATCGACCTGATCTTCAACGCCATCGCCGACGTGCTGCCGGACCTGCGGCTCCTGGAGGACCCGCGGCGGCTGCGCTCGGCCTGGCTCAACGGGATCAAGGAGCTCCGGGTGACCACGGCCGCCGCCTGACACCGGCCGCCCGCCGCGCCCGTCCGGGTGGCGGGGCGGACGCGGCGGGCGGGCCATGGCGGGACGCGGCGATCCCTGCCGAAGGGCCCCCGGGGCGACGTTCACCGTCCCGGGGGCCCTTGGGCAGCTCCCGCGCGCCCGGACGCGCCTACGTGCCGCTCGCGGCCGCTTTCCCGGCCGGTACGGGCTCCGACCGGCCGGCCGCGGGTTCCACCGGCGGGGGCCCGGCGGGCTCCGCCGGCGCTTCCCGCTCCTCGTCGACCAGCCTCCGCGGCCCCGACAGCAGATACGTCAGCCCGAAGCCCATCGCCACGACGAGTGCGCCGCCGGCCGCGTCGAGCACCCAGTGGTTGGCGGTGGCCACGATCGCGGCGATCGTGAAGATCGGGTGCAGCAGGCCGAGCGCCTTCATCCAGAGCCTCGGGGCCAGCATCACGATCACCACACCGCACCACAGCGACCAGCCGAAGTGCAGCGACGGCATCGCCGCGTACTGGTTGGTGACGGTGGTCAGGGTCCCGTAGTCGGGCTTCGCGAAGTCCTGCACCCCGTGGACGGTGTCGATGAAGCCGAGGCCGGGCATGAGCCGGGGCGGGGCCAGCGGGTAGAGCCAGAAGCCGACGAGCGCGAGCAGGGTCGCGAAGCCGATGGACGAGCGGACCCAGCGGTAGTCGGCGGGGCGGCGCGCGTACAGCACGCCGAGGATCGTCAGCGGGACGATGAAGTGGAACGTGGAGTAGTAGTAGTCGAAGAACTCACGCAGCCAGGTGATCTGCACGACCGTGTGGTTGACCCAGTGCTCGATGTCGATGTGCAGCCACTGCTCGATGGCGTGGATCTGCCGGCCGTGCTCCTCGGCTAGCGGGCGGCCCGCCCTGGCGGCGAGACGGACCTGGGCGTAGGCGTCGTAGACGACCCGGATGAGCAGGAGTTCCAGCAGCAGGTTGGGGCGGGTGAGGACCCGGCGCCAGAACGGCAGGAGCGGCACGCGTCTCCAGCGCGCCGCGACCGGCTTGGCGTAGTCGGTGGGGACCGGGTGCTGCCAGTACGGCGAGGTGCGCGGCACGAACGGGGCGAGGCAGGCAGCGCCGAGCGCCACGAGGAGCAGCACGTTGTCGCGGACCGGGAACAGCGCCTCGATGTTCGGCAGCAGCATCGTGCCCGGCAGGGTGACGACCAGCAGCACCACGGACGGCCAGACCAGCCGGTCGGAGGCCCGCTTGCCGACCCTGCCGACGACCGCGAGGAGCACCCAGAGCAGTTGGTGCTGCCAGGCGGCCGGCGAGACGGCGACCGCGACACAGCCGGTCACGGCCACCGCGAGGAGGAGTTGCCCGTCCTGCGCGTACCGCACCGCGCGCCGCATGCCGACGACCACGACGGCGGCGGAGACCACCAGGAACAGGGCGATCTCCACGGGGCCTTCGAGGCCGAGCCTGAGCAGCGCCCCGTGCAGGGACTGGTTGGCGAGGCTGTCCGGCCGCTCCCCCAGTCCGGCGCCCGCGAAGTGGTGCACCCAGTACGTCAACGAGTCCTTCGGGGCCGCCGCCCAGGCCGCGGCCGTGGCGAGGGCGAAGGTCACGCCCGCGCTCAGCGACGCCTGCCGTCTGCCGGTCAGCCAGAGCAGGGCGGCGAAGACCAGCAGCACCGGCTGGAAGGCGGCGGCGAGACCGACGAGGACGCCCGCCACCCGGTGCTCCCGGACGACGCAGCAGGCCAGGAGCACCAGCAGGACGGGCAGGACGCTGGTCTGGCCCAGGTGCAGGGCGTTGCGGACCGGCAGCGACAGCAGGAGCAGCCCGATCGCGACGGGGGCCGCGAACAGGGCCGCCCGGCGGCTCACCGGTGAGGGCAGGGCCCGGGCCGCGACGAGGCCCAGGGCGACGACGAGCAGCAGGGACCCGACCGTCCACGCGACGCCCAGGGCCTCCTGGGCGCCCTGGGACGAAGCGGTGAGGGGTTTCAGGACCAGCCCGGCGAAGGGCGTGCCGGTGAACCGTCCGCCGTCGTACAGCGAGCCCGTCACGCGCAGGACGCCGTTCTCCCCGATCCAGGTCTCCAGATCGAGGAGTCGTTCCCCCGGTGGCCGCCGGAGCACCACCGCCACCTGCCGTACCGCCAGCACGGCCACGACCAGCCAGAGCAGGGCCCGGATCAGTCCGGTCCTCCCTCCCGCGTCCGTCGCCGCGTCACCGCGCACACTGTGATCCGCATTCACCACGCTGCGCCGACCCTCCCACCGTTCCATGCATCGCCCCTTCGAGTGGGGCCATGCCGGATGAAGCCTCGCATTGCCCTACGAGGTAGACACAATCAACCCCCTCTTTGCCTGACTGTCATCCTGCTTCGGTCGGAAGAAGTCGTTCGTGGGGATGGCGGGGGCCGCCGGCGGGGCTCAGCCGTTCGGGTCGGTGGGGGCCGCGGCCTGCCAGGCGGCGAACAGCGGGGTGTCCTCGGTCCCGGCCAGTACGACGACGCCGAAGGGGCGGTCGAAGGCGATGTGGTGCACCCGCCGCGGCCGGGGTGCGGCGCCCGCCGGGGCCATGGCGACCACCGTGACGGCCGCGGCCTCCACGCCCTCCTCGGCGATCTTCAGCACGGCCTCCTGGACCACGTCGGAGATGGCGAGGGCGCGCGGCGAGAGGCCGGAGAAGTCGGCGTCGTCGGAGGTCGCCAGGCGTACGCCGAGGGCGGGCAGGTGCTCGGTGACGGGCACCCGGGTGCGCAGGCCGAGGCGCGGCAGCGCGATGGTCACCCGGTCGGCGTCCAGGGGGGCGCCCGCGGCCCGGGGCGCCCAGCCCAGCGGCAGCACCCGGCCGGCCCCGGCCCCCGGCTCCCCCAGGACGAGGCGGACGCGGGCCCCGGTGCCGCCGCCCGGTTCCGTCGCGCAGCGCAGCTCGACGACGTGGGCCCCGCCGACCGTCCAGGCGTCGGCCGGCGGCACGTCCTTGCCCATGGTCGGCACCGTGCCGACCTTTCCCGCCGCGTCGGTGAACGGCAGGTCCTCGGTCCGCCAGGCCTCGAACGGCTTCTCCCAGCGGGCCTTCAGCGCCAGGACGTTGACCAGCGCGAGCAGGGTCTCGTCGGTGATCTCCAGCGGCAGCCGTTCGATCAGCCCTCCGGTGGCCTCGCGGACCCAGGCGTCGACGGCCGCCGGCTCCATCGGGTCGAAGCGGACGTCCGGCAGCGCCTCCTGGAACGCGGGAAAGACCGGCACCCGGCTCCAGACCCGGGTGGCCACGCCCAGCGCCCCGGTCCCGGCCAGCGCGCGGGACAGCGCCGTGACGGCCGGCGCGGCCTCCCGGTCCGCGGTGCCGAGGAGGGACCGCAGTTCGGCCGCGGTCGCGCGGCGCGCACCTGCGGCCACGGCGGCCAGGGCCAGCCAGAGTCCGGCGGGCGAGCACACGAAGCCGGTGCCCTTCCCCGTTCCGTCCGGGCCCTCGCCCGCCGCCAGGCCGTCCCGTATCCACCGCTCGGCGAGGCGCTGAACGGCTCCGGTGGTCCTCGTCGTGGTCGTGGAGCCGGTCGCGGTCGCGGACACGTCGGTCACTGCTGCCCCCTACAGGTCAAGCGCGTCGTCACAGGAAAATCGCGTCGTCGTTCGGTCGTGCGGCAGCAAGAATGCCGCACATGACCTGGACCGTGGCCGCCGAACGATTCGACTCCCCCGACGCGTACGCCCTGCGTCGTGACTACTACGACGAGGTCGCCGGCCGTTACTGGCGGCGGCCCGCGACCGCCGCGGAGGTCGACGACGGGCTCGACGGCGACGGGGCGGACCTCCTCGCACCGCCGACCGGGCGGTTCGTCGTCGGCCGGTACGGGAACGAGGCGGCGGGCTGCGCCGGGCTGCTGCTCACGGAGGCGGCCGGTCCGGGCACCGCGGAGCTGACGCGGGTGTACGTGCGCCCGGCGTTCCGGGGCACGGGCGGCGGCGGGCTGCTGCTGGCCGCGGTGGAGGAGGAGGCGAGGGCGTACGGCGTAACGCTGCTGCGCCTGGACACCCGTGGCGATCTGGTCGAGGCGCGCGGGCTGTACGCGAAGCACGGGTACCGGGAGGTACCGGCGTTCCACCGGCGCAATCAGTACGCGGAGCACTGGTTCGCCAAGGAGCTGTGACGCGGCGTCCGGCCCGCCGGCGGGGGCTCGGGCCCGGGCGCGGACGTCGCGCCGGGGCTCAGGCCGGCGGGCGGCGGCTGTCGTGATCGCCGCGGTCGTCGGGGCCCCGGCCGTGGGCCTCGCGGTCGTCGGATCGCCCCTCGTGGACCTCGTCCTCCTCGAAGCGGCGCTCCTGGGCCTCGCGCTCGTCCTGGCGCAGGTGGGCCTCGTGGTCGCGGGGAGGCGCCGGGGAGTGGGGGCGCTCCCTGGTCGAACCGCTGACCTCGGCGGTCAGTTCGCTGACGAGTCTGACCAGATCGGTGGGGCGTTCGGGCCCCCACCAGTCGCCGAGGAGTTCGGCGAGGGAGTCCTCGCGGGCCTGCGCGAGCCGGACGACGGCCTCGGCGCCGGTGTCGGTGAGGATCATCTGCGGGCCCTCCCGGCGGGCCAGCCCGCGTTCCTCGACCTGCCGGGCCGCGTCGGTGATCACGTGCAGGGGCACGGGCGCCGTCTCGGCCAGCCGGGCCGGCTCGACGGTGCCGTGGCGCTTGATCCGCAGGAGCAGCCAGCTGGCGGCGGGCAGCAGGTCGTACCCCGCCCGCGCGGTGATCTTCTCGTAGATCTCCCGGCGGCCCTCCCTGGTCGCGAGCACCGACAGGGCGCGGGCGCACTCGTCGTACGAGGAGCGCTCGACGGGGTTGGAGGCGAGCGTCTGACTGGAGTCGGGGGCGGTCACCGAGCCCCGGAGCCGGTCCTCACGGAGGAACCAGGCGAGGACGAAGGCCAGGAGGACCACCGGGACGGCGTACAGGAAGACGTCGGTGATGGAGGTGGAGTACGCGCCGAGGACGCCGGGCCGCAGGTCGGCGGGCAGCTGTCCGATGGCCCGGGGGTCGGCGGCCAGCCGTCCCGCGTCGACACCCGGCGGCAGCGGCTGCCCGGCGAGCGCGTCCGTGAGCTGCCCGGTCAGCCGGTTGGCGAAGATCGTGCCGAAGATCGCCACGCCGAACGCGGAGCCGATGGAGCGGAAGAACGTCACGCCGGAGGTGGCGACGCCGAGGTCCTCGTAGGAGACGGAGTTCTGGGCGACCAGGACGAGGACCTGCATCACCAGACCGAGACCGGAGCCGAAGACGAAGAAGAAGGCGCTCATCAGCCAGGTCGAGCTGTTCTCGTCGAGCTGGTGGAGCAGCAGCAGTCCGACGGCGGTGATCGCGGTGCCCAGGATCGGGAAGACCTTCCAGCGGCCGGTGCGGCTGACGATCTGGCCGGAGCCGGTCGAGGTGATCAGCAGACCGAACACCATCGGCAGCATGTGCACGCCGGACATCGTCGGGGTGATGTCGTGGACCACCTGGAGGAAGGTCGGCAGGTAGGTCATCGCGCCGAACATGGCGAAGCCGATGACGAAGCTGATCACGGCGACGAGGGCGAAGGTCCTGATCCGGAAGAGCTTCAGCGGCAGTACGGGTTCGACCGCGCGCCGCTCGACGGCGACGAAGGCGACGAGCAGCAGGACGGCGAGCACCGCGAGCCCGATGATCTGCGGGGAGCTCCAGGCCCAGGTCGTACCGCCGAGGGAGGCGACGAGCACCAGGGCGGTGGCGACGGCCGCGATGAGGAAGGTGCCGAGGTAGTCGATGGTGTGCTTCTCGCGGCGGACCGGGATGTGCAGGACGGCCGCGATGACGACCAGGGCGACGATGCCGATCGGCAGGTTGATGTAGAAGACCCAGCGCCAGCTGAGGTGTTCGGTGAAGAAGCCGCCGAGGAGGGGCCCGAGGACACTCGTCACGCCGAAGACCGCGCCGAAGAGGCCCTGGTACTTGCCGCGTTCGCGCGGGGTGACGAGGTCGCCGACGATCGCCATCGACAGCACCATGAGTCCGCCGCCGCCGAGTCCCTGGAGGGCCCGGAAGCCGATCAGCTGGGGCATGTTCTGGGCGACGCCGCAGAGCGCGGAGCCGATCAGGAAGATCACGATCGCGGTCTGGAACAGCCTCTTGCGGCCGTACTGGTCGCCGAGCTTGCCCCACAGCGGGGTCGCCGCGGTGGCCGCCAGCAGGTAGGCGGTCACCACCCAGGACAGGTGGTCGAGGCCGCCGAGCTCACTGACGATGGTCGGGAGCGCCGTGGAGACGATGGTCTGATCGAGTGCCGCGAGCAGCATGCCGAGGAGCAGCGCTCCGATCGCCACCAGGACGCTCCGGTGGGAATGTCCCTCACCGGGCACCGGGGGTGACGGGCTCAGCTGCTGGGCCATGGGCGTCTCCTCGATCCGCTGAATCCACTGATCCGCCGTGTTCGCTGATCCACTACACCCCCATCCTGGCCGTTTCGCCCCGTAATGGCCTGCCGGGGGCGGGCCGAGCCGCGGCGGGCCGTTGGGCTTCCCCGGAGCGGGCTGCATAATCGCAGGCAGTTCAAGGGGAGGGGACCCACCATGACCGGACACGCATGCCCGCGGTGCGGGAGACGGACGGCCGGGGAGCCCGGCACGGAGCACCGGGTGCCGTGCCGGTGCGGTGCGGGCGCGTCTTCGGCGCGGCTCACGGAGGACGAGCAGCGCGCCGCCCGTACGGCGGAGATCGCCGCGGCCGAGGACTTCGACCCGCTGCGCATCCGGCCGTACGTGACGCTGACGGACCATGCCGGGGCGCGCGGGGACGGGTCCGGGGGGCCCCGCCCCGGCTCCGGTACGCGGGAGGGCGCGGCCACCGGCGGGTGGGAGGGTGCGGGGCCCTCCGGCACGCGGGACGACGCGGCCTCCCCCGCGTGGGAGGGGACCGCCACCGGAACCGGACCGGCGGCGCCCGATGCCGCGGGCAACCCGGCCGATCCGGGGGCGGTGGCGAGCACCATGCCGTTGTTCCTGGGAGGTGACGGCCCGAAGGGCGGCGTGGGCGCCGCGCCGGACGCCGGTGGCACCGTGCCGGACGGAAGCCGGAGGCGCACCGCGGGCGCGACCCCCGTCTTCGCCCCCGACCCCGTGCGACCGCGTCGCAGGAGCCCCCTCGGGGCGCTCGCCGTTGGGGCGGCGGTGGCCGCGGTGGTCGGCACCGCGGCCTTCGCCGGCGGCCTGTTCGGCGGCGACGACGGCGGGAACGAGGCGCTGCCGGAGGCCACCACGAGCGTCCCGGACACCGAGGACGAGCCGGCCGCCTCGGTGGCCCCGTCGCCCTCCGCCTCGGCCGCGCCGCCCCGTACGCACTCCCCTTCGGCCACGCCGTCCGCGTCACCGTCCGCGTCCGCCTCGCCGACGCGGAGCCGGGATCCCGAGCCGACCGCCACCGCCACCGCGTCGGCACCGCCGGCCACCGGCGCGTCGCCCAGCCCGGACGCCGGCGCCCCGTCGGCCGCGCCGCCCGACGGTCCGCCCCCTGCGCTGGCCCCCTCCTCGCTGCGGCCGGGCGACCGGGGGCCGGAGGTCGCCGAGTTGCAGACCCGGCTCCGGACGGTCGGCGAGTGGCTCTACTCGGGGCCGGTCGACGGGAGCTCCTACAGCGACCAGGTGGCGCACTCCGTGGCGATCTACCAGTCGTACAAGGCGATCCAGGGCGATCCCATCGGTGTGTACGGGCCGAACACCCGGCGGGCGCTGGAGCAGGAGACGAACGGGAACGGGCGCCACCGGGCGCACTGAGCGCGCCGGGAGGAACCGCCGCGCGGAGGGATTGGCGTTCCGGCCCCGGTTTTTGTATCGTGATGGAACAAAGTAGCTCCCGCCCGCACTCCCTGACCGGCGGGCGGGGGTTGCTCTGGTCACGTCGCGCGGTACCGCGTACCGCGCGTCCCCCACAGCCCGTGTACGTCCTGCCCCGCGGCACGCGCACCCGGGCTGTTCGCACACCTCCCCGCCTTCTGGAGCAGCCGATGCCTCCCACCGTCCTCACCGCTCGCGCCCTCCTGTTGGACATGGACGGCACCCTCGTCAACTCCGACGCGGTGGTGGAGCGCTGCTGGCGGCGCTGGGCGGTCGAGCACGGGCTGGACCCCGAGGCCGCGCTCAAGGTGGTCCACGGCCGTCAGGGGTACGCCACGATGGCCGTCCTGCTCCCGGACCGCCCGGTGGAGGAGAACCACGCGGACAACCGGGTGATGCTGGCCGAGGAGACCGCCGACGTCGAGGGGGTCGTGCCGATCGGCGGGGCGCCCGCGTTCATGGCCGCGATCGCCGAGCTGCCGCACGCCCTGGTGACCTCCGCCGACACCGCGCTCGCGACGGCCCGGATGGGCGCCGCCGCGCTGCCGATGCCCGCCGTCCGCGTCACCGCCGAGCAGGTCGGCGCCAGCAAGCCGGACCCCGAGGGCTTCCTCAAGGGTGCGGCGGAGCTGGGCTTCGACGCGGCGGACTGCGTCGTGTTCGAGGACTCCGAGGCGGGCATCGCGGCGGGCCGGGCGGCGGGCATGCGCGTCGTGGGCGTCGGCCCGCGCGCCGCGGCCCTCGCGCCGGACGTCCACGTCGAGGATCTGACGCGGGTGCGCGTGGAGGCGGCCGCGGACGGCTCGATCCGCCTCCACATCGACGCGGCCTGAACCACGCCTCCCGCCGCTGCCACCACCCCGGCCCGACTGCCGGCCGTGCCCCGGCCCCTCGCTCCGCGGCGGGGCTCACTCGCGGTGCAACAGCCCGCGCGCGACCAGCTCCAGGACCACCGCGACGGCGACCACCTGGACGGCCATCAGCGCCACCAGGACGAACAGCTGGACGGCGCCCGCCTCCACGGGTCAGGCGCCGCCCAGCAGCATGCCCACGAACGCCCCCGGCAGGGTGACGAGCCCGACCGTCCTGGTCTGGTCGAGGCCGGGCAGCAACGCGTCCGACGCCGCCGGCCGCACGATCTCCAGCCTGGCGTCCCGGTCCGGCAGCCCGAGGGCCATGCCCGCCTCCACCTCCCCGCGCCGGCCCGCGAGTTCGTCCAGGGCGCGCCGCCCGCCGAGCACCGTCGCGGTGAGCGCCCCGCCGATGAGGATGCCCGCCACCGGGATGAGCGCAAGGCCCCGGACCGGCACGAGCCCCGTCAGCAGCAGCACCCCCACCACGGGCAGCACGCCCGCCCCGATCGGCACGGCGGCCCAGCGCCAGGTGCGGTTGCCGGTGATCCGGCGCCCCGCGGTCCACACCGCCACGGCGAACATCAGCGCCACGAACCCGAGCAGCGGCGCCAGGGAGCGGACCACCCAGCCGATGAGCAGGGACACGGCGGCGAGTTGGGCCGCCGCCCGCACCCCGGCGACGAGGATCTCGCGCGATCGTCCCAGCGAGGCCCACGCGGCGACGGCGGCGGCGAGCACCAGCAGGGCGGCGAGCACGACACCGAGAGTGGGCGAGACCGGAAGCAGCACGCGGCAACGATAGGCCCGCCCCCGGGACCGCCACCGGGGGCGCGCCCGGCCGCGCGAGCGCCCCCGAAGCCCCGGCGGGCGTCCAACATCACCCGAAACAACCGTCCGTGACGGTTCCGCGCGCTCCCGCGATCCGGCACTCCCTTGCACACCCCTTGATGTGACGTGCACATGTCGCCACTCTGTTACCTGACGCCCACCCCACGGAAACCTGGCGTCGCCACGATGGCCGGGCCTTCGCACGCCCGTCCAAGCACCCCCCACATCAAGGGAGTTCGCATGTCCGGTGTCTACGCGCGTCGCCTCTCCGTCGTCGCCGCAACCGCCGCGCTCGCCGCCACGTCCGCCCTGTTCACCGCCCCGAGCGCACAGGCCGCCATGCCCACCCCGGTCAGCGCGGCGACCGCACGCACCTACCTCGGCCAGCTCACCGTCGGCGCGGAGGGCTCGTCCAGCGGATACAGCCGCGACAAGTTCCCGCACTGGATCACCCAGTCGGGAGCCTGCAACACCCGCGAGGTGGTCCTCAAGCGCGACGGCACGAACGTCCAGCAGGACTCCTCCTGCGCCGCGGTCAGCGGCAGTTGGTTCTCGCCCTACGACGGCGCCACCTGGAGCGCCGCGTCCGACGTGGACATCGACCACATGGTCCCGCTCGCCGAGGCCTGGCGCTCCGGCGCGAGCAGCTGGACCACGGCCCAGCGCCAGTCGTTCGCCAACGACCTGACGCGCCCCCAGCTCATCGCGGTCACCGACAACGTGAACCAGTCCAAGGGCGACAAGGACCCGGCCGCATGGATGCCGCCGGCCTCCTCGTACAAGTGCACCTACGTCCGCGCCTGGGTGCACGTCAAGAAGCACTACAACCTGACCGTGGACTCCGCCGAGAAAAGCGCCCTGCAGTCCGCCCTGAACGGCTGCTGACCACGGCGCACGGCCGCTGACCCCGCGACCCGCCGCACGGCCCCGGCCGCCGGAACCCGTGCACGCTCCTCCCCCGTTCTGTACGTTACGGACCCCATCCGTGACGGCGTCGCGAGGAGACATCACATGGCCGGGCTGCGCCTGGGACCACTGCTGCGGTACGTCGACTGGGACTCGGGGGCCACCGCGACCGTCTGGGTCGAGGCGAGCCGTCCGTGCACCGTGGAGGTCCGGTGCGCGGACGGCGCCTCGGGCGCGTCGCCCACCTTCTCGGTGGCCGGCCACCACTACGCCCTGGTCGTCGTGGAGGGGCTGACCCCCGGTTCCACCACGGCCTACGAGGTGCTCATCGGATCCCGGCGCGTCTGGCCGCCCGACGGCAACCGCCTGCCGCCGAGCACCATCACCACGCCGTCCCCGACGCCCCGGGACGCCGCCGGGGCGGAGCCGGACCCGGTGCGGATCGCGTTCGGGTCGTGCCGGTGGGCGGCGGCACCCGGCGGCGGACACGACCCCGCGGGGCCGGACGCCCTGGTGACCCTCGCCGCCCGCCTCGCCGCGGACCCGGGGGCCGAGCGCCCCGACGTCCTGCTGCTCCTCGGCGACCAGGTGTACGCGGACGAGACCTCCGGGGCGACCCGGCGCCGGCTGGCCGCCCGCCGGGACCTGGACGAGGCGCCGGGCACGGAGATCGCGGACTACGAGGAGTACACCTACCTCTACGACGAGTCGTGGCGCGACGCGGAGGTCCGCTGGCTGCTCTCCACGGTCCCGAGCTGCATGATCTTCGACGATCACGACGTCATCGACGACTGGAACACCAGCGCCGCCTGGCAACGGGACATGCGCGCCCTGCCCTGGTGGCACGAGCGGATCGTCAGCGGGCTCATGTCGTACTGGGTCCACCAGCACCTGGGCAACCTCTCCCCCGCCGAACTGGCCGCCGACCCCGTGTACGCGGCGGTCAGGGCCTCGCCCGACGGCACCGAGACGCTGCGCCGCTTCGCCGCCGAGACCGACGCCGACCCCGCCCGCACCCGGTGGAGCTACCGGCGTGTTTTCGGCCGAGTACGGCTGGTGATGGTCGACACCCGCGCGGCCCGCGTCCTGGCCGAGGAGCGACGGGCGATGCTCGACGCCGAGGAGGGCGACTGGCTGCGGGACGCCGTCCTGAATGACCCCTCTTCGTACGATCATCTGCTCGTCGGCAGCTCCCTGCCGTGGCTGCTGCCCCCGCTCGTCCATGACGTGGAGCGCTGGAACGCGGCCCTGTGCGCGGGCGTACGCGGGCAACGCTGGGCACGCGTCGGCGAGAAGCTGCGCCGCGCGTCCGACCTGGAACATTGGGCGGCCTTCCCGCAATCCTTCGACCGGTTCACGGAGCTGCTGCGGGAGGCGGGGAGCGGCCCGGACGCCCCGGCGACGGTATGCGTCCTCTCGGGCGATGTGCACCATGCGTACATCGCCGAGCCGCGGTGGCCGGACTCCGGCGCCGGGTCCGACTCCGCCCCCGGGGCCGATTCCGCTCCCGGCGCGGGGGGCTCCCCGGCCTCCCGCGTCCTTCAGCTGACCTGCTCACCCGTGCACAACTCGATCCCCCGGTCGATCCGGACGGGTTTCCGTTTCGGCTGGAGCCGGGCGGGCCGGCGGATCGGCCGGCTGCTGTCCCGCCACGGCCGTAACGGGAGGCCGCCGGTGACCTGGGGCAAGGCGGGCGGCCCCTGGTTCGGCAACCAGCTCATGACGCTCACGCTGCATGGCCGGAAGTCTGCGCTGACATTGGTCCAGGCCAAGGCAACCAGGCAGGGAGCCCAGCTCGAAGCGGTTCTTGAGCGTTCACTCACCCCTGAGAGTGAGGCGATTTCCGGCCACTCGACAGAATGTTGAAGTTGCAAGCACTGATGAGGCCTCCCTAACCTGTGGCGCTCAATCGGTTCACGTCCCCACCACGACCGAAGGAGCACACCCCCCATGCTCATCCGCTTGAACCAGGCCCAGCCCTACGTTCTCAGCCTCTTCCGCTTCGTCGTCGGTCTGCTCTTCGCCTTCCACGGCGCCGCGACTCTCTTCGGGGTGCTCGGCGGCAACCAGGCGGAGACCGGCGCCTGGCCCGGCTGGTACGCCGCCCTGATCCAACTGGTCTGCGGGTCCCTGGTCGCCCTGGGCCTGGGCACCCGCGCTGCCGCCTTCCTCGCCTCGGGGTCGATGGCCTACGCGTACTTCAAGGTGCACCAGCCCGAGGCGCTCCTGCCGCTCCAGAACGGCGGTGAGGGCGCGGCGATGTTCTGCTGGGCGTTCCTGCTGCTGGTCTTCACCGGCCCGGGGAGCATCGCTCTGGACCGCTTCTTCGGTTCGCGGAACACGGCGGCCGACACCGGGGGCGCGCCCCGTCGCGACAAGACCCCGGCCGTCCCGGTCTGACCGACGAACACGGTCCGACCCGCTGGCGGGCGTCCCGGTCCGCCCCGGCCGTCCCGGCGGCCCCCGCAGCCTCCTGGCACCGAGCGGCGGGGACGTACGGCGGTGCCCCGGCCCTCCGGTGACGCGGAGGAACGGGGCACCGCCGTACGCCGTCGCCCGCCCGGGGGGGGCGCGGCCCCGTCACCCCCGCCCGGGGGGCGCGAACGGCACCGTGAAGCAGGCCGCCCGCTCCCCCGCACCGCCCTGCCGGTCATGGATGACCACCGACCGCGCCCCGTCCTCGCGGAAGCCCCAGCCGTGCCGGGCCGCCGCCCGCCCGTCGCCCTCCTCGTCCGTCCGGAAGTCCAGCCACACCTCGTTGACCGGGTCCGCCGTCGCCGCCGGGCGGTGCTGGTAGTGGGGCCCCGCGGCGGCGGGATCGGCGCCGCAGGGCGAGGTGTGCACGTGCATGCCGTACGCACGGCCGGGCACGAGCCCCCGCAGCCGGGCGTCGACCCGGGTGCCGGACGGATCCGTGAACCGGGTGACCTCGATCCGCGCCCCCGCCGGGACCAGCCGGGTGTCGTACGTCAACGCGTCGGACGGGACGAAGGAACCGGGCGGGGAGAACACCCCCGCGGACCGCATCCAGGAACCGCCGCCCACGGCGACGGCGTCATCCGTGCGGCTCGGGTCCCCACCGCCGCCCGGCGCCGGAGCCGCCGCCGGGGTCCCGTGCGCGCCGTGCGTGACGTGGCCGCCGTGCGCGACGTGACCGCCGGTGGAGGGGGCCGCCCCGCCGTCGCCCGTTCCCCGGGCGACCCCGACGCCGCAGGCCAGCGCCAGCAGGACCGCCGTGCCGGCCAGCACGCCCGGGGCCCGTGCGACCCCCCGGCCCCGCGATGTCGCCCCGTCCCCGCGTCCCGCGGGCCCCCGCCGCCCCGAAATGGGGTGCGCCGGACCGCGTCCCGTCCGTACCATCCATGCCGTCATGTGCTGCTCCTCGCTCGTGCCGGTCGTTCTCCCCGCCTAACGGGCACAAGGCCTCCAGGTGTACGTGACCTGCACAACATCACCCGCCCTGGGCGGCGTCCGGATGAGCCTCACGCGTACGCTGTACAGCTGAACCTGCCGCCCATGCCGCTCCCCTGCGACGTCGCGGCGTTGACACGATCGGGGAGTAGTAGACGGTGCTAGAGAGTGTGGGCGCGCTGACCAGCAGCCCATGGATCTACGCGGTGGTCGCCCTCTCCGTTCTGCTGGACGTTTTCCTTCCCCTGCTGCCCAGCGGCGTGCTCGTCATCACGGCCGCCACGGCGGCGGCTGCGGGCACCACCACCGTCAGCGGCGCCGAGGGGCAGGTTCCCTCGCTCGTCGTACTGATCCTCTGCGCGGCCACCGCCTCGGTGCTCGGCGATCTCGTCGCCTACCGGCTGGCCTGGCGCGGGGGCGACCGGCTGGACCGGGCCATAGCGCGGTCACGGCGGCTCACCTCCGCGCAAGAACGTCTGGGCGCGGCGCTGAGCCGGGGCGGCGGCGCGCTGGTGATCATCGCCAGGTTCGCCCCCGCGGGCCGCTCCGTGGTCTCCCTCTGCGCGGGCGCCGCCCACCGCAGGAAGCGGGACTTCCTTCCCTGGTCGGCGCTGGCGGGCCTGGCGTGGGCGGGCTACAGCGTGGGCCTCGGCTACTTCGGCGGCCGGTGGCTGGGCTCGACGTGGTTCGGCACGGCCGTCTCCGTGCTGGCCCTGTTCGTGGCGGGCGCGCTGGCGACCTTCCTGGTGAAGCGGCCGGCGGCGGCGCGGGCCAGGACGGCGGTCGAAGCCGAGCCCGAGGCGGCGGCGACGGTCACCGCGGGGGCGGGAACTGCGACGACCGCGGCGACGGGGGCGGTGTCGACGACGGAGGCACTGGCGTCCGGAGCCGGGGCCACGTCCGGGGCCGGCTCCGCGGTGCCGCGGGCGACCCCGGTCGTTTCCGTGCCGTCGCCCGCGCTCGCCCCCCAGTCCGCTCCTCCCGGCGGACCGGCCGCCCTCGGCGGGCCGGGACCGGTAGCGGCGCCCGCACCGGCCGCGCCCTGACCGGAAGAGGCAACCGGAAGGGGCTGAAGGGACCGAAGGGGCTGACCGGAAGCGGTCGGCCTGCGGGCGGCGCGCCGCCTCAGCCCCGGGCCGCGCCCCGTATCTCCAGGCCGTCGAGCAGCTTCATCGTGGCTGCGGTGATCTCGTCGACGGCCCGGTCGAACACCTCCCGGTTGTGCGCGGCGGGCGCGCGGAACCCGGAGACCTTGCGTACGTACTGAAGGGCGGCGGCCCGCATGTCCTCCTCGGTGGCCTCTTCGGGGAGGGCGGGCGGGCGAAGCGTCTTGATGCTGCGGCACATGACTCCAGTGTGTACCGCACCACTGACAACGGACACCCGTGGCGGCGGCCCGCCCCGCCGCAAGGCCGGTTCGCCCGCCCGTCGCTCAGCTGCTCCGCACCTGGTCGCGCGGGTTCGACCGGTCGGTGCACAGCGCCCAGATGACGAAGACGTCGATCGCGATGGTGACGATGGCCCAGACCGGGGTGTACGGGAGCCACATGAAGTTGGCGATGAGGTTCAGCGAGGCCAGAACGACACCCGCGGCGCGGGCCCAGGCCGCGCCGCTGAGAATGCCCCAGCCGACCAGGATGAGGATCACGCCGAGGACGAGGTGGATCCAGCCCCACGAGGTCACGCTGAACTTGAAGACGTAGTCGTTGATGCGTGTGTAGACGTCGTTCGAGGCGATGCCCGCGATGCCCTTCAGCACGCCGAGGACGCCGTCCACGAAGAGAAGGACACCGGCGAACACCGTGCCTCCGGCCGCCCAGGGGCTGCCCGAGCCGCCGCCCGGACGGGGGTCGGCGGGGCGCGAGGCACCTGGTGCGGGGGTGCTGGGCTGCGACATGAGGACTCCTTAGCCGGAACAGACGCCGGGCGCCTGCTGTCCTGACCTGCCCTGGTCATACGTGCAGATCAGCTCCGACGCTCCTCCCGGCCCCTGCGCGGGGCCACCCGGACGCACCCGTTCGGGTGACACGTCACGGCGCCCCGACCGTGACCACGCGCCCCTGGGCGTCGACGGTGAGCGCCACCCGCTCGACGCGGTTGACCAGGGCGAGGACCGCCCAGACGATCCCCCACACCAGGCAGGAGAAGACGGTGAGGAAGGCGTGCAGCACGTGGTTGACCGGCTGCCCGCGCACCAGCACCACCTGGCTCTCCGAACGCGACTCGACGCGCCAGCCGCTCGCGATGCGCCGGCTCACGATCCAGTCCAGGATCAGGGCGCGCTGCGCCGCGTCGGGGGACCCGCCCCCGGCGACGTAATAGCCGGGCGGCGGCTCGATCGAGGCGCTGTCCCGTACCGTCCGACGCCGCTTCACGGGGCCACTCCCAGGTGTCGTGTCACGGGGCCACTCCCAGGTGTCGAGTCACGGGGCCGCTCCCAGATGTCGTGTCACCGGACCCTCCCCGGTCGTCGGGTCACGGGCCCCCAGGTCGTCGGACCACGGGGCCCTGTCAGGTGGCGTGAGCAAGGGGTCGCCCCCCGGGCCCGCCTCACGGGTCACTCACCGGCCGTCCCGAGTCACGCCCAGGCCGTCTCACGGCTCACTCCCAGGTGTCGAGGTCCCCGCCGCGCCATTCGATCAGCCCCGGCCGGTCCAACTCGACGACCTTGTCGGGCCCCGGGGCGAATCCCGCCGACCGCAGCAGCGCGGCCACCTCGCCCCGCCCGTGCGCCAGGCCCACGATCTGGCCGTGCACGGTGACCCGCCGCCCTCCGGTCGCGGAAGGCGGATAGACGATCACGGGCGGGTGCTCGGCCATGCCTCCACGGTGCCTTGAGCACTGCCCCCGCGCATCCCGGGAGGCGCGTCCCCCAAGCCCTGCGGGCGCCCTTCAGCCTCGCGGGCCCCTCCAGCCCTGGGGGCCTCGGCGGCCCCGGGGGCTGGAGGGGCCCCCGTCGGCCTCGGCGGAACCACCCGAGCACGCCCGAACGTCTCCGGAGGCGTTCGTACGATCATGAACCGCGACGGAGGAACCGCCCATGACGGCAACGGCTGCCCGCTACCTGTACCTCACCCGGCACGGGCAGGCCTCCGCCGACGAGAGCACGCTCACCGACGCGGGCCGCCGTCAGGCCGCCCTGCTGGGTGAGCGGCTCCGCGGGGCCCCGATCACGGCGATCCACCACGGCCCGCTCCCGCGCGCCGAGCAGACGGCGCGGCTGATCGGTGAGCGGCTCGCGGGAGTTCCGCTGCTCCGCTCCGAACCGGCCGGCGACTACCTCCCGTACCTGCCGCGACGGGAGGAGCTGCCGACGGAGTCGGCCGACGAGACGCTCGCCCGTCTCGCCGGGTTCCCGGCGGCGGAGCGCGAGCCGGGGCCCGGGCTGGCCCGGGAGGCTCTGGCGCGGTTCACGGGAACGGTCGAGGGCGAGGAGCCCCGCCACGAGCTGCTCGTGACCCACAACTTCCTCGCCGCCTGGCTCGTCCGGGCCGCGCTGGACGCCCCGGAGTGGCGCTGGCTGGGCATCAACCACGCCAACGCCGCACTGACCGTCATCCGTTACGCGCCCGGCCGCCCGCCGGCCCTCCTCCTGTTCAACGACACCGGCCACCTGCCCGCCGCACTCCGCTGGACCGGCTTCCCGCCCGAGCTGCACATCTGAGGGAACGCGGCACGGCGGGCACACCGCCGGTCCGGCACGGGCGGTGCGGCGGTTCAGGCACTCCGCCCGCGCTCACGGATCGACGACATCAGCAGCCCGTGCGTCTCCGCGTCCGCGGCCACGACGAGGCCGCGGCCCTCCGGCCCGACGGGAGCGCCGTCGACCCCGGTGACGACGCAGCCGGCGGCCCGGCACAGGGCGATCCCGGCGGCGAAGTGGACGCTCCCGCTCAGGTCGCCGCCGTCGGTGACGTAGGCGGCCCTCCGGCCGGCCGCGACCCAGGCCAGGGCGAGCGTCGTGGAGAGGACGCGGGGGCGGAACCGTTCGACGAACCCGGGACGGGCGAGCAGGTCGACGGCGCGGAAGGCGGGGGCGCCCGGGAAGGGAGGATCGAGGTTCACGTCCACCAGCCGGGTGTCCGCCGTCGGCGCCAACCGCTCCTCGCCCGCCTCCGGCCGCCCCGCGACACGACGGGAGGCCCGCCCTGCCGTGCCGTGACGGACCCATGCGGTCTCGCCGTCGGTCAGGAAGACCTCGCCGCTGAACGGGTCGGCCACCGCGGCCGGGCCGTTGCGCAACGCCACGTTGACGGCGACCAGTGGGGAGCCGGTGGCGTAGTTGAGCGTCCCGCACAAGGGGTCCACCAACCACGCGCGTACCGCGCCGGCCTCGCCGTACCGGCCGCCCTCCTCGCCGTGCACCGCGTCCCCGGGCCGGGCGGTACGGATGACGTCGAGGATCGCCGCCTCGGCCGCCACATCGGCGTCGGTGGCGAAGTCCCCGGCGCCCTTGTCGATACGGGAGTGCCGCCGCCCGTACCGGTCGCGCACGACCTCCGCCCCGGCCAGGGCCGCGGCTGCCGCCACCTCGGTGTCCGTCGGGCTCACGGGTGCGTCGATCATGCCGAGCAGAGTAGCGGGAGCCCGCGACCGCCGTACGGTGCGCCCGTCACCGCCCTCACGCTCCCCCGGTGTCCTGCCCCTGACCGTTGTCGAGCAGCAGCACCTCCGAGCCGACCGGGCGGAATCCGGCGGCCTGGAAGGCCCGGATGCTGCGCGCGTTGCCTGCGGCCTGCTGCGACCAGAGCGGTTCGCCCGGGGGTACGAGGTGCCGTGCGGCGGTGGCGAGGGCGCGGCCGAGGCCCCGGTGCCGGGCGTCCTCGTCCAGTTCGACGGCGACCTCCCACCGCCCCGCCACGCCGCGCCCGAGCACCAGCACTCCCCCGTCGGCCTCCCACATCCGCACCCCGTCCCGGCGCCGACGGGCACTCGTCGCCCGCGGGTGCACGGAATCGCTGACCTCCCTCAGCTCCAGCGCGGGCCCACCGGGCAACGGGTCCGCGACGGTCAGGAGGTCGATCGTGTCGGTGACGCGCCCGGTGCGCTCCAGAAAGGCCGTCAGGAAGCGGGGGTGCATGGTGGCGGCCAGCGCATCGCACTCCAGGGCGGCGAGCGTGGCACGGACCCACCCGGGATCCTCGTCGGTGAACACGACGGAGTGCGCGGTGAAGGCGATCACCCCCGTGTCCCGGTCACTCGGCGCGGGGACCACGGTCGTCCTCCCGTCGGCGTCGGGAAACCGCCCGTGCGCCGCCCCGGCCAGGATCCCGGCCAGCGTCCGCCCCATGAACTACCCCCTGGTACCACGTCGTTCAGCCGAGCCACCGTTCCGCCGCGTTCCGCGGCACGGCGCGGGACCGATGGACGACGCACCGTCAACCGGCCGCTCCCGCGACGCCCGGCCCAGGGTAGGACGGTTCGTCGCACGGCGAACGTCCAGGTGCCCCCGGTACCCGCGCCCGAGGAAGCGCCACGACACGGCCCCACCCCGCCCCCGTCCGCCATGGCCGGCCTCCGGCATTACCTCCGACGTAATCGACCGCGAACGCCCGCCCCCGGCAGGATCAAACCCATCAGCGGGAAGCAGCCACCGACCGGCCCCGCCCCAGCAGCGAGGAGAGCACCATGTCCGTGACACCCACCACCCCCACGACGAGCCCGGCCGCCACCACGTCCTCCCCCGCCGAGACGACCAGGGCCGTGGTGCAGGCCTTCCTCGCCGCCCGGCTGGCCGGAGACACCGCACGGCTCACGGCACTCTTCGCCGACGAGGTCGACTGGCTGCTCGCCGAGAACCCGACCGTGCCATGGATCCGCCCCCGGTCCACGGCCGCCGAATGCGCGGCCCAGTTCACGGAGTTGATGGAGCACACCGTGCCCGAGGACGCACGCGCCTCCGTCGACGCCTTCCTCGTCGACGGCACGGACGCCGTCCTGACGGGGCACCTGTCCGGGACTGTGCGGGCGACGGGTAAATCCTTCGAGGGGCCGTTCGCGCTGCGCCTCACCGTGGAGAACGGCCGGATCACCCGGCACCACCTCTACGAGAACAGCCTGTCGATCGCGGAGGCGGTGAGCGACCGCGCGCGGTGACGGGACCTACGATGGGCCACCGTTGGACTCGCGCGAGACGGGTGAGCCGTGGACCTGCCGGAGTCCCTCGACCGCGCCGTGGCCGCCCTGAAGGCACCGCTGAAGCGCGTCGACCGCGAACAGGGCTGGACCGACGAGCTGCGACGGGAGATCCAGGAAGAGATCTCGATCAACCGCTCGGCCCTGCGGCGCCACGGGCCCGGAACGGTCCGATATCTGCGCCCCCGCCTCGATGAATGGCTCGCGCACGAGGCCGTACGGCCGGGAGACCTGCGCGACACGGTGATGGAAGTACAGAGACTCATGACCGAGGCGCGCGACGCCGATTCCCGCCCCTGAGCAGCGGTGCGGCCGGCCGGGCCGGTAAGCGCGCACGGCTCCGAACGCCACCGCCCCAGGGCTGTCCCGCGCGTGCGCCCGTGCCGTGACCTGAGACCGGCTCGATAGGGTCAGCACCGCAGCCGACGGTGGAGGATCGTTCGATGGCGACGTACGACCAGCTGACCGCGTGGGCCGGTCCGGGCCACGTCACGCGAGCCGGACGGGACGATGTGGCCGGCTGGCGGATCCCCGGCTCCGCGAAGGCACAGCTCGTCGAGGTCGGGATCCCGGTGGCACCGCGCCTCGTCCGACGAGTCGTGGTGCAGAGTGAGGCCGAGCCGGCCCTGCCCACGTCCCGGGGCCCGCTCTACCGTCTCACCGAACAGGCGGACCCCGATGATCGGGCCGAGCGGTCATCGTTCGGCGTCGAGCCGGAGACCGGGGCGGTCTACTTCGTCATGCCGGACGGCGAGGCATGGTTCGCCAACTCGGATGTCGGCGTGTGGCTCGACGCCCTTCACCGTTACGGCACTCGCGTCACAGCCTCAGAGCTTCTCAGCGAACCGGACGGGCCCGAGGAGCACCTCTCGGAGGAGGAGGAAGACCGGGCTTTCGCCGAGCTGAACCGGCTGGCCGAGGAGCTGAAGGAAATCGACCCGGCGGCCTTCGACGGCTACGAGGGGTTCCTCTGGCCAGGACTCCTGGACCGCTGGCTCTACTGACCCCGGCCGGAACTCGACAGCTGAAGTCCCTCCCGTGCGTTGCGGTCGTTCGGGGGTCGGCGGTCAGTTGGAGCTGCTCCGAGTACCAGAAGCCAGTACCAAGCGCCGCCGAACCGCTCGAACGAAAAGCTCATCCCCTGATGAACTCGATGATGTGCGGGGCGATCTTCTTCGGGGCCATGACCACGGCACCATGGTTGAGACCGGGCAGAGTGCGGTGGTCGGCCTGCGGCAGGATCTCGGTGACGGCGAGGGCGCCGCGCCGGAACGCGGCCGGGCTCTTGCCACCGGTCAGCACGCGGGTGGGTACGGCCACACCTTTCCACTCCTCCGCGTCGAGAGGCTTTCCCTGCTGGGTGTCGCCCATGACCGCGATGTCATAGGGCAGAGTCCCGGCCAGCTCGGTGAGGTTCGCCCACATCTTCGGCATGAGCTTCATGAAGAACACGGCGATGCCGGGCATGCCCTGCACCCTGGTCATGAAGTACTTGACCGCGTCACTGCGCCGGCCTTCCGCGAGCAGCGCGGTGATCTGCCGCGCGAGATCCCTGGGCGGCCCGTCGTCGCCTTCGGCGACAACGAACGGCGGCTCGTACAGAGCCAGGCATTCGACGTTGACCCCCGCCGCGGCCGCGCGCAGGGCGAGAACCGCTCCGGAGGACGAGCCGAACAACGACGCCGAACCGCCGGCGTGTTCGACCAACGCGGCGATGTCTTCGACCTCACGGTCGGGGGCGTAGACCTCGGCGTCACCGCTGGCACCCCGTCCGCGCCGGTCGTAGTTGATCACAGTGAAGTGCTGGGCCAGGAGAGCCGCGAGTTTCGTCGTGTCCGAGCGGTCTGCCAGTGCGGAGGCGACCAGGACGACGGCCGGCCCGCGGCCCGACTGCTCGAAAGCGATCTCGGTGCCGTCCGCGGAGACGACCCGGGCCCCGGTTCCGTCCGACTGCTTGCGTGCTGTTGCCACGTTTCTCTCCGGTTCGCGTAGGGGCCGCACTGCTGTGGTGCTGCTACTCCCGATAGGACCGCCGCAGCGCAGAAAACTCATCGGTTCGTCAGGCGCCCGACACCGAAGCCCTCACATCACGGGACTTGACGATGCGTCAGCTCTCCTCTGCTTTTCGGTGTGCCGACATCAGCCCGCGACCCGTATCGGTCGCTCACCCGGGTCGCCGGCACCGCAGGGCTTCGCTTCATCCGCTGCACGATGCCCGCCACGGCTGCGCGACCCTGCTCACCGCCGCCGGGACCGCTCCCCGTGTGGTGATGGAGATCCTCGGGCACAGTCAGATCGCGGTCGCGACGAACATCCCCGCCCACGTCGGGCAGGACACGCGGCGCGAGACCGTCAGTCTCCTCGACCGCATGCCGGGGCGGCACCGGCCCGACCGTGGGTGACCGCGCCCTTGATGTCGGGGCTGGATGCCGAAGACCCCCGGCCGCGATCGGCCGGGGGTCTTCGTACGAGTGGGCGCGGACGGTTTCGAACCGCCGACATCTGCTTTGTAAGAGCAGCGCTCTACCCCTGAGCTACGCACCCGTGGATGAGGCAACAGCCTACATGGACCGGCGCCCCTGCTCATAAACCGGTCGGTGCGGGGGATAACCCCACCACGAGACGGTAGCCGTCCGGATCCCGTCGGGCGGCCTCGGTGCATACGGTTGGAGTGCGCCGGCAGCGATGTCCGGTGCCTCACCGTCCGGCACGCACTGGGGGACCGATCACCGTGGACATCGTGAAGAGCGCAGCGACCCGCACGCTCCGTGGAGCGCCCGGGCGGGCTCTCGCTCTGGGGGGCGGGGTCACGTTGCTGGCCCTGGCTCTCACCGGGTGCGGAGGGACGGACGTCGACGACGCTCCCGTCGAGCGCAAGTCGTTCGCCCTGACGGGGAAGACCCTGACCATCGACGCCGACAACGCCACCGTGGACCTCGTGCCGGCCGACGTGGAGCAGGTCGAGGTGGAGCGGCAGGTCGACGGGTGGGTGGTGCTGGGCAGTGGGCCCGACCCCGTCTGGAACATGGAGGGCGACACCCTCACGCTCCGGGTGAAGTGCGACGCGCTGATCAACAACTGCGAGGCCCGGCACCGGGTGAAGGTGCCGCGCGGGGTCGATGTGACGGCCTCGTCGGACAACGGGACGATCAGCGCCACCGGCTTCGACCGCGCGCTGGACCTCTCGTCGGACAACGGGAGGATCAATGTCCGGGACGCGAGCGGCGCGCTGAAGCTGAAGACCGACAACGGGGAGGTGCGGGCGGACCGGATATCGGCCTCCTCCGTGGTCGCCCGTGCCGACAACGGGGAGATCCGGCTCGGCTTCACGTCCGTGCCCGCCCTCGTGGACACCGTGAGCGACAACGGGGGCATCACCATCGACCTGCCGCCGGGCGGGCAGAAGTACGCGGTGGACGCTTCCGCCGACAACGGGAACGTCTCGATCGGGGTGCCGCGCGACGGCGGCAGCGCCCATGTGGTGAAGGCCCGCAGCGACAACGGCCAAGTCACGGTGCGAAGCGCGAACTAACCGACCCGTGTGTTCGTCCTTACCTGGTGGGACAATGTACCGGGCAGGGCGAATCGGCACGGGAGAGGGATGTGACGGCGACACACGCGCGGCCGGAGGCAGGAGCGGGTGGGAGTTCCGCCGTCCAGAGGGAGCAGGGCCGACCGGGGCAGCACGCCCCCGGCGGGTTCCGGCGGCCCGGTGGGCTCGGTGGTTCCGGGGTCCGGGACGTCCTGGCGCTGATGCTGTTGCCCGTGCCCCTCGTGCTCGCCGCGCTGCCCGCCGCCTTCGCCGGTGGGGGTACGCGCCGGTGGTTCGGTGGCCGCGGGGAGAACGAGCGGGCCGACGCGCAGGCCGCGAAGGACGCCGCCGCCGAGGCGTTCTACGAGCTGGACAGCGCCCAGCGTGATCTCCGGATCTCCATCGAGACCATCAACGCCGTGGACGGCTCCGCCCGCGGTCGCAAGGCGTCCGAGGACTTCGCCGCGCTCGGCCGGCGCATCGACGAGGTCAGTCACACCTACATCACCGCCGTCGACAGCCACGACCTGGACCGGGACGATCTGGAGCCCGCCGTGGCCTCCAGAGCCCGCACCGAGCTGACCCGGGCCAAGGACGACCTCGTGCGGGTCAAGGGCGAGCTGGACCGCTTCGCCCAGGGGCTCGGGCCGCTGCTGGGCAGCGCGGAGACGCAGCTGGCCCGGCTCGCCCCCGCCGTCGAGCGGGCCCGGCAGGCGCTCCTGGGGGCGAGCAACGCCCTCGACAGCGTGCGGGCCTCCGGGCTGCGGGCCGACGAGCTCGCCGCCCGGCTCGCCGCCCTCGCCCCGGAGCTGACCAAGCTGAACCAGGGGGCGGGGGCGCACGGCGTCGCGGAGACCCTCCAGCGGGCCGACACGGTGCTGCGCGACGCCGAGGCCGTGCGCATCGAGGCGGAGCGGCTGCCCGAGCGGGCCGCCGAGATCGACCGCAGGCTCGTCTCGCTGCGGACCCGCGCCCAGGCCCTGACGACCCGGGCAGGTTCGGTGGAGCCGGTGCTCAGCGAGTTGCGGCGGCGCTTCTCGGCCGCCTGCTGGCAGGATCTCCAGCCCGTTCCGGAGCAGGCCGCCGTCAACGTCCGGCAGGCCGAGGAGAAGCTCGCGGAGGCGGCGAAGGCGCGCGACGAGCAGCGCTGGGCGGATGCCACGTCCCGGCTGTCCACGGTCCGTGCCCTGCTCAACGCCACGGACGAGGCGGTCTCCGCCGCCGGTGACAGGTTGCGGCAGTTGAACGCCGTGGCGAAGGACCCGCAGCAGGAGATCGAGCGGACCCGGTTCGCGGTGCGGGACGCCCAGCGCCTGGCCATGGCGGGCCGGCACACGCCCGACCCCCGGCACGCACGGCCGCTCGACGACTCCGTCGCCCGGCTGGAGCGGGCGATCGCCGGGCTCGAAGGGCGCCACCCCGACTACTGGCACTTCCTGACCGAGACCGAGGCTGTTCGGCAGACCGCGGCCCGGGTCGTCTCCGACATCCGTGAGGAGCGCGGCACCGGCGCCTGAGGCGGACCGCCGGGGGATGTGGCCCGCGGCCCGGAGGCCCTAACCTGAGCCCATGCCTCGCTATGAATTCCGCTGCCGCACCTGCGGAGACACGTTCGAAGTCAGCCGTCCCATGGCGCGGTCCTCGGACCCCGCCGCCTGCCCCGCGGGCCACGACGACACCGTCAAGCTGTTGTCCGCCGTGGCCGTGGGCGGAGCAGCGGCGTCCGGCCCCGCACCGTCCGGCGGCGGTGGCGGTGGCGGCGGGGGCTGCTGCGGGGGCGGCTGCTGCGGCTGAGCCCGGCCCGGAGAGGCCCCCGCGACGCGGCGCCGGGGCCTACTTCTTGCGGGACAGGGTGAGGCCGTCGGAGACGGTCAGCAGGACGCTGTCCATCCGGGCGTCCGCGCTCACGTGGTCGTTGAACTCCTTGATCGCCGCCGCCGGGCCCGTCGCCTCCGGGTCCGTGACCCCGCCGTGGAAGAGCACGTTGTCCGTGGCGATCAGCCCGCCCGGCCGCATCCTCGGCACCAGCTCCTCCCAGTACGCGATGTAGCCGCCCTTGTCCGCGTCCAGGTAGGCGAAGTCGATGTGCGGCTCGGCGGGCAGCGCGCGCAGGGTGTCCAGGGCCGGGGCGATGCGCAGGTCGATCCGGTCCGCGACGCCCGCTTTCTCCCAGGCCTCCTTGCCGTACGCCGTCCACTCCTCCGAGATGTCGCAGGCGATCAGCGTGCCGTCGGCGGGCAGCGCCTGGGCCATCGCCAGGGCGCTGAAGCCGGTGAACGTGCCGACCTCCACCACGTGCCGGGCGCCGACCAGCCGGACGAGGAAGGCGAGCAGCGGGGCCTGTTCCTCGGCCGACTGCATGCCCGCGTGGTCGGGGAACCGTGCGTACGTGGTGTCCACCAGCTCCCGTTGGACCGGGTCCAGCGGCGGGTTGTGCGCCAGCATGTACGCGTACAGCTCGGCGGTGATCGTGGTGTCGTTGCCCTTGGTCATGCCCCCAGCCTCGCGCACGGCGCGCCCGCCCGCAGGCGAACTCACACGGCCGCGGCCGCCAGGAACCGGCGCAGGATCTCCTCGCCCGCGGCCCCTCCCCGTTCCGCCAGGGCCACCACGTGCGGGGCACGCCAGCCCTCGTCGGCCAGTTCGCCGTGGCCGGGGCGCCAGCCGAGGTCGGCGGCGAGCAGCAGGTCCGCGTCGAGGAGGGAGTCCCCGGCGGCGAGTGTGCGCGTGGCGCCGGTGCGGCGGGCGACCTCGTGCATGGCGGCGCTCTTGGTGAGCGGCGCCGGGACCACGTAGATCTTCCGGCCCTGGAGGGAGACCGTCCAGCCGCGCGGCCCGGCCCAGGCAGCCAGTTCCCTCACCCATTCCTCGGGCAGCAGGGAGCGTTCGACGACGAGGTAGGCGAAGAGGTCCTCGGCGACCCGTTCCTTGAGGAGCCAGGCCGGGTCGGCGGTGGTGGCGAGGTGGGCGCGGATCTCGGTGAGCGGGGCGCACTCGGCCGCGATCCGGTCCGCCACCCGCCGCTGCCAGTCGGGGTCGGAGACGCCGTCGACCAGGATGTGGCCGCCGTTGGCGCAGATCGCGTACCGGGAGGCGGGGCCGGGGAGGTGGATGCGCCGGTACTGCTCCCGGGTGCGGGTGGTCGTCGGGACGAAGACGGTGGAGGCCGCCACCTCGGTGAGGAGGGCGGCGGCCGTCTCCGTCAGGTACGAGAGGGGCTTGTGGCCGTAGACCTCGACGCAGAGCAGCCGGGGGGCCTCCGCGTCCGGCATGGACAGGTCGAGCGAGGCCGCCGAGTAGATCAGTGTGCGGTCGAGGTCGCTCGCCACCAGGGTGCGTGCCGGGGAGGCCGGTGACGGCGAGGAGGGAGCCGGTGACGTCATGCTCATGCGCCCTTCACCGGCTCTCCGCCGGCCGTCGGGGCGCTGCCGCCCGCCACCGCCCTGCCGTCCGCGCCCGTCGCGCCGCGCGTGTACCGGGGGTGGATCAGTCCGACACAGCTGTACGGGAGGTCGTCGACCTCCTCGACCGGGACGCCGCGCTGTTGTGCGAGCAGCCGTATGTGCTCCAGGTCGGCGCCCGCGCCGCGCTGCGCGAGGATCTTCCAGGGGACCCGGCGGAGCAGGACCCGGGTGGTCTCGCCGACGCCCGGCTTGACCAGGTTGACGTCGTGGATGCCGTACTCCTCGCTGATCCGCTCGACGGCCGCCCAGCCCTCCCAGGTCGGGGCGCGGTCGGCGGCGAGGAGTTCCTTGGCCTCTTCCTCGACGCGGCCCGCGACCTCGTCGAAGCGGGCGGCGATCGTGTCGAGGAAGAGGCCCGAGACGTCGGAGTCCGCCAGCTCCCGGTAGAACTTCCCGCCGTGGAAGTCGTCGGGGCCGACCAGGTCGGCGCGGAGCACCGTGCGGGAGATGAGGCCGGAGACCGTGGAGTTGAGGCAGGCCGAGGGGATGAGGAAGTCCTCGCGGGTGCCGTACGTCCGCACGCAGCCGCCCGGGTCGGCGAGCACCGAGATCTCCGGGTCGAATCCGGCGGGCCCGCCGGAGGCCTCGAACTCCTCCAGCGCCGCCGCCAGTTCGCGGGTGATCGCGCCCTTGCCGGTCCAGCCGTCGACGAACACCACGTCGGCCGGGTCGTGGTGGGCGGCCAGCCAGCGCAGGGCGGTGGCGTCGATGCCGCGGCCCCGGACGATGGAGATGGCGTAGTGCGGCAGGTCCAGGCCGTGCCGGTGCCGGGCCCAGCGGCGCATCAGCACGCCGACCGGGGTCCCGGCGCGGGCGAGCGAGACGAGCACGGGGCGGGGGCCGCGTTCGGCGAGGACCGTCTCGGTGACGGTGCCGACCGCGCGGGCGATGCGCGCGGCGGAGGTCTCCAGGGCGGCGGTGAACAGGGCCTGGTAGGCGGCGCTCGGCTGGTACTCGACGGGCAGCGACTCCGCGTAGTGCGCGCCGCCGCTCTGGATGGCCTCCTCGCGCTCCTCGGTGGGCGCCTCCAGCTCGGTGTCCGAGAGGTCCTGGAGCAGCCAGCCGACGTCCTCGGGGGCGTAGCTGGAGAAGTCGGGGCCTCGGAGGGGCTCGGGCAGCACGGCGGGCTCCTGCCGGTGGGGGACGGGGGTGTACGAGGGGACGACCGCGAGGAGCACCTGGCCGGTGTGCTCGGCGAGCCGGGCCAGCAGGCCTTCGGGGGCGTGCAGTTCGGGGGTGTCGGCGGTGGAGTCGACGACGGCGACCACCGCGTCGAAGCCGGCGCCCGCCACGTTGTACGCGTACCGGTCGCCGGGGCCGTCCGCCGGGGCGTCGTGGGCCGGGAAGACGAGGCGGGTGCGTATCGCGTAGCCGGGGTCGTCGACGGCCAGGACGGGCGAGCGGGTGGTGGTGGAGTAGCGGACCTCGGTGTCCGCGCCCAGCGTTTCCTCCAGGGCCGTGCCCAGGCGCAGGGGCGCGTACATCAGCTCCTCGAAGCCGAGGACCAGGATCCGGCGGGGGCGGGGGCCGGTGGGGTCGCCCAGCGCGGCCGCGACCCGGTGGGCCATGCCCGGGAGCGCCGCTTCCAGCGCCGCCCGGTGGGCGGGGGTGAAGCCGTGCCGGCCTCCGTCGGGCACGCCGGCCGGCCAGTCGAGGTCGACCCGGGTGACGGGGGCGGTGTCCGCACCCCCGGCGGGCCCCGCCGGTCCTCCGGCCCGGCCGGCCCGTGCCGCCCGTTCCCCTTGCGCTTCCTGTTCCGCTTGCGCCGGCTGTTCCTTCTGCGCCGCCCGGTCCGGCTGCGCCGCCTGTTCCGCTTCCTGGGCGGCGACGAGGGCCTGGCCGCGTTCCAGCACGCCGTCCGGCAGGGTGACCGTGCCGGCGCCGCGCGTCACCAGGTCGACGCGGGCGCCGATCTCGGCGGCGAAGGCGGTCAGCCGGTCGCGGTCGCCGGCCGACCGCATGTCGACCAGGGCGACGATGACGTACCGCTCGCGCGGGTGCAGGGCGTGCAGTGCGCGGATGGTGTTCAGGACGGTGTTGCCGGTGGAGAACTCGTCGTCGACCAGCACCAGGGTGGGCGCCTCCGCTCCCCCGGCCAGCAGCTCGGGGTCCTCCGGCAGCAGCAGGTGCGACGTGGCGTGCGAGTGGGCCTCCTCGAAACCGCCCGCCTGCCGGACGCCCGCCACCGGACGGCGGGTGGAGTGCAGGTACGGGGCGTCCCGCAGGCCGTCCGCGACGGCGTGGCCGAGGCCGGTGGCCGTCTCCGCGTACCCGAGGACCACCGCGCGGCGGGCCTCCCGGGCGCCGAGGAGCTCCCGTACGCGCTCCCCCAGCTCGAACCCGGCCCCGTGGACGACGGAGGGCCGCTGGGGCACGTGCTTGCCCAGCACGTTGGACACCAGCAGATGCGCCCGCTTGGGGTTGCGGCGCAGGGCCAGGCCCAGCAGTTCCCGGAGCTCTCCGTCGCCTTCGAGGGCGACTCCCAGTCGCTCCGCCACCCAGTCGCCCGACCACACCACGTTCTCGGTCTCTTCTCTCGTCGCGCGCTCGCTCATCGACGCGCGCTCAGTTCGCCAGTCCGGCGGCCAGCAGGTCCACGAAGCCGACGTCTTCCCTCGCCACGCCGAAGACCTCGGCCCGCTGGAGCGTGCGCTCGGCCCAGGCCCGGTGGGGCTTCACTTCGTTCATCTTGTTCGTGTAGGCGGAGCGCAGCACCCCGCCGCCCCCGCGCTCCGGGCTCAGGATGTCCTGGGCGTCGGTGTACTCCTCGTGGCTGACCACGGACAGTGCGTGGACCGGGGCCACGTGCGACGGGTGGATGCAGGTCTTGCCGAGCAGGCCGTTGGCGCGGTCCAGCTCGATCTCCCGGAGGAGTCCGTCGAGGTCGTGCTCGATGAGGGCCGTGCGCAGTTCCTCGGCCCGGCCCTCCAGGAAGGGGCTGCGGCGCAGCTGGGGCTTGAACATGCGCTCCTGGCGGCGGAAGTACTCCCAGACCGGTCCGGTGATGGTGAAGCCGGTGCCGTCGGCCCGGCCGAGCACGTTGACCACGTCGGCGATCACGGAGGCGACGATATGGACGTCGTACGCCGTCATGTCGGGCGCGCGGCGCAGTCCGTAGGCCGAGCAGAAGTCGGTGACGCCGAGCCGCAGGGCGAGCACCCGGTCGCGGTGCTTCTCGACGCTGCGGGCGATCCCCCGGAGGATTTCGCCGCGCGTCTCCAGATGGAGCAACTCGGGGGATTCGAGGACCGGCATGGCGAAGAGTCGCCGTCCGCACTCCGACTCGGCCTCGGCGAGCGCCTCCAGAAACGGCTTGCCACGGTCCTCGGTGAATTTGGGAAGTACGAAACCGGACAACATCCGGACGGAGTCGCCGAGGCGCCGCACCAGGTCGACGATCTGAGCCGGTTCCCGTACGCGGACAAAGAGCAGCGGCACATCGGCGCCCGCCGCGTCCGTGGTCCCGTGCGGGTCCCGCGCGGCGGTCCCCTCCGTCCGGCCCTCGGGTCCCGCTGCCGCGTCGCGGGCGGCCAGCTCGGCGAACTGCCTGATCAGATTGGATTCGGCGCCGATGACCTCGGCGTCGTCGATGGAGTCCTCCAGGCACAGCACCATGGAGACGACGCCGCGCGCGGCCTGCTTGAGCACGTCGTCGGCGAGCGACGGCCGGGTGGCCGGGGAGTAGAGCGTGGCTCCCAGGGCGACGGACAGCATCCGTGCCGGGGAGTCCGCGGTGAAGGTGCGGGGCTCCCTGAAGAACAGACCCTCGCGGGCAGTGGGCGATATGTGCCCGAAGTGACGCATCATTTTCCCCGAACTGCCTGACCGGCCGGACAACGCATGGCCGGTAATAGTACGTACGGACGGGTGTCAACAGTTCCCCATGTACATGAATTTCCGGTTACCCGCTCCTTGTCCGGCCCCCTGTCGCGGTATCTTCACGCCCTGTCCGCGCCGCCGCCGAGCTCGGCCGTGCCTCCCCCCGCGTTGTCCGCACGGGGCCCCAGCAGGCAGGATGACCGTCATGACGCACACGATGCTGAAGGGCTCGAACGTCCCCGTCGATGCCGCGGCCGTCCGGGCCGTGCTGCGCTGGACCCCGGGCGCCGGGGTTCCCGACGTGGACGCCTCCGCCCTGCTCCTCGGTGCGTCCGGCCGGGTGCGGTCCGACGAGGACTTCGTCTTCTACAACCAGCCCCGGCACCCCTCCGGCCTGGTCCGGCGGCTGCCCAAGCGCAGTGTCCCGGAAGGGCTGACGGACACCGTCGAGGCGGACCTCGGGGCGCTCGACGCGTCGGTGGACCAGGTGGTCATCGCGGCCTCTTCCGACGGGGCCGCCTTCGAGCAGGTCCTGGACCTGCGGATACTCCTCTTCGACGCCGCGTTCGCCGAGGGCGAGCCGCTGGCGGTGTTCGATGTCCGGCCGGAGACCGGGCAGGAGACGGCGATCATCTGCGGCGAGCTCTACCGTCGCGGCGAGGGGTGGAAGTTCCGGGCGGTCGGCCAGGGATATCCCACCGGCCTGATCGGCCTGGCCACCGCCTTCGGCATCTCGGTGGACGAGTCGGAGGCCGCGCACGGGGACCAGGCGGGGAGCGGGGCGCAGGACCCGGCCGCCGCGGCGGGCGTGGGGGCCCTCCCGGCCGCCGCGCCGCCGCCACCGGCCGTGCCGCCCGGGCCCGGCCCCGACTCCCAGGCCACGGTCCAGCACCGGCAGCCCTCCTACGGCTATCCGCCGCCGGTCGCGCAGCCGGCCGCCGCCGGGGCCCAGCAGCCGGCGTACGGCTATCCGCAGCCTGCCGCCGAGCCGCCCGCGTACGGCTATCCGCAGCCCGCGGCAGCCGCCGCGCACGCGCCCGACCCCCATTTCGCGCTGCCTCCACAAGGTCCGCAGTTCGTCCGGTCCTGAGCCGCCCGTGCCGGTGCTCGGGCGCACGGCCGTCCGGGCTCAGGTCCGGGACTTGTAGCCGCGCCCCCATTGCATGCCGTAGCCGTACAGCCGGTCCAGCTCCGACTGGAAGCCGTACACGAACTTCACCTCGCGGCGGACGATCAGCTCGTCCTTGACGTTCTCCACGGTGAACACCGCGCAGGAGCGGGCCTGGGGCGCACGCTCGTCCAGTTCGATCTCGATGCGCGGGCC
This sequence comes from Streptomyces griseus, assembly GCF_900460065.1. Classification (GTDB taxonomy): domain Bacteria; phylum Actinomycetota; class Actinomycetes; order Streptomycetales; family Streptomycetaceae; genus Streptomyces; species Streptomyces griseus. The sequence continues at coordinate 197,136 of NZ_UAVD01000039.1, read as the reverse complement.
GTTGCCGGGGTAGAGCGTGATCTTGGCGTGCGTACGGTCGAACGCGGGCGTCCGGTCGTAGATGTAGACGAAGAACAGCAGCCGCTTGATCTGGTCGCGCTGGTCGAGGTTGACGTAGACCGTCTCGCCCGAGGGTGCGCCGAACCGGTCGTCGCCGCTGAGCCGGACGTAGGGCGGGCCGTTGAGGTCGCCGATCAGGCTGCCCAGCGGCTGCACGACGCCCTTGGTGCCGTCCATCAGCTCGTACATGCAGCCGAGGTCCAGGTCGACGTTGACGACGCCCTGGGTGTGCGCCTGGACCACCTCGGGCTGGAAAAGCTTGAGGGGGCGCCGCAGCATGCCGCTCTGGCGGGACCGGCCCTCGATGTCCGAGGTCCGCATCCGCCAGGACAGGTTGACCCGGAGGTTGCCGGACAGGGCCCCCTGCTTGTTGAGCGAGATCGTGGCGTTCCGTTTGGTCAGCACGACCGCGCTCGACGTCGAGTTGCCCGAGTCGAACTGCGCCGCGCGCCCCGGCCACAGGCCGTCGAAGAATCCCATACCAACCCCCACCTGTTCGCGCGTCCGGACATCACCGCGGGGCGGCCACCGGGCCGGGTCCGGGAGATCCCGGAGAGCCGTCGCCGTGTGGGCCGCCCCGCAGAGAGCGTTCCTCAATCCTTACCGGGTCACACCCCGGAGGAGACTTCGGACGTGGTTCCCTGGCCGCCGCCCCCGTCGGATGCCGCGGCGAGGGCGCGGTTGCGCCTGACCGAGGACCAGAAGGAGAGCGCGATCAGGATCACGCCGACGGAGCCCGTGATGAACTCGTTGATCTGGAACTGGATGGTGATCAGCAGGATGATCGAGAGCGCGCCGATCGCGTAGTGCGCGCCGTGCTCCAGGTAGACGTAGTCGTCGAGCGTGCCCTCGCGCACCAGGTAGACGGTGAGCGACCGGACGTACATGGCGCCGATGCCGAGGCCGAGGGCCATCAGCACGATCTCGTTGGTGATGGCGAAGGCGCCGATGACGCCGTCGAAGGAGAACGAGGCGTCCAGGACTTCCAGGTAGAGGAAGAGGAAGAACGCGGCCTTTCCGGCGAGGGCGACCCCGGTGACGGGCTTGCCCTTCTCCTTGGCCTCTTCCTCGGCCTCGTGCTCGCGCTCCTCCTCCTCTTCCAGCTTGCCCTCGAAGAATCCGGAGAGCCCGCCGACGACGAGGTAGGTGATCAGGCCGGCGATGCCGGAGAGCATGACCGTGGACGCCTTGTCGGCGTGTCCGCCGCCGTGCTGGTGGGCCTGGGTCGCGAAGGTCGTGGCGGTGATGAGCAGGACGATCAGCGCGACGCAGACCGACAGCATGTCGACCTTGCCGAGCTTGGCGAGCGGGCGCTCGATCCAGCGCAGCCAGTGGATGTCACGGTCCTCGTCGAAGATGAAGTCGAGGAAGATCATCAACAGGAACATGCCACCGAAGGCGGCGATGGACGGATGGGCGTCCGTGACGAGTTCCTTGTACCTGTCCGGGTCGTTGAAGGAAAGGTCGATGGCCTCGATCGGTCCGAGCTGGGCGCTCACGGCCACGATCACGACGGGGAAGACCAGCCGCATTCCGAAGACGGCGATGAGGATGCCGATGGTGAGGAAGATCTTCTGCCAGAAGGCGTTCATCTTCTTCAGGATTCCGGCGTTGATCACCGCGTTGTCGAAGGAGAGCGAAATCTCCAGGACGGACAGGATCAAGACGATGCCGAATGCCTGCCACCCCCCGTAGAAGACGGCTGCGACCAGGCCGAGCGCGGTGACCGCGAAGGACCAGCCGAAGGTTTTGAGAAGCACGGGCTACCTCATGGTGTGGGTGAGGGGGCTCCCGCGATGCGTCGGGGATCCCCCGGCGCCTGGGGCCTTTCGTTTGGATCGTGCCGGACGTGGGGTCCGGCACGATCCAAACGAAAGGCCCGAACGGCGCTATGAAACGTTGACGCCGAAGTCTAGAGCGATGCCCCGCAGGCCGGACGCGTACCCCTGGCCGACGGCACGGAACTTCCACTCGCCGTTGTACCGGTAGAGCTCGCCGAAGATCATCGCGGTCTCCGTCGAGGCGTCCTCGCTCAGGTCGTAGCGGGCCAGTTCCTGGCCGTCGGCCTGGTTGACCACCCGGATGAAGGCGTTGCTGACCTGACCGAAGGCCTGGCCCCGGTTGTCCGCGTCATGGATCGAGACCGGGAAGACGATCTTGTCGCAGTGGGCGGGAACCTGGTCGAGGCGGACGATGACGGACTCGTCGTCGCCGTCGCCCTCCCCGGTGAGGTTGTCGCCGGTGTGCTCGACGGAGCCGTCGGGGCTCATGAGGTTGTTGTAGAAGATGAACCACTCGTCACCGAGCACGCGGCCCGACTGGCACAGCAGTGCGCTGGCGTCGAGGTCGAAGGCGGCTCCCGTGGTGGAGCGCGCGTCCCAGCCGAGCCCGACCAGCACCTGGGTGAGGTTGGGTGCGACCTTGGAGAGGGAGACGTTGCCTCCCTTGGCGAGCGTGACGCCCATGTGTGTCCTCCCCGAGTCGAGTAAAACGCTGCCGGGCGCTTTCCACGCCCGGGGCCGGGCGTGGAAAGCGCCCGGCAGGGGGTGTCCGGCGCATCGGGCCGGCCACCCCCAGGTCCTGTCGTCGAACTCCCGGCAGCCCCCCTTCGGGCGGCGGCGGGCGTTCGACGACGGGGACCGGGGCCCAGCGACGTCAGACGTTGACGCCGAAGTCCTGGGCGATGCCGCGCAGGCCGGAGGCGTACCCCTGGCCGATGGCGCGGAACTTCCACTCCGCGCCGTTGCGGTAGAGCTCGCCGAAGACCATCGCGGTCTCCGTCGAGGCGTCCTCGCTCAGGTCGTAGCGGGCGAGCTCGGTGTTGTCGGCCTGGTTGACCACGCGGATGTACGCGTTGCGGACCTGGCCGAAGCTCTGCTGGCGGCTCTCGGCCTCGTAGATCGAGACCGGGAAGACGATCTTGTCGACGTCGGCCGGGACACCGGCCAGGTTCACCTTGATGACCTCGTCGTCGCCCTCGCCCTCACCGGTGAGGTTGTCACCGGTGTGCTCGACGGAGCCGTCGGGGCTCTTGAGGTTGTTGAAGAAGACGAAATTGCCGTCGGCCGCGACCTTGCCCTCGGCGTTCGCCAGCAGCGCGCTGGCGTCGAGGTCGAAGTCACCACCGGTGGTGGTGCGGGCGTCCCAGCCCAGACCGACGATGACCGCGGTCAGGTTGGGCGCGGCCTTGGTCAGCGAGACGTTGCCGCCCTTGCTGAGGCTGACTCCCACGAGTCCTCCAGTAGTTTTCTCAGGGGCCGGCAGACGCCGGCGTCCCCGTCGTTCATTGGCATCGGATCAACGAGTGGATCCTAGTGACCGGTTCCCGGCCAAAACAGGCTTTTGGCCGGGCGCCGCCAGGAGATCGCCCGAGATCGCCTCAGAGCGCTTCGAGCGCCTTGACGTAGTCGTTCAGGTCGCGGGCGTCCGGGAGGCCGTTCACGACGCTCCAGCGGACGACGCCCGCCTTGTCGATGACGAAGGTGCCGCGCACCGCGCAGCCCTTGTCCTCGTCGAAGACGCCGTACGCCCGCGAGGTCTCCCCGTGCGGCCAGAAGTCGGACAGCAGGGGGTACTCCAGGCCCTCCTGCTCGGCGAAGACGCGCAGGGTGTGGATGGAGTCGTTGGAGACGGCGAGGAGCTGGGTGCCCTCGTTCTCGAAGCGGGGCAGCTCGTCGCGGAGCGCGCACAGCTCGCCGGTGCAGACGCCGGTGAAGGCGAACGGGTAGAACACCAGCACCACGTTCTTCTCACCGCGGAACTCCGACAGGCGCACGGTCCGGCCGTGGTTGTCCTTGAGCTGGAAGTCCGGGGCCTGACTGCCGACCTCGATCGTCATGGAACACGTATCCCTTCGCCGCTAATCCGCATCCCGGGCCGGGTCCGTCCGGGTGACACCCACCCTACGCAGGGCCCGCGGACCGGCACCGGAGGGGCGGTGGACGTGCCCGGGCGCCGGGAGGGGCCCCGTGGACGCACGAAGGCCCTCACGGGCGCGTGTGCGCCCGTGAGGGCCCCGGGGTGGTGCGGAACGTGGTTCAGCGCTTGGCCTTGGCTCCCTTGGGGGTGACCAGACGGCTGCCCGTCCAGTCCTTGCCCGCGCTGATGCTCTTGGTCTGGGCGAGACCGGCTGTCTGGGCAGCCTCGTTGATATCGCTCGGTTCGACGTATCCGTCACGGCCGGTCTTCGGCGTCATCAGCCAGACCGTGCCGCCGTCCTCGATCAGACCAATGGCATCCACCAGCGCGTCCGTAAGGTCGCCGTCCTCGTCGCGGAACCAGAGCAGGACGACGTCCGCGACGTCGTCGTACTCCTCGTCGACGAGTTCCTGGCCGGTAGTGGCCTCAATGCCCTCACGGAGCTCCAGCTCGACGTCGTCGTCGTAGCCGATCTCCTGGACCACTTGTCCGGGCTCGAACCCCAGGCGTGCTGCCGGGTTGGTCCGCTCCTCCGCGTGGTCCGCGGTCGCGCTCACGGGTTGCCTCCTGATCATGTCTTCGGAAAATGCTGCAGCCACGCGCGTGCGCGGGGCGTTGGCCGTAGTCCACACGGGCTCGGCGAATCGCGCAAGTACCCAGCGTGCGAGACCGCCTATACGGTGACGTTCCCTGCCACGTCGCCGCAAGTTCCGGCATGTCTCTCCGGCGGCTTCCCGGGGTCTCCCCGGGTCACTCCATCCGTTTACGTCCTTCCTCAGCTTATGCGGTATCGATCCGCCAATCGGATTCGAACAGCCTTTGGGAACACTTGGACGCCTTGGGCGTAAGGTTGCGGTTTGCCCGTACCCCCGTCGCGTACTGCCCACACGCCTGCCCCGCGGACGCGTTTCGGCACCATGGGGTTACCCCACGGTAGAGATGACGTTCGGGCCCTCGCGGTAGCACGATGGAGGCGGCGCACCCAGAGTTGTCCCGGGGGCGTGTTCCCCGTAGCAGGCCCCGTAGAGCACCACCGAACAGCGAAGGAACAGTGTGGCTTCCGGATCCGATCGCAACCCGATCATCATTGGCGGCCTTCCGAGCCAGGTCCCGGATTTCGATCCTGAGGAGACCCGGGAATGGCTCGACTCCCTCGACGCCGCCGTCGACGAGCGCGGCCGAGAGCGTGCCCGCTACCTGATGCTCCGGCTCATCGAACGCGCGCGGGAGAAGCGCGTCGCGGTGCCGGAGATGCGCAGCACGGACTACGTGAACACGATCGCCACGAAGGACGAGCCGTTCTTCCCCGGCGACGAGGAGATCGAACGCAAGATCCTCAACGCGACGCGCTGGAACGCCGCGGTGATGGTCTCGCGGGCCCAGCGTCCCGGGATCGGCGTCGGCGGCCACATCGCCACGTTCGCGTCCTCCGCCTCGCTGTACGACGTGGGCTTCAACCACTTCTTCCGCGGCAAGGACCAGGGCGACGGCGGCGACCAGATCTTCTTCCAGGGACACGCGTCCCCGGGGATCTACGCCCGCGCGTTCCTGCTGGACCGGCTGAGCGAGGCGCAGCTCGACGCGTTCCGCCAGGAGAAGTCGAAGGCCCCGAACGGGCTGTCCAGCTATCCGCACCCGCGGCTGATGCCGGACTTCTGGGAGTTCCCGACCGTCTCGATGGGCCTCGGTCCGCTCGGCGCGATCTACCAGGCGCGGATGAACCGCTACATGGAGGCGCGCGGGATCGCCGACACGTCCACGTCGCACGTGTGGGCCTATCTGGGCGACGGCGAGATGGACGAGCCGGAGTCGCTGGGCCAGCTGTCCATCGCGGCCCGGGAGGGCCTGGACAACCTGACCTTCGTGGTCAACTGCAACCTCCAGCGGCTCGACGGCCCGGTGCGCGGCAACGGCAAGATCATCCAGGAGCTGGAGTCGCAGTTCCGGGGCGCCGGCTGGAACGTCATCAAGCTGGTCTGGGACCGCTCCTGGGACCCGCTGCTGGCGCAGGACCGCACGGGCATCCTGGTCAACCGGCTGAACACCACGCCGGACGGCCAGTTCCAGACGTACGCCACGGAGACCGGCGCGTACATCCGTGAGCACTTCTTCGGCGACGACCCGCGGCTGCGGGACATGGTCAAGGACATGACCGACCAGCAGATCCTGCACCTGGGCCGCGGCGGCCACGACCACCGCAAGGTCTACGCGGCCTACGCGGCGGCCAAGGCGCACAAGGGCCAGCCGACGGTCATCCTGGCGCAGACGGTCAAGGGCTGGACCCTGGGGCCGAACTTCGAGGGCCGCAACGCGACCCACCAGATGAAGAAGCTCACGGTCGAGGACCTCAAGCGCTTCCGGGACCGCCTGCACATCCCGATCACGGACAAGCAGCTGGACGAGGGCTACCCGCCCTACTACCACCCGGGCCGCGACTCGGAGGAGATCCAGTACATGCACGACCGCCGCCAGGGTCTGGGCGGTTACGTCCCGACCCGGGTGGTCCGCGCGAAGCCCCTTCCGCAGCCCGAGGACAAGACGTACGCGGCTGCGAAGAAGGGTTCCGGAACGCAGTCGATCGCCACGACCATGGCGTTCGTCCGCATCCTGAAGGACCTCATGCGGGACAAGGAGATCGGCAAGCGGTTCGTGCTGATCGCCCCCGACGAGTACCGCACCTTCGGCATGGACGCGTTCTTCCCGAGTGCGAAGATCTACAACCCGCTGGGGCAGCAGTACGAGGCGGTGGACCGCGATCTGCTGCTCGCGTACAAGGAGTCCCCGACGGGTCAGATGCTGCACGACGGCATCTCCGAGGCGGGCTGCACGGCCTCGCTGATCGCGGCGGGCTCGGCCTACGCGACGCACGGCGAGCCGCTGATCCCGGTGTACGTCTTCTACTCGATGTTCGGCTTCCAGCGGACGGGCGACCAGTTCTGGCAGATGGCCGACCAGCTCGCGCGCGGCTTCGTGCTGGGCGCGACCGCCGGCCGTACGACGCTGACCGGCGAGGGCCTCCAGCACGCGGACGGCCACTCGCAGCTGCTCGCCTCGACGAACCCGGGCTGTGTCGCGTACGACCCGGCGTACGGGTTCGAGATCGCGCACATCATGAAGGACGGGCTGCGCCGGATGTACGGCGAGGCGAACGAGGACGTCTTCTACTACCTCACCGTCTACAACGAGCCGATCCAGCACCCGGCCGAGCCCGAGAACGTGGACGTCGAGGGCATCCTCAAGGGCATCCACCGCTTCGCCACCGGCGAGAAGGGCGAGATCCCGGCCCAGATCATGGCGTCGGGCGTGGCGGTCCCCTGGGCCCTGGAGGCGCAGAAGATCCTCGCGGACGAGTGGAACGTCAAGGCGGACGTCTGGTCGGCGACCTCCTGGAACGAGCTGCGCCGCGAGGCGGTGGACGTGGAGCGCCACAACCTCCTGCACCCGGAGGAGGAGCAGCGCGTCCCGTACGTGACGAAGAAGCTCGAAGGGGCCGAGGGCCCGTTCGTGGCGGTCTCGGACTGGATGCGTTCGGTGCCGGACCAGATCGCGCGCTGGGTGCCGGGCGCCTACCAGTCGCTGGGCGCGGACGGCTTCGGCTTCGCGGACACGCGTGGTGCGGCCCGCCGGTTCTTCCACATCGACGCGCAGTCGATCGTGCTGGCGGTGCTGACCGAGCTGGCCAAGGAGGGCAAGGTCGACCGGTCGGCCCTGAAGACGGCGGTGGACCGCTACGAGCTCCTGGACGTGGCCGCGGCCGATCCCGGCGCGGCGGGCGGCGACGCCTAGGCACGGGCTGACCCGAGGGGCGGTGACGCGGTGGCGTCGCCGCCCCTCGGCGTGTGTGTGGGGGGGGCGGTGGCGCTGGTGCGTCACCGCCCCTTCGGCGTGCTCCGGGGCGGGCGGGCTCGGCCCGACCGGCGTCGGCCACTCGCCGGTCGGGTCGCGGGCCGCGGGTCGCCGGACGGGCTCAGTTCTCCCAGATCTTGAAGGCCCTTACCTGGTAGGGGGACCGGGGCGTCCAGGTGCCGCCGCCGGGGTACGTCTCGAACTCCCCCGTCTCCGCGCACTCGGCGGACTGGTACGTGGTGACGGGCCGCCCGGTGCGGTTGGCGAGGGACTGGGCGTCGCCGCCCTTCGGCAGCGGGACGCAGCTCTCGATGTCCACGCCGGAGAGCTCGAAGGTCTGGCGGGCCCCGGTGAAGTCGGGCTTCTTCCAGAGGCAGAGCCTGCCCGCCTCACAGGTCCCGAGGGCGGTGCCCGGGGCCCGCTCGGGGGCTGCCGCGGCCCGGTCGTGGGCCAGGGCCTGGGGAACGAGTGCGGTGACGGCCAGGACGGCCGCCGCGAGAACGGTCGTACGCATGATGGATCAACCCCCGTGGTTGGTCGGTGTCGTTCGACGGTGGCGGTGTTCACCGCCGCCGCTCACTCTGTGTCACCGGGTGCTGGGGGCGGAAGGGCGGCCGGGGGTGCTCCACCCTGATAGGCGAGAGCCCCGCCGAAAGGATTCGGCGGGGCTCCGGCCTGCGCTGTGTTGACGGTCTGCGCCGCTCCGGGCGTCAGATGTGGCCGACTCCGGCACCCGCCTCGGCGTTCTCGCCGCGCTTGGTGAGGGTGGCGACGAAGGCGGCGATCACGGCGACGATGCCCGCGACCGTGAAGGCCAGGCCCATGCCGCTCATGAACGTGTCGTGGATGACGCCGCCGATGCGGTCGATGATGTCCGGCGTCATGCCGGGAGCCTTGGCGAGCTGCTCGGCCGGGACCATGCCGAACTCGGCGGCCTCCTCCAGCTTCGGGTCGGGGGCGCCGGGCAGGCCAGCGCCCGCCCAGTTGTCCGCGAACTCGGCGCTGACCTTGGAGGACATGACCGCTCCGAGGACGGCGGTGCCGAGGGCGCCACCGACCTGCATGGCGGCCTGCTGGAGCCCGCCGGCCACGCCGGAGAGCTCCATGGGCGCGTTGCCGACGATGACCTCGGTGGCGCCGACCATGACCGGGGCGAGCCCGCAGCCGAGCAGGGCGAACCAGAGCGACATCGCGAAGGTGCCGGTGGACTCGCTGAGCGTGGTCATGCCGAACATCGCGGTGGCCGTGCAGACCATGCCGCCGACCAGCGGGACGCGGGGGCCGAACTTGGTGATCAGCAGGCCGGCGACCGGCGAGGAGACGATCATCATGGCGGTGAGCGGCAGCAGGTGCAGACCGCTGTCCACCGGGCTGAGTCCGTGGACGCCCTGGAGGAAGAACGTCACGAAGAAGAGGCCGCCCATGAAGGCGAAGGCCATCAGCATCATGAGGACGACACCGGCCGTCAACGGGACGGAACGGAACATCCCCAGCGGGACGAGCGGTTCCTTGACCTTGTTCTGCCAGAGCCCGAACGCGACGAAGAGGAGGATCGCGAGGCCCAGCCACGCCCAGGTGCGGCCGTCGCCCCAGCCCCAGGACTCACCGGCCTTGATGATGCCCCAGATGAGGGAGAACATCGCGCCCGAGAGCAGCACGATGCCGAGGATGTCGAAGGAGCGCGGCGCGTTGGCGGCGCGGTGGTCCTTGAGGATCACCAGGCCGAAGACGAGCGCGATGACGCCGACCGGCACGTTGATGAAGAAGACCGACTGCCAGCTGACGTGCTCGACCAGCAGACCGCCGACGATGGGACCGCCCGCGGTGGACGCGCCGATGACCATGCCCCAGATGCCGATCGCCATGTTCAGCTTCTCGGCGGGGAAGGTGGCGCGCAGCAGACCGAGCGCGGCCGGCATCAGCAGCGCCCCGAAGAGGCCCTGGAGCACCCGGAAGAGAACGACGAGGCCGATCTCCTTGGAGAAACCGATGGCGGCGGACGAGGCGGCGAAGCCCGCGATGCCGATGAGGAAGGTCTGCCGGTGGCCGAAGCGGTCGCCCAGCTTGCCCGCGGTGATGAGAGCCACCGCGAGGGCCAGCAGATAGCCGTTGGTGATCCACTGGACGTCGGCGAGCGTGGCGCCGAGGTCCTTCTGGATCGCGGGGTTCGCGATGGCGACGATGGTGCCGTCGAGGGCGACCATCATCACGCCGATGGCGACGGCGAAGAGGGTCAGCCAGGGGTGGCCGCGGAGCCCCTTGACCGGGGCGGGAACTGCGTTGTCTTCGGGCTCCCGCGGCGCCTTCTCGACGGTGGTCTGACTAGTCATACGGCGAGACTAGTGACAGCTACTGACAGTTGACAAACCAATTCACAAGTCAGTAACTGTCACGTAGCTCACACGTAGCGCACAGATATGCTGAGCTGGACAAACACGGGAAAAGAGGGACCGGTACGTGACCGACGGGCAGACAGTCGAGCCCCGAGCCGGACTGCGTGAACGCAAGAAACAGCGCACGCGGGACGCCTTGGTACGCGCCTCCCTCGAACTGTTCACCGCCCAGGGTTACGAGCGCACCACCGTCGACGAGATCGTCGACGCCGTGCAGGTCTCCCAGCGCACCTTCTTCCGCTACTTCGCGAGCAAGGAGGACGCCACCTTCGCCGTGCAGGAGATGGTCGAGTCGCGCTTCATCGAGGAGCTGCGCCGCCGCCCCGCCGACGAAGCCCCCTTCGAGGCGATGCGCCGGGCGGTGCTGTGCGCGTGGAACAGCATCGGCGAGGCGATCGAGGCCGTCGTCTCCGTCGACCTCCATATGCGGACCTACCAGATGATCGAGTCGACCCCTTCCCTGCTCGCCGCCCATATGCGGCGCGGGATCGCCCTGGAGAACCAGATCGCCCTGCTGATCGCGGAGCGCGAGGGGCTCGACGTGGAACGGGACCCCCGGCCGCGGGTGGCCGTCGCCGCGTTCTCCGGGGTCATGCGGGTGACCGGCCAGCTCTGGGGCCGCGGGCTCGACCCGAGCGTGGAGGCGCTGCGCGACCTGACCGAGGAGTACCTCGACCAGCTCGCCCCGGCCCTCGCCCGGGACTGGCGTCGGAAGTAGCGCGGCCACGGGGCGATGGTGACCCTGTGTGAGAGATCGGTGATGAATCCTTCGCGGACGGGTGATGTACCTCACCTGAATCACGGGGGTCGGCGCACGTCTCCTAGGGTGTGGCGCAGTGACTTCCTTCGACACCTCTCCCACGTTGACCGCATGGCGGGCTCTGCTCGCCGTGGCGGTGGTGTTCGTGATGCTGGCGACGACGGGCTGGAGCGCCGTCCGTGATCAGCACCCCCGCGGCGAGCGCGAGCTCGCGCTCGCCTCCTGGGCGCGGGACCGGATAGCCGGCCGCTCGCTGCCGGACGTCGACGCTCCCGCCTACCGGCTGGCCCACTTCTTCGCCACGCTCACCTCGGGACAGCAGATCGCCCTCGCGGGCGAGCACCCGTCGGTGGTGGGGAATCTGAACGGTGCTCCGGTCACCCTGCGCTACCACGCGAACCGGGTGGCCCTCGAACAGGCCGTGGCCGTGGAGAAGACGCGGGCGCGCGACGAGAGGCTGTCGCCGGACGGGCGCGGTGAGGCCAGGGCCCGTCTCGACCGGTTCCGGTCGATGCTCGAGGGCCGACGCCAGATCCTGGCCTTCGATCCCTCCGGGAAGGGCCGTGCGGCCGAGGTGTTCGGGAATCTCGACCGGGCCGCCCGGGTCTCCGTCGTCGTCCCGGGCGTCGACACCCATCTGCTGACCCTGGAGCGCGACACACGCGCGTACCGGGCCCCCGTGGGCATGGCCAAGTCCTTGTACCGGGCGGAGCGCTCGGCCTCCCCGGGCACCCGTACGGCTGTCATCGCGTGGGCCGACTACACGGCCCCGGCCGGCCTCGGCATGGACGCGGCGCTGGGCGGGCTCGCGGCGAACGGCGCGATCCGGCTGAACGCGATGGTCGCCGCGCTGCCGGGCGCCTCCAAGGTCTCGCTGTTCTGCCACAGCTACGGCTCCGTGGTGTGCGGGGTGGCCGCGCACCGGGCCCACGACCGGGTGGCCGACATCGCGGTCGCGGGCAGCCCCGGCATGCGGGCCGCCAACGCCGGGCAGTTGGAGACCGGCGCCCGGATCTGGGCGACGCGGGACGGGGACGACTGGATCGGGGACGTACCGCACCTGGAGTTCGGCGGGATCGGTCACGGGGCCGACCCGGTCGACCCGGCCTTCGGGGCGCGGATCGTCTCCGCGGCCGGCGCGGCCGGGCACAGCGGCTACTTCGAGCCGGGCACGGAGAGCCTGGACAACTTCGCCGCGATCGGCGTCGGAGCGTACGGATCGGTCAGCTGCGCACGTGCCGACAGCGCCTGCCACAGTGGTATTTCCGGCCAACGGAGCGGCTGACGCGCGTAGAGGTCGGTGTCGGGCGGATTAATTGGGACTTGCTCCGAGGGGGGACGCGGGCGACTGTGCCGCATACGATGAGGCACATGGGTGATGTGCTGGCCGGAATTCATGCCACCTGGGAGTTCGACACCGACGCCGTGCTCATCCGCTTCGAACGGGGCATCCGCACACCGAAGCTCTTTCAGAGCCTGCGGGAGCGCCGCATCCCGTATGCGGCGTTGTCGTCGGTGACGCTGACCCCCGGCAAGCGGGGCACGGTGGTTCTGCGTGCCGTGCCGAGAGCGGGTGCCGATCCTCTGGTGGAGGCTGCCTCCGGGCAGCTCAAGGAGGGGTGCGACCCCTATCGCCTGGTGCTTCCGGCGGAGCGGGAAGTGCTCGCCGAGTACTACGCGGACGAGTTGCGGGCCCTGCTGGACCCGGCGTCCGGGGAGAGCGCCGACCGGTTCCTGGTGGCGGCCCCCGAGGCCCCGATGAACTTCAAGGCGTACGACGGCCGGGCCAGCTTCGACGGCGAGCGGATCTCCTTCCGGTGGTCCTGGACCGGGGCCTCCAGCGCCAAGTGGAAGGCCGGCGACCAGAACTTCCGGGTGAGCGAACTGGCTGGAATCGTATGGCGCTCGCCCGAGGCGCTGGACGGCTATCTGCGCCTGGTGCCCCGCGCGGCCGCCCCGGTCGACCACCGCACCGGCGGCAGCCTGGGCGATCTGCACGGTCCCGGCGGCGGGGACGCGGAGGACGGGGTGCCCGCGGGCGCGCCCGCCGAGCCGCCGTCCGCCACCGCGGACCAGGATCCGGCCGCCGTGCTGTTCGGCCTGGGGTACGGGCCGGTGCACGAGTCGCTGCCCTTCGCCGCCGCCGTCCTGGAGTCCGTGCGCCGGACCCAGCCCGCGCCCGCCTCCGCTCCGGTCCTGGTGAACGCCGGGCGGCGCGATCCGGCGGACATCGCCGAGCGGATACATCACCTCGGCGAGCTGCACCGGGCCGGACTGGTGACGGACGCCGAGTTCAGCGCGAAGAAGGCCCAGCTGCTCGCGGAGCTGTGACCCCGCGCCCCGGCGACGGCTCCTGGGCAGGGGCGGGGGCGGGAACACCGGTGCTCCGCGACCGCGCCCGCGAGCCGCGAGGAGCTCGTGACCGTGCCACCGCCGGGAGCGAACCCCGTACCGGGGTATGAGGCGGATTCGTCCGGGTCGCGACCCCGGTATGACGCCCCCGGGCCCCCGGCCTGCCTAGGCTGACCGGGCCATGTCCACTTCCCCCGCCGGGCCGCCGCCGCCCGCCGACGGCCTGCTGAGCGCCGCCCGCCGCAATCTGCGCGAGCTCGCCCACGGGCTGTCCCACGCGTCCCATCCGTCCACCCCGCTGCTGGCAGGGGCCCCGAAGCGGTGGCAGCGGCTGCTGCCGTACGTCGTGGTGCTCGCCCTGACCGCGACCTTCATCCCGGTCACCATCACCGTCCTGACCTCGCAGTACGGCGTGCCGGGCGCCCTGGCCGGGGCGCTCGGGGTGGCCCAGGCCGCCCCCCTGCTGATGCTGGCCCACCGGCCCCTCCAGGCATGGTGGATCATCTTCCCCGCCGACGTCATGGGCGCGCTGGTGCTGCTGGCGCACCCCGACGGGCGGCACGACGTCTGGCCGTGGACCGCCCCGGGGCTCGTCGCGTACCTCTTCCTGCTGCTGGCCCTCGGCCTGCGCGAGACGCGGCGGACGCTGGTCGCCGTGTGGGCGGCGACGGCCCTGGCCGGGGCGGTGCTCCATCTGGTCGCACCGGCGGAGCGCAACACCGGCAGCGCCCTGCTGCTGCCGATCCTCGGCGCGGTGGTCCTGGTGATCGGCGGTGCCGTACGGGAACGGAGCGAGGCGACCCGGCGGCTGGCCGAGCAGGAGACGATCAGCGAGGCGGAACGGGCGCAGCGCACGCTGCTGGAGGAGCGGACGCGGATCGCCCGGGAGCTGCACGACGTGGTCGCGCACCACATGTCGGTGATCACGGTGCAGGCCGACTCCGCGCCGTACCGGATCTCCGGTCTCCCGGATCCGGCGCGGGAGGAGTTCGCCTCGATCGCGGCGGCAGCGCGGGAGTCCCTCGGCGAGATGCGGCGGCTGCTGTCGGTGCTGCGCAGCGACGGCACCGAGGGCGACCGGGCGCCGCAGCCGGGGCTGGACCGGCTCCAGCAACTGGTGGAGGCGACGGTACGGGCGGGGCTGCCGGTGGAGCTGTCGCTGGCCACGGAGCTGGCCGCGGGGCCGGGCGAGGTGCCGCCGGCGGTGGATCTGTCGGCGTACCGGATCGTGCAGGAGGCGCTGGCGAATGTCGTGCGGCACGCACCGGGGGCACGCACCCAGGTCTCGGTCCGGGTGGCCGACGGCCATCTGAACGTGCTGGTGGTCAACGGGCCCGCGCCGAAGCCCGCTTCGCCGCTGGAGACCGCCGGGACCGGACACGGGCTGGTGGGGATGCGGGAGCGCGTACGGTTGACCGGCGGCACGCTGGACACCGGGCCGCTGCCCGACGGCGGGTTCCGGGTGGCCGCCCGGATGCCGCTGCCTCCGTCCGCTTCGCCTTCCGCTCCGCCCCCTTCGGAGGACCTGTGACCATCCGCGTGATCATCGTCGACGACCAGGCCATGGTGCGGGCCGGCTTCGCGGCGCTGCTGTCCGCGCAGAGCGACATCGACGTGGTGGGCGAGGCGGCGGACGGCCGCCAGGGCGTCGACGTCAGCCGCAACCAGCACCCCGACGTCGTGCTGATGGACGTCCGGATGCCGGAGATGGACGGACTGGCCGCCGCGCGCGAGCTGTTGAACCCGCCGGTGGGGGTGGTGCACCGGCCGAAGGTGCTGATGCTCACCACGTTCGACGTGGACGACTACGTGTACGAGGCGCTGCGCGCCGGGGCGTCCGGGTTCCTGCTGAAGGACGCCCCGCCCGCCGATCTGATCGCGGCGGTACGGGTGGTCGCGGCCGGGGACGCGCTGCTCGCGCCCTCGGTGACCCGGCGGCTGATCGCGGACTTCGCGGCGCAGCGGCCCTCCGGGGCGACGCGCGGCGGCCAGGCGCTGCGGCGACACGGCCTGACCCCGCGCGAGAGCGAGGTGCTGGAGCTGATCGCCCGGGGGCTGTCGAACCAGGAGATCGCGGGCCGGCTGGTGCTGGCCGAGCAGACCGTGAAGACGCACATCGGGCGGGTGCTGGCCAAGCTGGACCTGCGGGACCGGGCGCAGGCCGTGATCTTCGCGTACGAGTCGGGGCTCGTGACGCCGGGGGACACGGGGGCGTAGACGCCTGCGGGCCCCTGCCGCCAAGGAGCACCGGCATGGCCTGATCCCGGGAGGCGTACACCGCCAGGGCCTTGCCCCCGAGGCGTGAACACCCGCAGGACCCGGCCCCCGGGGCGCTCGCATGACCTGATCCCGGCAGGCGTAGGCCCGCAGGGCGTTGCCCCGAGGGCGTCGCCCCTCCGGCACCCGGACCACCCCCTACTCCGGTATCACCCCGCAGTTGGCCCTCCGGTGTGACGCCCCCTCACCCGTCCTCTTCCTACCTTCCTCCCGGTCGCACCGGTCGGTGCGGATCCGGAGAGGGAGGGCACGATGCGTCGATACGCGAGGACCGTGGTCGCGTTGGCACTGGCCACCAGCGTGGTGGCGGGGACCGCGGGCTGGGTCTCGGGGGATGCGCAGCAGGCGCTGACCGGGCCGCCGCCGGGCAGTGCGCAGTGGCGGGCGGACCGGGCGCTGGGGGACCGGCTGCCGGACCCCGGGCGTGCCACGCCCGGCGAAGTGGCCGCGTTCTTCGCGGGGTTGACCGCGGACGAGCGGCAACTCCTGCTCGTGACCCATCCGTCCGTCGTCGGGAATCTCGACGGGGCGCCCCTCGAACTGCGCTACCGCGCCAACTCCCTCGCGCTGGCGGCCGAGGACGACCCCCGCTACCGCTCGCTCGCCGCCCCCGGCCGCCGGATCATCGCGTTCGACCCGCGCGGACGCGGCCAGGTCGCCGAGGTCTTCGGGGACCTGCGCACGGCGGACCGGGTCTCGGTCGTGGTGCCCGGGTCCGACAACGACGCCGGGACCTACGACCGGAAGGTGGCGGGCCACGGGGCCCCGAAGGGCATGGCCAGGACCCTGCACACGGCGGCCGGCCCGGGGACCGCCGTCATCGCCTGGGTCGGATACACCACCCCGGTGGGCGTCGGCATTGACGCGGCCACCGGCGGCCTGGCCGAGGCGGGGGCCGGGCGGCTGGCCCGGTTCGCGGAGGGCCTGACGGCGGACGGGCTGCCCGTGCCGGCGGTGTTCTGCCACAGCTACGGATCGGTGGTCTGCGGTCTGGCCGCACACCGCCTCTCCGCCACCGACCTGGTGGTCCTCGGCTCCCCCGGTATGCGCGCCGACGACGTGGGCGGGCTGCGGACGAGCGCCCGCGTCTGGGCGGCGAAGGACCCGACCGACTGGATCGACGACGTGCCGAACGTGCGCTTCGCGGGCCTCGGCCACGGGACCGACCCGACCGATCCGGCCTTCGGCGCCCGCCGGGTGCCGGCGGACGAGGCCCGGGGGCACGCCGGTTACTTCGCGCCCGGGACGGATTCGCTGCGGGCCTTCGCCGCCATCGCGCGCGGCGACGCGACGGAAGTCGCGCCGGACGCGGAAGAACCGGACGCGCCGGAACCGGGCCCGGCAGGTGCCGACCCGGTCCCGGACACCCTCCCGGCGTGGGCAGCCACTCGGGTCCCGGACACCCTCCCGGCGTGGGTCACCGCCCCGGGCCCGGACGCCCTTCCGGCGCGGGTCACCGCCCCGGCTCCGGAAGGAGCGGCCCGATGAACACCCTGCTGGAGAACGGCCGGCGGCTCGCGGCCCGGGTCGACTCGTCCACCCCCGCCCACCGCGACCGGGCGATCGACGGTCTGCGGGCGCTGGCGCTGCTCGCCGTACCGCTCGGCCACTGGATGCTCGGCGGGTTCCGGCTGGACGCCGAAGGCCTGCACAACGCGAGCCCCCTCTCGACGTTCGCCGGCCTCGCGCCCGCGAGCTGGGTGCTCCAGATGCTGGGGATCTTCTTCCTCGTCGGGGGGTACGCCTCGGTGCTCTCCTTCCGCCGCCGGACCTCGACGACGGCGGCCTGGCTGGGCGGCCGGCTGGCCCGCCTCGGCCGGCCGGTGCTCGGGGTGAGTGCCGTGTGGGCGGTGCTGCTGGCGGTGCTGTCCTCCCTGGGCGTGCCCGGGGACACCCTGCGTACGGGGTCGACGCTGGTGATCCAGCCGCTCTGGTTCGTCGGCGTGTACACCGTGGTCACGGCCCTCACCCCGGTCTGCGTCACGCTGGCGCGGAAGCTCGGCGGCTGGGCCGCGCTGCCGCTGCTCGTCTCGGTCGCCGTCGTGGACTTCCTGCGCTACGGGCCGTTCGCGGAGGCGATGCCGTCCTGGCTGAGCGTGCTCAACGTCCTGCCCGGCTGGCTGTTCGCGTATCAGCTCGGCGTGTCCTGGGGCGAGGGGCGGATCGGGAGGCGCGGGGCCCGGCTGCTGCTGATCGGCGGCGGGGCGCTGTTCGCCGTGCTGCTGCTCGCCTTCCACTACCCGGCGTCGATGGTCGGGGTGCCGGGCGAGGCACGGACGAACTCGCATCCGCCGTCGCTGCTGGTCGTGGCGTTGGCGGCGGCGCAGAGCGGGGCGGCGATCCTGCTGCGCGACCGGCTCGGGCGGCTGCTGCGCGAGCCGCTGCTCTGGGCGCCGGTCGTGGTGGTCAATCTGTCGGCGATGACGATCCTGTGCTGGCACCAGACCGCGATGCTGGCCGCCGCGGTACCGGCCTCGCTGGCCGGGGCGGGGACGGCGGTGGCGGGTCTGACGACCGCGCCGGACACGGTGGGCTGGGTCCTCGCGCGGATCGCCTGGCTGCCGGTGTTCGCGGCGCTGCTGGTGCTGATCGCCCGCTACGCGCGCCGCTTCGAGGCCCCGTGGCAGGCGGGCACCCGCGCCGCGAACGCCCGCCGTGCGCTGGCGGGGGTGCTCGCGGCGGGGTTCGCGGTGTTCGCGCTGGGGCTGGCGTGAGGGGCGTCCTCCCCGCGTACGGGTCCGGGCTTCGCCCGTGGCCATGCACGCCCTGCACGTCAAGCACGCCACGAACGTCAGGCACACCACGAGCGCCGTGCACCCCAGGAACGTCGTACACGCCATGAACTTCATGAACCGGGCGATCACCGCCCCCGCGTACGCCCGCGGGCTACTCCTCCCGCGCCGCCGACGTGCTGCTCATGTCCGGGTAGCGGTCCCCCGCCACCCGGTCCGCGATCGGCTCCAGCACCGCCAGCTCGTCCGCCGTCAGCGTCAGCCTCGTCGCCCCGGCGTTCTCCAGGAGGCGGGCGCGCTTACGGGTGCCGGGGATCGGGACCACGTTCAGCCCGTGCACCTGGGCGCGCTGCTGGACCCAGGCGAGGGCCACCTGCCCGGCGCCGACCCCGTGCGCGGCGGCGATCTTGTGCACGGGCTCCAGCAGGGCGGCGTTCGCGCGGGCGTTCGCGCCGTTGAACCGGGGCTGGCGGGCCCGGAAGTCGCCCGCGGCGAGGTCCTTGCCCGCGTCGGTGAAGGAGCCGGTGAGGAAGCCCCGGCCGAGCGGTGAGTACGGGACGAGGGTGACGCCCAGCTCGGCCGCCGCGCCGACGGCGCTCCTCTCGACGTCCCGGCTGAAGAGGGACCACTCCGACTGGAGGGCGGCGATCGGGTGCACGGCGTACGCCTCGCGCAGTTCGGGGCCGGTCACCTCGCTCAGCCCGAGCTGCCTGACCTTGCCCTGCTGGACCAGCTCCGCCATCGCGCCGACCGATTCGGCGAACGGGACCGCCGGATCCCGGCGGTGCATGTAGTAGAGGTCGATGACGTCGGTGTCCAGCCGGCGCAGGCTCGCCTCGACGGCGGTGCGGATGTACGCCGGGTCATTGCGCACGGCCCGGTAGTGCGGGTCGTCGGTGCGGACGAGGGCGAACTTGGTGGCGAGGGTGATCTCGTCCCGGTGGGCCCCGACGAACGGGGCGAGGAACTCCTCGTTGGCCCCGCGCCCGTAGGCGTCGGCGGTGTCGAGGAGGGTGACGCCGGCCTCCAGGGCGGCGTCGAGGGTGTCGCGGGCGGCGCGTTCGTCGGTGTCCCCGTAGAACTCGCTCATGCCCATGCAGCCGAGGCCCTGGACGCCGATGCGCGGTCCGCCCGTTCCCAGCTCCACGGTGGCGATCTTGTCAACAGTCATCAGGCGCTGTGCCTCTCCGGCGCCCGGCGGGCGCCCGCGTAGAACTCGATCTTGTGGTCGAGGACGGCGAGGGTGTCGTGGAGCTCCGCGATCCGCGTGATCACATCGCGGCGGGTCGCCTCCAGCAGCTCCTGCCGTTCCTCGAAGGTGGACTCCCCCTCGCGCAGCAGCTCCGCGTACCGCACCATGTCGGCGACGGGCATCCCGGTCAGCCGCAGCTTGCCGACGAAGGCCAGCCAGTCGAGGTCGCAGTTGCTGAAGCGTCGCTGGCCGGTGTGCGAGCGGTCGACGTGGGGCATGAGCCCGATGCGCTCGTACCAGCGCAGCGTGTGCGCGGTGAGTCCGGTGAAGGCGACGACCTCGCTGATCGTGTAGCTGTCCTTGCCCGCCGGGCGCGGGTGCGGTCGCGGGGCGGCGGCGCAGGCGTCCACCGCCGGTGTGGGCGGCGGGTCCGCGATGGTCGCGGGAGTGCTCCGGGAGGTTCCGTCGATCACCGTCATGCCCTCCACGCTAAATCCTTCGAGTGCACTCGAAGCAAGCGGGAAGGGCGCGGGATCCGACGGGAACGGCGGGTCTCCCGGGCCGGGCATTGCCACAGATGGACGGGAAGCGCATCGGAGATGAAGGATTGTTCATCTTCGCTTCATGTTCGTACCGTCCGGGACAGTCAGGGTGAATACATGGCTTTCTCACCTCGTCTGGCGGCCCTGGCAGCCGTCGTCGCCGTGCCCCTCGGCATAGCGGCCACCAGCTATGCCATGACCGACACCTCGGAAGCGCCGAAGGTGCCTCCCACCGTCCGACTGGAGGAGAGCCCGCGCGGCACGCCGCCGCCGAGCGGGGTCACGTCGCCGACCGACACCCCGACGCCGAGCGGCTCCCCCACTCCGTCCCGTACCCCGGACAGCTCCGTCGTCCCCGGTCCCTCGGCGGCCGACGACGACGATGACGACGACTTCGGTGATGACGGTTAGCCTTCCGAGGATCTCCGCCCGGGTTCGGATCATGCTCTGGTTGCTCGTCGTGATGGCGGTCGCGCTGGGCGCGGTGGCCGTCACCGTGCGTTCGATCCTCCAGCGGGACGTGGACCACCGCATCAGCCAGCTGCTCACCCAGGAGACCGGCGAGTTCGCGAACTTCGTGCCGCAGGGCGTGGACCCGGACACCGGCGGCAGCTTCGCCACCGTGGACCGGCTGCTCCGCGTCTATCTGCAACGGCAGTACGCGGACCCCGACGAGGAACTGCTGGGCATGACGGGCCCGCCCGGCAAGCGCCCCGGCGTCATCCGTCAGATCAGGGAACTGCCCGCGGACACCGCCCTGTGGCAGGACCGCGCCTCGCTCGCCCGGATCCACGACTCCAAGGACTCCTTCGGGACCCTGGACCGCCCGCAGGGCGAGGTGCGCTGGGCCAAGGTCGTGGTCGGGCCGTCCGCCGGGCAGCAGCCGGGCTCGTTCGTCGTCGTCTTCCACCCGGAGCGCGAACGGGCCGTCGCCGACAAGACGTTCTGGACGCTGCTCGCCCTGTCCGGTGTGGCGCTGCTGATGACGACCGGGATCGGCTGGGCCGTCGCCGGGCGCATCCTGGCGCCCGTCCGGCTGGTCCGGACGACGGCGGCGGAGCTGACCGAGCAGGACCTCACGCGGCGTATCCCCGTGGAGGGCCGGGACGACATCGCGGCCCTCGCCGAGACGTTCAACGCGATGCTCGACCGGCTGGAGCGGGCGTTCGCCGCCCAGCGGGTCTTCGTCGACGACGCCGGGCACGAGCTGCGCACCCCGATCACCATCGTCCGGGGCCACCTGGAGCTGATGGGCGACGATCCGGCGGACCGGGAGGAGACGGTGCGGCTGGTCACGGACGAGCTGGACCGGATGAGCCGCATCGTCGAGGACCTGCTCCTGCTCGCGGGGGCCGAGCGCCCCGACTTCGTCACCCCCGAACCCGTACAGCTCGCGGAGCTGACCGCCGACGTGTACGTGAAGGTGCGGACCCTCGGCGACCGGGAGTGGCAGCTCGACGGGGTCGCGGACCTCGAAGTGCGCCTGGACCCGCAGCGGATGACCCAGGCGATGGTGCAGCTCGCGCAGAACGCCGTCCAGCACACCGTGCCCGGCCAGCGCATCCGGATCGGCTCGCGGCTGGAGGAGGACCGCGTCGAGCTGTACGTCGCCGACCACGGGCCGGGGATTCCGCCGGAGGACGCCGGGGTGATCTTCGAACGGTTCCGCCGGGGCACGTCGCGGCGCGGGACCCGCACGAGCGGCGCGGGCCTCGGCCTCGCCATCGTCAAAGCCATCGCGGAGGGCCACCACGGCCGCGTCGAACTACGCCGGACCGAAGGCGGCGGAGCCACCTTCGTACTCACGCTGGAGACCGCCTCATGAACCGCATCCTGATCGCCGAGGACGAGGAGCGCATCGCCTCGTTCGTCCAGAAGGGGCTGCGCGCCAACGGCTTCACCACGGTCGTCGCCGAGGACGGCGACCTGGCGCTGGGCCACGCCCTGACCGGCGGGTTCGACCTGATGGTCCTCGACATCGGGCTGCCCGGCCGGGACGGCTTCACCGTGCTGCGGGAGCTGCGCGAGGCCCGCGTCACACTGCCGGTGATCGTGCTCACCGCCCGCGACTCGGTGCGGGACACGGTGGCCGGGCTGGAGGGCGGGGCCGACGACTGGATGACGAAGCCGTTCCGCTTCGAGGAGCTGCTCGCCCGGGTACGGCTGCGGCAGCGCACCGCCGCCCGCGCGCCCGAGGTCACCATGTTGCGCAGCGGCAGCCTCGCCCTGGACCTGCGGACGCGCCGGGCCCGCGCGGACGACCGGACCGTGGACCTGACGGCGCGCGAGTTCGTGCTCCTGGAGATGTTCCTGCGCCACCCCGGCCAGGTGCTGTCGCGCGAGCAGATCCTCTCCCATGTGTGGGGGTACGACTTCGATCCCGGTTCCAACATCGTGGACGTCTACGTCCGCGCGCTGCGCCGGAAGCTGGGCGCGGAGCGGCTGGAGACGATCCGGGGCATGGGCTACCGCCTGCCCTGACCCGCGCCCCGGGTCCCGGCTCCGGCCCCGGACGAAGGCCTCGCCCCGCGTGCCCGGGGCGGGGCCCTTCGCGTTCCCGGGCCGCCGCGAGGGGGCGGGCCGCCCGGCCCCCGCGGTGAGCGGGACGCGTTCGATGAAAAGGCCTTCACCAGGCACTCATCAGGCGCTCACCCCGCCTTCGGAGGCTGTACAGCGTGCCTCTACCACTCCGGCAGACCGTCGGCCTCGTCGCCGTCCTCGGACTCTGCGCTCTCCTCGCCGTTCCCGGCGCCGCCCCCGGCCTCGGCGTCGACGGGCGGCTCTCCCTCGCCGTCTTCGCCCTGGCCACCGCCGCCTGGATCGCCACGCCGGTGGACGACGCCTACATCGCGCTCGGCGCGGGCCTGGCGCTGACGGTCACGGGGGTGATCAGCAGTGAGACCCTCTTCGCCACCCTGGGCGACGAGACGGTGTGGCTGCTGATCTGCGCCTTCGTCCTGGCGGCGGCCGTGACCCGGACCGGTCTGGCCGGCCGGGCCGCCGTGTTCCTGGTCGGCGGGGCCCGGACCGTGCGGCAGCTGGTGCACCTGACGACGGCCGGCCTGGTCGTCACCGCGTTCGCCGTGCCGGCCACGTCGGGGCGGGCCGCCCTCGCGCTCCCGGTGTTCCTGGCGCTGGCGACCGCCCTGCGCGAGCGCGGCCGTCTGGTGGTGATGCTGGCGCTGCTGTTCCCCACGGTCATCCTGCTCTCCGCCGTGGCGACGCTGATCGGCGCGGGGGCACATCTGATCACCGTCGGGGTGCTGTGGGAGCAGACCGGCGAGCAGCTGAGCTTCGTGCAATGGCTGGTGGTGGGGATGCCGTTGGCGGTCGTCTCCTCCCATCTGGCCGCCGAACTGGTGCTGTTGACGACGACCCGGCGCGCCGACCGCAAGGGCCCGGTGACGATCACGGCGGCGCAGATCCAGGAGCATTCGGAGACGGCCGTCGAGGGACCGTTCACCCCGGCGGAGTCCCGTTGTCTGCTGCTGCTGGCGACGGTCGTCCTGCTGTGGTGCAGCGAGCCCCTGCACGGGGTGTCGCCCGCCGTGGTCGCGCTGATCGGCGCACTGGTGGCCACGTCCCCGGCGCTGGGAACCGTCCGCTTCAAGGACGGTCTGCGGACGGTGCCCTGGCCACTGCTGCTGTTCATGGCCGCCACCATGGCGATGGGCGTCGCCCTCTCCGACTCGGGCGCGGCCGACTGGCTGGTGGGCTGGATACCCCTGGGGGCGTCCACGCCCCCCTGGGTGTTCCTGACCGGTGTGATCGTCGTCAGTACGGCCGCTCATCTGGCCCTCCAGTCGCGCTCCGCCCGGTCCTCCGTGCTGGTCCCGCTGGTGGTCGCGGCGGCGGTCGGGGCCGGGGTCAACCCGGTCACGGCGGCGCTGGCCTCCACGGCCGCCGCCGGCTTCTGCCACACGCTGCCCTCCTCGGCCAAGCCGGTCGCACTCTTCGCCGACGTGCCCGGCACCCCGACCTACACCCCGCGCGACCTGCTGCGGCTGTCCGCGTTCCTCGCCCCGCTCACCGCGGCCCTCGTCCTCGTTTTCGCCCTCGCCGTCTGGCCGTTGCTCGGCGTGCCCGTCCTCCTGGAGACCCAGCCATGACCCGTACGACCCACCGCACCCACCGCATCGCCATCGCCCCCAGCGGCTTCAAGGAGTCCCTCTCGGCCGCCCGGGTGGCCGAGGCCATCGCCGTCGGCGTACGGCGGGTGATCCCGGACGCCGATCTCGACCTCATCCCGCTGGTGGACGGTGGCGAGGGCACGGCCGAGGCGCTGGCCCTGGCGGGCGGCGGCCGGCTGGTCCCGGTCACCGCGACGGGCCCGGTGGGCGAGCCCGTCGCCTCGCACTTCGCCCTGCTGGGCGGGCCCGGGCCGCTGACCGCCGTCGTGGAGATGGCCGCCGTAGCGGGCCTCGCGCTCGTGCCGCCGGGCCTGCGCCACCCGGGCGCGACCACCACGTACGGCGTCGGCGAGCTGATCCGGGCGGCCCTGGACGCGGGTGCCCGGCGCATCCTCGTCGGCTGCGGCGACTCCGGTACGTCCGACGGCGGCGCGGGCGCCCTCCAGGCGCTCGGGGCCCGGCTGACCGACCGGCACGGCCGTGAACTGCGCCGGGGCGGCGGGGCGTTGCACGAGCTGGAGCGCGTCGACCCGTCCGGCCTCGACCCCAGGCTGGCCCGCACGGAACTGCTCGTGGCCTGCAACCCGTACAACGTGCTGTGCGGGAAGCGCGGGGTGGCCCGGGTGTTCGGGCCGCAGAAGGGGGCGACCCCGGCGGAGGTCGAGCTGCTTTCGGCGGGCCTGGAGCGGCTGGCCGCCGTCCTCACCCGGGACCTGGCACCGGCCTTCGCCCCGACGTCCGGGGCCCCGGCCATCGACCTGCGCACGGCTCCCGGCACGGGCGCGTCGGGCGGCCTCGGGGCGGGGCTGGCCGCCGTGGGGGCCCGGCTCCTCCCCCGGTACGACGTCCTCCTCGACGGCCTGGACCTGGACGCCCGCCTGGCCCGCGCCGACTTCGTGATCACGGCCGAGGGGGCGCTGGACCACCAGACCGTACGGGGGAAGATCCCGGCGGAGGTCGCCCGGCGGGCGCACGCCTCCGGGGTGCCGGTCCTGGTGCTGGCCGGGACGATCGGGCCGGGCGCGCAGGACGTGCGGGCGGTGGGCGTGGACGCGTACAGCGCGATCCTGCCCGCGCCGATGACGCTGGTGGAGGCGATCGGCCGGAGCGGTGAGTTCCTGGCGGACGCGTCGGAGCGGGCGATGCGGATCATGGCCCTGGGGACCCGGCTGGCACCACTGGCACCGCTGGCCGCGTGAGCGGGCCACCGGCTCTTTCGCACCCGAACGGTGGTGTCCGACGATGTCTACGTCTTCCGAAAGCGCAGAGCAGCACCTGCGCCCACGACGCAGATCACACCGGCCAGGATGATCCAGAAGCCTGGCCGCATTCCCGCAAGGGCCGCGACCACCCCCACGACCAGCAGGAGAATCCCGCCCATGACGGCCATCCACAGCCCCGAGGCCGCAGCGGCCTCTCCTGGTCGACTTCCTTGATCGAGCACGTCGCCACCTCCGATCTCCACCGACCACGCCCGCCGTGGGGGCGTCGAAGAAGGGCAGTCGTTGCGGGACGAGGGGTTCTTCCCCCCTCCCCACGGGCCCTGGAGTTCAGCGTGCCCCCGGGGTCGCGATCGAATCCGTGTCCACTCCGGTCCCGTGTCCCTCCGGCCGCCGAGGCGGGGCCTGGCCGGTCGGCTCCGGTGGCCTCCGGGGTGCGTGTCCCGCACGCCTCCTGTACGCCTAGCGAAGGGACCCCGCCGCGCACCTGACGGCGCCGGTTAGGCTCGGGGACATGGAGAGCCTGCGCATCATCGACACCTGGCCGGTCACCACGGCGGCGGCGGCCGTCGTCCGGGCGGACGGCACGGTCCTCGGCACGCACGGGCCGGCCGACCACCGCTTCCCCCTCGCCTCGGTCACCAAGCCCCTCGCGGCCTACGCGGCGCTGGTGGCGTACGAGGAGGGGGCGGTCGAACTGGACGAGCCGGCCGGGCCCGAGGGCTCCACGGTGCGCCACCTCCTCGCCCACACCAGCGGCCTGGCCTTCGACGAGCACCGGGTGACGGCCCCGCCCGGCAACCGCCGCCTGTACTCCAACGCGGGCTTCGAGGTGCTGGGCGACCACATCGCGAAGGCGTCCGGCATCCCGTTCGCGGAGTATCTGCGCCAGGCCGTCCTGGAGCCGCTGGCCATGACCTCGACCACGCTGGACGGCTCTCCCGCCCGCGACGGCGTCTCCACCGTCGCCGACCTGGTCCGCTTCGCCGCCGAGGTCCAGGCCCCCCGCCTCCTCGACCCGCGTACGGTCCTGGAGGCCCAGACGGTCGTCCACCCGGGCCTCAAGGGCGTCCTGCCGGGCTACGGCCACCAGAGCCCGAACGACTGGGGCCTCGGCTTCGAGATCCGCGACGCCAAGTCCCCGCACTGGACGGGGAACACGTCCTCCCCCGCGACGTTCGGCCACTTCGGCCAGTCGGGCACGTTCCTCTGGATCGACCCGGTCGCGGGCGTCGCCTGCGTCGCGCTGACGGACCGGGCCTTCGGCCCGTGGGCGGCGGAGGCGTGGACGCCGTTCACGGACGCGGTTCTGGCCGAGCTGTCCTGAACCGGCTGCCGCCCTTCTCCGGCGGTGTCGGACCCCCGGCGCCGACGGTCTTCCCGTTGCCGTCCCCACCGCCGGGTGGCGGCTCGGGCCGGGATCCGTTGGGGCAGTTGGCGAACATCCCGCCCCGGTGACGCTGATCCGGGCAGCCCGCGCGCCGACCCGGGCGGTCGCGCGCTGCCCGAATCCGTGCGCCGCCGACGGTGGACCAGGTGCGCGCCGCGGGCGACGCCGCCGACGCGGGACGTGCCACGCCGGCGAAAAGCGATTGCCCGCCGGCCGGCCGCCGGCATAGCTTCTCGCTGGCTCCGGGTGGTCCAGACCAAGCCTCGGGGTGGCGAGCCACGTCAACGGGACATCGATGACTGCCGAACAGGCCCTCCGACCTCTGCCCGGTGACACGGGCGAGCCACCGCCGGGGATCTTCTCCCGTCAGTACGCGGCGGCGACGCTCACCTTCGCCACGGTGATGTTCCTGACCGGCTTCGCCGCGCTGGCCGTGGTGCCGACGCTGCCGACGGCGGCCGAGGATCTCGACGGGGTGTCCCTGTTCCCCTTGGTGGCGGGCGGGTTCGTGGCGGCCAGCCTGCTCGGCGGCGTGCTGGGCGGGCACTGGGCTGACCGCTCCGGCGCCCGGCGTCCGCTGGCGCTGGGCATGGTCCTCTCCGTGGTGACGCTGCTGGTGTCGGCGTCCAGTGTCTCCGTCTGGCAGCTGGTGGCCGGCCGCTTCGTCGACGGTCTGGCGGCCGGGATGGTGGCGGTCTCGGTGACGACCGCCATCGGCCAGTCGTATCCGGAGTACCTGCGGCCCCGGATGCTCGCCATGATGAGCGCGAGTTGGATCATCCCCTCGCTGGTCGGGCCGCCGGTCGCCGGCGTGGTCGCCGAGGTGTGGTCCTGGCGGACGGTCTTCTACGGCCTGGCCGTGCTGACCGCGCTGCCCGCTGTCGCCCTGGTCGCGGTGTTGCGGAAGGCCCCCTCCGCGGAGAGTGACCGGACCCCGCCCGCCGGGGAACGCGCCTCCCGGCCGCCGCTGCTGGTCGCGGGGATGCTCAGCCTGGGCGCGGCGCTCGGCCAGTACGGCGTCTCCGGATGGGACGCGCGCCATCTGCTGTTCGTGGCCGTCGGCGTCGCCCTCCTGGTGGTCTTCGCGCCCCGCCTGCTGCCCGAGGGCACCTGGCGCAGTGCCCGGGGGCTGCCCACCGCCGTGCTGCTGCGCGGGCTGACCTCCGGTACGTACTTCACCGTCGAGGCGCTGGTGCCGCTGATGCTGATCACCGAGCGGCGGGTGGCGGCGGTGACGGTCGGCGTGGCCTTCACGGCCTCCGCCGTGCTGTGGGCGGTCGCGTCGTGGGCGCAGGGCAAGCTGCTCCAGGACGTCGCCCGGCACCGGCTCGTCACGGTCGGCGGCCTGATCATGGCGGTGTCCGTCGCCTTCGCCGTGGCGGGCAGCTTCGCCGGGGTGTCCCCGCTGCTGGCCATGGCGGCCATGCCGCTGGCGGCGATCGGGATGGGGATGCTCGATCCGTGCGTCACGGTGCTGTCGCTCTCGCACAGCTCGCCGGACCGGCTGGGCCACACCACCAGCGCGATGCAGACCAACATGAACCTCGGTCAGGTCGTCGTCCTGGCGTTCGCCACCGCCGTGCTCAACGCCGGGCTGGCCGCCGGGACGAGCAGGCTCGGCGGTTACGCGATCGCCTTCTCGCTCCTGCTCGTACCGACGCTGCTGGTCGCCGTGGTGGCCGGCCGCGCGCGCAAGGACGTTCCCGGCCCCGGATGACCGGTCGGGACGGTGGCAGAGTGGGCCCATGCCCACCTACGCGACCATGCCCTGCCACCTGGAGACCGAGCGGCTGGTCCTGCGGCCGTGGGCCGGATCGGACGCCGCCGCCTTCAGCGACCTGCTCGCCGAACGCGGCAAGGGGAAGCCCCCGGTCGAGCGCATCCGGACGTCCATCGGGGAGCTGCTCGCCGCGACGGAGACCACGGGGATCGCCCTGCTGCCCATCGAGCGCCGCGAGGAGGGCGACTTCATCGGGTACGCCGGGCTGATCATCGGCCGCACCACCCTGGAGGAGCCCGAGATCGCGTACGAGCTGTTCCGGCGCGCCCACGGCCACGGCTATGCCACCGAGGCGGCCGGCGCGGTGCTCGAAGCCGCCGCCGCGACCGGGCGGAAGAGGCTCTGGTCGACCGTCGCCACCTGGAACACCGCGTCGTTGCGCGTCCTGGAGAAGCTCGCGTTCGAGCGGGACCGCGTCTCCACGGAGGAGAACGGCGAAGTGGTGTGGCTCACCCGCGCGTTGCCGTGAGACGGACCGGCCCCGCCGCGCGCCGCCGGGTCAACCGCCGTGCGCGCGGTCGAGCCCGCACGCGGCGGTGCGGGGCCCGTCCGTTCCCGGAGCGCGGCGCGGCCGACGAGGGCCGGTGGAAGGGCGATCACCGCCAGGGCGCACACGGCCGGAACGCCACCGGTCGGGACACGGCCCGCCGTCGGCGACCGCCGCGGAATTCGGTCGCGCCCCGCGAGGTGAGCCGTTACCTTCCCCCGTGCGTCAGGGACCGCCCGGCGCGACGGAGAGGGAGCCACGTATGAACGGCCAGGATCATCGGCGGACCGACCGGCTGAGCATGCTGATCGAGCAGTTCGACCAGGCGCGGGAGATGGCCCAGGTCCGGCTGAAGGGCCTCGGGGACGAGGAGTACCTGTGGGAACCGGCCCCCGGGAGCTGGTCGGTCCGGCGTCGGGAGGAGGCGGTGACGCCCCGGGCGTACGGGCCGGGCGCGTGGGTCATCGACAAGGGGGCGCCCCAGATCCCGGCGAGCGAGTACGCGGAGGTCGCGCGGCAGGCCGCGGACGGGATGTCCGTCGCGAAGATCGCCGAGGACTGGAGCGTGAGCGCCGAACGCGTCGAGGAGGTCCTCGCGTTCACCGGTGAGCCCGAGCCCGACGTCGTGCCGATCACCACCATCGCGTGGCGCCTGGGCCACCTGCACTCCGACTTCGCGGGCCGGTGGGAGTGGACCTTCGGCGAGCGGCGGCAAGACCCGCACCTCCTGGTCGACTTCACGCCCTCCGCCGCCCTGGCGCTGGAGCGCTTCTGGGAGACGATCGACCGGCACCGGGCGAGCATCGCCACGCTCACCGACGAGCAGCTCGACACGGTCGGCCTCTCGCGGTATCCGTACGGCTCCGACCCCGACGACCCGTACATCGGCGTGCTGGCCAACGCCAACCTCGAACTCATCCACCACATGGCCGAGATCGCCCTGCTCCGCGACCTCTGGCGGGCCCGCGGCCTCTAGCGCCTCAGCCCGCCAGCTCCCACACCAGCAGCTCCGCCGGGCCCGCCAGCGCGACCGCCTCCAGCCCCTCCGCCCCGGTGATCCGGGCGGCGTCGCCGGGGCCCAGTTCCTCGCCGCCGAGCGTGACTCTCCCCCGGACCACGTGCAGGTAACCGCGCGCCGCGTCCGGGACCGCCGTGCGCTCGCCCTCGGCCGGACGGCGGACGTGGAGCATCGCGCCCGCGCCGGGCAGGGCGTACGGGGTGGAGTCGGCGATGCCGGGGACGACCGTGTACGAGGGGGCGCCGCCCGGCTCCAGGGGGGCCAGCCACATCTGGAGGAAGGTCAACGGGGCCGTGCCGTCGTTGCGTTCGACGTGGCGGACCCCGGAGGCGGCGCTCAGGTGGGCCACGTCGCCGGCGCGGACGACGGTGGAGTGGCCGGCCGAGTCGCGGTGGGTCAGCTCGCCCTCGACGACCCAGGTGACGATCTCCGTATGGCTGTGCGGGTGCTCCTCGAACCCGGCGCCGGGGGCGAGGTGTTCCTCGTTGCAGGCCAGGATCGGGCCGAAGCGGAGGTTGTCCGGGTCGTAGTGGGGGCCGAAGGAGAGGGCGTGCCGGGTGACGATCCCGGCGGCCTCGTCCCCGCCCCGGTAGCGGTCGTCGGACCGGTGTACGGAAATCACCCGGCCACGGTAGCCCGGGGAACTGCCGTACGGCTCCGGGCGGGAGCGGACCGGGCGTCGGGTGTGCGGACGCGGGAGCGGGACGGCCGCGCCGGGCGTCCGCCTACCCGCGGGTACGGGGCACCGTCGCCCCGGCCCTCCGATCCCCCGGCCCGATAAGGCAGTCTTGTCCTCGTGCCCCGACCCGATCCTGAGCTGCCCCCCGCCCACGACGCCCACCTGCACGCCGCGACCCTGAAACGGCTGGAGCAGTCCTCCGGCCGGCTGGCCGCGAACGCGATTGCCCGCATGGACGAATCGCTGCCGTGGTACCGGGCGATGCCTCCGGAGAACCGGTCCTGGATCGGCCTGGTCGCCCAGGCCGGTATCGCCGCGTTCACCGAGTGGTTCCGGCATCCCGAGACCCCGCAGGCCATTTCGACCGATGTGTTCGGCACCGCGCCGCGCGAACTGACCCGGGCCATCACCCTGCGGCAGACCGTGGAGATGGTGCGCACCACGATCGAGGTCATGGAGGCCGCGATCGACGAGGTGGCCGCCCCCGGCGACGAGTCGGTGCTGCGCGAGGCGCTCCTCGTCTACGCGCGCGAGATCGCCTTCGCCACCGCCCAGGTCTACGCCCAGGCCGCCGAGGCCCGGGGCGCCTGGGACGCCCGGCTGGAGTCCCTCGTGGTCAACGCGGTGCTCTCCGGGGAGGCCGACGAGGGGGCGGTGTCCCGGGCCGCCGCGCTGGGCTGGAACTCGCCCGAGCACGTGTGCGTGATCCTCGGCACCGCGCCCGACGGGGACAGCGAGCTGACCGTGGAGGCGATCCGGCGCGCCGCCCGGCACGCCAAGCTCCAGGTCCTCACCGGGGTCCTGGGCAACCGCCTCGTCGTGATCGCCGGCGGCAGCGACAACCCGCTCCAGGTCGCGAAGGGGCTGATCGGGCCGTACGCCGCCGGGCCGGTCGTCGCGGGCCCCGTGGTGCCGGACCTGCTGGCCGCGACCCGGTCCGCACAGGCCGCCGCCGCCGGGCTGAAGGCCTGCTCGGCGTGGCAGGACGCGCCCCGGCCGGTCCTGGCGGACGATCTCCTCCCGGAGCGGGCGATGGCCGGAGACCCGGCCGCGCGGGACCAACTGGTGGAGGAGATCTACAGACCGCTGGAAGAGGCCGGTTCGGCGCTGCTGGAAACACTCAGCGTCTATCTCGAACAGGCGAGCAGTCTCGAAGGCGCCGCCCGGATGCTTTTCGTGCACCCCAACACCGTGCGCTACCGGCTACGACGTGTGACCGACGTCACCGGATGGTCCCCTTCCGATGTGCGCTCCGCGTTCACGCTGCGGATCGCCCTGATCCTGGGGCGCTTGGCCGCAGCGGATCCCCAGTCCTAGACTTTTGTTTGACCCCGACAATTACCCCGACGGTTCTTCGTCCCTGTCCCCACGGGCGTGCGGAGCCGTTCACAAGAGAGAGTGTGAGGGTGCTCGTACTCGTCGCTCCCGGCCAAGGCGCTCAGACGCCCGGCTTCCTGACTCCCTGGCTCGACCTCCCCGGTGCCGCCGACCGCGTCGCCGCCTGGTCCGACGCCATCGGGCTCGACCTTGCCCACTACGGCACGAAAGCCGACGCGGACGAGATCCGCGACACCGCCGTGGCCCAGCCGCTCCTGGTCGCCGCCGGGCTGCTCTCGGCAGCCGCCCTGGACGCCCCGTCGCCCGACGTCGTCGCGGGCCACAGCGTCGGTGAGATCACCGCCGCCGCGCTCGCGGGCGTCATCGACGACGAGGCCGCGCTGCGCTTCGTGCGCACCCGGGGGCTCGGCATGGCCGAGGCCGCCGCGGCCACCGAGACCGGCATGGCGGCCCTCCTCGGCGGCGACCCCGACGTGACGGTCCCGCACCTGGAGAAGCTCGGGCTGACCCCGGCCAACGTCAACGGCGGCGGCCAGATCGTCGCCGCGGGCACCGCCGCCCAGATCGCCGCCCTGGAGGCCGACAAGCCCGAGGGCGTGCGCCGCGTCGTCGCGCTGAAGGTGGCCGGCGCCTTCCACACGCACCACATGGCCCCGGCCGTGGAGAAGCTGCGCGCGGCGGTCGGCGATCTCACGGTCTCCGACCCGACCGTGCGCTACGTTTCCAACGCCGACGGCCACACCGTGGCCACCGGCACCGAGGTCATCGCCCGGCTGGTCGGGCAGGTCGCCAACCCGGTCCGCTGGGACCTGTGCATGGAGACCTTCCAGTCACTGGGCGTCACCGCGCTCGTCGAGCTGAGCCCCGGCGGCACGCTGACCGGACTCGCCAAGCGCGCGCTGCCCGGTGTGCGGACGCTCGCGCTCAAGACCCCCGACGACCTCGACGCGGCCCGCGCGCTCATCTCCGAGCACGCAGGCGCCTAAGGAGCGAGCATGTCGAAGATCAAGCCCAGCAAGGGCGCCCCGTACGCACGGATCATCGGGGTCGGCGGCTACCGCCCGACCCGGGTGGTGCCGAACGAGGTGATCCTCGAGACGATCGACTCGTCCGACGAGTGGATCCGCTCCCGCTCCGGCATCGTCACCCGCCACTGGGCCTCCGACGAGGAGACCGTGGCCGCGATGTCGATCGAGGCGTCCGGCAAGGCCATCGCCGACGCGGGCATCGACCCCGAGCAGATCGGCGCGGTCGTCGTCTCGACCGTCTCGCACTTCAAGCAGACCCCGGCCGTCGCGACCGAGATCGCCCACCGGATCGGCGCGGGCAAGCCCGCCGCCTTCGACATCTCGGCCGGCTGCGCGGGCTTCGGTTACGGCCTCACCCTCGCCAAGGGCATGGTCGTCGAGGGCTCGGCGGAGTACGTCCTCGTGATCGGCGTGGAGCGGCTCAGCGACCTGACCGACCTGGAGGACCGCGCGACGGCCTTCCTGTTCGGTGACGGCGCGGGCGCGGTCATCGTCGGCCCCTCCCAGGAGCCGGCCATCGGCCCGACCGTGTGGGGCTCCGAGGGCGACAAGTCCGAGACCATCAAGCAGACGGTGGCTTGGAACGACCTCCACATCGGCGACGTCTCCAAGCTGCCGCTCGACTCGAAGGGCGAGGTCAAGTTCCCGGCCATCACGCAGGAGGGCCAGGCGGTCTTCCGCTGGGCCGTCTTCGAGATGGCGAAGGTCGCCCAGCAGGCGCTGGACGCGGCCGGGATCGCCCCGGAGGACCTGGACGTCTTCATTCCGCACCAGGCCAACATGCGGATCATCGACTCGATGGTGAAGACCCTGAAGCTGCCGGAGCACGTCACGGTCGCCCGTGACGTCGAGTCCACCGGCAACACGTCCGCCGCCTCGATCCCGCTCGCGATGGAGCGGCTCCTGGCGACCGGTCAGGCGAAGAGCGGCGACACCGCGCTCGTCATCGGCTTCGGGGCGGGTCTCGTCTACGCCGCGACGGTCGTTACCCTCCCCTAGGCACACCGGACCTTTGGGTCCGTACGCACGAACACCGAAGAAACCCACCGAAGGAGCGCCAAGATGGCCGCCACGCAGGAAGAGATCGTCAAGGGTCTCGCCGAGATCGTCAACGAGATCGCCGGCATCCCGGAGGAGGACGTCCAGCTGGACAAGTCCTTCACCGACGACCTGGACGTCGACTCGCTGTCCATGGTCGAGGTCGTCGTCGCCGCCGAGGAGCGCTTCGACGTCAAGATCCCCGACGAGGACGTCAAGAACCTCAAGACGGTCGGCGACGCCGCCGACTACATCCTGAAGCACCAGGGCTGATCCCAGCCCGGCTGTGTCGCCACCCGGCGGTGGCGCCGCTGATTCACGACCCTCTACACGTGGAGAAGATTTTCCAGTGAACTCGACCAATCGCACCGTGGTCGTCACCGGTATCGGCGCAACCACTCCGCTGGGTGGCGACTCCGCATCGACCTGGGAAGGTCTGATGGCCGGCCGGTCCGGCGTCAAGCCTCTCGAAGGCGAGCGCTTCGCCGAACTGCCCGTCCGGATCGCCGCCCTCGCGGCCGTCGACCCGGGCGACGTGCTCCCCCGCCCGCTGGCCCGCAAGCTGGACCGCTCGGCGCAGTTCGCGCTGATCGCGGCCCGCGAGGCCTGGGCGGACGCGGGCTTCACCGCGAAGGCCGGCGAGGACGAGAGCGTCGCCCCCGAGCGCCTGGGCTCGGTCATCGCCTCCGGCATCGGCGGTGTGACCACCCTGCTCGACCAGTACGACGTGCTGAAGGAGAAGGGCGTACGCCGCGTCTCCCCGCACACCGTTCCCATGCTCATGCCCAACGGCCCCGCGGCCAACGTCGGCCTGGAGGTCAACGCCCAGGCCGGTGTCCACACGCCCGTCTCCGCCTGCGCCTCGGGCGCCGAGGCCATCGGGTACGCCGTGGAGATGATCCGTACCGGCCGGGCCGACGTGGTCGTCGCCGGTGGCACCGAGGCGGCGATCCACCCGCTGCCGATCGCCGCGTTCGCCAACATGATGGCGATGTCCAAGAACAACGAGGAGCCGGAGACGGCCTCGCGCCCGTACGACACCGGCCGGGACGGCTTCGTCCTCGGCGAGGGTGCGGGCGTCGTCGTCCTGGAGTCCGCCGAGCACGCGGCCAAGCGGGGCGCGCGGGTCTACTGCGAGGTGCTGGGCCAGGGTCTGTCGGCCGACGCCCACCACATCGCGCAGCCCGAGCCCTCGGGGCGGGGCATCGCCGCCGCGATGCAGAACCTGCTGGACTCCAGCGACCTCAAGCCGTCCGAGGTGGTCCACCTCAACGCGCACGCCACGTCGACGCCGCAGGGCGACCTCGCGGAGATCAAGGCGCTGCGCAAGGTGCTGGGCGACGACCTCGACCATGTCGCGATCTCCGCGACGAAGTCGATGACGGGTCACCTGCTGGGTGGCGCCGGCGGCATCGAGACGGTCGCGACCGTGCTCGCGCTGCACCACCGGATCGCTCCGCCGACCATCAACATCGACGAGCTCGACGAGGCGATCGACGCGGACATCGTGCGCGGTGAGCCGCGGGTGCTGCCGGAGGGTCCGATCGCGGCGATCAACAACTCGTTCGGGTTCGGCGGCCACAACGTGGTGCTGGCGTTCCGCTCCGTGTGACCTTGCCTTGACGCGGTGAAGCCCGCTTCCCGGGACCCGGGAGGCGGGCTTCGTCGTTCTTCGGGGCTCCGCCCCGGACCCCGCGCCTCGATCGCCGGAGGGGCTCGATCTGCTCGCCGGCAGCTAGACGACCTGGTGCAGCCAGCGCACCGGCGCGCCCTCGCCCGCGTGCCGGAAGGACTCCAGCTCGTCGTCCCACGGCTTGCCGAGCAGCGAGGCGATCTCGGCCTCCAGGTCGCTCTCGCCGCGCACCGAACGGGCCAGCGCGGCCCGCAGCCGGTCCTCGGGGATCAGGATGTCGCCGTGCATGCCGGTGACGGCGTGGAAGATGCCAAGGCCGGGGGTGGAGCTGTAGCGCTCGCCCTCGGCGGTGGGGCACGGCTCGGCGGTCACCTCGAAGCGCAGCAGGTCCCAGCCGCGCAGGGCGGAGGCGAGCTGCGAGGCGGTGCCGGCGCGGCCCTTCCAGGAGAATTCGGACCGCCAGGTGCCGGGGGCGGCCGGCTGTCTGATCCAGTCCAGCTGCACCCGCACACCGAGGACGCCCGCCACTGCCCACTCGACATGTGGGCACAGCGCGCGCGGTGCGGAGTGAACGTACAGGACTCCACGTGTCGTCACCGGAACCTCCCATGTGGGACGAGGTACGCCTTCCCCAGCGGCCTCGCGTCCGTACCGCCTCTTTCCGGCCAGAGCCCGAGGTTGTCATCAGTAAACAGCATCGGGAGCTAATCTCCTGAAAAGGGACAGTATGTGACGTGACGTAATGTACCGGAGCCGCCCGTGGTGCGCGGGCGGGCGGGACGCCACTGCTTCGACGGGGAAAAGCTACCGTGCGCCGGGGCCGTCCGTGTGACGTACCGTCGGTCTCGGGCCTCTGATTCGCCGGGTTTCACCCGGCAGGGCGCGCACAGCCCCGACCTGGGGATCGTGTGGTTGCCGGGGGCATGTCCAGGGGCATAGGCCACTGGTTGACCGGAGGGGATCCGACTGATGCCGGAGCGTGTGACACGCCCACGGATGCGCACCGCCGCCGCCGCGCTGACGGCTCTCTCGTTCGTCGGCGCCGTCGCGCTGGCCGGATGCTCCGGGGGCGGCTCGGAGGGCGGCGTGTCGCAGAACGCGCCGGCCGCCTCGCGCAGTGCCTCGCCGTCCCCCTCCCCCACTCCGGACTGGAACCCCCGGCCCGGGTCGGTCGCGGCGGTCGGGGACTCGATCACCCGGGGCTTCGACGCGTGCTCGGTGCTGGCCGACTGTCCCGAGGTGTCGTGGGCGACCGGTTCGGACGACGCGGTGCGCAGTCTCGCGGTCCGGCTGCTCGGCCCGTCCGGGGCGGCGGAGCGCAGCTGGAACCACGCGGTGTCGGGCTCCCGGATGGTGCAGTTGCCCGAGCAGATGGCGCTGGCGGCGAAGGAGCGGCCGGAGCTGGTGACCGTGATGACGGGCGCGAACGACGCGTGCCGGGACTCGGTGCGGCTGATGACGCCGGTCGCGGACTTCCGGGCGTCGTTCGAGGCGTCGATGCGGCAGTTGCGGGCCGGCGCCCCGAAGGCCCAGGTGTACGTCTCCAGCGTGCCGGACCTGAAGCGGCTCTGGTCGACGGGGCGGGTGAACGAGCTGGGCAAGAAGATCTGGGACCTCGGGATCTGTCAGTCCATGCTCGCCGACGCCGACGACCTGGGTCCGGCCGCCGTGGCACGGCGGGACGCGGTGCGGGAGCGGGTGGTGGCGTACAACGGGGTGCTGCGGGAGGTGTGCGCGAAGGACCGGTACTGCCGGTACGACGGCGGGGCGGTGTTCGACTTCCGCTTCACCGGGACGCAGCTCAGCAAGTGGGACTGGTTCCACCCGAGCCGCGACGGCCAGGCCCGGCTCGCGGAGATCGCCTACCGCACCATCACGGCCGAGCGGCCGCCCGCGTAGGGTCGGTGACCATGACGACCAGCACGGACACGGCCACGTACACGGAAGACTTCGGCGCTCTCGCGGACGGGTCGCCGGTCGGCCGGTGGACGCTGGAGCGGGACGGGGTCCGGGTGCGGGTCCTGACCTACGGCGCGATCGTGCAGTCGGTGGAGGCGCCCGGGCGGGACGGCTCGTCCGCTCCCGTGGCGCTCGGGCTGCCGGACGTGGCGGGTTACGAGGAGTTCCCGGCCCCCTACTTCGGCGCGGTGGTCGGGCGGTACGCGAACCGGATCGGGGGCGCCTCGTTCGTCCTGGACGGGCGCACGCACCGCCTGACGGCCAACGAGGGCGGTACGCATCTGCACGGCGGGGCCAGGGGCTTCGACAAGCGGGTGTGGGACGCGGAGGCGGTCCCGGGCGGGGTGCGGCTGTCCCTGGTCTCGGCGGACGGGGACGAGGGGTATCCGGGGCGGCTCGACTTCTCGGTGACGTACACGCTGGGGCCGGGCGGGGCGCTGCGACTCGCCTACCGGGCGGTGACCGACGCCCCGACCGTGCTGAACCCGACGAGCCATCTCTACTGGAACCTGGCGGGCGCCGGCAGCGGGAGCGCGCTCGGGCAGCAGTTGCGGATCGCGGCGGGGCAGGTCACGCCGGTGGACGCGGTGTCGGTGCCGACGGGCGAGCTGCTGCCGGTGGCCGGGACCCGGTTCGACTTCCGGGCGATGCGGACGGTGGGCGCGGGCCACGACCAGAACTTCGTGCTGGCTCAGGGCACGGCGGGGGCGGAGCCGTTCGGTCCGGTCGCCGCCGAGCTGTACGACGCCTGGTCCGGGCGGCTGCTGACCGTGCGGACCACCGAGCCGGGGCTCCAGCTCTACACCGCCGACCACTTCGACGGGCGGCCGTTCGGGCCGTGCGCCGGGATCGCGCTGGAGACCCAGCACTTCCCGGACTCGCCGAACCGGCCGGGGTTCCCCTCCACCGTGCTCCGGCCGGGCGAGGAGTTCCTCTCGCGCACCGAGTACGCGTTCTCGGTGCGCTGAGGCCGCCTGCCGCGCGCTCCGCTCAGCGGGCCAGGCCCAGGGTGACGCCGAGGCCGACCAGGACCGAGCCGATCGACCGGTTGAGCGCCTTCTGGCGGCGCAGCATCGCCCCGCGCAGCCTGGAGTGCGAGAAGAACAAAGCGACCAGGGCGAACCAGCCGAGGTGGGCGGCGGACATGAACAGGCCGTAGCCCGCCTGCTGCCACAGGGCGGTGCCGGGCCCGACGACCTGGGTGAAGGTCGCGACGACGAACAGGGTCGTCTTCGGGTTGAGGGCGTTGGTCAGGAAGCCGCTGCGCAGGGCCCCGAACGGGGAGAGCCCCGGCCGGTCCGTCAGGTCGACGTCGAGGTCGGCGCGGGCCAGGAAGGTGCGGATCCCGATGGAGATCAGATAGGCGGCTCCGGCCAGCTTGACCGCGGTGAACAGGGCGGTGGAGGAGGCGATGAGCAGCCCGACGCCGAGCATCGTGTACGTGACGTGGACCAGGACGCCCGCGGCGACGCCGGTGGCCGCGAGGACGCCGGTGGTGCGCCCGTACAGATAGCTGTTGCGCACGACCATGGCGAAGTCGGCGCCCGGGGAGACGACCGCGAGGACGGTGATGGCGGCGACCGCCAGCAGTTCGGTCACGCGGACCACGCCCGGGGGGCCGGTGCGCCGCCGCTGTCGGCGGCGGAGGGCCCGGGGCCCGGGTCCGGGGCCGCGTCCGGGTCCACCAGGTCGCGGGCGAGGAGGGTGGCCCCGGCGACGGCTCCCGGCATCAGGAACACCGCGACGAACGGGACGAGGAAGGCCAGGGTCAGCGGGACGCCGAAGCCGAGCACCAGCATCCGGCGGCCGCGCAGCAGGACGAGGCGGTCCCTCAGGACCATGCCGCGGCGCTGGAGGGCGACGGCGGTCAGCTCCTCGGCCAGGAAGTAGCCGGAGACGCAGAAGCCGATCGCGGGGACCACGGTCTGCCCGACGACGGGGATGAAACCGCAGGCGAAGAGGATGATCCCGTACAGGGCGACGCGCAGCAGGATGCGCACGGAGTCGCGGGCGGAGATCCACAGTTCGCGCCAGAGCGGCAGTCCGGACTCGGGGACGTCGCCGCCCTCGCTGCGGTCGACCTCCTCGGAGAGCGACTCGTAGAAGGGCTGGCCGACCAGGAGGGTGACGGCGGTGAAGGTGATGACCGCGAGGAACAGGCCGAAGACGAAGACGAGTGCGGTCAGCCCGGTGCGCAGGATGCCCTGCCAGGGCGAGGACCAGTCGTCGGCGAACGGGGTCGCCCAGCCGACGAGGTCGTCGGCCCCGTAGCCGAGTCCGACCAGCGCTCCGGCGTAGATGACGAGGGTGACGAGCCCGGGCAGGAGCCCGAATCCGAACCAGCGTCCGTGGTGGGCAACCCAGCGTTGCCCCTTCATCAAGTAGCCGAAGCCCGCCCCGAGATCACTCATGGGCGCCAGGGTACTGGCGTGCCGGGGAACGGCGAGGGCCGCACCCCGGGTGGGGTGCGGCCCTCGCGCGCGAGCGCTGACCGGTCAGGCGACCGAGAGCTCGACCTTGATGTTGCCGCGGGTGGCGTTCGAGTACGGGCAGACCTGGTGGGCCTTCTCGATGAGCGCCTGCGCGGTGGCGGCGTCGACGTTCGGGATGGAGGCGCTGATCGCGACCTCCAGGCCGAAGCCGCCGGCCTCCGTCTTGCCGATGGAGACCGAAGCCGTCACGGTCGAGCCGGAGATGTCGGCCTTCTCCTGGCGGGCGACGACGCCCAGCGCGCCCTGGAAGCAGGCGCTGTAGCCGGCCGCGAAGAGCTGCTCGGGGTTGGTGCCGGCACCGCTGCCGCCCATGGCCTTGGGCGGGTTGACGACGACGTCGAGCAGGCCGTCGTCGGAGGAGACCCGTCCGTCGCGGCCGTTCTCGGCGGTGGCGACGGCGGTGTAGGCGACGTCGATCTTCTGGATGGTCATGGTGTGAGGATTCCTCCTGTTGGTGCGCCGCGACTCGCGCCCACGGACCGCGGCGGCCTGCGGACGAGCCTAACGCGTGAGGGCGACCGGCGGGGAGCGGGTCAGACCAGGGAGACGATCATCTTCCCGGTGTTCTCGCCGCGCAGGAGTCCGACGAACGCGTCGTAGCCGTTCTCGATGCCCTCGACCGTGGTCTCCCGGTACTTCAGCTCGCCCGAGGCCAGCCAGCCGGCGACCTCCCGGACGAACTGGGGCTGGAGGTCGGCGTGGTCGCCGACGAGCATGCCGGTCAGGCGCAGCCGCTTGCCGATGATCAGCGCCATGTTGCTCGGGCCCGGGGTCGGCTCGGTCGCGTTGTACTGGGCGATCATGCCGCAGATGGTGGCGCGGCCGTGCACGTTGAACGAGGAGATCGCGGCTTCCAGGTGCTCGCCGCCGACGTTGTCGAAGTAGACGTCGATGCCGTCGGGGGCGGCTTCCCTGAGCTGGTCGCGGACCGGCCCGTTCTTGTAGTTGAACGCGGCGTCGAAGCCGTACTCCTCGGTGAGGAGCTTGACCTTCTCGTCGGATCCGGCGGAGCCGATGACCCGGGAGGCGCCCTTGAGCTTCGCCATCTGGCCGACCTGGCTGCCGACGGCGCCGGCCGCGCCGGAGACGAAGACCGCGTCGCCCTCCTGGAAGGAGGCGACGTCGAACAGGCCCGCGTAGGCGGTGAGTCCGGTCATGCCGAGCACGCCGAGGTAGGCGGAGAGCGGGGCGAGGCCGGGGTCGACCTTGACGGCGTGCTTCGCGGGCACGTCGGCGATCTCGCGCCAGCCGAGGCCGTGCAGGACGTGGTCGCCGACGGCGAAGCCCTCGGCGTTCGAGGCGATGACCTCGCCGACCGCGCCGCCGTCCATGGGGTGGTCGAGCTTGAAGGGCGGGGTGTAGGACTTGACGTCGTTCATCCGGCCGCGCATGTACGGGTCGACCGAGAAGTGGGTGTTGCGGACGAGGACGCGGCCCTCGGCCGGCGCGGCGACCTCGGCCTCGCGCAGCGCGAAGTCCTCGGCCCTGGGCCAGCCGTGCGGGCGGGCGACCAGGTGCCATTCACGGCTGGACGTGGGAAGTGCGGCAGACATGGGCTCGGGTTCTCCTCAATGTCATACGAGGGGGTGTGCCTCCGCGCCCGACGGCGCGAAAAGCTTCATGACATGAAACAACCATGCTCCTGAATATTTCATGATGTCAAGTAAATCGGTACGCTGTGCCCCATGGCCACTCGCACAGACCCCCTGACCCTCGAGGTCGTCGAGCTCATCGGCGCCGTCGTGGCGCGCTACCACGAGGAGTACGACCGGGCCGCCGCCGAACACTCCCTCACCGGGGCGCAGGCGCGGGTGCTCGGGCTGCTCTCGCTGGAGCCCCTGCCGATGCGGAAGATCGCCCTCAGGCTGAAGTGCGAGCCGTCGAACGTCACCGGGATCATCGACCGGCTGGAGACCCGGGAACTGGTCGAGCGCAGGCCCGATCCGGCCGACCGGCGGATCAAGCTGGCCGCCGCGACCGAGAAGGGCCGGCGCACGGCCCGTGAGCTGCGGGACGCGCTGGACTTCGCCCGGGAGCCGCTGGCCGGGCTCTCCGACGCCGAGCGCGCCCTCCTGCGGGACCTGCTGCGCCGGATGCTGGGCGAGGCCGACTGACCGCCGTACCTACGCGCACCACCACAGGAAGCGGGTGCAGGTCGGGGACGGCGTGGGGGCGGGCGTCGGTTCCGCCGGGGGCGGCGGGGGTGCGGGCGCGGTGGTCGACTCCCGCGGATCGTCCGGTTCCGGCGGGTCGGCGGGCGGGCTGTCGGGGACGCCGGACGGGTCCGCGGCATCGGGGTCCGGGGAGGCGGTGGGTCCGCCGGTGGCCGAGGCTTCGGGGCCCGGCGACCGCGAGGGGTTCCCGCGGCGCGTACCGGCCGGCGAGGCGTCCGTCGCGGGGCCCGTGGTCGCCCCGGCCCGGGAGCCGACCGGGACGGGGTCGCGGGGCTCCTCGGCGGGCCGCTCCCGCGACGGCGGCGGCGGCCCGGAGGGGTCGGACGGGGACTCGCGTACGAAGTCGGCGGCGGTGTCGTCCCGCCCGGGCTCCCTGGCCGACTCCGCCAGGCTCAGGGCGCCCGCCGCGAGGAGCAGCCCGAGGACGCCGAACAGGACGGTCCGGCCGCACCGACGGTGGCCGCCGCGGGCCCGCCGCCGGCCGGGGCGGACACGGCCGGTACGCAGGTCGCGCGGGTCTCCGGCACCGCGCCGGGCAGCCCGCCGGGGGGTTCCCGGGTCGGCGGGCGCGGCCGTCCCGTCCGGCGGCGCGGCCCCGTCCGACGGGTCGCGCACGTCCGGGGCGGGCACGGCGAAGGGGCCCAGCGCCTCGGCGGGCGTACCGCACCCGGCGCAGGCCAGGGCTCCGTTGAGATGCCGTCGGCACGGGTGGCAGTAATCCATGGCGCCCGCAGGTTAGGCGGGCGCGGAACGGACAGGGAAGCCGCACAGGTGAGGATCCTGTGAGGAAGATCGGATTCCGGTGACGGCCGGTCCGATACGCCTGACACACGGGAGGATGGGCGGCATGACCGCTCCCGCCCCCTTCGGCCCCCTCCAGTTCCAGCTCGTCCTGCTGCGCCGGATGGCCGACCACCAGCCCGGCCTGGTCGAGGAGGCCCGGCTCGAGCTGAGCGCCTCCATCGCCGACATGCGGGAGGCCAACCGCCGCTGGCAGGCCATGGTCCGGGCGCCCCGGGGACGGGGATCGCTGCGGCGCTACCGCTCGGTGCTCGGTGAACCGGAGGCGGTCCTGCCGCGCCGGGTCGGGGACCTGGAGTGCGAGGCGCTGCTGTGGCCCGTGCCGCTCTGGCCGGACCTGCGGTTCGAGGTGCTGGCCGGGCCCGGCGGGGCCGTGTGGAACGCGTGGCTGGTGCGGGCCCCCGGCGCGGCCGGACCGGAGCTCACCTCACCGGACGCGCTGCTCCCGTGGTCCTGCACCGTGGACGAGGCGGCCCGCGCCTTTCCCCCGGCCCGGCCGATGGAGGGCAGCGCTCCGACCCGGTGGTCGCTGGCCGTCACCGATCCGGCCACCGGCGGGGAGCGGATCACGGAGTTCACCTGG
Source organism: Streptomyces griseus (assembly GCF_900460065.1). Lineage (GTDB taxonomy): Bacteria > Actinomycetota > Actinomycetes > Streptomycetales > Streptomycetaceae > Streptomyces > Streptomyces griseus. Next base: position 153,314 of record NZ_UAVD01000039.1, on the reverse strand, counting down.
GGCCTGTTCCAGCGGCTGCTTCCGGGCCGCTGAGCTGAGACGCCGTCAGCTCCTGCTCCCCCGACGGCGCATCCCAACGCGCGCGACCGGCCGGACAGCGCCAGAGTTGTCGGGAGAGACCGGCCGCCGCCGGTGCCCCCTCCATCCGCGCGCTCGGGAGAACCGCCGTGACCGTCAGCCTTGAGCAGTTGCAGCGTTGCCATGTCGCCGTCGACCTCGGGGCCGCGAGGACCCGGGTGTACGTCAAGGGGCTCGGCCTCGTCGTCGACGAGCCGAGCGTCGCCGCCGTCAACACCCGTACCGGCTCCCTCATCGCCGTCGGCGCGCTCGCCGAGCAGATGACCGGGCGCACCCCCGCGTACATCCGGGTGGCCCGGCCGGTCTCCGGGGGCACCGTCGTCGACATCGAGATGGCCCAGCGGATGCTGCGCCATCTGCTGGGCGACAAGCTCCGCCGCCAGCTGCGCCGCAAGCCCCGGCTGCGGGCCGCGGCCTGCACCCCGCACGAGGCCGATCCGCTGGCCCAGCGCGCGACCGTGGAGACCCTGGTCGGGCTCGGCGCCCGCCGGGTCGAGCTGGTGGACACCCTGATCGCGGCGGCCGTGGGCTGCGGGCTGCCGGTCGAGCAGCCGACCGCCACCATGATCATGGTGTGCGGGGCCGCCACCACCCAGATCGCGGTGCTCTCGCTCGGCTCGATCGTGACCGCCGTCCGGATCCCGGTGGGCGGCAACGCGATCGACGAGGCGATCATCCAGCATCTGCGCCAGCACCACGAGCTGCTGCTCCCGAGCCAGTCCGTGCGCCCGCTCCAGCTGGCGCTGCACGGCAACGGCCTCCAGCTGACCGGCCCCGCCCTCACCGAGATCCACGGCCGGGACGTGGCGACCGGCCTGGCCAGGTCGGTGCAGGTCGACACCGCCGCCGTACGGCAGGCCATCCACACGCCGCTCACCGCGGTGCTCGACGGGGTGGGCAAGGTGCTCCGCGACTGCCCGCCGGACCTGGTGGCCGACCTCGCGGACCGGGGGATCATGATGGTGGGCGGCAGCGCCCTGCTGCCGGGCCTCGACCAGATGCTGCGCGACGCGACCGGGATGCCGGTGCACATCGCCGAGCGTCCCGACGTCTGCTCGGTGCTCGGTCTGGGCGCGATGCTGGACGGCAAGATCCAGCCGATGGTCCTCAACCCGCTTGCGGGGTGAGCGCGTCGGTACGGACCGGGCGGTGGAGCGGCCCGCGCGGACGGCGCGGATGACGGAGCCCGGGCGGCCGGACCCGTCCGGGGCCGGGCGGCTGCCGGTGCTCCTGGAGGCGGTCCTCAACGTCGGCAGCGATCTGGAGCTGGGCTCCACCCTCCAGCAGATCGTGGACGCCTCCACCGCTCTCACCGGGGCCCGCCACGGGGCGCTCGGGGTGCTGGACCCGGACCGGGACCGGGTCGAGGCGCTGTACACCGCCGGGATGACGGAGGCGGAGCGGCAGCGTCCCGGCCTCTTCCCCGACGACTCGTCCGCGGGGCCGGCCGCCCTGGCCGAGGAGGGCCGGGAGAGCCGGGAGAGCCGGGAAGGCGGTGTGCCCGGCCCTCCCCCGGCGCGCGACTCGTTGCGGGCGCCGATCCTGGTCCACACCGAGGTCTTCGGGGAGCTCTGCGTCGCCGGGAAGCCGTCGGGGCCGTTCGACGAGGCGGATCACGGCCTGCTGCGGGTGCTCGCCGCCCAGGCGGGCATCGCGATCGGCAACGCCCGGCTGTACGGGACGGCCCGGCAGCGCGAGCGCTGGATCGCGGGAGCGGCGGCCGTCACCACGGCCCTGCTGACCGGTACCGACGCGGCCGACGCGCTGATGACGGTGGCCGAGCGGGCCCGGGTGCTGGCGGGCGCGTCGGCCGGGGTGATCCTCCAGCCGACGGAGGAGGGCGGGATGGAGATCGTCACCGCGTCCACGCCGGACGATCCGGCGGGCATCGTCGGCACGGTGATCGAGCCCGGTTCCCCGGTGCTGGTGCAGCTGCTCGGCGGCGAACCGGTCTTCGTCGAGGACTCGGCGACCGACCCCCGGATGACCACCGGCGTGCGCTCCCGCTTCGGGCCGAGCATGATGCTGCCCCTGCAGAGCGGCGGGCGGCTCATCGGCACGCTCGCACTGCCCCGGCGGCGCGGCGAGCGGCCCTACACGGAGCTGGACCGGCTGCTGGCGACCCAGTTCGCCTCGCAGGCGGCCCTGGCCCTGGTGCTGGCGGACGCGCAGGCCGACCGGGAGCAGCTCGCGGTGTACGAGGATCGTGACCGGATCGCCCGTGATCTGCACGATCTGGTGGTCCAGCGGCTTTTCGCCACCGAGATGATGCTGGAGTCGACCCGACGCCGGGCGACCTCGGCGGAGGCCGGCGGCCACGGGGAGGCGGCGGCCGGGGGCGGGGAGGTCGAGGCCCGGGGCGGGGAGGTTGAGGCCGGGGAGCTGCTGGGGCGGGCCGTGGACGAGCTGGACTCCACCATCCAGGAGGTCCGCACCGCGATCTTCGCGCTCCAGCAGCCGCCGGCCGGGGCCCCGAGCACCTTCCGGGGCCGGGTGCTGCGGGAGACCGGGGGCGCGGCGGCCCTGCTGGGTTTCCCGCCGTCGGTGCGGTTCGTCGGGGCGGTGGACGCGCTGGTGGGCGAGGAGACGGGGCGGGAGCTGCTGGCCGCCCTGCGCGGGGCGCTGGCCGCCGCGCACCGCAGGCCCGGGGTGTCGGCCATCGAGGTGGAGGTGGACGCCACGGTCCGGCTGCCGGACGGGCGGGGCGGGGTGCGGCTGGTGGTCGCGGACGACGGGCGCGGCGAGGACGGCCGTCCGACGACGGTCACCTGGCAGGCCCCGGTCTGACCCGGTCCGCCCCGGGGGCCGGGGCGGCTCAGTGCTTCGGGGCGGCCCGCAGGGCGATCCGGGTGTTGGAGTGGGCGACGCCCGCCTCCCGTTTCAGCCGGCGCAGCAGGGCGTCCAGCGCGCCGGGGTCGGCGGCGGTGGCCCGTACGAGGTAGTCGTGGCCGCCCGTCACGTGGACCACCTCCGTGATTCCGGGCAGCATCAGCACCGAGCGTTCGAACTCCTCGTTCGTCGTGTCGAGGCGCAGGCTCACATCGATGAAGACGACCAGGCCCGAACGGGTGTCGGCGGCCGGGTCGACGATGACGGTGAAGCCCCGGATGACCCCGTCGCGGCGCATCCGGCGTACCCGGTCGCCCGCCGCGTTGGCGCTGAGCCCCACACGGGCGCCCAGGTCCCGGTAGGAGATCCGGGCGTCCTCCTGGAGAATGCCGAGGATTTCTCTGTCCAGCCGATCCATGGATCGATTGTCCCAGTTCGCGGCGGTATCGGCCGGGGGGAAGCCGCCGGAAGCCGGGGGCGCGTGCCGTCCCCCGGTCGGCGCAGTCCGGCGGGCCGTGCGGGGCCCCGCGCCCTTGACTGGCCTGTGTGGACACCTCCGTCAAGCAGTCCCCCGAGCCGCCGGCCCCGGCGGGGGCCCCGCCCGCCTCGGCCGCGTACCGCAATCTCGTCCTGGCGACGGTCGGCTTCGCGCTGACCTTCTGGGCGTGGAACCTGATCGCTCCGATGTCCGGGGACTACAAGGACCGGCTGGGGCTCAGCTCGTTCCAGCAGTCCTTCCTGGTGGCCGTGCCGGTGATCGTGGGGTCGCTCGGCCGGATCCCGGTGGGGGCGCTGACGGACAAGTACGGCGCGAAGCTGATGTTCCCGCTCGTGTCGGCGCTGACGATCGTGCCGGTGCTGCTGCTGATCCCGGCGAAGAACTCCTACGGGGCGATGATCGCGGTCGGCTTCCTGCTAGGGCTCGGCGGGACGACGTTCGCCATCGGTGTTCCGCTGGTCAACGCGTGGTTCCCGCCCGCCAGGCGGGGCTTCGCGCTGGGCGTGTTCGGGATGGGCATGGGCGGGGTGGCGCTGTCCGGTTACTTCACCCCGCGCATCGCGAAGCACGGCGACAACCTGCCGTTCCTCGTGGTGGCGGGGGCGCTGGTGGTGTACGCGCTGCTGGCGGCCGTCCTGGTCAGCGACCACCCCGGCCGGAAGATCCCCACGGACACGCTGGCGCACCGGCTCGGCGAGGCCGGGAGGCTGCGGGTGACCTGGGAGCTGTCGGCGCTGTACGCGATCGGCTTCGGCGGCATCGTGGCGTTCGGGGTGTACCTGCCGACGTATCTGAAGACGTGGTACGAGATGTCCCCGACCGAGGCAGGTACCAAGGCGGCCGGGTTCGCCCTGGTCACCGTGGTCTTCCGGCCGATCGGCGGCTGGCTGTCGGACCGGGCGCACCCGGCGCTGGTGACCGCGGCGGCCCTGCTGCTGGCCGCGCTGATGGCGGTGGTGCAGGCCTTCGAGCCGCCGCTGAACCCGGTCGGCACGATCGCGCTGCTGGCCATGGCGGCCGGGCTGGGCACGGCGAGCGGCAGTGTGTTCGCCCTGGTCTCGCAGGTGACGCCGCAGTCGAAGGTGGGCAGCGTGACGGGCATCGTCGGGGCGATGGGCGGGCTCGGCGGGTTCGTGCCGCCGCTGGTGATGGGCGCGATCTACAGCGCCAAGGACAGTTACGCGATCGGCTTCATGCTGCTGTCCGATCTGGCGCTGGCGGGGTGTGTGTACGCGTACGGGCGGATGCGGACCATCCGGCGCGAGGAGTGATGCTCGCCGGGGGCGTGAGAACGGCCGCGTTCCCGCCGGAACGCGGCCGTTCGTCCATGGGTGCGGCAGGCTACCCGCGCTGCTGCCTCAGCCGCTGTTCGAACCGGTCCGCCCAGTAGGCGGTCCGGTCGAGGTAGGCCGTCTCGGCGGCCTCCCCGGTCTTTCCGTAGGCGCCGTCGAAGGTCTCGTAGCCGTGGCCCGGGGGCGGGTTGGACGAGGCCGGTTCGATGGAGCTGCCCTCGTGCCACTCGTTGAACGAGGTGACGGAGACCCAGGTGGGATCGCCGCCGATGGCGGGGTTGAGGGCGTTGTTCCATTCCAGGTCGTACGAGGCGCCGTCCTCGCGGCCCAGGGTGGGGGTGGTGTTGCCGGGGACGGCCCGGTCGTCGATGTAGCCGGGGGCGACCGAGGGGGCCCAGACGAGGCCGTTGGCCTTGGCGTAGTCGCCGGCGTTCTTCCAGCCGGGGGCGGTGGCCCCGGCGATGCCGTCGTAGGTGTAGATCCCGCCGAAGTGGTCGACCTTGCTGGTGTCGGTGGTCTGGGCGAGGACGATGGCGGTGTCCTTGACGGCGTCCAGCGCCGACCAGTCCTGGATCCTCAGGCTCTCGAAGACGTAGTAGGCGTTGCGGTCGCCGTTCGCCGCGTCCCGGTAGAAGGCGGGGTGGTCGCCGAACTTCCCCTCCAGATAGGCGATGTCGTCGACGACGGACTCGGCGGTGCGGCCCCCGTAGGGCTCGATGTGCCAGGCGACCTCGATGCCGTGGCGGGCGGCGGCGTCCATGACGTCGCCGGCGAGGGAGTCCTCGTACCCCCCTTGCCCCCACCAGCTGTAGACGATGACGCCCGCGCCGGACCGCTGGACCCACTTCATGTGCTGGTCGACGGCTTGGTCGATGTCCCCGGAGTCGTAGGGGCCGAGCTTCGGATACAGGTCCGCGCCGATGGAGTCCGGCGGCGTGTGGCCGCCCTGCTGCCAGTGCCGCCAGCTCCCCGCCGGACCGTCGGGGGTGCCGTACCAGGGGTAGTAGAAGAGGTGCACGTTGGACGAGCCCTCGTCCTCGGCGGCCGGGGTGCGGGTCAGCGTGAGGCGGTCCACGTCGAAGAGGGCGCCGGCTCCCCCGGTGAACCGCAGGAACAGCGGGCCCGTCCCGGCGGTCAGGGCGGTGGTGACCTCGGTGAAGGTCTCCCAGCCGCCGGTCGGGGCGACGTCGACGGAGCCGAGGAGCGGTCCGGTGGCGGAGCCGGAGCGGACCTCGATCGTGCCGCCCGCGCCGGCCGAGGAGACCCGGGCGGTGAAGGCGGTGGCCCCGGCGGTGTCGAGGGAGGAGTAGCCCGCCCAGTCGCCGTGGTCGATGTAGCCGAGGGTGGCTCCGCCGCTCGCCGGTCCGTGGGCGGCGCTCTGGACGCCCGAGGAGGAGGTGTACGCCTCGGCCTCCGCGCTGTCGCCGCCCGGGCCCGGTCCGGGATCACCGGCGGAGCAGTCCGCCTCGACGGCTCCGGCCGCGTACTGGACGCCGCCGAGCAGGAGTCGGCGGAAGTCGGGGTCGGCGAAGGACTCGATGGTGTGGCCGAGCCCGGTGTAGAAGGAGCGGCCCTCCTGCTGTTCGTGGCACCAGGTGATGGGGTGGTCGCCGCCCATCTCGCCGCCGCTGTAGCTGGATTCGTCCAGGGACTGGAGTACGTGGACGTCCGCGCGGGGGTTGGAGCGGTAGTTGTACCACTCGTCGGTCCGCGTCCAGGTGTCGTCGAGGTGCGCGGTCGCCGGGTGGTCGTGGTCCTCGGTGGTGAGGCGGGCCTGCTGGATCGCCGGGTGGCTGCGGAACCAGGCGCCCACGAGGTCCTCGTACTCCGGCCAGTCGTACTCGGTGTCGGCCGCCGCGTGGACGCCGACGAATCCGCCACCCCCGTCGACGTACCCCTTGAGGGCGCTCTGCTGGGTGTCGTTCAGGACGTCGCCGGTGGTGGAGAGGAAGACGACGGCTTCGTAGGCGGCCAGGTTCGCGGGGGTGAACGCGGTCGCGTCCTCGGTGGCGGTCACGGTGAAGTCGTTGGCCGCGCCGAGTTGTTGGAGGGCGGTGATGCCGGCCGGGATGGAGTCGTGCCGGAAGCCGGCGGTCTTGGAGAAGACCAGGACCTGGTAGGGGTCGGCTGCCGCCGCGCTCTGCACGCCGGGGCTCAGGAAGGCCGCCCCGAGCGTGAGGGCCACGGCGCAGGCGAGGCGGCGGACGCGGGATCGTCTCATCGGTGGTCCACCTGCGCTCCCTGTGTGCCGAACGTGAAGGCGTCCAGATCGAAGAGGCTGCCCTGGCCCGTCGGGCCCTTGAAGACGAAGAACAACTCCGTCGTCCCGGGCGGGGCGTTGTCCACGTCCGCCGTGACGTTCACGAAGTTCTCCCAGCCGCCGGTCGGGGCGACGGTGAGCGTGGACAGGAGCGTGCCGGTGGCGGAGCCGGCCCGGACCTCCAGGGTGCCGCCCGCGCCGCCGGAGGCGACCCGTGCGGTGATGGAGGTGGCGTTGGACAGGACGTACGGCTTGAAGGAGACCCAGTCGCCGTTGTCGGTGTAGCCGACGGTCGCGCCGCCCTCGGCGGGGCCGTGCGGGGCGACCTGGACGCCGTTCTGGGCGGCGAAGTGCTCGCCCTGGCGGTGGCGGGGCTGGAGGACGGAGTCGCTGTGCGTGGTGAGCCCGCCCGCGTCGGTGTACTCGGCGTCGAAGACCCCGTAGATGTTGGCGGCGGTGTCGTGCTCGCCGTCGACGGGGACGTCGATGGTGCCGGAGCAGCCGTTCTTCGAGGTGATCTGGTGGCGGTGGCTGTCGTGGCCGAGGAGGTAGGTGACCTTGACCCTGGAGCAGTCGATCGCGCCGTCCTCGGGGTCGCTGACGCTCACGGTGAAGGGGACGGAGTCGCCGAAGGAGAACAGCGAGCCGTCCGCGGGGGTGTTGAGCGTGACGGTGGGCGCGCTGTTGCCCGCGGTCACGACCAGGCTCGCGGTGCCGGTGAGCCCTTCGGGGTCGGTGACGGTCAGGGTCGGGTTGAAGGTGCCGGCGGTGGTGTAGGTGTGGCTGGGGTTGGCGGCGGTGGAGGTGGCCCCGTCGCCGAAGTCCCAGGCGTAGGTGAGGTTTCCGCCCTCGGGGTCGGCGCTGCCGGCCGAGGAGAAGGAGACCGCGAGCGGGGTGGGCCCGGAGGTCCGGTCGGCGGCGGCCTTCGCGACCGGGGAGCGGTTGCTGCCCGCGAGGTACTCGACGCGGTACAGGGCCTGGTTGTTCGCGCCGGTGCCGTAGTCGAGGACGTACAGCGCGCCGTCGGGTCCGAACGCGGAGTCCATGACCTGGGTGCCGGTCCACGGGAAGGTGTCGATGGTCCCGGGCGATCCGTCGGCCTCGACCTCGACCGGCTTGATCCACTTGCGGCCGTACTCGGTGGCGAAGAAGCGGCCGTCGAGGGAGGCGGGGAACTTCACGGCCGAGTCGAGGTTCGCGTCGAAGTTGTACACGGGCCCGGCCATCGGGGACTCGGAGCCGCCGCCGAACTCCGGCGGGGAGCCCGCGTCACCGGCGTACCGGATCCAGGCGGGCTGGGCCGGGGGCAGTGTGGCCTGTCCGGTGTTGCGGAAGGAGTTGTTGGCCGGTCCGGAGGCGCAGTCGTACTTACCGGCGGACGGGCCGCCGGGGAAGGTGTACTCGCCGTACGTCTCCGTGGGCGTGTTGGTGCCCGTGCAGTACGGCCAGCCGAAGTTGCCGGGCTGGGTGACCCGGTTGAACTCGACCTGGCCGCTGGGGCCCCGGGCCGGGTCGGTGCCGCCGGCGTCGGGGCCGTAGTCGCCGATGTAGACGGCTCCGGACTTCTTGTCGACGGACATCCGGAACGGGTTGCGGAAGCCCATCGCGTAGATCTCGGGGCGGGTCTTCGCGGTGCCGGGGGCGAAGAGGTTGCCCGCCGGGATGGTGTAGCCGCCGTCCGCCGTGGGCTTGATCCGCAACAGCTTGCCGCGCAGGTCGTTGGTGTTGCCGGAGGAGCGCTGGGCGTCGAACTGCGGGTTGCGGTCGGTGCGTTCGTCGATGGGGGCGTAGCCGGCCGACTCGAAGGGGTTGGTGTCGTCGCCGGTGGTGAGGTAGAGGTTCCCGGCGGCGTCGAAGTCGATGTCGCCGCCGACGTGGCAGCACTGGCCCCGGTCGCTCGCGACTTCCAGGACGACCTTCTCGCTGGCGGTGTCGAGGGTGCCGTCGGCCTTGAGGACGAACCGGGAGAGGTTCAGATGCCCCTTCCACGCCTCGAAGTCGGCGGCGGTCCCGGTGGTGGGGGCGTCGCCCGGCGGGGTGTCCAGGAGCGGCGAGTAGTAAAGGTAGACGAAGCGGTTCGTCGAGAAGCCGGGGTCGACGGCGATGCCCTGGAGGCCCTCCTCGTCGTGGGTGTAGACGTCGAGCTTCCCGGCGGTCTTCGTCGACCCGGCGGCATCGGTCAGCCGGACCGTGCCGTCACGGGCGGTGTGCAGCACGGACCGGTCCGGCAGCACGGCGAGCGACATGGCCTCGCCCAGTTCGGCTCCGCCGAGGGCGAGTTGGACCTGCTGGTAGTCGGCGGCCGGGATGTCGGCGGCGACGCGGGGGGCGCGGTCCTCGGGGTCGGCGGCGAGGGCCGGTCCCGCCGCGGGGACGGCGAGCGTGGCCGCGAGCAGTGCGGCGAGCGCGGTGGCGTATCTGGACCACCGTGGGGGTGCGGGTGACATGGTCGTTCCTTCCTGACGGTACGTGGGGTCCCTCAGGCAAGGCGCTGTCGCGCTTTGCGACGTACGGTCCCGGCGCGCGGGGCGTACGGCATGCGGGCGTGCGACGACTGCGCCGGTGCACCGGCGCAGGCAGCTTTTTTCTTGGAGAGAGCGCTCCAACTCTCCCTAGGGGGAGGCTTTTTGCAGCCTGGCAACGCAAAATTAATTTGTCAAGGTCGTGTCAAAATTGCGATTGGGTGCTCCGTGCAGCGATGCGGAGGGCGGTACGGGCTGTCCGAAAATCGACCCGGGGTGACGCTGCCCTCATCGGCATCCGGTTCCGGGTGGGGACAGGCCGGAAGCCCTAGGCTCTCGGCGTGACCCTCCTTCTTCCCGCGCTCCAGTCCCCCGCCGGCCCGGCGGCCTCCCGGGAGGCCGTCCGCTTCGGCGACCTGTCCCTGACCTACGGCCGGCTCGCCGGAGCCGCCGACGCGCTCGCCGCCCGGATCGCGGACGCGGGCCGGGTCGCCGTCTGGGCCACCCCGACCCCGGAGACGGTGATCGCCGTGGTGGCGGCGCTGCGGGCCGGAGTCCCGGCCGTGCCGCTCAACCCCCGTACCGGGGAACGCGAGTTGGCGCACATCCTGGCCGACAGTGAGCCCACTGCCGTGCTGGCGGGGGCGGACGACGCGCTGCCGCCCGCGCTGGCGGAGCTGCGGCGCGTGACCGTGGACGCGCGGGCGGCGGGCGCTCCCGCCCCGGACACGGCGGTCGGTGCCCCGCCGGCCGGGGAGGACCCCGAGTCCCCCGCCCTGATCGTCTACACCTCCGGCACCACCGGACCGCCCAAGGGCGCCGTGCTGCCCCGCCGGGCCGTCGCCGCGTCCCTGGACGCCCTGGAGGACGCCTGGGGGTGGACCGGCGACGACGTCCTCGTCCACGCACTGCCGCTGTTCCATGTGCACGGGCTGATCCTGGGCGTCCTCGGCCCGCTGCGCCGGGGCGGCTCGGTCCGCCACCTGGGGAGGTTCTCGCCGGAGGGCGTGGCCCGGGAGCTGGCCTCCGGCGGCACGATGCTGTTCGGGGTGCCGACGATGTACCACCGGCTCGCGGAGGCGCTGGACGCCCCGGCGGACGGAAGCGGACACGGCTCCCCGGCGGCCGGGGGCGGCTCCCCGGCGGGCGTCGGACGGGACGCGCTGGCCGGGGCGCTGGCCGGGGCCCGGCTGCTGGTCTCCGGCTCGGCGGCGCTCCCGGTGCACGACCACGAGCGCATCGCGGCGGCGACCGGGCGGCGGGTGATCGAGCGGTACGGGATGACGGAGACCCTGATGAACACGGGGATCCGGGCGGACGGCGCACCGCGCCCCGGCACCGTGGGTCCGCCGCTCGCCGGGGTGGAGCTGCGCCTGGCCGAGGAGGACGGCACGGTGCTCGGCGAGCCCGGGGCGATCGGCGAGATCCAGGTCCGGGGACCGAACCTGTTCACCGGCTACCTCAACCGGCCCGACGCCACCGCCGCCGCGCACACGGCGGACGGCTGGTTCCGCACGGGGGACGTCGGCACGGTCGACGAGGACGGGTACGTGGCGATCGTGGGGCGCAAGGCCACCGACCTGATCAAGAGCGGCGGCTACAAGATCGGCGCGGGCGAGATCGAGAACGTGCTGCTCGCCCACCCCGGGGTGCGGGAGGCGGCCGTGACCGGCGAGGAGGACCCGGACCTGGGCGAACGGGTCGTGGCCTGGGTGGTCGCGGCCGACCCCGGCTCCCCGCCCGCCGCCGAGGAGCTGGCGGACCATGTGGCGGCCCAGTTGGCCCCGCACAAGCGCCCGCGCACCGTGCGCTACCTGGACGCCCTGCCCCGCAACGACCTGGGCAAGATCATGAAGAGGTCGCTCGGTGCCGGCTGACTCCCCCGCCCGGGCGACGGCCCGGGGGACGATCGCGCTGCTCACCGGCGCGGCGGGCTTCACCGAGCACCGTCCGCCGTCGCGCCCCCTGCCGCCGGACGGTCCGCTCGGCTGGGCGGGGTACGACGCGGCGCGGGAACGGGCCGCGGCCCGGACCGGCGAGGAGGAGTCCGTCGTATACGGCACCGGGACCGTCGGCGACCGCGCGTGCGTGCTCCTCGCCTTCGAATTCGGCTTCCTGGGCGGCTCGTTGGGGCGGCAGACCGGAGACCGGCTGGCGGCCGCGTACGAACTGGCCCTGAGCCGCCGCCTGCCCCTGCTCGCGCTCGTCGCCACCGGCGGCAGCCGGATGCAGGAGGGCATGGTCGCGCTGACCCAGCTCCAGCGGGTGGCCGCGGCCTCCGCCCGGCTGCGCGCGGCCGGGCTCCCGCAGATCGCGGTGGTCCGCGACCCGACGACCGGCGGCGGCTGGGCCACGGTGGGGGCGGGCGCCGACGTGGTGCTGGCACTGCCGGGCGCCCAGGTGGGCTTCGCCGGGTCCCGGGTGCGGCCGGCGGACGCGGACCCGTACGCGTACAGCGCCGAGGGGCAGTTCGCGGCGGGCCAGGTGGACGCGGTCGTCCCGCCCGGCGAGCTGGCCCGGACGGTGGCGCTCTGGCTGCGCGCGCTCGGCCCGCACGACGCGCTCCCCGCCGCACCGCTGCCCCGCGCACGGTCGGCGGCCCGGCTCCCGGAGACCGGGCGGGAGGCGGTGGCGGCGGCCCGCGCCCCCGGGCGCCCCCGGGCGGAGGCGTATCTGGCCGACTACTTCGCCGCCAGGCTCCCGCTCCACGGGGACCGGTGCGGCTCGACGGACCCGGGGCTGCTGTGCGGCTTCGGGCTGCGCGCGGACGGCAGCCCCGTGGCGTACGTCGCACAGTGCGGGACGCCGACCCGCCCGGCCGGGTACCGCGCGGCGGCCCGGACCATCCGGCTCGCGGACCGGCTCAAAGTCCCCGTCCTCACCCTCGTCGACACCCCGGGCGCGGCCAACGACGCCGAGGCGGAACGGGCCGGGGCGGGCGCGGCCATCGCGGAGACGTTCGCCGCGATCGCGGCGGTCCGGGTGCCGGTGACCACCCTGGTGATCGGCGAGGGCGGCTCGGGCGGGGCGCTGGCTCTCGCGGCGCCGGACAACACCCATGTCACGGCGGACAGCTACTTCTCCGTCATCGCCCCGGAACCGGCCGCCGCGATCCTCAAGCGACCGCCGTCGGAGACCGGCGCCACCGCCGACCAGTTGCGGCTGCGCCCGCAGGATCTCGTGGACCTGGGCATCGCCCGCTCGATCGTGAGCTGAGGGGGCGGCCGGCGGCCGGGTCGGCCAGGGTTACGGGCTCGGACCGGGGCTCGGGCTCGGGCAACAGCGACGGCAACGGCTGCGGGTCGCGGGCGTCGGCTAGGGCTGCGGGTCGCGGGCGTCGTAGCGGGCGAAGGCCCGCCACTTCAGCGCGAGCAGGGCCACGCCGGTCACGCACAGGACGCCGCCCCCGGTGACGGCGACGGCGGGGGTGGCGAGGTCGGCCACCGAGCCCGCCAGGAAGTCCCCGAGGCGGGGGCCGCCCGCCACGACGACGATGAAGACGCCCTGGAGCCGGCCGCGCATCTCGTCGGGCACGGCCGCCTGGAGCATCGTGTTGCGGAAGACCATGGAGACGGTGTCCGCACAGCCGGCGAGTGCCAGGAACAGCAGCCCCAGCCAGAGGTTGCGGGTGAGCCCGAAGACGGCGATGGCGACGCCCCACGAGCCGACGGCCAGCAGGATCGCGAGCCCGTGCCGCCGGATCCGGCCGAGCCAGCCGGAGAACACGCCGCCGAGCAGCGCGCCGAGGGCCGGGGCGGCGACGAGCATCCCGGTGGTCCGGGCGTCACCCCCGTACCAGAGGACGGCGACGACCGGGAAGAGGGCGCGCGGGTGGGCGAGGACCATCGCGCACAGGTCGGTGAAGAAGGTCATCCGCAGGTTCGGCCGGGTCCCGAGGAACCGCAGCCCGTCCAGGACGGAGGCCCGCTTGCCCGTCTCCCCCTCCTTGCGGTCGGGCAGCATCGAGGGCAGCCGCCACATCGCGTACAGGGAGGCGGTGAAGCAGACGGCGTCCACGGTGTACGCGGAGCGGTAGCCCCACCAGCCGACGATCAGGCCCCCCAGCATGGGACCGACGAGCATGCCGGTCGTGGTGGTGATGGAGTTCAGCGCGTTGGCGGCGGGCAGCTGCTCGGCCGGGAGCAGCCGGGCGATCATCGAGGAGCGGGCGGGTGCGTTGAGGGCGAAGCAGACGGCCTGGAGGGCGACGACCGCGTACAGCAGCCCGACCCGTTCGACGCCGACGACCGTCGCCGCCACGAGGACGACGGACAGCAGAAACGACCCGGCGGCGCTGAACAGGCCGAGCCTGCGCCGGTCGAAGGTGTCGGCGACGGCCCCGCCGTAGAGCCCGAAGACGACCAGCGGGACGAGTGAGCAGAACCCGATGAGTCCCACGGAGAACGCGGACCCGGTGATGTCGTAGACCTGGAGCGAGACCGCCAGCGACGTCATGCCCTGGCCGATCCAGGAGACGGTGTTCCCGAACCAGAGCCGCCGGTAGTCGGGCGAGAGCCGCAGCGGGGTGAGGTCGGCGAATATGGGGGTGCGGCGGCCAGGCGGTTCGGTCGTTTCGGTCACAGGGGATGTTAGCCGCGCCCGCCCCGGGGCCGGCCGCCCGCCCCGGGACTCCTCAGTCGCCACCGCGCGCCGGAAAGCCGGACACCACGCCGTGCGGCGGGAGATCTGCGGGGAAAGCGCTACACGAACGGCTTTTGGCCCCTCTATACACCCGATTCGGCCGTTTTCTTGACGGGTCCTTCCTCTTGATCAAGGCTGGTCGGCACGGAGGCCGAGGGAGCACGCACACCTTGAGGGAGCACGCACACCTTCAGGAGAGAGGAAAGTCGTGATCGCCGACCGACTGGATCTGCCCCCGCCCTGGGCCGCCCGTCCGCTCAGCGGCACTCCGGAGGAGGGACGCCTGCTGTCCCGCTGGATGGGCCAGGAGTACCTCGTGGAGACCTGGCACCAGGACTGGCCCCCGGAGCGCTGGAGCGAGGAGCTGCGCCGCCTGCACGCGAGCGAGGAGGGCGGGCCGTTCCAGGTCACGTACGAGGGCAAGCGGTTCGCCTACATCGAGGTCTACCGGCCGCTGCACTCCAACATCGCCTCGTTCCAGCCCTGGAGCCGGCACGACCTCGGTTTCCACCTGGCGATCGTCGACCGGACGCTGACCGGTCGCGGGCTGGGCACGGCGTTCGTCTCGGACCTGGTGCGGACCCTGTTCCGGCACTTCCCCGAGGCGGAACGCGTCGCCGCCGAACCCGACGTACGCAACCTGGCCTGCCGCCGGGTGATGGAGCGGGCCGGGATGTCCTGGGTGAGAACGGTACGGCTGCCGCACAAGGAGGCGGCCCTCCACGTGTGCCCCCGGTCCGGGGCCCTGCCCGCGTCGGCGTCCGCGCCCGGGCTGCCGGGCGTCACGGCACCTGACGACGGACGGACGGCGGCCCGGCACCCGGCCGCCTGAGGTCCTGGGCGCTCGCGGGGCCCGCCGGGATGTGACGGCGGGCCCCGCGGGGCCCGGAAGAGAGACCAACCCCCTGATCCCGGGGTACCCGGCAGCAGGCGTCGACGACCCGGACGCCATCGAGGAACCGCTCCTCGCCCACACCAAGGCGGTCGAAGGAACAGCCGCCCGCGGGTGACCCGGCCCGGCGCGCCAGGGGGCATCCGGCCCTGATGCGGCCGGACGCGCCCCTCACCCCCGCCCGGCCGGCTGCCGCACCAAGGAGTCCCACAGGGCCACGGCGTGGTCCACGGTGGAACGGAGCCGCTCCAGGGGCACGCCGTCGCGGGCCTCTATCGACAGCCCGTGCAGGATGGTCGCGTAGAAGGCGGCGATCGCCGCGACGTCCGTCCCGGGCTCCAACTCCCCCTCCTCCACGGCCCGCTCCAGCCGTTTCTCCAGCTCGGCGACCGAGGTCCGCCGCCACTCGGCCAGGTGCTCGGCGACCTTCCTGTTCTGGTGCGAACAGTTCGTGGCCGACAGCACGATCATGCAGCCGCTCGGGGTCTCCGGGTCGGCGAAGGTGTCGACGTTGCCGCGCAGCATGGCCTCCACCGCGGCCCGCGCCGTCGGCGCCCCGCGCAGCGCGCGGTTGGTCGCCGAGCCCGCGGTGCGGTCGTACAGCGCGACGGCCTCTCGGTACAACCGCTCCTTCGAACCGAAGGTGTTGTACAGGCTGGCGGAGTTGATTCCCATGGCGGCGGTCAGGTCCGTGAGCTTCGTGCCCTCGTAACCGAGCTCCCAGAACGTCACCATCGCGCGCCGCAGCGCCGCCGCCCGGTCGAACGCGCGCGGTCGGCCTTTCTCGGCCATGCCTGCCTCCTCGTGGGGGGGGTTGACCCCCGGTCATCCTGCCTGTTGAGTATTTTTGGATCGTTCGACCCAGAAATCAACCCCGGCGTGGATGGAGCGAGATGCCTCAGCTTGCGGACAAGGTGGCACTGGTGACGGGGGGAAGCCGCGGCATCGGTGCCGCGACCGCCCTACGACTGGCGGAGGAGGGCGCGGATGTCGCCCTGACGTACGTGAACGCGGCCGACCGGGCCCAGGAGGTCGTCACGGCGATCGAGGCCCTCGGGCGCAGGGGCGTGGCCATCCGGGCCGACAGCGCGGACCCGGCGGCCGTCGTCGGGTCCGTGGAGCGGACCGTGGCGGAGCTCGGCGGGCTCGACATCCTGGTGAACAACGCCGGGGTCTTCCCGTACGGGCCGATCGAGGGCGTGACGCTGGAGGAGATCGACCGCACGCTCGCCGTCCACGTGCGCGCCGTCTTCCTGGCCACCCAGGCGGCCGTCCCCCACCTGGGGCACGGCGGCCGCGTCATCAGCATCGGCAGCTGCTGGGCCAGCCGCGTGCCCGTCCCGGACGTCACGCTGTACGCCATGAGCAAGTCGGCGCTGATCGGCTTCACCAAGGGCCTGGCCCATGACGTGGCGCCCAAGGGGATCACCGCGAACATCGTGGACCCCGGGCCCACCGTCACCGACATGAACCCGGACGGCACGGACGAGGCCGAGGAGGAGCGGCTGAGGACCGCGGCGAAGGTGCTGGGCGCGGGGGCGGACACCGCGAAGGCCGTCGCCTTCCTCGCCGGCCCGGACGCCCAGTGGATCACCGGCACCTCATTGGCGGTCGACGGTGGCTACACCGCCTGAGCGCGGCGGGGGGGGCGTCACCGCCGGCATCGTGCAGGGCGAGGCCGCTTCGGCGGCCCGGCTCGCGTGTGTCGAGGCGATCATCGCGGGGGTGGTGGGGCCGAGGCTTCCGGAGGCTTGAGCGGGTGGCGGCGCCGGTGCCGGTCCGGGAGCGTCCGGAGCATTCAGGTCGTACCGGTGCCGGAAGTCCCGGAGCGTCCAGCTCGTACCCGTGCCGGAACGTCCGGGGCGTCGGGGGCGGCGGCCCGTCGGCCGTTCCGCTGCTGGGCGCCGCTCGGGGAGGCCGGTGGGCGAAGATGGGGTGCCCCGTCCTCAGCCCGCAAGGAGTGTCCGTCGATGCCCACCTCCGGTCCCGGCTCGCGGCCACCGACGATCGCCGATGTCGCGCGGGTCGCCGAGGTGTCGCGTACGACGGTCTCCCACGCCCTCAACGGGATCGGAAAGGTCGATCCGCGGACCAGGGAACGCATCAAGCGGGTCGCCGCCGAGCTCGGATACCGGCCCAACCTCCGGGCCCAGCGGCTGCGCCGGGGGGAGGCGAAGGCCATCGCGCTCGCCTCCTCGATGCCGTTCGCGGTGGCCGGCGGGCCGTCGCGGCTCGGGTTCTACATGGAGATCGCCGCCGCCGCCGCGGAGAGCGCGCTGCTGCACGGCTACGCCCTGGTGCTCGTACCGCCCGTGCAGTCGGGTTCCGCCCTGTACTCCGTCGACATCGACGGCGCCATCGTCGTCGAGCCGGACGTGAACGACGCCGCTGCGGCGCAGTTGAGGGAGCGGGGCCTGCCGTACGTGTCGCTGGGGCGGCCGGTGTCGCCGGACGACACGTCGCCGTACGTCGATCTGCGCGGCGGGCCGGTCGCCGAGCTGCTGTTCGCGCATCTGCGCGAGCAGGGCGCCCGCCGGCCCGCGCTGATCGTCGGCTCCGCCTCGCGCCACTCCTCGGTCGACGCGCGAGCCGCGTACGAGCGGGTCGCCGAGCGGTACGGCTGGGAGCCCGTCGTGGCGAGCGCCCCGGAGGCGGGCGGCGAACAGGCCGGGTACGAGAGTTGTGCCGCCCTGCTGGCTGAGCACCCCCGGACCGACGCGGTCTGCGCCCTGGTGGACGCGTTCGCGGTGGGCGCGGTGCGGGCGATCCGGGACAGCGGGCGTTCCGTACCGGGCGACGTCATGGTCGTCACCCGGTACGACGGGCTGCGTGCGCGGACCTGCGAGCCGCCGCTGACCGCCGTGGACCTCCACCTGGACAGCGCGGCGGCAGCCGCCGTGGATCTGCTGCTCGGCCGGCTGCGCGGTGAGGGCGCCGCCGCCACGGTGGCGGCGGCGCCCGAACCGCGGATCGTTCCGCGTGCCTCGTCGCTCCGGGTCACAGCCCCAGCATGAGGACGAGGCCGGAGACCAGGGCGAAGACGAGTACGCACAGCCGCATGCGGCGCGCGTCCAGCCGGTGGTGCACCAGCCGGCTCAGCCACGCGCCGACGGCGATCACCGGCAGCATCGCCACCGCGAGACCCAGGTGTCCGGGCTCGCCCTCCCCCGTCGCGAACAGCAGCCCCAGCGAGGCCACTTCGCCGACCAGGAAGCAGGCGGCGACGGTCGAGCGCAGTTCCGCGGGCGGCCGGTGCTGGTAGACGAGTGCGAGCGGGGGGCCGCCGACTCCGGTCGCGGTCTCCGTCAGCCCGGTCACCACGCCCGCCCCGAGGTACGCCGCCCGGCCGGGGGTGAAGGCGGGGGCGACCAGGCTCACCACCGCGGCCAGCACGGTGGCGATCCCGACGAACAGGCCGATGCTGCGGTCCGGGATCAACCAGAGCAGCGCGAGCCCGGCGGGCGTGGCGGCCAGCCGGGCCCCGGTGATCCAGCCCGCGCCGCGCAGGTCGATCGAGGCGCGCTCACGCCAGGCGACGTACAGGTTGAGCGGGATCATGGCCGCCAGGACGAACACCGGGAGCAGACCGGGATCGAGCATCCCGGCCACGGGCGCGACGATCAGCGCGAAGCCGAGACCGCTGCTGCCCTGGACGAACGCGGCGACCGCCACCGTGACGGCGAGGACCGCGAGTGCTTCCGTGCTCACCGCGCGACGCTCCCCCGCCGGGCCGCCGTGGACGTGGGGTGAACCCGGGTGATGGGCGCCTTCTCGACGGCGGCACGGGCCAGTTCGGCCGCCTGCCGCACGAGGGCGGGGCCGTCCCAGCCGGTGGGCCGGCCGCGCCACAGCCGTAGCTCGCCGCCGACGAACACGGCGGTGATCTGGTCACGGTTGCCGCGGCGCACCAGCTCCCACGGCACGTCCCGGGAGAGCGCCAGCTCGGGGGTGGCGAGGTCGACGAGAAGGAAGTCGGCGGCCAGCCCCTCGGCGACCGTACCGGTGCGGGCGCCGAGGCCGACCGCGTCGGCGCCGCCCGCGGTGGCGTGTTCGAGCCAGGTCCAGCCGGCGCCGCACGAGGAGTCCCCGGTGGCCAGCCCGTAGGCGATCCGCTGGGCGAACTCGGCCGCGTCGGTGAGCCGGAACCCGTCGCCGCGGGTGCCGTCGGTGCCGAGCCCGAAGCGGATGCCGCGTTCGGCCATGGCGGTGGCCGGGGCGACGGCGTTGCCCTTCCAGGCGCTGGCCACCGGGTTGTAGCTGACGGCGGTCCCGGTGTCGGCGAGCAGGGTCAGTTCGCGCGGGGTGAGCAACGTGGCGTGGGCGGCCAGCAGTTGGGGGCCGAGCGCACCGATGCTGTGCAGGTGTTCGAGTGGGCGCAGTCCGTGCCGCACGAGGGAGCGTTCGACGCCGGCCAGGTGCTCGTTGACGTGGATCTGCACGATCGCGCCGGCTTCCGCGGCCAGGCGCGCGGTGCGGTGAAGGGTCCGGGCGGTGGCCGCTTCGGGAATGGAGACGGCGAGGGAGGCGTGGATCAGCGGATCGCCCGCGTACCGGGCGAGGTGCTTCTCGGCCCTTTCGAGGGCGGCGGCCGTGCTCGCCGACTCCCCGGCGGTGGAGTCTCCGGCGGTGGAGGGTCCGGCGGTGGAGGGTCCGGCCGTGGACGCCGGGTCGCCGGTGATGTCGTTGCAGACGAGACCGAGTACGCAGCGGATTCCGGCGTCACGGGCGGCGGACGCGACGACCTCGACATCCACATCGGCACGCGTACCGGCGTCGGTGACGGTGGTGAAGCCGCCGCGCAGGGCCTCCAACGCCGCCAGTTTGGCCGCGGCGTAGGCCGCTTCCTCATCCAGCGCCCCTTCCAGCGGGACCCAGACCCTGCGGAAGATCTCCGACGGCTCACCGAAGGCGAGCGCGGAACCGAAGCTCTGGGTCAGATGGTGGTGGGCGTCGACGAAGCCGGGCATCAGGAGATGGCCGGGCAGCCGTACGGCGTGGAGCCCCGGGTGCGTACGCGTCAGTTCCCCGGCGGGGCCGACGGCGCGGAAGGAGCCGTCGGCGACGACGACCGCGTGGTCGTCGGCGACCCCTTCCGGCAGCAGCACGGCATCGGGGACGAGGAGGAGCGGGCCGGAGGAGTCGAGGAGTTCGCGGGTGAGCTGGGTCATCGGTCGCTTTCCGTGCGTGAGGTGGTCAGCCGGGCGGCGATGCGCGGCCTGACGTGGTGGAACAGGATGTTGAGTACGGCGGCGACGAACGCGCCGACGGCGACGCCGCTTTCGAGGAGGATGCGGACGTTCGGCGGGAAGGCGGCGTACACGCCGGGGATGAGGATCGGCAGGAGGCCGAGCGCCAGGGCGACGGCGCAGATGAACGTGGAGGTGTGCCGGTCGAGGTCGGAGCGGCCGAGCATCTGCACGCCGAGCACGGTGATCACCGCGAAGACGACCATCGCCGTGCCGCCGACCACCGCGGACGGGACGACGCTGATCGCGCGGGTCACCGGCGCGAGGAACCCGATGACGATGAGGACCGCACCGGCGGCGGCGGTGACGTAACGGCTGCGGACGCCGGTGACCCGGACGATCCCGATGTTCTCCCCGCTGGTCACCATCAGCGGCAGCCCGAAGAACCCGCCGAAGAGGGAGGTCAGCGCGTCACCGCGGACGGTCTTGGGGACGTCGGCGCGGGTGTCGATCTCCTTGCCGACGGCCTCGGCGTTGATGACCGTCTGGCCGGTGGCCTCCGCCATGGAGGCCAGGCTGTAGAGCATCAGCGGCAGTGCGGCGATCAGGCTGAACTGGGGTGAGCCGAACGGCATCAGCTCCGGCACGCTCACCAGGCCGCCTTCGGTGGCGCCGCCGAGGTCGATGCGGCCGAGGAGCCCGGCCAGCACCGTGCCGGCGACCAGTCCCAGCATGACGGCGAGTTGCCGCAGGATGCCGGTGAACAGCAGGTAGAAGACGACGGTGAAGCCGATGGTCGCCATGCCGAGCCCGAGGTTCGTCGGGTCGGCGAATCCCGGCTCGCCGGGCCGGCCGGTGACGAGGACCGCACCGACCTTCACCAGGTTGACCCCGACGATGACGATCATGGTGCCGATGACCAGGGCCGGGAAGAACCTGAGCAGCCGGGAGAAGACCGGCAGGACGACGAAGTAGAAGGCCGCGGTGAGAATGACCGCGCCGGTGGCGGTACGCAGACCGTGCTGCTCGGCGATGGCGATGAACAGGATGAGCGGCGCACCGCCGGGCAGCATCACGAACGGCAGCCGGGGGCCGAACTTCCACGGCCCCAGCGACTGGATCAGCGACCCGACGCCGGAGAGCACGAACGCCGCGGAGAGCAGGTTGACGGTCAGGCCGGCGTCGAGCCGGAGGGTGGCGCTCATCAGGAAGATCGCCGAGATGGGGGTGGCCGCCATGACGAGGACGTGCTGAATCCCGAAGAGGATGATCCGCCCCGGGGGGCGGGACTCGTCGACGGGGTGCACGGCTGGGGCCACAGGGGGGCGGGGGGCGTCGGGCGGGGTGCCGGGCGCGGCCGGGTGCGCGGTGCCGGGCACGGCCGGTTGTGGCGTCGGTGGTTGTTCAGCTCCGGGTGCGGGCTGGCGATGACTGGACACGTCGGTGCTCCCATGCGGGCGTTTCGGGCGCGAGGAACGCTTGGACATCAGCCGCGATCCGGCCCCGAACGGAGGGCCAAATCGATTTGGCCAAATCGATTTGGCCGTCAGTATGGGGAGCCCCGAGACGGTCGTCAAGACGCGTGGCCGGAGGGCGGGCTCGGACGGCGGGCGGGGGCGAGGGACGGGGCCGGCGGAGTGTGGGGGTGCGGCACTCCGGGGGGGCAGGACCGCGCGGCGGGCTTGGGTAGGGCAGGCGCGCATCCACGGCAGGCGCATGCATGGCAGACGGCAGACGGCAGACAGCAGACAGCACAGCCTCGACGGTCAGGTCAGGACGCCGCTCGCGACGCCGCTCGCGCGGGCTTCGGCGCCCGGTGGCCTCTTGACCTCCCTGACGGCAGCAACTACTTTGCCGTGAACGCCGACCGGGCCTCCGGCCCCGGCGCACGGATCCCGTGCACGGGCCCCCGGCCCTCGGCCCCCGGTCCTCGAAAGGAGGCGACCAGCTGATGTTCACCTACTCCGACCTCGGTCGCCTCGCCGAGTGCACCGCCTGGGTTCCGGGGCGTATCGCGCACGGCTGCTGAGCGCACCCCCTTCTCCCGTGCCCCTCCGTGGCACGTTTCGGGCCTCCCGCCCCACCACCGCTTCCCCCTGTTCCGTCTGTTCCGTCACGCCCTTCGCGGCGCATCGCCGTCGTGCGCCGGTTCGCGCTCACTCCTCCCCGTGGCGCGTCCGAATGAAGAGATCCGAATCAAGAGAGCTGTCCGACATTGACGAAGATGATGAATCGACCGACCACGCACCGGAACGAGGGCCTGTCGTGACAGCGCCGCGCATCACGGTCAACGGGGCCGAAGCACCGATCTCTCCGGCCGCGCCCCACACCACGGTGCTGGACTTCCTGCGCGAGCGCGGCCTCACCGGCACCAAGGAAGGCTGCGCCGAGGGCGAGTGCGGCGCCTGCGCGGTGCTGGTCGCCCGGCCCGGGACCAACGAGCCCACCGACTGGGTGGCGGTCAACGCCTGCCTGCTCCCGGCCGCGGCGCTCGACGGACAGGAGGTGGTCACCTCCGAGGGGCTCGCCACCGCCGGCCCGGCCGGCGCGCCGGGGGCCCTGCACCCGGTGCAGGAGGAGATGGCGGTCCGCGGCGGCTCCCAATGCGGTTACTGCACACCGGGGTTCGTCTGCAGCATGGCCGCCGAGTACTACCGGCCCGACCGCTGCGCCCACACCGACACCGAGCCGGCCGAGGACGGCACCGGCACCGGCACCGGCACCGAGGACGGCCCCCGGCACGGCGCCGACCCCGAGCACGGACCGAACGGCTTCGATCTGCACGCGTTGAGCGGAAACCTGTGCCGCTGCACCGGGTACCGTCCGATCCGCGACGCCGCGTTCGCCGTCGGCGCGCCCACCGCCGACGACCCGCTCGCCCAGCGGCGGGCGCAGTCCCCGCCCGCTCCCGTCGCCACCGAGTACGTCCGTGACGGCAGGGCCTTCCTGCGGAGGAGCACCCTGGGCGAGACGCTGCGGTTGCTGCGCGAGCGGCCCGACGCGGTGGTGGTCGCCGGCTCCACCGACTGGGGCGTCGAGGTCAACATCCGCTCTCGCAGGGCGGATTGCGTGGTCGCCGTGGACCGGCTGCCCGAGCTGCGGGAGCTGCGCTTCGGGCCCGGAGCCGTCGAGATCGGGGCGGCGCT
This sequence comes from Streptomyces griseus, assembly GCF_900460065.1. Classification (GTDB taxonomy): domain Bacteria; phylum Actinomycetota; class Actinomycetes; order Streptomycetales; family Streptomycetaceae; genus Streptomyces; species Streptomyces griseus. The sequence goes on along the minus strand of NZ_UAVD01000039.1, from coordinate 130,029 downwards.
GACGCTCACCGAGATCGAACGCCGCCTCGACGGCAGGGTTCCGCTGCTGGCGGAGCTGTTCCCGCAGTTCGCGTCGCGGCTCATCCGCAACGGCGCGACGCTGGGCGGCAATCTGGGGACCGGGTCCCCCATCGGGGACAGCCCGCCGGTGCTGCTCGCGCTGGAGGCGTCGGTGGTGCTCGCCGACGCCGACGGGGAGCGACAGGTGCCGCTCGCGGAGTACTTCACCGGCTACCGGCAGAGCGTGCGCCGTCCCGGCGAGCTGATCCGCGCGGTACGCGTCCCGCTGCCGCTGTCCCCGGTCGTGGCCTTCCACAAGATCGCCAAGCGGCGCTTCGACGACATCTCCAGCGTGGCGGTCGCCTTCGCGCTCGACGTCGAGGACGGGATCGTCCGGAAGGCCCGCATCGGTCTGGGCGGCGTCGCCGCCACCCCGCTCCGCGCCCTGGCCACCGAGGAGGCCCTGGAGGGCAGGCCGTGGACGGCGGAGACCGCCGGGGCCGCGGCGCGGGTGCTGCGGGCGGAGGGCACGCCGATGAACGACCAGCGCGCGAGCGCCGCGTACCGCTCCGCGATGCTCGGCCAGAGCCTGCTGAAGCTGTACGCGCAGACCACCGAGGCGGTTACCTCATGAGCCAGCTTTCCCAGCGCCCCGAGAAGCCGGTCGTCGGCGTGTCCATGCCGCACGAGAGTGCCGCCGGGCACGTCACCGGCACCGCGCTCTACACCGACGACCTGGTCCATCGCACCAAGGACGTGCTGCACGCCTACCCGGTCCAGGTCATGAAGGCCCACGGCAGGATCAGCCGGCTGGACACCGGGCCCGCGCTCGCCGTGCCCGGTGTGGTCCACGTACTGACCGGCGCCGACGTGCCCGGGGTCAACGACGCCGGTATGAAGCACGACGAACCGCTGTTCCCGGACACGGTGATGTTCCACGGTCACGCGGTCGCCTGGGTGCTCGGCGAGACGCTGGAGGCGGCCCGGCTCGGGGCGGCGGCCGTCGAGGTCGATCTCGACGAACTGCCCTCCCTGATCGCCCTCGGGGACGCGATCGCGGCCGGAAGCTTCCACGGCGCCCGCCCCATGATGGTCACCGGGGACGTCGACGCCGGCTTCGCCGACTCCGCGCACGTGTTCTCGGGCGAGTTCCAGTTCTCCGACCAGGAGCACTTCTACCTGGAGACGCACGCGGCGCTGGCCCTGGTCGACGAGAGCGGGCAGTTGTTCATCCAGAGCAGCACCCAGCACCCCTCCGAGACCCAGGAGATCGTCGCGCACGTGCTCGGCCTGCACAGTCACGAGGTCACCGTGCAGTGCCTGCGGATGGGCGGCGGCTTCGGCGGCAAGGAGATGCAGCCGCACGGCTTCGCGGCCGTCGCCGCGCTCGGCGCACGGCTGACCGGCCGGCCGGTCCGGGTCCGGCTCAACCGCACCCAGGACCTGACGATGTCCGGCAAACGCCACGGGTTCCACGCCCAGTGGCGGATCGGCTTCGACGCCGAAGGCCGGATCCAGGCGCTGGACGCCACCCTGACCGCGGACGGCGGTTGGAGCCTCGACCTGTCCGAGCCGGTGGTCGCCCGCGCACTGTGCCACATCGACAACACCTACTGGATCCCCCACGCACGGGTCGCGGGCCGGATCGCGAAGACCAACAAGGTCTCCAACACCGCCTTCCGCGGCTTCGGCGGGCCGCAGGGCATGCTGGTGATCGAGGACATCATGGGCCGGTGCGCGCCGCTCCTCGGCCTGGACCCGATGGAGCTGCGGGAGCGCAACTTCTACCGGCCGGGGCAGGGACGGACGACACCGTACGGGCAGGTGGTCACGCACCCCGAACGGATCTCGACCGTCTGGCAGCAGGTGTGCGCCGACGGCCGCGTCGCCGACCGGCGGCGGGAGATCGCGGCGTTCAACGCGGCACATCCGAACACCAAGCGGGGACTCGCGGTCACCGGGATCAAGTTCGGCATCTCGTTCAACCTCACCGCCTTCAACCAGGGCGGCGCACTCGTCCTGGTCTACAAGGACGGCTCGGTCCTCATCAACCACGGTGGCACCGAGATGGGTCAGGGCCTGCACACCAAGATGCTCCAGGTGGCGGCGACGACGCTGGGCATCGGGCTGCACAAGGTGCGCCTCGCCCCCACGCGGACCGACAAGGTGCCCAACACCTCCGCCACCGCGGCCAGCGCGGGGGCCGACCTCAACGGCGCCGCGGTCAAGAACGCCTGTGAGCAGATCCGCGAGCGGCTGCTCCGGGTGGCCGGCGGCCGGCTGGGGGCGAACGCCTCGGACGTACGCATCGTCGAGGGCGTCGCCCGTGCCCTCGGCAGCGACGAGGAACTGGCCTGGGACGACCTGGTGCGCACCGCGTACCTCCAACGCGTGCAGTTGTCGGCGTCGGGCTTCTACCGGACGGAGGGGCTCCACTGGGACGCGAAGGCGTTCCAGGGCTCCCCCTTCAAGTACTTCTCCTACGGGGCCGCCGCGGCCGAGGTGGAGGTGGACGGCTTCACCGGCGCGTACCGCGTGCGGCGGGTGGACATCGTGCACGACGTCGGCGACAGCCTCTCCCCGATGATCGACGTCGGCCAGGTCGAGGGCGGTTTCGTGCAGGGCGCGGGCTGGCTGACGCTGGAGGACATGCGCTGGGACACCGGCGACGGGCCGGGCCGCGGCCGGCTGCTCACCCAGGCGGCGAGCACGTACAAGCTGCCCAGCTTCTCGGAGATGCCGCAGGAGTTCCACGTACGGCTGCTGGAGAACGCCACCGAGGAGGGCGCGGTCTACGGATCCAAGGCCGTGGGCGAGCCTCCGCTGATGCTGGCCTTCTCGGTGCGGGAGGCGCTGCGGCAGGCCGCCGCGGCGTTCGGGCCCGCCGGGGTGAGCGTGGAACTCGCCTCGCCCGCCACACCGGAGGCGGTGTACTGGGCGGTCGAGGCGAGCCGTACGGCCGCCGCCACCTCCCCCGACGGCCACCCCGGCGAGCCGTCCACCGCCGGGGCCGGAACGCGGGCCGAGGCGGAAGCGCTGAGCGGTGCCTGACATGACCTGGTTCGCCGCGGTCGCCCGGCTGCGAGCACGCCGGGAGCCCGGCGTGCTGGTGACCGTCGCGACCGTGCGCGGCCACGCCCCCCGGAACGCCGGCGCGAAACTCGTCGTGGGGCGGAACGGGGCCTGGGGCTCGATCGGTGGCGGCAACGTCGAAGCGGTCGCGATCGACCGGGCCCGGGAGCTGATCGCCGGGTCCGCGGCCGAACCGGAGCTGTTGGACTTCGCCCTGAACGACAAGGTGACCAACCGGCACGGCGTCCAGTGCTGCGGCGGCACGGTCTCGGTGCTGCTCGAACCGCTCCCGGTGGTACGGGCGGTGGCGATCTTCGGCGTCGGGCACGTCGGGATGGAGCTGGCGCGCGTCCTGGCACGGCAGGACCTCGACCTCCATCTGATCGACAGCCGCTCGGACATCCTCGCCGAGGAGCGGCTCGCCGTCCTCGCGGACGCGGTGGCGGCGGTGCGGGTCCACCACACGCCACTGCTGCCCGAGGAGGTGCTCGAAAAGCTGCCGGGGGGCACCCACGTCCTGATCATGACCCATGACCACGCCGAGGACGCCGCTCTCTGCGACGCCGCCCTGCGGACACCCCACCTCGGCTCGATCGGGCTGATCGGGTCGGCGGCCAAGTGGGTCCGGTTCCGCAAACGCCTTCTCACGGAGGGGGGTCACGACGAGGCGGCGATCGACCGGATCAAGACCCCCATCGGGCTGTCCGGCATCGGCGGCAAGGACCCCGCGACCATCGCCGTGAGCGTCGCGGCGGATCTGCTGCGCACCTTCGAGACCGAGGCAGGGTCGGGCGAACACCGCCGCTCCGAGTCGACGGACGCCGACATCGACGCGAACGCCCACGCGGCACCCCAGGCCGGGGCCCGTGCCGCGCGTACGGACACCCCGCACGCGGCACCGCACTTGAGGACGGTCGTCTGAACCCACGGACGAGGACGGCACCCGCGGCGCCGTCCTCGTCCACCTCCCCTGCGGGCGGACGGCGACGCGTGGGTGCGGCTACCGCGATCTCCGGACGGGCCCGCGGTCCTCCGGATCACCGTCCGACCGTTCGAAGGCATTGCGCGCCAGGCGCAGGTCGAGGGGGCTGCCGGGTTCCAGCCGTACGTTTTCCGCGACGATGACGATGCGTTTGGCCAGTTCGTACACCGCACGCTCGTACTCCTGGGCGTAGGCCTCGAACTTCATCAGACCGTAGAGCCCGTCGCTGACGTAGCGTTCTCCGAAGTGTCGATGATCGAACTGCAAACGCGACGCCGCGTCCGGCAGTTGACCGGGAGGGACTGGCACCCAGAGCGCGGGCACGATCGCGTCCACAGGCTGATGGGACCGTGCACGGTGGTGGTCGACCCGCCGCTCGAAGGCGTGCCATTCCCTTCCGCACACCTCGCTGGCGAAGTAGCGCGGTGAGAACAGGGGAACGAAGACCCGGCAATCGGCGAGCCTTTCACTCAGCTGCTCCGACCAGATGGCGCCGGGCTCCATCAGCCGGTCCATGAATCCGGCGGGAGCGCCGGCGGGCAGATCCGTCATGGCCAGCACATGGCCGCTCACGTCGCGGAAGAAGCGCTCGACCGAGAAGTCCGGGTCCCGTGAGCGGCCATCTCCTGGTGTGTGCGCGTAGCTCAGGAAGAAATAGGGGGACTGGCCGTGGCGGGTTCTGCCTCTTCGTCGGGCCGGGACGGCGGAGGTGGAACGCTCCGCGTCCCTGGCCGCCCGCTCTCCAGGGCCGGGCTCCGGTTCCACAGGGCCGTTCGCCGCGCTCGTCGCCGACGGGTTGTCGGCCGGCACCTCGCCGACGGCCTCGCTGTCGATCGACGCACGCCCGCGAAGGGCTGCGGCCTCTTCGATGCGGCCTGCCTGCTCGTAGGAGTCGGCGAGGTTGGCGCGGGCGGCGAGTGTATCGGGATGCCGCTCCCCGAGAACCTCCTCGCTGTCGGCCAGCACCCGCTCGTACAGGGCCATGGCCGCCTCCGTACGGCCGGCCGCGTGGAACGAGAAGGCGAGGCCGGCACGCGCGGAGATCGTATCGGGGTGGCGCCCCCCGAGAACCTCCTCGCTGTCGGCCAGCACCCGCTCGCGCAGGGCAATGGCCTCCTCCACCCGACCCACCGCGTGGAACGAGAAGGCAAGGCTGGCACGCGCTGTGAGCGTGTCGGGATGCCGCTCCCCGAGAACCTCCTCCCGATCGGCCAGCACCCGCGTCTCCAGGACGATGGCCTCCTCCACCCGGCCTACCGCATACAAAGAGCCTGCGAGACTGGCACGCGCTGTGAGCGTGTCGGGATGCCGCTCCCCGAGAACCTCCTCGCAGTCGGCCAGCACCTGCACACGCAGGGCCTCGGCCTCCTCCAGCCGACCCACCGCATACAAAGAGGCAGCGAGGTTGACCCGCGCGGAAAGCGTATCCGGATGCCGCCCCCCGAGAACCTCCTCACGATCGGCCAGCACCGCCTCGCGCAGGGCCATGGCCTCCTCCACCCGGCCGATGGCGTGGAACGAGAAGGCAAGATTGGAACGCACGGAAAGGGTGTCGGGGTTACGCGCTCCGAGAATCTCCTCGCGATCGGCCAGCACCCGCGTCTCCAGGGCGATGGCCTCCTCCACCCGACCCACGACATACAAAGAGGCAGCGAGGTTGACCCGCGCGGAAAGCGTATCCGGATGCCGCCCCCCGAGAACCTCCTCGCAGTCGGCCAGCACCCGCTCACGCAGGGCCATGGCCTCCCCTACCCGACCCGCCCGGCTGTAGGACGTCGCAAGACTGGCGCGCGCCGAGAACGTGTCGGGATGCCGCTCCCCCAGAACTTCCTCGCTGTCGGCCAGCACCCGCGTCTCCAGGGCGATGGCGTCCTCCACCCGACCCGCCGCGTAGAAGGAGGCAGCGAGGTTGGCGCGCGCGGAAAGCGTATCCGGGTGCCGCTCCCCCAGAACCTCCTCACGATCGGCCAGCACCGCCTCGCGCAGGGCCATGGCCTCCCCTACCCGACCCGCCCGGCCGTAGGACGTCGCAAGACTGGCGCGCGCGGAAAGCGTATCCGGATGCCGCTCCCCCAGAACCTCCTCGCAGTCGGCCAGCACCCGCTCGTACAGGGCCATGGCCTCCTCCACCCGACCCACCGCATACAAAGAGGCAGCGACACTGGCACGCGCGGAAAGCGTATCCGGATGCCGCTCCCCCAGAACCTCCTCGCAGTCGGCCAGCACCCGCTCACGCAGGTCCATGGCCTCCCCGACCCGACCCGCCACGTAGAAGGAGGCAGCGAGGTTGGCACGCGCGGAGAGCGTATCGGGATGCCGCTCCCCGAGAACCTCCTCGCTGTCGGCGAGCACCCGTGTCTCCAGGGCGATGGCCTCCTCCACCCGGCCCGCCGTGTAGAAGGAGGAAGCGAGATTGGCACGCGCGGTGAGCGTGTCGGGATGCCGCTCCCCCAGAACCTCCTCGCGATCGGCCAGCACCCGCGTCTCCAGGGCGATGGCCTCCTCCACCCGGCCCACCCCGTACAAAGAGACAGCGACACTGGCACGCGCGGAAAGCGTATCCGGATGCCGCTCCCCGAGAATCTCCTCATGGTGGGCCAGCACCGACTCGCGCAGGGCCATGGCCTCCCTGACCCGACCCGCCCGGTCGTACGACGTCGCGAGACCGGAGCGCACCGCCAGCGTGTCGGGGTGGCGTTCTCCCAGGAGCCGGGCGCAGTCAGCGGCGAGTGACTCCAGAAGGTGGATCTTGACCAGCCAGTCCTGCGGGGGCACCTCCAGCGCGCGCTCCAGACGCTCCAGCAGATCGTCGACGACATCGGGAGCCGGTTCGGTCGGGGCAGGACTGGAGGACGGAGGCGCTGCGGAGGACGGCGAAGGAGCGGAGGACGGCGGCTCCGCGGATGCCGTCGACGGTGCGGATGCCGACGGTTCGGATGCCGTCGACGGTTCGGATGCCGTCGGCGGTTCGGATGCCGTCGGCGGTTCGGATGCCGTCGGAATAACGACGCCCAGTTGCCGAAGCACCGAGTCCGCCGCCTCCGCGAAGGGAACCAGAGCCGTGGGCAGAGGGGCGCCCGTGGCGGTGTGCAGGACGGCGGTGAGGCCGTCCGGTGTCCAGGGGCGGCTCGCGATGTGCCGGGTGAGGGCCTGGTGGGTTCGCCATGCGGTCTGGCGGGTCAGGCTCTGGCGGAGGTGGGCCAGGGCTTTGGGCCGGAAGGTGTAGAAGTCATCTGCTTCCGGGTTGCGCCGGACGGTGCAGAGATCGGCCGTGAGGAGCTCGGCGAGATCGTCCAGGCGAGCCTCGGGGACCGCCTGTTCCCGCAGCGCGTGGAGGATCGGGAGCGTGAAGGTGTCGAGGGCCGCGGCATGGACGGCCAGTCGAGTGGCCGGCGTCCGGGCGGTCCGCAGAAAGGCCTCAGCCCTCGCGCCCGGGTCGGGAGCGGGCGCGACCGCGCGTGCGGCGGGGGTCCGACGAGGTGCTCGTCGTGGCGGCCGGCCCGTGTCGGGGATCAGGACCGCCGTGCAGCCTTCCGGATCGCTGCGCATCAACGCCCGGGCCCACCGCCGGAGTTCTTCCGGGTCGGTACCGAGAACGGGGACGGCGTGCCAGGAGCGGATGCCACTGTCCCGGCGCCAGCGACGTGGTGGCCCCGGTGCGTACTCCCAGCTGCCGCTGGGAGCCACTGGCTCCGGAGCTGTCGTGACCGTGAGCGGCAGGTCCAGGCCGGTCCGGTGCCAAAGCCGGGGCGGGAGCGGGTTGAAGAGGGCGAGACTTGTCGTCCGGCTCCAACCGTGAAGGTGTTTCCACAGGGTTGCGCCGCGCCACCCCGGTGCGGCGCAGTCGCTGACGACCAGCACGAGCCGCCGGCCCGGCTGCCCCTCACGACGCCCGGCCTCGCCGACGGGGACCAGCGCGCCGCGCTGGTCGCGCAGAACCGGGTCGGTGCCGCTCCAGGTGAGATGCCAGGTGTTCAGCGTACGGAGCGCGCCGAGGGAGCGCAGGATCTTGTTCAGTCCGTCCACCGCCGGGTCCCAGACGCCCATGCTGCTGCTCCGGTCCAGAACGACGGTGACGTCCAGCCATCGTTCCGGCATCGGCACGAGGTGGGGCACGAGCAGACCTGTGCGTGCGTAGTCCTCGACGGTCGCGTCGATGTGCAGATCGGTCCGGTGCCCGTGCTGCCAGCGACGCCGTAGCGGTCGCAGCGCCCGGCCGATGGCAAGGGCCTGAGGCAGTGCCGCGGCTTGCCCCAGGGTCAGTCGCACGCCCGGCTGTGTGGTGCCTCCTCCGGCCGGGCCATAGGCGGAAACCTGATGTCCGCCCGTTGCCGTCTGCTCGCGCGGGGGGACGGCTTTCTCCTGGGCATCCTGGTGCTGGGGCCCCGGGAGCCCGCTTTCGGGGCCGGCGTCGTCCTCCGGTAACACGGATGCGGCGGCATCCCGTTTGTAGCCCGCCGCGGCAAGCAGTACGGCGTCCGCCAGTTCCTCGGCCGTCATGCCGAGCCGGCCGGCGAGCGCGCCGAGCCGCTTGAGCTGCTCCGGCAGTTCAGTCACGGCCCAAGCCCTGGAGCAGGAGCTCGGTCAGCTCCTTCCTCTGCTGTTCGTGGATGGGCTGCTTGATGAGGTGGACCGCGTTGAGGAGCTGGTCGACGGCCAGGTGCTCCCCGTTGGCCAGCCGTCCGGCGAATCCGGAGATCAGCTCCCGGACGTCCGTCGTCAGCTCTGCTTCCTCCTCGCCGGCGGGATGCAGATGGGCGTTGACGATCCCGGTGAGACTCTCCTCCGTCAGTACGGGCATCGAGTACCGGATGCACCGCCGGCGGAAGGGCGGCGGGAAGTCGCGTTCGCCGTTGCTGGTCATGACGATCAGGGGGAAGAGGGTGCAGGAGACGACGCCGTCCACCACGTCCACGGTCGCGGTGTCCTCGTGCAGCCGCACCGACACGCGTTTCCGGTGGTGGCGGGAGAGTTCGGGAATCTCGAACCGTCCGCGCTCCAGGATGTCCAGGAGGTCGCTCGGCAGGTCGAGGTCGCTCTTGTCGATCTCGTCGATCAGCAGGGCGCGTGGCCGGTCGACCGCCGCGAAGGCGGTTCCCAGGGGACCGAGCCTGAGGAAGGGCGCGATGTCGTCACCGCGTTGTCGCCGGCTCTGCCTGATCGACTTGGCGTCCGGGTTTCCCGCCGCTCTGCGCAGGTTCTGCGCGTGGATACGGCCGAGAGCGTCGTAACGGTACAGCGCGTCGGACAGGGTGCTGCGCGACGTGATGTGCCAGTGGAGCTCGCGTCCGAGACCCACTTCATGGGCGACGTGTTTGATCAGCGTGGACTTTCCGGAGCCGGCCGGTCCGGTGAGCAGAAGGGGGCGGTGCAGCAGGAGCGCCGCGTTGATGGCGTCGACCAGTCCGGAGTCGGGCCGGTACGGCACTGTCGCGGGCACGTCCTGCCCCGGCGTGCGCCAGGGCGGCGGCGGTGGAAGCTCCGGCTCGCGCGCGATGCCGTCGCCCCGGTAGTACGGACTCCAGGTCATGCGGTCTCCTCTTCGGGGCTGCTCAGGCGTGTTTCGAACAATCGGCAGAACGCGAGCCATTGGCGGTCGTGCCACACCCTGCGCACCTCAGACAAGCCGGCCGGCACGCCTTCGACGCGCTTGATCACACGGCCGGCATGCCACTCCTGCTCGTTCTGGATCTTGTTCCACAGCCCGTCCACAATGGCCCGGAACTCTCCGGGGGTGTCGTCGGTTCCCTGGGGCCAGATCAGGATAGGGGCGTAGGCGGCAAGGGCACTCAGCTTTTCGTCGCACCCGGCGGGACGCTGCTCCAGCGCCAGAGGGCGAGGGGGTTCGGAGGCCAGCCGGTCCACCAGATCGTCCAGGTCCGCCATGTCGGCCGGCCCCAGCCAGGAGAGCTCCGCGCCGCCCGCGTCGAGCGCGTCGAGCACCTGCTCCGCGAGGTCGTTCACCTCAAGGGCCCCCGAATCGGCGGAGTTGTTCCGCACGATCGAACTGTTCCACCGCAGCGTGACCCGGTGCGCGATCCCCAGCCTCTGCAGTCCGGTCGGGGCCTGTTCCGGGTGCCACCGTGCCAGTGCCCGCCCGCAGGCGGCGACGTCCACGTGCTGCGGGCGTTCGCCCGCGGGAAGACAGCCGCGGGCCCAGGCGATCGCCTCCTTGATGGCGGCGGTCATTCCGGCTTCGTCGCGGCTGGGGGCGTCGAATTCGCTGGATCCCAGGGTCTTGCCGCCCTGGAGCACCCATGCGTGCAACTGCCTCGGCCATTCGGCCGGGCGGTCACCGCCCTTGTCCTGTTTCTCCGGGATGGAGGGGATGCCCAGCACGAGACGGGTGCGGGCGGACTGGTCAGCCTGCTGGAATTCCTTGTGGGAGTCCTTGAACGACACGACGTCCCTGTGGGTGGCGATCCATTGGTCCAGTTCCGGCGGAGCCGCGACGCCGGACTCGACCAGGAGTGCGGCGACCAGCCTCCCGAGCGAGGAGTGCGCGGAGCGCACATAGGGACTGCCTTCGAGGATCGCGTACTCGACCAGATCGCGCAGTTGGGGATCGCTGACCAGAGACGCGGGAAAGCCCGCCCTCCTGGCCGCCTTGCGGAGCACCTCCGTGTGCATCGCCTCGGGCAGCTGCTCCCGGAGGAAGCGGACGGTCTTCTTGCACTCCTGCAATTCGGCCTTGATCTCCTCGACCCGGATCCTCTGGGCCGGTGTCTGATCGGTACCGCCGGAGTCGAGGAGGGCCGTCAGGGAGAGGTGGCTCCAGCGGGCCGGCTTGTTGGACCACTCCTGGGTGGCCTCGTTCAGCAGGCTGACGGCCACCGGTCCGAGTTCGGCACCGGTGGCGTGCGAGGCGCGCGCGTTGTGGGCCAGCCAGAGCGGGCCTTCGGCGAAGTCGGACTGGTCGAAGACGGAGCGGCCGATGGACTGGCCGCTGCCTTGGCGCAACACCTCCGCGCGGACGGTGCTCATCAAGTCGTCGTCCACCAGAAGGTGCGGGCCCCGGTCGTCCAGCCCGCGCCGCAGTACCGCGGCCAGGGCGAGGGAGAGGTTCATCCCGTACGCGTCCTGGCCGCTCGCCGCGGCCATGACGACGGCGAGCCGGAGCTGCCCGGCCCTGACCCCGTTGGCCAGAACGTCGGGAGAGGGAGGGGCGGCGCCGGCGTGGCAGGTGTCGACGAGCGCGATGACTCCATCGGTCTCGTTGGCCACCTCCCCGAGGAGCCCGGGGACGTCCACGGCCGATGCCGCGGAGGCCTGTGTGGAACCGCGGACCATGAAGCGCAGTTGCGGGGCGGTGAACCCGTGGCCGAGCAGGGCCACGATCAGCACTCCGCCGTCCCGCCGGGCGCGGCCGGCCGCCGCGAGGACGGCACGTACTACGTCCTCGGGCGTCTGCGGGTCCAGCAGGAGCGAGTCCGCGTCATCCTGCTGGGCCCCGCCCAGGTCCGGATCGGTCAGAACGGAGCGGAGGCCTTTGGCGGCCGACTCCAGGTTCGCGAGGTGAGGCATCTCGGCGCACTGGGAGGCGACCACGATCGCGTGACGGGCCACTGCGGCGCCCGTCAGAGCTTCTTCAGGATCTCGGCGACAGGCCCCGCGACCGCTTTGTGCGCGAGGTACTTCGTCGCCGTGTGGGTCCAGAGCCCGTTCGTGTCCGCGCGTTCGGTCACCGGCACCACACCCGCGGCGTTGGGCTCCATCCAGCGTTCCACGCGGGGCCGTGCCACCACGATGTCGTCGCGGTCCCAGAAGTTGAGCCAGCTCTCCACCCCGGGCGGCGTCCGCGGCGGTCGAGGTACCAGCCGCTGAAGCACCAGAGCACCCATGGCGAGAGGCGATCCCAGAGTGATCCACAGCGGGACGCGGCCCCCGTACGAGTGCAGCGCCTCGTACGCGACGACCGTCCCGAGCGAGTGCGAGACCACGATCAGCGGCCGGGAGGGGTCGAGACCGGAGAGGACGCGCTCACGGATGCGGGCGTCGAGACCGAGCCCCGTGCCGTCGGGCTCCTTGCGAGCCAGGTACCGGCCCACCTGCGAGAGGACCGGCAGCAACTGGACTCCGCTGGCCCACTGCGCCGCCTGCCGCAGGCCGGGGAGCTGGAGAAGGGTCGTCAGCGCGTTGCCCGCCCGCCGCGCCACCGCGAACACTCCTTGGGCCTGGGCCGTGTCCGGATCGATCGCGGCCCGGATCTGAGCGCGCGCGCTCGTGATGACCCGCGTGGACCGGAGGTCGCCGGCCAACTCCGCCTGATGTTGGAGCTCTTGGGCCATCTCGTCCAGGAGGCTCAGCAGCAGGGGCCAGTCCTCCTCGGCCAGGTCGCCGCCGGCCCCTTGGGCGCCCGCCGTGTAGAAGAGGTCGCTGTAGTTGGCGAAACGGGTCTCCGCGGCCCAGGACTTGGTCAGCCCCGAGACCAGGTCGGCGTGGCCCGCCGCCCGGGCACCGTTCGCCAGGGACGTGGACCATTCCCGCAACTCCACGTCCGTGGTCCGCGCCGAGCCGATGCCGTGAATGAAGAGCAACTGAGGTGTTCCGGCCAAGGTCCCGCCCCCGATGATCAGCCGCACTACCGAAGAACCAAATTCTACGCAATCGGCGCGCCCCGGAGACCGGGTCCGGCAATTCCCCCGACACTCGCCGCGCGCCGCCGAAGGGTGTCGGTCCTCGACGACGACTCACCGTGCGCGCCGGGTGTGGCCGTGCGGCTGCCGGGGAACTCCTCGGTACGCCGGATCGTCCCCTTCGTCGAGGGACGGCATCGGGGGGTGCGGTCGAGGATCTCCGGTCACGTGATGCCGGCCGGTGGGTCCCGCGTCCTGGCCCCGGACCGATGAGCCGAGTCGTTCGTTGCCGCCCGTGACGGCCGTTCGGGGTCTCCGGCACCGCCGCTCGCGCACCTCTCGCGCGGGAGGCCCGAAACGCCGAAGCGCCCCGACCCGGTCATCACCGGTCGGGGCGCTTCGATGCTGGTAGGAACGTTCCTGCCAGTCACCGCAACGGTGGGGCGGGTGGGACTCGAACCCACGGCCGACGGATTATGAGTCCGCTGCTCTAACCGGCTGAGCTACCGCCCCGTTTCGGCGTGGCGCGTACAAGTGTGCGCACCGTCTGCCGCAGCATAGCCGGTCATACGATCTCTCGCTTCGGATGGCCGACTTCACCTGATCTTGAGGACGGCGCTGCGTGCTGCCCGGTTGCGGGGGAGATCAAGAAGACCCGAAAGAGTCACTCCGGGGCCCCCTCGGAGCCCCCGGGGAGGTGTCGGCCGGGCACGCGAAAAAGGACCCCGAAGGGTCCTCTTCCGTACCGCTCCCCCGACTGGACTCGAACCAGTAACCCTCCGGTTAACAGCCGAATGCTCTGCCAATTGAGCTACAGGGGATCGCGCTCCCCCGACTGGACTCGAACCAGTAACCTGCCGGTTAACAGCCGGCTGCTCTGCCAATTGAGCTACAGGGGATTGCTGCGTCGCTGCGAAATCTTACCTGCCTGGCGGCTGCCGGGCGGCGCGCGTTCGCTGCGACACATACATTAGCGCAAGCAGGGGGGTGCTCCGCCAATCGGTATCGCCCGGGGTGATCTCGGGTGCTCGCGGGTAGGCGGGCTGCACACGTCGCACCAAGCGTAGGAAGGGTGGCAGCCATGCGGTACCGGCTCACGTTCATCGCCGGAGTGGCCCTCGGTTACGTGCTCGGCACGCGAGCCGGGCGCGAGCGTTACGAGCAGTTGAAGAAGTCGGCCCGGCAGTTCACGGAGAACCCCGCCGTGCGCAACGCCGCCGAGAGCGCCGCCCACAGCGGGCGGGACATCGCGGGCAAGGCGTACCACTCGGTCAGCGACAAGGTCGGGGACAAGGTGCCCGCGTCCGTCGCCGAGCGGGTCCGGTCGCTGCGGGACCGCAGCAGCCAGAACGGCTTCGAGGACGACTGGGGGACCACCAATACCTGAGGCCGTGTCCGCGGCCCACGGCCGTGTCCGCGTGGTCCCGTCCGGTACGCGACGGGGCCACGCGGACGCGGTCACGGGCCGGGGCGCCTCGCCCACGGCGGCGGTTACCGGTAAGTCGCGGGGTGCGGCAGAATCTCCCCATGGGCATAGTCGCGGGGTTGGACAGTTCTTCCGCCTACACACACATCGTGGTCTGTGACACGGACTCGGGCGCCGTGCTCCGGGAGGGGTACGCCGCCCATCCGGTCGAGGCCAAGGCCACCGAGGTCGATCCGCAGGCCTGGCTGCTCTCGCTCGGCGAGGCGGCCTCCGGCGGGCTGCTCGAAGGCGTGCAGGCCATCGGGGTCTCGGCGCAGCAGCACGGGCTGGTGCCGCTGGACCAGCAGGGCAACCTCGTGCGTCCGGCCCTGCTCGGCAACGACCGGCGGGCCCAGGTCGCCGCGGCCGATCTCGTCGACGCGCTCGGCGGGCGGGGGGCCTGGGCGGAAGCCGTCGGGGCCGTGCCCGGGGCAGCGCAGCCGGTGGCGAAGCTGCGCTGGCTGGCGCGGACCGAGCCGGAGAACGCCCAGCGGGTGGCCGCGGTGCTCCAGCCGCACGACTGGCTCGTGTGGCAGTTGCTGGGCCGGCCCGCCCGGCGGACCACGGACCGGGGCGCGGCCTCGGGCACCGGGTACTGGTCGGCCGGGTCCGCCTCCTACCGGCCCGATCTGGTGGAGATCGCCCTCGGGCACTCCGCCGCGCTGCCCGAGGTCCTCGGGCCCGCCGACTCCGCCGGGATGACGCCCGAGGGGCTCCTGATCTCCGCGGGCACCGGCGAGACCATGGCCGCGGCCTTCGGGCTCGGGGTCGCGGTGGGCGACGCGGTGGTGTCGCTGGGGGCCTCCGGGTCCGTGATGGCCGTGCACCACGAGGCGCTCGCCGATCAGAACGGCATGATCACCTCGTTCGCCGACGCCACCGGGATGCATCTGCCGGTCGTCCACCTCTCCAACGCCGTGCGCGCGCTGCGCGGGACCGCCGAGATGCTGGGCGTGGAGGGGCTGGAGGAGCTGTCCGCGCTGGCGCTGAAGTCGACGCCGGGGGCCTCCGGACTGGTGCTGCTGCCGTATCTGGAGGGTGAGCGCACCCCCCAGCTGCCGCACACCGCGGGGACCCTGAGCGGGCTGCGGCGCGAGTCGATGAAGCCGGAGCATCTGGCGCGGGCTGCGTTCGAGGGGATGCTGTGCTCGCTGGCCGACGCCCTCGACGTACTGCGGGGGCGGGGGGTGGAGGTGCGGCGCGTCTTCCTGCTCGGCGCCGCCGCCGAGCTGCCCGCCGTGCAGGCCCTGGCTCCGGCGGTGTTCGGCACCCAGGTCGTGGTGCCGCAGCCCGCCCAGTACGCGGCGATCGGCGCGGCCCGGCAGGCGGCGTGGGCGCTGGGGGTCTCGCAGGGCTCCCTCGATCCGCGTACTCCCCCGGCCTGGCAGGGGGCCGCGGCCCAGGTGCTGGAGCCCGGGGACGAGCTGGCGGTCGGCGGTGCGGTGCGTCAGCAGTACGCGGCGACCCGGGACCAGATCCACCCCGGGGCCTTCGGCGGCGCGCACCCGGAGTGAGTCCGTGATTCCGGAGTGCGGGGGGCTCCCGCGCGCGCTCCAGGTTTGACCTGGGCTTGGCGAAAAGGGTTCGCCCGCGGAGTACGGCGTACGCGAAACTGGGGCGCTGCTGCCTTCCGCCGATTCCGAGAGATCCGCGTGCTCATAAAACTCCTGCGGGCCCATCTGGGCCCGTACAAGAAACCCATCGTGCTGCTGGTGCTCCTCCAGCTCCTCCAGACCTGCGCCACGCTGTATCTGCCCAGCCTCAACGCCGACATCATCGACAACGGTGTCGTCGCGGGCGACACCGGTTACATCCTGGAGTTCGGCGGTTTCATGATCGCCGTCAGTGTCGTCCAGGTTCTCTGCAACGTGGGCGCCGTGTACTACGGGGCCCGGACCGCCTCCGCCCTCGGCCGCGACGTGCGGGCCGCCGTCTTCGACCGGGTGCAGTCCTTCTCGGCCCGTGAGCTGGGGCGCTTCGGGGCGCCCTCGCTGATCACCCGGACCACCAACGACGTCCAGCAGATCCAGATGCTGGTGCTGCTGGCGTTCACCCTGATGGTGTCGGCCCCGATCATGTGCGTCGGCGGCATCATCATGGCGCTCGGCCTGGATGTGCCGCTCTCCGCCGTGCTGCTGGCGGTCGTGCCGGTGCTCGGTGTCTCGGTCGGCCTCATCGTGCGGAAGATGGGTCCGCTGTTCCGCACCATGCAGGAGCGGCTGGACGGCGTGAACCGGGTGCTGCGCGAGCAGATCACCGGCAACCGGGTCATCCGCGCCTTCGTCCGGGACCGGTACGAGGAGAAGCGCTTCCGGGGGGCGAACACCGAGCTGACCGATGTGTCGGTGGCGACCGGCCGGCTGATGGCGCTGATGTTCCCGACCGTGATGACGGTGGTCAACCTGTCGTCGATCGCGGTGGTGTGGTTCGGCGCGCACCGGATCGACAGCGGCGGGATGCAGATCGGTGCGCTGACCGCGTTCCTCGCCTACCTGATGCAGATCGTGATGGCCGTGATGATGGCCACGTTCATGTTCATGATGGTGCCGCGCGCCGAGGTGTGCGCGGAGCGCGTCGAGGAGGTCCTCGGGACCGAGTCGAGTGTCGTGCCGCCCGTCGCTCCGGTGACCGAGCTGCGGCGGCACGGGCATCTGGAGGTGCGGGGCGCGGAGTTCCGCTACCCGGGTGCGGAGGAGCCGGTGCTGCGGGCGGTGGATCTGGTGGCGCGGCCCGGGGAGACGACCGCGGTGATCGGGTCGACGGGCAGCGGGAAGTCCACGCTGCTCGGGCTCGTACCCCGGCTGTTCGATGCGACGGACGGCGCGGTGCTGGTCGACGGCGAGGACGTGCGGACGCTGGATCCGGCGCTGCTGGCGAGGACGGTGTCGCTGGTGCCGCAGAAGCCGTACCTCTTCTCGGGGACCGTGGCGACGAACCTGCGGTACGGGAATCCGGACGCCACCGACGAGGAGTTGTGGCACGCGCTGGAGGTGGCGCAGGCGAAGGAGTTCGTCGAGGCGCTGGAGCACGGGCTCGACGCGCCGATCGCCCAGGGCGGCACCAACGTGTCCGGCGGGCAGCGACAGCGGCTGGCCATCGCCCGGACGCTGGTGCAGCGCCCGGAGATCTATCTGTTCGACGACTCGTTCTCCGCGCTGGACTACGCGACGGACGCCGCGCTGCGGGCCGCGCTGGGGCGGGAGACCGCCGGGGCGACCGTGGTGATCGTGGCGCAGCGGGTGGCGACCATCCGCGACGCGGACCGGATCCTGGTGCTGGACGAGGGCCGGGTCGTGGGGACCGGCACCCATCACGAGCTGATGGACGGCAATGAAACGTACCGGGAGATCGTGCTCTCCCAGCTGACGGAAGCGGAGGCCGCGTAATGGCCGGTCCGGGCGGACGGATGATGGCCGGGGGCGCGCCCACCGACCGGTCGATGGATTTCAAGGGGTCGAGCAAGCGGCTGCTGAGGCGGTTCGGCCGGGAGAAGGCCTCGCTGTGGCTGATGCTGGGCGCGGTGGCGGTGAGCGTCGCGCTCTCGGTGGCCGGGCCGAAGATCCTCGGCATGGCGACCGACCTGATCTTCGGCGGTGTCGTCGGCCGCGGGATGCCCGAGGGGACGACGAAGGCGCAGGCGATCGAGGGGCTGCGGGAGGACGGCCGGGGGTCGATGGCCGACATGCTGTCGGGGGTGGACTTCACCCCGGGCGAGGGCATCGACTTCGGCGCGGTGGGGAACGTCCTGCTGGTGGCCCTGCTGGTCTACGTCGGGGCCGGGCTGCTGATGCTGGTGGCGACGCGGCTGTCCATCCGGATCATCAACCGGATCGTGTTCCAGCTGCGTGAGGACCTCCAGACGAAGCTGGCGCGGCTGCCGCTGTCGTACTTCGACCGGGCCAAGCGCGGTGACGTGCTGAGCCGGGCGACGAACGACATCGACAACATCTCGCAGACCCTCCAGCAGACGTTGGGGCAGCTCATCAACTCGCTGCTGACGATCGTCGGCGTGCTGGTCGTGATGTTCTGGATCTCGCCGCTGCTGGCCCTGGTCGCGCTGGTGACGGTGCCGCTGTCGGTGGTCGTGGCGACGCAGGTCGGCAAGCGGTCGCAGCCGCAGTTCGTGCAGCAGTGGCGGGTGACGGGGACGCTCAACGCCCACATCGAGGAGATGTACACCGGGCACACCCTGGTGAAGGTCTTCGGCCGGCAGGAGGAGTCCGCGCGGGACTTCGCCGAGCAGAACGAGGCGCTGTACGAGGCGGGGTTCAAGGCCCAGTTCGCCAGCGGGCTCATGCAGCCGCTGATGTTCTTCATCTCGAACATCAACTATGTGCTGGTCGCGGTGGTCGGCGGGCTCCGGGTCGCCTCGGGCACGCTGTCGATCGGCGATGTGCAGGCGTTCATCCAGTACTCGCGGCAGTTCTCGATGCCGTTGACGCAGGTCGCGTCGATGGCCAATCTGGTGCAGTCGGGCATCGCTTCGGCGGAGCGGGTCTTCGAGCTGCTGGACGCCGGGGAGCAGGACGCGGATCCGGAGCACGGGGAGCGGCCGGAGCGGTTGGAGGGCCGGGTCTCGCTGGAGAAGGTGGCCTTCCGCTACGAGCCGGAGAAGCCGCTGATCGAGGATCTGTCGCTGAGTGTGGAGCCGGGGCAGACCGTCGCGATCGTCGGTCCGACCGGGGCCGGCAAGACGACGCTGGTCAACCTGCTGATGCGGTTCTACGAGGTGACCGGTGGGCGGATCGCGCTCGACGGCGTCGACGTGGCGAAGATGTCGCGGGACGATCTGCGGTCCTCCATCGGCATGGTGCTCCAGGACACCTGGCTGTTCGGCGGCACGATCGCGGAGAACATCGCGTACGGCGCTTCGCGCGAGGTCACCCGGGAGGAGATCGAGGAGGCGGCCCGGGCGGCGCACGCGGACCGGTTCGTCCGGACGCTGCCCGACGGGTACGACTCGGTGATCGACGACGAGGGGTCCGGGGTCAGCGCGGGCGAGAAGCAGCTGATCACCATCGCTCGGGCGTTCCTGTCCGATCCGGTGATCCTGGTCCTCGACGAGGCGACCAGCTCGGTGGACACCCGGACCGAGGTGCTGATCCAGAAGGCGATGGCGCGCCTCGCCCACGGGCGTACGTCGTTCGTGATCGCGCACCGGCTCTCCACGATCCGGGACGCGGACGTGATCCTGGTGATGGAGAACGGGTCGATCGTCGAACAGGGGACGCACGAGGAGCTGTTGACGGCCGGGGGCGCCTACGCCCGGCTGTACGCGGCCCAGTTCGCGGAGGCGCTGGCCGAGGTGGACTAGGTTCTGGGGAGCGTCCGGATCAGTCGAGGTAGCCGCGGAGTTGGTCGGCGAAGGCGTGGTCCCGCAGCCTGCTGAGGGTCTTGGACTCGATCTGGCGGATGCGTTCGCGCGTCACGCCGAAGATCCGGCCGATCTCCTCCAGGGTGCGGGGCCGCCCGTCCTCCAGGCCGTACCGCAGTTGCACGACCTTGCGCTCGCGCTCGCCGAGGGTGGAGAGCACCGCCTCCAGGTGTTCGCGCAGCAGGAGGAAGGCGGCGGACTCGACGGGCGAGGCGGCGTCGCCGTCCTCGATGAGGTCGCCGAAGGAGACGTCGTCCTCCTCGCCGACGGGGGCGTGCAGGGAGACGGGCTCCTGGGCCAGGCGGAGTATGTCGGTGACCCGCTCGGGTGTCAGGTCGAGGTCGACGGCGATGTCCTCGGCGGTCGGTTCGACGCCGCGTTCCTGGAGGAGGCGGCGCTGGACCCGCACCACGCGGTTGATCAGTTCCACGACGTGGACGGGGACGCGGATGGTGCGGGCCTGGTCGGCCAGGGCGCGGGACATGGCCTGGCGGATCCACCAGGTCGCGTACGTGGAGAACTTGTAGCCCCGGGCGTAGTCGAACTTCTCCACGGCCCGGATCAGTCCGAGGTTCCCCTCCTGGACCAGGTCGAGCATGGTCAGGCCGCGGCCGACGTAGCGCTTGGCGACGGAGACGACGAGGCGGAGGTTGGCCTCGATGAGGCGGCGTTTGGCCGTGCGGCCCATCACGACCAGCCGGTCCAGGTCGCCGGCGAGGCGGGAGTCGAGGTCCGGGGTGCCCGCGAGGCGTTCCTCGGCGAAGAGGCCGGCCTCGACGCGGCGGGCGAGTTCGACCTCCTCGGCGGCGGTGAGCAGCGGGATGCGGCCGATCTCGCGCAGATACTGCCGGAAGAGGTCGGAGGTGGCGCCGCCGGAGTCCGCCCGGTTCCGCGGCTCCGGCGGGTCGGGGAGGTGCGTGGCTTCCACCATGACTGCCTCGGGTGCGTGTCCGGGCGGGCCGGCGGTGGTCTCCGGGTGGTGCAGGGACCTGCTCTGCGCCGGGATGGCCGCGATGGTCTCGGTCGTGGTCGTCACGGTCCGGGTCTGCACGGGGGCGACCTCCAGGTGATCGCTGCCGGATGACAGGGGGGTGGAGGCCGGTCCGGCCCCGAGATGCTCCCCTGCGGGCCGGCGTGCTCCGATGACTCAGACATTCCCCAGTGTGGGGTACGACACACGACTGTCACGAGGGGCGTGCGGGGACTTTCTGGTTCCGGTCCGTCACCGGGCGGTTACCGGCCCGGTGGATCGGTGGGGCCTCACAGCGCGGCGGCGCCGTGGGCGCGCAGGGTCTGGGCGTACTGCTGGAGGACCCAGACCTCGTTCTGCGCGGCGGCCAGGTCCTGGGGGGCCACGTGGCTGCCGAGGCGGACGAGGCTGCCCTGGACGTCGTCGATGCGGCGGTCCACGGCGCGCAGCCGGACGTGGACGAGCTGCATGCCCGCGTACGTCTCGTCGATGATCCGGCCGTGGAAGACCTCGACGGCGAGCTCGGTGACGAGGTTGCGGACGGTGTTGTCGGGGGCGGCGTCCATGACGGCGACCAGATACTCGCGGTTGTCGGCGATCCCCTGTTCGGCGCCGCCGGCCTCCTCGATGCACTGGCGCACGGCGGCGTAGGGCGGGGCGGTGAACTCGTCCACGCCGTAGGCGTCGAAGGCCGGGGAGACCAGGGCGGGCTTCTGGAGGGCGAGTTTGAGCAGTTCGCGTTCGGTGCGGTGGGCGGGGCTGCGGAGGTTGAGCGCGGGGCCGGAGAAGCCGGGGGCGGGCGCGGGCGCGGGCTGCTGCGGGGCGCCGCCGCGCGAGCCCCGGCCCTGGGGTCCGCCCCGGCCGCCGCGGTCCCCGTGGTCGCCGCCCTTGCTGCGGGCCCAGTGGGCGAGCTGGGCGACGCGGTGGACGACGAACTCCTGGTCGAGGATGCCGACGAGTCCGGCGAGCTGGACGGCCACCTCGCGCTGCACACTGCTCGTCTTGATCTTGGCGACGACGGCGGCGGCCTCGTCGAGGGCGGCGGCGCGGCCGGCCGGGGTCTCCAGGTCGTACCGGCCGACGATCTGGCGCAGGGCGAACTCGAAGAGCGGGGTGCGCGGCTCGACCAGGTCGCGCACGGAGTCGTCGCCCTTGGCGAGCCGCAGGTCGCAGGGGTCCATGCCGTCCGGGGCGATGGCGATGTAGGTCTCGGCGGCGAACTTCTGGTCGTCCTCGAAGGCGCGCAGGGCGGCCTTCTGGCCGGCCGCGTCGCCGTCGAAGGTGAAGATGACGCGGGCGCTGCCGTTGTCCATGAGGAGGCGGCGCAGGATCTTGATGTGGTCGTTGCCGAAGGCGGTGCCGCAGGTGGCGATGGCGGTGGTGACCCCGGCGAGGTGGCAGGCCATGACGTCGGTGTAGCCCTCGACGACGACGGCGCGGCTGGCCTTGGCGATGTCCTTCTTGGCCAGGTCGATGCCGTACAGCACCTGGGACTTCTTGTAGATCGGGGTCTCGGGGGTGTTCAGGTACTTCGGGCCGTTGTCGTCGTCGCGGAGCTTGCGGGCGCCGAAGCCGACGATGTCGCCCGCGGTGTCGCTGATGGGCCACATGAGCCGGCCGCGGAAGCGGTCGATGGGGCCGCGCCGGCCGTCCTGGGAGAGGCCGGAGGTGATCAGCTCCTTGTCGCTGAAGCCCTTGCCGCGCAGATAGCGGGTGAGGTGGTCCCAGCCGGCCGGGCTGTAGCCGACGCGGAAGTGGGCGGCGGCGTCCTGGTCGAAGCCGCGCTCGGCGAGGAACGCGCGGCCGATCTCGGCCTCGGGGCTCTCCAGCGCGCGGACGTAGAACTCGGCGGCGGCCTGGTGGGCCTCGATCAGCCGGATGCGTTCGCCGCGCTGGTGGGAGGGGTTGTAGCCGCCCTCCTCGTAGCGCAGGGTGATGCCCGCCTTGGCGGCGAGGCGCTCGACCGTCTCCGAGAAGGAGAGGTGGTCGATCTTCATCACGAAGGCGATCGTGTCGCCGCCCTCCTGGCAGCCGAAGCAGTGGAACAGGCCCTTGCCGGGGCTGACCTGGAAGGAGGGGGACTTCTCGTCGTGGAAGGGGCAGAGGCCCTTGAGATTCCCGCCGCCCGCGTTGCGCAGCTGGAGGTACTCGGACACGACGGCGTCGATCGGGACCGCGTCCCGTACCGCCTTCACGTCGTCGTCATTGATCCTGCCCGCCACGTGTGAAGTCTACGGGTGGGCTCGGACAGCCCGGGCCCCGGAGGGCGGGCGGCCGGGGTGCGGGCGGCGTGGCCCGTGCCCCGGCCGTACGTCTCAGAGCAGGGAGTCCAGCGGGACCGTCGGGTCGGCGAGGGCCTCCGGGTCGTGCTGCCGGCGTGCGCGGATGAGCTCCTGGATCGTTTCGGTGACGTCCCACACATTGACGTTCATCCCGGCGAGGACGCGGCGGTCCTTCAGCCAGAACGCGATGAACTCCCGCTTCCCGGCGTCGCCCCGGATGATCACCTCGTCGTAGGAGCCGGGCGGGGCCCAGCCGGAGTATTCGAGGCCCAGGTCGTACTGGTCGGAGAAGAAGTACGGGACGCGGTCGTAACTCACGTCCTGGCCGAGCATGGCGCGGGCGGCGGCCGGTCCGCCGTTCAGGGCGTTGGCCCAGTGCTCGACGCGCAGCCGGGTGCCGAGCAGCGGGTGGGCGGCGGCGGCGACGTCCCCGGCGGCGTAGATGTGCGGGTCGGAGGTGCGCAGGGAGGCGTCCACGGCGATGCCGCCGCCGCGGGCGCGGTCGGCCATCTCCAGCCCGGCGGCCTCGGCGAGGGCGGAGCGCGGGGCGGCGCCGATCGCGGCGAGCACGTCGTGGGCCGGGTGCTCCTCGCCGTCGTCGGTGCGGACGGCGAACACCATGCCGTCCTGGCCGGTGATCTCGGTGAGGCGGGCGCCGAAGTGGAAGCGGACGCCGTGCGAGCTGTGCAGCTCGGTGAAGATCTGGCCCAGCTCGGGGCCGATGACCTGGTGCAGCGGGGTGGGCTCGGCCTCGACGACGGTGACCTCGGCGCCGTAGCCGCGGGCGGCGGCGGCGACCTCCAGGCCGATCCAGCCGGCTCCGGCGATGACCAGGTGGCCGTTGTCGCGGCCGAGGGCCGCGAGCACGTTGCGCAGCCGGTCGGCGTGGGCGAGGCGGCGCAGGTGGTGGACGCCGGCCAGGTCGGTGCCGGGGACGTCCAGGCGGCGCGGTTCGGAGCCGGTGGCCAGGAGCAGCTTGTCGTAGTGGATGACGGTGTTGTCGCCGAGCTGCACGGTCCTGGCGTACCGGTCGAGCGCGGTGACCGGCTGGCCGAGGTGGAGTTCGATGTCGGCGCCCGCGTACCAGGCGCGTTCGTGGGTGAAGACGCTGTCGCGCTCGGCCTTGCCGTCCAGGTAGCCCTTGGAGAGCGGCGGCCGTTCGTAGGGGTGGTCGCGCTCGTCGCCGATGAGGATCACCCGGCCGGTGAACCCTTCGGCGCGCAGTGTCTCGGCCGCCTTCGCCCCTGCGAGTCCTGCTCCGACGATGACGAACGTCTGGTGTGCGTCGACCACTTGATGCCTCCTCAGTGCTGTGCTGCGCGGCGCCCCCAGCTGCGAGCGTCCCGCACGCAGCGTGATGGCGAAAGAGGGTGTGCCCCGGACAGGTCACACCCAGTGGTCAGATGTCCGGCCCCTTCCAGTCTGCCGGTCAGCCGCGGCGGGCGGTGAGCGCGGCGTGCAGGGATCGTGCGGAGGCGTCGGTGAGGGCGGCGATCTGGTCGACGAGGACCCGCTTGCGGGCGTGGTCGTCGGGCGCCTGGTCGAACAGGGCGCGGAAGTGCGGTTCCAGGCCTTCGGGGGCGCGGGCGGTGAGGGCGGCGGCCAGTTCGGCGATGACGACGCGCTGGTCGGCGCGGATGGCCTCCTGCTCGGCGCGCTGCATGACGTACCGGTCGGCGACCGCCTTGAGCACCGCGCACTCGTGGCGCACCGCGCGCGGGACGACCAGTTCGGCGCCGTACCGGCCGAGGCGGCCGGGGCCGTACACCGCGCGGGTGGCGGTCTCGGCCTCGGTGCAGAAGCGGCCGATGAGCTGGCTGGTGGCGTCCTTCAGGCGGGCCTGGGCGACGGCGGAGCCGTCGTAGCCGTGCGGCCACCAGTCCTGGTCGATCAGCCGGTCCAGGGCCTCCGACAGCTCCTGGGGGTCGGTGCCCGCGGGGACGTAGCGGCCGATGGCGACCGCCCAGATCTCCTCGCGCTCCGGCTCGGCGTAGAGGCAGTTGGGGTCGATGTGCCCGGCGTGCAGCCCGTCCTCGAAGTCGTGGACGCTGTAGGCCACGTCGTCGGACCAGTCCATGACCTGGGCCTCGAAGCAGGTGCGGTCCTCGGGGGCTCCCTCGCGGGCCCAGGCGAAGACCGGGAGGTCGTCGGCGTACACCCCGAACTTCACCGAGTGCGGGTCGGTGGGGTGGGCGCCGCGCGGCCAGGGGTATTTGGTGGCGGCGTCGAGGGCGGCCCGGGTGAGGTTGAGGCCGACGCTGACCAGCTCGCCGGTGCGCGGGTCGTGGACGAAGCGCTTGGGCTCCAGGCGGGTCAGCAGGCGCAGCGACTGGGCGTTGCCCTCGAAGCCGCCGCAGTCGGAGGCGAAGTCGTTGAGGGCCTGTTCGCCGTTGTGGCCGAACGGCGGGTGGCCCATGTCGTGCGAGAGGCAGGCCGTCTCCACCAGGTCGGGGTCGCAGCCGAGGACCGCGCCGAGCTCGCGGCCGACCTGGGCGCACTCCAGGGAGTGGGTGAGCCGGGTGCGGGGGCTGGCGTCCCACTGGTGGGAGCGGGTGCCGGGGGTGACGACCTGGGTCTTCCCGGCGAGCCTGCGGAGGGCGGCGGAGTGCAGGACCCGGGCGCGGTCCCGCTGGAAGGCGGTGCGGCCGGGCCGCTTGTCCTCCTCGGTGTCGAAGCGCTCGGTGTCGGCGGGGCCGTAGGGGCTCGCGCCCGTACCGCTCGGTGCGCTTCGTGCGCCGTGCGTGCCGTGTGCCGGTTCTGCCCCGTGTGCGCCCTGTGTGCCGTCCATGGTCCCGACAGTAGCGACCTGGACGGACAGCGGGCGTGAGCGGGCCGGGATGTCAGGCGGAAGCGAGCAAGCTCACGGCGTCGGCGGAGGCCGGGCCGCCCAGGGGGGCGGACCGCGCCCGGTCGTAGCGGTGCAGGACGAGGCGGGCCATCGCCGGGTGGGCGCCGAGCGGGCCGGCCGCCCGGTGCGGTACGGCGTCGGCGCAGGTGCTCGCGAAGCGGCCGGGGGCGGTGAAGTACGAGGCGACGAAGGTCCGGTGGCGGCCCCGGGCGGCGAGCGCGCGCAGGGCGGCCGGGACGGTGGGCGTGGCGGCGGAGGCGTACGCGGGGACGACGGGCACGCCGAGGCGTTCGCCGAGCACGCGGGCGGTGTGCCGGGTGTCCCGGGCGGAGTCGGGGTCGCGGGATCCGGCGGCGGCGAGGACCACGGCGGCGTGGCGGCCGTCCTGGTCGGCGACGTCCCAGCCGGCCTCGACGAGCCGCCCGTACAGCGCCTCGACGAGCAGGGGGTGGGGGCCCAGCGGCGCGGCGATCCGGGTGCGTACGCCGGGGGCGGCTGCCGTCGCCGCGGGCAGGTCGTGCTTGACGTGGTGGCCGCGCCCCAGGAGCAGCGGTACGAGGACGGCGTCGGCCCCG
Source organism: Streptomyces griseus (assembly GCF_900460065.1). Taxonomy (GTDB): domain Bacteria; phylum Actinomycetota; class Actinomycetes; order Streptomycetales; family Streptomycetaceae; genus Streptomyces; species Streptomyces griseus. The sequence goes on along the minus strand of NZ_UAVD01000039.1, from coordinate 103,885 downwards.
CGCAGCCCGTCCAGGGTGTCCGGGAGCAGCGGCGCGTTCAGCTCGATGTGGCCGAGCCGGACGTCGAGGCCGGGGCGCAGGTCGCGCACCCGGTCGAGGAGGGCCAGCACGGTGCGCAGGGCCTCCGGGTCGCGGCTGCCGTGCGCCACGGCGACCAGGGACGGGGCGGCGGCGGCTCCGCGCCGCCCCGTCGCGGGGCGGTCGGAGTGCCGGGTGCGGCGGACGGGCCCGCCGGCGCCGATGCGGGGGGCGAGGCCGAGCCGGTCGGTGACACGGGCGGACAGGTGCGCGGTGCCGTCGCCCGCCGCCGCCGGCGGCCGGTGGGGCTGTTCGAGGGGCTGCTCCGTCATGGACCGATGGTGCCGGGCGGAGGTTGCCGGGCCGTTGCGCGCGGGGTCACGGGCGTTTTCCACCGCCTCACGGTGGGGGCGGGGACGGTGTGCGTACGGCGGGCGCGGTCCGCTCCCTCGGCGGTGTCGGACGCCACAAACCGGGGCGTCCGGCGAACCTTTGCGTCATCCCGGTCGTCAGGTGGGGTGGGGGCGGGTGGCGCGGACGCGCGACGGACAGAGGAACGACAGGGGGGTTCTGGTGCGCGGAGAGAACGGCGGGAACGGGGCGGCGCGGGAGAGACCGGCCCCGCGCGGGCGGTGGCCGAAGGGGCTCCGGCTGTCGCCGCGGTCCGCCGGGCGGCAGTCGGCACGGCCCGACGACCCGCTGTCGCCGGGCCGGTTCGCCCTGCGGCTGCCGGAGCGGTTGCGCCTGCGGGCGCCGGGGCGGTTCGCCCTGCGGCTGCCGCGCACCCGGCGGGTGCAACGGCGGCTGGTGCAGGGGGTGGTGGCCGCCTGTGTGCTGGCCCTGGTGCCCGCGACCTGGATGCGTCTTGAGGCCGGCGACCGGGTGGGCACGACGGCCGAGGCCCCGGCGCGGGAGGTCGCCGTGGTGTTCGGCGCCGGGCTGTGGAAGGGCCGGCCCACCCCGTACCTCGCGCACCGGCTGGACGCGGCGGCCGAGCTGTACCGCACGGGGAAGGTGAAGGTCGTCCTGGTCACGGGGGACAACAGCCGGGTGGAGTACGACGAGCCGGACGCGATGCGCACCTATCTCACCGGGCGCGGGGTGCCGGACGAGCGGATCGTGAGCGACTACGCCGGTTTCGACTCCTGGGACTCCTGCGTCCGGGCCAAGAAGATCTTCGGGGTCGACCGGGCGGTGCTGGTGAGCCAGGGCTTCCACATCCACCGGGCGGTCACCCTGTGCCGGTCGGCCGGGATCGACGCGTACGGCGTCGGGGTCGACGAGCCGCGGGACGCCACCTGGTACTACGGCGGCGCCCGGGAGCTGGCGGCCTCGGGCAAGGCCGCGCTGGACGCCCTGCTCCGGCCCGACCCGCGTTTCCTGGGGCCGGAGGAGCGGGGCGTGAGCGAGGCGCTGGCGGCGGGGACGCGCTGAACGGGCCCGCCCCGAGCGCGGAACCCGTCGCCCGGCACGCGCCCGGCGGGTGAGCCCGGCGGCAGTATGGCGACAGGGCCTAGGAGCCGCCCGGCGCGCGTCCGGTGGTCCACCGCCCCTCGGGGATGAGGACGCCGCCGGTCCGCAGCGAGCGGGTGACGGCGGTCGCGGCGAGGTAGACCCAGGCCCGCACGGGCGCTCCGGGCTGCCCCGCCGCTGCGGACTCCCCGGCCTCCCGGGGCGCTAGATGCTCCCCCGGCCCGGACTCCCTGGGCGCTAGAGGCTCCCCCGGCTCCGCCGGCTCCGCCGCCCCCCGCGCCGGCAGCTCGACCTCGCGGACGACCCGTTCGTACAGGTTGCGCGGGTGGCCGGGGCCGAGGTACTCCTCCAGATGGTCCAGCAGCCCGAGCAGTTCCCCGTACACCCCGGGCGCGGCGACGAGCAGCATGCCGTGGACGCGGCCGTGGCCCTCGATGGCGTACGGGTAGCCGGGGCCTTCGTAGAGGAGGGCCCTGGGCAGCACGGCCGGCCGCTCCCCCGCCGTGCGGCCCCGGAGGAACAGGTCGTGGTTGGGTTCGCCCGGCAGCAGCGTCCCGTACACGAAGAAGGGCAGTTCGGCGGCGCCGGGGCCACCGCCCGGGTCGGAGGTGGTCATGACCGCCGCCGTCACAGGGCTGCCGGAGGGGCCGTCTCCGCCGTCACCCAGCCGAGGTAGCGGGCACTGCCCCGGACCACCGGCAGGGCGATGATCTCCGGCGTGTCGTAGTCGTGCTCCCGCTGGATGTGCTCCTCCAGTTCGTCGTAGCGTTCCGCCGTCGTCTTGAAGACCACCTGCCACTCCTCGGTCGTCTCGATGGCGTTGCGCCACCGGTAGACGGAGGTGACGGGGGCGGAGATCTGCGCGCAGGCCGCCAGCCTGGCCTCCACCGCCGACCGGGCCAGGGCGTCGGCCTTGTCCTCGCTGTCGGTCGTGGTCAGTACGGTCAGCCATGCCGGCGGCGCTGTCATCGTCGGTCTCCTCGGAGTACGGCGGGCTCCTCGCCCGTGGGCCTTCGATGCGATTGTCGGCCCACGGCGGGTCAGGCGCCGTACGGACGGAGATTCCGGGCGTCGCGCAGGGCGGTGCCCCACCACACCAGTTGGTCCAGCAGGGTCTTGGCCGCCGCGTCGGCGGGCTCCGGGTCCAGATGGCGCCCCTCGTCGTCGAAGAGGGCGCCGGCGTTGTGGAAGGACACGGTGTCGCGGACGGTGACGGCGTGCAGTTCGGCGAAGACCTGCCGGAGCTGTTCGACGGCCCGCAGCCCGCCGGAGATGCCGCCGTAGCCGACGAAGGCGACGGGTTTGGCCTGCCATTCGGCGCTGTGCCAGTCGATGAGCGTTTTCAGCGGTGCGGGGAACGAGTGGTTGTACTCGGGGGTGAGGACGACGAAGGCGTCGGCCGCCGCGAGCCGGGCGGAGACCGCGCCGAGCCGGGCCGCCTCCTCGGGCCGGGGGCTGAAGGTGATCGCGGTCGGCAGATCGGCCTCGGCGACGTCGATCAGGTCGGTCGCGATGCCGGGGTGCTTCGCCGCGCGGGCCAGGAACCAGTCGGCGACGACGGGGCCGAAGCGGCCGTCCCGGTTGCTGCCGAGGATGACGGCCACCTTGAGGGGGGCGGTCTCGGCTGCGGGCAGGGTGGATGACGTGGATACGGCTGTGATGTCCATGACGTCGAGCTTTCTCCCTCAACCATGGTTGAGGTCAAGCGCGCACGGTCGGAGCCGCCCGGGTCGGCCCGGGCCAGGCCGGCCCCCGGGCCGGGCGGCCCCCGGGCCGGTAGGACCCGCCCCCGGGCGCCCGGGCGGCCCGCCTACGGTGGCCGCATGACGACGCACCGACCGGACACGCCCCTCCCCCACATCGAGTTCGACGGCCGCCCGGCCACCGAGGAGGACCTGCGGATTCCCGTGCTGTACGGCTACGGCCACTTCACCGCCCTGCAGGTGCGGGACGGCAGGGTGCGGGGCCTCGGCCTCCATCTCGCCCGGCTGGACGCCGCGAACCGGGAACTGTTCGACCTGCCGCTCGACGGCGACCGGGTGCGGGAGCTGATCCGGCACGCCCTGGACGGGGCGGGGCTGCGCGACGCCTCGGTGCGGGTGAACGGCTATCTGCCGCCCGGCGCGAGCCGCACGACCCTGATGGTGACGGTCCGGGAGCCCGCCGCGCGGCCGGCCGGGGCGCGGGCTCTGATGTCGGTGCCGTACGCGCGCACGGCACCGCACATCAAGCGGCCGGGCGAGTTCGGACAGACGTACTACGGGATCCTGGCGGGACGGGCGGGGTTCGACGAGGCGTTGCTGACCGCGCCGGGCGGCGTGGTGACCGAGGGCGCGATCACCAACATCGGCTTCTGGGACGGCGGTTCGGTGGTGTGGCCCGACGCGCCGGCGCTCGCCGGCATCACGATGACACTGCTGGAGCAGGAGCTGGAGCGGGCCGGACGGCCGTCGGAGCGGCGCCCGGTGACACTGGAGGGCCCGGACGGGGTGGGCCGCTATCCCGCCGCCTTCGTCTGCAACTCGCAGGGCCTCGCCCCGGTGCGACGGATCGACGACACCGCGTTCGCCGTCGACGACGAGCTGATGAGGGAGTTGGGCGCGGTGTACGACGGCGCCCCGGAGGACACCGTGTGAGACTCCCCGCACGGGAGGACGGGACGACGGCTGCGACTGTGGCGGACCATGGGGGCATGCAGATCCATATCGAGGCGTCGGCCCTCCCCGGGCGCGACTGCGGACCGGACAGCGACTTCCCCGGCTACGCGAACATCCACGTCGGCGTCCAGCGCAAGGACCGGCCGGGCGAACTGCTCGACCCGCACCCCGGGGACGCCCCCTCCGCCTCGTGGGTGCTCGACTGCACGGCCAGGGCGACGGCGGACGGGATCGAGGTGTCGGGGCCGTACGTCCAGAACCGGCTGGGCGGCCGGTTCGTCTACCTGTCGTGGGGCACGGTGGACGAAGCCGGGGTCTTCACCATGTTCCGCCGCGCCAAACTGATGTTCGACGACATCGACCCGGCCGTCCTCGAAGCCGCCGCCCGCACCGGGCACCTCACCGGGCGGCTCGGGCTGACCGACCCCAAGGGGCAACCCCTGTGCGCCCGGGTGCGTCCGCCGCACATCACCTGGAGCGCCACGGGCGAAGCAGACAGGGCCTAGTTCCTGCATTGATCACGAGCGTCGCTAACGCCGATCGGGCTCGATCAGGCCGAAGGATCGAGAGGCCGCAGGGCCGAGGGGACGGCAGCTTCCGGGCTTCGGGGGCCGCCGGAGGCGGATCCGACACCGCCCCCTCCGGTTCAAGGGGGGGGTGAACCGAAGAGGGCGGGTGCCGTGGGGGGCGGGGATCCGTCCCGTGGGGGTGTCATACGTGTGCCCGGGGCCCACGAGGTCATTCATGTGACCTACATCACACTCCACCTCCACGCCTCACCCGATCGGCACCCGGACCGCCAGCACGGACCGAACGGCCCAGCCGCACCGCCACGACCTGCGGTGATCCATTCCGGCAAGAGTGCCGCGCCGGTCCGTACGGGTGAAAGCTGACCCCGCGTCAGAAGGCGTGGCGGGCCCGGCCCCCGTTGGCTCGGGGCAGGACACACCCGCTCGCGCCGTCTGCCCGGAGGATCCCCATGCGCAGTCCTGCCCGCCTCGTGACCGGCACCGTGGGTGCCGCGTTCACCGTCATCGCGTTCGGTCTCACCGCCGCCGCTCCGTCCGCGTACGCGGGCGACTTCGGCCGGCTGGAGATCACCCCGTCGACCGCGGCACCCGGTGCCACTGTCACCGTGAACACCACCGCCTGCGGCAAGAAGGGCTCGGGCATCGGCGACGCGAACTCCCTGGACGCCGGGGACTTCGAGATGCGCCCCGGCACCCACAAGGAGGTCGTGGTCGGCACGTTCACCGTGCCGCACGACACCCGGCCCGGCACCTACGAGATCATCGTCTCCTGCGACAACGGCAAGGACGCGGTCGGCGATCTGGAAGTGATCGGCGGCGGCAAGCACGAGAAGCCCATCCACGACCGCCCGTCCGGCCATGTGCGGACCGGGGTCGGCGGCAGCGTCGAACCGAACTCCACGCAGGTCGCGCTCGGCGTCGGCGTGATCGGCCTGGCCGCCGTCGGCGGACTGTGGCTGCTGCGCCGCCGCACCGAGGGCGCCGGCGGAAGCTGAGACCCCGCCCGCTCCGCAGGTGCTGACGGAAGCTGAGCCCCCGCTTCCCCCCTGACCGGGCGGGGCGCGTCCCCGAGCGCGTCCCGCCCGCCCCGGACCACGACCGAGGACGACGCCGTGTCACCGAGCGCGCAGAAGGCCAAGGGCTGGCTGGTGGGCATCGCCGTGCTGTGCGGCATCTGGCTCGTCCAGAACGGCCCCGGCGGCCAGCTGATCCCGCCGCAGCCCTCCAGCGCCCAGGCCTTCGCCGCCGGGCCCCAGCTCCAGCCCGGCTCCCCGGTCGCCGAGCCGATGAACCCCTCCGAGCCGGTCCGCATCCGCATCCCGAGCATCGAGGTCGACGCGCCGATGACCGGGCTGGGCCTGGCCGCCGACGGCAGCCTCGACGTACCGCCGGACGAGGACCCCAACCTCGCGGGCTGGTACGAGGGCGGCGTCCCGCCCGGCGCGCGCGGCACCGCGATCGTCGCCGGGCACGTGGACAACGCGGACGGCCCGTCCGTCTTCTACGCCCTGGGCGCCCTGACCAAGGGGACCCGGGTCGAGGTGGACCGCAGGGACCGGCGCACGGCCGTGTTCTCGATCGACGCCATCGAGGTCTACGACAACGACGACTTCCCCGACCAGCGGGTCTATGGCGACTCGCCGCACGCGTCGCTCCGGCTGATCACCTGCGGCGGCGGCTTCTCGAAGGAGACCGGCTACCAGGGCAACGTGGTGGCGTACGCACACCTCACCGAGGTGCGCTGAGAGCCCCTGTCGCCCTCACGCGTTCCACTGGTCGAAGCCCAACTTGGCGACCAGCGAGAACACCACGGTCAGCAGTACCGCCCGGACGAAGCCGCTGCCCCGGCTCAGCGCCATCCTGGCCCCGATCATCCCGCCCGCCAGGTTGAAGACCGCCATCACGGCCGCGAGCTGCCACAGCACGGTGCCCTGGTACGCGAACATGGCCAGCGCCCCCGCGTTGGTGCACACGTTGACGATCTTCGCGGTGGCCGACGCGGTCACCAGGTCCAGGTGGAGCACGGCGCTCAGGGCCAGCACCAGGAAGGTGCCGGTGCCCGGCCCGAACAGCCCGTCGTAGAAGCCGATCCCGCCGCCGACCAGCACGATCGCCGTGACGATCCGGGACCGGGCCATCGGCCGTGCGGCGCCGTCGTCGGCCGGGGCCGTGCCGAAGGACGGGCGCAGCAGCACGAAGGCCGCGACCCCCAGCAGCACGACCATGATCACCGGGCGGAGCACCTCGCTGCTGATCCCGGCGGCGAAGAACGCCCCGGCCATCGACCCGGCGAGCGCCATCAGCCCGACCCGCACCGCGAGTCCCACCCGTACCGGGGCTTTGCGCAGGAAGGTGACGGCCGCGCCCGAGGTGCCCACGATCGCGACGGCCTTGTTGGTGCCGAGCACATGGGCCGCCGGGACGTTCGGCAGGCCGAGCAGCAGTGCGGGCAGGAGCAGCAGTCCGCCGCCGCCCACCACCGCGTCGATCCAGCCCGCGGCGGCAGCGGCGAGGCAGAGGAGCACCAGCGTGGTCAGGGTTATGTCAGGCACGACCCGACATTAGACGCCTGTCGCCGGGCCTCTTCCGCCTGCCCCTTCCTCCTGGCTCCGGCCCTTCCTCCCGGGCCTCACAGGGCCCCCGCGCCGTCGCTGAGCGCAAGGTTCCGCCCGGGAAACAGGCGGGATGCGGCCGGGTAACACCTGCCGCACACGCTCGGGGCATGAGGACAACCGACGGAGGCCACTGAGATGCCGGAGCCCACGTTCGACCCGAGCGCCACCACGGCCGCCGCCCGGGAAGCCACCCGGAACGCCCACGCGCACAGCGCCGTTCCGACCATCGTGGTCGTCGGGCACGGCATGGTCGGCCAGCGGTTCCTGGAGGCCCTCGCCGACCGCGGGCTGACCCCGGCGGCCGGCGCCGCCCGCGTGGTCGTGCTCTGCGAGGAGCCCCGCCCCGCCTACGACCGGGTGCGGCTCACCTCGTACTTCGCCGGTCAGAGCCCCGAGGACCTCTCCCTGGTGGAGGCGGACTTCATGGACCGGCACGGCATCGAGCTGCACCTCGGCGACCCGGCGACGGGCGTCGACCGGGCGGGGCGGACGGTGACGGCGCGGTCCGGGGCGGTGTTCGCCTACGACACGCTGGTGCTGGCGACGGGGTCGTACCCCTTCGTGCCGCCGGTGCCGGGGAAGGGCGCCCGGGGCTGCTTCGTCTACCGGACCATCGAGGACCTGCTCGCGATCGAGGAGTACGCGAAGGGCGCGGCCACCGGTGCGGTGGTCGGCGGGGGGCTGCTCGGTCTGGAGGCGGCCGGGGCGCTGAAGGGGCTCGGGCTCGCCACCCATGTGGTGGAGTTCGCTCCCCGCCTGATGCCGGTCCAGGTGGACGAGGGCGGGGGCGCGGCGCTGCTGCGGACGGTCCAGGACCTGGGGCTGACCGTGCACACGGGGGTCGCCACGCAGGAGGTCACCGTGGGCGGGGACGGGGCGGTGACGGGGATGGCGCTCTCCGACGGGTCCTCGCTCGCCGTCGATCTGGTGGTCTTCTCGGCGGGCGTGCGGCCCCGGGACCAGTTGGCCCGGGAGTGCGGCCTCGCGGTCGGGGAGCGTGGCGGGATCGTCGTGGACGAGGAGTGCCGGACGTCGGACCCGGCGGTGTTCGCGATCGGCGAGTGCGCGCTGGCCGCCGACGGCCGGGTGTACGGGCTGGTCGCGCCGGGCTACGAGATGGCGCGGGCGGCGGCCGAGGTGATCGCGGGCGGCCGGTCCGCGTTCACGGGGGCGGACCTGTCGACGAAGCTGAAGCTGCTCGGGGTGGACGTGGCCTCGTTCGGCGACGCGCACGGGAGCGCCGAGGGGGCGCTCGACGTCGTGTACTCCGACGCCCGGGCGGGGGTCTACAAGAAGCTGGTGATCGGCCGGGACGGGACGCTGCTGGGCGGGGTGCTGGTCGGGGACGCGGACCAGTACGGCACGCTGCGGCCGATGACGGGCGCGGTGCTGCCGGTCGCCCCCGAGCAGCTGGTGCTGCCGGCCGGGTCGGGCGGCGGGCCGGTGGCGCTCGGCCCCTCCGCGCTGCCGGACGAGGCGGTGATCTGCTCCTGCCACAACGTGACCAAGGGCGCGATCTGCGAGCACACCGCGCTGCCCGAGGTGAAGAAGTGCACCAAGGCCGGCACGGGCTGCGGCAGTTGCCTGAAGGTGATCGGGCAGCTGATGCCGCCGCCGGCGGACGCGGGGCTGTGCGGCTGCTTCCCGTACAGCCGCAGCGAGCTGTACGAGATCGTCCGCACCCTGGAGGTCACCTCGTTCGCGGAGTTGCTCGACTCGCACGGCCGCGAGGAGGCGCGCGGCGGGGACGGGTGTGAGGTCTGCAAGCCGACGGTCGGCTCGGTCATCGCCTCGCTGGCGCCCACGGTCGGCGCGAGCGGCTATGTGCTGGACGGTGAACAGGCGGCGCTCCAGGACACCAACGACCACTTCCTGGCCAACCTCCAGCGCAACGGGTCGTACTCGGTCGTGCCGCGCATCCCGGGCGGTGAGATCACCCCGGAGAAGCTCATCGTCATCGGCGAGGTGGCCCGCGACTTCGGCCTCTACACGAAGATCACCGGCGGCCAGCGCATCGACCTCTTCGGCGCCCGGGTCGACCAGCTCCCCCTGATCTGGACCCGTCTCGTGGACGCGGGCTTCGAGTCGGGGCACGCGTACGGGAAGTCGCTGCGCACGGTCAAGTCCTGTGTGGGGCGGACCTGGTGCCGCTACGGCGTGCAGGACTCGGTGAGGATGGCGATCGGCCTGGAGCTGCGCTACCGGGGTCTGCGCTCCCCGCACAAGCTGAAGTCGGCGGTCTCCGGGTGCGCCCGCGAGTGCGCGGAGGCCCGGGGCAAGGACTTCGGGATCATCGCCACCGCCCAGGGCTGGAATCTGTACGTCGGCGGGAACGGCGGGGCCACGCCGCGCCACGCGGACCTGCTGGCCCAGGATCTCTCGGATGCCGAACTGGTGCGGCTGATCGACCGGTTCCTGATGTTCTACATCCGCACCGCCGACCGGCTGGAGCGCACCTCGGCCTGGCTGGAGCGGATCGACGGCGGCCTGGAGCACGTCCGGGACGTGGTGGTCCACGACTCGCTGGGGCTCTGCGAGGAGTTGGAGCGGCTGATGGCCGACCACGTGGCCGGCTACCGCGACGAGTGGGCGGAGACCATCAACGACCCGGACCGGCTGCGGCGCTTCGTCACCTTCGTCAACGCCCCCGACGCCCCCGACCCCTCGGTGAGGTTCGTTCCGGAGCGGGACCAGATCAAGCCGGATCTGGAGTTGCTCGCGGGACCCGTGCTCGCCGTCCGCACCCTCGAAGGGACCGCGTCCTGATGACCACCGCGACGTTCACGACAGGGCGGGGCACCGGTACCGGACGCGTCCGGCTCGCCCACGGGGAGGACTGGCTGTCGGTCTGCGACCGGGCCCTGCTGACCCCCGGGCGGGGGGTGGCGGTGCTGCTGCCGGACGGGGACCAGGCGGCCGTCTTCACGGACCGGGCGGGCCGGGTGTACGCGATCGGCAACCGGGACCCGTTCACCGGGGCGTACGTCCTCTCGCGCGGCCTGCTCGGCTCGGCGGGCGGGCGGCCGTTCGTGGCCTCGCCGCTGCTGAAGCAGCGCTTCGACCTGGCGACGGGCGTGTGCCTGGACGACGAGGGGGCGGCGGTGCCGGTGTTCGCCGTACGGGCGGACTGACGGGCCTCGGGGTGCGGGGCGCGGGGCACGGCCCGTACAACTCCTCCGCCGACCGTTCACCCAGGCTTGACGCTCCGTCAACTCCGGTCTCCTACAGTCCTGACGCGCGACCCGCCGACCCGTCCGGGGCGGCGGGCCCACACTCATCCGTGGAGTGATCGTGGAACGTCGGACCTTCTTGCGCACCGCGGTGATCGGCAGCTCGGCGGCCGCCTTCGGCGGCACGCTGTGGCGGGGCGCCGCCTTCGCCGACCCGGCCCAGCCGGCCCCCGGCCCGTACGGCGCGCTCCAGGCGGCCAACGGCAACGGCATCCAGTTGCCCAGCGGCTTCACCAGCCGCATCGTCGCCCGCTCCGGGCAGACCGTGCCCGGCACCTCCTACCGCTGGCACAGCGCACCCGACGGCGGGGCTACGTACGCCGACGGCTCGGGCTGGATCTACGTCTCCAACGCCGAGGTGTCCCCGAGCAGCGGGGGCGGCGCGAGCGCGGTGCGGTTCGACTCCTCGGGGACGGTGACCGCCGCGTACCGGATCCTGGGCGACACGAACAACAACTGCGCGGGCGGCGCGACCCCGTGGAAGACCTGGCTGTCCTGCGAGGAGGTCACCCGGGGGTACGTCTACGAGACCGACCCGTGGGGCGTGAACGCGGCGGTGCGGCGCCCGGCGATGGGCCGCTTCAAGCACGAGGCCGCGGCGGCCGACCCGGACCACGGCTACGTCTATCTCACCGAGGACGAGAGCGACGGCCGCTTCTACCGCTTCCGGCCCACGACCTGGGGGAATCTGTCGAGCGGTACGTTGCAGGTGCTGGTCGCGGGTTCCGGCACCTCCGGACCGGTGAGCTGGGCGAACGTACCGGATCCGGCTGCCTCCTCCACCCAGACCCGGCACCAGGTGTCCGGGGCGAAGGTGTTCAACGGCGGCGAGGGCTGCTTCTACGCGGCGGGCACCTGCTGGTTCACCACCAAGGGCGACAACCGGGTGTGGGCGTACGACGCCACCACCTCGTCGATCTCGCTCGCCTACGACGACTCGCTGGTGACGGGCGGCTCCGCCCCGCTGACCGGGGTGGACAACGTCACCCGGTCGGCTTCCGGCGACCTCTACATCGCGGAGGACGGCGGGAACATGGAGATCTGCCTGATCACGCCGGACGACACGGTGGCCCCGTTCCTGCGGATCACCGGCCAGTCCGGCTCGGAGATCACCGGTCCCGCGTTCTCCCCGGACGGCAGCCGCCTCTACTTCTCCTCGCAGCGCGGGACGAGCGGCAGCTCATCCGGCGGCATCACGTACGAGGTGAAGGGGCCGTTCCGCGGCTGACGCGGACGCCCGCGTGCGCCGGGGCTCCCCCGTGCCCCCGGCGCACGCCCTTGCGGGCCGGACCGCTCAGCCCTGGGCGGCGGCCTCGTCCATCCACATGACCTCCCAGATGTGGTGGTCGGGGTCCTGGAACGAGCGGCCGTACATGAAGCCCATGTCCTGCGTCTCGCCCGCGGGGAACCCGCCCGAGGCCAGCGCCGCGTCGGCGATCTCGTCGACCTTCTCGCGGCTGTCGGCGCTGAGGGCCAGGATGACCTCGGTCGCCTTCGACGCGTCGACGACGTCCTTCTTGGTGAAGTCCTTGAAGCGCTCCTCCGTCATCAGCATGGCGAAGATCGTGTCGCTGATGACCAGACACGCGGTCCTGTCGTCGCTGAACGCCGGGTTGGTCGTGAAGCCGAGCTTCCCGAAGAAACCCACGGTCGTCTCCAGGTCCTTCACCGGCAGGTTCACGAAGATCATCTGAGCCATGGTCGTTTCCTCTTCCTCTGTCCCGTGGCGCCCGCGGTGGTCCGTCCGGCGCTGTCGATGGTTGAGACGGCGGGGCCGCGCGGAACTCATCGGCGTACGGCAGAAGATTTGCACGGCCCACTGACAACGGCCCTCGGACAGCGGCTCTCGGACAGGGGTCTTTCGGGTCCGCGGGGGCCACTCCGTCGGGGCCGCCGGGACCACGCGGACCCGTCAGGCTCCGCCGGGCAGGGCGAGCGGGGCGCCGCCGCGCAGCAGGGAGCCGCCGAGCGGGGTCAGTGTGTGCAGGACCGAGCTGCCGTGGCGCAGCGTCAGGACCAGGCCCGCCTCGCGCAGCACGGAGGCGTGCTGGCTCGCGGAGGCCAGCGACACTCCGGCCCGGCGGGCCAGTTCGCTGGTGGTGCAGCCGCTGCCGATGGAGGAGAGGACGGCGGAGCGGGTGTGTCCGACGAGCCGGCCGAGCCAGGGCCCCGGCTCGGCGAAGACCGGGGCTCCGGGGTTGGCCACCGGGTAGACGAGCACCGGTGGGAGCGACGGGTCGCGGTAGACCACGGGAGTGCCCCGGCAGAAGAAGGACGGCTGGAGCAGCAGCCCGCGCCCGTCCAGGTGGAGGTCGCGGTCGAACGGGTAGTCCGCCTCCAGTACGGGCGAACGCCACCGGATCATCGGCGGCAGCGCGGCCAGGAGCCCGTCCGTCCCGCCGTCCAGCAGGGCCCGGCCGCGGACGGCCCGGTCCGCCTCGATGCTGGCCCGGATGTGCGGCCAGTAGGGCTCCACGGCCGCGCGGTGGTAGCTGCGGAGGGCTCCGATGAGCCGGGCGAGCGGCTCGGCACGGCCCTCCATGAGTGCGGCGGGCAGCGCCGCGCTCGCTCTCCCCGCTCCGGGGTCCCCCTGACGCGGGCCGGCGGAGAGGCCGGCCCGCTGCCGTATCCGCCCGGCCGCCAGCAGCTCCAGCTCCGCGTGGACCCGGTCGGCGGGGGTGTCGCGCAGCGCCTCCATTCCGACGTCGAGCCCGAAAGGTTCGGCGCCCTCCTGGGAGGGCGTCAGGAAATCCGGGAAATAGCCGCGGGGCGGGACGACCGCCGCCAGCAGCTGTGCTTCACCATTCAACCGCGCCCGGGATTCCGAACGCCATTTACCGAACACCGTCGAAGCGCGCCGGTCCCTGATCCGGTGAAAACTGAGAATGGTTTCCCAGAGCGCGTCCGGCCTCGTGGCCATCCGCACCCGCGAAAGGTCCAGCCTGGACACATGGATACGCAGCACTACTCCCCCACCTGTTGCATCCGCAATTGCCCCCACCAAAGGGTATGCGGACCGTCACAGGAGGTCACCACGGGGTTTCGGCCAGAAGTGAAAGGTCTCGCCCCGCTCCGCTCCACCCGAAAAGCTGTACGGCGTCGGGTACGCATCCGGTGCCCACCGGATGAGCACGTGAAGGCCGTGGGGGGCTTTGTGTGTTCGGCGGCGGTGGGCGACGGTGCGGCTCCGTACCCGACGGGGGTAAGCCGGGTGCGGTCCATGGGTGGGGATCCATGGACCGCACCCCGGTCCCCGGCCGGTCACCCGAATTTCTTTGCGCATTAAACGACGCAATGTGCTCTGCGCCACATTCCTCGCGCGGCATTCGGTGCACGGTTCTGACGACTTCCCGGTATCGCCGGTCATTTCCGCACACGCCACTTGCGTACCGTCGGGCACATCCGGTCAGCAGGTGGGCCCCGTCAGCCGGTCACGTCCGGTCGGCCGTCGCACGGCGGTGGGCCGGTGGGCCCGGTCAGCCGGTCACGTCCGGTCGTCGGCGCACGGCGAAGCGGCGGCACCCCCGCACAGGGTGCCGCCGCTTCTCGGCGGGGCCTTCGAGGCCCTGGTCGGTGGGCAGGGCTGTTCGTGCAGCCCTGCCCAGGAGGCCGGAGGCTGTTCGCGCAGCCCCGACCGGTGGGTCCGGGCCGTCCCTGCGGCCCCGACCCGGTGAGTCCGGGTCAGCGGCTGTCACTGCCCCGGGACTCGGCTGCGGCCCGGCCGGCCTCAAGACGGGCGACCGGGATCCGGAACGGCGAGCAGGACACGTAGTCCAGGCCCACCTCGTGGAAGAAGTGCACGGACTCGGGGTCGCCGCCGTGCTCGCCGCAGACACCGAGCTTGAGGTCCGGGCGGGTGGCCCGGCCTGCCTCGGCGGCGCTGCGGACCAGCGCGCCGACGCCGTCCTTGTCGATCGTCTCGAACGGGGAGACCCCGAAGATGCCCTTCTCCAGGTACGCGGTGAAGAACGAGGCCTCCACGTCGTCGCGGGAGAAGCCCCACACCGTCTGCGTCAGGTCGTTCGTGCCGAAGGAGAAGAACTGCGCGGCCTCGGCGATCTGGCCCGCCGTCAGCGCGGCGCGCGGCAGCTCGATCATGGTGCCGATGGTCAGCTTGAGGTCGGTGCCGGTGGCCGCCTGGACCTCCTCGATGACCCGGTCGGCCTCCTCGCGGACGATCTCCAGCTCCTGGACCGTCCCGACGAGCGGGATCATGATCTCGGCGCGCGGGTCGCCCTTGGCGTTCTTGCGGTGGGCGGCGGCCTCGGCGATGGCCCGCACCTGCATGGCGAACAGGCCGGGGATGACGAGGCCCAGGCGCACGCCGCGCAGGCCCAGCATCGGGTTCTGCTCGTGCAGCTTGTGCACGGCCTGGAGGAGCCGCAGGTCGTTCTCGTTGGCGTCCTTGCGGGACTCGGCGAGCGCGACGCGCACCGACAGTTCGGTGATGTCCGGCAGGAACTCGTGCAGCGGCGGGTCCAGCAGCCGTACGGTGACCGGCAGTCCGTCCATCGACTCGAACAGCTCGATGAAGTCGGCCTTCTGGAGCGGGAGCAGCGCGGCCAGCGCGCTCTCGCGCTCGTCGTCGGTGTCCGCGAGGATCAGCTTCTCGACCATCTCGCGGCGCTCGCCGAGGAACATGTGCTCGGTGCGGCACAGGCCGATGCCCTGGGCGCCGAAGCGACGGGCGCGCAGGGCGTCCTCGGCGTTGTCGGCGTTGGCCCGCACGCGCAGCCGGCGCACCCGGTCCGCGTACGCCATGATCCGGTGCACGGCGGCGACCAGTTCGTCGGCGTCGTCGGCCCCGGCGTGCATCCGGCCCTCGAAGTACTCGACGACCGGGGACGGCACGACGGGCACCTCGCCCCGGTAGACCTTTCCGGTGGAGCCGTCGATCGAGACGAGGTCGCCCTCCTCGATCACGATGCCGCCGACCGTCATCCGGCGGCGCTTGGTGTCGACCTCCAGGTCCTCGGCGCCGCAGACACAGGTCTTGCCCATGCCGCGCGCCACGACCGCCGCGTGCGAGGTCTTGCCGCCGCGCGAGGTGAGGATGCCCTCGGCGGCGATCATGCCTTCGAGGTCGTCGGGGTTGGTCTCGCGGCGGATCAGGATGACCTTCTCGCCGGAGCGGGACCACTTGATCGCGGTGTACGAGTCGAAGACGGCCTTGCCGACGGCGGCGCCCGGGGACGCGGCGATGCCCCGGCCGAGCAGCTCGGTCTTCGCCTCGTCGTCGAAGCGCGGGAACATCAGCTGGGCGAGCTGGGCGCCGTTGACGCGCTGGAGGGCCTCGGCCTCGTCGATCAGGCCCTGGTCCACGAGCTGGGTGGCGATGCGGAAGGCGGCGCCGGCGGTGCGCTTGCCGACCCGGGTCTGGAGCATCCAGAGCCGGCCGCGCTCGATGGTGAACTCGATGTCGCAGAGGTCCTTGTAGTGGTTCTCCAGGGTCTCCATGATCTGCATGAGCTGGTCGTACGACTTCTTGTCGATCGACTCCAGGTCGGCGAGCGGCACCGTGTTGCGGATACCGGCGACGACGTCCTCGCCCTGCGCGTTCTGGAGGTAGTCGCCGTAGACGCCCTGGTGGCCGCTGGCCGGGTCGCGGGTGAAGGCGACGCCGGTACCGGAGTCGGGGCCCAGGTTGCCGAAGACCATCGAGCAGACGTTGACGGCCGTGCCGAGGTCGCCGGGGATGCGCTCCTGGCGGCGGTAGAGCTTGGCCCGGTCGGTGTTCCACGAGTCGAAGACCGCGTTTATGGCCAGGTCCATCTGCTCGCGGGCGTCCTGCGGGAACGCGCGTCCGGCCTCGGACTCGACGATCTTCTTGAACTGCTTGACGAGCTTCTTGAGGTCGGCGGCGGCGAGGTCGGTGTCGACCGTGACGTTCTTGGCGTGCTTGGCCGCCTCCAGCGCCTCCTCGAAGAGGTCGCCGTCGACCCCGAGGACGGTCTTGCCGAACATCTGGATGAGCCGGCGGTAGGAGTCCCAGGCGAAGCGCTCGTCGCCCGACTGGGTGGCGAGACCGGCCACCGAGTCGTCGGAGAGGCCGATGTTCAGGACCGTGTCCATCATGCCCGGCATGGAGAACTTGGCGCCGGAGCGGACGGAGACCAGCAGCGGGTCGTCGGTCTGGCCGAGCCGCTTGCCCATGCGCTCCTCCAGCGCCTGGAGGTGCGCACTCACCTCGTCGCGCAGGGCGGTCGGCGCGTCGCCGCTGTCCAGGTAGACCTTGCAGGCCTCGGTGGTGATCGTGAAGCCCGGAGGGACGGGCAACCCGAGGTTGGTCATCTCGGCGAGGTTCGCACCCTTGCCGCCCAGAAGATCCTTCAGATCCTTGTTGCCCTCGGTGAAGTCGTAGACGAACTTCTGGGGATCTTTGTTTTCCGACACGGGTCTCGACTCCTCGAGGACGCGGTGGCTGCCCTGACGGCGAGGAACATACCCAGATCGAAGGTGGATGGGTACGTCCACTTGGTCGTCATACGGCCGCAACCACCCGTCCGCCAGCAGATCGAAAGGCTCGCCCGGCCGAAGCATCTGACGCTCCGCCTTCACCTCCTGAATGCGGCATGGCCGAAACTTGACCCCACACGCTCACATGAGCGGGTCATCCACCAGGTGAGTTCACTTGTCGAACGCGGCGAGGTGGCACTGAGTGCCACGCCTTCCAGAAGTGCAGCCACCTTGAAAGTGCTCATCTGAGCGCAACCCCGATCAAGGGTGGCGCGAATCACGCCCGCTTCGGACCCCGGATTTCAGGATCCGGACGCCTCGGGCAGTCGCTGAGCACCCCGGGGCGGCCTCTTCCAGGCTACGGGCGAAGGGCCGCCCCCGCGCGGGCTGCCACCACCGGCCGGTCCCGGCCCATGCCGGAGCGCCACGCCGCGCCGGACGTGGTCATGAGGGGGTGAGGTGGCGTACGAGGGCGGGTCGGTCCGGGCACGGGGCCCGGTGGACCGGGTCCGCGGGGGCCCGGGCCGGGATCAGCCGCCGGAGGTGTCCAGCTCCGCGTCGGCGCTGATGCCCGCGCAGTCGTACGGGTCCTTCAGCCAGCCGTCCGGCAGGACGACCCGGTTGTTGCCCGAGGTACGGCCGCGCGGCCCGTCGGCGCCGTCCGGCCAGGGCTGGTCGAGGTCCAGCTCGTGCAGTTGGCCGCTCAGCTCCTCCAGCGAGGAGGTGACCGCCAGCTTCTTGCGCATCTCCGAGCCGACCGCGAAGCCCTTGAGATACCAGGCCACGTGCTTGCGGAAGTCGATCACGCCGCGGGCCTCGTCGCCGATCCACTCCCCCAGCAGCGTCGCGTGGCGCACCATGACGTCCGCGACCTCGCGCAGGGCGGGCGCGTGCCGGGCCTCGCGGCCCTCCATGGCGTTCACGAGGTCGGCGAAGATCCACGGCCGCCCCAGGCAGCCGCGCCCGACGACGACCCCGTCGCAGCCGGTCTCGCGCATCATCCGCAGGGCGTCGTCCGCGCACCAGATGTCGCCGTTGCCGAGCACGGGGATCTCCGGGACGTGCTCCTTGAGCCGGGCGATGGCGTCCCAGTCGGCGGTGCCCCCGTAGTGCTGGGCGGTGGTGCGCCCGTGCAGGGCGACGGCGGTGACGCCTTCCTCGACGGCGATGCGGCCGGCGTCGAGGAAGGTGAGGTGGTCGTCGTCGATGCCCTTGCGCATCTTGATGGTGACGGGGAGGTCCCCGGCGTTGGACACGGCTTCCCTGAGGATGGCCCGCAGCAGGGGCCGCTTGTACGGGAGCGCGGAGCCGCCGCCCTTGCGGGTGACCTTGGGGACCGGGCAGCCGAAGTTCAGGTCGATGTGGTCGGCCAGGTCCTCGTCGACGATCATCCGGACGGCCTTGCCGACGGTGACCGGGTCCACTCCGTACAGCTGGATCGAGCGCGGGGTCTCGGTCGCGTCGAAGTGGATGAGCTGCATGGTCTTCTCGTTGCGCTCGACCAGCGCTCGCGTGGTGATCATCTCGCTGACGAACAGCCCCTTGCCGCCGGAGAACTCCCGGCACAGCGTCCGGAACGGGGCGTTGGTGATGCCGGCCATCGGGGCCAGCACGACCGGCGGCCGCACGGTGTGCGGGCCGATGCTGAGGTGCGGGAGGGCGGGGGCGAGCGTGGTCATGGCTCCATTGTCGCGTACGCCGAAGAGGTGACCGCCTCACACCGGCGCGACGGGAGCGGCAGCGCGCTCGACCGTGTCCGGAGAACGGCGCCCGCCTGCAAAAAGGCGGGGCGGCGAGCTCCTCCGACGCCCTCGTGGGGCACCGGGCGGGCCGGGAGCCCGAGGCGGGATCCGCCTCGGGCTCCCGGCCCGCCCGGCTCGCTCACATGCTGGCGAAGATGGCGCCGAGGACCATTCCGCCGACCAGTCCGACGGCGCTGATCACGATGGCGACCGTGGCGAGCCGCTCGTGCCGGACGGTCTTGGCGATGATGGCCATGACCAGCCCGCCCAGGGCGAAGACGATCGGCAGGAATATCAGCCCGATCACGCCGAGCACCATCGCGATGATGCTGAAGACGTTGCCTTCGGCGCCTCGCCGCGGCGTACCGTGATGCCCTTGACCGGTCGTCTGGTTGTCGTACTGCGTAGCCATCTGTCGCTCCTTCGGGACGATCGCGCCGAGTCCGGTCCCGAAGCGGACCGGCCTGTCGATCGGGTGCCCCGAACTCCGTTGCGTACACGGCTGTTCGGCCGCGCGCCGGGGTACGGCTCCGTGCGGTGCGGCCCCTCGGTCCGTCGGTCCGGGTGCCGCGGTCGGCAGTCCGGCGACAGGACCTACGGGGAGACCACGCCGGGCGCCCGGTCGGATTCGGTCCCCGCCACCGCAGGATTGCTCGACCGGGCCCATGAGAAAGACGTCAGCGGGCAGAAGCAGTCTCACACTCGGGGAGGCTGAGATGAGACGTGACCGGATGGGACTGGCCGAGGTGCTGGCGGCGGCGGAGAGCGCGGCCCCGGTGCACTCGATCGATGTCGTGGCCCAGAATCTGCGCACCCGGTTCGGGGCGCGGTACGTGTCGTTCCTCTTCGTCGACGTGGTGGGCAGCCGCCTCCTGCGGGTCAACGACACGGCCGACGACCGCCGGGCGGGCGCGGACCCGGCCGGCACCCGCCAGGAGCACCGGACCGGGCGCGTGCCGCTGGCCGGGAGCGGCGTCTACGACAAGGTCCTGCGCGCCCAGAGGACGGTGCTGGCGGAGGAGGACGGGCTCGGGCAGCGCGTGCTCGCGCCGGTCACCAACCGCGGCGACACCATCGGTGTGCTGGAGCTGTTCCTCGACGTCGTGACCGAGAGCGTGCTGGAACAGGTCGAGGAGGCCGCGCACGCGCTGGCGTACATCATCGTCACCGACCGCCGCTTCACCGACCTCTACCACTGGGGGAACCGCACCACGACGGTGAGCCTGGCGGCGGAGATCCAGCGGCAGCTCCTTCCCTCCGCCCCGTCCTGCGACGCGGCCGAGTTCTCCCTCGCCGGCGCACTGGTCCCGGCCTCCGACATCGCCGGGGACACCTACGACTACAGCCTCGACAACGACACCCTGCACCTGTCCGTCACCGACGCCATGGGCCACGACGTCGACGCCTCCCTGACCGCCACCCTGGTGGTGAACGCCTCCCGCGGCGCCCGCCGCGCCGGAGCGGACCTCGCCGACCAGGCCCGGCACATGCATCAGGCCCTCCTCGACCACGGGCGCCACGCCTACGCCACGGGCCAGTTGCTCCGTATCGCGCTCGACGGAAGCGGCGCGCAGTTGGTCAACGCGGGGCACCCGGGGCCGCTCCGGCTGCGCGGGGGCGCGGTCGAGGAGGTGGGTCTGGCCGTCAACATGCCGTTCGGCTTCACCGCGCAGGGCTCCTACGAGGTGCAGGACATCGACCTGCGCCCGGGTGACCGGCTCCTGTTGTTCACCGACGGCATGCAGGAGCGCGAAGCGGAGACGGTCGACCTGCCCGGCCTCCTGCTGCGGACCTCGGCCGAGCGTCCGCGCGAGGTCGTCCGCACCCTGGTCGCCGCGGTGGCCGACGCCTTCGGCGGCCGGCCGCCGAAGGACGACGCGACCGTCCTGTGCCTCGACTGGCACGGCCCTCGCGGCGGGCTCGCCGCTCGGGCGCCTCAGCCCGAACACCTGGGCCCGGCCTCTGAGCGCCCGGCCTTTGAACAAGACTTCTGAGCCGGGCCGCCGTGCCCCGACCGCGTCTCAGCCGAGGCGGGAGGCCTCCCAGGCCGCCTCGATCATCCGGAAGATCTCGTCCACGGCGGCCTGCGGATCGGCCGCCTCGCGGGCCAGCGCGTAGGCGTCGGTCGCGAACCTCGCGATCGTCCGGCAGGCCGTGGACGTCTCCGGTACGCCGAGATCGGCCGCGATGGCGGCGGCCAGCGACTCGGCGTGGCGCAGGCGCATCGACTCCTCGTACTCCCGCAGGGACGGCGAGGAGTCGATCATGTTCCGGACCGGGGCGGCCCCCGGCGCCGCGCAGTGGCGTACCTGGGCGTGGATCTCGCGGCGCAGCGCGGGAATCAGCGGATCGTCCGGAGTCCGGTCGGCGACCGCCCGGACGAGGCCCTGCTCGAAGCCCTGGTCCTGCTCGAACACCAACGCCTCTTTCGAGGCGAAGTGGGAGAACAGCGTGGTGACGGCCACGTCCGCCTCGGCCGCCACGTCACGGATGCCCACGGCGCCGTAGCCGCGTTCCAGGAAGAGTCGCAAGGCGGTGTCGGCGATCTTCTGGCGGGTCGCGGCCTTCTTGCGCTCGCGGCGCCCGGCGGGCTCGTTCATGCGCGAACGCTACCAAATACAAAACAACAACAGATACATAAAGCTAACCGTTAGTGCTACGGTCTGCCGCATGAAGAAAGTGAGCTTCGCCGCGTTCGGCGGCCCGGATGTCCTGCGCCTCATCGCCGCCGAGGAGCCCCACGCGGGCCCGGGCCGGATACGCGTCCGCGTCCGCGCGGCCGGAGTGAACCCGGTCGACTGGCGCATCCGTGAGGGCCAGGTCCTGGGAGCGCATCCGGTCGAACTGCCGTCA
The DNA here is from genome assembly GCF_900460065.1 of Streptomyces griseus. Lineage (GTDB taxonomy): Bacteria > Actinomycetota > Actinomycetes > Streptomycetales > Streptomycetaceae > Streptomyces > Streptomyces griseus. The sequence continues at coordinate 82,311 of NZ_UAVD01000039.1, read as the reverse complement.
GGGGTGGGCCTCGACGCCGCCGGAGTGGTGGACGAGGTGGGCGAGGGCGTCGAGGGAGTAGCGATCGGCGACCACGTGTTCGGCGAGGGCTCCGACACGTACGCGGAGTTCGCCGTGCTGTCGGCGTGGGCCCGGATGCCGCAGGGCCTGACGTTCGAGGAGGCGGCGGGCTACCCGTCCGTGGTGGAGACCGCGCTCCGCGTCATCCGGGAGGTCGGGGTCCGCCCCGGTGAGACGCTGCTGGTCAACGGCGCGTCCGGCGGCGTCGGTTCGGCGGTGCTCCAGATCGCCCGCGACCGGGGCGTCACGGTCATCGGCACGGCGGGCGCCGCCAACCTGGAGTACCTCCGCGGCCTGGGCGCGCTCGCCACGACGTACGGCGAGGGCTGGGTCGAGCGGGTGCGGCAGCTCGGCCGCGTCGACGCCGCGCTCGATCTGGCGGGCTCGGGCGTGCTCGGCGAACTGGTCGAACTGACCGGCGACCCGCGGAAGGTGGTCACCATCGCGGACCTGGGCGCACCGGAGTTCGGCGTCCGCTTCTCCGGCGTGGCGGGGAGCGTGCCGGACGCGCTGGCCGAGGCGGTGGCGCTGATCTCACGCGGCAGGCTGCACATCCCGGTGGAGAAGTCCTACCCGCTCGCCGAGGCCGCCGCCGCGCACATCGACAGCCGGGCGGGGCACACGCGGGGCCGCCGGGTGCTGATCGTCTGAGCGGGCGGCAGGCCCTAGGGTGCCCACACCACGGCCGGCAGGGAACAGGGGACGAACGTGCTCGACTACGACGACGAGGCCCGGCACTACGACGCGTCGCGGGGTGGTGAACCGAGGGCCCGGGCGGCGGCGGAGGCGCTGGAGCGGCTCCTGCCGCACGGGCCTTGCACGGTCCTGGATCTCGCGTGCGGCACGGGCATCGTGACGGAGCGGCTCCGGCGTCCTGGGCGGACGGTGCTGGGCGTGGACCGTTCGCCCGGGATGCTGGGCCTCGCCGCGCGGCGGGTGCCGGGCGGCGTCGTGCGGGGCGACGGCGCACGGCTGCCCTTCGCCTCGGACGCGGTGGACGCCGTGGTGATCGTCTGGCTGCTGCACCTGCTGCCGGACCCCGTGCCCGTGCTGTCCGAGGCGGTCCGGGTGCTGCGCCCCGGTGGGGTGCTGGTCACCACCGTCGACAAGAACGACGCGTACTTCGCCGAGGACAGCGACATCGCCGAGGTCACGGCCGACCTGCGCCGCCGGTACGCGCCCCGGGTGCCCGACCGGTCCGACCGGTTGCTCCGGCTGGCGGCGGAACGGGGACTGGAGGCCGCCGGTCGGACGCGGTTCCCCGGCACGGGGCAGGGCCGCAGCCCCCGGAGCTGGCGCGAGGTGATCGAGGCGGGCAGCATCTCCTGGTGCACCCACGCGCCCCGGGACGAGGTGGCCGACGTGTGCCGGCGGCTCGCCGCGCTGCCGGACCAGGACGTGCCCCGCCCGGACCCGCTCTACCACCTCGTCGCCCTCACGTCATGACGCCCCGCGGGCGGTTGGGAGCCGCAGGGCCCAGGCGCCCGCACCGCGGGCGGCGGGGCGTGGGAGACTCGACCATGCCTGTGACCAACCCGTGGCTGGCCGGCCCCTCGCCCGAGAAGCGGCTCGATCGCGAGCGGCTGGAGGAACGCATCCTCAACCTGCTGTCGACGCAGAACATGTGCGTGCTCGCGACCGCCGGCCCGGACGGGCCCCTCGCGACACCCGTGCGGTACTTCCCCCTCGGCTTCGCGATCCTGTTCAGCACGGCGGCCGGTTCCCCGAAGATGCGGAACCTCGCCGCCGACCCCCGGGTGTCGGTGGGCGTCTTCGCACCGCTGGTCGGGCAGGCCAGCAGCCGGGGGGCCCAGATCTTCGGGCGGGCTCGCGTGCTGTCCGAGGACGACCCCGACTTCGCGCACTACTGGCCGGCCTTCCGCTGGCAGTCCGACCATGTGGAGCGGTCGCGTTCGCTCGACGAACCTCCGTCGGGCCCCCTCGTCGTGGTCGAGGCCGAGCGGATCGTCTACACGGAGCACTGGCTGCGGCGCGAGGGCTTCGCGCCGCGCCAGTTCTGGACCGGGCCGGACGACCGGTAGCCCGGCCGCGTCAGAAGACGGACAGCCCGGTCAGCGTGGTGAAGCGGGCGAGCGCCGACACGCCCGCCACCGAGTTGCCGCGCCGGTCGAGCCCCGGGCTCCATACGCACAGGGTGCACTCGCCGGGCACGATCGCGATGATCCCCCCGCCGACCCCGCTCTTGCCCGGCAGCCCCACCCGGTAGGCGAACTCTCCGGCCGCGTCGTACGTCCCGCAGGTGAGCATGACCGCGTTGACCTGCTTCGCCTGGCTGCGGGTCAGCAGCGCGGACCCGTCGGCCAGGGTCCCGCCCCGGGCGAGGAACCCCGCCGAGAGGGCCAGGTCCGCGCAGGACGCCTCGATCGAGCACTGGCGGAAGTAGGCGGCGAGCAGTTCGGGGACCGGGAGCGTGATGTTGTCGTAGGAGGCCATGAAGTGGGCCAGCGCGGCGTTGCGGTCGCCGAAGGCCGCCTCGGAGGCGGCGACCTCCGGCACGAAGTCGATGGCGGGGTTGCCGCTCTCCGAGCGCAGCAGCTCCCGCACCCGGCCTGCGGCGTCCCCGGTCAGTGCCTGCAGCCGGTCGGTCACCACCAGGGCGCCGGCGTTGATGAAGGGGTTGCGGGGGATGCCGTTCTCGTACTCCAACTGCACCAGGGAGTTGAACGGGTTGCCCGAGGGCTCCCGGCCCACTCCCCGCCATATCCGCTCGCCGTCCAGGGAGAGGGCCAGGGCCAGGGCGAACACCTTGGATATGGACTGGGTCGAGAACGGCTGCCGCCAGTCACCGACGCCGTAGACGGTTCCGTCGGGCTCGGCGACGGCCATGCCGAAGCGCCGGGGGTCGGCGCCGGCGAGCATCGGGATGTAGTCGGCGGGAGTGCCGTGGTCGGCGAGTGCGCCCATCTCCTCCGCGATGCGGCTGATGACGGAGCTGAAGCGGTGCGCTCCGGCGGGCGGAGCGGCACTGCCCGCCCGAGGGGCGGCGGAGGGGTGGGACACGGCGATTCCTGACGGCGAGAGGAGCGAGGAGGCCCGCCGGGCGGAGCCGGAAGCGGGCCGGCCCCCAGTCTGACGCCGCCCCCGCCTCAGGCCGAAGGGGCCCCTTCCGCCTCAGGCCGAACGGGCCCCTTCGAGCGGCCGGGGAGCGGCGGTGGACCGCACCCGTCGCCGGGCCCACCCGAGCAGGAGCAAAACGACGATCATGAGCACGGCGTTGGCCCCGTACTTGAGCACGGGAGACGCGTCGCCGAGCGGCTCGACGACGAAGGACAGGGCCGCGTTGACCACCAGGGCCGCACCGCACACGGCGAGGACGTGCACGGGTCCCCAGTCCTGGCGTCCCGACCACCACAGGAGCGCGCCGCCCGCCAGGGCCCACGCCGCGACGTTGAGCGCGACCCCGCCCCAGCCCGGCGAAGAGAGTTGGTGCGCGCCCATGAGCACCACGGCCCCGCAGCCGACCGCCCACGGCGGCGGCACCCGGCCCCCGCTCCCCCGGCCCCCACTGCCGTCGCCCCCGCCGGGACGCCGCCGCGGCAGCGCGAAGGCGGCCACGGCGAGTCCGAGAGCGAACAGGGCGACGGTGCCGAACTGCGCGGGCGTCGCCAGGAAGTGCTTGCTGTGCTCCTTGAAGATGACCAGCGCGCCCAGCCCGTACAGGACGACCATCACGGTGATGCCGGCCCGCCCCAGCCACGGCCGGTCCGCGATGCGCGGGACACAGGACTCCACGACGCCGATCGGTGCGCAGAAGCTCCAGATGACGTGGCCGCCGACGAAGCCCACCACGTGTTTGACGCTGACCCCGAGTCCGGCGACGAAGGTGGGCAACCGGTCGTCGTCCCAGGAAGCCTCGTCCACGAAGTCCGGGTTGAACAGGCTCTGGTCGACCACGCCCGCCTGGACCAGTCCGAACGCCGCGCTCAGCAGCAGCATCGTCGGCCACCCGCGCCCGGTCCGCCGAGCGGCCTCACGGATCAGCACCGCGACCGTGCCGTACAGCGGGCCGAGCACCAGCAGCCCGGTCAGCATGTCCAGCGGGTTGCTGATGATCTGGTCGTAGCCGATCAGGTACTCGGCACAGATCGGCGACAGGAGCAGCAGTCCGACCGCCGCTCCGATCCGGGTGCGCGCCGGTATGGGCGCCTGATCAGCCGTCATCGGTGCTCCTTCGGGTCAGGTGAGCCCGAATGAAATCATAAACCGAGTGCTCGGTCTATTATTGAGTGAGACACCATGGGGGCACACCAGGAACAGGGCGGCACGCCGGAGAGGTGACGACGACATGAGGACGGTCAACCCGGCCCGGCACAGGGCCCGGCGGCAGCACATCGTGGACGCGGCGGCGCGGTTGTTCGCCACGAAGGGCTTCGAGCGCACCACCACGGCGGAGATCTGCGGGGCCGCCGGGATGAGCGCGGGGAATCTGTTCCACTACTTCGCCAACAAGCGGGCGATCTTCCTCGCCGTCTTCGAGGACGAGAACAGCGACAAGGCGGCGCGGATGGCGGCGGCGGAGGTCGCCGAGGACCCGTGGAGCGCCCTGCTGGAGGTCGTCGACCTGCTCGCGGCGCCGGCGCGGGAGCCGCTGGCCCCCGCCCTGGTGATGGAGGCCATGGTCCAGGCGTACCGGGACCCGGAGGTCGAGGCGGCGCTGAGCCGCGACACCGCCGACGAGCAGAAGACGGTCGCCGTCCTCCTCCGCAGGGCGGCCGCGGCCGGCCTGATCGATCCGGAGCTGGACCCCGACGCCACGGCTTCCTGGGTCGTGACCCTGATCGCCTCGCTCTACACCGGCGCCGCCACCGACCCGGCGTTCAAGCCCGCCGAGCAACTCCCCACCCTGCGGCTGATCCTGACCCGCTATCTCCGCGCCGAAGCACGCTGAAGGGCTGTCCCGCGATTCCTGACGGCTCGGCGCACGGCGTCAGATGCGGTCGCCCGTCGCGTGGCGGAGACGCGCCCCCGGTGGCGGCCGGGGACGGCGGGGGCGGCTTCGCCCCGGCCCCGGTCCCGGCGGCAAGCCGGCGGGGGCCGCACACGCGGTCCGCCCCGGGGGCCGGGGCACGTTGGTGATCGTGGAGCTGTCCGCTCCTGGGGAGGACGGCGCCGAGCGATCAGGTGCTGGTCACTGATCCGCGAGGAGACCGGGCAGTCTGCGCATGTCGTCGAAGACGACGGTGCCGGGCCCTTCGAGCCGGGCCGCGGGGGTCATTCCCCCGTCGTAGGCGAATGCGCGCATGCCCGCGGCCCGGGCTGCCTGAAGGCCGTACTGGCTGTCCTCGACCACGGCACACGCCTCGGGCGCGACCCCCATCCGTCGCGCGGCGTGGAGGAACAGGTCCGGGGCCGGTTTGCCGTGCTCGACCTCGGTGGCGCTGTAGATGCGTCCCTCGAAGCGCGGGTGGAGATCGGTGATCCCCAGGGTGAAGCGCATCTTGTCGTGGCTCCCGCTGGACGCCACGCAGGTGGAGAGGTGCGTGAGCGCGTCGAGTGCCTCGACGATGCCGTCGACGGGCGCGAGTTCGGCGGCGAGCGCATCGCGGTAGAGGGGCTCGAACTCCTCCTCCCAGTCGGCCGGCAGGCTGCGGCCGAGGTGTTCCTCCATCTGCCGCGTCATCGACCGGTGGGATCGGCCCATGAACCGGTCGATGATCTCGGCTTCGGTGAGTTCCCACCCCATCCGGGCCAGGACGACGGCGTCCACGCGCACCGCGATGCGTTCGCTGTCGACGAGCACGCCGTCGCAGTCGAATATGACGAGTTCGATCGGTCGGATCACCCCCGCAGGATAGAGGGCCGGGCGCGTCACGAGGCGCGCAGCGGGCCGCCCGCCACTGGCGCGCCCGGACGATCGGGCGGCCCACCCACGCCGACGGTTCGGACCGTCCGGACGGGACACCGGGCGTGAACGCCCCACCTCGCCGGGGGGGCTCCCCACCCGCACGGTGCGGTGGGCACCACCTCGGACGGACCTGCTGACCGGATGGACCCGTTTCTCCTGATCACGGACGCTGAGCAGGTCGAACCCGCTCAGCCGATCGGAGAACCCGTGTTCCGCTTGACGTCCTCACGCCGTACGGTGGCGCGCGCCGCCGCAGTCGTCCTCGCCGGGGCGGCGTGCGCCGCCACGATGACCGGGAGCGCCGGAGCGATCGTCAACGGGGAGGATTCCCCACGGAGTTACGCGTTCATGGTGTCGATCCCGGTGACGGGTGCGGACGACCCGACGTTCAAGGGCGTCTGCGGGGGGTCGTTGATCGACCCGCGATGGGTGCTCACGGCCGCCCACTGTGTGGACCCGAGGCTCGTCACGCTGGACGGCACCGTCCGCATCGGCAGCGAGTGGAAGAACACCGGGGGCACGGTCCGGTCCGTCGCGAGGACGGTGTCCCACCCCGGCTACCGGAACGGCGAGAACAGCGGCCCCAACCGCGACGACATGGCCCTGATCCGTCTGAACCGCCCGGTCGCGGAGAAGCCCGTCCGGGTGGCGGACCGTCCGGGGCCGCCCGGCACCCCGACCCGGATCCTGGGCTTCGGCAGGACCGACGACGCGCCCGAAGCGCCCTGGGCCTTCCCCGACCGGCTCCAGGAACTCGCCACCCGCCGGGGGGCGGTGGCGGACTGCGCGCCGGGCTACGCGAACAGCACGCGCCTGTGCACCCTCAGCCAGGTGCCCGGGGCCATGGCGTGCAACGGCGACTCGGGCGGCCCGCAGCTCCAGCGGGACCGGAAGGGACGCTGGGAGCTCATGGGCGTCACCTCGGGTCCCGGCGCGCCGGGTGTGCGCTGCAGCGAGGGGCCGGGGCTCTACAGCAGCGCGCCCGCCCACGCGGGCTGGATACGACAGGTGACGGGCCGTCACGGCTGACTCCGGCCACCGGCTCCCCGGCGGGCCGTTCCCGGGCTCGTCCCCCGGCGGGCCGGACGGTCGGAGAACACCCGTACCCCGGCCGTCACGGAGCTCCTCGGCCTCACCTCACCGCTCACGGGATCTAGACTGCGGGGTCACCGAAGCGGCCCTCGCCGGCGTCCCGTGCCGGGTCGGCCCAGGAGGAGGGCACATGGGAACCCGGATCCTCGATGTCCCGGGCGGTCGCCGGGTCGACTGGGAGCTGGTCGACATCTACCCGGACAGTCCGCGCAGCTTCGGCCGGACCTACCGCCCGAAGGGACGACGCCGCCCGGGCGGGTAGCGGGAGGCCGCCTTGAGGTGCGGCGGCGGCCTCGGCCCGGGCCACGCGACGCGGAGCGCCGCGATGGCGGACCGGGGCCGGGGTGCGGGGCGGCGTCAGGTGGGTGGGGCGATGCCCAGGGCCCGCTCCGCGGCCTCCATCCGGCGGCGGCGACGGCGCATGGTCAGCGGGTTGACGAGGAGCAGGCACGCCATGACGAGGTTGTAGGAGGCACGTCCGTAGTTGCCGTCGACGACGAGGAACACGGCGCTGACGAACCACAGCAGCGCACCCCCTCCCAGGAGCCACCACACCCACCGGCGTGAGGAGGAGCCCAGCGCACGCCGCGTGCGTACGGTGATGTCGATCGCGGCCGCGCGCTCGGCGGGATCGTCCGGCGCCTGGCCGCGCCGGATCAGACGGCCCACCCGCAGGTAGCGGCGCGCGCTGATCCCGAACTTCGCCGCCCGGCGCCGGTGCCACCACCAGCTTCCGGCGTACGTGCCCGCGCCGATCAGGACGAAGGCCGCGGCGAGGAACAGCCCCCGCGGCACGTCCGTCTCGCCCTCGCCGGGGACCGCCCCCGCCAGGAAGCCCCCCACCGCCGCCACCAGCAGGACGGCGAGGAGGGGTCCGGCCAGGCTCCAGCGTCCCGCACCGTCGTGTGCTTCTCCGGCCGAAGTGGTCATGCCCCCGCCTTTCCCCCGCACGGCAACGTCGTGGCCTCAGGCCTGCTGGGGGTGGCCGCCGTCGCCCTCGATGACGAGCCGGTCCGTGCCCGGCTCGTCCGCCCCCTCGACCACCGTCACATCGATCACGCCGTCGCCGGTGGTGTCGAACTGGTAGAGGTCCGCTCTCCCGTCACCGGTGGTGTCCGTCATCCACACATCGGGCTTGCCGTCACCGTTGGTGTCGGCGCTGAGGAGGACGTGGTGCTCGTCCCCCTGGGTCGGGGCCACTTCTTCGGTGTGCGCGTTGGTGTCCATGGCGGCCGGTTGCCCCCGGGGCGCGGCTCGAAACCGGCGAAGGGCCCGCGCGACCGCCGCACGGGCCCGTCATCCGGTGTTTCCCCGGCCGGCGGTTCAGTGGCCGGGCCGCGCCGCGGTGCCGGAGTGGTCGATGACATTGCCGTTGCTGCAGTTGTTCCGGTGGTTGCCGGTCCAGTCGGACAGGGCGGGGACCACGGCGAGTTCCTGGACGCACACGTCCGCGGCCGTGAAGTTCCAGTTGTTCGCCGCGTTGACGCCACTGCCGAAGTTGCTGTCGTTGTCGGCGAAGGCGGGCGCGGCGGTGGAGGCGGACAGGGCTGCGGCGGCCAGCAGGCCGCACGTGATGATCTTTCGCATGGCTGATGAACGCGGACCGTCCCGTCAGGTCACGCGGCGATCACCCGTACGTGCCGGAGCCACGGGGGTCGTCCCGCGCCTGCCCCGTCCGCCCGGGTGCGGCGAAGGCGACCGCCCTCCGGTGCGAAGGCACGCACCGGGGGGCGGCGGTCCTCACCCGCCGCCCGCGAAGAAGCCGGTGCTGGCGACGGCGAGCAGCAGGTAGACCCCCGGGAAGGCGATGTTGTGGAGGACGTGCGTCCGGACGTGGACCACCACCGCTCCGACGAAGAACGCGGTCAGGCCGACCGCCGCCGCCAGGCCCAGCCGGTGGACACCCAGCAGACCGACGACGAGGCCCGCCGCACCCGCGAGTTTGAGCGTCGCCAGATACGGCAACGCCCTCGGCGGAACACGTACCTCCGCGGAGTTGGCCAGCACGAAGGGCGCCCGGACGTAGTTCGCGACCGCGTCGGACGCGTTCGCGACGGCGCAGAGCAGGGTGGCGATGAGCAGTACGGTGGTCATGTCCTCACCGGCTGTCGGCACATGGCATTCTCATCTCCTCGGGAGCCGCGCGGGAAGGCGCGGGCTGGAAGGCGTACGGGAAAAGGGGTCGACCACCCGTCCTGACGTCCGCCCGCCCCGGAAGGTGACACCCATGCCGATCACGGCCGAGGAGTTCGAGACCGCCCGACCACGGCTGCTGTCGGTCGCCCACCGCATGCTGGGCTCGGCCCAGGACGCGCAGGACGCCGTCCAGAGCGCATGGGTACGGGCCGCCACCACCCGCAGCTCCGCGGCGATCGAGAACCCGCCGGCCTGGCTCACGACCGTCACGGCCCGGGTCTGCCTGGACGAACTGCGTGCCCGACGCCGGCGCGACGAAGCGCCGTTGCTCGCGGACGCCGTCCCGGCGACGGACCCGGCCGCGGACGAGGCGTTCCTCCGCGCCGAGGACGTCTCCCGGGCGCTGATGGTCCTGCTGGACCGGCTGACCCCGCCCCAACGGGTCGCGTATGTGCTGCACGACCTGTTCTCCACACCGTTCGACCGGATCGCGGAGGTACTGGGCACGACCGTGCCCAACGCCAAGCAGCACGCCAGCCGAGCACGCCGGCGTCTGGCCCCCGGCCGACCGGAGGCCGAGGAGGCGGGCCGGGCGGACCAGGAGATCGTGGACGCCTTCATGGCGGCGGCACGGACCGGGGACACGAGCGGAATGATCGCGCTGCTCGCACCGGACTGCGTCCGTGACGCCGAGGCGGCGCTCCTGCCTCGGGGCGGTCGCACCACCGTGACCGGCGCGGCCGACATCGCCGCCGAGACCGCGCAGTTCCGCGATCGCATCCGGGCGGCCTGCCGCCTCACCGTCGACGGCAGGCCGATGTACGTGATCGCCCCGGGCGGGCACCCCTTCGCCACGATCGAGATCAGCACGGCGGGCGGACAGGTCACCCGCATCACGTTGCGGTCGGCACGGACCGAGGACCGGTTCGACGCACCCGGGCCCCCGAGTGTCCTCTGACACTTCGTCAGTCATCCCTGTTTTCGCCCAAGTCGCCCGTGAGGTGGGACATCCAGGGTTCTGCCGATATCGGAACCAAAGCTTCCCTACGCTACCGAGCATGACCATCCCCACGGAGCCCATCGGCAGCCTTCCGCGTTCCTCCGCGCTCGGCCAAGCCCTCACCGCCCACGCGAGCGGCCAGTTGGACGACAGCGACCTCGCCAAGCGGCAGGAACAGGCCGTCGCCGACACCCTGGCGCAGTTGGAAGGGACGGGCAGCCCCGTCCTGGTCGACGGCGAACAGGGCAAGCCCAGCTTCGCCACCTACCCGCTGGCCGGCCTGAGCACGCTGTCCCCGGACGGCGTGCTCATCCCGTTCGCCGACGGACACACCCGCCAACTCCCCTGCATCACCGAAGGCCCCTTCCGCTACCAGGTACGGGCCGAGACCTACTTGCGCGCCGCGCGGCAGCTCACCGACAAACCGGTGAAGCAGGCCGTCATCGCCCCGTCCGCCCTCAGCCTGCTGTACCCGGCGGCGCCCATCGACGGATACTCCCGCGAGGACTTCCTGCGTGATCTCGCCGACGAGGCGGAGGCCGACATCCGCGGGTGTCTGGACGCCGGCGCGCACGTCGTCCAACTCGACTTCACCGAAGGGAGGCTGTCGCTGAAGCTCGACCCCAGTGGTTCCGTGCTGGACGACTTCATCGCCCTCAACAACGAGGTCCTGGGACGGTTCGGTCCCGAGGAACGCACCCGTATCGGGGTGCACACCTGTCCCGGCGGCGACCAGGACTCGACCCACAGCCTCGACATCGACTACGCGGAGCTGCTGCCCAAGCTCTTCCAGCTCAAGGCGGGCAACTTCTATCTCCAACTGGCCAGCGAGGCGGACCCCGAGCGGGTCCTGGCCGTCATCCAGGAGCACCTGCCCCCGACCGCCCGGGTGTTCATCGGGGTGACCGACCCCATCGACCCTTCGGTCGAAACACCCGAGCAGGTACGTGACCGGGTGCTCCTGGCCGCGCAATACATCCCGGTGGACCGGCTGGGCACCTGCGACGACTGCGGCTTCGCCCCCTTCGCCGACGACGCCTCCACCTCACGCGACCTCGCTTTCGCCAAGATCGACGCACGGGTCAGGGGCACCGCCCTGGCTGCGGAGGCACTGGGTCTCTGACCCGACCCACCCTCTCGCGAACGCCAAATGCCCCACCGCGCCGTACACGGTGGGGCATCCGGTTGCTCGGTTCCTGCTGCTCGGTTCCTCAGACGGTGTCGAACGTCCCACCGCGAACGCCCGCGACGAACGCCGCGAAGGCGGTAGCGGGGACGGCGACCACCGGGCCGCCCGCGACCTTGGAGTCACGGACGGGGACGATGCCGCGCGAGGCGGCGAGATTCGCGGCGACCTCGATGCAGTCGCCGCCGTTGTTGCTGTACGAGGACTTGAACCATCGGGGGGATTCGGTCGTCACAGGGTGCCCTTTCGCAACTGGCTGATCTTGGCCACCGACGCCGTCTGCGACAGCGACGCGCCCTGAAGTTGATGGTAGGCCGTCAGTATGGGCAGCACGAAGGAGCTTTCTCGGTCTAGATGCCCAAGCGTCTGCGACTCGGCGTAGCAGATCACCGACCGGTCCGGCAGCGTCAGAATGTTGACCGGCAGGTCGAACGTCCGCTGTTCACCGATCTCGTACGGAGCCACCTGAAGCAGGGTGTTGGGCAGTTCGGCGAACTCCAGCAGCTGCTCCAGCTGGGCGTTCATGACAGTGGGGCCTCCGACCGGACGGCGAATGCAGCTTTCGTCCATGGTCACGAAGAGCATGGGCGGATTCGGCCGTGCCAGAGCCGCTTGGCGCTCCGCAAGGAAAGACACGCGATCGTCGGCCTGCTCCGGTGTGATCGCTCCCCTCCGTACGGCACTGTCGGCCAGGACCCGCGCGTACTCCGGCGTCTGCAACAGCCCGGGGACGATCCCGACTTGGTACAACCTGATCTCCACCGCCCGGCCCTCGTAGCGCACGTACTCCGGGAAGCCCTCCAGCAGGGTCAGGTCCTTCATCGCCTGGACCATGCGGCCGAACTTGTCGCCGGTCCCCAACGCTCTGTCAACACTTCTCGCGAAACGGGGAGTCGGAGGGCGCCGACCAGTTTCCACGGCCGAAATATGGGTTCCGGAGCACCCCATCCGTCCGGCTAACTCATCCTGTGTCCAGCCCCGCGCGTCTCTGGCCTGCCTCAACTGCAAGCCGAAGGAAACGTCGGGGTCTTCGGGGTCGAGCTGCTTGCGATTCACCATGCCGAAGCCCTAACTCTCTGAGCGAAATGCGCAGGTTGAAGACAGACCGACCCTAGGTCACGCTGAATCGCCCCGGTAGCCGAACGGCTACGGAGAGGAGCGATCGATGTACGGCGAGAACGTACGCCCGAATACACCCACGCCCTCCAACACCCCTGTCCCCGCCCTCGGAACCCTCCTGGTCGACACCAGCCGCGCCGACCGCGTGGGGGAGTTCCGAGGGGTCGCCGGCCCCTACTGGTCGCTGCGGCCGGTCGGGGGCGGCGCGGAGTGGGAGGCCGAGCCCGGCCATGTGCGGCCCGCGGTCCTGATAGAGCAGCTCCGCGCCCGTACCGCCCGCCTCAACGCCCGTAGCCGGGGCGAGGTCCTGTGAACGTCGCGCCGGCCGCCCGGCGGACCCCGCCGGTGCGCGTGGCGCGCGCGGCGGTCTACGCGGCCGAGGTCACCCTGTCCGACGGGGAGCGGTTCGCCTCGCTCGGCGGGGTCGTCGTGCGGAACCGTCGGCTCGTCCTCCTCTGGCTCCGGCGGCAGGCGCTCCGGCTGGCCCGCGGCCACGGGCTGCCCCCCGTGGCCGAATCCGTGACGCCGCCGACCCGCGATGTCCTCCCGGTCCGCTTCCACGGCGCGGACGCGCCCGAGGAGTTGCGTCGCTGGGCCACGGACGGCGCGCACCAGGACCACGCGATACGGGCCCTGGAGGCGGGGTTCCCCGCGTTGTTCACCGTCCTCGATCCCGCCGTCGGGCTGAGCCTCACGCTCGCCGGGTGGCGCGGCCACCCGGCCGACCGGTAATCCCGCCGAACGAACCGGAGTTGAACTCCTTGCTCCAGTGCACCGCCGTCACGCTCCTCCCTCCCGAAGCCCTGCTCCTGCTCCCCTCCGCCGGGGTGGACGACTCCGGCGATCCGGAGCCGTACGTCCTGTGCGAACTCGGCGAGCACGACGGCCCCCACACCGAACACGCCGCCTTCCTCCGACCGGGCCGGACGCCCGACTCGGCGGCCCAGTGGTTCTTCTGGACCGGCGACGGAACGGAACGCGCCCACCGGATCGACCGGGCGCCCTGGTGTCCCGCGCTCCTACGTCGGCTCAGCACCGACGTCGTGCGGCAGTGCTCCTTCTTCGACCACCACACCGCGCCCCACTCCTGGGACGTGGACGACCCGCTCGGCGACCTGGTCGCGGAGCGGCTCGTACCGGACGACTCCCCCGAAGGGTGACCCGTACCCATGCACCAGTGCACCGCCGTCGCGTTACTGCCGCCCCCCAAGCATGTGCTCGCCCTCTCGGCCCCGGGTCGCCGCCCGGAGGCCGGGCATCTGCTCTGCGAACTCGGGGAGGGCCACGACGCGGCGCACGCGTCGATGCTGTGGGACGAGGGCGGGCGGCCGGGAAGCGCCGTCTGGGCGCGGTGGCGGGCCGGTCGGGTACGGCTGCTGCCACTCCCCTGGTGCGCGGTGCGCGACCCCCGGAACGCGGACGCGGCCTGCGGCCTGTTCGCCGGGCATCCGCCGGGGCACGACTGGGAGGTGACCGACCCCACCGACGAGGCGATCACGCGGGAACTGGCCCGCAGCCACCCGCATCTGTTCCGGCGGTGACGCACCGCGCGCGGACGCGCGGACGTACGGGCGGGTGATCGGCCCGGATAACGGCCGTGGGCCCGGATCACGGATGATCCGGGCCCACGGCGCTGTCACGGCGCGATACTCGGGCGTCAGCTCTGCGCGGGCGACGCGTCCTGCTCGCCGGGCTCGGCGGCGGTCGTGGCCGCCTGGGCCTCGGCGCGCTCACGCATCTTGCGCACCAGCTCCTGCTTCTTGTCCTCGGCGGCCTTGCGGTCGGCGCCTCGCGCGGAACCCGCGCCCTGCTGTTCGGCGCGGGACAGCTTCTTGCGCTGTCCGCCGACACCGAGGAGGTTGTTGCGGCTCTTGGCCATGGTGTTCTCCCATGTGACGTGTGAAGTGAATCAGGTGAACGTGATCGGGGCCGGTCGCGCCGGTCCCGGGCTGCGGCGGGGTGTGCGCACCCGCCGCGCTCTCACTCGTAGATCTGGAAGAACGAAGACATACGGAGACCGTACCGCGCCCCCGGAGCGCCCCGCACCCGGTTTTCCCGCCGCCCGGAGCGTCAGCCGCCCCGGAACACGGGCCGTCCGTGGGCGGCAGCCGTCCACGGCCTCCGGCCGCGCGGGTCTCAGGCCGTCGGGTCGACCGTCGCCTGATGGGCCTCGGCCAGGTGCTCCTCGGCCTTCAGCCAGGGCAGGAACTGCGCCGAGCGACGCCAGGCGCAGGTGGAGCAGCTCAGCTGGCGCGTCACGCCCGACTTCCGCACCCGCACGACGTGTTCACGGCCGTGCTGGTCCCATCTGCTGACCTTGCTGGTGGTGATGGACGGCATCGCGTACCTCCCGGAACGGCGGCGGGGGCTCCGGTGGACCGTACGACGAAGCCCCCGGTTCCGTACCCGGAACCGGGGGCCTCACGCACACGTGCGGGTGTCAGCAGCCGAGCAGACGCGAGCCGAGGTACGCCTGGATCTGGTCCAGGGAGACGCGCTCCTGCTTCATGGTGTCGCGCTCGCGCACGGTCACCGCGTTGTCGTCGAGGGTGTCGAAGTCGACGGTGACGCAGAACGGGGTGCCGATCTCGTCCTGACGGCGGTAGCGGCGGCCGATGGCGCCGGCGTCGTCGAACTCGATGTTCCAGTTCTTGCGCAGGTCGGCGGCGAGGCCCTTGGCCTTCGGCGAGAGCTGCGGGTTGCGGGAGAGCGGCAGCACCGCGACCTTGACCGGGGCCAGGCGGTGGTCGAGGCGCATCACGGTGCGCTTCTCCATGACGCCCTTGGCGTTGGGGGCCTCGTCCTCGACGTAGGCGTCGAGGAGGAACGCCAGCATCGCGCGGCCGACACCGGCCGCGGGCTCGATGACGTACGGCGTCCAGCGCTCGTTGGCCTCCTGGTCGTAGAACTGGAGGTCGGTGCCCGACGCCTCGGAGTGCGCCTTGAGGTCGTAGTCGGTGCGGTTGGCCACGCCCTCCAGCTCGCCCCACTCGCTGCCGCCGAAGCGGAAGCGGTACTCGATGTCGGCGGTGCGCTTGGAGTAGTGGGAGAGCTTCTCCTTCGGGTGCTCGAACCAGCGCATGTTCTCCTCGCGCATGCCGAGGTCCGTGTACCAGTTCCAGCGCTGGTCCATCCAGTACTGCTGCCACTCCTCGTCCTCGCCCGGCTTGACGAAGAACTCCATCTCCATCTGCTCGAACTCGCGGGTCCGGAAGATGAAGTTGCCCGGAGTGATCTCGTTCCGGAAGGACTTGCCCATCTGCGCGATGCCGAACGGCGGCTTCTTGCGCGAGGTCTGCAGCACCTGGCCGAAGTTGGTGAAGATGCCCTGCGCGGTCTCGGGGCGCAGGTAGGCGACCGAGCCGGAGTCCTGGGTCGGGCCGAGGTGGGTGGAGAGCAGGCCCGAGAACTCCTTGGGCTCCGTGAAGGTGCCCTTGTTGCCGCAGTTGGGGCAGTTGAGGTCGGCGAGGCCGTTGACCGGCGGCTTGCCGTGCTTCTCCTCGTACGCCTCCTCCAGGTGGTCGGCGCGGTAGCGCTTGTGACAGGAGGTGCACTCGGTGAGCGGGTCCGAGAAGGTGGCGACGTGTCCGGAGGCGACCCAGACGTCCGGGGCAAGGATGACCGACGAGTCGAGACCGACCACGTCCTCGCGCGCGGTGACCATGTAGCGCCACCACTGGCGCTTCAGGTTCTCCTTCATCTCGACGCCCAGCGGCCCGTAGTCCCAGGCGGCGCGCTGACCACCGTAGATCTCACTGCAGGGGTAGACGAAGCCACGGCGCTTGCTCAGGCTGACGATGGTGTCGATCTTGTCGGCGGCCACGGTGCTCTCTTCATACGACGATGACGAACGGCGAATAGCTCAGGTTACCGGCGCGCGCACCCCTCGAATCAAATCGGTGGGCGCCCGTGGACGGCCCGTGCCACCACCTCGTGATCTTCCGGGCATCTCATCCGCCTTGTTGACAATCGTTTCCACTTTAGTTGAAAATGAGTGTCATGAACGTACGCCGCCTCATACCCAGCACCGCCGTCGCCGGAGCAGTCGTCCTCGGCCTGACCGCTCTCTCGGCCTGCTCCACCTCCGACGCAGCGGACGGGGGCAACGGCGACAAGCTGAAGGTGACGGCGTCGTTCTACCCGATGCAGTTCCTGGCCGAGAAGATCGGCGGCGAGCACGTCGCGGTCACCAGCCTCACCAAGCCGGGCGTGGAACCCCACGACCTGGAGCTCACCCCCCGCCAGATCGGCTCCATCAGCGAGTCCGACTACGTGCTGTACCTCAAGGGCATCCAGCCCGCCGTGGACGACGCGATCAAGCAGTCCGGTGTGAAGAACACCGTCGACGCCGCGACCCTCACCACGCTGGAGAACCACGGTTCCGAGGTCAGCGGCCACGACCACGGCGAAGAGGGCGACGAGCACGGCCACGAGGGCGAGGAAGCCCACGAGGAGCACTCCGAGGGCGACGGCCACAACCACGGCGAGGAGGGCGGCGCCGACCCGCACATCTGGCTGGACCCGGTGAAGTACGCCGAGGTCGCCAAGGGCGTCGGCACGTCGCTGGAGAAGGCCGACCCCGACCACGCCGCCGACTACAAGAAGAACACCGACGCCCTCGTCGCCGAGCTGGGCGAGCTGAACACGGCGTACGAGACCGGGCTGAAGAACACCGCCACCAAGACCTTCATCACCACCCACTCCGCCTTCGGCTACCTCGCCGAGCGCTACGGGCTCACCCAGCAGGGCATCGCGGGCATCGACCCCGAGGCCGAGCCGAGCCCCGCCCGGATCCAGGAGATCCACACCATCGCGGAGAAGGAGAAGGCCACCACGGTCTTCTTCGAGACCCTCGCCAGCGACCGGACCGCGAAGACCCTCGCGAAGGACACCGGGCTGAGGACCGGCGTCCTGGACCCGCTGGAGGGAATCACGGACAAGTCCCGGGGCGCTGACTACATCGAGGTCATGGAGTCCAACCTCGCCGCGCTGCAGAAGGCGCTCGGCGCGAAGTGACCCGTACCACCCGCATCACCCCTGGATCGGAGGCACTCATGCCGGAGCGTGAGAGCACCACCCGCGAGCCCGTGGCCGGCCACGAGGCCGTCATCGCCCTGCGCGGGGCCACCGCCACCCTCGGCGCGCGCCCCGTGCTGCGCGGGGTGGACCTGACGGTGCACCGCGGCGAGGTCGTCGCGCTGCTGGGCGCCAACGGTTCCGGCAAGTCCACCGCCGTGCGGTCCGTCATCGGGCAGGTCCCGCTGACCGGCGGCACCGTCGAGCTGTTCGGCACCGAGCTGCGCCGCTTCCGCCGGTGGGGCCGGATCGGGTACGTCCCGCAGCGCACCACGGCCGCGGGCGGGGTGCCCGCCACGATCCGCGAGGTCGTCGCCTCCGGCCGGCTGTCCCGTACGGGGCTGCGGTGGCCCGGGAAGGCGGACCGGGCGGCCGTGGAACGGGCCATCGAACTGGTGGGCCTCGCCGACCGCGCCAAGGACTCCGTGAGCGCCCTGTCCGGGGGCCAGCACCAGCGGGTGCTCATCGCCCGCGCCCTGGCCTCCGAGCCGGAACTGCTGATCATGGACGAGCCGATGGCCGGGGTCGACCTGGCCAGCCAGGAGATCCTCGCCTCGACCCTGCGCGAGCAGGTGGCGCTCGGCACCTCCGTACTGCTCGTGCTGCACGAGCTGGGACCGCTGGAGCCGCTGATCGACCGGGCCGTCGTCCTGCGCGACGGCTGCGTGACGCACGACGGGCCGCCGCCCGAGGCGCTCGGCCAGCACGCGCTGCCCGGCCACGACCACGTACACCCCCACGCGGCCGCCGAGCCCCTCCGAACGGGACTGCTGACCTGATGATCTTCGAATTCCTGAACCCTCCCTTCATGCAGCGGGCGCTCATCGCGGCCGTGCTGGTCGGCATCACCGCGCCCGCCATCGGCATCTACCTGGTGCAGCGCCGGCAGGCCCTGATGGGCGACGGCATCGGGCACATCGCCATGACCGGCGTCGGCCTCGGCTTCCTGCTCTCCACCAGCCCCGTCTGGATGGCCACCGCCGTCGCCGTCGCCGGCGCGGTCGTGATGGAGCTGATCCGCTGGTACGGGCACACGCGCGGCGACCTCGCCCTGGCGATGCTGTTCTACGGCGGCATGGCGGGCGGCGTCATGCTGATCAACCTGTCCGACACCGGCTCCAACGCCAACCTGACCTCGTACCTCTTCGGCTCGCTGGCCACCGTCTCCGAGTCGGACGTCATCGCGATCTGCGTACTGGCCGCGTTCGTGGTGCTGGTCACGGTGGGGCTGCGGCGGCAGTTGTTCGCCGTCAGCCAGGACGAGGAGTTCGCCCGGGTCTCCGGGCTGCCGGTGCGGGTGCTGAACCTGCTGATCGCGGTGACCGCCGCCGTGACCGTGACCGTCGCGATGCGGGTCGTCGGCCTGCTGCTGGTCAGCGCGCTGATGGTGGTGCCCGTGGCAGCCGCCCAGCAGATCACCAAGTCCTTCAAGGTCACCTTCGTGCTGGCCGTGGTGATCGGCACGGCCGTCACCCTCACCGGCACCGTGACCTCGTACTACCAGGACGTCCCGCCCGGCGCGACGATCGTGCTGCTGGCCATCGCGGTGTTCGTCGCGCTGACCGCCCTCGCCGCCCCGCTCGCGAGACGGCGGGCACGGGCGAGCGAGACGAAGGGCGCCGAGTGCACCCTGGAAGTACCGGGGGCCCGCCGGGAGCGGGACGACGTACGGGTGTGACAGCGGTGCGTGTGACCGAGTCGTACCGTACGTGTTCGCCGGTGGCGCCCGGTCGGGCTGGCACAATGGCCCGACACATGTACGGGCGACACGAGGAGGCAGCTGTGGCCACGGCGCCGATCAGTGGCACGAACGCAGCGCCGGTACGCGGCCGGTCCACCCGGCAGCGGGCGGCGGTGGCGGCGGCGCTCGACGAGGTCGACGAGTTCCGCAGCGCCCAGGAGCTGCACGACGTCCTCAAGCACCGCGGCGATTCCGTGGGCCTGACGACCGTCTACCGGACCTTGCAGTCACTCGCCGACGCGGGTGAGGTCGACGTCCTGCGCACCGCCGAGGGCGAGTCCGTCTACCGGCGGTGCTCCACCGGCGACCATCACCACCACCTGGTCTGCCGGCTCTGCGGCAAGGCGGTGGAGGTCGAGGGCCCGGCCGTCGAGCAGTGGGCCGAGATGATCGCCGCCCAGCACGGCTATGTGAACGTCGCGCACACCGTCGAGGTGTTCGGCACCTGCGCGGAGTGCGCCGCGAGCAAGGCGTAACGAGCGAAACGAACGCGAAAGGCGGGCCCGGGACGTGTCCAACGTCCCGGGCCCGCCTCATTCACGTCACTTTTCCCGCCACTTTCCGCGCGGCTCCCGCGTCACTTCTCGGCAGCCTCGGCCGTCTCGGCCGCCTTCGCCGTCTCGGCCGCCTTCGCCGCCTCGACCGCCTCCGCCCCGCCGAAGCGACGGTCGCGCTGGGCGTACTCCAGGCAGGCACGCCACAGGTCCCGACGGTCGAAATCCGGCCACAGAACGTCCTGGAAGACCATCTCGGCGTACGCGCTCTGCCAGATCAGGTAGTTCGAGGTGCGCTGCTCGCCGCTGGGGCGCACGAAGAGGTCCACGTCCGGCATGTCCGGGTAGTAGGTGTACTTCGCGAAGGTCTTCTCGTTGACCTTGGACGGGTCGAGCCTCCCCGCCGCCACGTCCTGGGCGATGCGCTGCGCGGCATCGGCGATCTCGGCGCGACCGCCGTAGTTGACGCAGAAGTACAGCGTCATCCTGTCGTTGTCCTTGGTCTGCTCCTGGGCGACCTGGAGCTCCTGGACGACGGACTTCCACAGCTTGGGCATCCGGCCCACCCAGCGGATGCGGATGCCGAGCTCGTCCATCTCGTCGCGGCGGCGGCGGATCACGTCGCGGTTGAAGTTCATCAGGAACTTCACCTCGTCCGGCGAGCGCTTCCAGTTCTCCGTGGAGAAGGCGTAGAGCGAGAGGTTCTTGACGCCCATCTCGATACAGCCCTTGAGCACGTCCATGACGACGCCCTCACCGACCTTGTGGCCCTCGGTGCGCGGCAGACCCCGCTCCTTGGCCCAGCGGCCGTTGCCGTCCATCACGACGGCGACGTGCTGGGGCACCAGCTCGCCGGGGATCTTCGGAGGCCTCGCGCCCGTGGGGTGCGGCTCGGGGGTCTTGTACGTGCGCCGGTTGCGGCCGCCGAGGATCCCGCGTACTGCCATGAGCTTCTCAGTCTCCCTGTGTCACTTCTCCACGCACCGCGTCGTCTGCCCGACGCACCGCGTCACTTCTCCACGTGCTGCGTCACTTCTCGACGTACCGCAGCGAGCGCAGTCCGCGCTCCAGATGCCAGTGCAGATAGGCGGACACCAGCCCGCTCCCCTCCCTGACATGACGCGCCTCGCACGCGTCCGCCGTCGCCCAGTCGCCGCTGAGCAGCGCGCTCAGCAGGGTCAGGGCCTGTGCCGAGGGTACGACGCTGCCGGGGACCCGGCAGTCACCGCATATGACGCCCCCCGCCGCGACGGAGAAGAACCGGTTGGGACCGGGCATTCCGCACTTGGCGCAGTCCTCGAAGCTGGGCGCGTAGCCGTTCACCGCGAGCGAGCGCAGCAGGAACGCGTCCAGGATCAGATGGGGGGCGTGCTCGCCCCGGGCGAGGGTGCGCAGACCGCCGACGAGCAGCAGGTACTGCTGGACGGCCGGCTCGCCCTCGTGGTCGGTGAACCGCTCGGCGGTCTCCAGCATCGCGGTGCCCGCCGTGTAGCGGGCGTAGTCGGCGACGATCCCGCCGCCGTACGGGGCGATCGTCTCGCTCTGGGTGCAGAGCGGCAGCCCGCGGCCGACCAGCTCGCCGCCGCGCGCGAAGAACTGCACGTCGACGTGGGAGAAGGGCTCCAGGCGGGCGCCGAACTTGGACTTGGTGCGGCGCACCCCGCGCGCGACGGCCCGCACCCGGCCGTGGCCGCGGGTCAGGATCGTGATGATCCGGTCGGCCTCGCCCAGTTTCTGCGTACGCAGCACGATGCCGTCGTCCCGGAACAAGCTCATGGGCCCATTGTCGCCCACCCGGCGCCCGGGGCGGGGGCGGCCCGGAGAAGGCCGCTACGAGGGCGTACGGGCGGCTGCGGCCAGCAGGCGGGCGGTGTCGTCGGCGGGGAGCCGGAGGGCGGTGCCGACCGTGGTCAGGACCTGGCGCTCGGCGGCGCAGTAGGGCCCGTCGGCCAGCGCGATCCGGGCGCCCTGGAGGAGGACGGACTCACGGCCGGCGGTGGCCAGGTGCGGGGCGAGCGGGGCCAGCACCTCGTGCAGCTCGATGGCGAGGGTCGGTCCGCAGGCCTCGGCGGCCGGGTCGGAACCGGAGCCCCGCCCGGTGTCGGCGGCCAGCACCTCGACGACGGTGTACAGCTGCTCCTGGGTGCAGTCGTCGAGCCCGGCGTCGCGCACGGTGGCGACGGCGGCCTCCAAGACCGTGCGGGAGGTGGTGCCCCCGGCGGCGAGGACGGCCAGGGTGACGGTGTGGACGGCCTCGCGGAGCATCGCCGAGAACCGGGTCGTGGTGGGGTGGTCCAGCGCCTCGGGGGCGTAGTGGGTGAGGCAGGCGGCGCACTCGACGACGGGCTCGGTCTCGCCCCGGCCGACCAGCGGGACGCCGAGGACGGTGAGACGGCGGCGGCCGGTGAGCCGGCGGTAGTTGCGGTCTCCCCCGCAGCCGGGGCAGAAGAAGGCGCCGTCGCCGACGGCGTTCCAGATGGTGCGAACGCCGCAGAGGACCGGCCTCAGAGCGCGTTGTCCTTTGGCTGACCGCACGTCGCACACCTCCGTAACGCTCCGGCAACATTGCCGTGTGTTGGACGTGATGTTAGCCACACGCGCGTTGCGGCGTCAGCCTCTGGGACGTCACAACCCCCGGATATGGCCGAACCCCGACCACCCGGAGCGGGCGGTCGGGGTCCGTCATTGCCGTCGTACGGGGTCGAACCGGACGTCCGTACGAAGAGGGCGACGCAGGGGGCCGGACGGGTCAGCGGGCCGCGCGGTTGACGGCGGAGACGACCGCCTTGAGCGAGGCGCGGGTGGTGTTGGCGTCGATGCCGATGCCCCACAGGACCTTGCCGTCGATCGCGCACTCGATGTACGAGGCGGCCTGGGCGCTGGCGCCCTCGCTCATCGTGTGCTCGGTGTAGTCCAGCAGCCGGGCGTCGATGCCGATGGCCTGGAGCGCCTCGAAGAACGCGGAGATCGGCCCGTTGCCCGTGCCGCTCAGCACGGTGTCCGCGCCGTCGACGGTGGCCTCGACGGTCAGTGTGTCCCGGCCGTCGGTGTCGGTGGTGGTCTGGCCGGAGCGGAGCTGGACGCGCCCCCAGGCGTTGCCGGTGTTCGGCAGGTACTCGTCCTGGAAGGTGGTCCAGATCTGGGCCGGGGTGACCTCGCCGCCCTCGGCGTCGGTCTTGGCCTGAATGATCCGGGAGAACTCGATCTGCATCCGGCGCGGCAGGTCCAGCTTGTGGTCGTTCTTCAGGACGTAGGCGATACCGCCCTTGCCGGACTGGGAGTTGACCCGGATGACGGCCTCGTAGGAGCGGCCCACGTCCTTCGGGTCGATCGGCAGGTACGGCACGGCCCACTCGATCTCGTCGACCGTCCTGCCCTGCGCGGCGGCGTCGGCCTCCATGGCGTCGAAGCCCTTCTTGATGGCGTCCTGGTGGGAGCCGGAGAAGGCGGTGTAGACCAGATCGCCCGCGTAGGGGTGGCGCGGGTGGATCTCCATCTGGTTGCAGTACTCGCTGGTGCGACGGATCTCGTCGATCTGCGAGAAGTCGATCTGCGGGTCGACGCCCTGGGAGAAGAGGTTCATGCCCAGGGTGACCAGGTCGACGTTGCCGGTGCGCTCGCCCTGGCCGAACAGGCAGCCCTCGATGCGGTCGGCGCCGGCCATGACGGCCAGCTCGGCGGCGGCGACGGCGGTGCCCCGGTCGTTGTGCGGGTGGACCGACAGGCAGACGAACTCCCGGCGGGTCAGGTTGCGGGACATCCACTCGAAGCGGTCCGCGTGGGTGGAGGGCGTCGAACGCTCCACGGTGGCGGGCAGGTTGAGGATGATCTCGCGCCCCTCCTCCGGCTGCCACACGTCGCAGACGGCCTCGCAGACCTCCAGGGCGAAGTCCAGCTCGGTGTCGGTGAAGATCTCCGGGCTGTACTGGTAGCCGAAGATCGTCTCGGGGCCCAGGATCTTCTCGGCGTACTCCATGACCAGCCGGGTGCCGTCCACCGCGATCTGCTTGACCTCCTCGCGCGAACCGCGGAAGACGACGCGGCGGAAGGTGGGGGCGGTGGCGTTGTACAGGTGGACGGTGGCCCGGCGGGCGCCGACCAGCGACTCCACGGTGCGCTCGATCAGCTCCTCGCGGGCCTGCGTCAGGACGGAGATCGTCACGTCCTCGGGGATCGCGCCCTCTTCGATGATGGAGCGTACGAACGCGAAGTCGGTCTCGCCGGAGGACGGGAAGCCGACCTCGATCTCCTTGTAGCCCATCTTCACGAGCAGGTCGAACATCTCGCGCTTGCGGGCCGGGGACATCGGGTCGATCAGCGCCTGGTTGCCGTCGCGCAGATCGGTGGAGAGCCAGCGGGGCGCGACGGTGATCCGGTTGTCGGGCCAGGTGCGGTCGGCGATGTCCACGGCCTCGTAACCGCGGTACTTGTGAACCGGCATCCCGGACGTCTTCTGGAGTTGCGTCGCGTTGGTGATCGGGGTGGGGCGGCCGACGGAATCAGCAGAGGGATTCACGGTGCTACCGGCAGGATTCACGGTGGTCATGGCGTAGGGCTCCTCGGTCCAGCGGGGATCGGCCGACTGTGTCGCTGCAGCACCAGACTCCGCGGGGAGGGGGTCGGCCTACGACTACAGGCCCTCGCCGCGGCAGCTAAGGAGAAGCAGCCCGAAACGCATGATGCGACGAGCGTAACCGAGTGTGGCCCGTGGTGTCGGTCCGTATCAGTATGCGGGACCGGGCATCGATGACGGGTAAACAGTGACTCATCACTCCATTTCGTCAATCACCGTCGCAACCAGTGACAGCGCCGTGACGGAGTGCCACAGTCGTTCTATGCACCTTCGAACCGACGGCGATCTCCACCCCGTCTTCTGCACCATCGTTCCGCCCCACGTCCTCGATCACCTGTCCCGGTCCGCCGACGCGCGGCTCGCGGATCCGGCCCGCCGCACCCTGGCGGCCGACGGCCTGCGCCGTGACCGCCGCCGGGCGACGGCCCTCGCCGCCGTCCCGGCCGTCCACGGCGTGGGCGCGGTCCCCAGCAAGCCCCACCGCATCCTGTACGACTGCGGGAACGGCACCACCCTGCCCGGCCACAAGGTCCGCGAGGAGGGCGACAAGCCCACCTCCGACGCCAGCGTCAACCGTGCCTACGCCGGCCTCGGCGCCACCTTCGACCTGCTCCTCTCGGCGTACGGGCGCAGCTCGATCGACGGCAAGGGGCTGCCGCTGATCGGCTCCGTGCACTACGGCGAGGAGTACAACAACGCGTTCTTCGACGGCGAGCAGATGGTCTTCGGGGACGGCGACGGCGAGATCTTCCTCGACTTCACCGTCGCGGTCGACGTGATCGCCCACGAGCTGGCCCACGGGCTGACGCAGCACACCGCCAACCTGCGCTACGAGGGCCAGTCGGGCGCACTCAACGAGTCGGTGTCCGACGTCTTCGGCGCACTGGTGAAGCAGTTCTCGCTGGGCCAGAGCGCGGAGCAGGCCGACTGGCTGATCGGGGCAGGACTCCTGGCGCCCCGGGTCAGCGGCGACGCGCTGCGCTCGATGAAGGCCCCGGGCACGGCGTACGACGACGACGTCCTCGGCAAGGACCCGCAGCCCGCCTCGATGGACGACTACATCGAGACGGAGGAGGACAACGGCGGCGTCCACCTCAACTCCGGCATCCCCAACCGCGCGTTCTACCTCCTGGCCACCGCGCTGGGCGGCAACTCCTGGGAGCGCGCCGGGCAGATCTGGTTCGACGTGCTGACCGGCGGCGAGCTGACGGCGAACGCCGACTTCGCGCAGTTCGCCCGGCTGACGGTCGCGGCGGCGGGCGACCGCTTCGGCGCGGCCGACGAGCGGGAGGCGGTCCTGAAGGCCTGGTCGGAGGTGGGCGTTCCGACCCGGGCGTGACCCGGCCCGGGGCGACCCGGACCGGCCCGTCGAGAAGGCGGAGTTGAGCGCCCGGCCCGCCCCCGATAGACAGGACCCCATGCGTATTCAGGTCAGCAGGACCGGCGGCTTCGCCGGTATCGCCCGCCGCCGTGAGGTCGACACCGAGGGGCGGGCGGACG
Organism: Streptomyces griseus; assembly: GCF_900460065.1. Classification (GTDB taxonomy): domain Bacteria; phylum Actinomycetota; class Actinomycetes; order Streptomycetales; family Streptomycetaceae; genus Streptomyces; species Streptomyces griseus. The sequence continues at coordinate 56,468 of NZ_UAVD01000039.1, read as the reverse complement.
CCGCGGAGTGGCGGGCGCTCGCCGAGGAGGCGCTCGGCTCCGCGCGGAACACCCCGACGGCGGGCGTACCGGACGGTTTCCGGTACGAGATCACCGTCGGGGACCGCACCGTGTACTGCGCTGACCCCGATCTGACCGGGGCGCAGCGCACGCTGGTCTCACGCGTCCTCAAGGAGGGCGCGTGAGACCGGCTCGTATCGACGGACGCGGCCAGGTCCTGTCGGCCTGGGGAGAGTCCGCGGCTGCTTCGGGAGCCCGCCCTTGGGCCTCGGCGGCTTCGCACGGCCGGGCCGGCCTCCGGCCGCCGCACGGCGCCCGGCTCAGAACCCCAGCTTGCGCAGCTGCTTCGGGTCGCGCTGCCAGTCCTTGGCGACCTTCACGTGCAGGTCGAGGAAGACCGGTGTGCCGAGCAGGGCCTCGATGTGCTTGCGGGACTTGGTGCCGACGTCCTTGAGCCGCTGGCCCTTCGGGCCGATGATGATGCCCTTCTGGCTGGGGCGCTCGATGTAGACGTTGGCGTGGATGTCCAGCAGCGGCTTGTCCGCCGGACGGTCCGTGCGCGGCAGCATCTCCTCGACGACGACTGCGATGGAGTGCGGCAGCTCGTCGCGCACGCCCTCCAGCGCCGCCTCCCGGATCAGCTCCGCGACCATGACCATCTCGGGCTCGTCGGTGAGGTCGCCCTCCGGGTAGAGCGGCGGGCTCACCGGGAGCAGCGGGGCGATGAGGTCGGCGAGCAGATCGACCTGCTTGTCCCCCACCGCGGAGACGGGCACGATCTCGGCCCACTCGAAGCCCAGCTCCTCCGCGAGCGCGGAGACGGCGAGGAGCTGTTCGGCCAGCGCCTTCGACTCGACCAGGTCGGTCTTGGTGATGATGGCGATCTTGGGGGTCTTCTTGATCCCCGCGAGCTCCTTGACGATGTACTTGTCGCCGGGGCCGAGCTTCTGGTCGGCGGGGAGGCAGAAGCCGATGACGTCGACCTCGGCCCAGGTGGTCCGCACGACGTCGTTGAGCCGCTCGCCCAGGAGGGTGCGCGGCTTGTGGAGGCCGGGGGTGTCGACCAGGATCAGTTGCGCGTCGTCGCGGTGCACGATGCCGCGCACCGTGTGCCGGGTGGTCTGGGGGCGGTTGGAGGTGATCGCCACCTTCTGACCGACGAGAGCGTTCGTGAGGGTGGACTTGCCCGCGTTGGGGCGGCCCACGAAGCAGGCGAAACCGGCCCGGTGGGGGGAGGTGGTCTCCGCTTGCGCGGCAGCGGATTCTTGGTTCGGTCGAGCGCTCATGGCGACCATTCTCCCCGATCCCGGCGGCGCCGGAGCACAGCGGGCCGCGCGGCACCGGTCACGGACGCCTCAGTCGTCGCGGGTGGGGCGTCGACGGGCCCGTGCCCACAGGGCCCCTCCGGCGGCGGCGAGCAGGGCGAGCACTCCGGCCAGGAGCCACGGCACGGCCAGGAACGTGACGGCCGCCGACTCCCGGGTGCCCTCGGCGGTGGCGGTGAGTTCGACCTCGGCCCGGTCCAGCTGCGGCGCCCCGTCCCAGGTCTCGGTGAGCCGGACCTGCTGGCGGGGCAGCAGCTCGGCGGGCAGCTTCGTCAGGCCGCGTTCCAGCAGGGTCCGGCCGAAGAGGCCCTCGGCGCGCAGGGCGACGGCCGGGGCGAGGGTGACGTTCCCCCGGTTGTGCAGGGTGTACGAGATGACGGCGCGGCTCGTGCCGGTGCCCGGGACGAGGGGCCGGTCCTGCTCGATCCGGAGGTCCTCGACGGAGAGCGCGGGGACGGTGGGCCCGTTCACCCGCAGATGGATCCGGGCGCCGACGGCCCGGCGGACCCCGACGGCCAGGGCGCCGCGGCGGGTGGCCTCGACGCGTTCGTCCAGGGCGATCAGGGCGCCCGGGTGGTCGCCCGGCTCGGCGTTGTCCGGGACGGTGATGGTCAGGGGCACGGTGACCGAGGCCTTGGGGCCCACGGTGACGGTGTCCCGGTCGGTGCGGGCCCAGGCTCCCACGGAGCGCTGCTTCTCGCCGCGGTCGCGGACCGCGAAACCGCCGTCGCGCGGGGTGTTGTAGGCGTCGGCCGCGTACAGCCGCAGGGTCAGCGGCTTCGCGGTCTTGTTGGTGACGGTGACCTTGTCGGTGAGCGTGGTGCCCGGGGCGGCGAAGAGGTAGAGGGAGGGGCGTTCGCCGGACGGGCCGGAGGCCGGCTGGACGGACCAGCTGCCGTTGTCGGCCGGGTGGGCGGCGGGCGTGCCGAGGAGCAGCAGGGCCGCCGCGAGGAGGAGTACGGAGAGCGTGCGCACGGTACGGGACCCCCAGGTCGCGTCCGGGTGGAGTGGGCCGGCCGGGTGCGCGCCCGGCCCACGGTGGTGAGGCCGTAAGGGCCTCGGGTGCGGGTCGGCGCCTCAGGTGAGCGTGAGGGTCAGCACTCCCGCGTAGGAACCGGCCCCGGTGAAGGCCGGCACGTCCAGGGAGAGCCCCGCGTCGACGGTGAACTCCCCTCCGGTGGCCGCCCCGTCGGGCGTCGACGCCAGGGTGGCCCCGGCGCTGCCGACCGATCCGGCGCTGCCCGCCGCGCAGGTGCTCGGGCTGCCGGGCTTCGTGGCACACGACGGGGTCCAGTCGAGGGCGTCGGCGCTGATCCGCGCCCCGCCCGGACCCTTGAAGTCGGTGACCTTGCCGGTGAGGGACCAGCCCGCGGGGCCGCCGCGGAAGTCCTCGACGGTCACCGTGCGCAGGTCGCCGGTGGAGGCGCCGCCCCGGCCGAAGTCGACCCCGGACAGCTGGACGCTGTCGCCGGCCTGGGTCATGGCCAGGGTGCCCGCCCGGACGGTGGTGGTGAGCCGCTGGCTGCCGTCGGGGATCCCGCCGCCCCCGGTGACGGTGTACGCCAGCGGTCCGGCCCCCTTCTCGGCGTCCCAGGCGCCGCCCTCGTAGGCGACGATGCCCGTGGTGTCCGGGTCGCTGACGGCGAGCCGGGCGGTGAAGGCCCCGGAGCCGTCGGCGGTGGCCCTGGCGGTGTCCCCGGTCTGCGCGTCGCCGTCGCGGCCCGCCACCGTGATGCCCGCGCCGGGGGTGAACTTCGTGCCGGTGACGGTGACCTCGTCGCCCGCCGCCCCGGAGGCCGCCGAGAGCCGGACGGTGCGCTCGTTGACCTGGCCGCCGCCGGTGGCGACGACGGTCTCCGACACGGGGGCGGGCGGGCCCGTCACCGTGCAGGGGGTGTCCAGCTCCATGATGTAGCTGGTGTGGATGTTGTAGTCGCCGGGCGACAGGGTGATCGCGCCGGGCGCGGTGACGGTGAACGTGCCCGTCATGGAGAAGGACGGGAAGGCGCCCTTACCGGGGACCGGGGGGTTCTTCTTCGGCCCCGTGACCGTGACGTCGCCGCTCTGCGCGCCGCCGAGGGTGACCTCCCCGGTCGGCGTCATGATGTCGGCGGGCAGGGCCAGGTCGACCGGGTTGCTGGCGGCCGGCACGACCACGGTGTAGGTGACGGCGACGGTGTCGCCGACCTGCGGGGTCGTGTTGTCGACGGTGATCCGCGCGGTCGTGGTGCCGTCGATGGGCGGGATGCCCGCGATGGGCGGCGGGATGCAGTGGGTGGGGAAGTCGACCTCGACGGAGGCCGTCGCGGCGGCCTGTGCCGGGCCTCCGAGCAGCCCTCCCCCGGTGACGACGAGTGCGGTGACGCCCAGGGCGGCGGCCCAGCGGCGCCGCGGTTCGGTGGATCTTCGCATGGTCGGTCGCATGAATTCGGTGCCCTCCTGCGGAAAGCGGGACGGATGGTCTTCCGTACCGGCAGGGGGCCATTGATGACCCGGGCGAAAAAGAAGTCAATGCAGACGAAACGCGGCGACTGATGGGCCATCAGGTGATGGCATGATCGGCGGCCGGGCGGGCCGCCCCCTTCGGCCACCGGGCCGAGCGGGCCCGCCGCCACCCACCGGACCGGCCACGGTCAGCCGCCGGACGGGCCGACGGACCGGCCACCGCCGGACGGGCCGCCGACGGGCGCGCGGACCGGATCAGCCGGCCGTGACGCGGACCCGCAGCGTGCCGTCCGGGCCGGCGAGCAGCACGGGGGTCTCCGGCCCGCCGAGATCCCGCACCGCGGCCCGGTCGTCGTCGGAGGGCGTCTCGGCGGCGGAGACGACCGCTGCCGCCTCCAGTGAGGTGGCGCCGCTGGCCACCGCCATGGCGACGGCCGTCTGGAGGGCGCTGAGCTTCAGCGAGTCCAGCGCCACCGTGCCCGCGACGTACGTACGTCCCGTCTCGTCGCGCACGGCCGCGCCCTCGGGCACCCCGTTGCGGGCACGGGCGCTGCGCGCCAGGGTGACGATCTTGCGGTCCTCGGCGGCGAGGTCGGTGGTGTCGGTCATGGCACGAGCATAGAGAAGGTCCGCCGGAGGCGGTCAGGGGCGGTCCAGCCGCAGCCGCTCCGCCCTCGGGAGCCCGGCGACCACCAGGTCGTAGGAGTCCTCGACCAGCTCGCGCAGCATCCGGTCCGGGACGCCGGAGACGGTGACCGTGTTCCAGTGCCGCTTGCTCATGTGCCAGCCGGGCACGATCGCGGGGTGCGTCTCGCGGAGCCGGATCGCCTCGTCGGGATCGCACTTGAGGTTGACGGTGAGCGGGCGGGCGTCCAGCGCGGTGAGGGCGAACATCTTGCCGAGCACCTTGAAGACCGAGGTCTCCGGGCCGAAGGGGAACTCCTCCACGCTCGCGTTGAACTCCAGGCAGAAGGCCCGCAGCCGCTCCGGCGTCATTCCGCCTCCTTCTCCCCGGGTTCCGGGTGCTCGGGCTCCACGAGCACCGTGACGATCTTGTTCCGGCGGCCCGCCGGGGACTCCGCGGTGAGCCGGATCCGACGCTGGTCGGGCAGCTCGACGACGGCGGACGCACCCGCGATCGGGACCCGGCCGAGCGCCTTGGCGAGCAGGCCGCCGACGGTCTCCACGTCCTCGTCGTCGTACTCGTCGAGGCCGAAGAGGTCGCCGAGGTCCCCGATGTCGAGGCGGGCGGTGACGCGGTAGCAGCCGTTCTCCAACTCCTGGACGGGCGGCAGCTCCCGGTCGTACTCGTCGGTGATCTCGCCGACGATCTCCTCCAGGATGTCCTCGATGGTGACGATGCCCGCCGTGCCGCCGTACTCGTCGATGACGACCGCGACATGGCTGCGGTCCCGCTGCATCTCGCGCAGCAGGTCCCCGGCGTTCTTGGTGTCGGGGACGAAGGCGGCGGGGCGCATCGCCGTGGAGACGGGGTCGGACTCGGACTCGCGGTTGATGTGCGTCTTGCGGACCAGGTCCTTGAGGTAGACGATCCCGACGACGTCGTCCTCGTTCTCGCCGGTGACCGGCATCCGGGAGAAACCGGACCGCAGGGCGAGGGTGAGGGCCTGCCGGATCGTCTTGTAGCGCTCGATGGAGACGAGGTCGGTGCGCGGCACCATGACCTCGCGGACCAGGGTGTCGCCCAGCTCGAAGACGGAGTGCACCATGCGGCGCTCGTCGTCCTCGATGAGCGATTCCGCCTCGGCGAGGTCGACCATGGCGCGCAGCTCGGCCTCGCTGGCGAACGGGCCCTTGCGGAACCCCTTGCCGGGGGTCAGCGCGTTGCCGACGAGGATCAGCAGCTGCGGGACCGGCCCCATGATCCGGGCCAGCGGCAGCAGGACGTACGCGGCGGCCGTGGCCGTGTTCAGCGGGTGCTGGCGGCCGATGGTGCGCGGGGAGACGCCGATGGCCACGTAGGACACGAGGACCATCACGCCCATGGCGACGGCCAGTGCCTCCCAGGTCTCGGGGAACTCCTGGAGACAGGCGTACGTGACGAGCACCCCGGCCGACATCTCGCAGGCGACCCGCACCAGCAGGGCGACGTTGAGATAGCGGGTCGGGTCGGCGGCGATCTGCGCCAGCTTGGCGCTGCCGCGCCGGCCGGACCGGACCGCCTCGTCCGCCCGGAAGCTGGAGGTACGGGCGATACCGGCCTCCGCGCAGGCGGCCAGCCAGCCGACGACGACCAGCAGCACGGCACCGATGATCAGGGGCGCGCTCACGAGACGGTGGGGGCGGGGGAAGCGCCGGTGAGACCGTGCTCACCGCGCCAGCCGTCCACGATGGCGGCCTGGAGACCGAACATCTCGGCCTTCTCGTCCGGCTCCTCGTGGTCGTACCCCAGCAGGTGCAGCACCCCGTGGACGGTCAGGAGCTGGAGCTCCTCGTCCATGGAGTGCTGCGTCGGGGCCTCTTCGCCCTGCTTCTTCGCGACCTCCGGGCAGAGCACGATGTCACCGAGGAGCCCCTGCGGGGGCTCCTCGTCGTCCTTGGCCGGCGGACGCAGCTCGTCCATCGGGAAGGACATGACATCGGTCGGGCCGGGGAGGTCCATCCACTGGATGTGCAGCTGCTCCATGGCGTCGGTGTCCACCACGATCACCGAGAGCTCGGACAGCGGGTGGATCCGCATCCGGGCCAGTGCGTAGCGGGCGATGTCGAGGATCGCCTGCTCGTCGACCTCGGTTCCGGACTCGTTGTTGACGTCGATCGACATGGTGCGCTGCGACTACTTCCCTTGACGACGGTCGCGTCGGCCGCTCTCGCGGCCTTCCGCCCGACCGTCCTGCTGACCGTTTCGGCTGTCGTACTTCTCGTACGCGTCGACGATACGGCCGACGAGCTTGTGCCGGACGACATCCTGGGAGGTGAGCCGGGAGAAGTGCACGTCGTCCAGGCCCTCCAGGATCTCCTGGACCTGCCGCAGCCCGCTCTTGGTGCCGCTCGGCAGGTCGACCTGGGTGATGTCACCGGTGATGACGATCTTGGAGTCGAAGCCGAGGCGGGTGAGGAACATCTTCATCTGCTCGGCGCTGGTGTTCTGCGCCTCGTCGAGGATGATGAAGGCGTCGTTCAAGGTCCTGCCCCGCATGTACGCCAGCGGCGCGACCTCGATCGTGCCCGCCGCCATCAGCCGCGGGATCGAGTCGGGGTCGAGCATGTCGTGCAGGGCGTCGTAGAGCGGGCGGAGATACGGGTCGATCTTGTCGAACAGGGTGCCCGGCAGGAAGCCGAGCCGCTCCCCCGCCTCGACCGCGGGCCGGGTCAGGATGATCCGGCTGACCTGCTTCGACTGGAGGGCCTGGACGGCCTTGGCCATGGCGAGGTAGGTCTTGCCCGTACCGGCGGGACCGATGCCGAACACGATCGTGTGCTCGTCGATCGCGTCCACGTACCGCTTCTGGTTGAGCGTCTTGGGGCGGATGGTGCGGCCGCGGTTGGAGAGGATGTTCTGCGTGAGCACCTCGGCGGGCGTCTCGCCCTGGGGGTCTCCCTGTCCGTTGCCGGCCGCCCTGAGCATGGCGATCGACCGTTCCACTGCGTCCTCCGTCATCGGCGCTCCGGTGCGGAGCACAAGCATCATCTCGTCGAACAGGCGTTGGATGAGAGCGACGTCGGCGGCCTCGCCCGTGGCACTGATCTCATTGCCCCGGACATGGATGTCGGCCGCCGGGAAGGCCTCTTCGATGACGCGCAACAGCGAGTCGCCCGATCCCAGGAGCATCACCATGGGGTGTGCGGCCGGGATGTTGATCTGGGCACGCGCCTGCGGCTGTGTGGGTGACTGAGTCATGGGCCGGCCCTATGGCCTGCGCATACCTCCCGTTGCAGGGTTCTCGCTGCTCGACAACCTCTGGATTACCAAGCGTACGACCTGGCGGTGACAACGCAGAGTGCTTTTACCGCCCGTGCGTGCGACGCGGCGCCGCGGCCGGGCGGCGGCGGGGTCACTGGCGGAAACCGATCGTGGGCACGGCGCGCCGCAGCGGCCAGGCGCGGGCCGTGGTCGGCAGCAGGTCGTCCAGGAAGGCGTAGCGCTCCAGGGCGGCGGGGGCCTGGCTCTCGCAGGTGCGGATCAGCTGCCACCAGGCGGCGACCTCGGCCCAGCCGGGGGCGGAGAGCGAGCCGCCGAACTCCTGGACCGAGAGGGCGGCGGTGAGCCCGGCGAAGGCGAGCCGGTCGGCGAGCGGCCAGTCGGCGAGGGTGCCGGTCACGAAGCCGGCGACGAAGACGTCCCCGGCGCCGGTGGGGTCGAGCGCCTCCACCTCGATGGCGGGCACGGCCGCGGCGGCACCGGTGCGGCCGTCCACGGCGTACGCGCCCTCGGCGCCCAGGGTGACCACGGCGAGCGGGACGCGTTCGGCGAGCGCGTGGGCGGCGGCGCGCGGGCAGTCGGTGCGGGTGTAGCGCATCGCCTCCTCCGCGTTGGGCAGGAACGCCTCGCAGTGCGCCAGGTCGGGCAGGGCGTCCAGGTCCCAGCGGCCGGTCTCGTCCCACCCCACGTCGGCGAAGATCAGCGCGCCGTTGCGGGCGGCCGCGGCCACCCAGGGCTCGCTCCGGCCGGGGGCGAGCGAGGCGATGGCGGCACGGGCGCGCGGCGGGCAGTTCGGGAAGGCCGGGGCGGGGGTTCCGGTGGGGGCGGGCGCCTCGTGGCCGTGCGAGACCATCGTGCGCTCGCCCTCGTACGCCATGGAGACGGTCACCGGGGAGTGCCAGCCGGGGACCGTGTGCGACATCGACAGGTCGATGCCCTCGCCCTGTTCGAGGGCGTCCCAGCAGTACTCCCCGTAGTGGTCGTCGCCGAAGGCGGCGGCGAGGGAGGTGTGCAGGCCGAGGCGGGCCAGGGCGGTGGCCATGTTGGCGACGCCGCCGGGGCTGGAGCCCATGCCGCGCGCCCAGGACTCGGTGCCGCGGACGGGGGCGCTGTCCAGGCCGGTGAAGACGATGTCGAGGAAGACCGGGCCCGTCAGGAAGACGTCGCAGGCGGGGTCCCGGGGGGCGCGCAGCGCCTGTAGCGGGTCGATGCCCGGAGTGTCTGTGCTCACCGTGCGCTCCCGGTGTCGTGCGGCGGATCCCGGCCGGATCCGGACCGTGTGGGATGCGGCCAGTCTGCCCGATGCGCGGGGGCGAACGCAGTGTCCACGCCCATGTGTTCGCAGTACGCCTGACCTGCATAAACATGCGCTAATACCCGGGGATCGCCTGCATAAACACATAAGTGGCCCAGATCACAGCGGGGCGGCTTCCGGGGAGCCGGAAGCGCTTGATACAAATTGCCCCGCGAGCACCTTCGGGGACCTTCTCCGACGAGAGCCGCATATCCCAGCATTCCGCTGTAAATCCCTGCCGTACCCGTGTGCCGTCGTGTGCCCTCGCACGCGCCGCTCGCTCCGCTGTGCCCTGCTCCGCCCTCCCCCTCCCCCCTGCCTGCTCAGGCATGTCTTCAGGAACGCCCATGTCCTCGCGCCCTGGTGCAGCGTGGCCCCTGGTGGCCGTGTTCACCGCCGGTTATCTCGCCTCCTATCTGCTCCCCACCATCGTCGGCCGGCTCAGCGCCCAGCTGGGGCTGAGCCCCGCCCAGGCGGGCCTGGTCGGCAGTGCCCTGCTGCTCAGCTCGGCCGGCGCCGGCTTCTCCCTGGCGGGCCGGGTCGAGCGGTACGGGGCGCGCACCCCCGCCCGCGTCGGGCTGATACTGGCCGCCCTCGGCTACGGGGGCGCCGCGCTCGCCGGTTCCGTACCGCTGGTGGTGCTCGGTGTGGTGGTCGGCGGGTTCGGATCCGGTACGGCGACGGCGGTCGCCGCGGCGGGGATCGCCGCCCGGCGCGACCCGCACCGGACGTCCTCGCTCGGGCTGCTGACCGTGTCCGCGACCGCGGGCGTCCTCTACCTGACCATCCCCCACCTGGGCGGCGGCCACCGGCTGCCGTTCGCCGCCATCGCCCTGGTGGCCCTGCTCGTCTGGCCCGCGACCGCCCGGCTCGGCGGTGCGACGACGACCGGGGAGACCGCCTCGCCGATCACCGGCCGGCTCCCGCACCGCCGCTCCGGGCTCGTCCTGGCGGGCGGCATGCTCGTCTGGTCCATGGCGCAGAACGCGCTGTGGGGGGTGAGCAGCCGTATCGGCGTGGTCCAGGTGGGGCTGTCCGAGGTCACCGTCGGCGCGGTGTTCGCCGCCGCGCTCGGCGCGGGGCTGCTCGGGGTGATGGGCGCGGGGCTGCTCGGCGCGCGGCTCGGCCGGGCGGTGCCGATCGGGGTGGGGACGGTGGTGATCGCGGCGAGCATCGTGCTCAGCTCGTCGGCCCGGGACCTCGGGTCGTTCGCGACCGGGGAGATCATGTGGAACACCGTCTACCCGGTGGTCCTCTCCTACCTCATCGGGCTCGCCGCCTCGCTGGACGTGCGCGGTCGCTGGGCGGTGCTGGCGGGTTCCGCCTCCTCCGTGGGGGTGGCCTGCGGTCCGCTGCTGGGCAGCGTGCTCTCCGAGGAGGCCGGTTATCCGGCGATGGGGCTGATCCTGGGGGCGGCCACCCTGCTGGTCGCCGCCCCCGTGACCGCCGTGGCGCTGCACACCGGGGGCCGTCCGCTGGTGCCCGGTTCGGTACGCCGCCGCGGTGGTGCTCCGGCGGCCCTGCTCGCCGCCACCACCGGGAGTCTGTCCGGCGCGGTGCCGAAGCTCGGTTCGCCGGAACAGGCCGTCACGGAACTGCGGGTGCCGGCCCTGCGGCGCAGGCGGCTGGTGCGCAGCGCGATCCGGACGGCCGGTCCGGACGGCGGTTCCGGTCAGTCGAACGCGTACGCCTCGACCTCGGACAGGTAGCGCGCCCTGCGCTCCTCGTCGTGGTCGAGGAAGGCCGCCTCGAAGGAGTTGCGGGCCAGGGTGCGCAGTTGCTCCGGATCCAGGGCGAGTGCGTCGCGGACGGCGTCGAAGTTGTCCCCGGCGTACCCGCCGAAGTAGGCGGGGTCGTCGGAGTTCACCGTGCAGTGGAGTCCGGCGGCCAGCATCGCGGGCAGCGGGTGGTCGGCCAGTGTGTCGACCGTGCGCAGCCGTACGTTGGAGAGCGGGCAGAGTGTGAGCGGCACCCGGTCGGCGACCAGCCGCTCCACCAGCTCGGGGTCCTCCAGGCAGCGCAGTCCGTGGTCGACGCGCTCGACGCCGAGGACGTCGAGGGCCTCCCGGATGTACTCCGGCGGGCCCTCCTCGCCGGCGTGGGCCACCTTGCGCAGGCCGAGGGCGGTGGCCGCCTCGTAGACCTCGCGGAACTTGGCGGGCGGGTGGCCGACCTCGGCGGAGTCCAGGCCGATCGCGCTGATCCGGTGGAGGTACGGCTTGGCCGCGTCCAGGGTGCCGAGGGCGGATTCGGCGGACAGGTCGCGCAGGAAGCACATGATCAGCTGGGTGGAGACGCCGTGGGTCTCCTCGCTGCGCTCCAGCGCCCGGCCGAGCCCCTCGATGACGGTGCCGATCGGGACGCCCCGGGCGGTGTGGGCCTGCGGGTCGAAGAAGATCTCGGCGTGCCGGACGCCCTGGGCGGCGGCGCGGGCGAGGTAGGCGTCGACGAGTTCGGCGAAGTCCTCCTCGGTGCGCAGGACGGCCATCAGCGCGTAGTAGAGGTCCAGGAAGGACTGGAGGTCGTCGAACCGGTAGGCGGCGCGCAGTTCGTCGGTGGTGGCGTACGGCAGGGCCACCCCGTTGCGCTCGGCGAGGGCGAAGGCGAGTTCGGGTTCGAGGGTGCCTTCGATGTGAAGGTGGAGTTCTGCCTTGGGGAGGTGCACGGTGTCTCGCAAACAGGGGTGGGGGCGGATCAGGGGTGGTGCCGGGTGGGGACCGGGACCCGGATCAGGTCCTGGGCGACGGTGAGTTCGCCGTCGAACCCGGCGGCACGGGCCTGGGTCTCGAAGATCTCCGGGTCGCCGTAGCGCTGGGAGAAGTGGGTGAGCACGAGGTGGCGGACGCCCGACTCCCTCGCCACGCGGGCGGCCTGCCCGGCGGTCAGGTGCCCGTGGTCGACGGCGAGCTTCTCGTCCTCGTCGAGGAAGGTCGACTCGATGACGAGCATGTCGCTCCCTTCGGCGAGCGCGTACACCCCGTCGCAGAGCCGGGTGTCCATGACGAACGCGAACCGCTGCCCGCGCCGTTCCTCGGAGACCTGCTCCAGGGTGACACCGCCGAGGACGCCGTCGCGCTGGAGGCGGCCCACGTCCGGTCCGGCGATGCCGTGTTCCCTCAGCAGGGCGGGCAGCATGCGCCGGGTGTCGGGCTCGGTGAGGCGGTAGCCGTACGACTCGACGGGGTGCGAGAGCTTCGCGCTGTCCAGGGTGTACGCGGGGGTGGCGGCGAGGACGCCGCCGGCCCCGGCGACCGGTGCCTGGTTCAGCTCGACGGTCTCGCGGTAGGCCGTGGCGTACCGGAGCCGTTCGAAGAAGTGCTGCCCGCTCGCCGGGTAGTGGGCGGTCACCGGGTGCGGCACCTGGTCGAGGTTGATCCGCTGGATCACCCCGGCGAGTCCGAGGGAGTGGTCGCCGTGGAAGTGGGTGACGCAGATCCGGTGGATGTCGTGCGCGGCGACCCCGGCCCGCAGCATCTGGCGCTGGGTGCCCTCACCGGGGTCGAAGAGGATGCCCTCGCCGTCCCAGCGCAGCAGATAGCCGTTGTGGTTGCGGTGCCGGGTGGGCACCTGGCTGGCGGTGCCGAGCACCACCAGCTCGCGTACGGACATGGTCGGGGGCTCCGTTATCCGGGCGGCCACTGGAGGCCGCGGCCGCCCAGGACGTGTGCGTGGGCGTGGAAGACGGTCTGGCCGGCTCCGGAGCCCGTGTTGAGGATGATCCGGTAGCCGCTGGCGTCGACCTTCTCGTCGGCGGCGACCTCGCCGGCCTCGCGCAGGACGTCCGCGGCGACGAGGGGTTCGGCGGCGGCGAGGGAGGCGGCGTCCGGGTAGTGGACCTTGGGGATGACCAGGACGTGGGTCGGGGCCTGCGGGTTGATGTCGCGGAAGGCGACGGTGGTCTCGCTCTCGCGGACGATGGTCGCCGGGATGTCTCCCGAGACGATCTTGCAGAACAGGCAGTCGGACTGCGGCTCTCCCGCCATGGCGCCGGGCCTCCTCGTTCGCTGGTGATCGGTACAGGGGCATGCTATCCCCGGCCCGGCGGGCCTCGTTCAGCCCCAGCGCCCCGTGCGCCCGAGCAGCAGCGCGGTCGCGGCCGTCCCGGCGGTGGAGGTGCGCAGCACGCTGCGGCCGAGCCGGTAGGGGCGGGCGCCCGCCTCGGCGAAGGCGGCCAGTTCCTGCGGGGAGACGCCGCCTTCCGGTCCGACGACGAGGACGATCGAGCCGCCGGCGGGGAGTTCGGCGGTGGCGAGGGGGGTGCTGTCGTGGTCGCGGTCCTCATGGAGGACCGCGGCGAAGTCGGCGGCGGCGAGCAGGGCGGCGACCTGCCTGGTCGTCATGGCCTCCGCCACCTCGGGGAAGCGGACCCGGCGGGACTGCTTGCCGGCCTCCCGCGCCGTGCTGCGCCACTTCGACAGCGCCTTGGCTCCCCGGTCGCCCCTCCACTGGGTGATGCAGCGGGCCGCCTGCCAGGGCACGATCGCGTCGACGCCGGTCTCGGTCATCGTCTCGACCGCCAGCTCTCCCCGGTCGCCCTTGGGGAGCGCCTGGACGACGGTGATCCGCGGGTCCGGCGCGGGCTCCTCGTGGACGCCGAGGCCGGTGACCGTGAGCCGGTCCTTGCCCTCGGCGGCCCGCACGACGCCCTCCGCCCAGTGGCCGAGCCCGTCGGTGAGGACGACGTCCTCGCCGGGCTGCAGCCGCTTCACGGAGACGGCGTGCCGTCCCTCGGGTCCCTCCAGGACGAACTCCGGCCCGGTGGGCATCCGTTCGACGACGAAGACCGGTGCGGTCACCGGGGGCTCCTCATGCTCAGGGCCACGCGGGCGGCCTCCAGTTCGGCGGCGAGCAGCTCGATCAGCTCGCCCGCGGGCAGTTCGCGGGCCATCCGGTGGCCCTGTCCGGCCCACAGCGCCATGCCCTGGGCGTCCCCGGCCCGGGCGGCGGCCCGGCGCAGCCCGCTGGTGACGTAGTGGACCTGGGGGTAGGCGGCGGGGGCGTAGGGGCCGTGTTCGCGGACGAAGCGGTTGACCAGGCCGCGGGCGGGCCGCCCGGAGAAGGCGCGGGTCAGCTCGGTGCGGACGAACAGCGGGTTGGTCAGGGCCTGCTTGTGCAGCAGGTGCGCCCCGGACTCGGGGCAGGCCAGGAAGGCGGTGCCGAGCTGGGCGGCGTCCGCGCCGGCGGCGAGGACCGCGGCGAGCTGCGCGCCGCGCATCAGTCCGCCGGTGGCGAGGATCGGGATCTGCACGGTCTCGCGGACCTGGGCGATGAGGGAGAGCAGCCCGGTGCCGGTCTGGTCGAGCTGCGGGTCGTCGCGGTGGGTGGACTGGTGGCCGCCGGCCTCCACGCCCTGGACGCAGACGGTGTCGGCGCCGGCCCACTGGGCGCTCTGGGCCTCCTCGGCGGAGGTGACGGTGACGACGGTGTGCGTCCCGGCGCGGGCGAAGGCGTCCAGGGTGTCGCGGGTGGGACAGCCGAAGGTGAAGGAGACGACCGGGACCGGGTCCTCCAGCAGGATGGCGACCTTGGCCTCGTAGCCGTCGTCGCCGCTGCTGTCCGGGTCGCCGAGCGGGGTCTCGTACCAGGCGGCCTCGCCGGCGAGCTGGTGGCGGTAGACCTCGACGGCGCTGGGGTCGGCGAGCACGGGCTGCGGCATGAAGAGGTTGACGCCGAACGGTCCACCGGTGAGCCGGCGCAGCTGTTTGATCTCGTTGTACATCCCGTCCGCCGTCTTGTACCCGGCGGCCAGGAATCCGAGGCCGCCGGCTTCGGCGACGGCCGCGGCGAGCTGGGGACCGGAGGCGCCGCCCGCCATGGGGGCCTGCACGATCGGATACCGGCAGAGATCGGTCAACTCGGAGGACATGACCGCATCGTGCCACGTCCCGCGCAACGGGGCCGAATCAGCCAGCCGACGTCGTGACCGGTTCTGCCGCGGTACGCGGCACCGCCCGCCGGTTGGGAACCGACGGGCGGTGCGGTGAAAGGCGAAAAGCGGTTCAGCGGCCGTTGAAGGCGTCCTTCAGCCGGGAGAACAGCCCTTGCTGACCTGGCTGAAACTGGCCAAGAGGTCGCTCCTCGCCGCGGAGCTTGGCCAGCTCCCGCAGCAGCCGCTCCTGTTCCGCGTCGAGCTTGGCGGGGGTCATCACCTCGACGTGGACGATCAGGTCGCCCCGGCCGCCACCGCGCAGATGCGTGATCCCGCGTCCGTGCAGGGGCACGGACTGGCCGGACTGGGTGCCGGGCCGGATGTCGATCTCCTCCAGGCCGTCCAGCGTCTCCAGCGGGCACTTGGTGCCGAGGGCCGCGGCCGTCATGGGGATGGTGACCGTGCAGTGCAGGTCGTCGCCGCGCCGCTGGAAGACGGAGTGCGGCAGCTCGTGGATCTCCACGTACAGATCGCCGGGCGGGCCGCCGCCGGGGCCGACCTCGCCCTCTCCGGCCAGCTGGATACGGGTGCCGTTGTCGACGCCCGCGGGGATCTTCACGGTCAGGGTGCGCCGCGAGCGGATGCGGCCGTCGCCGGCGCACTCCGGGCAGGGGGTGGGCACGACGGTGCCGAAGCCCTGGCACTGCGGGCAGGGGCGCGAGGTCATGACCTGGCCCAGGAAGGACCGGGTGACCTGCGAGACCTCGCCGCGTCCGCGACACATGTCACAGGTCTGGGCGGAGGTGCCGGGGGCCGCACCCTCGCCGCTGCAGGTGTTGCAGACGACGGCCGTGTCGACCTGGATGTCCTTGGTGGTGCCGAAGGCCGCCTCGTTGAGGT
The DNA here is from genome assembly GCF_900460065.1 of Streptomyces griseus. Classification (GTDB taxonomy): domain Bacteria; phylum Actinomycetota; class Actinomycetes; order Streptomycetales; family Streptomycetaceae; genus Streptomyces; species Streptomyces griseus. The sequence continues at coordinate 40,752 of NZ_UAVD01000039.1, read as the reverse complement.
CGATCTCCAGCCGGATCATGGCGTCCTGGCCCCGCCGGGTGCGCGAACGGGGCCCGCGCTGGGCGGCGTTGCCGAAGAACGCGTCCATGATGTCGGAGAAGTTGCCGAAGCCGCCGGCCCCGAAACCGCCCGCGCCACCGCCGCCGCCGTTCGCGGAGAGCGGGTCGCCGCCGAGGTCGTAGACCTGCTTCTTCTGCGGGTCCGAGAGCACCTCGTAGGCGGCGTTGATCTCCTTGAACCGCTCCTGGGTCTTCGGGTCGGGGTTGACATCCGGGTGCAGCTCGCGGGCGAGCCGACGGAATGCCTTCTTGATCTCGTCCTGAGATGCGTCGCGGCGCACGCCGAGTACGGCGTAGTAGTCCGTGGCCACTTACGACTCCGCCAGGATCTGTCCGACGTAACGTGCCACTGCGCGTACCGCTCCCATCGTTCCGGGGTAGTCCATGCGGGTCGGTCCGACCACGCCGAGTTTGGCGACTGCCTCGTCGCCCGAACCGTAGCCGACCGCGACGACGGACGTGGAGTTGAGCCCCTCGTGGGCGTTCTCGTGCCCGATCCGTACGGTCATGCCGGAGTCCGTGGCCTCACCGAGCAGCTTCAGCAGGACGACCTGTTCCTCCAGTGCTTCCAGCACCGGCCGGATCATCACCGGGAAGTCGTGTCCGAAGCGGGTGAGGTTGGAGGTGCCGCCGATCATCAGCCGCTCCTCCGTCTCCTCGACGAGTGTTTCGAGGAGGGTGGAGAGAACCGTGGAAACCGTCCCCCGGTCCTCGCTGTCGAAGGATTCCGGCAGCTCCTGCACCAGTTGCGGGACATCCGCGAAGCGGCGTCCGACGACCCGGCTGTTGAGCCGGGCCCGCAGATCCGCGAGCGATGCCTCGCCGAACGGCGCAGGGCAGTCGATCATACGCTGTTCGACCCGGCCGGTGTCCGTGATCAGGACGAGCATCAGCCGGGCCGGGGCGAGCGCCAGCAGTTCCACGTGCCGCACCGTCGAGCGGGTCAGCGAGGGGTACTGCACGACGGCGACCTGCCGGGTGAGCTGCGCGAGCAGCCGTACCGTCCGGCCGACCACGTCGTCGAGGTCGACCGCGCCGTCCATGAAGTTCTGGATGGCCCTGCGCTCGGGCGAGGACAGCGGCTTGACGCCCGCGAGCTTGTCGACGAAGAGGCGGTACCCCTTGTCGGTCGGGATGCGCCCCGCGCTCGTGTGCGGCTGGGCGATGAAGCCCTCGTCCTCCAGCACCGCCATGTCGTTGCGGACGGTGGCCGGGGAGACCCCCAGCCGGTGCCGCTCGGTCAGCGCCTTGGAGCCGACGGGCTCCTCGGTGCCGACATAGTCCTGGACGATGGCGCGCAGCACTTCGAGTCTGCGTTCGCTGAGCATCGCGCACACCTCCAGCTGTGTCTCTCGGCGTCTGCCTGGCACTCGGTGCGTTCGAGTGCCAGCAATCCCCGCGGTCAGTGTACGGGGGTGGGGTGGGGCGGGGGCAAGGGCGACCGGCCGCCCCACCACGGGGCCGAGCAGGTCGTTGCCGATAGCGTCCTGGTATGGACGTCGCTTGGGAAGACTTCGGGTGGGAGCGGTTGGGCCGCGGTGTGGGCCGGCGGCGGCTCCCGGGCTGGGACGCCACCGTCGCGCTGGTCGCCGGCGCCGAGGGGGTGCTGCTGTACGACACGGGTTCGACGCTGCGCGAGGGCGTGGAGCTGCGGCGGCAGGCCGAGGCGCTGCTCGGCCGCAGGGTGACGCATATCGCACTGAGCCACCCCCATTTCGATCATGTGCTGGGCACGGCGGCGTTCGCCGGGGTGCGGGTCCACGGCTCGGCGGGCCTGACCGCTCTGCTGCGGGACGGGGAGCAGGCGCTGCACGGGGACGCCGTGCGGCACGGGGTCCCCGAGGACGAGGCGGCCCGGTCGGCGGACACGCTGGTGGTCCCGCACGAGGAGGTGCGCGGCGAGCGGACGCTCGATCTGGGCGGCGGTCGCCGGGTGCTGCTGGCCGATCTGGGCCCCGCCCACAGCAGCCATGACCTCGCGGTGCTGGTGCCGGGCTCGGACGGCGAGCCTCCGGTGGTGCTCTGCGGCGATCTGGTCGAGGAGTCGGGCGAGCCGCAGGCGGGCCCGGACGCGGTGCCCGCGCGCTGGCCGGCCGCGCTGGGGAGGCTGCTGGAGCTGGGCGGCGAGGACGCGCTGTACGTACCGGGGCACGGGGCGGTGGTGGACGCGGCGTTCGTCCGGGCGCAGCGGGCGGCGCTGGCGGAGCGGTTCGCGGCGTGAGGATCCGCGCGGCGGCGTGCGGTTCCTCACGGCGGCGGGCGGATCTCGCGGCGGCCTGAGGACCTCGCGGCGGCGTGCCGTTCCTCACGGCGGCGGGCGGATCTCGCGGCGGCGTGAGGTTCTTCACTGCGGCGGGCCGATTATCGTCGGGCCATGCGCAGCTACCAGCCGGACCTGACCCCGCCGTGGAAGCGGTCCGCCCCCGTGCCCGAGGTGCCCGCCGAACCCGATCTGGTCGTGGAGGAGGTCGCCACCGGCTTCTGCGGGGCGGTGATCCGCTGCGAGAAGACCGCCCAGGGGCCGACCGTGACCCTGGAGGACCGGTTCGGCAAGCACCGGGTGTTCCCGATGGAGCCGCGCGGCTTCCTGCTGGAGGGCAGGGTCGTCACGCTGGTGCGCCCGGGCCCCGGCGGCCCGGTGCGTCCCACCCGTACGGCCTCCGGTTCGGTGGCGGTGCCCGGGGCGCGGGCCCGGGTGGCGCGGGCCGGGCGGATCTATGTGGAGGGCCGGCACGACGCGGAGCTGGTGGAGCGGGTCTGGGGCGACGACCTGCGCATCGAGGGCGTGGTCGTGGAGTACCTGGAGGGCATCGACGACCTTCCGGCGATCGTCGGGGAGTTCGCGCCGGGGCCGGACGCCCGGCTGGGGGTGCTGGTGGACCATCTGGTGCCCGGCTCCAAGGAGTCCCGGATCGCGGAGCGGGTGACCGGGGACCACGTGCTGGTGGTGGGGCACCCGTACATCGACGTGTGGGAGGCGGTGAAGCCGTCCTCGGTGGGGATCGACGCCTGGCCGGTGGTGCCGAGGGGGCAGGACTGGAAGACGGGCGTGTGCCGGGCGCTGGGGTGGCCGCCGAACACCGGTGCGGCCTGGCAGCACATCCTCTCCAAGGTCCGCAGCTACAAGGACCTTGAACCCCAACTACTGGGCCGCGTAGAGGAATTGATTGACTTCGTCACTCTTCCGGACTGATGTCCCCCGCCTGATTCCGGCCTGTTGCAGGACTGTTGAAGAGGATCTCGTACCGATCCCTGTGAATGTCTGCGTCCCACACGCACCATCGGCTATTGAGGGGGAGAACGGGCAGGCGGTTCAGGGGCCCGAAGGGCTCACGGGGGAAGGACAGGGCCGATGGCGCGCGAGGTCTGGCGGGACAGTGCGGACAACGAGGCGGCCTCGGCCGTCTTCCATCTGATACAGCAGCTGATCGACCGGTACCGGGTGAACCGGCCGGTGATGCCGCTCGTGGTGGTGCAGGCGGCGGACGCCGGGGCCGCCCCGGAGATCGACGCGCGGGTGGAGCAGCTCGTGCACCAGGTGCACCGGGCCAACGAGTTGCGCCGGGTGCCGGTGCGGCTGCTCGACGGCGAGGGGGCGACCCCGTACGAGGCGGCGCTGGACATGGTGCGCACGCTCTCCGAGAAGCCGTGGGAGACCCGCGAGAACACCCAGTACAAGACCTTCGCCTTTCCCCGCTCCCGGCTGCTCGGGGCGATCGAGCAGGCCACCGCCGCGGTGGTCGAGCAGTCCGACGGGAACACCTCCGAGGTGCGCGAGGAGCGGATCCTGGAGCAGCTGAGCCGGCTGCGCTGGCGGTCCGGCCGGCCGCGCGGGGGCACCCGGTGGGCCGCGCTGCGGCAGTCGGTGCGGCCCGAGACGTTCGTCGGCGCGCTGTTCATCGCCCTGCTCAGCGTGTTGCTCGGGGAGATCGACTGGCTGCTGACGGCCCTGGTGGCGGCCGTCGCGCTGATCGGGCTCGCCGTGGTGGGCCTGGCCAGCCGGGCGGCGCCGCCGCTGCTGTGGCTGCGCCGGGCCAGCCGGTGGTTCGCCACCACCTCGTCCCTGGCCGCGTCCAGCACCGGCTATCCGTCGGACGGCTGGTCGTGGCTGTCGCCGAGCGGTTCGTGGCGGGTGATCCGGGCCCGGGCGGCGGCGGTCGCGGAGCGGGTGGCGGACGCGGGGGCGGGCGACGAGTACGCGCGCCAGTTCCACCTGGAGCTGCGGGTGCAGGCACTGCTGGAGGATCTGCGGCACAACTACCGCCCGCACTCCCTGGACTGGCGACGCAGCAAGCGCACGGTCCCGCCGGTGGTGTTCCTGCCCCGGGCGACGCAGGACAACGGCGGCATCCTGCTGATCAACGCGATCAACAGCGTACGGTCGCGGCGCAGCGAGGTGGATCCGCTGCTGCTCCTCGCCTCGCTCCAGGCCCCGGAGATCATGCGGCACACCCCGCCGCTGCCCCCGGAGCGGCCGGGTCCGGGCGCGCCGTCCGGTTCGTCCGGGGCGCGGGCCCGCTACGAGCGCTGGGCCGACGATCTGAGCCTGGGGCAGTCGCCGGTGGCGGCGGCGACCCTGGCGTGGGTGCTCCTGCTGCCGCTGTCCACCGAGAAGCTCACCCACGAACACGCGCACGCGCAGCTCGTCACCCACCGGGTGCGGCGGACCTGGGCGTGGTGGGTGATGTCGCGGGCGAGCATCGCCGTGCTCGTCGTGGGCAGTCTGCTGGGGGCGTTCCTGTGGGCCGGCACCTGGCGGGACACGTACTGCCACGGTCCGCTGACCGACCGCAACACGGACGCGATCTGGGCCGGCGAGGACGGCGACCGGGAGTGCGTCGGGGTGGCGACCGCCCCCGAGGTGTTCTTCGCACGGGGCAACGACCTGGAGCTGAACGGGGCCGGGAAGGGCATCACCTTCGAGCGGATCGAGCAGGCGATCCGGGACGAGAACGACGACATCGAGCCGGGCGACGCGTACGTGACGGTCGTCTACGCGGGTCCGCTCACCGCCACGGGCAAGGACCGGGAGGCGACCCGCAAGGGCCTGGAGGAGCTGACCGGCGTCTATCTCCAGCAGCGGGCGGTGAACAAGACCGTGCGCCGGTCGGTGAAGCTGCGGGTGCTGACCGCGAACGGCGGCGAGGACATGCTGCGGCAGCTCACCGCCGTACGGAAGATCATCGAGGTGGCCCGGCGGGATCCCTCGGTGGTCGGGGTGGTCGGTCTCGGCCGCAACACCCAGGAGAGCGAGAAGGCGACGAAGCTGCTGCGCGAGGCCGGGCTGCCGCTGGTGAACACGACGAACTCCAGCAGCGACCTGCCCCGGGAGTTCCCGAACTACTTCGGCCTCGCGGCCACGGACGAGGAGCAGACGCATGTGCTGGGGCTGGTCGCCCGGCAGATCGCGAAGGACCTCGACCGTCCGCACGCGATCGTGCTGTCGCGCGAGGACCGCAACGGGGATCTCGACCGGTACACCGCCGAACAGCGGGAGGCGGGCCGGAAGATGCTGGAGGACGCCGACTTCGAGCTGGGCAAGGACGTGACGTACGACCTGGTGGGCGGGGCGAGTCTGAACGCCCCGCTGACGACCATCTGCCGGGCCGAGCGGGTGCCCGACGCGCTGTACTTCGCGGGGCGGGTCGAGGACGTACCGACGCTGATGCGCGGACTGTCGGAGACCACCGGCTGCTCGGACCGGCGGATGACGGTGTTCACGGGGGACGACCTGACGAAGGGGACGTTCGACGACAGCACGTCGATCGCGGCCAACGTCACGCTCTACCACAGCTCGCTCGCCCCGCTGGACCGGGGAAAGAACCTCGGCTTCTACGGGGACGCGTACCGCACGCTGCGGGCGCTGCACCCCGAGAAGGAGGTCACGGCGCTGGCGTCGGGGGGCCCGGCGTACGAGGACGGTCTGTTCGCCAGCGGGCAGACCGTGATCTCCTACAGCGCGACGGCCGCCCTGTACGACGCGGCGGCCCGTGGCGACCAGCGGCGGAGCGCGGCGGAGACCTGGGCGACGCTGCACACGGTGGACCTCAACAACATGCCGACGGGGACGGTCTCGTTCAGCCGGGCGAGGTCCTCGGTCTCCGACAACGTGCACGGCCTCAACATCGTCAAGGTGGTCCGCCCCGGGCCGAGCGCGGAGCGGACCCTGGTCTGCGGCAAGCCCGCCGGGGTCTCGCCCCCGCTGACCGCGAAGGACTGCCGGCCGTGAGCGGGGCGGCGTCCCCGGGACTCAGTCGACCAGGTCGCGCACGACGGCGTCGGCGAGGAGCCGCCCGCGCAGCGTGAGGACCGCGCGGCCCCTGTCGTACGGTTCCGGCGCCAGCAGCCCGTCGGCCAGGGCGCGGCGGGAGGCGGCGAGGCCGTCGGGTTTCAGGAGATCCAGCGGGCAGCCCTCGCGCAGCCGCAGCTCCAGCAGGATGCGCTCGACCCGGCGGTCCTCCTCGGCGAGGATCTCGCGGCCCGCGCCGGGCGAGCGGCCCTCGGCGAGCGCCTGGGCGTACGCGCCGGGGTGCTTCACGTTCCACCAGCGCACGCCGCCGACGTGGCTGTGGGCGCCGGGGCCCGCGCCCCACCAGTCCGCGCCGCGCCAGTACAGCTCGTTGTGGAGGCAGCGGCCGGCCTCGGTGGTGGCCCAGTTGGAGACCTCGTACCAGTGGAACCCGGCGGCGGCGAAGGCCTCGTCCGCGATGAGGTAGCGGTCGGCGTGGGCGTCGTCGTCGGTCATCGGGATCTCGCCGCGCCGGATGCGGCGGGCGAGCTGGGTGCCCTCCTCGACGATCAGGGCGTACGCGGAGACGTGGTCGGGGCCCGCGCCGATCGCGGCGTCCAGGGTGGCCCGCCAGTCGTCGTCGGACTCGCCGGGGGTGCCGTAGATCAGGTCGAGGTTGACGTGGTCGAAGCCCGCCGCGCGGGCCTCGGCGACACAGGCCTCGGGGCGGCCGGGGGTGTGCGTGCGGTCGAGGATCTTCAGGACGTGCTGCCTGGCGCTCTGCATCCCGAAGGAGACCCGGTTGAAGCCGCCCTCGCGCAGGGCGGTGAGGTAGGCCGGGTCGACGGACTCCGGATTGGCCTCGGTGGTGATCTCCGCGTCGTCCGCGAGCCCGAACTCCTCCCGGATCGCCGCCAGCATCCGCACGAGGTCGGCGGCGGGCAGCAGGGTGGGCGTGCCGCCGCCGACGAAGACCGTGCGCACGGGGCGCGGGTCGTCGCCGAGGACCTTGCGGGCCTGGCGGACCTCCTCGATCAGGTGGGCGGCGTAGTTGTCGCGGGAGGCCAGCGCCCCGCCGGAGCCGCGCAGCTCGGTGGCGGTGTAGGTGTTGAAGTCGCAGTAGCCGCAGCGGGTGGCGCAGTACGGAACGTGCAGGTAGAAGCCGAGCGGGCGGTCGGCTGCGCCTTCCAGGGCGTGACGGGGCAGCGCCCCGTCGTCGGGCACGGGCTCACCATCGGGCAGTACGGAAGGCATACCGACCATTGTCGCTCGCCGCGGGAGTTCCCCGGACCGGGCGCCTTTCTCCTTGCGCTGGGAGGCTCCCGGGGGGGGGGGGCGGGGGGTGTGGGTTTCGCGGGGGCCGGGGGCCGGGGCGGCAGGTGGCTCGGCCGGGCGGGCCCCCGGGCCGGGCGGGCCGGGCCCGGGCGGCTTTGGCCCCGCCGTGGCTCACCGGCCCGGGAGCGTGGCTTCGCGCCCGCCGGGCCGTTCAGTCCGCGTGCAGCACCAGCAGGGCCACATCGTCGTCCGGAGGCCGCTCGGCGAACTCGTGGACGGCCCGCCGGATGCGCTCGGCCGTCGCGTCGGCGGGCAGCCCGGCGCACCCGGCCAGCACCCGGGCCAGCCCGTCCCCGTCGTCGAACATCAGCGGGCCCGACCGCCGCTCGGTCACCCCGTCCGTGACGCAGAGCAGGGTGTCCCCGGGCGCGAGGTCGAAGTCCTGGCTCTCGTACGCCACGTCCTCGACGACCCCGAGCAGCACCTGGGGCTCGGCGGCCGGGCGTACGGAGCCGTCGGGGCGCAGCAGCAGCGGCAGGGGGTGCCCGGCGCTGGCCACCGTGCAGCGGACCCCGCCGCCGGGGAGCGGCACGACCTCCCCGTACAGCAGGGAGAGGAACCGCGACTGGGTGCCGTCGTGGAGTTGCCGGCCCCCGGCCGCGGCGACCATCAGGGCGGCGGCCTCCGCGGCCTCCATGGCGTCGTCGAGGAGCAGCCGGTTCAGCCGGTCCAGGACCTCCCCGACGCCGAAGCCCTCCCGGGAGAGCAGCCGCAGCCAGGGGCGGGCGAGGCCGGTGACGACGGCCGCCTCGGGCCCGCTGCCCTGGACGTCGCCGAGCACGAAGCACCAGCGGTCCCCCGGGCACGGGAAGATGTCGTAGAAGTCACCGCCGACCACCCCGTCGTCGCTGGGTTCGTAGACGAGGGAGCTGGTGACGCCGGGGATGTCGGCGACCTTGCTGGGGAGCAGACCGCGCTGGAGGATCCGGCTGATGGTGGCCTGCCGGGTGTAGGCGCGGGCCGCGCCGACGGCGAGGCCGAGGCGGCGGACGAAGTCCTCGATCAGCGAGGCGACGGCCTCCGGCACCTGGGCGACGCCCTCGCGGCCGACGAGGACGGTGCCGAGCGCCCGGCCGCCCGCGGTGATGCGGAAGGCGAGCGCGGCCCCGTCCCGGCCGCCGGGGTGCGGGGCCCGGACGGGGGCGGCCTCCCGGACTCCGCACCCCTCCGCGCCCTGCGAGCGGCCCTCCTCACGGTCCGCCCCGTTCTCCTCGCGGTCCGCCTCGTACTCCCCGTGGTCCTCCTCGACCGGGTGGGCGGGCCAGGGCACGGGGACGGAGACGGGACCGGAGCCGACACCGGCCGGCAGCCGGAGGGGCTCCCGCTCCAGGGCGGCGCGCAGGGGCTCGGTGCCGGTCTCGTCGCTGTGCCAGACCCGGGCGAGCCGGGGTTCGGCGGCCGGTCCCCCGCCCTCGGCCTCCAGCCAGATCGCGCACCAGTCCGCCAGCCGGGGCACCAGGAGCTGGCCCGCTATGGCGGCCACCAGGTCCTCGTCGAGCTGCCCGGCGAGCAGGTCGGAGGCCTCGGCGAGGAAGGCCGGGGCGCCCCGGCTGTCCCAGACCGCGTCGTCGCGCTCGGTGCGCCTGGCCGCGGGGGCGAGGATTTCGGCGGCGCGCAGACCGCGTCTGAGGGCCTCGCCGTCGGGCGGGGCGGGTGGGGCGCTCCAGTCGTCGACGGGGAGACGGGCCCAGACCGTCTTGAGGCCGGTGCGGTAGGTGATGCCCCAGGAGTCGGCGAGGGTGGCGACGAGCTGGAGGCCCCGGCCGTACTCGGCGGGGTCGGGCAGCTCACCCGGGTGTGCTCCGGCCGGTCCGGGGTCCGCCCCGGGCTCGTCGCCGCTCACCGGGCGGGCGGGGTGGTGGTCGGTGACCTCCAGGACGAGGGCGGCGGACGGCTCGTCGCCGCCCTCCTCCTCCAGCCCGAGCACCAGGTCGACGGTGGTCCCGGCGTGCACCACGGCGTTGGTGACCAGCTCGTTGGTGACGGTCACGGCGTCGTCGGCGAGCCGGTCGCTGAAGCCCACCGCCGCGGGCACCCCGATCCCGGTCCACTCCGCGAGCGCCGCCCGCACGAACCGGCGGGCGGCGGACGGGGCGAGCGGTATGCCGGGCAGGCTGGTGCGGCTGGCCAGGCGCGGGCCGTGCACGTGCCCGGCACAGGTGGTGCCGGGACGCTGCACGGTGTCCCGCTGCAAGGGAATGGGCGCCACGGTGCGGCTCCTACGGTCCGACGACACCGACAGAGTGACAGACGGGCCGCAGCCATAAGCACCGAGTTACCGAAGTGGGCAGAAAATCGAGCAGATTCGAACGCAACGCTTCGGAAAACGCACCACCGCGAGGGCCCGAGCCGCACCGAAGGTGCGGAGGACCCCGTCCGGCCGGTTCACGACGCGTCGGCAGTGGTGTCGCCGGAGGGCCGGGCCGCCCTTCTCCTGCGGTGGACCACCACCCCGCACACCAGGAGCAGGAGCGCCACCACGGCGGACACCCCGAAGACCGTGCGCTCGGCGAAAAGCCTTCCCAGCACCTCCAGCACGCCGATCCCCGCGGTCGCGTAGATCAGCGCCCAGGCCGCCCCGCCCACGAACAGCGCCGGGAGGTAGCGCGGCAACGGCATGCGCATGCTGCCCGCGAGGAAGTTGACGGCGGTCTGGAACCCGACCGTCAGGAAGGAGACGGCCACCACCGGCGCACCCCACCGCTGGATGGCGCGCTCGGCACGCCGGAACCTCTCCGACGAGGTGAGCCCCGCGAACCTGCCGCGCCGGGCGCCGGCGCCCGCGAGCCATCCGACGGCGAAGGTCCCTCCGGCGCGGAGCAGGACGATGACGTACAGGGCCCCGGCCGCGAGCGCGATCCTATCCACAGTGCCCCACCTTGCGCCCTGCCCGCGTCCGTCCGGTCCGCCGGGTCTTCACCTGCGGCTCCCGAACCGGCTCCGCACACCTCGGACCCCCACCAAGGAAGGCCAGCCTAACCGAACGAACTCCGGGCGGCGCGGGGCGGTGGCCGCCACCCGCGGGATGAAATACTTACCACTCGGTCGGGATTTATCCGCCAGAGAGTGTACGTTCGTACGCTCGGGGGTTAGGGTCCTCCGCATGACCGTCGACATCGAGGCACGTCCTCTCCGCGCCGAGCGGAACGCGCGGACCGCCGTGGCCGTGCTGTTCTTCACCAACGGGGCCCTGTTCGCCAACCTGCTGCCGCGGTATCCGCAGATCAAGGAGGATCTGGCGATCGGCAACGGCGCCTACGGGCTCGCGGTCGCCGCGTTCCCGGCGGGGGCCATCGCGGCCGGCCTCGCGGCGGGTGTGCTGATCCGCCGCGCGGGCTCGGCCCAGGTCGCGGTCGCCGGCACCCTGCTGACGGCGATGGGGATCCTGGCCGCCGGCCTCGCCCCGTCGCCCGTGCTGTTCGCGGGCGCGCTGTTCCTGGCCGGAGCCATGGACGCGCTGACGGATGTCGCGCAGAACGCGCACGGCCTACGGGTGCAGCGGCTCTACGGCCGCTCCATCCTGAACTCGTTCCACGCGATCTGGTCCATCGGCGCCGTCACCGGAGGGCTGATGGCCGCCGGGGCGATGTCGCTGGGCCTGTCGCTCGGCGTCCACCTCACGGTCTCGGCGATCGTCCTCGTGCTCGCCGCCGCTACCGCGTGGCGCTTCTGCCTGCCCGGCCCGGACAACGAACCGGAGGAGACCGGGCCGGAGCAGCGGAGTGCCGGGCGAGCCGCCGGGGCCTCGCGCGTCGGGTTCGTCCTGGCGGCACTCGTCCTGATCGCCACGGCCGGCACGCTCGTCGAGGACGCCGGGAACTCCTGGGCCGCCCTCTACCTGACCGACTCCCTGCACACCTCCGCGGCGCTCGCCGCCTGGGGGTTCATCGCCCTGGTGGGCGCCCAGTTCATCGGGCGCATCATCGGGGACCGGCTCGTCGACCGCTTCGGCCAGCGTGCCGTGGCCCGGACGGGCGGCCTGATCACCGCGGTCGGCATGGGACTCGCCCTGGCGGTGCCGACGCTGCCCGGAACCATCCTGGGCTTCGCCCTGGCCGGTTTCGGGGTGGCGACGCTGGTGCCCGCGGCGATGCACGAGGCCGACTCCCTGCCCGGCCTCAAACCCGGATCGGGTCTGACCATCGTCTCCTGGCTCATGCGCCTGGGCTTCCTGCTGTCGCCGCCGATCGTCGGCCAGGTCGCCGACGCGGCCGGCCTGCGCACCGGTCTGCTGGTGATCCCCTGCGCCGGGCTGCTGGTGGTGGTCCTCGCCCAGGTCCTGCGGGGCCGGCGCGACTGAACTCCCCCACCGCCGCGGACGGGGGCGGGCGCGGTGGACCCCGGACCGCCGCGAACAGGCGAACGGGGCGGCCGGACACCTGGGTGTCCGGCCGCCCCGCCGGTCCCGTCCGGGGCCGAGCCCCCGGACGGGACGGGTCATCGCGAAAGACCCGCGCGGCGCGCCGGTCGCGCCGGTCGCGCCGGTCGGCTCACGCCTCGCGCGAGCCCGCGTACATCTCGTCGATGAGTCCCCGGTACTCCCGCTCGACGACCGGCCGCTTCAGCTTGAGGCTGGGGGTCAGCTCGCCGTGCTCGACGTCCAGGTCGCGCGGCAGGAGGCGGAACTTCTTGATGGTCTGCCAGCGCTGGAGGCCTTCGTTGAGGCGCTTGACGTACCCGTCGATCAGCTCGACGGTCTGCGGGGCGGCGACGACCTCCGCGTACGACTTGCCCTCCAGGCCGTTCTCGGCGGCCCAGCCGAGGAGGGTGGGGCCGTCGAGCGCGATGAGCGCGGTGCAGAAGTTACGGTCCGCGCCGTGCACCAGGATGTTGGAGACGAACGGGCAGACCGCCTTGAACTGGCCCTCCACCTCCGCCGGGGCGACGTACTTGCCGCCGGACGTCTTGATCAGGTCCTTCTTGCGGTCGGTGATGCGCAGGTAGCCGTCGGCCGACAGCTCGCCGATGTCCCCGGTGTGGATCCAGCCGTCCGACTCCAGGACCTCGTCGGTCTTGTCGGGCAGGTTGTGGTAGCCCTGCATGACGCCGGGGCCGCGCAGCAGGATCTCGCCGTCGTCGGCAATGCGCACCTCGGTGCCGGGGAGCGGCTTGCCGACGGTGCCGGTCCGGTAGGCCTCGCCCGGGTTGACGAAGGAGGCGGCGCTGGTCTCCGTGAGGCCGTAGCCCTCCAGGATGTGGACGCCGGCGCCGGCGAAGAAGTAACCGATGTCCGGGGCGAGCGCGGCGGAGCCGGAGATGCAGGCGCGCAGCCGGCCGCCGAAGGCGTCACGGATCTTGGAGAAGACGAGCGCGTCGGCGACCTTGTGCTTGGCGCCGAGGGCGAAGGGGACGGACGCCTTGCCGGTGCGCCGGAAGTTGTCCTGGGAGACCTTGGCGTACTCGCGGGCCACCCCGGCGGCCCACTGGAAGATCTTGTACTTGGCGCCGCCGCCCGCGCGGGCCTTGGAGGCCACCCCGTTGTAGACCTTCTCGAAGATCCGGGGCACGGCGGCCATGTAGGTCGGCTGGACGACCGGCAGGTTCTCGATGATCTTGTCGATGCGGCCGTCGATCGCGGTGACGTGGCCGACCTCGATCTGTCCCGAGGTGAGGACCTTGCCGAAGACGTGGGCGAGGGGCAGCCAGAGGTACTGCACGTCCTCGGCGGTGATCAGACCGGTCGCCACGGTGGCCTTGGCCATGTACGACCAGTTGTCGTGCGGCAGCCGTACGCCCTTGGGGCGGCCGGTGGTGCCCGAGGTGTAGATAAGGGTGGCGAGCTGGTCGGCGGTGATCGCGGCGACCCGCTCGGTGACCGCGTCCGGAGTCTTGGCGAGGAGCTCGGCGCCCCGGGCCTCCAGCTCGGCGAGGGTGATGATCCAGCCCTCGGGGTCGTCGGCGGCGGGCTCGACGCCGGCCGGGTCGATGACCACGACATGGGCGAGGTTCGGCAGTTCCGCGCGGGTCTCCCGGGCCTTGGCCAGCTGCTCGGCGTCCTCGGCGATGAGGACGCGGCTCTCGGAGTCGGCCAGGATGAAGGCGGACTCCTCGGCGTTCGTGGACGGGTAGATGGTGGTCGTCGCGGCGCCCGCGCACATCACCCCGAGGTCGATGAGGACCCACTCCACCCGGGTGGCCGAGGAGAGGGCGACCCGCTCCTCCGGCCGCACGCCGAGGGCGATCAGCCCGGCGGCGATCGCGTAGACCCGCTCCGAGGCCTGGCCCCAGCTCAGCGACTTCCAGTCATCGGGGCCCGTGCCCGAGGCCGACGGCACCGGATAGCGGTACGCCTCCCCGTCCGGGGTCGCCGCCACGCGGTCGATGAAGAGGGCCGCCACGGAGGGCGGCCGGTTATCGATCAAGGTCTGTGTGTCGCTCACGACGTCCTCCGGGCCTGCGGCATTGCTACGACCGGCTTCTTTGATGCTCGCGTCCTGCTGTGCAACCTGCTTGTTCGGCTTGTTTAACTGACCAGTAACCATCGAGTCGTGATCAGACTAGAGCGCGCGTGTCCGCCACGTAAGAGGCAACGGACCCCGGCTTTCATAACGAAAGGGCCCCCACGCCGGTACTGCGGCATGGGGGCCCTCGGAGAGCGGACTACTTCTTGCCCTTGCCCTCACCCGCGGACTCGTCGGTCGACAGGACGGAGATGAAGGCGTCCTGCGGAACCTCCACGTTGCCGACCATCTTCATCCGCTTCTTGCCTTCCTTCTGCTTCTCCAGCAGCTTCCGCTTACGGGAGATGTCACCGCCGTAGCACTTGGCGAGGACGTCCTTGCGGATCGCGCGGACGGTCTCGCGGGCGATGACCCGGGCGCCGATGGCCGCCTGGATCGGCACCTCGAAGTTCTGCCGGGGGATGAGCTTCTGGAGCTTGGCGACGAGCCGCACGCCGTACGCGTACGCCTTGTCCTTGTGCGTGACCGCGGAGAACGCGTCCACCTTGTCGCCGTGGAGCAGGATGTCGACCTTGACGAGGTTGGCCGTCTGCTCGCCGGTGGGCTCGTAGTCGAGGGAGGCGTACCCCCGGGTCTTGGACTTCAGCTGGTCGAAGAAGTCGAAGACGATCTCCGCGAGCGGCAGGGTGTAGCGGATCTCGACCCGGTCCTCGGAGAGGTAGTCCATGCCGAGCAGGGTGCCGCGCCGGCCCTGGCACAGCTCCATGATCGCGCCGATGAACTCGCTGGGGGCCAGCACCGTGGCGCGGACGACCGGCTCGTGCACCTTGTCGATCTTGCCCTCGGGGAACTCGCTCGGGTTGGTGACGACGTGCTCGGTGCCGTCCTCCATCTCGACGCGGTAGACCACGTTGGGGGCGGTGGCGATCAGGTCGAGCCCGAACTCGCGCTCCAGCCGCTCCCGGACCACGTCCAGGTGGAGCAGGCCGAGGAAGCCGACCCGGAAGCCGAAGCCGAGCGCGGCGGAGGTCTCCGGCTCGTAGACCAGGGCCGCGTCGTTGAGCTGGAGCTTGTCCAGCGCCTCGCGCAGGTCCGGGTAGTCCGAGCCGTCCAGCGGATACAGCCCCGAGAACACCATCGGCTTGGGGTCCTTGTACCCGCCCAGCGCCTCGGTCGCCCCGTTCTGCAGGGAGGTGATCGTGTCACCGACCTTGGACTGCCGGACGTCCTTCACACCCGTGATGATGTAGCCGACCTCGCCGACGCCGATGCCGTCGGCCGGGGTCATCTCCGGGGACGACACCCCGATCTCCAGCAGCTCGTGGGTGGCGCCGGTCGACATCATCCGGATGCGCTCGCGCTTGTTGAGCTGGCCGTCGACGACACGGACGTAGGTGACGACGCCCCGGTACGAGTCGTAGACCGAGTCGAAGATCATCGCGCGGGCGGGGGCGTCCGCGACACCGACCGGGGCCGGCACGTCGCGCACGACCCGGTCGAGCAGCGCGTCCACGCCGACGCCGGTCTTCGCGGAGACCTTGAGCACGTCCTCGGGCTGGCAGCCGATGAGGTTGGCCAGCTCCTCGGAGAACTTCTCCGGCTGGGCGGCCGGGAGGTCGATCTTGTTGAGCACCGGGACGATGGTGAGGTCGTTCTCCATCGCGAGATAGAGGTTGGCCAGCGTCTGGGCCTCGATGCCCTGCGCGGCGTCGACCAGCAGGACCGTGCCCTCGCAGGCCGCGAGCGAACGGGAGACCTCGTAGGTGAAGTCCACGTGGCCCGGGGTGTCGATCATGTTGAGGACATGGGTCAGCCCCTTGTCCTCACCCTCGGTGGGCGCCCAGGGCAGCCGGACCGCCTGGGACTTGATGGTGATGCCGCGCTCGCGCTCGATGTCCATCCGGTCGAGGTACTGAGCACGCATCTGCCGCTGGTCGACCACACCGGTCAGCTGGAGCATCCGGTCGGCAAGGGTCGACTTGCCGTGGTCGATGTGCGCGATGATGCAGAAATTGCGGATCAGCGCCGGGTCGGTACGGCTCGGCTCGGGCACGTTGGAAGGAGTCGCGGGCACGCAGGGTCCTGATTCTTGAGACGCCGAACGCCGTGTCTCGGGTCGATGTCGGGTCGGTCGGATCGATACGTAGGCTCCATCGTCCCACGCCTGCGGGGCAGCGACCGGTTTGGGCCGGTCGGAGGGTGACTGCTACCGTGGACAGCTGTGCCTCGTGGCTCTCACGAGCGGCGGGGCTCACCCAGAAGATCCAACGAACCTGAAAAGGCTCTTTCGTGGCGAACATCAAGTCCCAGATCAAGCGGAACAAGACCAACGAGAAGGCGCGCCTGCGCAACAAGGCCGTCAAGTCGTCGCTCAAGACCGCGATCCGCAAGGCCCGCGAGGCCGTCGTCGCGGGTGACGTCGAGAAGGCCACCACGGCCGTCCGCGACGCCTCCCGTCAGCTCGACAAGGCCGTCTCGAAGGGTGTCATCCACAAGAACGCCGCCGCCAACAAGAAGTCGGCGCTGGCGTCCAAGGTTGCCTCCCTGCAGGCCTGAGCTTCTTCCCGAAGCTCACTGATGTGATCGCCGGGACGGACCAGCGGGCCCTCTCTCCCGCCCCTGACCGGCACCCCGCGCCGCACACCGAACCTGCGTTCGCCACGCGGGTGCGGCGCACCCCAGCATGACCCGGAAGCCCCGGGCGCGGATCTCCCCAGGTCGGCGCACCGGGGCTTCCGCGCGTACAAGGCGCGTCCGGGCCATCCCGGCCGACCCGGACCACCACCCAGCCCGTCCGGCGCTTGAGGACGGAACCGGTGATCGCACGAGGGCCCGCACGCCACGGCGGACCCGCCCACCGCACCGGCCCGGAGTCGCACCGCACCGGCCGGGAGGCCTACCGCCCCGCCCGCGCGGCCCGGGCAACGACGACGACGGCCTTCTCCAGGGCGTACTCGGGGTCGTCCCCCCCGCCCTTCACCCCCGCGTCCGCCGCGGCCACGGCCCGCAGGGCCACCGCGACCCCGTCCGGCGTCCATCCCCGCATCTGCTGCCGCACCCGGTCGATCTTCCACGGCGGCATACCCAGCTCCCGGGCGAGATCGGCCGGCCGCCCGCCCCTCGCGGAGGACAGCTTCCCGATCGCCCGCACGCCCTGCGCCAGCGCACTGGTGATCAGGACGGGCGGGACCCCCGTCGACAACGACCACCGCAGCGCCTCCAGCGCCTCCGCCGCCCGTCCCTCGACCGCCCGGTCGGCGACGGTGAACGAGGAGGCCTCGGCCCGCCCGGTGTAATAGCGCCCGACGACCGCCTCGTCGATCGTGCCCTCGACGTCCGCGATCAGCTGGGACACCGCGCTCGCCAGCTCCCGCAGATCGCTGCCGATGGAGTCGACCAGCGCCTGGCATGCCTCCGGCGTCGCGGACCGCCCGTGGGTCCGGAACTCCGACCGTACGAACGAGAGCCGCTCGGCCGGCTTGGTGGTCTTCGGGCAGGCGACCTCCCGCGCCCCGGCCTTCCGCGCCGCGTCCAGCAGCCCCTTGCCCTTGGCGCCGCCCGCGTGCAGCAGGACGAGCGTGATCTCCTCGACCGGTGCGCCGAGATACGCCTTGACGTCCTTGACCGTGTCGGCCGAGAGGTCCTGCGCGTTGCGCACGATCACGACCTTGCGCTCGGCGAAGAGCGAGGGGCTGGTGAGCTCGGCGAGCGTGCCGGGCTGCAACTGGTCGGACGCCAGATCACGTACGTCCGTGTCGGCGTCGGCAGCACGCGCGGCCGCCACCACCTGCTGCACCGCACGGTCCAGGAGGAGGTCCTCCTGGCCCACGGCGAGAGTGAGGGGCGCGAGCGGATCGTCGGTGGAATTCTTCCTGGTGGCCATCGCGGTCCAGCATCCCACGCCCCACTGACAGCCCGGACGGTCCCGGACAGCCCCGGCCACCTCGTCCCGTACCGGAGAATGACCGGGTGAGCGATGTGAGACATGTACTGGTGCTGCCCGACCGCGACGCCGCGGAGGAGGTGGCCGAGGAGCTGGCGGACCGCTTCGGGGTCGCCGAGGAGCCTCAGCTCGTACGGGACGCGCTGGCCGGCGAGGACGACGCCGAGGACGCCCAGTGGCTGGTGGTCGTGGAGGACGCGGCCGGGCGGCTGGACCCGGCCGCGCTCGACGCGTTCGCGGAGGAGTACGAGGGCTGGCTGGAGAAGCCGTGACGACCGGCCGGACCGGGTTCCCGGTACCGGTCCACTCGGACCTCGGGCCTCGGTACCGGCCCGGCCGTGCGGCCACTGGGGGACGGCTCAGCCCTTGGGCACGATCTGGATGTCCAGGTCGATCACGATGCTCGGCCCCACCACGGCGATCCCGCGCGCCAGCATGGTCTGCCAGGTGAGGGTGAAGTCCTCGCGGTGCAGTTCGGTGGTGGCCCGGCAGGCGGCACGCGTCTCGCCCTCCAGCCCGTTGCCGATACCGAGGTACTGGGTGTCCAGCGTCACGGTGCGGCTGACGCCGTGCAGGGTCAGCGCACCGGTGACACCCCACCGGTTGCCGCCCCGGTGGACGAAGCGCTCGCTGTAGAACTCCAGCGTCGGGTAGCGGCCGACGTCGAGGAAGTCTCCGGAGCGCAGGTGGTCGTCGCGCATCTGCACATTGGTGTCGATCGAGGCCGCGTCGATGATCACGTGCATGGCGGAGTCCTCCATGCGGTCGGCGATCCGGACCGCCCCGGCGAAGGTGTTGAACCTGCCGTGGATGCGCGCCAGCCCGATGTGGCGGGCGGTGAAACCGATCTGCGAGTGGTTCGGCTCGATGTCCCAGTCGCCGGGGTCGGGCAGCTGCGGCGGCTGCGCCACCTGGAGGGTCACATCGCCCAGGGTGGCGTGCGCCCCCTCGGCCACCGTCACCGCTCCGTGGAACGGGTTGAAGCCCTCGGCCGTGATCGCCAGCCGGTAATCGCCCGCCGGAACCGTGGCGAGAACGCTGCCGAAGGGGTCTGTCTCACCGCCGACCACCTTGCGGCCCGCGCTGTCGGTCACGACGAACTCGGCCTGCAACACCGGTTCGTTGACCGGGTCCAGCACCCGGCAGTTGAGCACGCCCGCGGTACGGGGCATCCGGAATCCGGCGAGGGCCCCACCGCGCCCACCCGCCTGGCCTCTGTTTCCCAGCCAACGGCCGAACATCTCTACGTACCCCCAGGGGCGCTGCGCGCTTCGGGCCCTGACAGGTGGACGTCTTTGTCGGATCAGCGGCCCGCCGACGAGCATGCATTCGATCACTGTTGCGGCGTTCGAGGCAAACGGAGCAGCTCGGAGGGTCTTGTACAGAGCTGCCACAGGGTGTAATGAGGTGTACGGACCTAGGCCGAGGTGAGCGGAGCTGCGACGACCTGTGCGCAGGTGTCACCGAAGGTCCGAATGGCGAGTTCCGCTCGTCCGGATCAGCCGCCCGGCACTCCCGCCACGCCCGTCCGCTTCGTCCGCCGCCGACGTGCGTCCGCCACGCTCCTCCCCCGTGTCCGCCCAAGGCGTTCGCGCGTCACCGGCCGGCGTCGGGCCCCTGCGACACGAGCGCCTCCCGGAGCCGGGGGACCCGGGAGAGCCGCACCCCGAAGTGGTCCCGGTAGGCGGCGAGCACCTCCTCGTCCGTGACCAGTTCCGTACGGTGCTGGTCCCCGCCGACCGTGGTGACCAGGGTCCGCCCGCTCAACGTCACCCGCCCGGTCTCCGTGAACCGGGAGCACACCAACGAGCGGGTGAAGTGCGAGTCCGGCGAGGTGCGGTGGTACCAGGCCCCTCCCCGGAACTCCGGCAGCGTCCGCGGCCTCGGATCGAGCCGGAACTGCCGTGAGCCGCCGCGCAGCAGGTCCAGGTCCCCCTGCGGCGCCTGACGGAGCCGGAACACACCCCGGGGATCCTCCTGGTCCGCCCGGTCGTCGAGCGCCAGCGGCCACAGCGCGTTGTCGCCGAACCCGACGTCCGCCAGCCAGGGCCCCGTGCCGTCCACGGTTTCCACCCGCAGTGCCATGTGGTCGTACGGGATGCCCAGACGGCCGCCGTCCCCGAAGACGCGGGCCTGGAGCAGGGTCACCCGGAAGCCGAGGGCACGCAGCAACGCCCCGAAAGCGCCGTTCAGTTCGTAGCAGAAGCCGCCGCGCCCGCCGGTCACCTTGGCCACGAGCGCCCGCTCCTCCAGCACGATGTCCTCGCCGAGATGGACCGAGAGGTTCTCGAAGGGCACGGCGAGCAGGTGCCGGTGCTGGAGGTCGCGCAGCGCCTCGATGTCGGCCCGCGTCGGACGGTCCGCGCCGATCCGGGCGAGATAGGCGTCGACGGCGGCAGCGGTCACGCCGTCGTCGGGTCCCGGGACGAAGGCTCCGGACGTCGTGGGTGTCTGCGGGGTCATGAGCCCAGTCTGCGCCCCGCTCCCGCCCCACGACCACCAGTCCTGCCACGGGTCCAGGAGTGGTCCTAGGACTCCCGGCCGAGGCCTCTCGTCCGAGGCGTGGCACGGTGATCGCGCTCTAGTCTGACGGGCATGACCGAACCCGATCCCGCGCGCAGCCGGGAGCAGCGCAAGCAGGACACCCTGGACCGTCTGCGGCAGGACGAGGACGCGTGGGTGGCGACGGCCTCCGCGGACGGCGAGCCCACGCTGGTACCGCTGTCGTTCCTCTGGGACGACGGGACCGGCACCCTGGTCATGGCCACCCGGCGGACCAATCCCACCGCCGTCAACGTGACGCCCAACGGCCCGATCCGTCTCACCCTGGGCCACACCCGTGACGTGGTGCTGATCGAGGGCGGGGCGACGATCCTGGAAGGGGCCGACCTCCCCGTCGCGACGAGGAAGGCCTTCGCCGCGAAGCTCCGGTGGGACCCTCGTGTCCCCGTCTGGGTGTTCCTGCACGTCACCCCCCGCACGGTGCGCGCCTGGCGCGAGGTGAACGAACTCGCCGACCGTGACCTGATGCTCGACGGAACGTGGCTGGTCTGACTCCGGCGCCGTCATGACCGGCCCGCCGCCCGCAACTCCTTCCCCGCGCCCGCCACCGCGATCGGCCCGTCGGTGTCGGTGCGCAGGACCCGGGCCCCGGCCGCTGTGAGGGCGCCCACCGTGCGGGCCGAGGGGTGCCCGTACGGGTTGTCCGCGCCGCAGGAGATCAGCGCCAGCCTCGGCCGTACGCTGTGGAGCAGCCCGGCGTCCTGGAACGCCGAGCCGTGGTGGGCCACCTTGAGGACGTCCACCCGCCCCGGAGCCTCCCGGCCGCGCAGCAACTGCCGTTGGGCCGGGGGTTCGAGGTCTCCCAGGAGCAGCAGCGTCAGTCCGCCGGCCGCCCGTACGCGCAGGGTGACGCTGGAGTCGTTCGGCTCCCGCACCGGCGCGCCCGCTCCCCCGGGCCCTTGGCGCGGCCAGAGGACCCGCCAGTCGACCGGGCCCGCCCGGCGGTGCTCGCCCGCCTCGGCCCGCATCGTCGGAACCCGCGCCGCGGCCGCTGTCCGCCGCACGAACGCGGCCTGTTCCGGAGGCACTTCGAGGCTCGTCGTCTGGATCGCGCCCACCGCCCTGCCCCGGAGCACGCCGGGCAGACCGCGCACGTGGTCGGCGTGGAAGTGGGTGAGGACCACGAGGGGGACACGGGTCACCGCGAGATCGCGCAGACACCGGTCCACCGCACGGGGGTCGGGTCCGGCGTCGACGACCACCCCCGTGCCCTCTCCCGCCCTGAGCACCATCGCGTCGCCCTGCCCCACGTCGCAGAGCGCGAACGCCCAGTCGGGCGGCGGCCACCCGGTCATGATCCGGGTCAGCGGAACGGGTCTCAGGACCGCCAGCACGAGGAGCAGCCCGGTGGCCGCGCAGATCCAGGGGCGGCGGGCCAGCCCCGGCGCCAGGAGCACGACCGACACCGTGAGACCGGCCAGCAGCGCCGCGCCGGACCACCCTCCGGGCCACTGGGCCTCCGCCCCGGGGAGCCCCGCCCCCGTGCGGGCGACCGCGGCGATCCACCCGACCGGCCAGCCGGCGATCCCGGCCAGCAGTTCGGCCGCCGGCGGGGCGACCGGGGCGACGGCGAGGGCCGCGAACCCGAGCACGGTCGCGGGGGCCACCGCGAACTCCGCCAGCAGATTGCACGGGACCGCCACCAGGCTGACCCGTGAGGCCAGGACCACCACCACGGGTGCGCACACGGCCTGCGCTGCCGCCGCCGCGGCCAGCACCTCGGCGAGCCTGCCCGGCACCCGCCGCGCCCGCAGGGCGGCGCTCCACCGCGGCGCCAGGGTCAGCAGCGCACCGGTGGCGAGCACCGACAGCAGGAAGCCGTAGCTCCGGGCGAGCCAGGGGTCGTAGAGGACCAGGAGGACGACAGCTCCCGCCAGGGCGGGGATCAGGGACCTCCGGCGCCCCGTTCCGATCGCGAGCAGCGTGATGAGTCCGCAGGCTGCCGCGCGCAGCACGCTCGGTTCCGGACGGCACACGACGACGAAGGCGAGGGTCAGCCCGCCGCCGATCAGCGCGGTCCCTCGCAGGGAGAGCCCCAACAGGGGTGCCAGGCCTCTCCGTTCCGCGCTCAGCGCCGACCCCGGCGGTCCGACGAGGAGGAC
This sequence comes from Streptomyces griseus, assembly GCF_900460065.1. Lineage (GTDB taxonomy): Bacteria > Actinomycetota > Actinomycetes > Streptomycetales > Streptomycetaceae > Streptomyces > Streptomyces griseus. The sequence goes on along the minus strand of NZ_UAVD01000039.1, from coordinate 18,121 downwards.
GAGGATGATCGACAGATTCGCCCCGGAAACGCTGAGGAGGTGTGTCAGATCGGTCGCTTTGAAGGCGTCGTGGAGCTCGGGCGGCACCCTGGAGGTGTCACCGACCACCAGCCCCGGCAGCAGCGCACGGGCGTCCGCGTCCAGATCGTCCGTCGCCTCACGCAACCCGGCGCGCAGCTCCCCGGCCGTGCGCTGGATCCACGTCGGCCGGCCGATGATCCGGGGCGCGCCCGCGTCGTCCACCCGGAGGACCGCCGCCAGGCGCTCACCCTCATGGGCGGGGGGCGAGAGCCTGCCGCCGAGCCGGAGCCGGGTGGACGGCAGCAGCTTCCGCCAGTCCGCCCGGTGGTCGCCCGCCGCGACCGTGAGCAGCACGGGTGTCCGGACCCGGGCCCCCGTGCCGTCCGGCGTCCGCACCTCCATGATCTCCGCGTTGATCAGGAGCAGGGCCGGGGCGCTGTGGTTGCCCCGTACCGCCGGCCGGGTCGTCCGGGGATCCGAGGTCACCGTTACGTCGGCGTCGATCCGCGCGTACTCCTCCGCCAGGGCGGGGACGGGGCCGCGTCGCACATCGGCACCGTGGAGTCCGGCCACGGCCGCGCCCGCCGCCGCGCACAGCAGGACGGCTCCCCCGGCGGCGACGGCCCGGGACCGTCCGGCCGGCCGCCCCCGTCCCGAGGTGCGCGAGGCCACCACCAGCAGGACGACCGCCGGAACCAGACAGGCGACGGCCACGGCGGCCACCCACGTCCCCGGCACTCCCAGCGCCCACGCCGCGGCCCCCCAGACCGCCAGGGCGGGCGGAACGAGCCGTAGATCCGTGGCCCCCTCCGCTCGTGAGCCGGCCCCACCCGGCGCACCCCGCGCACCCGGTCCACTCGGATCACTCGGATCACTCGGCGAGCCACCCACGGCGTCGTCCGTGTCCCGGACGGCGCGGGTCCGGGCCTCCGGGCCGCTCATGGCCGTACGAGGGGGTGGATGTCGGCGAAGCGGCGGTCGCCGATCCCGTTGACCTCCCGGAGCTCGTCGACGGACCGGAATCCGTTGTTCTCCGTGCGGTAGTCGATCATGTGCTGGGCCAGCACGGGCCCGACCCCGGGCAGCGTCTCCAACTGCTCCGCGGTCGCGGTGTTCAGGCTCAGCGGCGCCGAAGGCCCGGGGCCGCCCGGTCCGCCGGCCCCGGCGCTCCCGCCTCCGGCCGTCGTGGAGACCGGCGGGCCGAGCGGTAGCCCGACGACGACCTGTTCGCCGTCCATGAGGACCCTCGCCCGATTGAGTCCCGTCACGTCCGTGCCCGCGCGCACACCGCCGGCCGCGTCGAGCGCGTCCGCCACCCGCGAGCCCGCCGGCAGCCGACGGACCCCCGGCCGACGCACCTTGCCGCTCACGTCGACGACGATCTGCCCGCTCGCGCTCCCGACCGCATCCTCGTCCGGAGGCGACCCCGCGGTCGGGCGCGGGACGTGGCCGGGGCCCCCGGACCGTAACGGATCCGGTGGCAACGCGGGCGCCGCCGCTTCGTCCGCGACCGGCTCCGGTGCACGCACGGCCTGCGGGCGCACCGACCAGAAGTGGAACGCGGCGACCCCCACGGCGACCAGCAGCACCAGCCCGAGCACCACCGGCGTGCGCGGCGCCATCCCGCACCTCAGCCGCACCCACAGGGGCAGCCGCTCCCGAACGGCCGACACGAGACGGCCCGCTCTCGACGTGTCCCCGGACCCCGCCCCCGGAGCCGCCGACGCAGGCACGGGCTCGGTGACGGGCATGGGCCCGGGCATGGGCCCCGGCTCCGGTTCGCGTACCGGTGCGGGCACCGTGTGGTCGCCGGGCCCGGGAACGCCCGCCATCAGCGCGTCCGCCCGACGGCGCGCCGCCGCCGCGGCACGGGCGGAACGACCCCTCGCGGACAGCCGCCCGCCGTGTCGGCCACCGGAACGTGTGCCGGGGCCCACGCCCGCCCGGCCGCTCGGGCGGGTGCCGGAAGCGCGTCGCGCCCGTACGGGCGTCCCCACCGACAGCGGATCGAGCGACGGTGGCGAAGGCGGTGGCGGAGAGGGGAACGTGGACGATGAATCGGATGACGAGGCGGAGGCGGAAAGCGCATCGGGAGCCGACGCCCGAGAAGATCGAAGGGCCATGCCTCACGACGTTAGGCACATCCGCCCGAACCCGCTGAGCAGCCCGGATTCCTGTGGAAAGACCGGCAGTTGTGGATAACTCGACCACTCCACGGGGTGAAACCGCGCTCACCGCGGAGACCCCGGCAGCGAGATCACGACAGGAGGATCACAGCAGGAAGATCACAGCAGGAAGGTCACGGCGGGAAGAACACTGCGGGGAGATCACAGCAGGCGGACCGGTGCGGGAAGTCCACCGGTGGAAGTCCGGTGCGCAGGGTTCACCGCAGGGAGATCACCGCGCCGAGCAGCCCCGGCCCCGTGTGCGCGCCGATCACCGCGCCGACCTCGCTGACGTGGAGGTCGACCAGGCCCGGAACACGCTCCTGCAGCCGCTCGGCCAGGCGCTCCGCGCGCTCCGGGGCGGCGAGGTGGTGGACGGCGATGTCCACCGGGGCGGCCCCCGCCCGCTCGGCGACGATCTCCTCCAGGCGGGCGATGGCCTTGGAGGCCGTCCGCACCTTCTCCAGCATCTCGATCCGTCCCGCGTCCAGCTCCAGGAGCGGTTTCACCGCCAGCGCGGATCCCAGCAGGGCCTGTGCCGTACCGATGCGTCCGCCCCGGCGCAGATAGTCGAGCGTGTCGACGTAGAAATACGCCGAGGTGCCCGCGGCCCGCTTCTCGGCCGCCGCCACCGCCTCGTCCGGGCCGCCGCCCGCTTCGGCGGTCTCCGCAGCCGCCAGAGCGCAGAATCCCAGGGCCATGGCGACCATGCCGGTGTCCACGACGCGCACCGGAACGGGGGCGTCCGCCGCCGCGAGCAGCGCTGCGTCGTACGTGCCCGAGAACTCCGACGACAGGTGCAGCGACACCACCGCGTCCGCGCCGCCCTCCGCCGCCGTCCGGTAGGCCGCGGCGAAGACCTCCGGGCTGGGGCGGGACGTGGTCACGGAGTGGCGTTTCTGCAGGGCCTGGGCGAGCGAGCGGGCCGAGATCTCCGTGCCCTCCTCCAGCGCCCGGTCGCCCAGGACGACGGTCAGCGGCACCGCGGTGATGCCGTGCCGTTCCATCGTCGGGCGCGGCAGGTAGGCCGTGGAATCGGTGACGATAGCGACATGGCGGGACATGAGCCGGAGGTTACCTGGCGCGGTGGGAGTGCGGCAGCCCGGCCCCGGCCCTCTGATCATTCATGGCCGCTTCGGAACGTATCCGGCCGGGCGTGGATACGCCCGAGCCGTCGCTTGTGCGTCAGTTCGTCGTTTCCGGGCGGGTGGACTTCTGCCAGGGGTAGGTCGTGCGCAGCCGCGGGTCCGGGGCGGTGATCGCCTGCGGGCTCTCCTCGCGGGCCGGTCCCGACCAGGCCCGGTCGGCCGTGTCGCTGTTCCCGGCGGCGGGGTCGTCCGAGGCGGCCGGCTCGGGCCAGTCCGTACCCGGGCCCCGGCCCGGTGCCGCGGCGGAGGTGCCCGCGCCGGCCGCCCCCGACGACGGCTCGTCCACGGCCCAGTGCCGCAGCGCGCCGGCCTCGATGTCGATCTGGGCGTTCAGCGCGTCCAGATCGTCGTCGGCGAACTGCCGCGCCCGGTCCCGTGCCGCCCAGCGCAGCGACTCCGCCGAGTGCGTGATCCGCTGCGTGCGTTCCCTGAGCTTGGGGAGCAGGCCCGCGACCGTCGCCCGGTCCGGCTCGCGCTCCAGCCGCTTCAGCTCGTCGTCCAGTTCGAGGCCGTGCTCGCTCAGCCTCCGGAACAACGCCACCGACTCCGCCAGGGACGCGTCCTCGGCGGCACCGGCGTGCAGGGCGTCCTGTGTGGCCCGCATCGAGGTGCGCAGGGAGAGCCGGAGCTGGGCGAGCTCGCCCGCGACACCCACCTGTCCGAAGCTCTTGGCCCGGAGCGTGGTGTCCTCCACCGTGCGCCGGGCCTGCGTGATCGTGCGGTCCACGCCTCGCTTGGCCGCGCCGACGGCCTTCACGGTCGCGTAGACACCCAGCGCGACGAACGCGACCAGGAGCAGCGCGAGGATCGTGATCGCGGCTTCCATGAATGCCCCTCGGTGTCTCGATGCGGCCGCCGGTACCGGTCGCCCCCTCCACCGTAAACGGAACGGGCAGGCCGAGGGTTCCTTCGGAACCCCCAACCTGCCCGTAGGGGATGGCCCCCACCGCTCACGGGGCCGTCACACCCCCGTCGTCACGCGGGAACGATGTTCACCAGCTTCGGCGCACGCACGATCACCTTGCGGATCCCGGCCCCGCCCAGCGCCGCGACGACCGCCTCGTCGGCCAGGGCCAGGGCTTCCAGCTCCTCGTCCGTGATGGCCGGCGAGATCTCCAGGCGGGCCCGGACCTTGCCCTTGATCTGGACCACGCAGGTGACGGTCTCGTCGACCACGTACGCCGGGTCGGCCACCGGGAAGTCCTGGTGCACGACCGAATCGGCGTGGCCCAGGCGGCGCCACAGCTCCTCGGCGATGTGCGGGGCCAGCGGGGCGATCAGCAGGACCAGCCGCTCGGCGACCGAGCGCGACAGCGGGCCGCCGGCCTTCGTCAGGTGGTTGTTCAGCTCGGTGACCTTGGCGATGGCGGTGTTGAACCGCATCCCCGCCATGTCCTGGCCGACCCCGTCGATCGCCTTGTGCAGGGCGCGCAGCGTGTCCTCGTCGGGCTCCGTGTCGACGACGGTGACCTCACCGGTCGCCTCGTCGACCACATTGCGCCACAGCCGCTGCAGCAGCCGGTACTGGCCGACCACGGCCCGGGTGTCCCAGGGGCGCGACACGTCCAGGGGGCCCATCGCCATCTCGTACAGGCGCAGGGTGTCCGCGCCGTACTCCGCGCAGATCTCGTCCGGCGTGACCGCGTTCTTCAGGGACTTGCCCATCTTGCCCAGGACGCGGCTGACCTTCTCGCCCGCGTGGTAGAAGGCGCCGTCGCGCTCCTCCACCTCGGCGGCCGGGACGGCGATGCCCCGGCTGTCGCGGTAGACGAAGGCCTGGATCATGCCCTGGTTGTACAGCTTGTGGAACGGCTCGGCGGAGGAGATGTGGCCCAGGTCGTGCAGCACCTTGGACCAGAAGCGCGCGTACAGCAGGTGCAGCACGGCGTGCTCGGCGCCGCCGACGTACAGGTCGACACCCCCGGTGGGCTGACCCTCGCGCGGACCCATCCAGTACTGCTCGATCGACGGGTCGACCAGCTGACGGTCGTTGTTCGGGTCCAGGTAACGCAGCTCGTACCAGCAGGAACCGGCCCAGTTGGGCATGGTGTTGGTCTCGCGGCGGTACTTCCGCGGACCGGCGCCGTCGCCCAGGTCCAGCGTGACGTTGACCCAGTCAGCGTTGCGCGACAGCGGGGTCTCGGGCTGGGCTGTCGCGTCCTCCGGGTCGAAGGTGCGCGGGGAGTAGTCCTCGACCTCGGGCAGCTCCAGCGGCAGCATCGACTCGGGCAGCGGGTGGGCGATGCCGTCCTCGTCGTACACGATCGGGAAGGGCTCGCCCCAGTAGCGCTGCCGGCTGAACAGCCAGTCGCGCAGCCGGAAGTTGACGGTGCCCTCGCCGACGCCGTGCTCCTTCAGCCACTCGGTGATCCTCGCCTTGGCCTCCACGACGCCCAGGCCGTCCAGCGAGATCTCGTCGTTGGCGGAGTTGACCAGCTTCGCGTCGTACGAGCTGAAGGCGTCGTCCCACGTGGCGGGGTCGGTGCCGCGGTCGTCGGAGGGCTGGACGACACAGCGCATCGGCAGCTCGAAGGCGCGCGCGAAGGCGAAGTCGCGCGCGTCGTGCGCCGGTACGGCCATGATCGCGCCGGTGCCGTAGCCCATCAGGACGTAGTCGGCGATGAAGACGGGGACCTTCTCGCCGCTGACCGGGTTGGTCGCGTACGCGCCGGTGAAGACACCGGTCTTGTCCTTGGCCTCGGCCTGCCGCTCGACGTCGGACTTGGCGGCGGCCTGCTTGCGGTACGCGGTGACGGCCTCGGCCGGGCTCGCGTGGCCGCCCGTCCACACCGGGTGGGTGCCCTCGGGCCAGGCGGCCGGAATGATCCGCTCCACCATGTCGTGCTCGGGCGCCAGGACCATGTACGTCGCGCCGAACAGGGTGTCCTGGCGGGTGGTGAAGACGGTGATGCCGCCCGCGGTGTCCACCGGGAACTCGACCCGGGCGCCCTCGGAGCGGCCGATCCAGTTGCGCTGCTGCAGCTTGATGGCCTCGGGCCAGTCCAGCCCGTCCAGGTCGTTCAGCAGCCGGTCGGCGTAGGCGGTGATGCGCATGTTCCACTGGCGCAGCTTGGCCTTGAAGACGGGGAAGTTGCCGCGCTCGGAACGGCCGTCGGCGGTGACCTCCTCGTTGGCCAGGACGGTGCCCAGGCCGGGCGACCAGTTCACCGGGGCGTCGGAGGCGTACGCCAGGCGGTACTCGCTCAGCAGGTCGGCGCGCTCGGCGGCGCTCAGCGCCCCCCACTCACGGCCGTCGGGGGTCGCGCGCGTGCCGTTCTCGAACTGCTCGACCAGCTCGGCGATCGGACGGGCCCTGTCGGCCTCGGAGTCGTACCAGGAGTTGAAGATCTGCAGGAAGATCCACTGCGTCCACTTGTAGTACTCGGAGTCGATCGTCGCGAAGGAGCGGCGGTTGTCGTGGCCCAGACCCAGCCGGCGCAGCTGGACCTTCATGTTCTCCATGTTGGCCTCGGTGGAGACCCGGGGGTGGGTGCCCGTCTGCACCGCGTACTGTTCGGCGGGCAGGCCGAACGCGTCGAAGCCCAGGGTGTGCAGCACGTTGTGGCCGGTCATCCGCTGGTGGCGGGCGTAGACATCGGTGGCGATGTAGCCCAGGGGGTGTCCGACGTGCAGCCCCGCGCCCGAGGGGTACGGGAACATGTCCATGATGAACTTCTTCGGCCTGGCGGCCAGCTCCGGGTCGCCCGCCAGGTCACCGGTGGGGTTCGGCGCCTCGTAGGTCCCCTCGGCGTCCCAGAAGTCCTGCCAGCGTGCCTCGATGTCGGCGGCCATCGCCGCCGTGTAGCGGTGCGGCGCGGCCGTCTCGGCGGCGGAATTCGTCTCGCTCATGATCCTCAAAGCTCCATCGATCGTCATCTGCCGGGAAACGAAAAATCCCCTCGCACAGGAGGGGACGCCGCGCTGACTCCGACCAGGCGTTCTCACCGGTCGGGACTCTTCAGCGCGGCTCGCTAAGCAGAAGGCGTACGGCACGCATGGCGTCAGGGTACCGCACGGGTCCGGAGGGGAGCGGGGAACGGCCAGGGGGTGGACGTCGACCGGTGGGCGTCGGGCGCCGGACACCGACCACCGGACACCGACCGGCGGTTGCGGCTGATCCCGACCGGACAGGTCCGGCCGGAGCTGTCCGGAGCGAAGTGAGGACGAAAGAAGCGGGCCACCCGATCCGGGTGGCCCGCTTCTTCACTCTCGATCCTGTGGAGCTAAGGAGAATTGAACTCCTGACCTCCTGCATGCCATGCAGGCGCTCTACCAACTGAGCTATAGCCCCTTGCTGTGTGCCGCCCGGTTTCCCTTGGCGACATCGAGAACATTACACGGTCCCCCCGGTGCTTCACCAAATCGTTTCCGGTCCGCACCGATATGCCCGAATCATCCCGAACGGTGGATCGTCAGTCGCAGGTCAGGCGGTCGCAAAGGAGTAGAAGCGCTTGAGGGTGCAGTGCTCCTCCAGGAGCCGCCCGTAGATCGGCTCCCCCTCCAGCTCCCGGTAGGTCTCGATGGGGTCGCCTTTTATGATCAGCGCCCGCGCGCACTCCTCGCACCAGTACTGGTACTCCGCGTTGACCGGGTCCATGTCCCTGACGATGGGCGTACCGCTGCCGCACCAGTCGCACTTACGCCTGTGTGCACCCATCAGTCAGCTCCAGCTGTGGCCGCAGGCCGTGCACACGTAGGAGACCCCTCCGTTGTCGCCCAGGACCTGGGCCACGTGGGACGAACCGCAGGACGGACAGCCGAGGCGGGATCGATCTTCGAACGGTACGGAGCCGGGGGACGCGGCGGCGACAAGAGGCTGGTCGGGGACGTGTTCGCGACTCGCAGGCATCGCGCTCCCTCCCGATCGGTACGTCGCCCCCTCCGGCGTTCCGATTCTGCCATGACCCCGCAAGGGGGTCAGCCCGCTCGGCGCTCCCCATACAGAAGATCCCGCCCCCTGGTGGGGACGGGATCCTGATTGTGGAGCTAAGGAGAATTGAACTCCTGACCTCCTGCATGCCATGCAGGCGCTCTACCAACTGAGCTATAGCCCCGCTGTTCGCTGTTGTTTCCCTGCGTTTCCGCCCTGCGAACAAGAAGAACTTTAGCCTGCGACCGGCCGGAAAGTGAAATCCGGCCCGGGCCGCCCGAGGACGGCCCGCGAACGGCCTCTCGACCGGCGACTAGTCGTCGTCGCCGAGGACCGGCTCCGGGAGCGTGCCGGCGTTGTGCTCCAGCAGGCGCCAGCCGCGCGCGCCCTCGCCGAGGACGGACCAGCAGCAGTTCGACAGCCCGCCGAGCCCCTCCCAGTGGTGCGCCTCCAGGCCCAGCAGCCGGCCGATCGTCGTCCTGATCGTGCCGCCGTGGCTGACCACGACGAGCGTGCCGTTCGCCGGGAGCTTCTCGGCGTGTTCCAGGACGACCGGCGCCGCCCGGTCGGCGACCTCGGTCTCCAGCTCGCCGCCGCCGCGACGCACGGGCTCCCCGCGCTTCCACGCCGCGTACTGCTCGCCGAAGCGCTCGACGATCTCCTCGTGGGTCAGCCCCTGCCAGGCACCGGCGTAGGTCTCACGGAGCGCGGCGTCATGGGCGACGGTGAGACCGCTGACGGCGGACAGCTCGGCAGCCGTGGCCGCCGCCCGCCGCAGGTCGGAGGCGACGATGGCGTCCGGCTCCAGCGAGGCGAGCAGCCGGGCGGCGCGGCGGGCCTGCCCGACGCCGACCTCGGTCAGCTCGATGTCCGTGGAGCCCTGGAAGCGGCGCTCCAGGTTCCACGCCGTCTGGCCGTGCCGCCAGAGGACGATCCTGCGGCCCGTGCCGCCGCTGCCGCCGTTCAGCTCTGGTCACCTTCCGTGCCGCCGTTGAGCTGTGCGTGCTCCTCGGCCCTGCCACGGGTCTTGACCGCGTCCTCGGGGAGGGCGATCTCCGGGCAGTCCTTCCACAGGCGCTCCAGCGCGTAGAAGACGCGCTCCTCGCTGTGCTGGACGTGGATGACGATGTCGACGTAGTCGAGGAGGATCCAGCGGGCGTCGCGGTCGCCCTCGCGGCGCACCGGCTTGGCGCCGAGCTCCTTCTGGAGCCGCTCCTCGATCTCGTCGACGATCGACTTGACCTGGCGGTCGTTGGGGGCCGAGGCCAGCAGGAAGGCGTCGGTGATCGACAGCACATCGCTGACGTCGTAGGCGATGATGTCGTGCGCGAGCCGGTCGGCGGCCGCCTGAGCGGCGGCGTTGATGAGCTCGATGGAGCGGTCCGTGGCGGTCACATGCAGGCTTTCGTCGGCGGTCGGATGCAACCTCTAGGGTCTCACGGACCGCCGACAGAGCCTCACTGCGTTTCCCGGCCCGGCCGGACCGCGTTTCGCGGCGGGGGCGTCCCGCCTCCCGGCCGGGCGCCGGGCCACCGGCCGGCGCCGGAGCGCCGGCCGTGGCCCCGTACGGGCTACGGGATCTCGTAGTCCTGTCCGAGTACCGCGGACACGTCGGCGTTGGCGGCCGGCTCGCCCTTCTTCACGTCCCCCGCGGAGAGGCCCAGGGTCTTGGCCACCTCGACGGCCTTCTCCTTGTCCTCGGCGGAACGGTAGAGCACGGCGGACGACGCCTCGGCGCCTGCCTTGCCACTGTCCACGAAGGCGTAACCGCCGTTGACCAGCTGGACCCGGGCGGCTTCCGCGGCCTTCGCGTTCCCGGTGGCGTTGCGGACGGCGACCCGGAGCGGAGCTCCCGCCTCCGGGGCCTTCACCGTGCCGCCGAGGATGTCCTTGACGACGTCGCGGGTGTCCGCCTCGGTGAGCGTGCCGTCCTCCTGGACCGGGAGCAGGGCCGTCTTGTAGTCGCCGACCTTGGCCCGCGAGGCCAGCTTGGCCAGCGAGGCCCCGAGGTCCTTCTCGGGCAGCGACGGGTCCAGCACCTGGAGCAGCGTCTCGACGGTGACGGTCGCGGCCTTGGGATCCTCGGAGATCTTGCGCAGCGTGGCCCGCAGGACCTCGCCGAACCGCGTCAGCTGCTTGGCCTCGGGCTCCCCCGGAGCGCTGTACGTGGCGTACGCGACGGCCATCGGGCCGCTGAGCGTCTGGCCCTCGCCCTCGTTGACCAGGGGCGACGCGCCCTTCTTCGCTCCCGGGACATCGGTGTCGGTGTCGACCTCGATGTTCCCGACCAGCTCGACGAGGTTCTCCAGGTACGGGGTGTCCAGCCGCCAGGTGCCGGTGATCCGGGTGCCGAGGAGGGTGTCGATCGCCTCCCGGGTGCCGGTCCTGCCGTCGTCCTCGACGGACTTGCCGAGCGTGGTGGTGGTTCCGTCGTCGGAGGCGACGGCGAGGGAGTTGGGCAGCAGGACCGTGGTGCCCTGCTCGGTGGTGGCGTTGTCGACGAGCAGCGCCGTCGAGGTGCCGCCCTTCTTCGTGTCGTGCAGGTGCACCACCATCATGTCGCGCTGCTGGGCGCCGGCGGTCGCGGTCTTCTTCTCGTCCGACCCGGACAGGCCAGGGATCATATCGGCGGACCAGAGGTAGCCGGCCCCGCCGACGACGACGAGAACGGCGACGACGATCAGGGCGACCATCCGGTTGCGGCCCTTGCGCCGTGCCTCCTCGCGCCGCTCGCTGCGGCTCTCGGTGAACTTCAGCCAGTCGATGACGTCTTCGGAGTCCTCGTCGGGCTCCTCGATGAACGAGAACTGCTCGGTGCGGTAGTCGGGGGCGGGCTTGCGCTGCCCCGGGAGCGCGGGCTCCGCGTCCGGCTCCGCCGCGTCCTGCGCCGAGCGCCCCGACGGCTGCGGCTGCTGCGGCTGGGCGGGAGACTGCTGCGGGGCCTGTTCCGGGGCGGGGGCCGCGCCCTGCTGCGGGATGCCCCAGTGCTGGTCGGTGTCGACCGCGGCGGGCTGCTGCCCGGTGCCGTACCCGTAGTCGGTGTAGGAGCCGTAGCCGTACCCCTGGTCCGTGCCCTGTCCCTGCTGCGTCCGGGGCTGCTGAGGCGCCTGGCCCGGGTGCTGAGCGGCGTAGGGGTCGTAACTCTGCGGCTGCTGCTGGGGGTTGCCGTACGCGTCGTAGCCGTAGCCGGGGTCCTGGGTCGCCTGTCCCTGACCCGGCTGTGCGGCGTAGGGGTCGTAACCCTGGTTCTGCCGGCCGTACTGCTGCCCGCCGTGCTGGTCGTACGGCTGCCCGCCCTGCTGGTCGTACTGCTGCTGGTCGTACTGCTGCCCCTGCTGCTGGTAGACCGGCTGTCCGTACGCGTCGTAGCCGATGATCCGCGGCTCTTGGTAGTACGGGTCGTACGGGTTCTGCGGGTCGTTCACCGGTGCCCCTCTCCGTGGCTCATTCGCCGCGGTACAGCTGGCGCTTGTCGATGTAGCGGACCACGCCGTCCGGCACCAGGTACCAGACCGGCTCCCCCTGCGCGACCCTCTCACGGCAGTCCGTGGACGAGATCGCCAGCGCGGGGACCTCCACGAGGGAGACACCGCCCTCGGGCAGCCCGTCGTCCGTGAGCACGTGACCCGGGCGGGTCACACCGATGAAGTGGGAGAGCGAGAACAGCTCCTCGGCGTCGCGCCAGGTGAGGATCTGGGACAACGCGTCGGCGCCGGTGATGAAGAAGAGGTCCGCGTCGCCGTGGACCTCGCGCAGGTCCCGCAGCGTATCGATGGTGTACGTCGGTCCGCCACGGTCGATGTCACTGCGGCTGACGGAGAACTGCGGGTTGGACGCGGTGGCGATGACCGTCATGAGATAGCGGTCCTCGGCCGGGGAGACCCTCTTGTGACTCTTCTGCCACGGCTGCCCGGTCGGGACGAAGACGACCTCGTCGAGGTGGAACTGGGCGGCCACTTCACTGGCCGCCACCAGGTGTCCATGGTGGATCGGGTCGAATGTCCCGCCCATCACGCCGATGCGGCGTCTGCCGGGGCCGGTAGGCACTTCCTGCTCTCCCATGCGTGCAGAGCCTACTGGCACAGCTGTACGCCCCCGACTCAGCGGTCGCGGTTGAAGCTGATGGTGATCCACAGCAGCAGCATCAGCGCGACAAAGGCCCCGGCGCCGACGAAGTACGGGTTGAGGCTTTCGTGGTTGCCGCCGCCCTCGCCTCCGGAGGCAAGGGTGACCAGTTCGTGTGCGGTGCTCGTGAGGCTCATCTTCGGCAGGACCTATCGATCGTGAGGCGGAAGGAAGACGTCGGTCACATCGTATGCGGGACCACCGGGCACGCTCACGGCGACTCAGTCGTTGTTGTCGTCGTTGCGGTATCCGCGCAGCAGGAACCACGCGAGGAGCACCGCTCCGAGGATCGAGACGAGCAACACGATCCGGAGGGTGTCACCCGGTCCCTGCTCCTCGGACGCGGCGGCGAGCAGTACGGCGGTGTGCGGCATTTCGGGCGCTCCTCAAAGTTATCCACAGCCCCCCGCACACCGTAGCGCCAGCGCATACGCTGGGTTTTGTCCGGGGGACGAGCGACGTCTCGTACGAACAGGGGGCCATCCATGACCGACAGCAGTCACGAGAACGTGCCGAGCAGGCAGCGCCGGCGTTTCCCCGGGATCTCCTCCCGGGCCTACGAGCACCCCGCCGACCGCTCGGCCCTGGTTGCCCTGCGCAAGCTGACCGGGTTCGACACCGTGTTCAAGGCGCTCAGCGGGCTGCTCCCGGAGCGCAGCCTGCGGCTGCTTTTCCTCTCCGACTCCGTCCGGGTGAGCGACGCGCAGTTCGCCCACCTCAACGTCATGCTGCGGGACGCGTGTTACATCCTGGACCTGGAGAAGGTCCCGCCGATGTACGTGAAGCAGGACCCGCAGCCCAACGCCATGTGCATCGGGCTGGACGAGCCGATCATCGTCGTCACCACCGGGCTGGTCGAGCTGCTCGACGAGGAGGAGATGCGGGCGGTGGTGGGCCACGAGGTGGGCCACGCGCTCTCCGGTCACTCGGTGTACCGGACGATACTGCTTTTCCTGACCAACCTCGCCGTGAAGGTCGCCTGGATCCCGCTGGGCAATGTGGCGATCATGGCGATAGTGACGGCGCTGCGCGAGTGGTTCCGCAAGTCGGAGCTGTCCGCGGACCGGGCCGGGCTGCTGGTGGGCCAGGACATACAGGCCTCGATGCGCGGTCTGATGAAGATCGCGGGCGGCAATCACCTCCACGAGATGAACGTGGACGCCTTCCTCGCGCAGGCCGACGAGTACGAGAAGGGCGGCGACCTCCGCGACTCCGTGCTCAAGATCCTCAATGTGCTGCCCCGGACGCACCCGTTCACCACGGTGCGGGCCGCCGAGCTGAAGAAGTGGTCGGAGACCCGCGACTTCCAGCGGATCATGGACGGCCACTACCCGCGGCGCGACGAGGACAAGGAGGCCTCGGTGACCGACTCGTTCCGGGAGTCCGCCTCGCACTACGCGGACACCGTGCGCACCAGCAAGGACCCGCTGATGAAGCTCGTGGGCGACATCGCGGGCGGCGCGGGAGACCTGGGCGGCAAGCTGCGCGACCGGTTCACCGGAACCGGGGGCGCGAAGGGCGGGGCGCAGGGCCCGTCCGACGGTTCCGCTACGGACGGGGACGGGACGACGGGTCGGCCCCGGGACCCCGAGGAGGGGAGCCCGGGGACGTCGTCGGGGCCTTCGGGGAGCTGACGGCCTCCAGGGTGCCGCACAGCGCCGCCGTGGGCCGGCCCGTGGCGTACGGGTCGGTGGCGGCGGGCCCGCGGTCGTCCGCCCGTTCCCCGGCGAGGAGCGGGCGGAGCATCCCGGTCGCGTCGGCCGAGCAGGACTGCGGCCCGGCCTGGACATGGGCGGTGAGCACCTCCAGGCGGTGCAGTCGCAGGTCCTCCCGGTCGAGGCGGAAGTGCAGCTCGCGCCGCACGGTGAACAGGGAGGCGTCGTCGTCCCGGTGGGGCCCGTCCGCCGGGCGCAGGGCGTAGGTGAACGTGTGGTCCGAGACGACGCCGAGGACGCCGGGGGCCTCCTCCTCGTAGCGGAGGGTCCCGTCGACCCGGATCTGCGGGTCGGCGAGCTCCACCCGCTCCGGGTCGAAGCGCACCAGCCAGCCGGTGGCGGCGTGGCCCCCGTCGTCCGCCGGGTCGCTCAGGGCCTGTTCGAACTGGGGGCGCTGGTCCGGGTCGAGGAGGTGCTCGACGGGCCGGCGTACGGAGCCGGTGAGGACGTCGGGGTTCAGGGACGACTCGACCAGGTAGTCCTTGACCGTGGCGAGAGCGGCGGTGATCTGGCTGTCGGAGAAGTTCTGCGTGCGCTCCACGCCGGGGTAGTTGATGCCGTCCGCGCCCGTGCGGAAGCCGGAGACCGGTTCGGCCCCGTACAGCCGCTCGGGTGATCCGCCCGGCACGGCACCGCGGGGGGCCAGGGGGACGACGGTGGTCCGCAGGGGTTCGGCGCGCCGCGCGGGCGGCTGGGGGTAGGGGCTGCGGAACCCGATGTAGACGGCGACCGCGAAGGCCAGGGCGATGAGGACGACCAGGGCTATGGCGGCCCGGGAGCCGCCGCCGCTGCGGATGACCTGGGTGTCGGGCAGCGTCCGGACGGCGCGGGCGTGCTCGCCCATCCGTTCCTGCGCCGAGAACTCCTGCATCCGCGCAGCCTGGACGAACGATTCGTCGAAGACGAGCGAGCGGTACTCGTCCTCGCCGCCCGCGGGGTTCTCGGGCGCACCGTCCGGTGGTTCTGAGCGGCCTGTCATGACTTCTCTCCCCATCTCCACACCGGTCGGTTCGGTGCGCAACGGTCCGCTTCGGCCGAGTGGCCTCCGCAGCGAGAAGCCCCCCTGGGAACGAGGGGTCACATCTTGAGGGTAGGTCGATTGCGGCCCGTGTAAACGCGGAGACGGCCGGGAAGTCCGGGAGCACCGGGGAGGGCCGTCGGCGAACGGGTGATGAGGGGGTGGGTTCAGGGCACCCTGGGCTCGGCGGAGACCGTGGGGCGGGAGTAGTCCGCGGAGGCCGACGGGGCGGCCCCGGGCTTGTCCACGCCGCTGGTGACGGGCGGCGGCACCTGGTCCTGCCGGTTGTTCGAGCCGCCCCGGTAGACCGCGGTGAAGGCGAGGGAGACCATGCCGACGCCCATCACCAGGGCGAGCAGCCAGGCGACCGGGCGGTGCCAGCGGGCGGAGTTGCGGTAGGGGCGCAGGGAGCCGCCGTGGCGGCCGTAGGGACCCGGGGCGCAGTCGCCGTCCCCGATGCCGGGGTCGTAGTCGAGGTCCTGGGGGTCGTGGTAGCCCCGGGGGCCGCCGTAGGGGTCGTAGGCGTCGTCGTCGGCCCGGCGGCTCCGTCGGGCGCGGGCGGCGTCCGCCTCGGCGCGGGCCTCGGCGGCGGCGAGCAGGCGCTCCACGGCGGTGGGCTCGTGGACGGGCGCCGACCGGACGAAGTCCTCGTCGAACACCACGGAGGCGAAGTCCTCGTCCGCGCCCCCGCGGTCGTCGTCGGGCTCCCAGCCGTCAGGAAACGGCTTGCCCCCCACGTCGTCCGGCACGGATTCAGCGTAGCCCGGCCGGGACGATTTGGGCAGGGAGCCCGCAAACTCCCCCGGATCGGCACGGAGGGACCCGCGGTCGGCCCCTCCCGGCGGAAGGAGCCGGCCGGGAGGGGCCCGCGAGGAGGTCCGGCCCCTGGCGTCACTTTGCCGCCTGCCCTTCGGGCGACGACGGCAGGGTGACGCCAGGACCTAGCGGGTGTGCCCGTCCCCCGTGACGATGTACTTCGTCGAGGTCAGCTCGGGCAGGCCCATCGGGCCGCGGGCGTGCAGCTTCTGCGTGGAGATGCCGATCTCGGCGCCGAAGCCGAACTGCCCGCCGTCCGTGAAGCGGGTGGAGGCGTTCACGGCGACCGTCGTCGAATCCACCAATTGGGTGAACCGGCGGGCGGCGGCCTGCGAGGTGGTGACGATCGCCTCGGTGTGGCCGGAGGACCAGAGCCGGATGTGGGCGACCGCCGCGTCCAGGGAGTCGACGACCGCCGCCGCGATGTCGTAGGAGAGGTATTCGGTCTCCCAGTCCTCCGTCGTCGCCGGGACCACGGTGGCCTTGGATCCCTCGGCGCGGGCGAGGACGTGCTCGTCGCCGTGGACGGTGACCCCGGCATCGGCCAGCGCGTCCAGGGCGAGCGGCAGGAAGGCGTCCGCCACGTCCTTGTGGACGAGGAGGGTCTCGGCGGCGTTGCAGACGCTGGGGCGCTGGGCCTTGGAGTTGATCAGGATGTCGACCGCCATGGCCAGGTCCGTCTGGGCGTCGACGTAGACGTGGCAGTTGCCGGTGCCGGTCTCGATGACGGGGACGGTGGACTCCTCGACGACCGTGCGGATCAGGGAGGCGCCGCCGCGCGGGATGAGGACGTCGACCAGGCCGCGGGCCCGCATCAGTTCGCGCACGGAGTCACGGCTCTCGCCCGGGACGAGCTGCACCGCGTCGGCCGGCAGGCCGGAGCCGCCGACGGCGTCGCGCAGGACCCGGACCAGGGCGGTGTTGGAGGCGTAGGCCGAGGAGGAGCCGCGCAGCAGGACCGCGTTGCCGGACTTCAGGCAGAGGGCGGCGGCGTCGACGGTGACGTTGGGCCGGGCCTCGTAGATGATGCCGACCACGCCGAGCGGGACCCGCACCTGCCGGAGGTCGATGCCGTTGGGCAGGGTCGAGCCGCGCACCACCTCGCCGACCGGGTCGGGGAGGGCGGCGACGTCCCGTACGTCGGCGGCGATGGCGCGGATGCGTTCCGGGGTGAGGGTGAGCCGGTCGATGATGCCTTCGCTCGTCCCGGCCTCGCGGGCGCGCTCGACGTCCTCGGCGTTGGCCTCGACGATCTCGCTCGTGCGCACTTCGAGGGCGTCGGCGATGGCCAGCAGGGCGTCGTCCTTGGCCGCGCGCGGAAGTGGCGCGATGTCGGCGGCGGCGGCCCGGGCCCGGTAGGCGGTCTGCGCGACCGGGGAGAGGTTGTCGTAGGGCGAGAGCGTGGTCATGCCCGCAGAGTAATGCGCACTCTGCGGGCATCCGTCACGTATCCCGTGATGCGAGACGCCCGGACCGGGGCGCGGACGGCCCCGGATCGCCCCGGGAGTCAGTAGGGGTGCACGCCCACGGGGGCCGCGGGCGGCGGTCCGTAGCCCTCGGCGATCCGCAGGTGGTAGGTCTCGCGGTCGATGACTTCCAGGCCGACGATCTCCCAGGGCGGGAGCCGGGCGCTGGAGCGGTGCTCGCCCCACAGCCGCAGCGCGACCGCGGCCGCGTCGTGCAGATCGCGGGCCTCTTCCCAGTAGCGGATCTCCGCGTGGTCGCTCGCGTAGCGGCTGGTCAGCAGGAAGGGGTGGTCGTGCGCGAGTTGCTCCAGGCCGCGTCTGACCTCCCCCAGCGGGATCTCGGCGCCCGACACGCTGAGCGTGATGTGCCAGAGCTTGGACTGCGGGGACTCCTCCTTCGCCCTCCTCACCGGCTCCCGTTCGACGGTGTCCGCCGGGGCGGCGTTCCGGTCGAGATCCGCCCCCGCTCCGACACTCGTCAGGGCGCGGTTGGCCGTGCCTCGGGGCGGCGCCCCCGGGCGCGCTCGTCTCACCGGCGGCCTCCTGTGGTGTGTTGCTGTGCGGTACCCCTGTTTCCCCACTACAAAGTGGACCAGTCCACAGCCGGGCATGGGGTGGTTTTGGTAAAGGTCCCTGCTGGAGGGCGGGACTTTCAGCCGTTTCAGGGGGTGAGGCGCGGCGCGAGGAGGACCAGATCGTCCCTGTGTACGACCTCGCGTTCGTAGGCGGGACCCAGTTCGCGGGCGAGGTCCCGGGTGGAGCGGCCGAGCAGTTGGG
>NZ_UAVD01000001.1 GCF_900460065.1 Streptomyces griseus | reverse complement strand
CAGCATCAAAGGCCCTGACCTTATCGGTCAGGGCCTTTGTCGTGCCCCCGCCCCTCTCCTCCCCCGCCGCCCTCATGACGTATGTCATGAACAGCGGTGACAGCGCGCACTGCTCGCGGGCCGGTTCCGGCGGAAACCTTGGAGCATGACCAGCGACGACATTCTCAGCGACCGCGTGGACGGTCCCGTGATCGAGGCGAACGAGGTACGCCGACGCTACGCCGGCGGCTTCGAGGCCGTGTCCGGGATCTCCTTCTCCGTGGCCCGCGGTGAACTGTTCGCGCTGCTCGGGACGAACGGCGCGGGCAAGACCTCCACCGTGGAACTCCTCGAAGGACTGGCGCCGCCCACCGACGGGACGGTGCGGGTCCTCGGCCACGACCCGTACCGCGAACGCGCCGCCGTCCGCCCCCGTACCGGGGTGATGCTCCAGGAAGGCGGCTTCCCCTCCGACCTCACGGTCATGGAGACCGTACGCATGTGGTCGGCCTGCACCACCGGCGCACGCCCGGCCGGCGAGGCCCTGGAGATGGTCGGCCTGACCCACCGGGCCGGCGTACGGGTCAAGCAGCTGTCCGGCGGCGAGAAGCGCCGCCTCGACCTGGCGCTCGCCCTGACCTCCCGGCCCGAGGTGCTCTTCCTCGACGAGCCGACGACCGGTCTGGACGCCGAGGGCCGGCAGGAGACCTGGGAGCTCGTCCGGGCGCTGCGGGACAACGGCACGACCGTGCTGCTGACCACGCACTACCTGGAGGAGGCCGAGGCGCTCGCGGACCGGCTGGCGATCATGCATCAGGGGAGGATCGTGACGACCGGGACCATCGCCGAGGTGACCGCGCGGCAGCCCGCCAGGATCCGGTTCGTGCTGCCCGAGGCCGTGCCGGCGTCGCGCCTCCCGCTCTCCCTGCGGGCGGCGGCGGAAGGTTCCCGGGTCGAGATCCGCACCCCCGCCCTCCAGGAGTCGCTGCACGAACTCCTGGAGTGGGCCCGGGAGTCCGGCGTACGGCTGCACGGTCTCGACGCCCGCTCCGCCTCCCTGGAAGAGGCCTTCCTCGACATCGCGAAGACCCAGCACGCGCCCCGGGACCAGGACCCGCGCCAGGTCCACGACCGCTCCGGCCGCTCCGGCGGCACGAAGACCGCGAAGAACTCGAAGAAGGTGACGGCATGACGACCACCACGACCCCCGCCCGCGACCGGACGACCGCCGGCTCCCCCACGGGCGCGGCGGCCGTGGCCCGGCGGCTGACCGCCCTCGGCCGCGCCGAGCTGATCCTCCTGGTGCGCAACCGGACCGCGATCGTGGTGGCCCTGCTGCTGCCCGTCACGATGATCTTCGCGATGCGGTCCTCGCTCGAACAGATCGACCTCGGCGGCACCGGGCTCACCGTCGCGGGCGCCACCCTGACCGGCGGCATCGGCATGGTGCTCGTCCAGGTCGTCTACATGAACCTCGTCTCCGCCTACGTCGCCCGGCGGGAGGAACTCGTCCTGAAGCGGCTGCGCACCGGCGAGATCTCCGACCGCGAGATCCTCGTCGGGACCGCGCTGCCGTCCGTCGCGCTGGCGCTCGCCCAGTGCGTGCTGCTGGTGGTGGCCGGCGCGATCGCCTTCGATCTGAGCGCCCCGCACCGCCCCGACCTGCTGCTGGCCGGACTGCTGCTGGGCTTCGTCCTGATGTCCGGCCTCGCGGCGGCGACCACCGTGATCACCCGGACGGTGCAGACCTCGCAGCTCACCACGTTGCCGCTGTTCTTCGTCTCGATGTTCGGCTCCGGGCTGTTCATCCCGCTGGCGATCTTCCCGGACAAGCTGGCGGCCGTCCTGGAACTGCTGCCGATGACGGGCGTGATGACGCTGATCCGGCACGGCTGGCTCGGCGGCGTGGAGAGCGGCGACCTGTTCACGGCCGGGGTGACCGCGCTGGCCTGGACCGCTTTCGGCGTGTTTGCTGTGCGACGGTGGTTCCGCTGGGACCCGCGCGGCTGACATGAAGGGGCTGAGGGGTGTGATCGGTCGGGTGACGGGCTGGCGGCGCGGCTGGCACGAGCGCAGCAAACTCCAGCGCATCGACCTCTACACCCGGGTGACGCTCTGCTCGATCACCTGGTTCTTCGCGGTGTCCTGGGGGCTGCTGCCGCTCGGCGACGCCCTGGACGAGGGGCCGACGGCGATCACCCTCGCCGGAGCGTTCCTCGCCGCCAACGTCGCCCAGTCCGTGCTGAGCAACCGGAACGTGGGGCCCGCCTTCGACGACTACCGGGGGACCGCGCCGTTCCCGCCGGGGAGGCTGCGCCTGCCCGTGGCGCTCCAGGTGGTGATGACCGGCCTCCTGGTGGCCCTCGCGGCGGTGGGCGGCGTGCGGGACGAGGGGCTCGTCCTGCTGGTCCTGGACCTGCCGGTGGCGTTCGGCATCCCGTACGTCCTGCTCGTCCCGGTCCGGACCTTCCTGCTCCGGTCCGCCGTCTTCGCGGCCACCGTGGTGGGGCTCCTGGCGGCCGTGGGCGTGCCGGGCGGGCTGCTGTTCGGGGCGTTCGTCTCGCTGGTCGTCGTGGTCCTGCTGGTGCTCGTCTCGGCCCGGCCGAGCGTCTGGAGCCTGTCCGTGATGTGGCAGGCGGAGGAGGCGCGGGACATGCAGGCCCGGCTGGCGGTGGCGGAGGAGCGGCTGCGGTTCGGCCGCGACATGCACGACGTGCTGGGCCGGAACCTCTCGGTGATCGCCCTCAAGAGTGAGCTGGCCGTGGAGCTGGCGCAGCGCGGGAACCCCGCGGCGATGGATCAGATGGTCGAGGTGCAGCGGATCGCGCGCGCCTCCCAGCAGGAGGTCCGCGATGTCGTGCGCGGCTACCGGGAGGCCGACCTGCCCACCGAACTGATGGGCGCACAGGGCGTGTTGCGGGCCGCCGGAATCACCTGCACCGTCGAGGGCGCGGACGGCCCGGCCGGCATCGGGGCCCCCGCCGCCGTGCAGGCCGCGCTCGGCTGGGTGGTCCGCGAGACCGCGACGAACGTCCTGCGCCACGGCGACCCGCGCCACTGCTGGATCCGGCTCGCGCGGACGCGGGACGCGGTGGTCCTGGAGGTCGAGAACGACGGGGCCGGCGCCACCCGCCCGCTCGGCGGCACGGACGACGGCGGCGGCGGTTCGGGGCTGGCCGGGCTGCGGGTGCGGCTCGGCGCGCTCGGCGGATCGCTCACCGCCGGAGCCGTCGGAAACGACGACGACCTCTTCCGGGTGACGGCGACGGTGCCGCTCACGGCCCCCCGCCCGGCCGCCGACGGCCGCCCCGCACCGCCCCCCGGCCCCTCCCCCGCCCCTTCCGCCCTCCCGGAGGAACGATGACCACCGCGCAGCCCCTGCGGGTCCTGCTGGCCGACGACGAGCACCTGATCCGGGGCGCGCTGGCCGCACTGCTCGCCCTGGAGGAGGACCTCGTCGTGGTCGCGGAGGCGGCGAGCGGCCCCGAGGCGCTGGCGATGGCCCTGGCGCACCGGCCCGACGTCGCCGTCCTGGACCTCCAGATGCCGGGCGCGGACGGTGTGAAGGTCGCCACATCGCTGCGTACGGAACTGCCCCACTGCCGCACCATGATCGTGACCAGCCACGGCCGCCCCGGGCACCTCAAGCGGGCCCTGGCCGCCGGTGTGAGGGGCTTCGTGCCGAAGACGGTCAGCGCCCGTCGGCTGGCGGAGATCATCCGCACCGTCCACGCCGGAAACCGTTACGTGGACCCCGAGTTGGCGGCCGACGCGATCTCCGCCGGGGACTCCCCGCTGACCGCCCGGGAGGCCGAGGTCCTCGAACTCGCGGCGGACGGGGCCCCGGTCGCGGAGATCGCGGAGCGGGCCTCGCTCTCGCAGGGGACGGTCCGCAACTACCTCTCCTCGGCCGCCACCAAGATCGGCGCGGAGAACCGGCACACGGCGGTGCGTCTCGCACGCGAGCGGGGTTGGGTATAGTAGGCATCGCGCTGCGGCGCACTGCGGACGTAGCTCAGTTGGTAGAGCGCAACCTTGCCAAGGTTGAGGTCGCCAGTTCGAACCTGGTCGTCCGCTCCAGATGGAGGAAGCCCCGGTCCTTTCGGATCGGGGCTTCCCGCGTTTCCGCCGGGCCGGTACCGGCTCACGGCGTTCCCGCCGGCCGCGTACCGGCCTGTGGCTACGCCCAGTTGGTGCCGGTCAGCACCTCGTACGCCTCGATGTACTTGGCGCGGGTCGCCGCCACGATCTCCGGGGGCAGCGCCGGGGGCGGCTGCTCGCTCGCGCGGTCCCAGCCGGAGGCCGGCGAGGTCAGCCAGTCGCGCACGAACTGCTTGTCGTAGCTGGGCTGAGCCCGGCCGGGCTCCCAGGTGGCGGCGGGCCAGAAGCGCGAGGAGTCCGGGGTCAGCACCTCGTCGGCGATGATCAGCCGCTCGGTCCCGTCCTCGGCGGTCTCGAAGCCGAACTCGAACTTGGTGTCGGCGAGGATGATCCCGCGCCCGTGCGCGATGTCGCGGGCCCGGCGGTAGACGTCGAGCGTGGTGCGCCGCAGCTCGGCCGCCGTCTCCGGACCGACCTCGCGGGCGATGTCCTCGTAGCTGACGTTCTCGTCGTGGTCGCCGACGGCCGCCTTGGTGGCCGGGGTGAAGATCGGGCCGGGCAGCTCGGACCCGTTGACCAGCCCCTCGGGGAGACCGATGCCGCAGACCGTACGGGTGGCGTCGTACTCGACGAGCCCGGAGCCGGTGAGATAGCCGCGGGCCACGCACTCGACCTCGACCATGCGCAGGCTCTTGCAGATGAGGGTGCGTCCCGCCCAGTCGGCCGGGGCGCCCGGGGGCAGCTCGGTCGAGATGACGTGGTTGGGCACGAGGTCGGCGAGCTGGTCGAACCACCAGAGCGAGAGCCGGGTGAGGACCCGGCCCTTGTCGGGGATCTCGGTGGGCAGGACCCAGTCGTACGCGGAGATACGGTCGCTGGCGACCATGACGAGGTCGCCCGCCTCGTTCCGGTACAGGTCACGCACCTTGCCGGTGTGCAGGTGGGTGAGGCCCGGAACCTGTACGGGCTCGGGCTTTTCTACAAAACCGGACACGGTGCCTCCGCGTAGATTGATCCAGGAGCGGTTCCGATTGTCCCGTATCCACGGCCCGGTCCGCGCCCGGGGCCCGGCGAACGGGCGCAGCGGGTTCCGGGGACCTGTCCCGGTCCCGCTCGCGGATCCGGCCGGGGATCGAGGCGGCCCCCCTCACCGGCCCGGCCGGGAACCCGGTCAGTCCCGCTTGCAGATCCGGTCGAGGAGGTTGGCCGTGGCCCGCTGGATCCGCGGGTCCGTGTGCCCGGGTCTGTCCAGGGCCGGGGACCAGGCGAAGGTGCCGGAGGCGAAGACGAGCGCGCCGGAGGGTGCTTGGTAGAGCGAGGTCTCCTGGTGCCGGGTGGCGCCCTCGGAGTCCTCGTACGGGGAGTGGGCGAGCAGGATCCTGTTGTCGTGCTCGGGCAGGCTGGTGCGCGGGAAGTAGCGGTCGGCCTCGCCGGCGACCAGGCCCGGGATCTCGTCGCCCTCGACCGCCCCCGTCGAGTCCCAGAGCCAGTGCTCGGCGTTGCGCACGACGAGCGGGCGGGGATCGGGCACCCGGCCCGCGTACTGGATGCCCAGGAGCTGCTGCTCGGCCCGGTCCACCTCGCGCCACAGGGCGGACTTGCCGGGCCCCCGGCGCTTGCGGCAGGTCAGCAGCCGGTCCGCCTCGCCGGAGGCCGACGGGGCGAGGCCCACCTGCCAGTACATGGTGTTGGCCGAGAGGAAGACGAGCGAGGTGCCGGAGTCCCGCGCGCGCTCGGCGGCCCGGCGCATCGGCAGCGTCCAGTACTCGTCGTGGCCGGGGAAGACCAGGCCCCGGTAGCGGCTGGGGTCGACGCGGCCCGCGTGCAGGTCGCGGGCGTCGGCGTAGGCGAGGTCGTAGCCGTACCGCTCGGCCCAGCGGATGAAGTCGTACGCGTGCCCGACGTGCAGCGGCAGCCCGGCCCCGGCGTACGGGCGGTCGAAGGAGATCGTGACGGCGGCGTCCTCCTCGCCGAGCAGCCGCCCCCGCTCGTCCCACGCGTGGTAGAGGCTGGCGCCGGTGCGCCCGTCCTCCGGATAGAGGTTGTACGCCTGCCAGGTGATGTCGGGCAGCAGGAGCAGCAGGTCGGCGGGGTGGTCGTGGCGGACGGTGAAGGGGATGTGCGAGCGGTAGCCGTCGGCGGTGGTCAGGACGGCCACATACGCGCCGACCGACCAGTAGCTCGGGATCTGGAGCCGCCAGGACATCCACCAGTGGTGGCAGGAGACGGTCCGGTCGGCGGCGAGCGGCGGGGGCTGGACGATGCCGGAGAGCCGGGGGCTCGTGGTGATCTTGGCCGCGCCGTCGCCGCCGTAGTGACCGATCCGGTAGACGTCGACGGAGAACTGCTGGGGCGGGTCCACCGTGATGTGGAAGTCGATGGCCTCGCCGGGGGCCGCCGCGCCGGGCGAGACGAAGCCCTTGATCTGACGGTGCACGTCGTCGGCCGTGCGGGTGCCACCGCCGGTGGAGCGGGCGAGGTCGGCGTACCAGGGGACCACCTGGCCGGTGTCGTCGAAGTAGTTCTCGCTGCCGCGCAACCAGGGCAGCGGGCCCTGCCCGAAGGGATCGCTCACCGCGTGCGCGAGGGCGCCCGACTCCCACCGGCGAATCTGCTCCGCCCCCATGCCGCGCCCCTCCCTCGGATCCCCCGGACAGCTCTGGAGGATCCCCCGGACAACTCTGGTGCGCCGAATGTCAGCGCCGATCCCCAGCACATCACATAACGCACGCGGTTCGTCACCCTTCGTCGCTAATTGACGGGACCGAGGCTGTCCGATTCCCGTCGGTTTCCGGTCGACGGGACCCGGGAAGGCCCGGTGAGCTCCGGGAAACCTGTTTGTCGGACCGGTCGGGCCGGTCGGAACTCGTCATCGGGCTGGACGGACCGGTGGCTCGTCGTCGGACCGGGCGGGCCGCTGCTCGTCGTCGGACCGGGCGGCCTCGTGCGGCGGGCGGGACAGCGGCCCGGTCGACCTCCCGGGGGAGCGAGAGCGCGGCCCGGCCCGGTCGGCCTCTCGGGCGAGCGGACGGCGGCCTCGGGTTCAGACCAGCCGGACCGGCTTGTCGGAGCGCACGCCCACCTCGGCGAGCCAGGACAGCAGCGGATCCGGATCGCCGTCCTCGACGAGGCTGAGGACCGGGGTCGTGAGGTCCGCCCGGCGTTCGCCGCCGACGAGCAGGGCGGGACCGTCCAGCCAGTCGAGTCCGGGGGCCGCGCCCGCCGTGTCGACGGCGGCGCAGCAGACCATGGCCGCGACGTGGTCGGCGAGCAGCTCGGTGCCCGTACGCGGCGGCTGGAGCGGGAAGAGGGGCAGCGGTCCCGGCCCCCAGAGGTCGAGGGGGTCGTCGGCCGCACCGGCCCCGGGAACGCCGTGCTGCGGGCCGCCGCGCCCCGGGGCCTCGGCCTCCTCACGGGCGACGGCCGCGCCGATGCCCGCAGCGAGCTCCTCGCCCGGACAGCCGGGTCCGCCGGAACCGGACAGATGCTCCATGACCCGGGCCAGTGTGGGAACGGCCGGGTCGGCGGCGGTGGCCCGGGGAACACCCAGGGTGTCCAGGACCCGGTGCAGCCGGGCCGCTTCCGTACGCCATTTGCGGTCGACGACCTCGTCGGGATACTGCTGCCAGTCCACCGGCGCCCAGCCCGGACCGCTCTCGGCGGGTCCGCCGTGAAAGAGCCGGGCCGCGAGCAGGGACGCCGCCTCGTCGGCCACCCCGGGCTCCTCCAGCAGGTCGCAGGCGGGCCGCTCGCCCAGACGCAGGGCGAAGTCGTCGGCCAGCCGGTCCCGGCGGGACAGCTCGGTGAGCGCGGCGACGACCCCGGCGTCCAGCCGGGAGGGCCAGCGGCCCATCCGCCAGGCGGGCAGCGCCACCCGGGTCAGCAGCCGGTCCCAGCCGGCATAGGCGAGGCCGACCTGTTCCTGGGCGGAGATCCGCAGCCCGTGGTCGACCGTCTGGGCCCGCATGGACGCGGCGGCCGCCACACAGCGCTCCATCTCGGCGGCATGGCCCCGGCAGGCCCGCAGCAGCAGCCGGGAGACCCAGCCGGCGAAGGCGAGCGGCGCCCCGCGCACCGCGCCCCGGCCGGGGGCGGCGGCATCGGCGATCGAGGCGTCGAGGCCCCGGACGAAGCGGCGGGCGGCGGCTATGTCGGGGTGCGCGGACGGGCCGGTGCCCGCCACCACGGGGGCGAGGACGGCGCGGAGCTCGGCGACCCGCATCCACCACAGGAACGGCGAGCCGATGACCAGGACGGGTGCGGCGTCCGCGGCCTCCGCCCCGGCCCCGGTGCCCCTGCGGAGCGCACGGTGCGTCCGGTCCTCCAGCCAGCTGTCGCAGTCCGGGGTGAGCGCTATGGCCGAGGGCGCGGGCACGTCGAGCCGGTCGGCCAGGTCCCGGACCAGGCGGTAGAGGTCGGGGGCCCCTTCCTCCGGCACGGGCACGGTCGGGCTCACGGCGGGCCGCGCGCGGGCCACCGAGACGGCGACCAGGACGGTCACCAGCAGCACGAGGACCGCGACGGCGAGGACGGTCCAGCGCACGGCGTCCCAGGCCGGACCGGCCAGATGCCCCTGTGCGCCCGCCGCGAACAGCACGACGGCGACGGCCGCGGGCAGGATCGCCACGGCCAGGGCCCTGCCGCGGATCCGCAGCAGGGAGAGCGCTCGGGCCTGTGCGGCCCGCGCCCCCAGCTCCTCACCCACATCGATACCGGACACGGCCGGACGTCACCCCCTCTGCCACGCGACGGTGTTGCTCACTCCCCCACTGTGGCACCCGTCGCCGACATCGCAATGCCGGTGGGCCAAGTGCCCGAACGCTTGCGCCGCACCCTAGTTGGGGCTCCGGCAGCCGTCATCCGGATGGCCCAGTCGTCACCCGATGGAATGGCTTTGGGCAAAGCTGCTGACGTGTTCGCGTCCATGGGCAAGTGCCCCGGCCGCCCGCGCCCGACACCGCGCCCCGGACAGGAAGCAGCCCCTCGCGCTGCCGCGTACGCCGGTGGCGTACGGGGGCGGGCGGAGGGGCTGCTTGGCCTGGGACCGCGGGGGCCGGGGTCCGGGGCCGCGAGGCCGTTGGTCCGGGACCGCGAGGCCGTTGGTCCGCGAGGCCGGTGCTCGTGGCCCGGGGCCCCGGCCTGTCGGCCGGGGCGGACGGACGGGCACGTGGGTGGGTCTCAGTCCCGCGAAGCCTTCAGGGCGATGTCCGTACGGTGCTGGGAGCCGTCCAGGCGGATCCGGCCGAGCGCGGTGTAGGCGCGCTCCCGGGCCGCCGTGAGGTCCTTGCCGGTCGCGGTCACCGAGAGGACCCGGCCGCCCGCGCTGAGCACCGCGTCGCCCTCGGCGCGGGTCCCGGCGTGCAGGACGTACGCCTCCGGGGCATCCTGCGCCGCGACGTCCGCGAGCCCGTCGATCGGGTCGCCGGTGCGCGGGGTGTCCGGGTAGTTGTGCGAGGCGATGACCACGGTGACGGCGGCGTCGTCGCGCCAGTTCAGCGGCGGGAGGGCGTCGAGGGTGCCGTTGGCGGAGGCGAGCAGGACACCGGCCAGCGGGGTCTTCAGCCGGGCCAGGACGACCTGGGTCTCGGGGTCGCCGAACCGGGCGTTGAACTCGATGACCCGCACGCCGCGCGAGGTGATCGCGAGGCCCGCGTAGAGCAGCCCGGAGAAGGGCGTGCCCCGCCGGCGCAGCTCGTCGACGGTCGGCTGGAGCACGGTTTCGAGGACCTCGTCGACCAGCTTGGGATCCGCCCACGGAAGCGGGGAGTAGGCGCCCATGCCGCCGGTGTTCGGGCCCTCGTCGCCGTCCAGGGCCCGCTTGAAGTCCTGGGCGGGCTGGAGCGGCACGACGGTGGTGCCGTCGGTGATCGCGAAGAGGCTGACCTCGGGGCCGTCGAGGAACTCCTCGATGACCACGCGGTCGCAGGAGAGCGCGTGGGCCCGGGCCACGGCCACGTCCTCGGTGACGACGACGCCCTTGCCGGCCGCGAGGCCGTCGTCCTTGACCACGTACGGGGCGCCGAAGGCGTCGAGGGCCTCGTCGATCTCCGCGGGGGTGGTGCAGACGTAACTGCGGGCGGTGGGGACTCCGGCCCCGGCCATGACGTCCTTGGCGAACGCCTTGGAGCCTTCCAGCCGCGCCGCCTCGCCGGAGGGGCCGAAGCAGGGGATGCCGGCCGCGCGCACGGCGTCGGCGACCCCGGCGACGAGCGGCGCCTCCGGGCCGACGACCACCAGCCCGGCGCCCAGCTCGGTCGCGAGGCGCGCGACGGCGTCACCGTCGAGCGCGTCGACCGGGTGCAGTTCGGCCACCTCTGCGATGCCGGCGTTGCCGGGGGCGCAGTACAGAGCGGTGACCTCGGGGTCGAGGGACAGAGAGCGGCACAGGGCGTGTTCGCGGGCGCCGCCGCCGATGACGAGGACCTTCACGGGGTGCAGCCTAACCGCCGGGCGCGGGGAGCCCCGACGGCCGCCGGTCCGTGGACGGGCGGCCTCCCGTGCTACGCGTCACCGCGGCGCTCCTGGTCGCGCCTCGTCGCTCCGCGCCACCGCTCGCCGGTCCTGGTCACTGCTCGTTGGTGAACTCCTCGACGACCGTGGCGCCCAGCTCGCGGACGATCAGCTCGTGGCCGGAGAGGGCGGAGTCGACGAGATCCGGATCGTCGGCCTCGGGGGTGTCGTCCTCGGGCGCGACGTTGCGCGGCGGCTCGGCCCCGTAGGAGCTGTGGGAGGCCTCGGGCGCGGGCCGGCCCTCGCGGTCCTGCGACGGTGCGGAGGAGGGCGGCGGCTGCTGGGGCGCCGGCGCGGGCTGGTACTGCGGCGAGGGCGCCGACTGCTGCGGGGCCGCGTGCTGGGGCCGGGGCTCGTACGCGACCGGGGCGGCGGGGGCCGCCGGGGCGGGCTGGTACTGCGGGGCGGGGCGGGCGGCACCCGCGCCGGGCCCCGGGGGCGTCCCGCCGCCGGTGGTGTCGATGACCGCTTCGATGCGCCACTGGGCGTTGAACCGTTCGAGGAGGGCCTGCTTCAGGACCTCCTCGCTGCCGCTGCCGGCGAAGTTGTCGCGGGCGCCGGCGTTGAGGAAGCCGATCCGGAGCGTCGTCCCGTCGAACCCGGCGACCTGGGCGTTCTGGCTGAGCAGGATCCAGGTGAAGCGCCGGCGGTTCTTGACCGCCTCCAGGATGTCCGGCCACATGTTCCGCACCTGGGCGGCGCCCTGGGCCATGCTCTGCCCGCCCTCGGGCGCGGCCGGAGCGGCGGGGGCCGCCGGGGCCGCCTGGGCGGCGGCGACGGGGCGCGGGGCGGCGGGGGCCGGGCCGCTGCCGGGGACGGACGCGGTGGGCCAGCCGCCGGGGCGACGGGCCTGTTCCGTGCCGGCCGCGGCGGGCCAGGACCCGGGCCGCTGGGCGGGCTCGGGGGCCTGCGGGGCAGGCGGGTGGGCCTCGGCGGGAGCGGGCTGCGGGGCGGGCGGCGCGTAGGCGGGAGCGGCGGGCGGCGCCTCGCCCCGTACGGCGGGGCGGGCCGTGTCCGGGCCCGCGGCCTGGGGGGCGTGGGCCTGGGGGGCGTGGGTCTGGGGGGCGTGCGCGTCGGGGCCCGGTGCGTACCCCATCGGGGCGGCGGGGGGCGGGGCGGCGAACCCGGCGGCAGCGGCGGCCGAGGCCCCGCGCTCCAGCCGGTCGAGGCGGGCCTGCAGCGACCGCTCGTCGTCGTAGGCGGCGGGCAGCAGGACCCGGGCGCAGATCAGCTCCACCTGGAGGCGGGGCGAGGTGGCGCCGCGCATCTCGGTGAGCCCGTCGTTGACCAGGTCGGCGGCGCGGCTGAGCTCGGCGGCGCCGAAGACGGAGGCCTGGGCCTGCATGCGCTCGACGACATCGGCGGGCGCGTCGATGAGCCCCTTCTCCCCGGCGTCGGGCAC
Source organism: Streptomyces griseus (assembly GCF_900460065.1). Classification (GTDB taxonomy): domain Bacteria; phylum Actinomycetota; class Actinomycetes; order Streptomycetales; family Streptomycetaceae; genus Streptomyces; species Streptomyces griseus. Next base: position 153,853 of record NZ_UAVD01000001.1, on the reverse strand, counting down.
GGCGGCGAGGATCACCAGATCGCGCAGCCGCTCCAGGAGATCCGCCACGAACCGGCGTGGATCGTTGCCGCCCTCGATGACCCGGTCGACGACCTCGAAGGCGGCGGCCCCGTCGCCGGCGGCGAAGGCGTCGACGATCGAGTCGAGCAGCGAGCCGTCGGTGTACCCGAGGAGCGAGGTGGCCATGGCGTATGTCACACCGTCGTCGCCCGCACCGGCCAGCAACTGGTCCATGACGGACATCGAGTCACGCACGGACCCGGCCCCGGCGCGCACGACGAGCGGAAGGACGCCGTCCTCGACGGGGCTGTTCTCCCGCCCGCATACATCGGCGAGATAGCTGCGCAAGGTCCCCGGGGGCACCAGCCGGAACGGGTAGTGGTGCGTACGCGACCGGATCGTCCCGATGACCTTCTCGGGCTCGGTCGTCGCGAAGATGAACTTGAGGTGCTCCGGCGGCTCCTCGACCACCTTCAGCAGGGCGTTGAAGCCCGCCGGGGTGACCATGTGCGCCTCGTCGATGATGTAGATCTTGTAGCGGCTGGAGGCGGGCCCGAAGAAGGCCTTCTCCCGCAGATCACGGGCGTCGTCCACACCACCGTGCGAGGCGGCGTCGATCTCGATCACATCGATGGACCCCGGCCCGTTGCGCGCGAGGTCCTGGCAGGACTGGCACTCTCCGCACGGGGTCGGCGTGGGCCCCTGCTCGCAGTTCAGACAGCGGGCGAGGATGCGCGCGCTGGTCGTCTTCCCACAGCCGCGCGGCCCGCTGAACAGGTACGCGTGATTGACCCGGTTGTTCCGCAGGGCCTGCTGGAGCGGGTCAGTGACATGCTCCTGACCGATGACCTCGGCGAACGACTCGGGGCGGTAGCGGCGGTACAGCGCAAGGGACGACACACCTACGAGGTTATCGGGGCCGACCGACAACCGGCCCCACACCGCCCGGGCCCTCGCCCCGGGGCTCTCCGCACGCGGACGACGCCGCACGCCCCGGCCCCGTCCGGGGGCCGCCCCCGGCGGCACCCTCCCGGCAACACAAAGGGCCCCCCACGCACCCGCCAGAGCCAACCTACCCTTGCTGCCTTCCGGCCCTGGGGGAGTTCAGTCAGATAGCGCCACGTGAGGGGCTGACGCCCACCTTAGCGGATCCCCACCCCCTCCGGTCCACCCGCCCGCCCCACCGAACGACGGCCGAACCACCCCTCACCCCCTCCCGGGACGATCTTCGGCGAACGTGTTCGCGAGCACCCTCCAACGTCTTGTATTGTTTGCGGCGGAGGATTCGCCTAGTGGCCTAGGGCGCACGCTTGGAAAGCGTGTTGGGGGCAACCCCTCACGAGTTCGAATCTCGTATCCTCCGCCATTGCTCTCACCGGGCAATACGTTGAAGGGCCCCACCGTTCGCGGTGGGGCCCTTCGACGTTGAGGGTTGCAGTTTGGGTTGCAGTTGCTTCGGCCAGGCCTCGACGGCTCACTGCACGCGCAAGAGCCCGGTCTGGTTCCTCTGCGACCACCTGAGCTCTTCTGGACAAGGTGCCACCCATGGGGGTCTCCGAGAAGACGCGCAAGATCGTGTGGGCTGAAGCCGGCGGGAGGTGTGCAATCTGCCGTGGGGAGGTGATCACCCCGGGGACGGACTGTGATGATCCGTCGGTCTTTGGCGAGGAGGCACACATCGTGGCTCGTTCCAAAGGCGGCCCGAGGGCGGAGGACCTGGGCGACGCCTCCAGAGACAGCCATACCAATCTGCTGCTGCTGTGCAGTAGGCACCACAAGCAGATAGATGACCAACCCACCCATTTCACGGTTGAGCGACTCCAGGAGATCAAGGAGCGGCATGCCGCTTGGGTCCGGCGCTCACTGGACGACAACACCTCAGGCGGCGTGAGGCTCGTTCCCGACCCGGCGTTCCCTCAGCCCAGGGCGTTGGCGCTGATCACGCGGGGCAACCCTCTATGGAACATGATCAAGGCGAGTCTGGCGTTCGAGTACGCCCTGCCGGACGATCTCCCTGACGACGAAGAGTCGTTGATCGTGGAGTTCCTGGACCTGCTCCGGGACTACCTCGACATCGCCCCGGAGCTTCACAGTGTGCGCGACAACCGAGACGCGGAGAAGACACTTGAGGGTTACGTCCGCGAGCTTGCCGAACAGGATTTCCTCGTGGGTGCCTACGTACGTCACCTGATCTATGTTGATGGTCGTGGCGATCCCCTGGCATGGCCCATGCTCCGCGTCGAGGTTCTGCCCACGTCAGTCGCCGTCGTCACGGATCAGGCCGGTCGGCCCTACACCACCGAGCAAGGAGAAGATCAGCCCGCCGAAAGGTAAGACGCCGGGGGGTGTCTACAGCCAGCTCGAAGAGGCCGGCCTGACTCAGATGCGTTCGGGCCAACCTCTTGCCCGGCTGAGACCAGGGCCGGTCCGCAGCAGGCGGCTCCTCAGGCAGCGGCCAAAGGAGCCCGCCGATCTTGTCGGCGGCGTCCGTGAGTACCCGGTTGGTGAGGTGCTGGTAGCGGCGGCGCATCCGGGCGGACTTGCCGGGCTCCCAGCCCATGATCGCGTCAACGACTGTGTCGGGAACGCCAAGGATCAGCAGGACGGTCGCAGCCGTGTGGCGGGCGTCGTGGAGGCGGCCCGCGCGCAGACCGGCCGCCTTGAGGAGGTCTTCCACTCGTGGTGGTCGGTGTTCGGGTTGAGGGGCTCGCCGGTCTCGCTCCTGTGCGCGTCGGTGCTGAAGCAGAAGCTGCACCAAGGGCTCGGGGTTGCCGATGGGCCGACGTCCGGCGCGGGACTTGGTGTCCTTCGTCTCACGGCGAATGTTGACCTTCTGAGGGCAGTAGCCGGGCTTGCGCCCGCAGTGGTTGCCGCAGCCGTGCTCGTACCGGGGCCGTAGACGGTTGCGGTGGACCGTCATGACCCGCAGTTCGAAGTCGACGTCCGTCCACTTGAGACCGAGGACCTCACCCTGACGCAGCCCCAGGGCAAGAGATACGACCCAGCGCGCCGGGTGCCCAGTCTTGTTTGCCAGGTCCAGAAGCTTGTGCACTTCGTCGACCGTGTAGGGCTCGACCTCTTCCTCTTCCAGTCGCGGCGCCTTGGCGACGGAGGCGGGGTTGACGGTGAGATGGCCTCGGCGCACTGCTTCGTTCAGAGCCGTGCGCACGGTCCAGGGTGCGCCGCCCAACAGCATGCCGCCCCACCGGCCCTCGCCCAGCTCGCCGCGCGTGCCCCGAGTCCCCAGGCACAGGATCGGCTCGCCGCAGCCGTCCGAGCCACAATCCCCGACCACGCGCATCGCATCCTCGCCGACCCGGCTTGGCCCGCGCTGTCCACTGCCCTCGCCCAAGCCGAGTCCGCCGGCAATCCGCCGCGCCGGGCCTTGGCCGACCTGTCAGAGCAACGGGAGCTCGACACCGCGGACCGACCGGCCGAAGTCCTGGTCTGGCGCTTGCGGACGGCCACCGCCGAGCGAGTCAGCCAGCGAGCTCGGAGCGCGGCAACCCGTAGTGCTCGCAACAACCGTCTGATGACGGAGACGGGCGCACCGTCCGTTCCGGCCGTTCAACTCCAGCCGACGGACGTGAAACGCCTGCGTCCAGGTCACTGACGTGCACTTCCCCGTCCCGAACTACGAAAGGCGCTCGTGAGGCGGATCTTCACGAGCGCCTTTACTCGTCAGCCGGATGGACTCGGGATCCGGCGGCCGGATGAGCTGGCGAGACCGGTTGCTGTGCTGCCCCGGCAGCCGTCAGGGAAAGGCATCACCGACTGGCCAAAGCTGAGGGAGGCCGAGGACATCCTGGATGGGGCAGGTTGGCATGTGCCTTTCGACCTGGGCGTCGGCGAGCTGTGCAGTAGCCCAGGAGGGCAGGACGGGGGCCGGAAGCGAGGCGGGATCCGAGCTGTGCCAAAGAACGGGGGTGTTCTTTGCCCAGGTCCACGGTGCTGGGTTGTCGACGGTGAGAACGCCGCTGACTTTTCCGTGGGCGTGATCATAGGTGGAGTTCCAATAGCCGTTGGATAGACGACCGACGACCGGAGTGCCGGTGTGGACATACTCGACCGAGGCCCCGTATAGCGCTGTCTCGACATCTCGGTTCTCAGGAAAGAAAGCCGCGTGGCCCACCGCCACGATGAATGGCATCCCCAAGTCACCATACCTGCCCCCCTTCTTCTTGACCGCGTCGAGCACCCGATCCGACCCGACATCGAGCCAGCTAATCGAGGGGTAAACCCCAATTGCCCTGGCTGCCGGGTCGTCTCGCTTTCCAGGACTTCGGGGTATCGCCTCGAATGACAGGCTCCAGTCGGCTTCCTGCCAGGTATGCCTTGGTAGTGGCACTTTACGCTCGCAGTCTGCGATGACTTGGTCGGGGTCCAGGCTGCTGAGCCACTGCGCCAAGCCGTTCTTCAACCGCTTCTGCGAAGGCGCTGCCGCACCCATCGCGTGAACGGAGTACGACAGGAAGAAGTTGGGACTGGGCACATTATCGATGGCGTCGATCAACGGGGGTGGGATTTGTTCACCCATGTCAGCCAGGCGCTGGGCCGACCAAATCGCCTCGACGACGAATCGTTCACCCTCTCGAATAACAAGGAAGTCGGGGTTCTTACCTGTAGTTCCGACACTATGCTCGATCGCCACCTTGCAGCCAGAGCCGATCAGCATTTCGTGCAGGTAGAGCTCCCACAACGCCGAGAAGACGTTCGTGCCAGAGTTACGGTCCAGCAGCCTACTACGCATGCCGGGGCGAGACTGGGCCGGAAGATGCGACCACCACTCATTGATCACATCCCTTACCTGATCCCAAAAAGGCCCGGCAATTCTCTCGAAGAACTCACTGTCCGGCTCCGCAGCTCGCTTTGGCGATGCATCCGTCCGGTTCCGGCTTACGTATACGGCCACTACACGGTCGCCTCTCCATCGGCCAATCCGAACTCACCGACAATGCTCGCCCCTGCCCGCAGCGATCACGAACTGTTAAAAAACGACGTCGTACGTGGGCGACTCTGGAGCGGAACTGCTCACGGGTGCAACCGCTTCACCATGACCGCGTAAACCGGGGAGTCGGCGAAGGGCTGCTGCTCGCCCGCCTTCTCGTAGCCCCACGTCTCGTACAGACCCTGAACCCTCGGATGCGTCACGTCGACCAGGAGCACCGCAAGGTCTTCACCGCGTTCCTTCAGCAGGGCCTCGTGGAGCCGCTCCGAGATCCCCTGCCCCCGCCACTGCGGGCGCACCATGACTTCGGAGACGGCGTAGGTCGCGGTGTAGCCGTTGTTCGGCGCGAACGCAGTGAAACGCCACCACTCACGGCCCGGCTGGAGCGGGGCGCCGTACGCGAAGCCGGTCGGCTCGTCGCCGTCGAAGGCGACGACGCAGGTGAAGCCGCCCATTCCTGACCAGTGATCGACGAACCACGGGAACCGCTGGTTGAACTCGTTGTCCATCGCATCGGCGTAGGCGTCAGCGTGCACGTCGATCAGCATCTGCTTGAAGCCCTCGGGGAGGCTTTCCTGTCCGTAGTGCCGCAGGTCGATCACCCTGGTCACGTTCGGCTCCATTCATCTCGCATGCGGTCTGCCCAGTCGCGGGCGTACGTCGTGGACGGCGCCAGCCGGAACAGGTCTCGGTGGAAGTCTCCGATCAGGGTGCGCATGCGCCCCGGCAGTGGAGCGCCCTCCATGATCGTGAAGACGGTGGCCGCGGTCGCCGTAGCCTGCTCGGGCTCGCCCTGGCGGAGTTGCGCCAGGGCGAGCTGGCAGGTGGCCAGCGCGCGGTTGCGCTGGAACTCCGCCGGGATCTTGGCCAGGGACCGGTGAGCCATCGCCTCGGCTTCGGCGGGCTCCCCGTTGTGGTTGAGGATGATCGCCGCGAGGTGGTTGAGTTCCGCCGGCCCGTAGAACGCGGTCCACCGAGGACGCTCGTCCTCGGCCGCCTTCCGGTAGTTCTCCTGCGCTGCGCCCAGGGACCGGCGAGCGGCTCGCAGGTCTCCCAGCGACGAGTGGGCGAGCGCGAGACGGACGCGGCCCATGGAGCCGAAGAACGGGTCTCTGCGGGCGGCTGGGGAGGCGTTGGCCGCCTGAGCTGCCGCGAGCTGTTCTGGCCAGTTCTTCCGCTGGTAGGCGAGCATGGCCATGTTGACCCATACGCGCATGGCCGTGGGCGGGTCCTGGGAGAGGCCGGCGAACGTGGACGACTCGTGCAGGTACGTCCGGGCCTTGTCCAGGTCACGTAGGTCGATGCACGACCAGGCGGCGACGGTGGTGAACTCGGCCGCGAGCGCGTACAGGGCACGGCGTACACGTTCACTGGCGTTCCGGTGCTGAAGCTCCAGCACTTTTGCGCGAGCTTCGAGGGCTGCGGTCGCCAGGGAGGCGTGCCCGCCTTGACGGTCGTCGGCCTCCACGAGCTGGTTCATGCCGGCCGATGCTCGGGCCACGTCCGACATGCCCACCGACCGACGTTGCTTGACCACGGGAACGACTGCGGCTGCCGTCCCGGTGGTGGAAGCGATGAAGTCGCGACGCCGCACGGGGCCCTCCGGGGGATGTTGCATTGAGCTGGGTGCGCTGAACCCTAAGTCCGCCACGGGGCAGCCGAACACACGCTCAAGTGCGGCGCAAGTGCGTCCGATTGGGCGTCGGCTTGATCCGTTGAGCAGGTTGCGCACCGTCCGGGAGGAGATATCGCCAGGCCGACCGGTGATCTCCTGTAGCGCTGCGTTCAGGCGTGCCGCCAACTCCTCCTGCGTCAGACCGAGTTGATCAAGTCGGTCCTGAAGAACGAGATTTCCTCCCATGCACCGAACGTAGCTCCACCGTCACGCTGACACCTAGAGCTCGGGTAATGGAAACGCAAAGTCTTCCGGTTGGTGGCGTTTACGGATCCGGGACTCTTCCTGTTGCGCTGCGCTCGTCGCTCGTTGACTGGTCATCGGTCGCCAAGCCGAGTTCGGTGCGGCGGCACGGAGGAAAGCCCGGTCCTGCCTTGCTTGTCCGCACCGGGAACCCCAGCCGGAGGGAAAGACCTCGTGACCATGACCGTCGCTCAACCGAATGCGGTCGGCTCCCCGGGTTACGCCGCAGAGGTGCCCTGCGTACGTGACTCCGTGGGCCTCGCCCGCGCTTTCATCTCCCAGGTACTGGCGGTCTGGGGCATGGACGACGACGTGACCGGCTGGGGAAAGATCATCGTCACTGAACTGCTGGCCAACGCCGTCGAGCACACCGAGACCCCGGTGTCGCGAATCCACATCGAGCGACCGAGCAACGGTGCCATCCGCATCGGAGTCTCCGACCGCTCGCACGACGCTCCTCATCTGAAAACGGCCGACCTGAACGCTGAGAGCGGCCGGGGTCTGAGTCTGGTCGCGGCGATGAGTTCGCAGTGGGGCTACGACATGCACTCGTGGGGCAAGGACACCTGGGCTGTGGTCGAGACTCCGGTGGGGAGAGAGCGGTGAGCACCGCAGTGGCTCCGAAACCTCCAGCCCAGGAGTGGACGCCACCGCTCGACGCGGACGGTTTACGGCTCGTGCTGGAGCGGTTCCGGGCGTGGGAACCCCTCGACATCGAGGAGGTCTTCGACGACCTCGACGCGGCGATCGGCAGTCAGCCGCCACCTGTTGCATCGGCTGTCGCCCTGCTCGGCCGCCTCCGCAGACACCTGAAGCAGCTCAGCGACATCACGGTGGCTGACGACAGCTTCCCGCCCAGTGCCGAGATGACCCGCCTTGTCGAGCGAGGAGTTCCTCTGCTGGAGGAGCCCACTCCGGCTGGCTATCGGCAGGCCGTCGGACTCGCCCGCCGTCTCGCCTTCGTGACCGCTGACCTGATCGAAGTGTTGATCGAGGCTCGCTACGTCAAGGAGATCGAGTGACGCACGCCCCTTGCCACACGCGAGCCACCCAGCGGGCTGGTCGAAACGAACCGGCCCGCCGGGCAGCCCTCCGCAGGCGTGGACCTCCCAGCTCGCCGTCCAGCGCGGCCCTGTCGGTCAGCCGACGAGAACCGAGCGCGCTCTCCCATGGGTTACCCGACCCATCCGGCACGCGACCGCCGGCCTGCTCCCCCATACGCACGACTGAAGGAAGTCCATGACGAACACGACCGTCGAGCCCGACGAAGCGACCCGTCTCCGGAACAAGGTGGTGGACGAGCTGCGCGCAGGCGGCGACATCTCCTCCTCGGAGATCGAAGCCGTCATGCGCAAGGTGCCTCGGCACGCGTTCATTCCCGACACCCCGCTGGACAAGGCGTACGACACGTACGCGGCAGTGATCACCAAGACGGACGAGCACGGTGTGCAGCTCAGCTCCGTCTCCGCCCCGCAGATCCAGGCGATGATGCTGGAGCAGGCCCAGGTGAAGCCCGGCATGCGCGTGTTGGAGATCGGTTCGGGCGGGCTGAACGCCGCCTACCTCGCCGAGCTCGTAGGCGAGCACGGCGAGGTCGTCACCGTGGACATCGATCCCGTAGTCACCGAGCGGGCGCACCGGCTCCTGAACGAGCACGGCTACGACCGGGTACGCGTCCTTACCGCCGACGCCGCCGAGCCCATTCCGGAGCTCGGCGAGGTCGACGTCGTCATGGTGACCGCCGGAGCCTGGGACATCGCTCCGGCGTGGACCGCGCAGCTCAAGCAGGGCGGTCGGCTTGTGGTGCCGCTGCGGATGCGTGGCCTGACCCGGTCGGTCGCCTTCACCCAGATCCCGGGCGAACACGGTCCCTACCTGGAGAGCGTGTCGGCGCTCATCTGCGGCTTCGTCCCGATGCAGGGCTCGACGGCCCACCGGGAAGAACTTCTTCTCGTCAACGGCACACCGGAGATCGGGCTGAAGTTCGACGACGGACTACCGGCCGACCCACACCGTCTGGACAACGTGGTCACGTACCCGCGCCACGAGCTGTGGACAGGCGTCGTCATCGGCCTCTCGGAACTCATCGACACCCTCCAGATGGCCATGGCCATCAGCCTGCCCGGCTTCTGCACGATGGCCGTCGACGAGGACCTGGACACGGGCCTGGTCGCCCCCGTGAACAGGCGGTTCGCCCTCGCCGCCGTCGAGGACGACACCTTCGCCTACCTCGTCACCCGCCGCACCGAGGACAACAAGCACATCGAGTACGGCGTGCACGCCCTCGGCCCGAACGCGGAGCAGTTCGCCGACCAGGTCGCCGACGTGCTTCGCGACTGGGAGGCCAGCCGGCGCGGGGGCCCCAGTCCGGTCATCCGGGTCTATCCGGCCAACACCTCTGATGACCAAATCCCGGCCGACCGGGTCATCGACAAGGTGCACAGCCGGGTCTCGCTCTCCTGGCCCTCGGCGTAACGCCGGAAGCCAGGTTGTTCCACACCATCCGGACACCAAGAAGAAAGGCACGAACATGACGAGCGCCACTCTGGCCCCTCCCGCCCCGCTGGCGGGCCTGGACGACGACTTCGCACCCCTGGACGTGAAGGTCGTCATCGCCGAGCACGCGTACGGCAAGCTCATGTGCTCCACGGGCGACGGCTGCGGCACCACCTGCGCGACCGGCGCCTCCGCCTGCGGCTCCTTCACGGAGGACCCGGCCTGATCCAGGCCGTTCCCTGCCGGTGGGCCGAGCGAATCGCTCCGCTCGGCCCACCGGCTCCTCACCCGCCCCGCCAGACGGAGGGCCCCATGGTTACCCGAGCAGTCGCCGACTACCGATGGCAGGGCGCCGCCATGCTGCGCGCCACCACCAGCACTGGGCCAGCAGACATCCCCCGTACCCTCGACCTGGACAACGTGGCCGTCACTCGCGAGTGGCTGAACCGCGTCTGGGAATGCGATGGCTTCCGCAACGCGCTGGAGCTGGCCACCCCCGTCCTGTCCGACGCCATCGAAGCAGTCGTCCAAGGCCGGCAGTCCGAGCCCCGTCACGTCCGCCGCACCGCGGTATCGACGGTCTCCTACCTCTTGCGGTGGCAACACCGGCCGACCCCGCTGGGCCTGTTCGCTGGCACCGCTCCGGTGACGGTCGGGCCCAGGGCAAGCGCGCGGTGGCGCGACAAGCACCGCGTGCTGATCCGGCCGGACTCCGAATGGGTCACCGATATGGTCCTCCGGCTCCAGCGCATCCCCGCGTTACTGGCGCGGCTCCCGCTCGTCGCCAACAACGCCGCCCGCACGCGGGGCGATCGGCTCGTGGCGCCGGGCCCACCCTCCGACGGGCACGCCGTCCTGCTGGCCCCGGTCGAGATATCCGTCCGCAACGCCCGGCCGGTGGCCGCCGTCATGGACGCCGCCCGCTCGCCCATCCCTTACGGCGCCTTGTACGGCCACCTGCGCGACAGCTTCCCCCAGGCCACACCGGAGCAGATCGACGCGCTTCTCACCAGCCTGGTCGAGCAGCAGTTCCTCATCACCAGCCTGTGGGCACCCATGACCACCGTGGACCCCCTCCAGCACCTGTGCCACGAACTGGAACAGCACGACGCAGACAACATCCCTGACGTGCGGGACCTGGTCCACGAGCTGTACGCACTACGCGACGAGGTATCCGCCCACCAGCCGACACTCTCCGACATCAGCGTGAGCGCCCTCGCCACGCGGATGCGCGCCCTCACCGCCGTCACCCCGACACCGTTGCTCATTGACACCGCCCTCGACTGCGAGACCCAGCTCCCGCAAACCGTGATCGCGGAAGCGCAGGCAGCCGTGTCAGCCCTCTACCGCACCACCCCACAGCCCTACGGCTATCAGCACTGGCGCGACTACCACCGCCGGTTCCGGGCCCGGTATGGCGTCGGCGCCCTGGTGCCGGTGATGGACTTAGTCGCCGACAACGGCCTCGGGCTGCCCGCCGGATACGTCGGCTCCGAACGCGGAGCCTCCCTGAAAGTGCGCACCGACCGCGACGAGCTGCTGCTCTCGCTGATGCAGCAAGTCCTCCTCGACGGCCGCGACGAACTGCGGCTGACAGACGACATGGTCCACGCCCTGGAGAAGGCCGCCGGAACGGACGAGCGGCTGTTCGTGCCCCGAGTGGAGGCCGCCTTCGAGATCCACGCCCCCAGCACCCGGGCGCTGTCCAGCGGCACGTTCGACCTCCTGCTCACGGCGGTGCCCCGCCCCGGCAGCAGCATGGCGGGCCGGTTCGCCCACGTCCTGCCGCCTGCGCACCAAAACGCCCTCGCCACCAGCTATCGCGGGGCACCGGACCGCCTCGCGGCGCAGCTCGTGTTCCCACCGCGTCGGCACCGCAACGAGAACGTCACCCGCACATCGCGACTGCTGCCGCACATCATTGAGCTGTCCGGCCACCTGGAGCGCGACGAGACGACGATCCGGCTCGCCGACATCGCCGTCACCGCTGACCCTCGCAGTTTCCATCTCGTGCAGCTCTCCACCGGCCGGCCCATCGACGTGCGGGTCCTGCACGCCTTGGAAGGCGGAACCCAGACCCCGCCGCTGGCCCGGTTCCTGGCAGAGGTGGCCAACGGACGGTACGCCGCATACAAGCCGTTCGACTTCGGCGCCGGTTCTCGGCTCCCGTACCTCCCCCGGGTCCGCTACCGCCGCGCCATCCTCACGCAGGCCCGATGGCTACTGATGGCGCATGACCTGCCCGCCCGGAAAGCCCCGAGGCAGGAGTGGGAGGACGCCTTCACTGCCTGGCGGAACCGGCTGCGGGTCCCGAGGCAGGTCGCCGTCATCGAGTACGACCAGCGCCTCCCGCTCGACCTGTCCCACCCGGTCCACCTCCGGGTCCTGCGCGCCCACCTCGACAACGCCCGGCGCGTGGAGCTGCGCGAGGTACCGGACGCAGACGCCCACGGCTGGATCGGACGGGCACACGAGATCTGGCTCTCGCTGGGCCGTTCCGAGCCGGACACCCCGTACGTGCCCCGGCTGAGCTCCACTACGTCGCCGGGCACCGAGCGGCACCTGCCGGGCGGCGGCAACGTTCTTCACGCACAGCTCCACGCCCACCCGCGCCGCTACGACGAGATCCTGAGTCACCACCTGCCCCGCCTGCTCGCCGCGTTCGGGGAGGACCCGCCGACTTGGTGGTTCACCCGGCACCGGGAGATGGCCCGGCCGGACGCCGACCAGCACCTCGGCCTCACCCTGCTCCTGCCGCCGGACTCGTGCGAAGTCGGCGCACGGCACGTCCGCGCGTGGGCCGACAGCCTGCACACGATGGGGCTCGCGTCCGGACTCGCCCTGGCCCCGTACCAGCCGCAGACCGGACGCTTCGGCCACGGGCCGGCCATGAACGCCGCGCACCAGGTGTTCGCCGCGGACTCCGCCGCCGCCCTTGCGCAGATCCAACTCGCCGAGCGCACCGATGCCTTCGCCCCACAGGCCCTCGCCGCCGCCAGCGCCCTGCACCTCGTCACTCCCCTGGCACCGAACGCTGCGGCGGCCGAAGAGTGGCTGGTGGGCAACCTCCCCCAGGGCACCGGCCGGTTGGACCGGGCCCTGCGCGGCCAGGTGCTCGAACTCACCGGGCCGAACGGTGCCTCTGCGCTCGCGTCCCTCCCCGGGGGCAGGCAGGTCGCCGAAGCGTGGCGAGCCCGCGCCGCCGCAGTGGACTTCTACCGGACCGCATTGGTCAGTGAACGTCATCCGCTCGACGTCGCCCGCTCGCTGCTGCACCAGCACCACGTCCGAGCTCTTGGCGTCGATCCGCGCACCGAGGAGACGACGATCCGACTCGTGCGAACAGCCGCCCTCCAGCACCGGATGGCGGACCGATGACCACGCTGGCAACCACCGCCGCAACAATCTTGGAGCAGTACACAGCTGATCTGGCTGAGCCTCCTCCCCCGCCCCCGGAGGAGCCCTGGGCGGTGCAGTCGCTCGCCGACGGCGCTGCCGGAATCAGCCTGCTGCACATCGAGATCGCCAGCGGGTACGGCGGCTCCTGGCGTTCCGCGCACCGGTGGATCACGAGTGCAGCCTCCGGACCCATCAGCGCGGCCGACCAGACGGGCCTGTTCCTCGGCGTCCCGGCCGTCGGCTTCGTCCTCACCGCCGTTCCTCCGGCCTACCGGCATCTGTACGCCTCGGCGCGCACGACCCTGCACCAGCACATCACCGATCTCGCCCACCGCCGCGTGGACGCCGCGCTCGCCCGCATCGGCAGGGGAGACCTGCCGACCTTCGCGGAGTACGACCTCTTCTACGGCCTCACCGGGATCGGCGCCTACCTCCTGCGCACCGAGCCCGAGGGCCCAGCCCTGGAGAGGATCTTGCAGTACCTCGTCGCCCTTACCCGGCCGCTCGCCGCTGACGGGCGCGGGCTGCCCGGCTGGTGGGTCCGCCATGACCCAGCGCGCGGCGAGTCGCCCCACTTCCCGGGCGGGCACGGCAACTTCGGCGCGGCCCACGGCATCACAGGCCCGCTCCTCCTCCTAGCCCAGGCCATGCGCCGAGGCGTCACCGTCGATGGCCACCAGGACGCCATGTTCACCATCTGCGCCCACCTCGACGCCTGGTGTCAGCACGGCGATTCCGGCCCGTGGTGGCCAGAGCACATCTCCCGGCGCGACCTCGACCGCGGTCAGCCTCATCACGACGCCCCCGCCCGTCCGAGCTGGTGCTACGGCACAACAGGCATCGCACGGGCAGGGCAGCTCGCGGGGATCGCCCTGCGCTCACCCACGCTCCAGAAGTTCTACGAGGACGCTCTGTACCGGACATTGTCCGATCCCGCGCAACTCGCCCTGGTCACCGACAGCGGTCTCTGCCATGGATGGGCGGGCATCTACCAGACCGCTCACCGCGCAGCCGCAGACGCGCTCGACGTACGGCTGCGCATCCTCCCGGCCCGTCTCGGTCACGCCCTCACCGCCTACGGCCAGCCCGGCACCTCCTCGACTCCCGGCCTGATCAACGGCGCGGCCGGCACCGCACTCGCCCTCACCACGTTCGCCTCGAAGCAGGCACCGAGCACTGGATGGGACACATGTCTCTTGATCAACTGACTCAGGCAAATGAGCCGAGCCCGACGCAGCACGCCGTCCTCGCCGTCCTGACCGGCCTGCCGCTCCGCGACGCAGCGCGCCAGTACCGGATGGACCTCGTGGTCCTCTCCGACGCAGTCGCGGTCTACGACCAAGCCGGCCGGGAAGCCCTGGTCCGCCACGCGGCCACCACCGACTGGTGGCAGACGTACCTTCACTTCACGGACTGGTCGAACGCCGACAGCACCTTCGCCGCGCATGTCCTGCCCATCCTGCGCGAGGCGGAAGCCTCCGACGCGATCGACGGCTGGTGGTACACCAGAAAGCACCCCTGCTGGCGGCTGCGTCTCCGGATCCAGCCCGTGAGCGGCGCCAAGCTGACCATCGAGGAAGGCTTCGACCGCCTCGTAGCCGACGGACACCTTCAGCGCTGGTGGCCCGGCATCTACGAGCCGGAGACGCCGGCGTTCGGCGGAAAAACCAGCATGACGGCCGCGCACGCCCTGTTCGTCACCGACAGCCGAGAAATCCAGCAGTTGCGCCTGCGCGACGATCTCGCCATCGGACCGAGGGAGTTGTCCGTCCTGCTGTGCACCATCATGATGCGTGCCGCACGGTTGGAGTGGTATGAGCAGGGCGATGTCTGGGACCGCGTCATCATGACGGAGCACCGCTCGGCCGTCAGTGACGTTCCGCCGGAACGGCTCAACGCCCGAGCCCGCGAGATCCGCCCCCTCCTTCTCGCCGACAGTGACGCCCTGCTGCGCCCCGGGGGCCCGCTGGAACCCGTCGCCGAGTGGGTCGCAGCATTCCACAGCGCCGGCCGGACCCTCGCCGACGGCGTCCAAGCTGGAACACTCAACCGCGGGCTGCGACAGGTGATCAGCTACCACGTGATCTTCCACTGGAACCGGCTCGGACTATCCGTGCGCGGGCAGAGCATCCTGGCCTGGGCAGCCAGGGCGGCAATCCTGGACGGCTAGAACCCTAAGGAGAGCCGAGGTGCGGGACGCCAGGAAAACATCGCATATCCATGGATAAAAACGGGCCCTCGCAGAAGCCGCACCTATCGCACCACAAAACCCGAGAGAACGAAACCGCAATGGATCGTCCGCGCATGCAATTCATCACGCGCCACGACCGGAAAGAACCCTTTCATGAAGTCCCGGAAATTGACCTGCCGGAAACCCAAAAGCGATACTTCAGACGCCGACCTACGATTCAGCCCAATCATCGATGGCCGCCGAAGTTTGCACCAGAACCATTTCGATCATATCAACCAAATCGCCAAAGTCACGACAATCCGGATAGTAGGCTGATGCCAAATTGAAAACAGGGGAAGCCAAATCCACCTTTGACAGATCAAGACGTCGATCAAGGTTGTAGTGCATCAAGGTATTGCGGAACGGCCTGGCACTTCGATCCATGACCGCCCGCGCAGCGGGCGCGTCGAGAATTCCCTGTAGAGCTCGGTCTGATCGAGACGTGAGCGAGTACTCGGAATCGGATCGCAGAACTTCCAAACTAGCGAGAACCTGATAGACAGTCAAGAACTTGATCTTAAATTCCGTGTAATCAACCACCCCCTCGGAGCCCGAAGAAGAAAGGGCCGTGCTGGCGAAATTCACCATACAGCGAAATACCGTCAGAAGCGCATTGAGGTCCAAATTTTCAGGCGAATCAAAAACGTTTGCATAATAGGCAGTCGAATGTACATCATTTCCAACCTCGCCCATTTTCCGTGGGTCCATTCGACTAAAGAAAGTCGCCCCGCCTTCGACCGGGACCTGAGCACCCAAATAGCCAAAGTACCGACCGTACTGCTCGGAAAAGTTCATCATCTCTTGGCCGGTCATCGCCAGAGTCTCGCGCGGCGAGATCCCTAGGTGAAAATTCGCGACGTGGCTTGTGGACACTAGTCGCGAAGCATAAAAGAACAAGCCGAGATCGGTCTCGAGATGCCGGAAATCTGACGAGACATTACCGGTAAAGTAGTTCGCATGGGCCGTAAATATTTCGTCGCGAAAATACTCCAACTGCCCAGGAATTCGACGTTTCGTGTCCTCGAAAAGTTTCAGGCTGTGACGAGATCGAGCCACGATCGCTTGGAAATCCCCCGACAAAAGGCCCGCCAATGCGGGATCAATCGAGGCTAGCTTCGCATACGACTCATGAACAAATAGTGCAATATATGGCATTACGCAGAAAGAAGCAACGCCGATGCACTCGTCAAGCTCATTATTCTCGAAATCGGCAGCAAGTCGCCCCACCCAGGCTGCATCGTTTGCTATGCCTTGATGGATTACTTTATCCCGAATATCCACAGATCTCTTTTTAGTCACGACGGCTGTCTCAGCCAGCCTCTCTTATCCTTTGGTCTCACTGGCCATCGAGGTCGGCAGTGAGACATCTAGCGGTGGGGGCCCTTGCAGGGTCTCAACTAGTCTCAGTCGAAACTCTTCTAGAGGCCGCGGCCTTATCGCTGGCCCTGCGCCCGCACTGGCGAGCAGCGCGTTTGTAAGATCCTGTGTCTTGCGGAAGAGGTTGAGTTCACCTGCCAGGGCACCTAGCGCCTTTTTAGGATCAACCAGGAGGAACCGGTCGCGCTCCCAACGTTCGCGTACTCGCTCGGACACCTCCCGATGGATCGCATCTACAGCATCGCTTCGCGCATTCATAGCGTGTGCCGCAGCCGTATATTGCTCTTTGAGACCTCGGATGCCGTCCCTCTTGTCCGCACGCGGCATCGGGAAACGGTTGGCCAGTTCGCCCGCGAGCATGTCGGAGACAACATCGTCCGCTAGTGGATCTACTGCGGCGCGGAGCAGAGTTTCAGCCTCGTCGAGCGAGGTCGGGCGGCCGAGAGATCCAAGCACCGCTGCGACAAGGCCAGGATCCAGAAGCATGCTCTCCAGAGCCCGGCGGGGCCATACATGGAGATTGGGATAGTCGCGCTGGTAATTCCGAACTTGGGTGTCGCTCATCAGGTCGCGGTCGATGAGACACACCCATGGCAGTGAACTCAGGTCGTCAGCAAGCATTCGGTGACGGGCAAGCACCTGTCCGGAGCTACCTGCCTTGATCACATGCACGTTCTCCAGTTCCTCGGGGAACAGACGCCCCAGATAGTTTTCGTCCCTGTCACCCTCCACGACCAGGCGTCCACCCTTGAGGAGCAGGTCTGCCTCGGCAAGGCCCATATCGGCGACCACACCCGCCAATGAGGAGACGCTTGCGACTCGTCGGGCCTGTTCAGCGGCTTCGCCACCGACCATTTGGTAGATCTGCGACGGATGTGCAGCAGCGACGATCTTGACCGAGTGGGTGACAATCATCGTCTGAGTTCGGTGGGCAAGGGCTCCAACTGCACGCAGAAACGCCATCTGCAGGGCTGGATGCAGGTGCAGTTCGGGCTCATCGAGGAGCAGCACGCTCCCGTCGTGCGCAGATTGATGTAGTGCGCACAACAGCCCCAGAAGGCCAGCCTCCCCACTGGACAACTCGCTGACGGGGTGCCGGCCATCCGCCGTTGCAACTTCGATGAGAGTAGTTCCGAGGCCGCTGATCGGTTGCGGGCGTAGCAACCTCTTGCCCGTTGCCTCGCGGAATGTCTCTCCCAATTGCTCGTAGGCGTCATCGCGCCACCCGCTGTCCCGGGCTTTTACCAGCGAGCAGTAGTCCAGGGTCGTGAGACGGAGCGTCAAGCCCTCGGCAGTAGGTGGACCACCTGCAAGCCTGGAGGGCGGAACATCGGCGCTACTAAGCGGAGCACTGGCTCCTACCCGACCGTTTTCAGCAGCACCGAGCAAAGTGATGTCCGGGAAGCTGTTACTGGCTCTGAAGACGGGGTCGAATACCGTGGCAACCACAGAGGAGTCCGCGAAAGAAACATTCCCTGTTTTGTCCACTACCGCAGTCCGACGGAACCGGTCCCTACGCTCGGCATTCTTGCCAAACACCGATAGATGATGCAGGTTTACACGATGGAACTCTTCGTCGCTAAGCGTGAAGTGCAGCTCAATTCCGGCCTTGTCCTTGCCCAGTCGTACCAGCTCTGGGCGCGGCTCCAGCCCTCGCGTGCGCGTGATCAAGTGCAAGGCTTGGAGCATCGCAGTCTTACCACTGGCGTTCCGCCCGGTAATTAGCGTATACGGCTGTTTGTCCAACTCCGTCAGCTTCGCGTGACGGATCGCCTTGAAGTCGGTTATCACGATCTCGGAGATACGCACGAGGGCCTCAATGATGCACTGGGAGGAGCAGTTGGTGCCGCTCTCTAGAGGAGGAGGGCTATGCAAACCGGACGATACCGCAACGCAGTTGGGTCACTCTAACGAATAGACGGCCATCCAGCAGGGCGGTTCCAGTGTGGTGTATGACGTCCAGCATGTGTCTGGTCGCCGGAGTTCGAAAGTTCGTCGGCCAAGACGTCATCGAGGGCTGCGCACAGCACCGGGGAGACTGCAGGTTCCGCCCGGAAGGGCGACCTCCTCTGAGGAGCGTTCTTGGTGGCACCCACACCCGCTGAGGGTTGCACTTCGGGTTGCATTCATGGCGGTTCAGGCGAGTCCATCCGAGCGACTCGACACGACGGGTCCCCAGGTCAGAACGCCTGCGAACCCGTCCGGACCTCCACACGAACATTTGGAAAGCGTGTTGGGCGGCAACCCCTCACGAGTTCGAATCTCGTATCCTCCGCCATTGCTCTCACCGGGCAATACGTTGAAGGGCCCCACCGTTCGCGGTGGGGCCCTTCGACGTTGGCCGAGCGGGCGTCGTCCTGGTCTTCGTCCTCGGGCGGTGGCGCGGTGCGGCGATACGCTCGCGGACCATGGACTGGGTCGAACGTGCCGCGCGGTTGAGGCAGTGGACGAGGAGCGGGCTGCGGGCTCCGCACAAGCCCTTGCTGCTCCTGTACGCGCTCAGCCGGTTTCAGCAGGACTCCGACGGGGCTCTCCGCTACAGCCTGGTGGAGAAGGATCTGGGGCGGCTGCTCGCCGAGTACGGGCCCGGGAACCGGACGACGCCCGCCTATCCCTTTCACCATCTGGTGAGCGACGGGGTGTGGGAGGTGCGCACCGAGCGCGGCCCGGGGAGCCCCGGGACCGGGGTCGGGGAACTGCGCGCGACCGGTGCCACCGGTCGGCTCGCGCCGGAGCTGCGTGCGGCGCTGCGGCGGGAGCCGTCCCTGCTCGGCCGCATGGCACGGGTGCTGCTCGACCTCCATTTCCCGCCGTCCCTCCACGGCGAACTGTGCGAAGCCGTCGGCCTGGCGCTGGAGGAGGACGGGACGGGACCGGTCTCGGCCGCGCGCAGGCAGCGGGACCGGCGTATGCGGGAGCTGGTCCTGACGGCCTACGAGTACCAGTGCGCCTTCTGCGGCTACGACGGGAGGATCGGAGCGGTGCCGGTCGGTCTCGAGGCCGCCCATGTGCGCTGGTGGGCGTTTGACGGGCCGGACGACGTCGAGAACGGCCTGTGCCTCTGCTCGCTCCACCACAAGCTGTTCGACAAAGGCGTCCTCGGCCTCGGCGAGGGCCACCGCATCCTGGTCTCGCAGAGCTTCGTGGGCCGCAGCGCCGCCGCCCGCGAGCACGTCGTCGCGCTCGCCGGCCGTCCGGTGATCGGCCCCCAGCCCGGTGTCCGCCCCGTCGCCGCCGACCACCGCTCCTGGCACACCGGCCAGGTCTTCCAGGGCAGCCCCCGTCCCGCGTGACCGCCGGTCCGGCGTCGCCTGCGGACGTGCGGTCGACCACTCACTCCGAGTCGATCAACTGGCCTTAAATCAGCGGCGGTTACCCGCTCACTCGTGGACCATGGGGACCGGAGACGGGTCGGCGGATCCGCGTCCGGCCCGCCCTGTGCATCGCCCGTGGCGGTGCCGGACGATGGGGGACATCCGAGTGAAGCTTCGAAGAACCGCTGCCGTGCTGTTCGGTGCGGCGCTGGCGGTCGTCACCTTCGTGACGCCGGTCGGCGCGCAGTCGGCGCAGACCGGCTCGTCGACCACGTACCAGATCAACGCACGGCACGACGGGAACCTCGTCGATGCCGGCGTGGGTGCTCCGCCGCTCAGCCGGAAGTGGTCCCGTGACCTGGGTGGGGACGTCTCCTATCCCGTCGTGGCGGGCGGTCGGGTCTTCGTGACCGCCGCCTCGCAGGACGGGTACGGCACCGTCCTGCACGCCCTGGACGCGGACACCGGCGAGAACGTCTGGGAGCCGGTCGACCTGGGCGGCACCTACTGGTGGTCCGCGCTCGCGTACGGGGGCGGGCGGCTCTACGCCCAGAACCCCGACGGTGTGCTGACGGCCTTCCATCCGGCCACCGGGGCGGTGCTCTGGACCGTCACGCTGCCGGACCAGTGGTCCTTCACCTCGCCGCCCACCTTCTTGGGCGGTGTCGTGTACACCGGAGGGGCCGGTTCGGGCGGCACCCTGTACGCGGTGAACGCCGCCGACGGGACGGTGCGGTGGACGCGGCCCGTCCAGAACGGGGACAACAGCTCGCCCGCCGTCACGGCGAACGGGGTCTACGTCTCGTACGCCTGCAGTCGGACCTACGCCTTCGAGCCGGCGTCGGGCGGTCCGGTCTGGGACCGCCGGACCGACTGCTCCGGCGGCGGTGGCCGCACCCCGGTCGTCGCCGACGGCGGTGTCTGGACCCGCGACGGCAGCGGCGACGCCCCTTCGGTGCTCAACGTCGCCGACGGGAAGGTCCGCGGCACCTATCCGGCCAACGGCTGGTCGCCGGCGCCCGCCTTCGACGGCCGCCAGGGCTACTTCGTCGATGACGGCGTAATGCAGGAGCGGCACAGCCGCACCCTCGCCAGCCGCTGGACGTTCCAGGGGGACGGCCGGATCAGCACGGCGCCGATCGTCGTCAACGGCTACGTCTACGTCGGCTCCCTGAGCGGTCAGCTGTGGGCGCTCAACGGGGCCACCGGCCAGCCCGTCTGGTCCACCGACGTCGGCGCGCCGATCAACGAGCCCGACGAGCACAACGTCTCCCAGCCGCTGACCGGTCTGGGGGCCGGCGGCGGCCTCGTGGTGGTCCCGGCCACCAACCTGCTGGTCGCGTACGGGCAGTGAGCCCCGGGGCGGCTTCGGGGCCCGCGGGCCCGGAGGCCGCCCCTCCGCGCGTTCCGTGGGCCGAACTCCTCGTACGTTCACGCCGCGGGCCCGCGCCGCACGGGACGCGTCCGCCGGCCGTCGGGGCCCATGGCCGAAAAGTGAGCAGGGGCGCCGTCCGGCGGAGCCGCTGCGCAGTGACCGTGCCGGGGCTTCCCGCCCGGCTCCGGCGCGGAGACCGGGACGGTACTTTTCGGACAACTGTGGGCCGCCCGGGTGAGTACAGACAACCTGCGGACCCCCGTGCCGCCTCTCACAGGCCGGACACAGCGTCGCCACAGGTGAGTCGGGGCCGTGCTGCTCGTCCACGTTCCGTCACGCACCCGGAAGCCGGAAGTACGAGGAATGATGACCAGATCCCCGCAGGGCCGCACGAACCGCCTGACCCGCCCCTCGATCGCCGTCGCCGCGGCCGTCGCCGTGACCGCGGGCGTCGTCGCCGCCGCGCCCGACGCCAAGACGGCGGCGGCGGCGACGCCGAAGCTGAGCCTGATCGCCGCCTCCACCTCGGTGACGCTCGACTCCTGGAAGGAGGACCCGGGCGTCTATCTGGACCTCGGGACGTACCTCACCTCCGAGAACGGGGCCTTCGAGCTCAAGGTGACCCGGAAGTCCTACAAGGACCCGGTCGTCGCCTCGCAGGTCTTCCGGAACGGGAAGAAGACCACGACCAAGGCGCTTCCCGCCGGGCTCGTGAAGGACTTCTCCGGGCTGCCGGGCTTCGCGCAGATCAAGCTCACCGACGCGGCGGGCAAGACGGTGCTGAGCCAGACCGAGGCGTTCTGCCCGAACAACGCCTCCGGGCGGGTCCGGCCTGACGCCCCCGCCAACTCGAAGTATCCGCAGAGCTGCCCGGTGAACCCCTTCACCCTCGGCTCGGTGTGGGGCGTGGAGAACGGCTGGGCGTCCAACACCTACGCCGGTTACTACTCCAAGCCGGTCCAGCTGGCCGCCGGTACGTACACCGCCAAGATCAACGTGACCAAGAAGTACCGCGACCTCTTCGGCATCGCCAACCAGACGCGCACCGTCAAGGTCACCGTGCGGGAGCGCAGTTGGGAGGAGCCGACCCCGGTTCCCGCCGGCAGCCGCAGCGCTGCCTCCGCGCACCAGGGGCACGGGGGCAGCGGCGGGCACGAGGGACACGAAGGACACGGGAAGGCCGCCGCGCCCGCCGCGCCCTCCGCCCACGCGCACGGAGCCCCGGCCCGCCCCGAGGCCCCCGCCGCCCGGACGACCGGCGCCGCCCCCACCTTCAACGTCGGACACGGGCCCTACCCGCCCGCGCCGCCCGCCCTGCCGTGGGCGCTGAAGAAGGAGTCGCTCCAGCGGGAGGCCTTCTCGGCCGCCAAGGTCGGCGACCGTGCCGGGCAGACCGACGGGTCGCGCCAGGCGCCGGGGGCCAAGCCCAACGCGAAGCGGCCCACCGGCAAGGCGACGGTGCCCGACGTTCCGAAGCCGGACCTGCGCTCGCTGCCCGCGTACGGCATCACCGTCAGCGACGGTTACGAGGAGGTGCCCGGCAAGGACTACCTGGCCTTCAGCGCCAACGTGTGGAACGCGGGCCCGGCCAAGCTCGTCGTGGACGGCTTCCGCTCCCCGGGCAAGGAGCTGATGGACGCCTACCAGTACTTCTACGACGCCAACGGCAAGCAGGTCGGCTACACTCCGACCGGCACCATGGAGTGGGACCCGCGCCCCGGCCACGAGCACTGGCACTTCACCGACTTCGCCAGCTACCGGCTGCTGAAGGCCGACAAGAAGGAGTCGGTGCGCAGCGGCAAGGAGGCGTTCTGCCTGGCCAACACCGACGCCGTCGACTACACGGTGAAGAACGCCAACTGGCACCCGGACAACACCGACCTGTCCACCGCGTGCGGCCAGGAGAACTCGATCTCCGTCCGCGAGGTGCTCGACGTCGGTTCCGGTGACACCTACACCCAGGACCTGCCCGGCCAGTCCTTCGACATCACGGACCTGCCGAACGGCACGTACTACATCCAGGTCCTCGCCAACCCGGAGAACCGGCTCAAGGAGACCAACCACAAGAACAACAGCGCGCTGCGCAAGGTCGTGCTCGGAGGCAAGAAGGGCGCCCGCACCGTGAAGGTCCCCGCACATGAGCTGGTGAACGCCAACTAGTCCTGATACGAGGCGCGTTGACGCGCTCCGTACCGTACGTTCCGCCGGCCCCGGGAAGCGGTTCCCGGGGCCGGCGGCATGCCGGGACCCAAACCCGAGTTCTCGCCAACTCGCCCGTGCACCCGTAACCCCGCCCCCGCCGCGCGGCTTCGCCGCGGCCGTGCCCGCCGCCCCGCCACGGATCCGCCGGTCAGGGACGTGACCTGGCACACACGCGGTGGCGGGTGGGCCACGGAGGGCCCCGCTCCGCCGGGCGGGCGGGGGGAAGGCGCTTTCGGCGGACACCGTCGCCGACCAGGCAACGCACTGGTTACTCGTGAGTAGCGTAGGTGTGGCGCAATTCACTCCCCTCAAGGGGTGGTTCTGGAAACATCTACGCCAACGAGATCGGGCCATACATACCGCCGCGGGGGGAGTGGCCATGGGGCTGCTCGGCGATGAGCTGGCGTTCGGGCGGGCTCTGACCGCCCAGGAGTACGAGAGCGTCATGGCCCTGGGACACCGCAAGGAGTACGCGGCCGACACTCCGCTCCTGACCGAGGGCGACCGCACCGGCCACGTGGTCATCGTGCTGCGCGGCTGGGTGACCGTCTCCCACGTCACCGACCGCGGCGCCACCCGGCTCATACTCGGGTTACGCGGCCCCGGCGAACTCCTCGGAGAGATGGCCGCGTTGGACCAGCACCCGCGCAGCGCCACGGTGCGGGCCCTGGGCACCGTCGAGGCGACCGTCATCGGCGGCGACGCGTTCCGCCGGTTCCTCGCCACCCACCCCCGGGTCAGCGGACTGGTGATCCGGCAGCTGACCTTCCGGCTGCGCAGCGCCGACCAGGAGCGCTCCGCCCTCGCCTCCCTGACCGTCCTCCAGCGCCTGGCGAGCCGGCTCACCGAGCTCTCCCGGACCGCCCCCACCGGTCCCTACGCGCCGTCCGCGCCCGGCCCGGGGGCCACCGGCCCCGTCGTCCACCTCGCCCAGGACGAACTGGCCGCCACCGTCGGGGCGACCCGTGAGGCGGTCGCCAAGGCGCTGCGGCTGCTGCGCACGCAGGAGATCGTGCGCACCGGTACGCGCATGGTGGAGATCCTCGACCCCGCGCTGCTCGCCCTCCTCGCGGAGGGACACCGGGACTGAAAGCTCCGCCCCGCCGTGTGTAAACGGCTACAGACGGCCTTCGTCCCGGGCCGGAAGCTGTACGGGACGGCAAGCGCAGAGAGAACGGGGAACGCGGTGGAGCACGACGCGTTGGATGCCGGAGAGGCACGCTACGAACTGGTCATCAGCGTGGACGCCAGACGTTCCGGGCAGTACAGCGACGCGGACAAGCCGCGGATGCGGGAGCGGATCTACCGGGTCCTGGAGACCGCGTTCGCGCAGGCCGGGGTGGGCCGCGACGCCGTGCACATGGAGGACCGCGGGGACGGCGTGCTGGTGTCGGTCCCCGGCCGGATCGCGGTGACGCGGCTGCTCGGCCTGTGGATGGTGGAGGTCCACGAGAACCTGCGCGAGGAGAACCGCTCCCTGCTCGTGCCGCTCGGGCTGCGGGTGGCCATGCACGTCGGTCCCGTACGCCACGACAGCCGGGGCATCAGCGGGCGTGCGGTCGACCTGACCTGCCGGCTCGCCGACTCGTCCGTCGCCCGGCAGCTGCTGGACCGCGAACAGGCCGATCTGGTGCTCGCCGTCTCCGACTCCCTCTACGTCGACGTGGTCTCCGCCGGGGGCAAGTTCATCGAGCCCGCGCGCTTCTCGCGGGCGCGGCTCGCCCTCAAGGAGGGAGAGGTCTCCGCCTGGTTCCACCTGCCGGGGCGGCCCGCGCCGGGCATCGCACCGATCGCCCCGCAGGAGCCGGGGCCGACGCCGTCCGGGGCGTCCGCAGGGCCGTCCGCCGGGTCCGACACCGCTCCGGCCGGCGCCGCGCAACGCGCGACGGACGACCGGGGCGCGCGGAACGCCCGGGGCGACGAGGACGACGAGGACGCGAACGCGTCCGTCCGGTACACGGCGCAGGGCGACCTGTCCGTGCACCGGGACAACGTCTACCAGCAGCCCGTGCACATCGGCCGCGTCACCGACTCCGGCAACGGGAAGGGCTGACCATGGCCGACGAAGCAGTGGCCGCCCGGCCCGCCGAGCCCGCCGCCCCGAAGGCGAAGGAGGCCCGCTCCCCGGAAGCCCCGCCGCGCGGTGGCGGGCGGGGGGACGACAGGGCCAAGGACGCCCCGGAACGCCCGGACGCGCCCGAGCCCACCGACACCTCCGACTCCGCCGACGACGAGGCCGGCGAACGGGAGAAGGAGCGCGAACGCGCCGCGGACCGCTTCAAGGACCGGACCCGGGACCCGCTCACCGAGGAGGAAGGGGAGGAAGGGCCGACCGACGCCGCCGCCGCCGCGCGCGCCCGGCGTGAGGGACAGAAGCTCCTCTCCAGCAACCGGGACCTGATCGGCTTCGACCGGTCCGACATCGGCCAGGTCCACATCGGCGACATCAACGTCAGGCTGGACGCCCTGCGTTCGGGCCTCCTGATGCGCGACGGACCGGTCCCCGCCGAGGAGTTGCTGCGGATCCGCCGGACCCACATCGAGCCGGACGGGTACGTACGGCTGCGCCGGGCGCTGGAAGCACGCCGGCTGCTGGTGCTCGGCGGAGCCCCCGGCACCGGCCGGGCCAGCACCGCGCTGGCGCTCCTGGAGGAGGTGACCCGCGCCGGCGAGGGCCGGGAGAACAGCGAGCGGGTGCGCCGCGCCGACCCGGCGCGAGGGGTTCGCGAGTTGGCCACGCAGGTGGCGGGCGGGACGGGCGGCCATCCGCGCGGCACCGGGTATCTGCTGGAGCCCGCGCTGGACCGGCCGGGCACGCTGCCGCCCGACGGGATGGACCTGGACCAACTGGCCTCGGCGCTGGCCGAGCAGGGCTCGTACGCGGTGGTCGTGGTGAGCGTCGGCTCGGCGGCCAACCCGCTGCTGGCCGGGCGGTACGGGGCGATCTGCCCGCCCGCCCCCACCCGTGAACTGGTCGCCGTCCGGCTGCGTCAGCGGCTGGAGGAGGAACACGGCGACCCGGTAGGGGGTGGGGGCGCGGGCGGCCCCGGGGGCGGGGACGGGCGCGGCCCCCGCGACGGCGACGGCAGCCGGGACGCGGGCGGCGGCCGGGACCGGAACGGGGGCGCCCACCGCGACCGGGGCCGCGACGAGCACGCCGACCGGGACGGCGGCGAAGGCCGCGACCGGGACGGCGGTCCTGACGGGGGCGGGGACGGCCGCCGGGACGGGGACGGCGGCCGGGGGCGGGACGGGCGCGCCGGCCGGGACGGCGGCCGGAGCGGCGACCGTCCCGGTCGGGGCGCCGGCCCGGACGGGGACGGTTCGCTCTCCCTGCTCTTGGAGCGTGCGGCGGAGCTCCGCGAGGACCCCGAGGTCACCGAGGCCGTGGGCCTCGACGACCTGCGGCCCGCCGAGGCCGAGCTGTTCGCCTCGCTGCTGGCCGGGCACCTCCGGGGCACCGTCAGCCGCGCGGAGCTGCTGTCCGGCTGCCGCGGTCTCGCGGCCGTCCAGGCCTACGAGTGGTTCGCCGGGGTCGACCGGGCCCTGGCCGCCCCGCCGCCCGGCGACGGGCGGACGCCCGTGCGCTCCGGGACCGCCGCCCTGTTCCACCCGGTGGCGTTCCGGATCGCGCTCGCGGTCCTCGGCGGTGCCTCGCACAGCGCGGTCTCCGCCGCCGCCCACCTGCTGACCTGGGAACTCTCCGTACAGAGCGATCCGGACAGCACCCCCGCGCGCCCGCTGTTCTGCGACGACCCGGAAGCCGACCTGGCGCTCTCGCGCGCCCGCCCGGCCGACGGGGTCGTCGACGTGGCGGGCAGCGAGGTGACGGGACGGCTGATCTTCTACCGGGGGTCCGCCCTGCCCGCCGCCGTGCTCGCCGAGCTCTGGGACCGGCACTTCCCCGTCCGCGCCCCCGTCGTCCGCTGGCTGCGGCTGCTCGCCGACGACCCCCGGCCCCAGGTGTCGATGCGCGCCGCGGTGGCCGCCGGGGAGCTGTCCGTACGGGACTTCGAGCACGGGTACGCGGAGCTGATCCGGCCGCTCGCCGAAGCACCCACGCCCCGCCGCCGGATCTTCGCCGCCACCGCGCTGGACCAGGCGGCCGGCCACGCCTCGCACCGCCGGGCGGTGCGCAAGGTGGTCGACAACTGGTCGCTGCACGGCACACCGGCCCAGCGCTGGACGGCCGCCATGGCGCTGGGCTACGGCCGCTGCGCCGACTCGATGGACGACACCCTGGACACGCTGGCCGAGATCGGGGTCCGCGACGACGGGGAGCAGTTGGCCGTGGCCTCGCTGAACGTGGTCCGGCTGCTGACGCTCCCCGAGTGCGCCACCGTGCTGCGCCGGCTGGCGGCGTGGACCGGGCACCGCCGCGAGGAGTACCAGGACCTCGCGCTGGTGAGCATCGTCCGGCTGGCGCTGACCGATGTGGACGAGGTCCTCGACGACGAGCCCGGCACCCCGCTGGGCGACCGGGGCGACTGGCCGCTGCTGCTCGCGCTGGCCGCGACCCGGCCCGAACTGACCGGGAAGCTGGCCGATCTGTTCTGGACGGCGCTCAACACCGCGCGGTCCCGGGACGTCGCGCTGGACGCCCTGGAGACCCTGTTGCGGTCCGCCTCGCGCAAGGACGGCCGCGCGTGGACGCGGGAGGGGCTGGCCGCGCTGCTGCCCGCCCTGACCGCCGAGGAGCAGGACCGGCGGCGGCTGGACTGGC
The DNA here is from genome assembly GCF_900460065.1 of Streptomyces griseus. Lineage (GTDB taxonomy): Bacteria > Actinomycetota > Actinomycetes > Streptomycetales > Streptomycetaceae > Streptomyces > Streptomyces griseus. The sequence goes on along the minus strand of NZ_UAVD01000001.1, from coordinate 125,871 downwards.
TGCTGCGCCGAATGATGAGGGATCAGGACCGTCCGCTCGCCGAGGAACGGGCGCGCGCGCTGTGGAGGCTCGCCGTGCCCGCGCGGCAGCGGCGGTCCGAAGAGGAGGAAAGTCATGGCTGAGGAGAACGGCGGGGCGGAGAACGGGGCGGTGGACCCCTCGCGGCCCGCGGGCCCGTTCCTGCGGGAGTACACGCCGACGGGCCCGTTCCGGCAGGGCGGCGCCCGCACCACGTCGGTGCTGTTCTACCGGAAGGGCTACAGCGTGGCCGGTGTCTCCGGCATCGAGCACTACGACAGGCCGCCGCTGGCCTGGCGGCCGCACACCATCTGCGAGATCGCCACCGGCACCTTCGTCACCACCCTGAAGATGGAGCTGCCCGCGTCCGGGGGCGCGACGTTCTTCAAGGCCGAGGTGGACATCCAGTGGACCGTGGAGGACCCGCACCTGGTGGCGGTGCAGGTGGTCACCGACATCGCCGAGCGGCTCACCGCGCCGACCCTGGAGCGGCTGTGGGAGATCTCCGCCCAGTACCCGGTCCACCAGGCGGAGCAGGCCAACGCCGACATCACCCGCGCGTGCGTCTCCGGCCGGTGGAACGACCTCGGCACCGACCTCGGGCTGCGGGTGCGGCTGTTCGTGCGGCTGCGGGTGGACGACCGGACGATCGGCCACGAGGAGAAGGTCCGCAGCCAGCGGAGCGAGGCCGAACTGGCGCGGATGCGGCAGGAGAACTACCTCCGGATGCTGCGGGGCGGTGAGCTGGAGCAGCTCAGCCACATGCTGGCCGCGGACCCCCAGGCGGCCAACAGCTTCCTGGAGAAGATCCGCCAGGAGGGCAGGCAGGACGAGAAGGAGCGGGTCGACCGGCTTTTCTCCATGATCGCCGACGGCCTGATCCACTCCGACGAGATCGAGACCCGGGTCCTCGACGACCTCAGCAGGCAGCACCTCGGCGTCCAGGGCGCCATCGGCACCCGGCCCGCCCGCCGCGCCCCCCGGGAGCTGGCGCCCGCCCGCGACGAGCCGTTCACTCCCGACTGGGTGGCGGACGAGCCTCCCGTGCGGCCGTCCCGCCCGCACGTCCGGGACGCCGAACCGGAGCCGCCCGCGCCGCGCGACCGCAACCGCGACGACGGCTGGGGCTGGGCGGAGGGCGACGGATGAGCGCCGACGGAACCACACGGACTTCCCCCGCCCCGACCGCGCCGGTGCCGGACGGGGGTCAGCACGGGCCGGACAGGGCGGGGGAACGCATCGCGGAACGGCTCCTGGTCACCGTCCGGGAGGACCTCGGCAGGGCCGATTCCAAGGCGGCCGTGCTGCTCTCGGGGGCGCTCGCCCTGCCCGCCTTCCTCATCGGGCGGCACGGCTCGCCCGACTGGCGGGGCCCGGGTGACCTGGCGCTGGTCGCCGCGGGCGCGCTGTGGGTGGTCGCGGTCGCCGCCCTGGTCCGCGCGCTCCTGCCGCGTACGGGCACGGTCCGCGACCGGGAGGGGGTGACCTACTTCGGGGACCTGCTGGCCCCGTTCGACTACGACGTGCTGACCGCCCGTATCAACGAGGCCGGCCGGGACCCGGTCGGCTGGCTGCTCGTCCAGGCCGTGGACGTCAGCGCCATCCTCTCCGCCAAGTACCGGGCGATCCGCTGGGCGGTCGCCACGATCGCCCCGGCCGCCGCGCTGGCCCTCGCCTGGAGCCTGACCGCGCGCTGACCGGCCCGCACGGGTGTGCCGCGTCCAGGGCACACCACCGACGACTACCCAGAGTGACCGATCGAGCGCTCCACGGCACCACGCGGGCCGCCGCACCACGCGGACCCACGGCACCACGCAGACCACGACACCACGCAGACACGGCAACGACAGTAAAAGGGGACGGTCGTGCGAAATGACCGAAGAAGAGGCCCGGCCGGCCGCGGCCGGGCCGGGCGGGCGGCGCTGGCCGTCCTGGCCGGTGCGGCCCTGCTCACCTCCCTGACGGCACCGGCCGCCGCCGACCCGGAGCCCGCCGCGGCCGCCGCGCCCGCCTTCGCCTCCGTCAACTACGCGGTGGCCGTCGACCAGTCGGCGAGCCTCGCGCCCGCGGACATCAAGGCGGAGAAGGCCGCCGCGGCCCGCATCGCGCTCGGCGACGTCTCGGCCACCTCGCACATCAGCGTGTTCGGCTTCGCCGCCGCCGAGTCCGCCGACCAGCGGGCGGTGGACCCCGTCTGCCCCCGCACCCGGCTGGACGCCGCTGGACGGGAGTCGGTCGGGGGCTGTGTGGAGAAGCTGCGCAGCCGCGAGAAGGACGAGGGCACGGGAACGGACTTCCCCAGCGCGATACGCCAGGGCGTGCACGAACTGAGCTCGGGCACCGACCCGTCGGTCCCCCGGGTGCTGTTCCTGCTCACCGACGGGGAGATGGACGTCACCGGCAGCCCCCAGTACGGCGACCCGGCGCACCGCGAGGCCGAGGGGAAGCGGCAGCTGGAGCTGGAGCTGAAGAACGCCGCCGCCAAGAACGTACAGATCTGGCCACTCGGCTTCGGTCCCGACCCGGACAAGGAGCAGCTCGACAGGATCGCCGCCGGCGGCTTCCAGAAGGGCTGCGTGGACCTGCCGTCCGCCCGGCCCACCGCCCGCAAGGTCTCCGGGGCCAAGGACGTCGGGCCGGTGCTGGAGAAGATCTTCGCCGCCGCGCACTGCCTGCGCTACGAGGCGGGACCGAGCAAGCGTCCGCCCGCCACCCTGCCCATCACCATCTCGCCGCTGGCGACCGTGGGCAGCATCGTCGTCGACAAGGGCACCCCCGAGGTGACCGTCACCTACACCGACCCGCTCGGCAACAAGGTGCCCACCACCGGGAAGTTCAAGGACTCCACCTTCGAACTCGCGGGCGGCGGCGGCACCGTGGAGGCGCTGAAGATCGTCGACCCGGTGCCCGGCCGGTGGAAGGTCGACGTGAAGGCACCCGAGGGCCACCGCTCCCTGCCCGTCGGCGTCAGCGTCCTGTGGCAGGGGGAGCTGCGCGGCTCCATCACGATGGACCCGCCCTCCCCGCAGGCCGGGCAGAAGGCGACCGTCACCATGCGGCTCCAGACCCGCGAGGGCTACGAGATCAAGGACCCGGCCGACTACGCCGGTCTGAAGGTCAGCAGCAGCCTCACCGGCGACGGCTTCGCCCCGCTGCCGCTGCGGCTCACCGACGACGGCAAGGGCGCCGACCCCACCAGGAGCGACGGCTCCTTCAGCGGGACGGTCACCGTCCCGAAGAGTGCCGACGGCGCCCTGAAGGTCAGCGGCACCCTCACCGCCTCCGGACTCAGCGCCGACACCCGCAGCGAGGGCGGCCAGGTCGCCCCCGGGGCGCTGCCCGTCACCACGGCGCTCGGCCCGGTCCGCGGCGACGGCCACCCCGGGGGCACGGTCACCGCGAACCTCTCCGTCACCAACACCACCGATGCCCCGCACACCCTGAAGCTGTCCCTCGCGGACGTCCGGGCGGGGCTCCTCACCGTGAGTCCCGCCGAGATCGTGGTGAAGCCCGGCGCCTCCTCCACCCACGAGATCAAGCTCCGGATCGGACCGGAGGAGTCCTTCGACGGGCGGCTCGACGACGGCGCCCTCGGCATCGGCGGCACCGTCACCGTCCAGGACGCCACCGACGGCGACCGCACCCTGGTGCGCACCCCGCTGTCCGTCCAGGTCACGCCCGAACCCGGCCTGTTGGACCGGTACTGGTGGGTGCTGGTCGGCGCGGTCGCGCTGATCGTCGTCGGCGTCCTGGTGGCGCTGGCCTGGCTCCGGCAGCGGCGGGCCCGCCGCGACCCGCGCGGGCTGACGCTCCACCTGCTCTCCGAGGACGGCGACGTGCTCGGGGTGCACACGGCCGGGCCCGGCCACAAGCAGTGGTACGCGTTCGACATCGCCGAGGCGCACAGCAACCCGCGCATCGAACGGCGCACCAGCGGCCGGTACGCCGTGCAGCGCAGCCCCGAGGGCGGGGCGGTGCTGCGCAAGAACGGCGGTCGCACCCGGGAGCGGCTCACGGCGACCGGGCGGGTCGGTCTCACCGACCGGCTGAGCCTCGCCCTCGGCGAGGACTCCGTACGCGCCACCGCACCCGACCGGCCCGACCCGGTGACCACGACCGGCGGGAGCGACGACTACCTGTGAGGCGCGCGCGCCGTCCGCCACCCGGCGGGCGGCGCCGCAGGACCCGGCGTCACCGCACGGCTGCGAGCCCCGTGGCCGTGCGGTGACGCCCATGGACGAACCGGCCCCACCCCGGCCGGAAGCGGGAGGAACCCATGAAGATCTTCCAGCCGATGCTCTTCGTCGGCCTGGGCGGCACCGGCGGCCTCGTCGGCGCCGAACTGGAACGCAAGCTGCGTGTGGACCTGTGCGGCCCCGACGGCACCGCCCTCCAGCACATCGGCGGCCTCGCCCCCTACCAACTGCCCGACTGCCTGCAGTTCGTGTACGCGGACTTCAGCGAGTCCGACCTCCAGCGACTGCCCCAGTTCAATGTGGACTCCTCGCTGCGCGCGGCGTACGCCCGCACCTCGCGGGCCACCCACAACCTCCTGCCGAACTTCGACAGTTCGCCGGAGGTGACGCAGATGCTGCGCGCCAGCCTGCGCGAGGAGGTCGCGGGCTGGCTGCCCTCGCGCGACGGCGAGCCGCGCGTCACCCCGCTGCACAACGGCGCCGGCCAGCTCCCCACGGTGGGCCGCGCCGCGCTCTTCGCCACGCTGCGGCACTCCCTCCAGCCGGTGCTCGAACCCCTCCTCCAGGCGATCGACGCCATCGCCAAGTCGGCGGGGGAACTGAGCGAGCTGGGCGGCGGCCGGGTCACCGGCTGCGACGTCTTCGTGGCGTTCTCCGTGGCCGGCGGCACCGGCGCCGGGATCTTCCTGGACTACCTGCACCTGATCAACCAGGCGTTCAAGATGCGCCGCTTCAACGGCGTGAAGATCTACCCGCTGGTCGTCATGCCGTCCTCGTTCCCCGCCGCGACCGGCGGCGGGCGCGAGGCCGAACTGAACGCCGCCCGCTCGCTCGTGGATCTGTTCCGGCTGGTCGACGGGCAGAACGCGCCGACCGCCGGGGCGGAGCTCGGCGACCTCGACCAGGAGACCGGCCTCGGCATCCGCTACCCGGGCGTCACCCCGGTCCGGCTGCGCACCGGGATCCTGCCCACCGCGTTCCTCTTCAGCCCCACCGCGGGCATCCGCCAGGACGACCTGCGGCGCTCCATCGTCTCGCTGGTGATGTCGCTGATCGGCACCGAGCTGGGCGACAGCCGGGCCCAGGGCCGGGCGATGGCCGGCGACGACGACTTCCAGACCTTCGCCGCGAGCTTCATCAACCGGGGCGTGCAGCGCAGCGCCCTGTCCCCCACCGGCATCGGCCGGCAGGGGGTGTCGACCAGCCTGGTCGCCTCGATGACCGCGCCCATGGACCAGCTGGCCGACCTGGTGGCGGGACGGCTGCTGCGGGTCGCGGTCACCGAACTGGTGGAACGGCCGCGCAACCCGGCCAAGGACGACACCGTGCCGCTGGTCCGCCAGCTGTTCGCCGACTCCCAGCTGGAGGAGTTGTGGGAGCGCAAGCAGTTGCCGGTGGAGGACCCGCAGCCGCTGCCGCGCGGCGGCAAGGCGATCGAGGAGGCGCTCAGCAACCGGATCGGGGACATGCAGCGCCTGCTGTCCGAGCTCCAGTCCATCGCCGACCGGCAGGCCGCCGCGATGGCGGCCCGGTTCAGCCCCCGGCCGGCCATCGAGAAGCTCCTCCAGAGCGTCGACCCGTTCCTCGCCGAACGTCTCGTCAGGGGCGTCCCGGACAGCGAGGACGAGATCACCCGGCTCGGCTTCCTCGGCATGCTCTCCGCCCGCGCCCGCTCCCCGAAGCGTCCCCCGGGCGTCACGGACCAGCCCCCGAAGACCCCCAGGATCAAGGGCCGCATCGCCGGGATGTCCCCGGCCCGGTGGGGCGACGACGACGTGCGGGCCGCCCTCCAGGCCCAGGACAGCTGGTACCGCTGGCGGTGCCGGGCCGTGTGGCACGAGGCCTGGCGGGAGCAGCAGCAGCGCTGGCAGTCGCAGGCGGACACGGCGGGCACCGACCTGGTCCGGCTGGTGAACGCCTTCCGCAAACACGCCGACCAGGAGCGCAAGTCCGCCGAGCAGAAGGGGCTGGAGCTGTACGCGGAGCGCACGGGCATCTCGTACCTCCTGCCGCCGCAGCGCAGCCTCAACCACTTCTACGAGGACGTGGTGGCCCGGCTCGTCCGCGGCGAGGGTCTCCGCGAGAGCGACGACGAGGCGTCGCTGCTTCTGCGGCTCATCGACGGGGACACGTGGCGGGAGGTGCACGCCCGGAGCCACCGTGACCCCGACGGGGCGGTCGGTGCCGTCAAGGCCCGGCTGGAGGGGCGGATCACCCGGCTTTTCGCCGAGAGCGGCGCACAGTTGGAGGAGCACCCGCTGCTGCCGTCGATGAGCACCCTGCTGGCAGCCGCCGCCGGTGACACGGACGCCACCGACCAGGTCAGCAAGGAAGCGCTCGACCTGTTCAGCCGCAAGCTCACCGGACTGCTGCCGGTCGGCTTCACCCCGGAGGGCACCGGACCGCTGCGGGTCCTGGTCACCCACCCGCGGGTCCAGGCGGGGGACGAGGTGCAGGAGTACCTCGCCAAGGCGCTGCGACTGCCGTCCGACGCGAAGAACTCCGTCGAGTACCGGGGCGTGGAGAGCGACTCGATCACCGTGGTCCTCTTCCGCAGCGAGATGAGCCTCACCCAGGTGCCCGAGGCCCGCAAGGTGCTGCGCCAGTGGGCCCGGGCCAAGGACGACGAGCAGGCCCACGACGTGCTGCGCTGGCGCCAGCGCCTGGGCTTCGAGGACGACTGGATGGTCAGCAGCGAGGAGGACCGGCGCACCATCCTGCACCGTCTGCTGTGCTGCATGTGGAACGGCCAGGTCGACGTCCTGGACGGCGGGACCGCCTCGCCCTCCCGGGTGCGGCTGCGGCTGTTCCCGGAGAAGGGGGCGAGCGTTCCGGGCGTACGGCTGCGGCTCGGCGACTTCCCCGGCGGCATCTCCAGCTGGTCGGAGCTGCTGCGCTCCTACGAACGCTGGACGGTGCTGGACGACGAGCGGACCGTGGAGGACTACTGCAGCAAGCTGATGGGGGCGCAGCCTCTCGGCCTCGCCCGGGCGGGCACCGAGCCGCACCCGATGTTCGTCGAGCTCGTCGAGCGCGTCGCCCCGCGTCAGCTGGAGCTCCTGGAGGAGCGCCGGGAGCTCGGCGGCCAGCGGGTGGACGGCTGGATCCGGCCGCTGTGGGAGTTCTGGGCGGAGACCCTGCCCGCGGCCCTGGACATGGAGTTCGGCGACCAGCGCGCGATCCAGCCGACGCTGCGGACCCTGCTGGAACACGTGCGCGGCGGCGTCCCGAAGCCGCCCCCGTCCCGGCCCGCGCCGGAGCGCCGGCGCGTCGTGGCGGACGACGAGGACTGGGGCACCTCCGCCCCGAGCACCGACGAACGGCTCCGGGACGACACCCTGCCCGGTCCGCGCTCGGCCCCGTACGACGCCGAGGAGCGGTACGCCGGCGCGGACCGGCACACGGACGCCCGCCGCACGGGCTCCGCCCGGTACGCGGAGGAGCGGTACGGGCCGGCTCCCTCGCGCGACGACCGGCCGCCCCGGGGCGAGGGGCGCGGGGAGGCCGGGTACGCGGACGAGCGGCCCCGCGACGAGCGGCCCCGCGACGAACGGTCCGGTGACGAACGGTCCGGTAACGCGTACCCGGGGTCGCGGGCCGCCGACGCCCGGTTCGGCGACTCCCCCGGCGACGACCGGTTCGGCGGGGACGACCGGTTCGCGGGCACCCGGTCGGGAGCCGACCGGTCCGGGGAGGACGAGCGGTACACCGACTCCAGGCCCGGCGACGACCGGTTCGCCGGAGACGGCCGGTTCACCGGCGACGACCGGTACGGCGATCCCCGGTCCCCGAACGGCCGGTACTCCGGGGACGGCCGGTACGCCGGCCCCGGTCCCGACGGCGACCGGCACACCGACTCGGCGGCTTACGGCGACCGGCAGACGGAAGCCGGGACGTACGGCAGCCGGCGCACCGGCTCCAGGACCGCCAACGACCGGCCACGGGACGACGACCGGTACACCGACTCCCGATCCGACGACGACCGCCACACCGGCACCGGGACGTACGACAACCGGTACACCGACTCCAGGCCCGACGACGACCGCTACACCGACGCCCGGCCCGACGACGACCGGTTCGGCGGGAACGAGCCGGTCGGCGGCAGGGGCGGCGGTGCCAGGGACGACGGCGGCGGCCCCGACGGGTTCGGCGAGCAGGACAGGCCTCCGGTCCGCCGTACGGCCGCGGGCGGCCGGGACGGCGACGGCTGGGGCACCGACGAGGGTGGCGCGGGGCGCTCCCGGAACGGGGGCCCGCAGTGACCTCTCCCGAGGACACGACCGCCGTGGTCCGTCTCGACCTGCGCGCCGGGGCCGCGGCCCTGGCGACCCCGCAGGCAGTGCGCGACCGGGTGGCCGAGCAGCTGGGCCGGGCCGGACTGCCGGAACCGGACTACCCGTTGTTCCTGGTCACCGACACCCCGGCCGGGCTGACCGACCACCAGCTCCCGTACGAACTGATCTCCGGCTACCGGGCGGTGGGCGAGGTCCGGATCCTGGTGCTGCTGGTGGGCAGCTCCCCCGGTTCGTACGCCGACGGGGAGGAGGCGTACCTCCCCGACCGGCGGCTGGTGCGGCCCACGACGCTGCGGGCCGCCACGACCGGCCTGGTGTGGGCCGGTGATCTGCGTTCCGCCCGCACCGCCCTGGACCGGCCGGAGCCGGACGACCCCGCGGCGCTGGCCGTCCTGGTGGACCTCCTGTCGGTCCCGGACGTCTTCGTCCGGGTCCTGGAGGGGCTGCGGAAGCTGCCCGACTCCGTCGCCGCCCCCGGGGTCCGGCTGCTGGAGCAGGACCTGCCGACCGAGGTCAGGGACCGGGCCTGGCGGGACGCGCTGACCCGGTTCGCGGGCGAGGACAGCGGGGCGGGCGACCCGGTCGACACCGTCCCGGACGCCCAGTTGCCCGACCCCCTGCGCGCGCTCCTGACGGGGCGGGACGGCCGGGGCCCCGGGCACCGGCGGCCGGACGGCCCGGCGAACCTCGCGCACCGCACGTGCGCGGAGTCCCTGGACCGGGCCGACGAGGACCTCGTCGCGCTGCGGTCCTTCCCCGGCCTCCTGCACCCGGCCAGGCGCGACGCCCTGGAGGCGGATCTGCTCCAGGCCCGCGAGGACCTGGGCGGGTTCCGCGCCCTGGTGGAACGGGCCCTCCAGGGCGGCGGAGGCGCGGCGGCGCCCACCGCGGAGACCGCCGCCCGGCTCGGCGCGCTCGGGCTGCGGGTGCCGCCGGCCGACCGTGCGGGAGAACGCGTCGGCGAGGGGCTCCGCGAGCTGGCGGGCAGGCTCCTCGGCAGCGGGCTCGCGCTGCGTTCGGTGGCGCAGCACTTCACCGCGCTGGCCGGGCGGGTCGAGCCGGTGCCGGGCACCGCCCTGCTGCACCGGCTCGCCGACCACTCCGAGGAGTCGGTGACCCGCGGCTCCGCCACCGAGTACGCCGCCCCGCCCCGCACCCCGGGCACGGTGCTGCTGATGGCGGGCGCGGCGGGGCTGCTGGGCGGCCTGTGGCAGTGGCCCGCCGTCCTGGCGGCGCTGCTGGTGCCGGTGCTGTTCGTGGTCGTCGCGCTGCTCGGCGCGAACCGGCTGCGCACGGACCGGCGTACCGCCCGGTGGCCGGTGGGCCCCCGGGTCGCCGCCGTCGCCGGGGCGGCGGTCGGGGCGGCGGTCGCGTACGCCGTCGATCCGCCGCTCTGGCTCGGCGGGACCGGGCTGCTGGTGGGGCTCGGGCTCACGGCCGAGGCGGTGCGCCGGCTGTGGCGGGACGCCGCCGACTCCTGGGCCGCCGGGCGCGGCACGACGGCGCTGCGCGACGCGCTGGACGGGCTGGACGGGCTGCTGGCGGAGCTAGTCCGTGAACACTGGGCGGCGGAGGAGCGGCTGTACTGCGCGGACGCCGCGCGTTCGGTCGCCGGGATGCTGCGGGCGACCGCTGCCGCCGCCGACGCCCAGGCCGCGCCGGAGCCCCTGGCCCCGGCCGGGACGGGCGGTGCCGGTCCCTACGAGGACGACGACTGGCTCTCCGCGCCCTCCGCGCTGGAGACCCCGGAGTCCGACACCGGCGACGGGGGCGCGGACGACGGCGACTGGGCCGCCGCCTACGCCTGGGACAACACCCCGGACCGGACCGGCGATCACGAGGCCGACCGGTACGACGACCGGGACGGCGACCGGTACGACGACCGGGACCGCACCGGGTACGACGCGGGCCCCGGCCCGTACGGCACGCCGTCCCCGGCCGCGTACCCCGCCGGCCCCGACGACGCCCCGTGGGGGAGCGGCGACGGGGACCGCGCACCGCGCTGGCTGGACCGGGAGATCGGTGAGGGCGGACCGGACCTGGTGGCCACCCTCGCCGGGGACCTCCGCAACACCGCGATGGCCGCCATGGCCCCCTACTGGGGCGCCGTCGAACGCGGTCAGGCCGGGGCGCTAGCGCTCTCGCGGACCGAGGAGCGGGTCCGCGAGCTGCTGTCCGCCGCCCGCCACCACCTGTGGCGCTACGGGGTGCTGGCCCCGCCCCCGTACCCGGCCGACCACCGGGCCCGCACCACGGCGGCCGGACTGCTGGGCACCGATTCGCTGCGGGTCGCCGAACTGGTGGGCCGGGAGGCGGACCGGGGGGCCGTCGTCCAGTTGTCGTCGCCGGAACAGGGGGCCCTCCTGAGCCGCGACCCGGAGGCCGCCCTGTGGATCCGGTTCGCCCCGGGCACCCTCCAGGGCGAGATCGAGGCCGCCTGGCGCAAGAGCGGTTCGCCGCCGGCCGAGGAGGCCCTGTGGACCTCCTCCGGGCGGTACGCGGGGCTGATCCGGCTCACCCCGCTGCGGATGGGCGTGGTGGACACGGTCCTGCCGCGGCAGAGCACCGGCGGCGGCCCACGGGCCGACGACGACCGCGCCGAGCCCTCCGTCCACGCCGAGTTCAGGGAGGACGACCGGTGGTGACCACCACCCCGCCGGGGCGGCCCGGGGCCCCCGGGGCCCCGCGCCCCCACGCCGTCTTCACCGACCCCGCCGGACGGCGCCGGACCGCCCCGGCCCGCTTCGGCCCGGCCTCGCGGCGGGACCCGGCGCTGCCCCAGCGGATCCGCAACGGGCTGCTCGACGACCCGAGGCAGCAGTGCGTCCAGGTGTTCCTGTCGGCGGCCGACGCCGCCAACCCGGCGGCCCGCGCCCTGCTGGACACCGAGGCGGCCACCGCCCTGCGCCTCGGCCGGACCGTGGAGAACACCCCGTACGCCTATCTGTTCCCCACCGTCATCGGCTACGACCTGGACACCGTCGAGCCGTTCCTGCTGTACGCCGCCCCGCGCGGCATCCCCGTCGGACGCACCCATGTGATGTCCGCCTCCGACCAGCGGGTGTTCGCCCGGGACCTGACGCTGGCCCTGTGCCTGCTGGACAGCCAGCAACTCGTGGCGCGCGGGATCTCCCCCGCGACCGTGTTCTGGGACGGCACGTCGGCGCAGTTCTGGGGGCTGGAGGGCGTCACCCGTGCCGGGCGGCCCCGGGCGCCGTGGGGGCGGGCCCCGTTCGCCTCGCCGGAACAGCACCGGGGCGAGGGGGTCGTGGACCCGCGGGACGCGGTGTGGAGCGTCGCCCAGGTGCTCTACCAGTTGGTGACCGGCCGGCCGGGGCCCGCCGACCGGGCCCCCGCCGACCTCGACCGGCACCGCGTGCTCGCCGGCACGCTGCCCCGCGCGTTCGCCCCCACGGCCGCCGGACGCCCCACCCCCGGCGCCCTGCTGGAGCTGCTGGCCCCCGAGGACGCCCGTCGGCTGGGGGCCGCGACCCCGGCGGACGGCTCCCGCCCGCACCAGGAGGCGTTCGACCGGGCGCTGGACGCCAAGCGGCGGGCGCCCGCCGCCCCGGAGGACCCGCCGGACGGGACGCCCGAGGACCGGGCCCCCGGGGAGGTACTCTGCCCGTACTGCCTGGAGAGCATCCAGCTCGACCTGAGCATGCTGTTCGTGACGGACGACCAGATGCAGTACCGGCCGCTGGACCTCTCCCGCATCAGCAACCCGGTGCGCCGCGAGGACGTGATGCGGGGCGCGGTCCAGCAGTGCACGGCCGACCCGGACTTCCCGGAGCACCACATCCCGGTGCCCTACCTCACCCACGGCCGACCGCTGACGGTCGCCATGATCGGCCAGTCCAGCACCGGGAAGAGTCACCTGCTGACCCAGATGATCGCCGAGATCACCGACGGCGGACTGGAGCGGTACGGGGTGGGCTGGCAGTCCGTCAACCCGGAACAGCACGCCCGCTTCGTCCGGGAGCGGGTGCAGCCGCTGCGCAGCGGCAAGGTGCTCGACCACACGAGCGGCGTCGGCCTGGAGGGCTTCGCCCTGTTCGTCGAGTCGCTGCTGCTCACCGACGCGCGCGGGCGGGTGCGCCCGGTCGCCTTCTTCGACCTCGGCGGCGAGGACCTCGTCCGCACGGACGGGGCGCTGCGCTTCCTGCTCGGCATCGACGCCCTGGTCTTCGTCGTCGACCCGGCGCTCGCGCTGCCGCTGCCGCAGCTCGACGGGGTGCGCGAGCGGTGGGGCACCGAGGTGGACCGGGACGGTGACGCGGCGTTCGGCACGGTCCTCGACCGGCTGCCGCGCCGGGGCCCCTATCTGGAGACCCCGGCGGCGATGGTGCTCGGCAAGTCCGACCTGCTGCGGTTCCAGCCGCCGGTGGACCGCTGGCTGGGCGAGGGGCCGCCCGCCGCGATCGGCCCGGACCAGTTCCGGGAGGAGAGCGGGGACGTCTACGCGCTGCTGCGGCAGCACGCCGGCCAGGCCTGGCTGCGGCCCTTCGACGCGTTCCGCCGCTGCACCCTGCACATCGCGTCCGCCACCGGGGGCCAGGAGAGCCAGGGCCGCTACCCGGCGGGCGCGGGGCCGCGCCGGGTGCTGGAACCCCTGGTGTCGCTGCTGGCGATGCACGGGATCATCGAGGCGCCCGGGGGCGCCGCATCATTCGGCGTGGGAAGGGAAAGCCAGTGAACGACGCCCTCGATCGGCGCGAGGAGAACGGCCCGGGCGGCCGGCTCGACCAGGTGGTCTTCCGCTGGGACGGGAACCAGGGCCGCTCCAGTACGGGAATGGCGGCGGTGGCGCACTCCTGCTCCGCCGAGCGCGCGGAGTCCCTCCGCCGTGAACTGGGCCCGCTGCTCTGGGTGCCGGGCCCCGGTCCCGCGCCCCGCCGGAGCAGTGTCCGCGTCTCCTCCCGGGCCGCCGGGACCGTGCTCCTCCAGCGGTGGCCCACCGTGGACCGGGGCGGCCGGCCCAGCACGGCCTGCCACGCGGTGTTCGGCGGCGCGGACACCCTGACGCCGCTGCGCTGCCTGGCTCTGGGCGGCACCGCCTGGAGCGACCGCGCCGTCGCGGAGACCGCGACCGGGGGCCTGCCGACACTGGACGGGGCCCGGCTGCGGGCGACGGCGGCCGAGCGGCTGCGCGGCATGTTCGACGCACTCCCCTCGGTCAAGAGGCCGTTGATGGTGGTGACCGCCGAGTGGCTGCGCGATCCGGCCCGGCGGCTGTCGCTCCTGGCCGAGGACCACGAACTGCCCGGCTGGCCGCGCCAGAACAAGGCCCCCCTGCTCTACCTGGGGCTGCTGTCGGTGTTCGGCGACTGGTTCGACCAGGAGTGGAGCTACGCCACGTACGACACCGTGGACACCCACCCGTTGCGCCTGACCTGCGTGCCCGAGTGGTCGTCCCAGGCGGCGGGCGCCCGCTCGCTGGCCCGCGTGCGGCTGCGGCTGCCCGCCGAGCGGGACGTCGAGATGGCCGCGGCGAAGGAGCTGGTCGAGTACGTGCTCGACCACCCCGGCGCGGCCCCCGGCGTGCCGCATCTCACCGGCGAACTCCGCTCCGCGGCGGCCCTGCCCCGGCAGGAACGGCGCGAGGCCCTGCGCCGCATGCTGAACGCCCGGCACACCTCGCCCCCCGCGCCGGTCCGGGACGAGGACCCCCGCGTACGGCAGGAGGAGCGGTACGGGCGGGAGGACCGCCAGGAGGAGCGGTACGGGCGCGAGGACCGCCAGGAGAGTCGGCACGGGCGGGAGGACCGCCGGGAGAGTCGTTACGGGCGGGAGAACCGCCGGGCGGAGGAGCGGTACGAGCGGGAGAACCGGCAGGCGGAGGAGCGGTACGAGCGGAAGGACCGGCAGCCGGAGGAGCGGTACACGAGCGAGCGCCACGAGGAGGACCGCTCCTACCGGCACCGGGACCAGGACGAGGACCCGTACACGGTCGAGCACCGCCAGGAGGACCGCGGCGCCCGCCAGGACCGGGAGGCGCATCAGGACCTTGCGGGCGCCCGGCAGGCCCCGGAGACACATCAGGACCGGGAGGCGCGCCAGGACCGGGAAGCCCGCCACGAGCAGGAACTACGCCGTCTGCAACAGGAACTGCTGGTCCATCAGCGCGTCGACGACGCCCAGTCCGCACGGCTGGCCGCCCGGCTCCGGGACCTCCGGGACGCCCAGTTGCTGGCCCTCCTGCGCGACGACGGGCTGCCGTGGGCCTCCCGCGATCTCGTCCTGACCGAACTGGGCCGCCCCGAGCGGCAGCGGTCCCGGGACGAGGAGACCGCACACGAGCTGTGCTCCGAAGTGCTGCGGCACAACCTCTACGTCAGACCCGGCCGGCCCGAGGCGGACAGCCCGTCCGTCCCGGAGACGCGGGAGCGGGCGGCCGGACTCTTCTCCTGGGCCGTCGCCCCGCTCCTGCGGGACCCCCTCCGGGCCCCCGATCTCCGGTCGCTGTTCAACATCGTCCTCAAGGACGGCCGTGACACCGACATGGAGTGGCTGCGGCTCATGCTGGTGACGCCCCCCGACGGCCGGGCCCCCGACCTGCCACCGCAGCTGTGGCAGCAGGTCGTGGCGGACCTCCTCGCCCGCCCCGTGTCCGTACAGGCACCCGCACCGGCACGCGCCCAGGCGACACCCGCGCAGCCCGCCACCGTCCCCGCCGCCGCCTCTGCCGCCGCCCAGGCCCGCACCACGGCCGCCTCGACACCGCAGATGACGCTGCCGTCCCCGTTCGCGGCGGCGTCGTCCACCGCACCGCCGCCGCGGGCCGCACCGATGCCGACCACGCCCCCACGGAAGCCGGCGCCCACGGGGCAGGACGCGGAATCCCCGCAGCAGGGATTCCTCTACCAGAACTGGTTCGTGGGCACCGTCGCCGGGATCGTCGGTGGGGCGATCATCGGCCTTCTCCTGCTGATCGTCCTCAACTGACCGCCGGCCGGCGGCGCGAACCCGTCACCCGCCGGGCGCGCCGCCCGCGGCCGGCCCGGCCCTCTACCGCCTCAGGAGGGCCGTCCTGTCCGCCCACTGGTCCACGCTCCAGGTCAGCGGCAGGGGCGCGTCGCGGAGGTGTTGTGCGGTCCGAGCCCGCCGTCGGTGGTCCGAGCCGACCCTCGGCTCAGAACTTCTCCACCTTCGCGCCCTCGGGCACCTCGTAGCATCCGGACGTCACCGTGATTCCCAGGCTGGGCTTCGCCCGGTCGCGGTACTGGACGATCCAGACGCTGGCCTTCTCGCTCTCGTTGTCCGCGACCAGGTTGAGGTTCTCGTTCTCGCTGTTGTCCCGGTACTCCTTCTTCAGCACCCAGCCGCCGGTGTTCAGCCTCTTCTTGAGATTCTCCATCGCCACGTCGGAGTCGGCGGCGGAACCGGGCTGGAAATTCCACGGGTGGAACACACGGAAGAACCTCTCCGGGTCCTTCCCCGCGCACTCCCTGACCCCGGGGCCCGGTTCGGACGCCTTACCGGGCACGCCGGCGTACTGGTAGATCTTGCTGGAGACGGCTTCGAGGGCGTCCGCCGCCTCGTCGGTCGTGGCGACGCCCGCGTACGGCACACCGGTCGAGGCGTCGTCGGAGCCGGCGGATCCCTCGCCGGGCGAGTTGGGGCTGTCGGAGTCGTTCATGCCACATCCACTGAGGAGGAGAGCGGTCAGGACGAGGGCGGTGGAGACACGGCCCCGGGGGGAGCGGTGCGCGGGGGCGCCGCACTCGGTGGTACGCGGAGGTCGGAACAACGGAGATCCTCGGTCGGGTGCGGGAACGCCCGCACGTGCGCGGTGGGTGGCGAGGGAGCGGTGAGCGGTCACTCGGGCTTCGTGACGTCGCCGTACTCACCGACGACGACGAGCGCCTGGTTCTTCAACGCCGTCGAGGACTCGTCCCAGTAGCCGCTGTGCCCTTCCACCCCCTTGGTGCCGCCCGGCCCCTCGCCGCCCTCGGCACCGGTGTTCATCTGGTTGGCGCCGAAGACCTCGTCGCTGGGGATGAGGAAGACGCCTCCGCCCAGTCTCCACTGGCTTCCGCCGTGGCCCCAGCGGCCGATGTCGGGAACCTTGTCACCGTCCGCCTCCTGGTTCCACACGTGCCCCTTCGGGACGTCCATCTCCTCGGCGGACCCGACCTTGACGCCCGGGCTCCCCGCGAGGATCACGTCATCGGCGTTGAGGTCGCCCTTCTCCGCCGCCGCCCCGATCAGGGTGGTGCCGTAGCTGTGCCCGACGGCCGTGCGGTGCGGTTCGCCGGGACCGCTGTGCGACGCTTCGAGGCCGTCCATGAACTGCCGGTACGCGGGCGCCCCGTCGTAGGCGTAGTGCTCGAAGGGCGCGTCCTTCACGACGTCCTGCGGCGCGTCGTAGCCGAGCCAGGTGATGGTGGAGACGTTGGCTCCCGGAGCCGCTTCCTGGGTCTGGCGCCACAGCTGCGTCATCCGGTCGATGTCTCCCTCGACCTTGCCGAGGTTCGCTGTCGTGCCGGGCACGTACACCGCTTGGTGCTCGGCCGTGTCCGGATTGCCGGTGGCCACGATGGCCCGGCCGTTGCCCTCGGCGCTGAACCCGAGCAGATACGCCTCCGGCAGCCCCCGCTCGCCGGTCTGGTCGAACCGGGCCCGCAGGGAGTTCATCCCCTTGAGCGATGTCTCCAACTGCCGGTACTGGTCCCCGTGCTTCCTGTCCCACTCCATCCACTCGTCGGTGTGGACCTTCGACGGGTAGCCGCCCGCGGTGATCCACGTCCACTCGTTGGCAGGGGGCTTGGGGATGCCGTTCAGCTGGAGTTGCGCGACGGCCTGCGTCTCGTCGAGCACGACCCGGTTCGCCTCGTCCCTGATGTCGGAGGGGAGACCGTCGAGCCTGCCCACAAGAGCGGGGTCGAGCGACAGATACGCCTCCCGCTCCTCCGGAGCGAGGCCCGCCCACCATGCGGCGTTCGCCTTCGGGGTCCCGTCCTTCGGCGGCCCGCCGATCTCGTCCAGGTACGCCTTGCCCGCGTCCCGCACGCCCTCCATGTCGGACCGCGTGTCCTTCCAGTCGGCGTCCGAGACGGTGAGGTCGTCGTCCGCCGTCAGGGCACGGACCTTGGGCGCCCACTTCCCGTCCGCCTCCGTGGCGTCCCTGAGCGCGGCGGCGATCCGGTCGGCGATCTCCTGGGCGGCCGCGGCGTGCGGGTTGGGGTTGATGTTCGCCGCCTGGCGGCCGACCGCCTGCGCGGTGGGATCGGTCGCCCCGTTGGTGGAGCCGCCCTCGGGGGGCAGCTCGACGCCGTTCTTCGGCTCGGCCGCCGGGTAGCTGACGCTCCCGTCCGGGCCGACGGGGAACTTCCGGGCCGCCGCGTCGTCGAGCGCCGCCAGCAGCTTCTTGCGGGCCGCTTCCATGTCGTACGCGAACCCGTTCAGGGCGGCGCTCACCAGGCCGCACTGGACCTGGGTGTAGTGGAATGCCGCCGCGACCCGCTTCAGTTCCGCGATGGCCGCGTCGGCTGCCTCGCCCCGCAGGGACGTGCGGATCCCGGCGATGACGACGTTCTCCAGATGGTCCTTGGCCTCGGCCGCCATGTCGCCGGTGGAGCGGTATCCGTCGGCCGCCTCCTCCCACTCGGACGGCTCGAGCTGCTTGAGCGTCGTGAGGTTCACGGCCCCGTCACCGCCCCGTGTCCCGGCCGCCGACGGCGGCGGTGTCGGCGTGCGCCGTCCTGATGCTGTTCAGCTCCGCTTTCACGGCCTCGTCGGTCGTCAGCAGGTCGTGCCCGGTCTTTTCCAGGACGCCCTTGACGCTGTCACAGCGCTTGCCGAGCGCCTTGACGTAGCGGTCCCACGAAGCGTGCACCGTTGTCTGGGCCCCCGCGGTCAGACAGCCCTCTCCCGCGCCGAGGCCCTTCTGCCCGTCCTGGAGCTTGCCCACGGCCCGGTCGATGTTCTCCCGCAGTGACCCGACGCCCGCGCCGGCGTCGTTCCACGCCTTCCTGGTGGACTTCACCCCGCCGGTGACGCCACTCGTGGCCGGACCGGACCCGTCACCCGCCGGGTACTGGTTGAGCCGCATCCCGACGTCCTGCCGCTGGGAGGCGTCCTGCTTCAGCCGCTCCCATTCGTCCCATGCCACAAGCGTTCCCCCTTGCTCGGCAGTCACCGGTGGGCAACGTACCAAGCAGATGCGTACGACCTGTGGAGAGGCGGATCGCCCCGCGTCAGCGGCCCTTCGCCGTCTCTCCCGCCGGCCGCCGGTCCACGATCCGGGCCGTCGCGTCCGCGTCGAGGTGGGCGGTGCCCTCCTCGCCGGTCACGGTGACGCGGATCCGGGGGCCGGCAGCCGTGCCCGCGCCGGGCGTCACGTCGATCCGCCAGCTTTCCGGGGCGCGGACGCCCAGGGTCGTGCGGGCCTCGTGGACCAGGGCGGGGAAGAGTTCGTAGGGGAGCATCTGGAGGTGCAGCGTCTCGCCGGGCGGGCGGGCGGAGTCGCCGCGGATCTCCATGCGGCGTTCCTGGATGACGATCGCGGTGACCTCCGAGGCGCCCGCCTTGGCCTCCAGCTCCGTGGCCGTCTGCCGCATCCGGCCCAGCACCAGGAGCGAGGAGGAGGGGCCAGAGACGGTGGTGGACGTGGTGAACGTCCGGGAGGAGGAGGCGGAGGAGGTGACGGACGGCTGCCGCGGCGAGGCCCCGGAACCGTCCTCGGTCGTGAACAGGTCCGCCCGGAACAGGAGCACCACCAGTGCCGCGCCCGCGAGGAACGTGACGAGCACCAGCACGCACCAGGAGCCCTCGCTCGGACCCGGGTTCACCACCCGTGTGGACTCGGGCGCGGAGTCGATCTCCGCCTCCTCGGCCCGGCGGGTCCACTCCGGGGTCGGGCGGGTGACGATCCGCACGTCCCAGGGCTCGTCCGGGCGGTACTCCACGACGGCGATGGAGCGCGGCCGGTAGACGGGGAGGTCGACCAGGTTGATGTGCTGGTCGATCTTCACCCGGTACGCCGGCCGGCCGTCCTCCGGCTCCGGCGCCACCGTCAGCCGGAACCTCACCGGTACGTCGGCCGTTTCGCCGCTCGTCGCCCGCAGGTCCTCGATCCGGGCGAGGGCGGTCCGGGTGGCCGGCGGCTCACCGGGGCCCGGGGACCGCCGGCCGGCGACGAAGCCGATCAGGACCAGGAGGACCAGGACTCCGCCGCCGGAGAGGAAGACCGGGACCCGCTCCAGGATCACGCCGACCACGAGGGCCGCGACCGCCGCCCCGGCCGCCCCCGATGTGACCGTCAGGCGTAGCCCGGCGAGGATGCCGCGTACGACCGAACGCCCTTGCGCAGCCGACCTGTTGGCCTCCGCGGCCTCCTGCTGTCCGGCCGGCCCCTGCCCCGTTGTCCCCATGCCCGTGATTGTGCCGGGCGGGGGCGGTCCGGGGCAGGGGCCGGCGGAAGAAGGCGGAAGAAATACGACGGGGTCAGTCCTCGCCCTCCAGGTTGCCCTCCGTCTCCAGGTACACCTGGCGCAGCGCGTCCAGCACCGCCGGGTCGGGCTTGGCCCACATGCCGCGCGACTCGGCCTCCAGGAGGCGTTCCGCGATGCCGTGCAGGGCCCAGGGGTTGGCCTCCTGGAGGAACTGCTTGTTCTCCGGGTCGAGGACGTACGTCTCGGTGAGCTTGTCGTACATCCAGTCGGCGACGACGCCGGTCGTGGCGTCGTACCCGAAGAGGTAGTCGACGGTGGCCGCCAGCTCGAACGCGCCCTTGTAGCCGTGGCGGCGCATGGCCTCGATCCACTTGGGGTTGACGACGCGGGCGCGGAAGACGCGGGACGTCTCCTCGACCAGGGTGCGCGTGCGGACGGTCTCGGGGCGGGTGGAGTCGCCGATGTACGCCTCCGGGGCGCTGCCCTTGAGCGCGCGCACGGTGGCCACCATGCCGCCGTGGTACTGGAAGTAGTCGTCCGAGTCCGCGATGTCGTGCTCGCGGGTGTCGGTGTTCTTCGCGGCGACCTCGATGCGCTTGTAGGCGCTCTCCATCTCCTCGCGGGCCGGGCGGCCGTCCAGCTCACGGCCGTAGGCGTAGCCGCCCCAGACCGTGTAGACCTCGGCGAGGTCGGCGTCGGTACGCCAGTCGCGGGAGTCGATGAGCTGGAGGAGGCCGGCGCCGTACGTGCCGGGGCGGGAGCCGAAAATGCGGGTGGTGGCCCGCCGTTCGTCGCCGTGCTCCGCCAGGTCGGCCTGGGTGTGCGCCCGTACGTAGTTGCGCTCGGCCGGCTCGTCGAGCGAGGCGGCCAGCCGTACGGCGTCGTCGAGCAGCCCGACCGTGTGCGGGAACGCGTCGCGGAAGAAGCCCGAGATGCGGAGCGTGACGTCGATGCGGGGGCGGCCCAACTCCTCGTACGGGATGGGCTCCAGGCCCGTGACCCGCCGCGAGGCGTCGTCCCAGACGGGGCGGATGCCGAGCAGCGCGAACGCCTCGGCGATGTCGTCGCCCGCCGTGCGCATCGCGCTGGTGCCCCAGAGGGAGAGGCCGACCGAGGTGGGCCAGTCGCCGTTGTCGGTGCGGTAGCGGGTCAACAACGATTCCGCCAGGGCCTGGCCCGTCTCCCAGGCCAGCTTGGACGGGACTGCCTTCGGGTCCACCGAGTAGAAGTTGCGGCCCGTGGGGAGCACGTTGACCAGGCCGCGGAGCGGGGAGCCGGACGGGCCCGCGGGGACGAAGCCGCCGTTCAACGCGTGCACGGCGTGGGTGAGTTCGTCGGTCGTGGCCGCCATGCGCGGGACGACCTCGGTGGCCGCGAAGGTGAGGATGTCGGCCACCGCGTCCGGGAGGCCCGCGGCGACCCCGGCCACGGCCTCCGGGTTCCAGTCCGCGTCGTCCATCGCCTGGACCAGGGCGCGCGCCTGCTCCTCTATCTCGTCGGCGGCGGTGCGGGTGGCCGCCGATTCGTCGAGGCCGAGCGCCTCGCGCAGGCCGGGGAGGGATGCCGTGCCGCCCCAGATCTGGCGGGCGCGGAGCACCGCGAGGACCAGGTTGACCCGGTCGTTCCCGGCGGGCGGGTTGCCCAGGACGTGCAGGCCGTCGCGGATCTGGACGTCCTTGATCTCGCAGAGCCAGCCGTCGAGATGCATGATGAAGTCGTCGAAGCCCTCGTCCTCCGGGCGGTCCGCCACCCCGAGGTCGTGGTCGAGCTTCGCGGCCTGGATCAGCGTCCAGATCTGCGCGCGGATCGCGGGCAGCTTCGCCGGGTCCATGGCGGCGATCTGGGCGTGCTCGTCGAGCAGTTGCTCCAGGCGGGCGATGTCGCCGTAGCTGTCGGCGCGGGCCATCGGCGGGACGAGGTGGTCGATCAGCGTGGCGTGGACGCGGCGCTTGGCCTGCGTACCCTCGCCCGGGTCGTTCACCAGGAACGGGTAGACGAGGGGGAGGTCGCCGAGGGCGGCGTCGGGGCCGCAGGCGGCGGAGAGGCCCGCGTTCTTGCCGGGCAGCCACTCCAGGTTGCCGTGCTTGCCCAGGTGGATCATGGCGTCCGCGCCGAAACCGTTGTCCTCGGCGGCGGCGGCGATCCAGCGGTAGGCGGCCAAGTAGTGGTGGGACGGCGGGAGATCGGGGTCGTGGTAGATCGCGATCGGGTTCTCGCCGAAGCCGCGCGGCGGCTGGATGAGGATGAGGAGGTTGCCGCGCCGCAGGGCCGCGAGGACGATGTCGCCCTCCGGGTTGGCGGACCGGTCGACGAACATCTCGCCGGGCGCCGGGCCCCAGTGCTCCTCCACCGGCTCCCGCAGCTCCTGGGGGAGCTCGGCGAACCAGCGGCGGTAGTCGGCGGCCGGGATGCGGACGGGGTTCTTCGCCAGCTGCTCCTCGGTGAGCCACTCCTGGTCGTGGCCGCCCGCGTCGATCAGGGCGTAGATCAGCTCGTCGCCGTCGCCGGAGACCAGCCCCGGGATGTCGGCCTCCGGGCCGAAGTCGTACCCCTCGGCGCGCAGCCGGCGCAGCAGGGCGACGGCGCTGGCGGGGGTGTCGAGGCCGACCGCGTTCCCGATGCGGGAGTGCTTGGTCGGGTAGGCGGAGAGCACGAGCGCGATCTTCTTCTGCGCGTTCGGGATGTTCCGCAGCTTCGCGTGCCGTACGGCGATCCCGGCGACCCGGGCCGCGCGCTCGGCGTCGGCGACGTACGCCGGGAGCCCGTCCTCGTCGATCTCCTTGAAGGAGAAGGGGACGGTGATCAGGCGGCCGTCGAACTCCGGCACCGCGATCTGGGTGGCCGCGTCCAGCGGGGAGACGCCCTCGTCGTTCTCCTCCCAGGCGCTGCGCGGGCTGGTGAGGCAGAGCGCCTGGAGGATCGGCACGTCGAGCTGGGTGAGCGCGCCCGCGTCCCACGACTCGTCGTCGCCGCCGGCCGAGGCCTCGGCGGGCTTGGTGCCGCCCGCCGCGAGGACGGTGGTGACGATGGCGTCGGCGGTGCGGAGTTCGTCGATCAGCTCGGTCTCCGGGGTGCGGAGCGAGGCGACGTACAGCGGGAGCGGGCGGCCCCCGGCGTCCTCGACCGCCGTGCACAGCGCGTCGACGAACGCGGTGTTCCCGCTCATGTGGTGGGCGCGGTAGTAGAGGACGGCGACCGTCGGGGCGCCCTCGGCGACCTCCCGGGCCTCCCGTTCCAGCGGGCCCCACGCGGGGGCCGGGGCGGGCGGCTCGAAGCCGTGGCCGGTCAGGAGCACGGTGTCGGAGAGGAACCGGGCCAGCTGCTCCAGGTTGGCGGGCCCGCCGTGCGCGAGGTAGGCGTGTGCCTCGGCGGCGATGCCGATCGGCACGGTGGAGGCGGCCATCAGCTGGGCGTCGGGGGCCTGCTCACCGGTCAGCACGACGACCGGGCGGCCGGTGGCCAGCACCGCGTCGAGCCCCTCCTGCCAGGCCCGTACGCCGCCGAGGAGGCGCACGACGACGAGGTCGACGCCGTCCAGCAGCTCCGGCAGTCCGCCGAGGTCGACGCGGGAGGGGTTGGCGTAGCGGTAGCTGACGGGTCCCTCGGAAGCGCGGGCGCTCAGGAGGTCGGTGTCGGACGTCGACAGGAGCAGGATCATGCTGCGTCAGGCCTTCCTCGGGGTGTCCACGCCCCGGGCGGGTGTCGGAGGGTCTCTCCGGGCGGTCCGGTGGCTACCGGGCGCTCGAAGAAGGGAGTTCCTGACTCGTCCGGCAGCCGGTGGTGGCGGCGGCCGGACTCACAGTGGCGGGACCGCGCCGGAATCTCACCGGGCTTCCTCCCCTGTCGCCGTCTGGCGATGGCGGCCTGAACGGACCACCGTCTGCATCCTAAGCGGCGGGGGTGGGGACGGGGCAGGGGGCGTGGGTGCGGTGGTGATCACTGTTTGCGGGGCGGTGAGGTGAGCCGCCGGGATTCCCCGCGCCGCAGGTCGGAGTGCGGGGCCGGGGCTCTCTCCCGCGTCGCGTCGCCGGGGGCCGGAGCCCGGTCCCACCCGCCGCGGCGTGGCGGTCCGGGCCCCTGTCCCGCAGGTCACAGCGGCGGGCCCCTCGCCGGGACCGGCCCGGTCGGTATGCTCGCCGCCATGCCCGATTCCGCCCCCTCGCCCCTTTCCGCGGGCGGCCCGGCCCTCCGCGGCGGCGGCGACGCCTGCCCGGGGACGCTGCGGCTGCACCGGGCCGACGACGGTGCGCTGGCCCGGGTCCGGGTGCCCGGCGGAGTGCTGAGCGCGGACCGGGCGGACGCGCTGCTCGCCGCGGCCGAACGGTTCGGGGACGGTGAGCTGCATCTCACCTCGCGGGGAAACGTCCAGCTGCGCGGCCTCGACGCGGCGTGCGGCGGCGCTCTCGCCGAGCTGCTCACCGCCGCCGGGCTGCTGCCGTCCGCCGCGCACGAGCGGGCCCGCAACATCGTGGCCTCACCGCTCGCCGGTCTCGACGGATCACCCGCGCTCAGCGGCTGGTTGTCCGAACTGGACGGCCTGGTCTGCGGATCGGCCGCCGCCGCGTCGCTCTCCGGCCGCTTCCTGTTCGCCCTGGACGACGGCCGCGGTGACGTGGACGCGCTGGGCGCGGACGTGACCCTGATCGCGGCGGGCGACGGCTGCCTCCTGCGGATCGGGGCCGAGGACGAGGTGTTCCGGATACCGGCCGGAGACGGCCCGCGCGCCGCGCTCCTGGCCGCCGGGACGTTCCTGCGGGCCGCCCGGGATTCGGGTGCGTGGCGCGTGAAGGACCTGCCCGACGAGGTGAGGGCCGCGGTGGGCGCCGACGTGCGGGCCGAGCTGGTCCGGACCGCCGGGGCGGCGGGTCCGGCCGTCCGCCGCCCCCGCCCGCGTACGGCGGCTCCGCCCGCCCCGGGCCCGCACGGTTCCCCGGACGCGATCAGCGTCGACGTGCCCCTCGGGCGGCTCACCCCCGCCCAGTGGCGGCTGCTCACCAAAACGGCCCGCCGGCACGGCGACGAGCTGCGGCTCACCCCGTGGCGCGGGATCGTCGTCCCCGGGGCGTTCCGGCGGCCAAAGGACGCGGCGGACGCGCTCGGCGCGCTGGCGGCGGCCGGGCTGATCACCGCCCCCGACTCCCCGTGGGCCGGGGTCGGCGCGTGCATCGGCCACCCCGGCTGCGCGAAGTCCCTGTCCGACGTACGGGCCGAAGCGGGGGCCGCCGTCGGACCGGTCGGGCGGCTCCCTGTGTACTGGTCCGGCTGCGAACGCCGCTGCGGCCACCCCCACGGGGAGTGGATCGACGTGGTGGCCACCCCCGACGGGCACCGGGTCGCGCACGTACGGGGCGAACACCGTGACCCCCGGGCGGCGGTCCGGAACGACCCGGCGGAACTCGCCGCGGCGGTGGCCGCGGCCCGCGCCTGAGCCCGCTCCCCCAGCTTCCCCTCCCCCAGCAACCGGCAGAAGAAAGCGACAGCACTGTGCACCAGTACGAGAAGGACGGACCGGCGATCTACCGCCAGTCCTTCGCCACCATCCGCGCGGAGGCGGATCTCGCCGGGCTGCCCGCCGACGTCAGCCAGGTCGCCGTCCGGATGATCCACGCCTGCGGCATGGTCGATCTCGTGCGCGACCTCGCCTTCTCGCCGAACGCCGTGGCCGACGCCCGCGCCGCCCTGCGCGCCGGCGCACCGATCCTCTGCGACGTGGCGATGGTGGCCAGCGGGGTCACCCGCAAGCGGCTGCCCGCGGACAACGACGTGGTGTGCACGCTGTCCGACCCGTCCGTGCCGGAGCTGGCCGCGAAGATGGGGACGACGCGCAGCGCCGCGGCCCTGGAGCTGTGGCGGGACCGGATGGAGGGGGCGGTGGTCGCGGTCGGCAACGCCCCGACGGCCCTGTTCCGGCTGCTGGAGATGATCGAGGAGGGCGCCCCGCGCCCGGCCGCCGTGATCGGCGTCCCGGTCGGCTTCGTCGGCGCGATGGAGTCCAAGGAGGCGCTGGCCGAGCACCCCTCGGGCCTGGAACACCTGATCGTCCGGGGCCGGCGCGGCGGCAGCGCGATAGCGGCGGCGGCGCTCAACGCCATCGCGAGCGAGGAAGAGTAGTGATGAGCGAGTCCAGCGGCGGCACGGGCCGTCTCTACGGGGTCGGGCTCGGCCCCGGCGACCCGGACCTGATGACGCTGCGGGCCGTCCGGGCCATCGGCGACGCCGACGTGATCGCCTACCACAGCGCCCGGCACGGCCGCTCGATCGCGCGCTCCATCGCCGCCGCCCACCTGCGGCCCGACCACATCGAGGAGGCCCTGGTCTACCCCGTCACGACGGAGACCACGGACCACCCGGGCGGTTACCGGGGCGCGCTGGAGGAGTTCTACGAGGAGGCCGCGGCCCGCCTCGCGACGCACCTGGACGCGGGCCGCACGGTGGCGGTGCTCGCCGAGGGCGACCCGATGTTCTACGGCTCCTACATGCACATGCACAAGCGGCTGGCCGACCGCTACCCCACCGAGGTCATCCCGGGTGTCACCTCCGTGAGTGCTGCCGCCGCCCGGCTCGGCACCCCCCTCGTCGAGGGCGAGGAGATCCTCACGATCCTGCCCGGCACCCTCCCGGAGGAGGAGCTGACGGCCCGTCTCGCCGCGACGGACACGGCGGTGGTGATGAAGCTGGGGCGGACGTTCCCGGCGGTGCGCGGGGCGTTCGAGGCGTCGGGGAGGCTGCCGGAGGCGCGGTACGTGGAGCGGGCGACGATGGCCGGGGAGCGCACCGGCGACCTGGCGGACATCGACCCGGAGTCGGTGCCGTACTTCTCGGTGGCGGTGCTGCCGAGCCGGGTCGACGCACCGCGCCCCGCCCCGTCGGCGTCCGGGGAGGTCGTCGTGGTCGGCACCGGCCCGGCGGGCCCGCTGTGGCTGACGCCGGAGACCCGCGGAGCCCTCGCCGCCGCCGACGCCGTGATCGGCTACACGACCTATCTGGACCGGGTGCCGGTCCGGCCCGGCCAGGCGCGGCACGGCTCGGACAACAAGGTGGAGTCGGAGCGGGCGGAGTTCGCCCTGGACCTGGCCCGACGGGGCCACCGGGTCGCGGTGGTCTCGGGCGGCGACCCCGGGGTCTTCGCGATGGCGACGGCGGTCCTGGAGGTGGCCTCGCAGGACGCCTACGCGGACGTCCCCGTCCGGGTGCTGCCCGGCGTCACCGCGGCCAACGCCGCCGCCGCCCGCGCGGGCGCGCCGCTCGGCCACGACTACGCCACGATCTCCCTCTCGGACCGGCTCAAGCCGTGGGAGGTCATCGCGGAGCGCCTGCGCGCGGCGGCCTCGGCGGACCTGGTGCTGGCCCTGTACAACCCGGGCTCCCGGTCCCGTACGTGGCAGGTCGGCAAGGCCCGCGACCTGCTCCTGGAGCACCGCTCGCCGGACACGCCGGTGGTGCTGGCGCGCGATGTGGGCGGCCCGGCGGAGAGCGTGCGCACGGTGCGGCTGGCCGACGTCGACCCGGCGGAGGTGGACATGCGGACGCTGCTGATCGTCGGCTCGTCGCAGACGCGGTGGGTGCGGCGGGGCGAGGACGGCGGCCGGGGCATCGTCTGGACGCCGCGCCGCTACCCGGAGGCGTAGAGCCGGCGGACCCGGCGGGCGGCCTCGTCGGGCGTACGGGCCACCGGCACCCCTTGCGGTACCGGTGGCCGCCGGACGACCACGACGGGGATCCCGGCCTCGCGGGCGGCGGTGAGCTTGGGGGCGGTGGCGTCCCCGCCGCTGTCCTTGGTGACGAGGACGTCGATGCGGTGACGCCGCAGGAGCTCCCGCTCGCCGTCGAGGTCGAACGGCCCCCGGTCCAGCAGCACCTCCATCCGGGCCGGGCAGGGCGGCTCGGGAGCGTCGACGGACCGCACGAGGAACCACAGCGCGTCCGTGCCCGCTCCCGCGAAGGCGGCGAGCCCCATCCGCCCGGTGGTGAGGAAGACCCGCTCGCCGAGTGCGGGGAGAAGCCCGGCGGCCTCCTCCAGCGATCCGGCGGAGTGCCAGCGGTCACCGTCCTGGGCGACCCAGCCGGGCCGGCGGAGGGCGAGGAGGGGAACATGGGCCAGGGCGGCGGCCTCGGCCGCGTTCCGGCTCATGGTCGCGGCGAAGGGGTGGGTGGCGTCGACGAGGACGTCCACACCGTGCTCACGCATCCAGGCGGCGAGCCCCTCGGGGCCTCCGAACCCGCCGACGCGGACCTCACCCGGCGGCAACCGGGGGGCGGCGACGCGGCCGGCGAGCGAGGTGGTGACCCGGAAGCGGAGGGGGAAGCCCGGGGCGGGAGCGGCGAGGTTCTCGGCCAGCCGGCGCGCTTCGGTCGTGCCCCCCAGGACGAGAACATGCACAAGCGGCACAGGCATCGGAACGGACTCTTCTCATGAACGCTGAGGCGAAGGGCGGTCGCAGTGCCCAACTCAAACACACCGGTCTGCGCCCCGGCTGGACGACCGGCGCCTGTGCGACGGCGGCGACGACGGCCGCGTACACGGCACTGCTGACCGGCGACTTCCCGGACCCGGTGACCATCACCCTGCCGAAGGGCCAGTCACCGGCGTTCGCGCTGGCGGTGGAGGAGCTGACGGCGCAGGGGGCGAGCGCCGGGGTGGTGAAGGACGCGGGCGACGACCCCGATGTGACGCACGGGGCGCTCGTGCGGTCGACCGTACGGAAGCTGCCGCCCGGCTCCGGTGTGGTGTTCCGGGCGGGCCCCGGCGTGGGTACGGTCACCCTCCCCGGTCTGCCGCTGGACGTCGGGGAGCCCGCGGTGAACCCGGTGCCGCGCCGGCTGATGCGCGAGCACGTGGAGCGGGTGGCGGCGGAGCACGGCGGGACGGGGGACGTGGAGGTCACGGTCTCGGTCGACCACGGCGAGGAGATCGC
Source organism: Streptomyces griseus (assembly GCF_900460065.1). Taxonomy (GTDB): domain Bacteria; phylum Actinomycetota; class Actinomycetes; order Streptomycetales; family Streptomycetaceae; genus Streptomyces; species Streptomyces griseus. The sequence goes on along the minus strand of NZ_UAVD01000001.1, from coordinate 97,051 downwards.
CCGCTCGACGTGGAACGGGCGCCTGGGCATCCTGGGCGGCCTGTCGATCCTCGGCACGACGGGCGTGGTCGTCCCCTACTCCTGCTCGGCCTGGATCGACTCGATCCGCCGGGGCGTGGACGTGGCGCGGGCGGCGGGCCTGACGCACGTGGCGGGCTGCACGGGCTCGACGTCGGAGCGGACGGTGGTGGCGGAGTACGGTCTGCCGGACATCGCGCTGCTGGACATGGGGGACTTCGCGGGCGCGGTCCTGAAGTACGTACGCCGCCACCCGGTCGACCGCCTCACGGTCTGCGGCGGCTTCGCCAAGCTCTCCAAGCTCGCGGCGGGCCACCTGGACCTCCACTCGGCCCGCTCCCAGGTCGACAAGCCCTTCCTGGCCGCCCTGGCCCGCACGGGCGGCGCGAACGAGGAACTGGCCTCCCGGATCGCCACCGCCAACACGGGCCTGGAGGCGCTGCGCCTGTGCGAGGCGGCGGGCGTTCCCCTGGGCGACCTGGTGGCGGCCCGGGCCCGCGAGGAGGCCCTGAGTGTGCTGCGGGGCGCGCCGGTCGCGGTGGACGTGCTGTGCGTCGACCGGGCGGGGGTGGTGGTGGGGCGGGGGTAGTCCCCCCGCGGCCGGCCAGGCTCCTCACCCACGCCCGCGGGGCCGGGGCCCGGCGGTTCCCCACGCGGACGACGACCCGATCGGCCGTCCACGATCCCCGGCGGCGGCCCCGCCGGGGGTCTCTCGGAACCAGCGGGCCCCCCGCCGTCACTTCCTCCAGAACAGGTGGTGCGTCATGCCGCTCGGGCTCGGGACGACGTCCAGGTGGTAGCGGTCGCGCAGGTCGTCCGGGGAGTCCCACAGGTGCAGGCCGGTGCCCAGCTTCACCGGGGCGACCGCCACGTGGAGGGTGTCGATCAGGTCGGCGTCGAGGAACTCGCGGATCGTGGTGACGCCGCCGCCGAGCCGGACGTCCTTGCCGTCCGCCGCTTCCCGTGCCCGGTCCAGGACCGTCGCAGGGTCGGCGTCGACGAAGTGGAACGTGGTGTCGGAGAGCGTGAACGAGGGGCGCGTGTGGTGGGTCATCACGAACACCGGGGTGTGGAAGGGGGGTTCGTCGCCCCACCAGCCCTGCCACGCGTGGTCCTCCCACGGGCCGCGCTGCGGTCCGAACTTGTTGCGGCCCATGATCTCCGCCCCGATGTTCTGCGCGAAGTCCCGTGTGAAGTAGTCGTCCAGGCCGCGGGTCCCGCCCGGATCGGTGCGGTTCGGCCAGCTCGCCGTGGCGCCCGCCCAGGAGAAGAGGCGGCCCGGGTCGACGTGGCCGAACGGCCGCTCCAGCGTCTGGTCCTCACCGGCGGCGATGCCGTCGCTCGACACCGTGAAGTTCTGAACTCGCAGAAGTTGCGTCATGCCGTCCGTCCTCCTGTGCTCCGTGCTCTGGGGTTCTCCGTCGTAGGACCGGGATCGCCGCCTCAACTCATCGGTCCGACAGCGTCCGCGGGTCTCTCCCCCCACTATCGTCTCCCGCCCCCCCGTACGCTGCTGAGCCGCACCGCCTCAGCGTTCACCAGGGGAGCCCATGAGCGATCAGCCCGACCGGAAGCCGTTCCTGTACGTCGTCGTCTGCGCGGCCGGCGTCGCCCGTGACGTCGACCGGCTCCTCGTCGCGGCCCGGGACGCCGGCTGGGACGTCGGCGTCGTCGCCACCCCGCAGGGGCTCGGTTTCCTCGACGCGGCGGCCGTCGAGGCGCGGACCGGATATCCGATCCGCTCCGGGTGGCGCGCCCCGGGCGACCCCCGCCCGTTCCCGGATCCGGACGCCATCGCCGTCGCGCCCGCCACGTTCAACACCGTCAACAAGTGGGCGGCCGGGATCTCGGACACCCTCGCCCTCGGCATCCTCTGCGAGGCGTACGGGCTCGGCGTGCCCACCTGTGTGCTCCCGGCCGTGAACGCGCACCTCGCCCGGCACCCCGCGTACGCGGAGAGCCTGGCCCGGCTGCGGAGCATGGGGGTCCGGGTGAGTGCCCGCGCACCGCACACGCCCAAGTCCGGGGAATCCGCAGCCTTCCCCTGGGAAGAAGCCCTGGAGCTGCTGGCGTCCCCGTCCTGACGACCCTCGACGGTTTTTCGCCGCCCGATAAGGTAATGGCCGGATAAAGAGATCGCCAAGTGCGCGCGCGCCGCCGCACGTCTCGGGAGGAAGCCATGGGAACCCGCCGTACGTCACTGCCCGGAGTGGGTGCTCAGTACGACTTCACGACCGAGACGGGCCAGCACATCTCGGTCGTCGTCCACCACGACGGCCGCCGGTTCATCGGGTTCTACGAACAGGACGATCCTGATGCGTGCCAACTGTCCGTCCCCCTGACGACGACCGAGGCCACCGCCCTCGCGCACCTCATCGATCCGGCGCCGATCGACGCCGTACGGACCGAGGGCATCGACCTCGTCACCGAGCACATCCCGCTCGGGTCCCGCTCCCCCTACGGCGGGCGGCTGTTGGCGGAGACGCGGGCACGGACCCGGACCGGGGCGTCCATCGTGGCGGTGCTGCGCACCCACAGCGCGCACCCGTCGCCGGAACCGGATTTTCGACTGGCCATCGGGGACACACTCGTCGCCGTCGGTACGCGTGAGGGCGTGGACGCGCTCTCCGAGATCATTGCGGAGGGCTGACCGTGCATGACACGACTGCGTTGCTGGTGGAGTTGGGGGCCGTCATCCTCGGGCTGGGGCTCGTGGGGCGGTTCGCCGGGCGGATAGGGCTCTCCCCCATCCCCCTGTACCTGCTCGCCGGGCTGGCGTTCGGGCACGGCGGGCTGATCCCGCTCGACGCCAGCGAGGAATTCACCATGGTGGGCGCCGAGATCGGCGTCATCCTGCTGCTCCTGCTGCTGGGCCTCGAGTACAGCGCGTCCGAACTGGTCACCAGTCTCAAGACGCAATACCCCTCGGGCGCCGTGGACTTCTTCCTCAACGCGACGCCCGGCGCCGTCGCCGCCCTGATCCTCGGCTGGGGGCCCGTGGGGGCCGTCGCGCTCGCCGGGGTCACCTGGATCTCCTCGTCCGGGGTGATCGCCAAGGTCATGACCGACCTCGGCCGGCTCGGCAACCGGGAGACCCCCGTCATCCTCGGCGTCCTCGTCATGGAGGACCTGGCGATGGCGATCTACCTGCCGTTGCTCACCGCCATGCTCGCCGGAGTCAGCCTGGCCGGCGGCAGCCTCGCGCTCGTCATCGCGCTCGGGGCCGTCGGGCTGGTCCTCTACCTGGCGCTCCGCCACGGCCGTCTGATCAGCCGCGCGGTCTCCTCCGACAACCCGGAGATGCTGCTCCTGGTCGTCCTCGGCCTCACCGTCCTGGTCGCCGGTGTCGCCCAGCAGCTCCAGGTGTCCGCGGCCGTCGGCGCGTTCCTCGTCGGCATCGCGCTCTCCGGCGAGGTCGCCGAGGGCGCCCGCAAGCTGCTCACCCCGCTGCGGGACCTGTTCGCCGCCGTGTTCTTCGTCTTCTTCGGGCTCTCCACGAACCCGGCCGACATCCCGCCGGTGCTGCTGCCCGCGGCCCTGCTGGCCATCATCACCACCTTCACCAAGATCGGCACCGGCTACTACGCGGCCCGCCGTGCCGGGGTCGGCTCGCGCGGTCGCTGGCGCGCGGGCGGCACGCTCGTGGCGCGCGGTGAGTTCTCCATCGTCATCGCCGGTCTGGCCGTGGCCACCGAGCCGCGCATCGGTCCCATCGCGACGGCGTACGTCCTGATCCTCGTCATCGTCGGCCCGCTCACCGCCCGGTGGACGCAGCCCATCGCCGCGAAGATCGAGGCCCGGCGCGGCGGCGGCGACGGGGCCGGGAAGGACAAGGTCACGGGCGACGCGGAACAGGAGCCCGTCGCGAAGTCCGCGCCCGAGCGCCGGCTGCCGTCGCACGACGACCTCACTCCCGAACCGGCGGTCGAGAAGCGCGAGTAGCCACCCGCCCCCGCCGCTCCCGGCCCACGACGAAGCCCCCGGACGCCCCACGGCGTCCGGGGGCTTCGTCGTGAGGAGACCCCGGACCCCGACATCGACATCTACACGCCTGTAGAGTTGCGCGGGTTCCGGTTCCGGTCCGGATTCGCACCGCAACGTAGGGAGACGTCATGGCTCTGTGGGATCGCATCAAAGAATCCGCGTCGTCGATGCAGGCGCAGCTGGAGGCGAAGAAGAACGACCTGAAGTCGGGTTCGTTCCGGGACGCGAGCATGGCCATGTGCGCCCTCGTCGCCGCCGCCGACGGATCCATCGACCCGTCGGAGCGTCAGCGCGTCGCGACGCTCATCTCGACCAACGACGTCCTGCGGAACTTCCCCGCGGACGACCTGCAGCGCCGCTTCAACGCCTACGTCGACCAGCTCACCGCCGACTTCGCGTTCGGCAAGGTCAGCGTCCTCCAGGAGATCGCCAAGGCGAAGAAGAAGCCGACCGAGGCCCGTGCCGTGGTCCAGATCGGCATCGTCATCGGCGGCGCCGACGGCGACTTCGACCCGTCCGAGCAGGCCGTCGTGCGGGAGGCGTGCTTCGCGCTCGACCTGCCGCCGCACGAGTTCGACCTGTAGGGCCCACCAGGACCGCCGGTGCGGTCGCGCGGTCCGGCCGACCACCGGTCCGCGTCCCCTCCCCACCGGCAGGCCGGGGGTGCGTCACCCCTGAGCACCCCCGGCCACACCCCCCGCCCCGGTACGCCGCCGCACCCGTCCGTCACAGCTCCTTGGCCGGCCAGTCCAGCAGCCGGGCCCCGATGACCGCCGTCTGCAGGCTGTAGCGGTGCATCGGGTCCGAGGGGTCGGACCCGGTGAGCTGGTGGATGCGCTCCAGGCGGTACGTCAGCGCCCGGACGCTCAACGCCAGTCGGCGGGCGGTCTCGGCGGCGACACATCCCGCGTCGAAGTAGACCGCCAGTGTGTTCAGCAGCGGTTCCGCGCCGCCCCGCGCCTTCTGGAGCGGGCCCAGCTCGCTGCGCACCAAGTCGGACATGGCCTGCCGGTCCCGGGTCAGCACCGGGTAGACCATGAGGTCCGAGGCGTACAGCACGGGCTCGTCCATGCCCATCCGGTCCGCCAGGTCGAGGGCTTCGAGCGCCTCGTCGTACGAGTGGACCACCCCGCCGGGACCCTTGTGCGGGCGGCCGACCGCGACCTGGCCGCCGTCCGTCGCCGCGTGCGCCTGCTTGGCGAAGTAGCGCAGGACGTCGGGCTGACTGCCCGGTGCGATGCAGACGATCCGGCCGTCCTTCGTCGTCAGCAGGATCTTGCGCCCGCTGAACCGCGTCAGCAGCGCCGCCTCCACACTGCGCGGCACCGCGTCCGTCTCCGTGTACGCCTCCGGGCCCGAGGCCACCGCCACCGCGTGCGCCCGGGAGAGCCGCAGGCCGAAGCGGGTCGCCCGCTCCGCGAGCCGGACCAGGTCGCTGCGGCCGTAGAGCAGGTCGTCGATGAACTCCCGGCGCGCCGCCTCCTCCCGCCGTACGGTGAGGCGTTGGGCCCGCTCGAAGCCTTCCGCGAACGCGTCGACCGCCTGCTCCACCGCGGCCAGGACGGCGTCGGTCGTGGCGGGGGAGTTTCCGGCAGCCCCGCGTGGCCAGGCTTCACGGGTCTGCGCCAGATGCATCGTCACCAGAGCGCGGAGCTGATGGCCCGCGTCCGCCGCCGCACGGCCCAGCGCACGGCGAGCTTCCAGTTCGTCACGGGTCAGACGACGGCCGGTAAGGGCGACTTCACCCAGAATATGGCCATAATTGCCCAGTGTTTCCTCGGGAATCCTCAGCTCGGCCACGCAGTCTCCTTCAGCCTTGCAACAGTCCTGTCATTTCCCCAACGCACGCGGGGCAGTGCCGGTGCCCGGCATTAGTGAAGCGTAAAGATTGCCGGGTTCCGGCAATGCGCTGCGCGGGTCCCGGATGACAGGATCAGGTCAGCAACAACACGGGGGAAGCACACGGGGGAACACGGGGGAGCACGGGGAACGGAGGGGCGAAAGCCCCTCCCGGACCCGGGACCCCGGGCGCCGGATCCCGGACCGTCCACGGGGGATCGGGGACGGTCCGGGATCCGGAATCCGGCGCGAGGAGTCCCGAGGGGGACGAACCGGCCGCCGCGCCCGGCCTGTCAACCGCCCGGCGACCGGCGGCCGCCCCCGTATCGAATCGCACGGACGCGCACCGCCTCGGGGCCGGTGCGCAGAACCGCAGGGGGTGGGACCGATGGACGAATTCCTGAGCGCGGCACTCGGATTCCCCGCCGTCGTCTTCGGCGCCGCCCTGGTGGTCGTCGTCTGCTTCTGGCTGCTGGTGCTCGCCGGGGCCGCCGGCCACGACTCCTTCGACGCGGACCTCGACACCGGACCGGCCGGTCTCGGCGGCGTCCCGGTCTCCGTCACCGTCTCCCTGCTGGTCGTCTTCGCCTGGTTCGGCAGCGTGACCGGCACGGTTTTGCTGCACCGGAGCGAGACCGGCGGCACCACCCGCGCCGTGCTGGCCGTCGCCGTACTCGCCGGGTCGCTGCTCCTCGCCTGGGCGGCCGTCCGCCTCCTCGTCCACCGCTTCCGCCGGTACTTCCCGGCGGAACCTCCGCCATCCCGCCTGGACTTCGTCGGCAGCGTCTGCACGATCCGCACCGGCTCCGTCACCGCGAAGTTCGGCCAGGCCGAGGTCGTGTCGCACGACGGGTCGACGGCCATCGTGCAGGTCCGCACGGCCGAGCCGTTCCCGTCCGCCGCCTCCCGGCTCTCCGGGCCGGCCGCCGAGGAAGCGGCGCTCGTCATGGGCGGCTCCGGACTTCTCTACGCGTACGACGAGGACGGCGAGTTCTTCTGGGTCTCGCCCTACGACGCGACGCTCGATCCGGGCCCGAACCGCCGGCCGCACGAGCTGCCGGGCGGGTCGGCCGGCTGACCCGGACGGACCGACCGGACCGCGGGACCTCCGGGCAGCTCGTGCGGCCGGACCGCTGGACCACAGGAACGCCGGGCCACAGGACCGCCGAACCACCGGCTTCGAGCCCGGGTACCACCGCCGTCGCCCACCGGGCGCCCGCCCCCGTGACGGGCGGGCCGCCCCTCCACCTCGCTTGTGCCTCTCCGTACCGACAAGCCGCCAAGGACTCTTCAATGGATGCCATCTCCTTGGGCATCGGCGTGCTCATCGCCGTTGTCCTGCTCATCGTCATCGCCATCGCCTTCGTCATCACCCGGCTGTTCCGCAAGGTCGAGCAGGGCAAGGCTCTGATCATCTCCAAGACCAAGAAGGTCGACGTCACCTTCACCGGGGCCGTCGTCCTGCCCGTGCTCCACAAGGCCGAGACGATGGACATCTCGGTGAAGAAGATCGAGATCCACCGCGCCGGACGCGAGGGTCTGATCTGCCAGGACAACATCCGCGCCGACATCCAGATCACGTTCTTCGTCCGGGTCAACAAGACCGTCGAGGACGTCATCAAGGTCGCCCAGTCCATCGGTACGCAGCGGGCCAGCGACAAGGCCGCCATCCAGGAGTTCTTCGCCGCGAAGTTCTCCGAGGCGCTCAAGACCGTCGGCAAGCAGCTCGACTTCGTCGACCTGTACACCAAGCGCGAGGAGTTCCGGGACCGGATCATCCAGGTCATCGGGACCGACCTGAACGGCTACCACCTCGACGACGCCGCGATCGACTTCCTGGAGCAGACTCCGATGGCCCAGCTCGACGGGGCCAACATCCTGGACGCGCAGGGCATCCGGAAGATCACCGAACTGACGGCGATCGAGCACGTGCGGACCAACGAGTTCCAGCGCACCGAGCAGAAGGAGATCACCCGCCAGAACGTCGACGCCCGCGAGACCATCCTGGAGCTGGAGCGCCGGCAGGCCGAGGCGGAGATCAAGCAGCGCCGCGAGGTCGAGACGCTGCGGGCCCGCGAGGAGGCGGCCACCGCCCGGGTGCAGGAGGAGGAGCGGCTCGGTTCGCAGACCGCGTTCATCAAGACCGAGGAGCAGCTCGGCATCCAGCGCGAGAACCAGGCGCGGGAGATCGCCGTCGCGCAGAAGAACCGCGAGCGCGTCATCGCCGTCGAGAGCGAGCGCATCGAGAAGGACCGGATGCTGGAGGTCATCGGGCGCGAGCGCGAGACCGAGCTGAACCGGATCGCCGCCACCAAGGAGGTCGAGGCCGAGCGGCGCGAGGTCGCCGACGTCATCCGGGAGCGGATCGCGGTGGACCGCACGGTCGCGGAGCAGGAGGAGTCGATCCTCACCCTGCGCGCCGTCGAGGACGCCGAGCGGGCCCGCAGGTCGGTCATCATCGCCGCCGAGGCCGAGGCCCAGGAGAAGCTGGTCAAGGACATCAAGGCGGCCGAGGCGGCGGAGGCGGCGTCCGCGCACCTGGCGGCCGAGCAGCTCACGCTCGCCGAGGCGCGGCTCAAGACCGCGGACCTGGACGCGCAGGCCAAGCTGCGGCTCGCCGAGGGCGTCCAGGCCGAGACGGCCGCCCCGGGACTCGCCGCCGTACAGGTGCGGGAAGCGGAGGCCGACGTCACCGAGAAGGCGGGCCTCGCGGAGGCCGAGGCGACGGCGGCCCGGCTCAAGGCCGAGGCGGAGGGCGCGCGGCTCAAGGCGCTCGCCACGGCGGAGGGCACACAGGCCCAGGCGACCGCCGACGCGGCGGCCATCGGCGAGAAGCTGAAGGCGGAGGCCGCGGGGCTCACGGAGAAGGCGGCCGCGATGGCGGCGCTGGACGAGGCGTCGCGCGGGCACGAGGAGTACCGGCTGCGGCTCGACGCGGAGAAGGAGATCCGGCTGGCCGGTCTCGATGTGCAGCGGCAGGTCGCGGAGGCGCAGGCGACGGTCCTGGCGACCGGCCTGGAGAACGCGGACATCGACATCGTCGGCGGCGAGTCGATGTTCTTCGACCGGATCGTCTCCTCGATCTCGCTCGGGAAGGCCGTCGACGGGTTCGTCGACAACTCGGCGACCGCGCAGGCGTTGGCGGGGCCGTGGCTGGACGGTTCGTCGTCCTTCACGGACGACCTGAGCCGGGTGCTGGGGTCGGTCTCCACGGGTGACGTCCAGAACCTGACGGTGTCGGCGCTGCTGATGCGGCTGATGGGGGCGCCGGGTGCGGCGTCGGGCCAGGTGGAGCAGTTGCTGGCGGCGGCAAAGGAGCTGGGGCTCGCGGATCTGCCGGTGGGTTCCGCGGCGGCCGGTACGCAGCCGGCTCCCGGGGCGGTGTCGCTGAACGGGGCCGGGGCGAAGGGGTAGGACCGCCCGCACCACCACGTCCCGTCCGGCGTGAGAGGACGGAACCCCTGACCCGGGGGCCGGAAGGTCCCGGTGTGCGTCCCACGGGGGTGGGCGCACCAGGGCCCGGTCCACCCGTCAGGGGCGGACCCCCTCCGGGTCAGGGGCTCCGCCCTCGAACGCCGAACCGGCTGGATCTCCGGGGCCGGCCCGCGCGCCGGGAGCGGCCCACACCCCGGGAGCCGGCCCACATGCCGGGAGCGGGCCCACCAGCCCGACGGTTCCGTCCTCGAACGCCGGACGGGCCGGCACTCCGGGTCCGCGGCACATGACGAAGCACAGAGGGAGCCGTACGCATGGACAGCGACATCACCGACACCGCCACCGAGCCCCAGGGGCCGCAGGGCGGCCGGGGCGATGTGGACGCCGGCGCCTACGAGGTGCTGCGGCGGCGGCTCTCCGCGCAGGCCGGGGAGCTCGTGCGGCGGGCCGAGGCGCTCAACGTACGGCGGACCGAGGAGTTCGGCTCGACCGGGCTGCGGCTGCTGGCCACCGAGCAGGTGCGCACCGAGCACGCCTCCGTGCCCCGTGACCTCGTCGCCGTCGGCGGGAAGCTCCTCTTCGGGTTCGAGCGCGGCCCGGGCGCTCGCGGGGAGGCCGGGGTCGACGACGTCCTCCTCGTCCGGGACGCGGAAGGGGACGGCGAGGCGCCCGGGAACGGTGACACCCTCCTCGAAGACGACGGGTTCCGCCGCGCGTTCTCCTCCCTCCACCGCTACTTCCGCGACGCCCGCCTCCTCCGCCTGCGCCGCGTCGACGGCAGGCTCCTCGCCGTCTTCCGGACCGGCGAGAGCGCCGAGGACATCCGGGTGCTGCGCTGGGCGCTGGGCCCGGACGGGGCGCCGGGGGCGTTCCTGGACGCGCGGGGCGAGCGCGACCACGTCTTCCCGCCCTCCCACGACTTCGCGTGGACCGCGACGGGGCGCGAGGACCACGTCCCGGGACGCCATCCGCACATCGCGGTCGGCAAGGGCGGCGGACTCTTCGTCGACACGCTCGGCGGCACCCTCACCGTCAAGGTCGCCGACGACACCGAATCGCCGGACGGGATCTACGAGGAGCCCGTCGACGAGCCCTTGCAGTCGCTGGCCGACGCGGACGTCGAGTACGCGGAGGTCGGGCCGCTGGTGCTGCTGCGCGTGCGCCCGTACAAGGAGGACGCCTGGCGGCACCTGGTCGTCAACTCGCTGCTCGCCACCGTCCAGCGGCTCGACGGCATCGGCCCGTCCTGCCACCGGCTCCCCGAGGACCAGGGGATCATCTTCCCCGGCGGCTACTACCTCACCACCGGCACCGCGAAGACCTTCGACACGGCCGAGGAGCTGACCGAGCCGGTCTTCGAGGGCGCGGTCCGCTCGCCCAACGGGGAGGACGTGCTCTACGCCTTCCGCTCCCGCGACGGGCTCCGCACCCTCCTGCTGCCCTACAACCTGATCCGCCAGGAGGTCGCCACCCCGCTCACCGGGCGCGGCCACGCCCTGCTGGACGACGGGACGCTGGTCCTGCTCCGGGACAGTCCGGACGGGCCCGCCCGCGTGCACCCCTTGCAGCGCTGGGCGACCCCGTACGTCTCCGACACCTACGCCGCCGCCCGCCCCGCCGGGACCGGGCCGCTCGCCCGGACCGGCAACGCCGACCTGGTGCGCGGGATCTCCGACTGTCTCGCCCTCGCCCACGGCGTACGGGACATGACGCCGACAACCGCCGTCTACGGGCGGCTCGCGGCCGACTGCGCCCGGGCCCAGGACCGGTACCACTGGCTGTCCGACCCCGAACTGGGGTCCCTCGACGAGCCGTTGCGCGAGCTGCGGGCCACCGCGCAACAGGTGCTCGCGGAGTTCACCGCCGTGCAGGAGCTGACCCGGCGGGCCGCCGAGGCGCTGGAGGAGACCACCGCCCGCATCACCGCGCTGGTGCGCCGGGTACGCGGCGAGGCTCCCGGGTCGGCGTCCGCCTGGATCGAGCGGCTGAGGGAACTGCGCCGGGCCCAGGGCCACTTGGCGACCGTCGGCGACATGCGGTACGTCGACGTCGAGCGGGTGGCGGAGCTCTCGGCCCGGACCGGGGACGACATCGACTCGGCCGCCCAGCGGGCCGTTTCGTTCCTCGCCCGCGAGGACGCGTTCGACGGGTACCACGGGGAGATCGCGGAGCTCGTGGCCGAAGCGGGCGCGCTGGAGACCGTCCGGGACTCTTCCGCCGTGAGCGACCGGCTGTCCGCGATGACGGAGGGGCTGACCACCGTCACGGACGTCGTCGCCGGTCTCGACATCGGCGACGCCACCGTGCGGACGTCGATCCTGGAGCGGATCGCGGAGGTGCTGGGCGGGGCGAACCGGGCCCGCGCCACGCTCGACGGGCGCCGCCGGGAGCTGCTGTCGAAGGAGGGACGGGCCGAGTTCGCCGCCGAGTTCGCGCTGCTCGGGCAGGCGGTGACGGGCGCGCTGGCCGCCGCCGGCACCCCGGAGAGCTGCGACGACCAGTTGGCCCGCCTGCTGCTCCAGCTGGAGAACCTGGAGTCGCGGTTCGCGGAGTTCGACGACTTCCTCGCCGAGCTGGCCGAGCGCCGCACCGAGGTGTACGAGGCGTTCTCGGCGCGCAAGCAGACCCTCCAGGACGAACGGGCGCGGCGCGCGGAGCGGCTGGCCGGGTCGGCGGGCCGGGTACTGGAGACCATCGCCCGGCGGGTGTCCTCGCTGGAGGACCTCGACGCCGTCCACACCTACTTCGCCTCCGACCCGATGGTCGCCAAGGTCCGCCGGACCGCCGACGAGCTGCGCGAACTGGGCGACCCGGTACGGGCGGAGGAGCTGGACGGGCGGCTGAAGGCGGCCCGGCAGGAGGCGGGGCGCGCCCTGCGCGACCGCACCGAGCTGTACGCGGACGGCGGGTCGGTGATCAGGCTGGGCCGCCACCGGTTCGCGGTGAACACCCAGCCGTTCGACCTGACGCTCGTGCCCTCCGGGGAGGGCCTCGTCTTCGCGCTGACCGGGACGGACTACCGGGCCCCGGTCACCGACCCGGCGTTCGCGGCGGCCCGGCCGTACGGGGAGCAGCTGCTCCCCTCGGAGAACGCCGCCGTCTACCGCGCCGAGCACCTCGCCGCCCGGCTCCTCGACGAGCACGGGGCCGTCCGCCTCGGCTCGCTCCCCGAGGCCGAACTGCGCCGCCTGGTCAGGGAGTCGGCCGCGGAGGCGTACGACGAGGGGTACACCCGGGGCGTCCACGACGAGGACGCCGCCGCGATCCTCGCCGCGCTGCTGCGCCTGCACGCGGAAGCGGGGCTGCTGCGTCACCGAAGCGCCGTCCGCGCGGCGGCCCAGCACTTCTGGGCGTACGACGCGGACGAGCCGCTGCGCACGTCCTGGTCGAGGCGCGCGGTCTCCCTGGCGCGCGCCCGCGACACCTTCGGGTCGGCCCCGGCCATCGCGCGGCTCCGGGAGGAGTGGGCGGCGGCGATCGGCTCCCCGTCCCCGGCCGCGCCGGGTCACGCCGTCGCCGCGTACCTCTTCGAGGAGCTGACCACCGGGCCCGCCGGGTTCGTCGTGGGCTCCTCGGTCCGCGCCTTCCTGGCGGCCTTCCACCGCGCGGTCGGCCCCGACGCGTACGCCGAGGACCTGGCGGCCCTGGGCGACGACCGGGCCGCGCGCCGGCAGCTCGTGGAGGGCTGGCTCGCCCCGTACGCCGAGACCACCGGGGCCGGCCTCGGCGACGGCGACCTGGCGGAGGCCGTGGCGGTGGAGCTCTGCCCTGAGCTGGAGCGGTACGCGTGCGACGCGCCGCTCACCGAGCGCCTGGAGGGCCTGCTCGGCGACCACCCGCGCGTGGCGGGCGGGGCCCTCACCGTACGGATCGACGAACTCCTGGCCCGGACGGCCGAGTTCCGCGACGTCACCGTGCCCGGCTTCCGCGCCTACCAGCGGCTGCGCACCTCCCTGGTGACCGCGGAGCGCGGACGGCTGCGGCTGGACGACCACCGGCCGCGCGTGATGTCGGCGTTCGTGCGCAACCGGCTGCTCGACGAGGTGTACCTGCCGCTGATCGGCGACAGCCTGGCCAAGCAGCTCGGCACCGCCGACGCCGACCGGCGCACCGATTCCCAGGGGCTGCTGCTGCTCGTCTCGCCGCCCGGCTACGGCAAGACGACGCTGATGGAGTACGTCGCGGACCGGCTCGGCATGGTGCTCGTCAAGATCAGCGGACCGAACCTGGGCCACGACGTGACCTCCCTCGACCCGGACCGGGCCCCGAGCGCCACCGCCCGGCAGGAGATCGAGAAGATCAACTTCGCACTGGAGGCGGGCAACAACACGCTGCTCTACCTCGACGACATCCAGCACACCTCGCCCGAACTGCTCCAGAAGTTCATCCCGTTGTGCGACGCCACCCGCCGGATCGAGGGCGTGCGGGACGGCGAGCCGCGCAGCTACGACCTGCGGGGCAAGCGGTTCGCGGTGTGCATGGCGGGCAACCCGTACACCGAGTCCGGCGAGCGGTTCCGGATCCCCGACATGCTCGCCAACCGGGCCGACGTCTGGAATCTCGGCGAGGTGCTGAGCGGCCGCGAGGACGTCTTCGCGCTGAGCTTCGTGGAGAACGCCCTGACGGCCAACCCGGTCCTCGCCCCGCTGGCGGCCCGGTCCCGCGACGACCTGGCGCTGCTGGTGCGCCTGGCCGGCGGCAGCGATCCGGCAGCCCACGCGGAGCACCTGGAACACCCGTACAGCGCGGCGGAACTGGACCGCGTCCTGGCCGTGCTGCGGCATCTGGTCACGGCCCGGGACACCGTGCTCGCGGTGAACGCGGCGTACATCGCCTCGGCCGCGCGGACCGACGCCACGCGCACCGAACCGCCGTTCCGGCTCCAGGGCTCCTACCGCAACATGAACAAGATCGCCGAGCGGATCGTGCCCGTCATGAACGACGAGGAGCTGTCCGCCGTCGTCGACGACCACTACGCCGGCGAGGCCCAGACGCTCACCACGGGGGCCGAGGCGAACCTCCTCAAGCTGGCCGCGCTGCGCGGGACGCTCACCCCCGGCCAGGCGGAGCGGTGGGCGGCGATCACCGCGTCCTACGTCCGCACGCAGGCGCTCGGCGGCCCGGACGGCGACCCCATGACCCGGGCGGTGGCCGCGCTCGGCCTGCTCGCGGACCGGATCGCGGCGGTCGAGACGGCGATCCGGCGCGCGGCGGACCCCCGGCACCTCCTGGCCGGCGGGCACCTGGGCCCGTCCGGCGGCCCGAACGGGCCGGTGGACGGGCCCCCGGGGCCGGCGGGCGGGCAGCCGGGGCAGGGCCCGGGGGCGGGCGCGCTCGACGGACCGGCGGTTCCGGACCACCATGCGAAGATCACCAACACTCCACACTGACCGGGAAGACCGAGCCGGAAGGACCACGGCATGCTGGGTTTCGTGCCTCCACTTCCTCAGCAGCCGGGACGCCCGCCGTCGGCCGGCCACATGATCGTCTGCGGTGACGACGCCCTGGCGCGCCGGCTCGCCGTGGAGCTGCGCTTCGTCTACGGGGAACGGGTCACCCTGCTCCTGCCCCCGGGCCGGGACGCCAACAGCCCCGAGACGCCGCTGACCCAACGGGGCCGGGCGGCGGCCCTGTTCGGCCGGATGTCGGCGGCGATGAACCGCGCGGGCAACGGCAACGGGACCGCCGGCGGCGGCAGCGGCGACACCAACGCCGGAGTCGAGGCCGTCCGCATCATGGAGGCCCCCGAGCCCTCCGACGACGTCCTGGAGGAGGCGGGTGTCGACCGGGCCGCCGCCCTCGCGCTCGTCTACGACGACGACGAGCGCAACATCCGCGCCGCCCTGACCGCCCGCCGCCTCAACCCCCGTCTGCGGCTGGTGATCCGGCTCTACAACCGCAAGCTCGGGCAGCATCTGGAGGAGCTGCTCGACCAGGCGGCGGCCGTCGCCATGCCCGGCATCGACCCGGCGTTACTGGACGCCTCCACCACCGTCCTGTCCGACGCCGACACCGCCGCCCCGGCTTTGGCCGCCACCGCCCTCACCGGCAGCAGCAAGATCATCCAGGCCGAGGGGCTGCTCCTGCGCGCCGCCGAACGGCCGCCGCCGCGCCCCGGCGAGAACCTCGACCCGGGTCTGTGCACCCTCGCGCTGCTCTCCTCCACCACCAACGACCCGGCGGGGTCGGAGGGTTCGGACAGCAGCGGCGACGAGGCGCCTCAACTGCTGCCCGACGAACAGACCGTGGCCGCCGCCGAGGGGCGCGGGACCGTCGTCCTGGAGGCGATCAGCCAGGCCGGCCCGGACCGACCCGCGACCCGGATGGGCGGCCGGGGCGCCCCGCTCGCCAAGGTCTTCTCCCGGCGACTGCGCTGGTCCGCCCTCGGGTTCGCGCTGGCCGCGGTGGCCCTGGTGATCGTCTCGGTCCTCACCACCGAGGACAGCCTGCCGCACTCCGCCTACCTCATCCTGCTCGACCTGCTGAGCATGAACGACCCGTCGGAGGACGGCACGACGGCCCGGAAGATCATCCAGATCTTCTCCGGAGTCGCCGGAATCCTCCTGCTCCCCCTGCTGATCGCCGCCGTCCTGGAGGCGTTCGGCACCCTGCGCACCGCGTCCTCGCTGCGCCGCCCGCCCCGCGGCCTCTCCGGGCACGTGGTGCTGCTCGGACTCGGCAAGATCGGTACCCGCGTCCTCGTACGCCTCCGCGAGCTCGACATCCCCGTGGTCGTCGTCGAGGAGGACCCCGAGGCGCGGGGCATCCCGCTGGCCCGCTCGATGCACGTGCCGACGGTCATCGGCGACGTCACCCAGGAAGGCGTCCTGGAGGCGGCGAAGATCCACCGCGCCCACGCCCTCCTGGCGCTGACCAGCATCGACACGACGAACCTGGAAGCGGCGCTGTACGCCCGCTCGGTGAAGCCGGACCTGAGGGTCGCGCTGCGGCTGTACGACGACGAGTTCGCCACCGCCGTCTACCGCACCCTGCGCACCGCGCACCCCGGGGCGCTGACGCGTTCCCGCTCGGTCTCCCACCTGGCCGCCCCGTCCTTCGCGGTCGCGATGATGGGCCGCCAGATCCTCGGGGCGGTCCCGGTCGAACGCAAGGTCATGCTGTTCGCGGCCCTGGAGGTGGCGGGACACCCGCAGCTGGAGGGCCACACGGTCGAGCAGGCGTTCCGGGCGGGCGCCTGGCGGGTCCTCGCCATCGACGCCACCCCGCCCGCCGACCGGGCCCCGGACCTCGCGGCGATCCCTCCGTACAACCCGGGGGGCGACGCGACACCGCCGCCCTCCGGCCTGGTCTGGGACCTGCACCCCGGCTACGTCCTGCGCGCCACGGACCGGGTGGTGATCGCCGCCACCCGCCGGGGGCTCGCGGAGCTGCTGCGGCGGCAGCGGTCCGTGGCGCCGAGGCAGTAGGGCGGCGGTCGCCGGGGCCCGGCGGCCCGGTGGCGCCCGGGGCCGGCCCCCGGCGGCGTTCCGGCAGCCGCGCGGGCCTGCCGCCGACGGCTACCGGAACGCGCCCATCGCCTCCCGCACCTCGTCCAGCGTGGCCTCCGCCAGGGCGTTCGCCCGCTCGTTGCCCGCGCGGAGCACCGACCGCACAAAGGTCAGGTCCTTCGCGTACTCCGCCCGCCGGGCCCGGAAGGGGGCCAGGTGGCTGTTGACCGCGTCGGTCACCGTCCGCTTCAGCGCCGCCGCCCCGCCGTCGCCGATCTCCGCCGCGACCTCGTGCGGGTCCCGGTCCAGGCAGAGGGCGGCCAGCAGCACCAGCGACGAGACGTTGGGGCGGGCGTCGGGGTCGTAGGTGATGTGCCGCTCGGCGTCGGTGGTCGCCCCCCTGATGAGGCGGGCCGTCTCGTCGGCGGTGGCGCCGAGCGGGACGGAGTTGGCCCGGCTCTTGCTCATCTTCGTACCGTCCGTGCCGAGCAGCAGGGGCGCGGCGGAGAGCATGATGTCCGGTTCCTGGAAGACGGCGCCGTACCGCTCGTTGAAGCGCCGGGCGATCGTCCGGGTGAGTTCCAGGTGAGGCGCCTGGTCCCGGCCGACCGGGACCACGTTCCCCTTGCAGGACAGGATGTCGGCGGCCTGGTGGACCGGGTAGGTGAGCATCAGCCCGCTGACCGTGGACTGCCGTGAGTGCGCGATCTCGTCCTTGACCGTGGGGTTCCGGTTGAGCTCCGCGACGGAGACGAGGCTGAGGAAGGGCAGCATGAGCTGGTTGAGCGCGGGGACGGCGCTGTGGCAGAAGACGGTGGACCGGGCGGGGTCGATGCCGAGGGCCAGATAGTCCAGGAGCAGCCCGTCGGTGTACTCCCCCAGCCGCTCGGCGGTGTCCCGGTCGGTGATCACCTGGTAGTCGGGGATGAGGACGACGACCTCCACGCCCAGGTTCTGGAGGCGGACCCGGTTGAGCAGGGAACCGAAGTAGTGGCCGAGGTGGAGGGGGCCGGTGGGGCGGTCCCCGGTGAGGACCCGGAAGCCGCCGGGGTCCTGGGCGATGCGGCGCTCCAGCTCGGTGCCGCGGGCTTCGGTGCCGTGGGCTTCGACGGAGGCGGCGGGGGTGGTGGCGGGTGCGGTCGTGGCGGCTGCGGTCACGGCGGGTGTGGTGACGGCGGGTGTGGTCATGGTGGGGGTGTCTCCTCGCGTGGTGGATGCGTGGAGGACGGCCCCGCCGGTGAGCGCCGCTGCGCTCGGTCACCGTGTCCGCGCCGTACGAGGGCAGCGAAAAGGGCCGTCCATGTCGAACGGCCCTGGTTCCGCGCTGATGGGGTGGCCGCTCCTAGGAGGAGCGCCACCAGCGTCGGCACGGGACGGAGGTCATGGGCCGAGTGTAGCGGCCACGGGGAGCCGGGCCGCGTGGAATAGGCAGGAGGGGGGTCCCGTTGTAGGGTGTAGTTCAATGTTCAACCAAATCGGCCGGGGGCTTCGCCCGAAGCTTCGTATCGACGGCCGGGACTCAGGAAGGCGGACGCCATGCAGTTCGGGATCTTCACCGTCGGGGACGTCACGACCGACCCGACCACCGGCCGGACCCCCACCGAGAACGAGCGGATCAAGGCGACCCTGGCCATCGCGCAGAAGGCCGAGGAGGTCGGCCTGGACGTCTTCGCGACCGGCGAGCACCACAACCCGCCGTTCGTCCCGTCCTCCCCGACGACCACCCTCGGCTACATCGCCGCCCGCACCGAGAACCTCATCCTGTCCACCTCCACCACGCTGATCACCACCAACGACCCGGTGAAGATCGCCGAGGACTACGCCACCCTCCAGCACCTCGCGGACGGCCGCGTCGACCTGATGATGGGCCGGGGCAACACCGGACCGGTCTACCCCTGGTTCGGCAAGGACATCCGCCAGGGCATCCCGATGGCGATCGAGAACTACGCCCTGCTGCACAAGCTGTGGCGCGAGGACGTCGTGGACTGGGAAGGCAAGTTCCGTACGCCGCTCCAGTCCTTCACCGCCACCCCGCGCCCGCTGGACGGCGTCCCGCCGTTCGTCTGGCACGGCTCCATCCGCTCCCCCGAGATCGCCGAGCAGGCCGCGTACTACGGCGACGGCTTCTTCCACAACAACATCTTCTGGCCCATGGAGCACACGAGGAAGATGGTCGACCTCTACCGGCGCCGCTACGCCCACTACGGGCACGGCACCGCCGAACAGGCCATCGTCGGACTCGGCGGCCAGGTGTTCATGCGGAAGAACTCGCAGGACGCGGTACGGGAGTTCCGCCCGTACTTCGACAACGCGCCGGTCTACGGCCACGGCCCGTCCCTGGAGGACTTCACCCGCGAGACCCCGCTCACCGTGGGCTCCCCGCAGGAGGTGATCGAGCGGACGCTGACCTTCCGGGACGCCGTCGGCGACTACCAGCGCCAGCTGTTCCTGATGGACCACGCGGGACTCCCGCTGAAGACGGTCCTGGAGCAGCTCGACATCCTCGGCGAGGAGGTCGTCCCGGTGCTGCGCAAGGAGTTCGCCAACCTGCGGCCGG
This sequence comes from Streptomyces griseus, assembly GCF_900460065.1. Taxonomy (GTDB): domain Bacteria; phylum Actinomycetota; class Actinomycetes; order Streptomycetales; family Streptomycetaceae; genus Streptomyces; species Streptomyces griseus. The sequence continues at coordinate 77,770 of NZ_UAVD01000001.1, read as the reverse complement.
CCGGAGTGCCGGAGTCCGCGCCCGTCCACCCGGCGGTCGCCGCCGCCCGAGCCTCCGGAAAGGAGAGCTGACCCCGATGTTCGCCACCACCCCCCTGCGCGTCGTCGCCGTATCGGCCGGGCTCAGCCAGCCGTCCTCCACCCGGCTGCTGGCCGACCGGCTGGCCGCCGCCGCCCGCGAGCGCCTCGCGGCCGAGCAGGACCGGAGCGTCGAGGTCCGGGTCATCGAGATCCGCGACCTCGCCGTGGACATCGCGAACCACCTGGTCAGCGGGTTCCCGTCGGCCGGACTGCGGGAGGCGATCGACGCGGTGACCGAGGCCGACGGGCTGATCGCCGTGACGCCGGTCTTCACCGCCTCGTACAGCGGTCTGTTCAAGTCGTTCTTCGACCTGATCGACAACACCGCGCTGACCGGCAAGCCCGTGGTGATCGCCGCCACGGGCGGGACGGCCCGGCACTCGCTGGTGCTGGAGCACGCCCTGCGCCCGCTCTTCGCCTACCTGCGGGCCGTCACCGTGCCCACCTCCGTCTACGCGGCCTCGGAGGACTGGGGCTCCTCGGGCGACGAGTACACCGACGGACTGCCGTCCCGGATCCGGCGCGCCGGCGGCGAGCTGGCCTCCGCGGTCCTGGGCCGTACGGTCTCCGGGGCCTCGCGCGCCCCCGGCCCGGACGACGGGGAGGACGCGGTCGTCCCGTTCGAGCAGCAGCTCGCGGACCTGCGGCTGGACTGATGCCATGGGGGCGGTTCACACCGACCCGCCCCCACTTGTCCGATGTGACTACAGTGAGATCGAACGCCGTACCGGCGGGACGGAACGGGACCGCGCGGTACGGACATGTCGGGCTGTACCGAGCTGTACCGAGCTGGAGGCAGATATGGGCAGGATCGTTGTGGGCGTCGACGGCTCCGACTCCTCGATCAAGGCGCTGCACTGGGCCGTACGCCAGGCCGAGCTGACCGGCGCCACCGTGGAGGCCGTGAACAGCTGGGAGTACCCCGCCACCAGCTGGGCGTCGATGATGCCGGGCATGCCGGAGGACTTCGACCCGCAGGCCCTGGCCACCGTCTCCCTCAACGAGGCGCTGGAGGAGGCCCTCGGCGCCGGTGGGGCCGCCGGGGTCAGCAAGGTCGTGGTCATCGGCAACCCGGCCCAGGCCCTGCTCGACCGCGCCCAGGGCGCCGACCTGCTCGTCGTCGGAGCCCGCGGCCACACCGGCCTGAAGGCCACCCTGCTCGGCTCGGTCAGCCTCCACGTCACCCAGCACGCGCCCTGCCCGGTGACGGTCGTACGCGACTGAGCCCGCTCAGCGGCGGTACGCGGCGGAGCCGGCTCCCCGGTCGCACGCGGCGGAGCCGGGTCGCGACCGTGCGCGGCGGAGCCGGCTCCCGGTCGGACATCGGAGGGGCTGTTGTCAGTGGCTGCTCCTATCGTGTGGTCATGACCCCTGCTCTCTTCGGGCGCGACCACCCCGCGGGCGTTCTCCGCTCGGAGATCGCCCGGGCCACGGACAGCCACGGCGGTCTCGTGCTGGTCACCGGCGAGGCCGGGATCGGCAAGAGCACGCTCGTGACGGACGCCGCCCACGAGGCACGGCGGCGCGGGGCGCTCGTGGTCGGAGGCTCCTGCTGGGACTCGGACAACACCCCCGGCTACTGGCCCTGGGTCCAGATCCTGCGCGGCCTCCGCCGGTCCGCCACCGCGGCCGAGTGGACAGCGGCCCAGGAGGCCTCGGACGGCCGGCTCGCCGCGCTCCTGGGCGACCCGGTCAGGGTCGCCACGGGCGGTTCGGACGGCCCCAGCCTGCCTCCGGCGCCGGCCCCGATGCCGAGTCCGACCACCGATCCGGTCCCGGGCGCCACCGGCTCCCCGGGTCCCGACGGGGCACACGGCGGCGGGCCGGGCACGGAGACGGGGACGAGCCCCCCGGGCGGCGGTTCGCCGGTCGACGCCGAGGCCTTCGGGCTGTTCGACGCGGTGACCACGGCCCTCGTCACGGTCTCCCAGAGCCGGCCGCTGGTGGTCGTCCTCGACGATCTGCACAGCGCCGACCCGGCCTCCCTGCGCCTGCTCGAATTCGCCGCCCAGCACGCCTGGTTCGAGCGGCTGCTGCTGATCGGCACCTACCGGGACGTCGAGGTGGAGGCCCCCGGGCACCCGCTCCAACAGCTGATCCTGCCCCTGGTCTCGCGCGCCGCCACGACTCTCACCCTGACCGGCCTCGGCCGGGACGAAGTGGGGGCGCTGATGGCGGTCACGACGGGCCGCGAGCCCACACCGCGCCTGGTCGACGAGGTCCACCTGCGCACCGGCGGCAACCCCTTCTTCGTCGAACAGACCGCCCGGCTCTGGCACAGCGGAAGCCCGGTCTCCACCATTCCCCCCGGTGTGCGGGAAGCGGTCCGCCGCCGGCTCGCCCTGCTGCCCGGGCCCGTCGTCTCCCTGCTGACCAGCGCCGCCCTGCTGGGCAGGGAGTTCGGCCGCCAGGTGCTGGCCCTGGTGCACGGCGCGCCGGTCCCCCACGTGGACCGGCTGCTGGAGCCCGCCGTCGTCGCCCGCGTCGTCGTCCCCCGCCCCTCCGGGCAGTACGTCTTCGCCCACGACCTGCTGCGCGAGACGCTGTACGCCTCGCTCGACGACGCCGAGGCCCGGGAACGCCATGCCGCCGCCGTACGGTCCCTGGACGCGCACGGCGGTCTCGGCGACGCGGTGCGGCCCGGCGCCCTCGCCCGCCACGCCCACCTCGCCGGCGAGGCCCTGGACCGCGACCGCCGGATCGACCTGCTGCTGGCGGCTGCCCGGGACGCCTCGGGCCGCCTGGCCGACGAGGAGGCCCTGGCCCACTACCGGCGCGCCCTCGCGGTGGCCGAAGCGGGCGCGGAGGGCCGGGCGCCGGACCTCCGGCGTGCCGCGCTGATCGGTCTCGACCTCGCCGGCCAGCTCCGGAACGCGGGGGAGACGGCCGAGGCGCAACGGCTGCTGGACCGGTCGGTCGCCCGCGCCCGCGAGCTGGACGAACCGGAGCTGCTGGCCCGGGTGGCGATCACCATCCACCGGGACGGCCCCTTCGGCGTCCACGGCGTGGCCACGGCGGGCCTCCTCGCCGAGGCACACCGCAGGATCACCGGCAAGGAGGGCCAGGAGGGGCTCTCCGACGACCGGCTCGCCCAGGAGCTGGCCATCACCTTCATGGCGCTGGCCCGGAGCGGCTCGGACGACGAGGCGCTCGCCTTCTCGCTCTGGGCGCGCCACGACTCCGTGTGGGGGCTCGGCTCGGCGGTGGAACGGCTCGGGCTGACCCACGAGATGACCGTCGTCGGCCGGCGCACCCAGCACCAGGACATGGAGCTGAACGCGACGTCCATGCGCTGGGTGACGCTGCTGGAGCTGGGCGACCCGGCCTTCCTCGACCAGTTCCGGGCGTTCGTCCGGCTCGCCGAGCTGACCGAGCTGCCCCGGTTCGCCCTGGGGGTCGCCGTCGACACCAGTCTGATCGCCGCCCTCCAGGGCCGGTTCGCCGAGGCGTCCACCGCCCTGGAGGACGAGGCCCTCGCCCCGGAGAACAACGACCACGCGGCCTTCGGCTTCATGGGACACCACCTGCGCTGGGCGTTGCAGCTGCTCCGGGGCCGCTTCGCCGAGGCCGAGGAGACCCTCGGGGAGCTTCCCGGCGCCGGGTACCCCTACCCCGGGCTGCTGGAAGCCATCACCGCGGCGGAGCAGGGCGACGCCGCTCCGGCGCTGCGCCTGATCGCCGAGCACGCGGACAGCGACGCACCCTATCCGCGGGCGTTCATGCCGCTGTGGCTCCGGCTGCTGGCCCAGACGGCCGCGATCACACGCGACCCGCGGCTCATCACCCGCGCGGAGGACGAGCTGAGCCCCTACACGGGCCAGTGGGTCGTCTCGCTGTACGGGTGCGACATCAGCGGCCCCGTCGACCTCTGGCTCGGGGTGCTCGCCGCCGCGCGCGACGACCAGGACGCGGCGGTGGCCGCGCTCACCGAGGCCGCCGCCTCCTCGGACCGCCTCGGCGCCCGCCCCTGGGCCGTACGCGCCCGACTGTGCCTGGCCCGTTCCCTGCTCGCCCGCGCCGGAGACGGAGCTGCGGGAGACGGAGCTGCCGGTGAGGGAGCTGCGGGAGACGGAGCCGCGGGGGACGTCGGGCAGGCCCGTCGGCTGCTCGCCGAGGTGGGGCGGGAGGCGGGCGAGCTGGCCCTGGCCCACCGGGAGGCCGAGGTCGAGGCCCTCCGCACGGCCCCGCCCACCACGACCGTCCCCGCCGTCCCGGCCGCCGGGGGCCGAGCCCGGGCCCCGGTCGCGGCGCCTGACCGGCGCACGGCAGGGTCCGCGCCGGCCCGGGCAGGGGCGGAAGCAGAGGCAGGGACTCGGGCACGGGCGGAAGCGGGGGCCCGGACACCGGCACAGATGGAGGCCGGGGCGCCGGCAGGAGTCCCGGCCGGGCCGTCCGCCGAGTTCCGGCGGAACGGGCCGGTGTGGTTGCTGCGTTGGGACGGGGTGACCGTGCACGTCCCGGACGCCAAGGGCCTGCGGGACCTGCACAGCCTGCTGGGGCTGCCCGGCGCCGACGTCCCGGCCGTCCGGCTCCTCGCGCCCGAGGGCGGGGATCTCGTCGTCGCCGCCGGCCGCCTCGGCGGCGATCCGGTGCTCGACGAGGAGGCCAAGCGCCGCTACAAGGAACACCTGGCCCGGCTGGACGCCGCGATAGACCGCGCCGCCGCCCGGGACGACGTCCGGGGGGTCGCGACGTACGACCGGGAGCGGCAGGCCCTCCTCGACGAGCTCCGCGCCGCGGCCGGGCTGGGCGGCCGGACCCGTCGGCTGGGCGACCAGACCGAGCGGGCCCGCAAGACGGTCACCGCCCGCATCCGCGACACCCTGCGGAAGCTGGACACCCTGCACCCGGCGCTGGCGGCCCACCTGAAGGCCTCCGTGACGACCGGGACCACCTGCGCCTACCGTCCCGAGCACGCCCCCGACTGGCGGCTCTGACCCGAACCGCCACGCCTCCTCGCCGCTACCCCTCGACGGCGACGTCGGCGACGGCACACGCCACGTTGTCGGGTCCACCCGCCTCGCGGGCCAGGCCGACCAGGCGGCGTACCGCCTCCTCCGGGTCGTCCGCCGCGATGACCGCCGCCCTCAGCTCCGCCTCGTCCACCACCGCCGACAGACCGTCCGAGCAGAGCAGATAGCGGTCGCCGGCACGCACCTCCCGCAGGCGGACGTCGGGACGGACCGCCACGGCCACCGGGGCGGACCCCACTCCGCCGACCAGGGCCCTCAACAGCAGCGCGCGCTGCGGGTGGGAGGCGGCCTCCTCCTCGGTCAGCGAACCGTCGTCGATCATCGACTGGACCAGGCTGTGGTCCTGCGTGATCCGGAACAGCTCCCCGCCCCGCAGCAGATAGGCGCGCGAGTCCCCGATGTGCACGAGGCCGAGCCGCGACCCGGTCCACAGCATCGCGGTGAGCGTGGTCCCCGAACCGTCCGGGGCCGCACAGGGCGCGACCGCGTCCCGGACCGCCCGCGAAGCGGAATCCGCCGTGTCCTCCAGGGCGTTCAGCAGATCCGCCGCGGACAGCGCCCCCTCCCGGGCCCCCCACACGGACGGCTTGAGCGCCTCGATCGCCGCCGCACTCGCCTCGGCCCCGCCCGCCCCGAAACCGTCCGCGACCGCCAGCAGCCGGGGCCCCGCGAACGCCGCGTCCTGGTTCGTCGTGCGCACCGTCCCGGTATCGGTCAGCGCGGCGCACCGGATCGCGAGCGGCACCGCCCCCGCGCCGCTTCCCGTACCGCCGATGACGCCCGGGTCCCCCGCGCCGCCCGTTCCCCCGGTGCCGCCCGCGTCCCCGGTGCCGCCCGATATCCGCGTCATGGTCCTGCCCTCCGCTGACAGATGGTCGACGAGGTACATCGCCAGATCGCGCCGGGCCGCCGTCTCGGCCTCCACCCGCGCCCAGTAGGCCCGGATCTCCACGGCCGCGGCGCCCGCGTCGAGCGCCACGACCCGGCCGATCCGGCTCAGGGGCATGCCTATCCTGCGCAGCCACGCCACGAGCCGGGCCTCCTCCGCCTGCGCCGGGTCGTAGTACCGGTAGCCGTTCACCGGGTCGACCAGGGCGGGCCGGAGAAGTCCCAGTTCGTCGTAGCGCCGGAGCGCCTTGGCGGAGAGCCGGGACAACCGGGCGAACTCCCCGATCGTCACCAGCTCCCCGCTCACGGCGCGCACCGCACGGCCTTCGCGTTCCACCCCGTACCTCCTCGTACCGGGCGCCTTCCGCCCGGCCCCACCGATGCTGGGGCTTCCCCCGCGGGGAAGGTCAAGGGTGCACGGGCGGGCCGCACCGCCGCGTCGTCACTTCCGGTTGTAGAGCCGCATCGTCACCGCGCCGAAGACCACCAGGAGCACCCCGGCCCAGCCCAGCGTCCAGGCGATGTCGGAGGCCGGCCAGTCGCCCTCCATCAGCTCACGCACCGCCGTGGCGAGGTGGGTGACCGGGCTGTTGTTCACGAAGGCCTGGAGCCAGCCCGGCATCGTCTTCGGGTCGACGAAGACGTTGCTGAGGAACGTCAGAGGGAAGATCACCATCATGCTGACGCCCATCACCGACTTCTCCGAGCGCAGCAGCAGTCCGAACATCGTCCAGATCCAGGAGAACGCGAACGAGAACACGATCAGCAGCGCGACGCCCGCCAGCACGCCGAGCACACCGCCGTCCGGGCGGAAGCCGATGATCATGCCGATGCCGAGCATCACCGCCGACGCCAGCAGATACCGCAGGACGTCGCCGAGCAGATAGCCGACCATCGGGGCGGGCCGCCAGATCGGCAGCGTGCGGAACCGGTCGAAGACGCCCTTGGCGATGTCCGTGTTCACCGCGACACCGGTGTACATCGTGATCATCACGACGCTCATCACCATGATGCCGGGCAGCAGGAACTGGATGTACTCCTCCGTGGAGCCCGCCAGCGCCCCTCCGAAGAGATACGTGTACATCAGGACCAGCATGATCGGAAAAGCCGTCACGTCGAAAAGCTGTTCCGGCACGTGCTTGATCTTCAGCATGGCGCGCCAGCCGAAGGTCATCGAGGCCGACAGGGCACTGGGCCTCGGCGGGCGCTCCTGGCCCACCAGGAGCGCCGAGAGGCGTTCCTGGTCCGGCGCGGCGAGCTCGACGCCCTCCAGCTCCGTCTTGGCGGTCGCGGTGCTCATGCCGCCACTCCCTTCTTGTCCGTGAGTGCGAGGAAGACCTCGTCGAGGCTGGGCTGTCCCAGCGAGAAGTTGTCGACCGTGATGCCGAGGCGGGCCAGCTCGGCCAGGGCCCGACCGGCCTGTTCCGCGGCCCCCTGCTCGGTGCTTCGGCCGTCGACCCGGGCGGTCAGCGCCACCGGGTCCGCTTCCAGCTGGACCTCCGCGTTCAGAGCGAGCGCCAGCACCCGCTGCGCCTCGGCCCGCCGGCCGGCGTCCCGCAGCCGCACATGGACGGTGCCGGCGCCCACGGAGGCCTTGAGCTCGCCCTTGGTGCCCTCGGCGATGACCTTGCCGTGGTCGATCACCGCGACACGGGAGGCCAGTTGGTCGGCCTCGTCCAGATACTGGGTGGTCAGCAGGACCGTGGTGCCGTGGGCGACGACCGCCCGCACGATGTCCCACACCTGGTTGCGGCTGCGGGGGTCGAGTCCGGTGGTCGGTTCGTCCAGGAACAGCACGTCCGGGGTGTTGAGGATGGACGCGGCGATGTCGATGCGCCGCCGCATGCCTCCCGAGTAGTTCTTCACCTGCCTGCCCGCGGCCTCGCTCAGCCCGAACCCTTCGAGCAGCTGGGCCGCCCGGTCGCGGGCCGCCGGCTTGGAGTGGCCGAGCAGCCGGGCGAGCAGGACGAGGTTCTCCACCCCGGTCAGGTCCTCGTCCACCGAGGCGTACTGGCCGGTCAGGCTGACCCGGCTGCGGACCGCGTCGGCTTCCTTGACGACGTCCTTGCCGAACACCCGGGCCGTGCCGCCGTCGGGGCGCAGCAGGGTCGCCAGCATGCGGACGGCGGTGGTCTTCCCGGCGCCGTTGGGTCCGAGGACGCCGTAGACGGTGCCGGTGGGGACGGCGAGGTCGATGCCGTCCACCGCGCGGTTGTCGCCGAAGACCTTCACCAGCCCCGTGGTCTCGATGGCCAGTTCTGTGCTCATGATCCATTCCTTGTGGGTCGTCGGAGGAGGTCGGTGATCGGTGTCCGGTGCCGGGAGCTCATGAGACGTACGGGCGGACGGCTCGCGCTTCGCGCAGAGCCCAGCCCCACCAGCCGAGCTGGTCGAGCATCAGCCCCACGGACCGGTCCCGGCCGGTGTCACCGGGGTGGCCCTCCAGCGGCTGCCGGAGGAAGTCGAGCGCGACCCCGTTTCGCAACGTCACCGTGTGCAGCTCGGTGAAGACCGAACGCAGCTGCTCCACGGCGTACAGCCCGGCGGAACCGTGTCCGTAGCTCACGAAGGCGACCGGTTTGGTCTGCCACTCCTCGTAGGCGAAGTCGATGGCCTGTTTCAGGGAGGCGGGGAACGAGCGGTTGTACTCCGGGGTGACCACGACGAAGGCCTCGGCCCTGGCGATCTCCTCGGTGAACTCCGCCATCTGCCCGGTCGCCCGCCCCGGATAGTGGACGGGGAAGTCGTAGTCGGCGAGATCCAGCACGGCGAGGTCCAACTCGCTCCGCTCCCGGGCTCGCTCCATGAACCAGCGGCCGACCGCATCGCCGACGCGGCCCTCGCGGGTGCTGCCGATGATCACCGCGACGCGCAGGGGAAGGCCCGTCCCCCCGTCCCGGCCTCCCCCGGCGCTCCCGCCGGCGCTCTGGTCCGTCGTCATCCCCCGCTCCTCCTCCCGCGGCCTCCGCCGCCGACCGGGCCGCCCGGACCTCCCGCCCGGTCCGGCCCGTCCAGCTCCCTCACCTCTGGGGCGCCAGACGCGGGGGCGCGGCTGCCAGATGGGATCTGGCAGCCGCGCACGCGGGCGGAAAGGGCCGGGACCGGGCCCCGGACGGACGGGCGGGAGGCAGGTCCCCCGGGTGTGCGGGACTCAGGTCTCCCGCGTGTAGAAGACGTAGAAGGAGATGATGAGGACACCCGCGCCGACGACCAGACCGAGCCCCGTCGACCTCAGCACGCTGGTGTCGGTGAGGCTCACCAGGAAGCCGATGGCGCACGCGGTCAGCGCGCCGTACGCGGCTGCCCGCAGTTCGCGCGGCAGCGAGCGCTGGATGCGGCCCAGCGCGAAGCACAGGACCGCCAGAGCGGCGCCGGCGACGAGTCCGAGCAGGACCTGTCCGCCGGTGCTGGGGCCGCCGTCGCGACGGATGAACGCCGCGTAGAACCCGTAGATCACGCCGAGCACCAGGGGCAGTGCCCAGGCGAGCGGGGTGTGGTGGCGGGTCCGCGCATGGGCGCGGGAACCGCTGCGGCCGGGCATCGCTGCGTGTGTGGCCATCGCGGACAGCTCCTTCCGTCGCCCCCGTCGCACGCCCCCGTTCCCTCCAGAGCACACCCGTCCGCGCCACCCGGCAACTCGAATGGCGTACGGCCCGGAGCGGCCCGGCCCCGTACGGGCTTCCCTGGTGGAGTGCGGACCTCTTCCTCGGCGCCCTCGGCAGTCTCGGCGACCACCGCGGCCTTCTCGGCGGTGCTGGTCGTTCTGCTCGCCGTCCTCGTGCCGTTGAGCGCGCTCTCCGCCTGGGTCGACCTGGAGATCGACGACACCGACCGGTACGTCGCCGCCGTGTCGCCGCTCTCCTCCGACCCGGCGGTGCGGAACACCGTCGCGGACCTGGTCACCGAGGAGGCGATGCGGCAGATCGATCTCGGGCCGCTCCAGGACACGGTGCGGGAGTTCCTGCACGAGACCGTGCGGTCGTTCACCACCACCGAGGCCTTCCGGAACGCCTGGGACGCCGCGAACCGGGCGGCCCACCAAGCGGTGGCGGCCGCCCTGGACGGCGACAGCGGGGAGGCCGTGACGATCGATCTGGCCCCGGTGATCGAGCAGGTCAAACAGGATCTGGTCCGTGACGGCGTGCCCTTCGCCGACCAGATCCCGGTCCAGCGGACGGAGATCACCGTGCTCGGCCCCGGCCAGGCCGACGACCTCAGGAGCTCGTTCCGGTGGCTCCGTTACTGCAGCATCTGGCCGGCCGTCGCCACGCTGGTGTTCCTCGTCCTGGTGGTGGGCGTCGCCACCGTACGGCGCGGGCTGCGGGCCGGGCTGTGGGCCACCGCGACCGTGGGCGTCGGCTTCGTGCTCGGGGCGATCGTGCTCCGGGTGCTGGTGGCGGTCGGCCGGAGCCGGGTGCTGGACGAGGTACCGGACGGCGACCGGGACGCGGCAGCCGCCGTGGTCGACGCCCTGACCGCTTCCCTGCGAACCACGGTGTGGGTGGTGCTGGCGGTCGGTGCGGCCCTCCTCGTGGGGGCGGTGCTGGCCCGGCTGCTCCTGCGGAACAGACGGTCCGCGGCCGACATGCGATGAGGCGGCGCGGGGGTGAGAGTGGATCCGTGACCGCCGACGAGCGACCCGGGAGAGGCGTCATGGCCGACCGCGACATCTTCGAGAACATCGACGGACTGGTCTCCGAGGAGCGCGACCTGCGCGACCGCTCCGTGGCGAACATGGGCCTGTCCACGGAGGAGAAGGCCCGGTTGCGGGCGGTGGAGGTCCAGCTCGACCAGTGCTGGGACCTGCTGCGCCGGCGGCGGGCGCTCAGCGAGTACGGCGAGGACCCCTCGACGGCGAGGGTCCGCCCCGCCGACGAGGTGGAGGGATACCAGAGCTGACCGGCTCCCGGTGGGCCGGGGGCGGCCGTCCGGTGTTTCACGTGAAACACCGGACGGCCCTCTCAGCGCCCCGGCGGGTGCCCCTGCGGGTGCCCCTGAAGGCGCTCCATCTCCCGGCGGTCGCGTTTGGTCGGACGGCCCGCGCCCCGGTCCCGCACGGGCACCTGGATCGCGATCTCCCGGGGCGGCGGGGGCGGGCTGTTGTCGACGAAGCACTCCACGGCCACGGGAGGGCCGACCCGCTTCTTCACGATCTTGGAGACGACGACCACCCGGTCCCGCCCCGCGTGCCGGAGCCGCACCTCGTCGCCCACCCGTACGGCCTGGGCGGGCTTGGCGCGCTCACCGCCGACCTTCACATGTCCCGCCCGGCAGGCGGCGGCCGCCTGGGCACGGGTCTTCGTCAGCCGGACCGACCAGATCCACACGTCGACCCGGACGCTTCCCTCCGCCTGCGGCGCGTCACCGGAAACCATGGGTCCGACTGTAGTGCGGACCGGACGGTGGGCGGGCGGCGACGAGGCCGCCCGCCCACCGGGCCCCGGGCCCGCCCGCCGGGCCTCACACGCCGATGTCGCGCCCGTCCTTGCGCCAGACGGCGACGACGGAGGGACGGACGATCTTGCCCGGACCGTCGGGCCAGACGCTCGCCGGCTTCTCGACGGACGCCCCGTCGATCTCGCCCGGGTGCTGGACCGCGACCAGGACGCGGCGGTCCTGGATGACCGGACCGCAGGTCTCGGCCCCGGCCGGGACGGTGAGGAACTGTTTCAGCTCCCCGCGCCGGTCACCGTGGGTCGCCACGCCGAACAGCCCGTCGTGCGAGCCGAGCGCGTTGCCGTCCGTGGAGATCCACAGGTTGCCGTGCGCGTCGAACGCCACGTTGTCCGGGCAGGAGATGGGGCTGACGCTCTCCTTGGGGAAGCCGGCGAAGTAGGTCGCCGGGTCGTCCGGGTCGCCCGCGACGAGGAACAGCCGCCAGGCGAAGCCGTCGCTCGTGGGGTCGTCCCAGTTCTCCGCGAGCTCCAGGATCTGCCCGTGCTTGTTGCTGTTGCGCGGGTTCGCCTCGTCCGCGCCGGGCTTGCCCGCCTTGCCGCGGTCGGAGTTGTTGGTGAGCGCCACGTAGACCCGGCCGGTGCGCGGCGAGGGCTCGACGTCCTCGGGGCGGTCCATCTTGGTCGCGCCGACCTTGTCACCGGCGAGGCGCGTGTAGACGTACACCTCGTCGGCGGTCATGCCGGGCACGTGCGACGTGGTGCCGGTGGCCAGCGGGATCCAGACGCCGCTGCCGTCGAACTCCCCGTCGTCGGGGAGCTTTCCGCTGCCGTCGATCTCGGTGACCGGCGAGTCGCCGCTCAGCTTGGCGACGTACAGGGTGCCCTCGTCCAGCAGCGTCAGGTTGTGTTCGCGGGCCGCCCGCGAGTTGCCCTTCTTCATCCGCTTGCTGGAGACGAACTTGTACAGGTAGTCGAACTTCTCGTCGTCGCCCATGTAGACGACCGGACGACCGTCGGAGGTGAGCCGGGGCTGGGCCGCCTCGTGCTTGAACCGGCCCAGCGCGGTCCGCTTACGCGGGGTGGAGTCCGGGTCGTACGGGTCGAGTTCGACGACCCAGCCGAAGCGGTTGGCCTCGTTGGGCTCCTTCGCCAGGTCGAACCGGCGGTCGAACCGCTCCCACTTGCGCTCGGTCGCGCTCGTGCCGATCCCGTACCGCTTGTGCATGTCGGTGGTGCCGTTGGCGAAGTACTGGTTGAAGTTCTCCTCGCCGTGCAGCGTGGTGCCCCACGGAGTCGTGCCGCCCGCACAGTTGTTGAGGGTGCCGAGCACCTTGCGGCCGGAACGGTCCGCGGAGGTGCGCAGCAGGGTGCTGCCCGCGGCCGGGCCCGTCATGCGGAATTCGCTGGTCGCGGTCAGACGGCGGTTCAGCGGGTGCCGGTTGACCGGACCCAGCTTGCCGGTGCGGTTCTCCTCCTGGACGACGACCACGGAGAGTCCGTGCGCCGCCCAGGCGATCTCCACCTGCTCACGGGTCGGGTTGGCCGGATCGTAGCCGCGGAACATGAGGATCTCGTCCGTGTACTCATGGTTCGCGACCATGACCTGCCGCCCCCGCTCGCCGCGCAGCGGGAGCAGGGAGAGGAAGTCGTTGTTGTACCCGAACTGGCCGGCCTGGGCCTTCGCCGTCTGCTTGTCCGGGTTGAAGGCGGGCGCGCCGCGCAGGATCGGCTCGCCCCAGCGGATCACCACGTTCTGGGCGTACCCGTCGGGGATGGTCACCTTGTCGTCCTTGTTGGGCGCGACCGGCGAGAACCGCAGGCCGCGCGCCCCGGACGGGGCCGGTTTGTGGGGGTGGCCCGGTTGGTGCCCGTGTCCGGCGAGCGCCACGGCCTCGGCCTGCGGGGCGCTCGGCCCGGTCAGGGCCGCGGTACCGGCGGCGGTGGCGACGGTGACCACGGCGGCGGCGCGCATCATCGAGCGGCGCGACACGGCACCGGCGATGATGTCGCCGGCGTACTCGTTGTCGCTGGTGTTGGGCGTCTCCTTGAAACAGGCGTCCCCGCAGCGGAAGCGGCAGGTCAGCGCGGAACGCCCACCGGGATGCGAGCTGATGAACGGCAGCAGGTTGCGCACGTGGATTCCCTCCGTCTGGTGTCGTGCGTGACGGTATGGGCGCCTCCACGCGGTCCGAGGGACTCCCGGTGAACGGCGGGTGAAGTCCGGGCCACCGCTGTGCCCTTGGGGTCCGATGGCGTGCACGGTCGTGGACTCGGCCCGGGAACGGTTTCGGCTCGGTTGACGCAGCGGTGGGCCGCACCGGCGAACGGCCGGATCCGGCCGCTAACCTTACGTATCCGTCCTGGCCAGGGATGAATTCGCCCAGGTCGGACATTCACCGCACTCAACTCATGCGAAAGGCCTCGCCCATGGGCATTCGGAGCTTGCTGCGTAAGGTGTTCGGCCGCACCGAGCAGGACGAGCCGGCCACGGCCACCGTCCCGCCCCAGGCCGAGCGCGTTCAGCCCAAGGAGACGGAGCCGGAGACCCGTTCGGAGGCCGGTACCGCGGCGGAGCCGAAGGCGTCGATCCCGGCCCCGGCCTCGCCCTCGTCCCCCACCTCGTCCTCGCTCCCGTCCACCGCCGACTCCACGGAGCGTGACCGCTCGCCGGCCGCCGACCTGGTGGCGGAGGCCTTCGACAAGGCGGCCGCCGCACCGGCGTCGCCGACCGTCCCCGCGCAGAAGTCGGCCCCGGAGGACGAGCCGAGGGCGGAGAAGCCGGTCCCCGTCGAGAAGCCGGTGACCGCCGAGGAGCCGGTCGGCACCGAGAAGCCGGCGACCGCCGAGGAAGCCGTCGCGGCCGAGGCCCCGGTGACCGCCGAGGAAGCCGTCGCGCCGGAGGCGCCGGCGACCGCCGATGCGCCCGTCGCGCCCGTCACGCCCGTGCCGACGCCGATCACGATCGACTTCGACCTCGACGAGACCCCGGAGCCCGCTCCGGAGCGGAAGACCGAGCCGGAGGCCGCCGCCGAGACGGAGGCGGAAGCCGCACCCGAGGCGGCGGTCAAGGCCCCCGAGACCGCGACCGAGCCGCCTCAGGCCGCCCAGGCCGAGGCCCCTGAGGCCCCTGAGGCTCCCAAGGCCCCCGAGGCCTCAGCGGCACCGGTGGCCACGGATGCCCCGGAGACCCCGACCGTCGCGGAGACCCCGGCGCCCCCTGCCGCCCCGGAGCCGGTCGTCGCCCCCGCGCCCGAACCGGTCGTCACCACCCCCGAGCCGGCCGTCGCCCCCGCGCCCGAACCGGTCGTCACCACCTCCGAGCCCGTCGCCGTCGCGACCGGCCCCGTCGCCGCCGCCCCCGGCAAGCCGGCCACCACGCTCGCGCGCGTCAAGTCGCGTGCCCCGCAGCTCGTCGCCCCGTACAAGGCGGCGCAGGCGGCCCTCAAGGCGCACGGTCTGACCGGTCTCCGCGCCCGCGTCTACCTGGTGCTCGACCGCTCCGGCTCGATGCGGCCGTTCTACAGGGACGGCAGCGCCCAGCACCTCGGCGACCGGGCGCTCGCGCTCGCCGCGCACCTGGACGAGGACGCCACCGTGCCGGTCGTCTTCTTCTCGACCGACATCGACGGCACCGGCGCCATCGAGCTCTCCGGACACGAGGGCCGCGTCGACGAACTGCACGCGGGCCTCGGCCGTCTCGGCCGGACGCACTACCACCGTGCGGTCGAGGAGGTCGTCGCGCACTACGAGAAGACGGAGGCCACCGGTCCGGCTCTCGTGATCTTCCAGACGGACGGCCCGCCGGACGCCAAGCAGGCCGCCCGGCAGGCTCTCGCGGAGGCCGCACGGCTGCCGCTGTTCTTCCAGTTCGTCGCCTTCGGCGAGCAGGACGGGAAGGGCTTCGACTTCCTGCGGAAGCTCGGCGCCCCCAACACCGGCTTCTTCCACGCGGGCCCCGCGCCCCGCGAGATCGCGGACGCCGAGCTCTACCGCGAGCTCCTCGCCGGGCTGCCCGCCTGGACCGCCGCGCGCACGGCCTAGACCTGATCGGCCGGCAGCCGCACGGTCACGGCGAGACCGCCGCCCTCCGGGCCCGGTACCGCCGTGACCGTGCCGCCGTGGGCCACCGCGATCGACCGGACGATCGAAAGGCCGAGGCCCGACCCCGGCCCCATCCGGTCCCGTCCCTCGCCCCGCCGGAACGGCTCGAAGAACCCCGCGATGTCGGCCTCCGAGACCCTCGGTCCCGTGTTGCGCACCCGCAGCGTCCCCTCCCCGGTCAGCGAGACCTCCACCGAGCCGCCCGGCACGTTGTACGTGACCGCGTTGGCCAGCAGGTTCGCCACCAGCTGGGCGAGCAGCAGCCGGTTGCCGCGCACCGAGCAGGCGGCCACCACGACGTTCACGGCCGGACCGCCGCCCGGACCCGGGCCCTGCGGACCGCCGTTCTCCGCACCCCGGCCCTCCGCACCTCCGCCCGTGCCCCTGACCGCCGGGCGGCGGGCCGCCTCCTCCCTCACCACGTGGTCGAGACGGACCGCCTCGCGCTCGTCCGCGGCCAGCCCCCGTTCGCTCCGGGCCAGCACGAGAAGCCCCTCGATCAGCCGCTCGCTGCGCCGGTTGGTGTCCAACAGGGTCTGCCGGGTGCGTACGAGATCCTCGGGGGACGGATCGTCCAGGCCGATCTGGATCGCGGCGCGCTGGGTGGCCAGTGGGGTCCTCAGCTCGTGCGAGGCGTTCGCGATGAACCTCTGCTGGCTGTCGAACGCCTTCTCCAGCCGGGCCAGCAGCGCGTCCAGCGTCTCGCCCAGCTCCTTGAGCTCGTCGTCGGGCCCGGTGGGCGCCATGCGCTCGTGCAGGGTGTGCGCGGAGAGCTTGCGGGCCTTCTCGGTCATGTCGTGGATGGGTCGCAGCACCCGCCCGGCGGTCCACCAGCCCACCGCGACCGCGCAGCCCGTCATCACGAGCAGGGCGGCGACCGACCAGTACAGGAGCTGCTGCCCCGCGGCGTTGCTGACGTTGTCGGTGAGGTCGTAGACGGTGGGCGGACCCAGGTGGCGGCGGGAGATCAGCGGGCCGTTCACCGCGTAGCCGGGCTGGGCCGCTGCGGCGGACGACGCGATGGAGCGCGCCTCGGTCTCCGTACCGGCGCGGGAGGCCAGGTTGACGGTGGCCAGCAGGGCGGTGCCGAGGACCAGGAAGACACCGCCGTACACGAGGGCGATCCGGGTCCGGATCGTCGAGTGCGGCAGCGTCGAGGCCTCCACCAGCCGCCGCAGCGTGGGCGGACGCTTCACAGGGCGTACCCGACGCCCTGCACGGTGCGGATCAACGCGGGCTCGCCGAGCTTGGCCCGGAGCTTGCTCATACAGACGCGCACGGCCCCGGTGAACGGGTCGGCGTTGGCGTCCCAGGCCCGCTCCAGCAGTTCTTCCGCGCTGACCGTGCCGCCGTCGGCCTCCAGGAGCAGCTGCAGCACGCTGAACTCCTTCGGCGAGAGGTCCAGGTCCCGGCCGTCGCGGAGCGCGGAGCGGCGTACGGTGTCGAGCCGGATGCCGTGGCGTTCCAGCTGGGGCGGTACGGGCCGGGCGCTGCGCCGGCGCAGGGCGCGCACCCGGGAGACCAGCTCGGGGAACTCGAACGGCTTGGCCACGTAGTCGTCGGCGCCCAGGTCGAGCCCGGCGACCCGGTCCTCCATGGTGCCGGAGGCGGTGAGCATCAGGATCCGGGTGCGGGAGCCGGAGGCGACCAGGCGACGGGCCACGTCGTCGCCGTGCACCCGGGGGAGGTCGCGGTCGAGCACGACGACGTCGTAGTCGTGCAGGCCGAGGTAGGCGAGGGCCGCGTCCCCGCTGTACACCGTGTCGACCGCGAAGCCGGCCCGGCGCAGTCCGGTGGCGACCAGCTCCGCGAGGATCTCCTCGTCCTCGGCGACCAGTACCCGCATGGTGATGTCCCCTGCCTCGTGCACGCGCTTGTCCGCTCCCTCCCAGGATGCGACTTTCCTACGGGAACCATTACGCGAGGGGATGTTTCGCAAAGCTCTCCACCGGAGGGCCTTCCTCCGCCCGCGCACCGGCCGCCGTTCATCGATGTGAGTGGATCTTGATCTGGCCGTTAGGATTTCGACCATGGCGGCCACTGGATCCGAGAAGCAGGGGGCGACGGCGTACTACGTCTCGACCCCCATCTACTACGTCAACGACGCTCCTCACCTGGGCCACGCCTACACGACCGTCGCAGGCGACGTGCTCACGCGCTGGCACCGCCAGCGCGGCGAGAAGGTGTGGTACCTCACCGGCACGGACGAGCACGGTCAGAAGATCATGCGCACGGCCGAGGCGAACAACGTCACGCCCCAGGCCTGGTGCGACAAGCTCGTCGAGGAGGCGTGGAAGCCCCTCTGGGAGCACCTCAACATCGCGAACGACGACTTCATCCGGACGACGGAGAAGCGGCACACCGACCGGGTGCAGGAGTTCGTGCAGGACCTGTACGACAAGGGCGAGATCTACAAGGGCGGGTACGAGGGCCCGTACTGCGTGGGGTGCGAGGAGTACAAGCTCCCCGGCGATCTGATCGACGGTGAGGGCGAGTTCGCCGGGCAGAAGCTCTGCCCGATCCACAAGAAGCCGGTGGAGCTCCTCAAGGAGGAGAACTACTTCTTCAAGCTGAGCGAGTACGGCCCGAAGCTGCTGGAGTTCTACGCGGCGAACCCGGACTTCATCCAGCCCGAGTCGGCGCGCAACGAGGTCGTGAACTTCGTCGAGCAGGGGCTCCAGGACCTGTCGATCTCGCGCTCGACGTTCGACTGGGGCGTCCCGGTGCCGTGGGACGACAAGCACGTCATCTACGTGTGGGTCGACGCGCTGCTCAACTACGCGACGGCGGTCGGCTACGGCGCCAACCAGGAGAAGTTCGACGGTACGTTCCCGGCGAACGTGCACCTGATCGGCAAGGACATCCTCCGCTTCCACTCGGTGATCTGGCCCGCGATGCTGATGGCGCAGGGTCTGCCGCTGCCGGGCAAGGTCGTCGCCAACGGCTGGCTGATGGTCGGCGGCGAGAAGATGTCCAAGTCGAACCTGACCGGCATCAAGCCGCAGGACCTGACCTCGCACTTCGGCGTGGACGCGTACCGCTGGTACTTCCTGCGGGCCATCGCGTACGGCAGCGACGGGTCGTTCTCCTGGGAGGACTTCTCCGCCCGCTACACCTCCGAGCTGGCCAACGACTACGGCAACCTCGCCTCGCGGGTCGCGGCGATGGTCGGCAAGTACTTCGGCGGTGCGCTGCCGGAGGCGACGGCCGCCGGTGACGCCGAGCTGGCCGTGCGGGAGGGCCTGGCGAAGGCCGTGGCGACCGCCGACCGGAAGATCGGCGAGGAGCTGGACTTCCAGGGCGGCATCCTGGCGGTCTTCGACTTCGTGAAGCAGGTCAACGGCTACATCACGGAGCAGGAGCCGTGGAAGGTGGCCAAGGACACCAGCCCGGAGGGCCGGGCGCGCCTGGCGACCGTCCTCTACACGGCCGCCGAGTCCCTGCGCGGGGTCGCGGTGCTGCTCCACCCGGTGATGCCGGAGACCTCGCAGAAGCTCTGGGAGTCCCTGGGCGCCGAGGAGTCACTGGGCTCGCTGGCCGGCCAGAGGGTCCAGGACGCGGGCGCCTGGGGCGTCCTGCCCGCCGGCGCGACGGTGACGAAGGGCGCGGTGCTGTTCCCGCGTCTGGAGGAGAAGCCGGCGTAGCGCCCCTGTACGCACGCGAGGAGCCCGGGACCGCCGTTGACGGTCCCGGGCTCCCCGCGTTCCTCCCCCTGCTCACCGGCTTCCCTCACCGCCTCAGCGACTCCGCGTCCCCCATCACGATCACCGGGTTCAGCGCCGGGTCCAGGGTGCGCAGGAGTTCCTCCATGCGCTCCTCGGGGACGGAGACGCAGCCCTGGGTCGGGCCGTCGTGGTCGACGTGGACCCAGATGCCGCCGCCGCGTTCGAGGCCGAGCGGGCGGGTGCGGTTCAGGGGGCTGACGCCCGCCGTGCGGTTGTAGTTGATCGCGACCACGTAGTCGAAGGAGCCCTCCAGCGGCTCGCCGAAGAAGCCCTCGCCGTCCACCGCGAACCGGGGGTGCTCGTCGTACGGCAGCAGGGCCCCGGGGTCGGGGAGCCGGCCGCCGGCGTCGGTGAGGGTGTAGACACCCGTGGGTGATCTCCGGTCGCCCGCCACGTGGTGGTCCGTCCAGCCCTCCATGCCGTTGTGCGCCGGCCAGGGCCCCGCGACCGGCTCCCAGCCCCGTGCCGGGTCCGCGCGGCTGTACAGGACCGCGCTGGAGCGGTAGGAGTCGGCCTCCTCGCCGGTGACCACGAAGGCCTGCCGGGCCTCGGCGGGGATCTGGGCCAGGGTCTCCGGTCCCAGATCCGGGATCTCGGCGGGGCTCGGAGCGGGCGGCACCGGGTCGGCGGAGGACCGCAGCGCGGACGCGGCGTCGGACTGGGGGCCCGCCGCGCCCTGCCCCGGAACGCCGGCCGGGGCCTTCTGCGGCGCGGCGCCGGAGGAGCAGCCGGTGAGCAGCAGGGCCAGGGCGAGGAGTGGTGCGGCGAGCAGGACGGGTGGGTGGCGCGGGAGGGACACGGCGGTGGGCTCCTCGGATGGCGGCGGGCGGCGCTACGCGGCAGGACGGACTGCGCGAGGGGTGTCTCGGTGCCAGTCTTTGCCGGGCCCGACCCGGCCGAACCCGAACCGGGGCCATCCGGCTGTACCACGTCGCCCGGCCGCCACCGGCGCTCGCGGGTAGGCAACGAAACAGCCCCCGATCGGGTGATCGGGGGCTGTTTCACGTGAAACATGCGCGGAGCGGACCGTGCGGACTACTTCTCCGCGGTCTTCTCCGGGGCGTTCGCGCCCTTCGCGGCGACCGGCTTGCGCAGCTGGATGTTCAGCTCGCGCAGGCGGCTCTCGTCCAGCTCGGTCGGGGCGCCCATCATCAGGTCCTGGGCGTTGCCGTTGAGCGGGAAGGCGATCGTCTCGCGGATGTTGGGCTCGTCGGCGAGCAGCATCACGATGCGGTCGACGCCCGGGGCGATGCCACCGTGCGGCGGGGCGCCGAGACGGAACGCGCGGAGCATGCCCGCGAACTCGTGCTCGACGGTCTCGCGGTCGTAACCGGCGATCTCGAAGGCCTTCAGCATCAGCTCGGGCTCGTGGTTGCGGATGGCGCCCGAGGAGAGCTCGATGCCGTTGCAGACGATGTCGTACTGCCAGGCGAGGATGTCGAGCGGGTCCTTCTCCTCCAGGTCGGCGAGGCCTCCCTGGGGCATCGAGAAGGGGTTGTGCGAGAAGTCGATCTTCCCGGTCTCCTCGTCCTTCTCGTACATCGGGAAGTCGACGATCCAGCAGAACCGGAAGACGCCCTCCTCGAAGTGGCCGGCGCGCTTGGCGGCCTCGACCCGGACGGCCGACATGATCTTGGAGACCTCGTCGAACTCGCCCGCGCCGAAGAAGACGGCGTGGCCCGGGACCAGCGAGAGGCGCTCGGTGAGCGTCTTGACGTCGGTCTCGGTGAGGAACTTGGCGATCGGTCCGGCCAGCGTGCCGTCCTCGCCCACGCGCACCCAGGCGAGGCCCTTGGCGCCGTGCTCGACGGCGTACTCGCCGAGGCCGTCGAAGAACTTCCGGGACTGGCCCGCGGTGTCCGGGACCGGCAGCGCGCGGACGTGCTTGCCGGCGAAGGCCTTGAACCCGGAGTCGGCGAAGACGTCCGAGATGTCGACGAGCTCCAGCTTGGCCCGCAGGTCCGGCTTGTCGTTGCCGTACTTCAGCATCGACTCGCGGAACGGGATGCGCGGGAACGGCGAGGTGACCTCGCGGCCGTTGCCGAACTCGGTGAAGAGTTCGGTCATCAGCTTCTCGATGGGCTGGAAGACGTCCTCCTGCTCGACGAAGGACATCTCGACGTCGAGCTGGTAGAACTCGCCCGGGGAGCGGTCCGCGCGGGCGTCCTCGTCGCGGAAGCAGGGCGCGATCTGGAAGTAGCGGTCGAAGCCCGAGATCATCAGCAGCTGCTTGAACTGCTGCGGGGCCTGCGGCAGCGCGTAGAACTTGCCGGGGTTCAGCCGGGACGGGACGACGAAGTCGCGGGCGCCCTCGGGGGAGGTCGCGGTGAGGATCGGGGTCGCCATCTCGTTGAAGCCGAGGGCCACCATCTTGGAGCGGATGGAGGCGATCACGGCCGAGCGCAGCATGATGTTGCGGTGCATGCGCTCGCGGCGCAGGTCGAGGAAGCGGTACTCCAGGCGCCGCTCCTCGTTGACGCCGTCCTCGGTGTTGATCGTGAAGGGCAGCGGGCCGGCCTCGCCGAGCACCTCGACCTCGGTGACCTCGATCTCGATCTCGCCGGTCGGCAGCTCCGGGTTGACGTTGTCGGCCCCGCGCGCGGAGACCTTGCCGTCGATCCGGACGACGGTCTCCTTGGTGAGCTTCGCCAGGGCGTCGTTGCCGGGGGTGCCGGGGCGGGCGACGAGCTGCACCAGACCGTAGTGGTCGCGCAGATCGATGAAGAGGATGCCGCCCAGGTCTCGGCGATTGTGCAGCCAGCCGCTCAGCCGGACGTCGGTTCCGACGTCAGAGGCGCGGAGCTCGCCGCAGGTGTGGGACCTGTACCGATGCATCGTCGTTCATCCAGTCTTCGCGTTTGGGGGTGGATCGGAGCCTCCCCAGGCTACCGCCCGGGGACGGGACGGTTCATTTCCCTTTGCGTCGCCGTACCCGCCCGCCCCCGGGGCAGGTGGCGGCCCCTCGGTGGCGTCCGCCGAGCACATCTTCCTAAAGTGGGGCAATGCGCACCGAGGAAGTCCTGGCCGCGATCGCGACGGGCCTGTGGCGCTGGGACAACGCAGCCGGCACGGTCACGCTCGACGCGGAGGCGGCCCGGCTGCTCGGTCTGCCCGCCGAGCCGGGCAGCTACCAGGAAGCAGCGGTGCGCTCCCGTTTCCACCCGGTCGACTGGAACGAGATCTACGGGGTGGTGAACCTCGCGGTCACCGAGGGGACCCTCGCCGAGGCGCGGCTGCGGATCGTGGACGAGCGCGGCCGGGTCCTGCGTACGGTGCGCAGCCGCTCCAAGCCGTTCCTCCCGGCGGACCGGGACGCCGAGAGCTACGTCCTCCTCGGCACGCTCCAGGAGGTCGCCGAGCCGCAGCCCGGCTCCACGGACGCCGCCCACACCCCGATCACCGGGGACTGGCGACGGTCCCGGGAGGCGTTCCTGCTGGACGCCGGGCGCGCGCTGGCCGAGGCCCGGTCCACCACGGAAGTGCTGCGGGTCGCCGGATCGCTCTCCATGCCCGGCTTCTCCCCGGACGGCCTCGCGGTCTTCGGCTCCGCCGGGGAGCGGCTGACGATCATCGGGCACCACGGGCACAGCTCGGAGGACGAGGAGCCGTTCACCGACATGCCCCTGGAGACGGACTACCCGGCGGCCGAGGTCGTCCGCACCGGCCGGGCGATCTACCTGCCCTCCCCCGAGGAGTACCGCCGCCGCTACCCGGCCACCTGGCCGCTCGCCCGGCGCTTCAAGCGGCAGTCCTGGGCCTTTCTGCCCCTGGTGTCCTCCGGTCGCACGATGGGCGCGTGGATGGCGGGATTCCGGCATCCGGTGGCGTTCTCCCCGGACGAGCGCGCGGTGCTCTCGACGGTCGCCCGCATGCTTGCCCAGGCCCTGGCCCGGGCCGGGGTGGCCGAGACGGAGCGCGAGCTGTCGCTCGGGCTCCAGCGCTCGATGATGCCGACCCTGGGCCCGCAGATCCCCGGCATGACGGTGGCCGCGCGGTACGTGCCGACCGGCGGCGGGCTCCAGGTGGGCGGCGACTGGTACGACATGATCCCGCTGCCCAACGGCCGCATCGCCCTGGTCATCGGCGACGTCCAGGGCCATGACGTACGGGCCGCCGGGCTGATGGGCCAGCTCCGCATCGCCCTGCGCGCCTACGCCTCCGAGGGGCACCGCCCGGACGCCGTGCTCTCCCGGGCCTCGCGCTTCCTGTCCGGGCTGACCGACGCGTACGAGAGCGTCGAGGGCGACGAGGAGCCGGCGACGCCGCGCTTCGCGACCTGCCTGTACGCGGAGGTGGACCCGGAGGCCGGGACGCTGGACATCGCCCGTGCGGGCCACCCCGACCCGGTGGTGGTCTCCACCGACGGAACCGCGGTGATCCGGCAGACGGCCGGCGGGCTGCCGCTCGGGATCGAGACGGACTCCGACTACCCCACCACCCGGGTGGTCCTGGAACCCGGCGAGACGATCATGCTCTGCACGGACGGCCTCATCGAGACGGGCGGGCACGACATGGCCACCGGCTGGGACCGGTTGCGCCCGGTCCTGGAGGAGCCCGTCGAGGACCTGGAACAGCTGGCCGACGCCCTGGTCCAGGCCGTGCACGGGCCGACCTCGCACTACACGACGGGGCCGCTCGCGGACCGGCGGGAGGACGACATCGCGGTCCTGGTGCTGCGGCGCGAGACCACCTCCGCCCGGGAGACGCCGCCGCGCCGCAGCGTCCTGACCATCGCGCAGGCCGAGCCCGAGCGGATCTCGGTCGGCCGGCAGCTCGTGCGCGAGCTGCTCCACGACTGGAGCGATCCCGAACAGGTCGACTCCGCGGTCCTGATGGTCTCCGAGATGGCGACCAACGTGCTCGTCCACACCGACGGGGACGCGCTGATGGTGGCGGAGATCTCCGGCGAACAGGGCGAGCGGCGGCTGCGCGTCGAGGTCGCCGACGCCAGTGACGAACTGCCGCACAGGAGGAGGCCGGGCGAGATGGCGTCCAGCGGGCGGGGACTGGTGCTGATGGAGATGCTGGCGGACGCGTGGGGGGTGGATCCGCGCGGGGAGGGGAAGTCGATCTGGTTCGAGCTGTACGAGGCGGACGAGCCGGGGGAGTTGGCGGAGGCCGCGGCCTCCTGAGCCCTGGGGGCCACCGCCTTCTCGCCGCCCGCTGCCGCCTCCTCGCGGGCCTGGCGCTCCCCGGGCCCGCGCGGCCCCGGCTCCCGGGGTGCGCGGGCCCGCCCCCGTAACGGTTCTGTCCTCAGACGCCGGACGGGCCCGGGTGGCCGCCGGACGGGCCGGGGTCACCGTCCCACGGGCCGGGACGTGGTCCGTGGGCCCCGCGCAGCTCGCCCAGGACACCGAAGGCAGCCGCGCACAGGGGCACGGCGAGCAGCATGCCGAGCAGGCCCGCCACGCTCGCCCCCGCCGTCAGCGCGATCATGATCATGGCGGGGTGCATCTGGACCGTACGGCTCTGGATCATCGGCTGGAGCACGTGGCCCTCCAGCACCTGGACCGCGAGGACCACCCCCAGGGCCCACAGGGCGATCACGAACCCGCGGTCGGCCAGCGCGACCAGCACCGCCACCGCACCGGAGATGAACGCCCCGAGGTACGGGATGTACGCGCCGACGAACACCAGCGCGCCGAGCCCCACCGCCCCGGGAACGTCCAGGATCAGCAGGCCCACCGTGATGCACACGGCGTCGATCAGGGCGATGAACGTGGTGCCGCGCATGAAGCCCTCGACGGCCTCGAACGCCCGGCGCCCCATGGCCTCGACCAGGTCCCCGGTGCCGCGCGGGGCCACCGCGTGGGCCAGGTTCACCGCCCGGTCCGAGTCGCGCAGGAAGAAGAAGGTCAGCAGCAGGGCCAGCACACTGGTCGCCACCAGCGAACCGACCAGGCTGATGCCGCTGAGCAGACCGCCCGCCGCACTCGCCCCGAACTTCTCGACGAGGCCCTTCGCGTTGTCGGCCAGGTCGTCGACGTTCGTGGCCCCCTCGATGTCCAGATGGTCCACGACCCACTGGCCGGCGTCCTTCAGCGAGTCGACGATCTGGTCGCCGGAGTCGATGAGCGCGGTGACGACGATGTACCCGGCGCCCCCGACCACCGCGACGAGGGCCGCACAGGTCAGCCCCGCGGCCAGCGACCGGTTGAGCCCCCGGGCGATGAGCCACCGGTGGACGGGGCCGAGCAGGGCGGTGCCGAGCAGGGCGAGCAGCACCGGGGTGACCGCGGTCTTGAGGGCGACCACCAGCCAGATCGCGACGGCGGCGACGCCCACGACGAGCAGGACCACGCCGCACCAGGCCGCCGCGCGGCGGGCGCTCTCGGGGAGGAGGGGCTTGGGTGCGGGCACCCTCCCACCCGATCACGGGGTGCGCCGGCGGGCTCGCCGGCGCACCCCGTACGGGTGGCGGAGCGTCACATGCCGTGGACCGCGGGGACCGTGCCCAGGCGTCCGGCCTGGAAGTCCTCGAAGGCCTGCTTCAGCTCGGCCTGACTGTTCATCACGAACGGTCCGTAGTGCGCCATCGGCTCCCGGATCGGACGGCCGCCGAGGAGGACGACCTCCAGGTCCGGGGTGTTGCCGTCCTGCCGCTCGTCCGCGCGGACGGTCAGCGAGCCGCCCGCTCCGAACACCGCGGTCTGGCCCATCGCGACCGGGCGGCGCTCCGCGCCGACCGTGCCGCGCCCGGCCAGGACGTAGGCGAGGCCGTTGAAGTCCTCGCGCCACGGCAGGGTCACCTCGGCACCGGGCCGGACGGTGGCGTGGATCATCGTGATCGGGGTGTGCGTGATGCCGGGGCCCTCGTGGCCGTCGAGCTCACCGGCGATGACCCGGAGCAGCGCACCGCCGTCGGGTGAGGCGAGGAGCTGGACCTCGCCACCGCGGATGTCCTGGTAGCGCGGGGCCATCATCTTGTCGGCCTTGGGCAGGTTCACCCAGAGCTGGAGGCCGTGGAAGAGGCCGCCGGACATGACGAGCGACTCCGGCGGGGCCTCGATGTGCAGCAGCCCGGACCCGGCGGTCATCCACTGGGTGTCGCCGTTCTCGATGGTGCCGCCGCCACCGTTGGAGTCCTGGTGGATGAAGGTCCCGTCGATCAGGTACGTGACCGTCTCGAAGCCGCGGTGCGGGTGCCAGGGCGTGCCCTTCGGCTCGCCTGCGGCGTACTCCACCTCACCCATCTGGTCCATCATGATGAACGGGTCGAGGTGCCGGTAGTTGATCCCCGCGAACGCGCGGCGGACGGGGAAGCCCTCGCCCTCGAAGCCGCTCGGCGCGGTCGTGACGGTGAGGACGGGACGGGGCGCGGCGTCGCCCGAAGCGGTCACCTTGGGCAGGGTCAGCGGGTTGTCGACGGTCACTGCGGGCATGGAAGCCACCTCCGGGCGAGTGTTCTGCGATCAATTTAGTTGAATGGTGAACATCTTGCAAGGCGTGCCGCATTCCCGGGCGGCCACGCCGGTGGGCCCGCCCGTGACCCGACAGCGAAAAGGGCCCGCGCCACTCCCGGCACGGACCCGCGTCCGAACGATGAAGCAGCAGGTCGAAGACCCGCCGACGCCCCAGCCCTACCCGTACATCCGGCGCATCGCGAAGTCGACCATCTGCTCGACGGCCTTGGCGTCGAAGACCATCCGGTGATCACCCTCCATGTCCAGGACGAAGCCGTAGCCCGTCGGCAGCAGGTCGATGACCTCGGCCCCGGTGATCACGAAGTACTTGGACTCCTTGCCCGCGTACCGCCGCAGCTCCTTGAGCGTGGTGAACATCGGGATCACCGGCTGCTGGGTGTTGTGGAGCGCCAGGAAGCCCGGGTTGTCGCCGCGCGGGCAGTAGACCTTCGACGTGGCGAAGATCTGCTGGAAGTCCTCGGCGGAGAGGGAGCCGGTGGTGAAGGCCCGTACCGCGTCGGCCAGGGAGGGCGGCGACGGTTCGGGGTACAGCGGCTGCTCAGCGTAGCCGCCGCCCATCTGACCCATCTGACCCATCTGACCCATCTGCTGCTGAGCACCGGGGTTCTGGTCGTAGCCGTACATGCCGCAAAGAGTAATCGGACACATCTACGGCTTGAGGGGTTGCGCCTTATTACTGACGGGTAGCATCATCGGAGAGGTCAGCTGATGGACCTACGCCTGCCTGTCGCCCGACCCGCATCACTCCCCGGGGCGCTGTGCGCCACTGCTATTGATTACGGAGCCTTCCCATGGGGCACTACAAGTCGAATCTCCGCGACATCGAGTTCAACCTCTTCGAGGTCCTCGGGCGCGACAAGGTGTACGGCACCGGTCCGTTCGGTGAGATGGACGTCGACACCGCTAAGAGCATCCTGGACGAGATCGCCCGCCTCGCGGAGAACGAGCTCGCCGACTCCTACGCCGACGCCGACCGCAACCCGCCGGTCTTCGACCCGGAGACCAAGACCGCCCCGGTCCCGGCCAGCTTCAAGAAGTCGTACCAGGCCTTCATGGACTCCGAGTACTGGCGCCTGGGACTCCCCGAGGAGATCGGCGGCACCACCTCGCCCCGCTCCCTGATCTGGGGCTACGCGGAGCTGCTGCTCGGCGCGAACCCGGCCGTGTGGATGTACTCCTCCGGCCCGGCGTTCGCCGGCATCCTCTTCGAGGAGGGCAACGACGAGCAGAAGAAGATCGCGGAGATCGCCGTCGAGAAGCAGTGGGGCTCGACGATGGTGCTGACCGAGCCGGACGCCGGCTCCGACGTCGGCGCCGGCCGGACGAAGGCCGTGCGGCAGGAGGACGGCTCCTGGCACATCGAGGGTGTGAAGCGCTTCATCACCTCGGGCGAGCACGACATGTCCGAGAACATCATCCACTACGTGCTGGCCCGCCCCGAGGGCGCCGGACCCGGCACCAAGGGCCTCTCCCTCTTCATGGTCCCGAAGTTCCACTTCGACTGGACCACCGGCGAGCTGGGCGAGCGCAACGGCGTGTACGCGACGAACGTCGAGCACAAGATGGGCCTCAAGGCCTCCAACACCTGCGAGATGACCTTCGGCGACCAGCACCCCGCCAAGGGCTGGCTGATCGGCGACAAGCACGACGGCATCCGCCAGATGTTCCGCATCATCGAGTTCGCCCGCATGATGGTCGGCACGAAGGCCATCGCCGCCCTCTCCGCGGGCTACCTGAACGCCCTGGAGTACGCCAAGGAGCGCGTCCAGGGGCCCGACCTGGCGAACTTCATGGACAAGACGGCGCCCAAGGTCACCATCACGCACCACCCCGACGTGCGCCGCTCGCTCATGACGCAGAAGGCGTACGCCGAGGGCATGCGCTCCCTCGTGCTCTACACCGCCTCCGTCCAGGACGCGATCCAGGAGCAGGAGGCCGCGGGCGAGGACGCCAAGGCGCTCAACGGCCTCAACGACCTGCTGCTCCCGATCGTGAAGGGCTACGGCTCCGAGAAGTCCTACGAGCAGCTCGCGCAGTCGCTCCAGACGTTCGGCGGCTCCGGCTACCTCCAGGAGTACCCGGTCGAGCAGTACATCCGGGACGCCAAGATCGACACCCTCTACGAGGGCACCACGGCGATCCAGGGCCAGGACTTCTTCTTCCGGAAGATCGTCCGCGACCAGGGCGCCTCGCTCAACACGCTCTCCGAGGAGATCAAGAAGTTCCTCGCGGGCGCCCACGGCAACGAGGAGCTGGCCCCCGCGCTGGACTCGCTCGCCAAGGCCGCCGTGGACCTGGAGGCGATCGTCGGCACGATGATCACCGACCTCACCGCGACCGGCGAGGACGTCAAGAACATCTACAAGGTGGGCCTCAACACGACCCGCCTGCTGATGGCCTCCGGCGATGTCGTCGTCGGCTACCTGCTGCTCAAGGGCGCGGCCGTGGCGGCCGAGAAGCTGCCGACCGCCTCCGCCAAGGACGTCCCCTTCTACCGGGGCAAGATCGCCGCCGCGAAGTTCTTCGCCGCGAACGTCCTGCCGGGCGTCTCCACCGAGCGCGCGCTCGCCGAGTCGGTCGACAACTCCCTGATGGAGCTGGACGAAGCCGCGTTCTGAGCGATCGCCCGCCCCCTTCGTCAACACGCGCCGCCACCCGGAATTCGTCCGGGTGGCGGCGCTGTCGTACATCCAGCACGGGCGGCCGGTCGAGATGGCCGGCGAGAACGACCACCCGACGGTCATCACCCACGAGCGGGACCCGGTCGGCATGACGTAGGTCTCCACCGGCGTCCACCACGACCGGCTCGAGCTCTGCGCCCCGTACGACATCGACACCGACCCGACCTCGGTCGACGAGCTGCGGGGCCATGGAGCCCCCGGTCACCGGATACCGGACCCCGAGTCCTCGTTACAGTGAAGAACATGAGTTCCCCTCTCCGGTTCGACCGCGCGCACACCGATGACCTGATGTCCTTCCTGGCGGCCAGCCCGTCCCCGTACCACGCCGTGGCCAACGCCGCCGCCCGGCTGGAGGAGGCCGGCTTCCGGCAGGTCGAGGAGACCGCCGCCTGGGACGGCTCGGCGGGCGGGAAGTACGTGCTGCGCGGCGGGGCGATCGTCGCCTGGTACGTGCCGGAGGGCGCCGCGGCGCACACCCCGTTCCGGATCGCGGGGGCGCACACCGACTCCCCGAACCTGCGGGTGAAGCCGCTGCCCGACACCGGGGCGCACGGCTGGCGCCAGATCGCCGTCGAGGTCTACGGCGGCACCCTGCTCAACACCTGGCTCGACCGGGACCTGGGCCTGGCCGGGCGGATCTCGCTGCGCGACGGCACGCACCGGCTGGTCAACATCGACCGGGCGCTGCTGCGGGTGCCGCAGCTGGCCGTGCACCTGGACCGGTCGGCCAACACCGAGGGGCTCAAGCTCGACCGGCAGAAGCACATGCAGCCGATCTGGGGGCTCGGCGATGTGGAGGAGGGCGACCTGATCCGTTTCGTCGCCGAGGAGGCGGGCGTCGACGCCGACGAGGTCACCGGCTGGGACCTGATGCCGCACGCCATCGAGCCCCCCTCGTACCTGGGCCGGGACCGGGAGCTGGTCGCCGGGCCCCGGATGGACAACCTCCTCTCGGTGCACGCCGCGACCGCCGCTCTGGCCGCCGTCGCCGGGCAGGACGACGCCGACATCCCGTACATCCCGGTGCTCGCCGCCTTCGACCACGAGGAGAACGGCTCCCAGTCCGACACCGGGGCCGACGGGCCGCTGCTGGGCTCGGTGCTGGAGCGCTCGGTGTTCGCGCGCGGCGGCACGTACGAGGACCGCGCCCGCGCCTTCGCCGGCACGGTCTGCCTCTCCTCCGACACCGGCCACGCCGTGCACCCCAACTACGCGGAGCGGCACGACCCGACGCACCACCCGGTCGCCAACGGCGGGCCGATCCTCAAGGTCAACGTCAACATGCGGTACGCCACCGACGGCAGCGGCCGTGCGGTGTTCGCCGCGGCCTGCGAGAAGGCGGGCGTGCCGTGGCAGAGCTTCGTGTCCAACAACGCGATGCCCTGCGGCACCACGATCGGACCGATCACCGCGGCCCGGCACGGCATCCAGACCGTGGACATCGGCGTGGCGATCCTCTCCATGCACAGCGCGCGTGAACTGTGCGGCGCCGACGACCCGTATCTGCTGGCGAACGCGCTCGTCGCGTTCCTGGCCGGCTGACGGAAAGTCGCCCAACCACCTCTTCAGACATGGTTGTTGCCGGGCCGGGTACGCGACTCGTACACCGGCCCGGACTCACCGGGCGGTCGAGGAGGCGGGATTCATGGGACTCGGAGGATGCATTCTCCTGATCGGCGGGGGCGCGATCCTGGCGTTCGCCACGGACTGGAAGATGGACACCGTCAATGTCGACCTGGTCGGCTGGATCATGATGCTCGTCGGCCTCGTGGGGGTCTTCGTCTACATGAGCATCGCGCGGCGCCGCCGTATGGTCGTGCCGCCCACCACCACCGTCGTCGCGGACGACGAGCACCGCTACCACTGACGGCCCGCACGACGACCGGTCGGCCCGGCCGCTGACGGCCGGCACGGCCCACCGGTCGCGGTGCACCCGACAGCGCCTGCGGCGACCGGTCCGCGGGGCGGCGCAAGCGCCGTCACCGGGCCGGTCGGCTCTGCGCGGGACCTGCGGGATCCCCGATATTCTGGGTCGGATCCCGCGCCCCCACCGTGGGCGCGTCCGGCCCGGAAGGGGAGCCGCCCGTGGAGTTCCGGCTGCTCGGCACGGTCTCCGTCGACACGCTCACCGGGCCCCTGCCGCTGGGGCCGGCCAAACGGCGCAGTCTGCTCGCCGCTCTGCTGCTGTCCGCCAACACGCCCGTTTCCATCGGGCGGTTGACGGAATGCCTGTGGGACGACGAGCCGCCGTCGCAGGCTCGTGGTGTCATCCAGGGCCACGTCTCCCGGCTGCGCGCCCTGCTGGCGGGAGCGGACGCGGCGGCGTACGGGGTGGAGCTGGTCACCCTCGGCGACGCCTACGTGCTGCGGGCCCCGGAGACGCTGCTGGACTCGCAGCGGTTCGAGGAACTGCTGATGCTGGCCCGGGAGCAGCGCGGTCCCGCCGACGCGGTGCTGATGCTCAAGGAGGCCCTGTCCCTGTGGCAGGGGCCCGCGCTCAGCGGGGCGTTCGCCGGTCCGCCGCTCCGGGTGGCGGCGCACTCCCTGGAGGAATCGCGGCTGGCGACGGTCGAGCAGTTGTCCCGCGCGTACGGTGCGCTCGGCGAACACCACCGGGCCGCGGCCCTGTTGACGGCGGAGACGGCGGCGCATCCGCTGCGCGAGTCGCTGGCCGCGGAGTTGGTGCTGGCGCTGTTCCGGGCGGGGCGCCAGTCGGAGGCGCTGGACCGTTTCCACCGTATGCGGCGGCTCCTCGCCGACGAACTGGGCATCGACCCGGGGCACGAACTCGCCGACGCCTACGCGCTGATCCTGCGCGGTGCCCAGGGGCCGCCCACGGGAACCGCTCGCGCGGAGACCGACGGGCCCGTCCCCGTCGCCGGGCCGCCCGGTGACGCGGGCCGCCCCGGCCCCGGTGGACCGGCCGGAGCCGGGGGCCCCTCCGTCGGCGAACCGCACCCCGTCGACCTGCTGCCCCGCGCGCCCCGCGGCTTCCACGGGCGTGCCGCCGAGCTGGCCGCGCTCAGCCGGTCGGCGGCGGGCGAGGCGCCCGTCTGCCTGATCACCGGGCCCGCCGGGGTCGGCAAGACCGCGCTGGCCCTCCAGTGGGCGCACCGCAGTCCCGCGATCTTCCCGGACGGCCGGCTCTTCGCCGATCTGCGCGGCTTCAGCACGGCGGGGGAGCCCGCGCCCATCGACGTGCTGCGGGACTTCCTGCTCGCGCTCGGCGTCTCCCCCCGGCGCGTTCCGGAGTCCGTACCGGCCGCCGCCGCCCTGTTCCGCTCGCTGACCGCCCGGCGCGGGCTGCTGGTGGTCCTGGACAACGCGCGCGACTCCGCCACCGTCAGAACCCTGCTGCCGGGCGGCGCCGACTGCGTCACGCTGGTCACCAGCCGCCACCGGCTGGAGGGGCTCATCGCGTCCGACGCCGCCCGGCCGGTGCCGCTGGACACCCTGGAGACCGACGACGGCACGGCGCTGCTCGCCGGAGTGCTGGGGGAGGAGCGGGTCCTCGCCGAACCGGTGGCGGCCCGCAGGCTCTCCGAGCTGTGCGGCGGGCTGCCGCTCGCCCTGCGCGTCACCGCGGCCCGCCTGGCGGGGCGCCCCCGCTGGACGCTGGCCGCCCTGGCCGGAGAGCTGGCCGACGAGCGCGGCCGGCTCGCCTGTCTCGACGTGGACGACACCGGGGTCGCCGCGGCGCTGGGGCTCACGGTCCAGCACCTGCCGGCCGGGGCCGTCCACCAGCTCGGGCGGCTCGGCCACCATCCGGGCGGCCACTACGATCCGTACGCGGCCGCCGCACTCGCGGGGACGGACCCGGTCACCGCACGGGCGGCGCTGGAGCAGCTGGCCGCCGCCCACCTCGTCACCGAGACCGCCCCCGGGCGCTGGGTCCTGCACGACCTGGTGCGCCTCTACGCCCGGAGCCTGGACCCGGCGTCCGCGCGCGAGGCCCTGATCGGGGTGCTGGACCACTGCATCGCCACCGCCCTGGCCGCCGCCGACACGGCGGAGCCCGGCGGCGAACCCTGTTTCGTCCTCCCGGAGGACTACCGCCGGCCCAGCGCCGTACAGGACTTCGCCGACCGCGCGGAGGCGATGCGCTGGCTGGCCACCGAGCGCGAGGACCTGGCGCTGGCGGCCCTCGCGGCCAGGGAGGCGGGGCTCACCGACCGGGCCTGGCGGATCATTCTGCTCCAGTGGCCGCAGATGGTGTGGCGGGCGCGGGACAGCTGGTCCCCGCTGCTGGAACTGGCCCTGGAGTCGGCGCGCGCGGAGAGGGACGCCTACGCGGAGTCGAGAGTCCTCACGCTGCTGGGCTGGGTGCTGACGGAGGAGGGCCGCACCGCCGAGGCCGCCGCGCTGCTGGAGCGCTCGCCCGCGCTCGCCCGGGAAGCCGGCGACCCGCTCGGCGAGGCGACCGCGCTGATCAACCTGGCGGTCGCCCAGGCCGAACTGGGCGACCTGCCCACCGCGGGGGAGAACTGCGCCCGCGCCCTCGAACTGGCCCGCCGGGAGGGCGACCGGCACACGGAGATGCTCACGCTCCAGCACCTCGCGCGGATGCACCTCACCGCGCACCGCCCCGCGGAAGCCCTCGGCTGCGCCCGGGCCGCGCTCGATCTGGGGCCCGAGCACGAGGAGGCGGCACGCCGCTCGCTGCTGCTGGCCGTCTGCGGCGAGGCCCGGCTGGCACTGGGCGACGAGGAGGACGGCGTACGGCTGCTGGACCGGGCCGCGCGGGAGGCGGAGCGGGACGGCTACGACGAGGGGGCCGTACGGGCTCTCGAAGCGCTGCTGAAGGTGTCGGCGCGGACGGAGTTCCGGCGGCGGCACGACGAGGCGCTGCGACGGCTCGCCGAGGGCGGCTGAGCGGCGCGGATCTCCGGTGCCGCACCACCGGGGCCGACGTCAGCGGGACGTCAGCGGGACAGCAGCGATACGTGAGCGGCGACGGGCAGGGTCGTTCCCGTCAGCCGCTCAAGGGCGAGCGTCTCGACCGGACGTCCGCCTCACCGTCACCTCGGGGGAATCTCCATGCGCACCTTCCGCGCCCGCACCACCGTCCTGGCCGCCGCGACCACGGCCGCTCTCGCTCTCACGCTCACCGCCTGCGGTGACGACGGCACCGGCACCCGGTCGGAGGGCTCGGCGGCGAGCGACTCCGCGACCGTCGCCGCCACGGCCCCGAAGGAGGCCGGGTCCCCGAAGACCGCCGACGACACGGCGGACACCGGCACCGCGGGTTCCACCGGCAGCGGCACCGGAACCACACGGGCCGCGGGCGCCACCAAGAGCTCCGGCGGCTCCGGTACCGCCGGCGGCACGTCCGCCGGGGCCGCCGCCCCCCTCTGCACGGCCGAGGGCCTGCGGATCACCGCGGAGCGCCAGGACGGCCCGCCCTACACCCACCTCACGCTGAGCGCGGAGAACACCTCCGGCGCACGCTGCGAGATGAGGGAGTACCCGCACATCCACTTCCTGGACAACGCGCGGGGCATCGTCCCGCCGGTCGCCCGGAGCAAGCCGGGGGCCCCGGTGGTCCTGGAGCCCGGTCAGTCCGCCCATGTCGCGGTGCGGATGTCCGAGGGCGGCCGGAAGGAGAGCACCGAGACGGTGAAGGAGTTCACGGTCACGCTGAAGGCCAACGGCGGCGGCACGGCGGTCGTGAAGTCCCCCGCCCCCGAGGGCCTCTCCGTCAACCCGCAGAAGTGGGCCACGGGCTACTGGACCACCGAGCTGCGCAACGGCGCCGACGACTTCTAGGGCGTGTTTCGAGAGACCCGCCTGCTTCCCTCTCAGCCCTGCTCGTCCATGCCCGCCAGCACCAGCGGCAGCCGGGGCGTCCCCTGCGCGGTCACGCGGACGGGCACGCCCCAGTCCTGTTGGTGGACGTGGCAGGCCGGGTACTCGTTGGCCGGGTCGTCGTCGCAGGACGCCGCCATGGCGGAGACGTGCAGCACGCCTTCGGTGACCCCGTCCGCGAGGACCAGGTCGCGTCCGAGGTCCGTCCCCGCGCCGGAGCCCTCCGCCAGCAGCTCGGGCGGGGTCGCGGAGACCAGCAGCCGGGTCGAGGGCCCGTAGCGGGTGTCCAGCTTCTGGCCCGCCGGCGCCTGGAAGACGACGTCGAGGCGGAGGGTGCCCGGGGCGATCTCGGTGGCGGCCCGCCGGGTGCGGTGCGCCCGGTCGGCGACCCGGACGGCCTCGTCGGGCAGCCGGAGGCGGGTCAGCCGGTGACGGGCCGACTCGACGACGACCAGATCGCCGTCGACCAGCACCGCGTCGCTGGGCTCGCGGACGTCGGTGGCCAGGGTGGTGACCTCGCCCGAGGCCGGGTCGTACCGGCGCAGGGCGTGGTTGTACGTGTCGCTGATCGCGACGGACCCGTCGGGCAGCGCGGTCACGCCGATGGGGTGCTGGAGCAGTGCCTGGTCGGCCGCCCCGTCGCGGTGGCCGAAGTCGAAGAGGCCGGTGCCGACGGCGGTGTGGACGTGCTCGTCGCGGTCGACCCAGCGCAGTGCGGAGGTCTCGGAGTCGGCGACCCAGAGCCGCTCCCCGTCGGCGGAGACGGCGAGCCCGGACGGCTGGGCGAACCAGGCCTCGGCGGCCGGACCGTCGACCAGGCCCTCGTTGGTGGTCCCGGCGGCGGCGCGTACGGTCGCGCTCTGCGGGTCGTACGTCCACAGCTGGTGCACGCCCGCCATGGCGATCCACAGCCGGTCGCCGAACCAGGCGACGTCCCACGGCGAGGAGAGGTCCACCTCGCGCGCCGGGCCGCTGGTCGGGGTCCCCTGCCACCACTGACGGCCGGTCCCGGCGAGCGTGCTGGTCACCCCGGTCGTGAGGTCCAGGGCGCGGATCGCGTGGTTGACGGTGTCCGCGACGGCGACGCGGCCGTCCGGGAGCACGGCGAGCCCCTGCGGTTCGCTGAACCGGGCCTCGTCCGGGCCGCCGTCGCGCAGACCGCGTTCGCCCGTGCCGAAGTGGCGGCGCACGGTCTCGCCGTCGGCGTCCAGCTCGACCAGGCGGTGCCGGGTGGTGTCGGAGACCAGGAGGCCGCCGTCCGGCAGGAGCAGCGCCTTGCCGGGGAAGCGCAGATGCGTGGCGACGGGCTCGGGCGCCACGTAGGGGCCGTCACCGCGGCGGAGCGTGCCCTTGGCCCCGTGCTCGGCCTCCAGCTCCTCGACGAGCTTCTCGATGGCGTGCGCGTGGCCCTCGCCCGCGTGCTGGGCGACGACGTAGCCCTCGGGGTCGATCACGACGAGCGTCGGCCAGGCGCGTACGGCGTACTGCTTCCAGGTGGCCAGCTCCGGGTCGTCGAGGACGGGGTGGTGGACCTCGTAGCGCTCGACGGCGTCGACGACGGCCTGGTGCTCGGCCTCGTGGACGAACTTCGGCGAGTGGACGCCGATGATCACCACGGTGTCGCGGTGTTTCTCCTCCAGCTCGCGCAGCTCGTCCAGGACATGCAGACAGTTCACACAGCAGAACGTCCAGAAGTCGAGGATGACGATACGTCCCCGCAGGTCAGCGAGGGTGTACTGCTGGTCGCCTGTATTGAGCCAGCCGCCCTTGCCGATGAGTTCGGGGGCGCGGACGCGTGCACGTGATGCCATGCCACCAGTCAACACCTTCCCCGCCTGCACGCATTCCGCCGGGGCCCGGGGGAATCTGTGACCCATGAGACTTCTCGTACGTGAGCGGCTGTTCTCCATCGGCGACGACTACTGGATCGAGGACGACGGGGGCCGCAAGGTCTTCCTGGTCGACGGCAAGGCGATGCGGCTGCGCGACACCTTCGAGCTGAAGGACGCCGACGGCCGGGTCCTGGTCGAACTGCGGCAGAAGCTGGTCAGCCTCCGCGACACCATGCTCATCGAGCGGGGCGGCGAGGAGCTGGCCAAGGTCAAGCGCAAGCGGCTGTCGCTGCTCCGCAACCACTACCGGGTGACGCTGGTGGACGGCACCGAGCTGGACGTCAGCGGCAAGATCCTGGACCGCGAGTTCGCCATCGAGTACGACGGCGAGCTGCTGGCCCAGATCTCGCGCCGCTGGCTGACCCTCCGGGACACGTACGGCATCGACGTCGTCCGGGACGACGCCGACACCCCGCTGCTCATCGCCGTGGCGATGTGCGTGATCGTGCTGGCGGACAAGGAGAACGGGGACTGAGCGCCCGTCGGCGCGCGGGATGCCGGAACGCCCGCCCCGCCGCGGGAGTTCGTTGTTTCACGTGAAACGTGGGGCCGTACGGGCTCCGGGCGCCGGGGTCGGGCGGGGCTCACCCCGCCTGTCGCGCGGCGGCCCGCCGGTCCGCCTGGACGAAGGCCGCCCCCGCGCAGCCGACGGTGGCCGCGAAGGAGACCGCGAGGGCCGGGTTGAGCCAGGACGGGACGACTTGGCTGTTGAACATCCGGTCGTCGGTGGTGCGGCACAGGACGTGCACCGGAAGGTAACGCACCACGTGCGTCTCCACCTGGGCGTCTGCCGGCGCGTCGGACGCGTACACGCAGTGGTGCATGGGCGTCGAGTTCGTTCCCGACCCGACCTCGCTGACCGCGAGGCCGGCCAGGAGCAGGCCGAGGAGGTAGAGGACGGCCGTCACCGAGGCGGCGAGGATCGCCGTGCCACGGAGCAACGTCGATGCGCCGGAGTTCTGTTCAGCCATGGCGCTCACGGTAAGCAGGGTGTCAACCGCGGGGTCGCGACCGCCCGCGCGGGAGGTCCTCAGTGCGGCGGTGCGAGCCCCAGGCGACGGTCCTTCAGGGCCGGGAACTGCTCCCGGGTCGCCCGCACCTTGGCCGGGTCCAGCTCGACGGTCAGGATCTCCTCGTCCGCGCCCGCCTGGGCCAGCACCTCGCCCCAGGGGTCGACGACGATGCTGTGCCCGGCCTGCTGGACGTCGCCGTGGGTGCCCGCCGTGCCGACGGCGAGCACGTACGCCTGGTTCTCCACCGCACGGGCCTGCGCCAGGAGCGTCCAGTGGGAGCGCCGGCGCTCGGGCCAGCCCGCCGCGACGACCAGCGTCTCGGCGCCCGCGTCGACGAGCCCCCGGAACTGCTCGGGGAACCGCAGGTCGTAGCAGGTGGCGAGGCCCAGGGTGGTGTCCGGCAGCGCCACGGTCACCAACTCCTCGCCCGCGCCCATCATCACGGCCTCGCCCCGGTCGAATCCGAAGCGGTGGATCTTGCGGTAGACGGCCGTGCGCTCGCCCCGGGGCGAGAAGACGAGACCGGTGTTGTAGAGGGTGCCGTCGTCCGCCCGTTCGACGAAGGAGCCGGCGTGCAGCCAGGTGCCCGCTTCGGCGGCGGCCTTCGCCATCACCTCGTGCGTGGGGCCCTCCAGCGGCTCGGCCTCCGCCTCGAAGGCGGTGTAGGCGAATGCTCCGACCGGCCATAGCTCAGGCAGAACTACCAGGTCAGCGCCCTTCTGGGCGACCACCAGCGAGGCCGCTCGGGCCCTGCGGGCCTCGACGGATTCGTCCGGGTCCACTGCGATCTGGATGAGGGAGGCGCGCACACTACCACCGTCCTGGCATTCGAGCCGTCAACACGGGCCTACGATCGTCACACCAAAGCACTGCCGGGGTGCCTGCTCGCAGCGTAACTTGGACCCACCGCCGGTGGGTCCGGCGGTCGAACCTCCCACGCAGCTCGCCGACAGCGCCGTCAGTGCCAGCCCACCCGCCAGCACTCCCTGCTCTCCAGCCCATGCACCGCAGAACCGCACGAGGGGTCCCGTGACCGTCCATCCCAGCCTCCAGCCCTACACCGACGCCGCGACCCACTCCATCGAGGCGATAGCCGAGCTGGTGAAGCCCCTCGCCGAGAGCGAGTGGAACCGCCGAACGCCCTGCCCGGGATGGTCGGTGCGCGACATCGTGTCGCACGTCATCGGCATGGAGTGCGAGATGCTCGGCGACCCCCGGCCGATCCACACCCTGCCACGCGACCTCTACCACGTGCAGAGCGACTTCGCCCGCTACATGGAGATGCAGGTCGACGTCCGGCGGCACCACACCTCCCCGGAGATCACCGCCGAGCTGGAGTACGTCCTCATCCGCCGGGCCCGCCAGATCCGCAACGAGTCGCGCAGCCCCGAGACCAAGGTCCGCGCGCCGCTGGGCACCGAGCAGACCCTCGAAACAGCGCTGAACCTGCGCGCGTTCGACCTCTGGGTGCACGAGCAGGACCTGCGCGCCACGCTCGGACAGCCCGGCAACCTGGACTCCCCCGGCGCCCTGATCACCCGCGACATGCTGCTCGCCGGGCTGCCGAAGGTGGTCGCCAAGAAGGCGGGCGCGCCCGCGAATTCGGCGGTCGTCTTCGACGTGCACGGGCCCGTGGAGTTCCTCCGGACCGTACGGGTCGACGCGGAGGGCCGCGGTTCGGTGGACGGCGCTCCCTCGCTGGGCCCCGCGGTGACGCTGTCGCTGGACTGGGAGACGTACGTCCGGCTCGCCTGCGGCCGGGTCCGTCACACGGCCGTCGCCGACCGCATCAAGGTCGAGGGCGACCAGGAGCTGGCCACCGCGATCCTGGACCACTTCGCCGTGACCCCGTAACACCGCCCGCACGCCCCGGCGGCGCCCGTCCCGGACCATGGGCGACGGGCGCGCCGCCGAGCGCGCGGGAGACGGTTACACCGGCACGTGCACGGCCTCGACGCGGCTCACCACGTGGTGCTCGCGTTCCCTGAGCGCCGCCCGGCGGCGCAGCCGCAGGATCTGGGCGACGCCGAGCGCCTCCAGGACGAAGACCGAGGCGAACGCGATGCGGTAGTTGTCGCCCGTGGCGTCCAGCAGGACCCCGACGGCGAACAGGGTGGTCATCGAGGCGATGAACCCGCCCATGTTGACGATTCCGGACGCGGTGCCCTGACGCTCGGGCGGATTGGCCGGGCGGGCGAAGTCGAAGCCGACCATCGAGGCCGGTCCGCAGGTGCCGAGCACCACGCACAGGGTGACCAGCAGCCACATCGGCGTGTGGTCGGCCGGATAGAGGATCGCGGACGCCCAGAGCAGGGCCGTCGTCGCCACCGTGCCCAGCGCGATCGGGATCCGGGCCTCGTGGTGGCGGGCGATGATCTGCCCGTAGACGAGCCCCACCACCATGTTGGACAGCACCACCAGGGTGAGCAGTGTGCCCGCCGTGGCCCGGCTCAGCCCCTGCGCCTCGACCAGGAAGGGCATCCCCCACAGCAGCAGGAACACCATCGCCGGGAACTGGGTGGTGAAGTGCACCCACATCCCGAGCCGGGTCCCCGGCTCCCGCCAGGCGGCGGCGATCTGCCGGCGGACGTACGCGGCCCCCGCGTGTTCGGCGGGCGGCGGCTCGTGGCCCTCGGGGTGGTCCTTGAGGAACAGCAGGAGCGGCACCAGCACCACGAGACCGGCCAGCGAGCTCCCGACGAACGTCACGGTCCAGCCGTAGCTGTGCAGCGCCCGCGCGATGAACAGCGTCGAGACGAGGTTGCCCGCCATCCCGAACAGCGCCGCGACCTGGCCGATCAGCGGTCCGCGCCGGGCCGGGAACCAGCGGCTGCCGAGCCGCAGCACGCTGATGAACGTCATCGCGTCGCCGCAGCCGAGGAGCGCACGGGCCGCCAGCGCCATGCCGTACGAGGGGGAGAGTGCGAAACCGAGCTGCCCGACGGTGAACAGGACGGCCCCGATGGTGAGGACCTTCTTGGTGCCGAGCCGGTCGACCATCAGGCCGACGGGTATCTGCATGCCCGCGTAGACGAGGAGCTGGAGGATCGAGAACGTGGACAGCGCCGAGGCGTTGACGTCGAACCGGTCGGCGGCGTCGAGCCCGGCGACGCCCAGGCTCGTACGGAAGATGATCGCGACGAAGTAGACGGCGACCCCGATGCCCCAGATCCAGCCGGCCCGCCGGCCGCCGGGCGGGTCACCGGGCAGGGACAGGGTGGGCGCGGCGGCCGAACTCACCGGTCCTCACCCCGCACCAGCACCCGCACCCGGCCGACGTGGCGGCGCACGACCAGGGCCGCCCCGTCGGCGTCCCCGGCCCGGATCGCCTCCAGCAGCTCGCCGTGCTCGGTGATGTTGGCCTCGATCCTGCCCGGGTGGGCCTCCATCACGGCGACGCCCATCCGCAGCTGACGGTCCCGCAGCTGGTCGTAGAGGCGCGAGAGGATCTCGTTGCCGGCGTTCTTCACGATCTCGGCGTGGAAACAGCGGTCCTTGACGGCCACCTCCGCGAGGTCCCCCTCCTCCGCCAACTGCCGCTGCTCGTCGAGGAGCTGCTCCAGCCGGGCGATCAGCTGCGCGGACGCGGGCACCGCCTTGCGCGCGGCGAACTCCTCGACCAGCAGCCGGGTCTCCACCACGTCCTTGATCTCCTGCGCGGAGACGGCGAGCACGAGGGCGCCCTTCTTCGGGTAGAGCTTGATCAGCCCCTCGACCTCCAGCCGCAGCAGCGCCTCGCGCACCGGCGTCCGGGAGACGCCGACCGCGTCCGCGAGACCCCCTTCGGTGAGCAGCGTCCCGCCCTCGTAGCGGCGGTCGAGGACGGCTTCCTTGATGTGCGTGTAGACCCGCTCGGCGGCGGGCGGGCGCTTGAGGGAGGAGGTCGGCGGGTGTACGGGGGCGGAGGGTGCGGCGGGCATGCGCACAGCATAGATACAAGATGCACGCATGTGGACCCGCGTCCGGATCCTGGACCGCGTCCGGCTGCCCGCCCCGGCACCCCGGCTCGTGCGGTCCTGACCGCCGTCGTCGAGGGCACGGCGCCCTGGGCGCTCAACGAGGTCGAATGGGACGCGACCCCTCTCCGGGCCCTGGTGAACGGCGGCAAGCCCGCCCGCAACCAGCTCGGCTGCGGCGACCTCAACCTCCCCATCGAGCGGGACCGGTGTCTCGCCCGTACGTCCGGCGTACGGGCGACGGTCTGGACGCCCGACGAGCTCCTCCCCTCCTATGCCTGACCGAGCGCCGCCATCCGCGCCGCGCACGGTCCGGCCGACCCGACAGCACCGACCAACAATTCAGGGTTTCCTGAATTCAGGATTCGCTGTACGGTCTCTCCATGCTGACCGTCGCTTCCGACATCGAGGTCCTCGCGCGGTTCGGCCGCGCGCTCGCCGACCCGATCCGCTGCCGCCTGCTGCTCGCGCTCCGCGAGGCGCCCGCGTACCCCTCCGACCTCGCCGAGGCCCTGGGCATCTCGCGCACCCGGCTCTCCAACCACCTGGCCTGCCTGCGCGACTGCGGCTTGGTCGTGACCGTGCCGGACGGCCGCCGGACACGCTACGAACTGGCCGACGAACGTCTCGGCAGCGCCCTGGACGACCTGCGCTCCGCGGTGGTCGCCGTCGAGTCGGACCGCACCTGCCCGGACGCGGAGACCAAGGGCTGCTGCTGATGGCCACGCTGTCCCTCGGCCCCTCCCCGGCCCGCCGGGAGGCGCTCGCCCGCCGGATACGACTGCTGGTCGCGGTCACCATCGCCTACAACGTCGTCGAGGCGATGGTCGCCCTCACCGCCGGAACGATCGCCTCCTCCAGCGCCCTGATCGGCTTCGGCCTGGACTCCGTCATCGAGGTGTCCTCCGCCGCCGCCGTCGCCTGGCAGTTCTCCGCCCGCGAGCACACGGTGCGCGAGGCGCGCGAGAAGGCGGCCCTCCGGATCATCTCGGTGTCCTTCTTCGCCCTCGCCGCGTACGTCGCCGTCGACGCGGTCCGGGCCCTGACCGGGACGGGCGAGGCCGACCCCTCCCCCGTCGGCATCGTCATCGCCGCGCTCTCGCTGGCGGTCATGCCGTTCCTGTCGGCCGCGCAGCGACGGGCGGGCCGCGAGATCGGATCCGCCTCGGCCGTCGCGGACTCGAAGCAGACCCTGCTGTGCACCTACCTGTCGGCCGTCCTGCTGGCCGGGCTGCTCCTCAACGCGACGCTCGGCTGGACCTGGGCCGATCCGGTCGCCGCCCTCGTCATCGCCGGCCTCGCCGTCAAGGAGGGGCGCGAGGCCTGGCGGGGCAGGGGCTGCTGCGCACCGACGGCCCATGGTCAAGGCTGCGCAAATTCACCCGTTCAGTAACGCATCCATTGTCCCGTCCCAGGAGTCTCACCTGCGAGCGGCACCCTTATGTGGCCGCATATCAGGGGCATTTGGAGCGTTCAGTTGAAAATCGGCATCAAGCGCATCAATCGCGTCACCGTCACGGCCACCGTGACGCTCACCGCCGGTGCGGTGCTCGCGGGCAGCGCCTTCGCCTCCACGGCGCACGCCGCCACGCCGCCGACTCCGAAGATCGTCGCCAAGGGCGGCTTCGTGATGAACGACGGCACGGGCAAGACCCTGTTCACCAAGTCCGCGGACACCCGTCGTTCCACGGGCTCGACCACCAAGATCATGACGGCGCTGGTGGTGCTGTCGCAGAAGAACGTGAACCTGAAGTCCAAGGTCACGGTCCAGAAGGCGTACAGCGACTACATCGTCAAGAAGAACGCCTCGTCCGCCCGGCTGATCGTCGGCGACAAGCCCACGGTGGGCCAGCTCCTCTACGGCCTGATGCTCCCCTCCGGCTGCGACGCCGCGTACGCCCTGGCCGACAAGTTCGGCTCCGGCAAGACCCGTGCGGCCCGCGTGAAGTCGTTCATCGGCAAGATGAACGCCACGGCCAAGAGCCTCAAGCTGAAGAACACCCACTTCGACTCGTTCGACGGCATAGGGGGCGGCAACAACTACTCGACCCCCCGTGACCTGACGAAGATCGCCAGCAAGGCGATGAAGAACGCCACGTTCCGCTCGATCGTCAAGACCAAGTCGACGAAGCAGAAGGTGACCACGAAGAGCGGTGGCTACCGCTACATGTCGTGGAACAACACCAACAAGATGCTCAGCAGCTACAGCGGCGACATCGGCGTCAAGACCGGCTCCGGCCCGACCGCCAAGTACTGCCTGGTCTTCGCGGCGACCCGCAAGGGCAAGACGGTCATCGGCACGGTGCTGACGTCCTCCTCCGAGGCGAACCGCACCGCCGACGCGAAGAAGCTCATGGACTACGGGTTCAAGAAGTAGCCCGCCCGCGTCGTACGGCGAAGGGGCCCGGCCCGCACACACCGTGCGGGCCGGGCCCCTTCGGCGTCCGTACGGCTGCGACGGCCGGCGGCGCGGATCGGCGGTGAAGGCGTCCCGGGCGGCGGGCGCGCGGGCGGGCACCGGGCCGCCGAGACGCCTGGAGTCGCGGACGGCGACGGTCCGGGACCGAGCCCGCCCGCCCGGGACGGTGTTC
The DNA here is from genome assembly GCF_900460065.1 of Streptomyces griseus. GTDB lineage: Bacteria > Actinomycetota > Actinomycetes > Streptomycetales > Streptomycetaceae > Streptomyces > Streptomyces griseus. The sequence goes on along the minus strand of NZ_UAVD01000001.1, from coordinate 33,245 downwards.
GCCGAACCCGCCGCGCGGTGCGGGCCGGACATGCCGGTGGGCCCGTACACCGCGGCGTACGGGCCCACCGGAAGGGGAAGCTACGCCCAGGTGATCAGGCGCTTCGGCTGTTCCAGGATCGCCGCCACATCGGCCAGCACCTTGGAGCCCAGCTCGCCGTCGACCAGGCGGTGGTCGAACGACAGGGCCAGCGTGGTGACCTGACGCGGCTTCACCTTGCCCTTGTGGACCCACGGCTGGAGCTTGATCGCGCCGACCGCGAGGATCGCGGACTCGCCCGGGTTGAGGATCGGGGTACCGGTGTCGACGCCGAAGACGCCGACGTTGGTGATGGTCACCGTGCCGCCCGCCATCGCCGCCGGGGACGTCCTGCCGTCCCGGGCGGTGCTGACCAGCTCGCCCAGGGACGCCGCGAGCTGCGGCAGCGTCTGGGCGTGCGCGTCCTTGATGTTCGGCACGATCAGACCGCGCGGGGTGGCCGCCGCGATGCCCAGGTTGACGTAGTGCTTCTGCACGATCTCCTGGTTGGCCTCGTCCCAGGCGGCGTTGACCTCGGGGTTCCGCTTGATCGCCACGAGGAGGGCCTTGGCGATGATGAGGAGCGGGTTGACCCGCACCCCCGCCATGTCCTTGTCCTCCTTGAGCTCGGCCACGAGCTTCATCGTGCGCGTCACGTCGACCGTGACGAACTCGGTGACGTGCGGCGCGGTGAACGCGCTGCCCACCATCGCCTGCGCGATGGCCTTGCGGACGCCCTTGACCGGGATGCGGGTCTCGCGGGCGGAGTCGGAGCCCACGACGGCCGCCGGGGCCTCGGGGGCCGTCTGCGCGGGGGCCGGGGCGGTCGCCGGAGCCGTGGAGGCCGGCGCCGCCGCGGCGTGGACGTCCTCGCGGGTGATGATGCCGTCCTTGCCGGTCGGCACCACAGTCGCCAGGTCGATGCCCAGGTCCTTGGCGAGCTTGCGGACCGGGGGCTTGGCCAGCGGACGGCCTCCCTCCGGCGCACCGGCCTGCGCGGGAACGGCCGCCGGGGCCTGCGCCCCGTGCCCGTTCAGCTCGGCCTGCACCGCCGCCGCGACGGCGGCGGCCTCCGGGGCGGCGGACGCCCCCTTGCGCGGGCGGCGCTTGGTGGACGTCTCGGCGACGCCGTAGCCCACCAGGACCGGCGTGCGGCCCTTCGGCTCGGCCTCGGCCTCCGGCGTCTCCACCGGCTCCTGGGCCGGAGCGGCGGCCGGGGCGGGCGCGTCGCCGCTGCCCGGGGCCACGTCGATCGCGATGATCACCTGGCCGACGTCGACGGTCGTGCCCTCGGGGAAGCGCAGCTCGTGCACCACCCCGTCGAACGGGATCGGCAGCTCGACGGCCGCCTTCGCGGTCTCGACCTCGCACACGACCTGGCCGTCGGTGACGGTGTCACCGGGCTGGACGAACCACTTGAGGATCTCGGCCTCGGTCAGTCCCTCGCCCACGTCGGGCATCTTGAACTCACGGAAACGAGCGGACGTTTCGGTCATCGTCGTCACGAACCCTCTCCTCAGAACGCCAGCGAGCGGTCGACGGCGTCGAGCACCCGGTCCAGGCCGGGCAGATACTCGTCCTCCAGCCGGGCCGGCGGGTAGGGGACGTGGTAGCCGCCGACCCGCAGCACGGGGGCTTCGAGGTGGTAGAAGCAGCGCTCGGTGATCCGGGCGGCGATCTCCGCGCCGGAGCCGTAGAAGACGGGCGCCTCGTGGACGACCACGACCCGGCCGGTCTTCTCCGCCGACGCCTGGACGGCGTCGAAGTCGATCGGGGACATCGAGCGCAGGTCCAGGACCTCGATCGACTTGCCCTCCTCCTGGGCGGCGGCGGCCGCCTCCAGGCAGACCTTCACCATCGGCCCGTACGCGACGAGCGTGAGGTCACCGCCCTCGCGGGCGGTCACGGCCTGGTGCAGCGGGCCGGGGATGGACTCGGTGTCGACCTCGCCCTTGTCCCAGTAGCGCCGCTTGGGCTCGAAGAAGATGACCGGGTCGTCGCTCTGGACGGCCTGCTGCATCATCCAGTAGGCGTCGCTCGCGTTGGACGGCGAGACCACCTTCAGGCCCGCGACGTGCGCGAAGAGGGCCTCGGGGGACTCGCTGTGGTGCTCGACGGCGCCGATGCCACCGCCGTACGGGATGCGGACGACGACCGGCAGCTTGACCTTGCCGAGCGCGCGGGCGTGCATCTTGGCGAGCTGCGTGACGATCTGGTCGTACGCGGGGAAGACGAAGCCGTCGAACTGGATCTCGACGACCGGGCGGTAGCCGCGCAGGGCCAGGCCGATCGCCGTGCCGACGATGCCGGACTCGGCGAGCGGGGTGTCGATCACCCGGTCCTCGCCGAAGTCCTTCTGGAGCCCGTCGGTGATGCGGAAGACGCCGCCGAGCTTGCCGACGTCCTCACCCATGATGAGGACCTTGGGGTCGTTGTCGAGGGCGAGGCGGAGCGACTCGTTGAGCGCTTTCGCGATGGACATCTTTTCCACGGCCATGGCTACTTGCCCTCCTCGGCGGAATCGGCGAACGACGCCTGGTAGGCGGCGAACTGGGCGCGCTCCTCGTCCACGAGGGAGTTCCCGTCGGCGTAGCCGTGCTCGAACAGGGCCATGGGGTCCGGGTCGGGCATCGCGCGCACCGCCTCCCGTACCCGCTTGCCGAGGGTCTCGCTCTCCTCGTCCAGGGCGGTGAAGAAGGCCTCGTCGGCGAACTTCTCCTTCTCCAGGTAGGCGCGCAGCCGCAGGATCGGGTCCTTGGCCTCCCAGGCGGCCCGCTCCTCGTCGGCGCGGTACTTCGTCGGGTCGTCGGAGGTGGTGTGGGCGCCCATGCGGTAGGTGAACGCCTCGACGAGGGTCGGGCCCTCGCCCCGGCGCGCGCGCTCCAGCGCGGAGCGGGTGACCGCCAGGCAGGCGAGGACGTCGTTGCCGTCGACCCGGACGCCGGGGAAGCCGAAGCCCTGGGCGCGCTGGTAGAGCGGCACGCGGGTCTGGCGCTCGGTGGGCTCGGAGATGGCCCACTGGTTGTTCTGGCAGAAGAAGACGACCGGGGCGTTGTAGACCGCGGAGAAGGTGAACGACTCCGCCACGTCGCCCTGGCTGGAGGCCCCGTCTCCGAAGTACGCGATCACGGCCGAGTCCGCGCCGTCCTTGGCGACGCCCATGGCGTAGCCGGTGGCGTGCAGCGTCTGCGAGCCGATGACGATCGTGTACAGGTGGAAGTTGTTGCTGTTCGGGTCCCAGCCGCCGTGGTTCACGCCGCGGAACATGCCGAGCAGGTTGGTCGGGTCGACGCCGCGGCACCAGGCGACCCCGTGCTCCCGGTAGGTCGGGAAGACGTAGTCGTCGTCGCGCAGGGCCCGGCCGCTGCCGATCTGGGCGGCCTCCTGGCCGAGCAGCGAGGCCCACAGGCCCAGCTCGCCCTGGCGCTGGAGGGCGGTCGCCTCGGCGTCGAAGCGGCGGGTGAGGACCATGTCCCGGTACAGGCCGCGCAGCTCGTCGGCGCTCAGGTCGATGCTGTAGTCCGGGTGCTCGACGCGCTCGCCCTCGGGCGTCAGCAGCTGTACGAGCTGGGGCTCGGAACTCTGCGGCTTCTTCGCGGCGCTGGTCCGCTTACTGGTGCGTCGCGGTTTACGCGCGGCAGCAGTGCTCTCCACGGTCACGTGCGTGCTCCTCCGTCGGTCCGGCCCCCGGGGTCTGCCGGGAACCAGTGCGGCTCGCCTGGATCCGGAGCCGTGCACGGGGTGGGTGCCGGTCGGCCGGAGTCAGGCGGGACAGGTGCCCCGGCGAGCGCCCTGTCATAGGCACGTTACCCAGTGCGTCGCAGAACTGCGAAACCCTATCTGACCTGCGATTTTGCTTGGATTTCCAAGTAAATCGAAAAAATCGCGAAGCTCTGCTGGTCAGGGCACTGAAAACAGCCTTGCAGGCGGCCGGAACAACGGCACGTTATCCCGCGGATCAGCCCCAGGGAAGAGCGGAGGGGGAGCGAGTGTGTGAGACTGCGGTCGTGCGCGAAGATGGAAAAATCACGGTATTTCTGCTCGACGATCACGAGGTCGTCCGGCGCGGCGTCCATGAGCTGCTCTCCGTCGAGGCGGACATCGAGGTGGTCGGCGAAGCCGGTACGGCCGCGGACGCCCTGGCGCGGATCCCGGCGACGCGTCCCGATGTGGCGGTGCTCGATGTGCGGCTGCCGGACGGCAGCGGTGTGGAGGTGTGCCGGGAGGTCCGTTCCCAGGACGAGAACATCAAATGCCTGATGCTCACCTCGTACGCCGATGACGAGGCGCTTTTCGACGCGATCATGGCGGGCGCGTCGGGATATGTGCTGAAGGCGATCCGCGGCAATGAACTGCTGAATGCCGTACGGGACGTGGCGGCCGGAAAATCCCTGCTGGACCCGGTGGCCACCGCGCGGGTGCTGGAGCGGCTGCGCGACGGCGGCAGCGGGAAGGGCGACGACAAGCTCGCCGGCCTCACCGAGCAGGAACGCAGGATCCTGGACCTGATCGGCGAGGGGCTGACCAACCGGGTCATCGGGGAGCGTCTGCACCTCGCCGAGAAGACCATCAAGAACTACGTCTCCAGCCTGCTGTCCAAGCTGGGCATGGAGCGCCGCTCGCAGGCCGCCGCGTACGTCGCGCGGCTCCAGGCCGAGCGGCGCTGAGCCGCCCCGCCCCGCCGGGACTTTGGTCCCGGGCCACCCGGGGCAGGCGACTCTTACGCGTCCCCTACGGCCGGGGGACAGTGGAATCCATGTCCTTCGACGAACTCCCCGCGACCGGGGCGGTCCGGCGGGCCCCGGCCGGCCCGTCCGGATCCCGCGCGGCCGGCACGATCGAGCGGGCCGAGCCGAGCCGGGGCGCCGAGCCCATCGAACTGCTCCGCCGCGTCCGGCACGGCCGCCTCGCGACCAGCATGCGGGCCCTGCCGTTCCTGACGGTGGCCCGGCACATCGTGTGCGACGGCCGCATCGTGCTGCGGATGCACAGCGGCTTCGGTCACCACGAGGCGTGCGACGGGAGCGTCGTCGCCTACGGCGCGGACAACTACAACGACACGGCCTCCGGCGAGGCGAACGACCTCTGGTCGGTGCAGTTCACCGGCCCGGCGGAGATCGTGCACCCCTCCCCCGAGCAGGAGCGGCTGTTCGGCGCCGCGCCCGTCTCCGTCAACGGGGAGCCCTTCGCGCCGGCCTACCTCCGGGTCGACCCGCACTTCGTCACGGAGCACACGCTGACGTTCTGAGGCGTCGGCTCCCGGCATCGCCCGGACGCGCGGCCTTAGCGCACCTCCGGGCGTCACCGCAACTCCCGCCGAGCGGCCACGCAGAGTGATCTAACATCTGGTAAGTGCCGCGCTCATATGTCACTCGTCCACCAGTTCCCCCGGTCGGCGAGGTGCTGCGCCGTTACCCGAACGCGGGCGAGCCACTCGCCTGCGAACCGATCACCAAAGGCCTGCTGAACCACGGATACCGCGTCTCCACCACACGCGGGTCCTACTTCCTCAAGCACCATCTCGACAAGAAGCACCTGGACGACACCAGCGGCGAACGCGCCGCGATCGTGCGCCAGCACCGCGCCACCCAGCGCCTGAAGTCGCTCGGCGTCCCCGTCGTCCCGCCCCTGACGGACACCCGGGGCGACACCGTCACCGTGATCGGCGACCGGTGCTACGCCCTGCACCCCTGGGTGGACGGCCTCCACCGGGCCGGCTCCGAGCTGACGCTCTCCCAGTCGCGCCGGCTCGGTGCGCTCCTGGGGACCGTGCACACCGGCCTGGAACAGGTGATGGCGCCGCGCGACGGCCCGCATCCGGCGAGCCCCGGCGCCGACCGGCCGGTGCACCGCAGCCCCGACGCCGCCGACACCTTCGCGCTCATCGACGACCTGCTGGCCGCCGCGCGCGGCCAGGACGGCCGGGGCACCCCCCGCGACGCCTTCGACGAACTCGCCGTGCACCGGCTCGTGGAGCGCCGCGCCCTGCTCGAACAGCACTCCCACCGCCGCCCGCCCACCCCGGACGGGCCCGCCACCGGCTGGGTGCACGGGGACTTCCACCCGCTGAACCTGCTCTACCGCGGCGCCGACCCGGTCGCCATCGTGGACTGGGACCGGCTGGACGTGCAGCCGCGCGCCGAGGAGGCGGTACGGGCGGCGGCGATCTTCTTCGTCCGGCCGGCCGGGGAGCTGGACCTCGCGAAGGTACGGGCGTACGCCCGCGCGTACCGGCGGGCGGCCGGGGCGGGGGCCGCGGAGCTTGCGGCCGCGGTGCACCGGGTGTGGTGGGAGCGGCTCAACGACTTCTGGATACTCCGCTGGCGCTACCGCCTCGACGACCGCAGGGCCGACCCGCAGTTCCCCGCGGTGTCGGCCCTGGCGGTGTGGTGGACGCGGGAGTACGAGGCGGTGTCCGCGGCCTTCACGGAGTGAAGGGGGGCGCCACGGCGTGAGCCCGGCGCGCGCCGCGAGGGCGCACGCCGGGCTCAGGGCCGGTGCGGTGATGCGTTATCCGGTGGTGGCGCCGAGCGCCGTCTCGCCGGGTGTCGTGCCCGTACCGCCGTCGTCACCGGCCCCGCCGTCGCCGCCGGCGCCACCCGCGCCGCCCGGGGTGCCGGGATCGGTGGTCGGGTCGGTCGGCTCACCGGTGGGCTCGCCGCTGCCGCCCTCGTTGGTGCTGCCGTCCGACGCCCCGCCGTCCGAGTCGGTCGGGTCCGGGGAGGGGGTGAACGAGGGCCGGCTCGGGGTCGGGTCCGGGGTCCACGGCGGCGGGTTGGGCTGCGTCTGACCGCCGGTGGAGGTGTCCGGCTCCTCCGGCTCCTCGCTCTCCTCGTCCTCGGACGGCTCCTCCGAGGGCTCCTCCTCGGAGGAGCTGACCGAGGTGGACGGGGTCACCGGGTCCTTCTTCCCGCCGTCGTCGTTCGCGGCGTTGAGGGCGAAGGCGACGCCCGCGCCGATCGCGATCAGCGCGAGCAGCACGAAAAGCCACATCTTGCCGCGCCCGCCGGAGCCCCGGCCGCCCCCGTCGTAGCCCCCGTCGTCCGGGTTGTACGGCGGCAGGATCGGGCCCTGCGAGGTGTCCCCGTGCATCGGGTGGCCCATCGCGCGGGTGGAGCCGGACATCCCGTGCGGCGGGGTCTGGCCCCCCTCGTGCAACGCCACCGGGCCGGTGTTCCAGGTGCCCGTGTGGCCGCCCTGCACCTGGAGCATCTGGAGGCTGTACTGGACGAGCCCGCGCATCTCCTCGGCGCTCTGGAACCGGTCGTCCGGGTCCTTGGCCAGCGCGCGCATCGCCATTCCGTCCAGCTCCGGCGGCACCACGTCCGAGACCTCGGACGGCGGCACCGGGATGTCCTGGACGTGCTGGTAGACCACCGAGAGCGGGGTCTCGCCGGTGAACGGGGGCCGCAGCGCCAGCAGCTCGTAGAGCAGGCAGCCGGTGGCGTACAGGTCGGACCGGTGGTCGACGGCCTTGCCGAGCGCCTGCTCGGGGGAGAGGTACTGCGGGGTGCCCATGACCATGCCGGTCTGCGTCATCGTCGACTGCGCGCCGTGCAGGGCGCGGGCGATGCCGAAGTCCATCACCTTGACGGCGCCCGAGTCCGTGATGATCACGTTGGCGGGCTTGATGTCGCGGTGCACGATGCCGTGCTGGTGCGAGTACGCGAGGGCTTCGAGCACCCCCGACACGATGATCAGCGCCTGCTCGGGCGGCGGGGCCTCCGCGGTCAGGAGCAGATCGCGGATGGTGCGGCCCTCGACCAGCTCCATCACGATGTAGGGGACGGTCTGGCCGCCCACGACGTCCTCGCCGGAGTCGTAGACGGCGACGATCGCGTGGTGGTTGAGGCCCGCGACGGACTGTGCCTCGCGGGTGAAGCGCGCCTTGGAGACCGGGTCCTCGGCCAGATCGGAACGGAGCAGCTTCACCGCGACCGTACGTCCGAGCCGGACGTCCTCCGCCGCGTAGACCTCCGCCATACCGCCCCGGCCGAGCCGGTAGGTCATCCGGTAACGCCCGTCACCGACCACGCCGCCGACACCCCAGGCGTCGGAGCCATCCGAAACTCCGCCGCCGTTTGCTTCGGAATCGGGTGCCATCAGTCCTCGCCGTCGTTTCTGTCCGCGCGTCCGCGGGTTCTCACGGTGCCTTGCTGCATTGCCACGTCACGCTACAGCCTCCGCCGGACACCACGGTTCCGTCGCGGCAGGATCATCTGACCGCGCGGCGCGTCCTGCGCGGGGTTTTGATGCGTTTCCTGTAACGCTTCCGAGACGCTTCCTGTGCGTAGGGTCACGGAACGGGCACCCGGCTTGACGTGTCAAACCCCTGGGGCAGACTTGGCGCGTAATCGCGTTGTACGGAACCGCGCCGCACGCCATCACGTCAGACAGAAACGACGACGAACAGAAACGTCGACGTCGGACGGACACACCGCGTGCGACCGCGCGCCGCCGAGGGGGATGCAAGTCATGAGCCAGGACGGCGCACAGGGCCGCTACGCGGGCGGGGCGGTCGCGGGCGGCCGCTACCAGCTGCGCGACCTGCTCGGCGAGGGCGGGATGGCGTCCGTCTACCTGGCCTACGACTCCGCCCTCGACCGCCAGGTCGCGATCAAGACCCTGCACACGGAGCTCGGCCGCGAGCAGTCCTTCCGCGAGCGCTTCCGACGCGAGGCGCAGGCCGTCGCCAAGCTCCAGCACACCAACATCGTCTCCGTCTTCGACACCGGCGAGGACGAGCTCGGCGGTGCGCTGATGCCGTACATCGTCATGGAGTACGTCGAGGGGCAGCCGCTCGGCTCGGTGCTGGCCGCCGACATCCGCTCGCACGGCGCGATGCCCGCCGACAAGGCCCTCAAGGTGACGGCGGACGTGCTCGCCGCGCTGGAGACCAGCCACGAGATGGGCCTGGTCCACCGCGACATCAAGCCCGGCAACGTGATGATGACCAAGCGCGGCGTCGTCAAGGTCATGGACTTCGGCATCGCCCGTGCCATGCAGTCCGGCGTCACCTCGATGACGCAGACCGGCATGGTCGTCGGCACCCCGCAGTACCTCTCCCCCGAGCAGGCACTCGGCCGCGGCGTCGACGCCCGGTCCGACCTGTATTCGGTCGGCATCATGCTCTTCCAGCTGCTCACCGGCCGGATCCCGTTCGACGCGGACTCGCCGCTGGCCATCGCGTACGCGCATGTGCAGGAGGAGCCGGTCGCGCCGTCCAGCATCAACCGGTCGGTCACCCCGGCGGTGGACGCCCTCGTCGCCCGCGCGCTCAAGAAGAACCCGAACGAGCGCTTCCCCAGCGCCGCCGCGATGCGCGACGAGATCGCCCGCGTCCTCAACGCCTCCGGCGGCCAGACCGGCGCCCCGATGATCGTGGCCGGCGGCGGACCCGCCAACAGCGGCTCCGGTGTCGGCTCCGCGGTGTTCCCGCCCGTCGACCAGAGCACCCCGGCGCCCCAGAACGTCCAGACGCCCTACCAGCCGCATCCTCAGCACCAGCCCCACCAGCCGGGACCGTACGGCCGGCCGACCCCGGCGCCCACGCCGGGCTACGGCTACCCGCAGTCGGTCCAGAGCTACCAGCCTCCGGGGCAGCCGGCCCACTCGACCCCGCCGCCGTACTCACTCGGCCCGCAGCACTCGACCACCGTGGGCGCCACCGCCGGTGGCGGCTCCAAGCGCAACATGCCGGTCGTCGTCGGTTCGATCGTCGTCGCACTGCTGGCCATCGGCGGCCTGATCACCGCGATCGCCCTCCAAGGCGGCAAGGACGACGAGGCGGGCAAGGGCGGCGGCGACCCGGACACCAGTGAGGTGGAGGAATACCGCCCGCCGGAGCGCAACCGGACGATGAAGACCACGGACTGCACGGACGCCTCCGAGGACTCCAACGACCCGGCGAAGGTCCAGGCGCCCAACTTCGTCTACAAGGACATCCTGTCCGCGAAGGCGTGTGCCGCCGCCGCGGGCTGGACCGTCAAGGAGATCGAGGAGAAGGGCAACACCTACGCCGAGGGCCAGGTCGTCGGCCAGTTCCCGTCCTCCGGCGCGGCCGTCTCCGAGCGCGGCGCCCACTTCGAACTCCAGGTCTCCACGGGCAGGCCCTCCTGATCCGCCGTACGCCCGCTCCACCCACCGGCACGCCCTCCCGTTCCACCGGGTAGCCCCGCTGATCCACCGGTCGTCCGTCGGGACCGCCCGGCCGGGGCGCCGAAGTGGAGCGCGCCCGGCTGATGTCGACGAATGACCGTTCGCGTCCGCGGATCTCCGTTCCGGACCGCTGTCAGGGCACTGATCGGGCGCTATCAGGGCCCGTTCTTCCGGATACCGCGTCCGGGATGCCGGATGAGGGGGCCCGTGTGACGCTGATCTCATGGCTCCAGGACTCCCGGCCACATGGTCGTCGAGGTGTGCGGTCTGTCTGATGGCGGTGGCCGGAGCGGCGCTGGGGCCACCGGCCGGCTCCGCCCACGGTTCGCCGACGCCCGAGGGCCCGTCCCGCACCGCCACGGCCCCCGCCCCCGGCACGTCGAGCCCTCCCGCCGCCACGTCCGCGGCCCCCTCCCGTCCGGCCGCGCCGCGGCCCGTGGCATCAGCCTCCGCGTCCCCCTCGGCACTGCCCGCCGCCCTGCCCCCGCGATCCGGCGTCCCGGTCACCGGGGCCTCGGGCGCCGGCCCGGCCGTCTCCGCCCCGGCAGCGGCCGGGCACGGGGCCGTAGCCTCCGGCGAGCCCGGGCCGGACTCGCCGGACCCCGCTTCCTCCTCCCCTTCCGCTTCCCCCGACGTGTCCGGGTCGACCGCCCCCCTGGCCGGGCGCGAGGCCGGGGCCGGCAGGGCGCGCCCCGGGCGTTCGCTGACGCCGCCGGAGCAGGCGCGGGCCGAGCGGCCGGCGCCCGAGGACGAACCCGACGCGGACCTCGTGGAACCGGTTGACCTGCCCGTCTCCACCCCGCCGCCCAGCGCCTTCACCGATCCCGGCGCCCGGTCCGGACAGGCGCTGGACGCCGCGTCCGTACGCCGGGTGCAACAGGTCTCGCTCGGTACGGGCATCGCCCTGGTCGGGCTGGGACTCGGCTTCCTCGCGTTCCGGATGCGCCGCGCGAACTGAGCGTCGCGAGCCCGTCCACCGTCCCCGTCACGCCGCCCCGAACCGCACCGACCGGACTTGCCAGGACGAACATACTCGGTATACATACTCAGTATGTCCATTCGCCACGGCCTGCTGGCCCTGCTGGAACGGGGCCCTCGTTACGGGTCCCAGCTCCGCACCGAGTTCGAGTCGCGCACCGGCTCCACCTGGCCCCTGAACGTCGGGCAGGTCTACACGACGCTCAGCAGGCTGGAGCGCGACGGCATGATCGTCCAGGAGGGAGCGGACGACGCCGGCCACGACCTCTACGCGATCACCGAGGACGGCCGCACCGAGCTGCGCACCTGGTTCGAGACGCCCGTGGACCGCACCAACCCGCCCCGCGACGAACTGGCCATCAAGCTCGCCATGGCCGTGGGCGCACCCGGCGTCGACATCCGGGACGTCATCCAGTCCCAGCGCCACCACACACTCAAGGCGATGCAGGACTACACCCGCCTCAAGGCCCAGGCCCTGGCCGACGTCCCGGCCAACCGGGACGAGGTCGCCTGGCTCCTCGTCGTGGAACAGCTGATCTTCCAGGCGGAGGCCGAGGCCCGCTGGCTCGACCACTGCGAGTCCCGGCTCGTCCGCCTCGCCGAGGCCGCCGCGACCGAACCCTCCGCCGAGCCCGGCCCCGCGGCCACCCGCGGCGCGGCCCGCGCCCTGGCCGGCCGGACCCGGTCCAGGCGCTGACGCCCGCGGTGCCGGCGGACCCCCGTCCCGGCACCGCCGCCCACCTCTCCGGCGCCCTCCGCCGCCGCCACCCGACCCCGTCCGTTCCCAGGGGGAACCACCCACCATGCCTGCGTCCGCCACACCCCCGCCCCCGCCGTCCTCCGGGACACCCGGCGGCAGCCCCGTACTCGAACTGCGGGCGCTGACCCGTACCCATGGCTCCGGCATCGCCGAGGTGCACGCCCTGCGCGGGGTCCACCTCGCCGTGCACCCGGGCGAACTGGTCGCCGTGATGGGCCCCTCAGGATCCGGCAAGTCCACCCTGCTGACCCTGGCCGGCGGGCTCGACACCGCCACCAGCGGCCAGGTGGTCATCGAGGGCCAGGACATCGCCGCCCTCGGCCCCAAGGGGATGGCCGCACTGCGCCGCCGCAGCGTCGGCTACGTCTTCCAGGACTACAACCTCATCCCCGCCCTGACCGCCGCCGAGAACATCGCGCTGCCCCGCGAACTCGACGGCGTATCGGTGCGCAAGGCCCGCAAGGAGGCCCTCGCCGCGCTGGCCGAGCTGAAGCTGGAGGAGATCGCCGACCGCTTCCCCGACGAGATGTCCGGCGGCCAGCAACAGCGCGTCGCCATCGCCCGCGCCCTCGTCGGCGACCGCCGCCTCGTGCTCGCCGACGAGCCGACCGGAGCGCTCGACTCCGAGACCGGCGAGGCCGTCCTGGCCCTGCTGCGCACCCGCTGCGACCAGGGCGCGGCCGGCGTCATGGTGACCCATGAGCCCCGGTACGCGGCCTGGGCCGACCGGGTCGTGTTCCTCCGGGACGGCTCGATCGTCGACCAGACGCTGACCACCGGGGCCGACTCCCTGCTCTCCACCGGAACCGCCACGTGAACCCGCTCCCCGGCTGGCGCGCCGCCTTCCGCATAGCCCGGCGCGACGCCGTACGGGCCAAGGGGCGCAGCGCCCTGGTGGTCGCCATGATCGCCCTGCCCGTCCTCGGCGTGACCTCGGCCGACCTCGCCTACCGCAGCGCGATGCCCACCAAGGCCAAGGAACTCACCGCTCGGCTGGGCGCGGCCGACGCCCGGTTCTCGGCCACGAGCATGGGCCCGGTGAAGCTCCAGCAGATGCCCGACGGCGGCGCCTGGGGCACACCGGAGGGCGCCCCGGAGCCGACCCCGAAGGAGCAGGAGAAGCCGGTCGACGTGACCGCGGCCTTCCCCGAGGGCTCGCGGTACCTGACCGAGCGGACCGTGCCGGCGTCGGTGACCACCCGCCACGGCATCGCCGACACCCAGATCACCGAGCTGAGCATCGCCGACCCGCTGCTGCGCGGGAGGATCGAGCTGACCGACGGGGCCTACCCCCGGGCCAGGGACGAGATCGCCGCGACCGAGGAGTTCATCGCGTCGGCGGGGCTGTCCATCGGCGACCGCGTCACCGTGCGCGGCCCCGACCTGGCCTACACGCTCACCGGTGCGGTCGAGCTCCCCGCCGACCTGAAGGCGGACTCCCTGTACGCGGTCCCCGGCTCGGTCATCGCCCCGTGGCAGAAGACCGCCGACCGCGACAAGAACGTCCTGCCGCCGCAGGCGAGCGCCCCGGACTGGCTGGTCCAGGCCCCGCCCGGTGCGGGCGTGACCTGGAAGGACGTCCTCGCCGCCAACGACAAGGGGGTGCTGGTCGTCTCCCGCGAGGTCGTCCTGGATCCGCCGCCGGACTCCGAGGTCCCGATGGCCGCCATGATGGGCGGCTCGTACAACGACACGGAGAAGGCGCTGACCGCGGCGACCCTCACGGTGGCCGCCATGGCCGTCCTGGAGATCGTGCTGCTGGCCGGTCCGGCGTTCGCCGTGGGCGCCCGCCGGCAGCTGGGCCTGGTCGGCTCGTGCGGCGGCAGCCGGGGCCAGGTCCGGGCCGTGGTGCTCGCGGGCGGCGCGGTGCTCGGCGGGGTCGGCGCGGTGGTCGGGGTGGGGGCCGGGTTCGGTCTGACCGCCCTGTTCCGCCCGCTGATCGAGGAGTACGCGGGCAGCCGCTTCGGCGAACTGACCGTGCGGCCCTGGGAGATCCTGGGCATCGCCCTGCTCGGGCTGGTCACCGGCGTCCTCGCCGCGCTCGCCCCGGCGATCGTCGCGGGCCGCCAGTCGGTCCTGGAGTCGCTCACCGGCCGGCGCGGCACCCGCCGCGGCTCCCGGGTACTGCCCGTCGTCGGCGTCATCGCGCTCGTGGCCGGGGTCGCCGTCGCCGTCTACGGCGGGATGAACGGCGACACCAACTTCGTGGCCGGCGGCTCCGTCCTGGCCGAGCTGGGCGTCCTCGGCTGCATCCCGGTGATCGTCGGCTTCCTCGGCAGGCTCGGCCGCAGGCTCCCGCTGACGCCCCGTATCGCCCTGCGCGACGCGGCCCGCAACCGGGGCCGCACCGCACCCGCCGTCGCCGCCGTGATGGCGGCCGTCGCGGGCAGCATCGCCATCGCCACGTACACCAGCAGCAACGCCGCCGAGCAGGCGTACGACTACACGCCCAACATGACCCCGGGCACCGCGGCGCTGATGGCCGCCGACACCGGCGACCACGCCGAACTGCCCCGCTCCCGCGCCGCCGTCGAACAGAACCTCCCGGTCAGCGGCGGGCGCGCGGACATCGGACGGGTCTGGGCCGGAAGCGACTGCACCGTGTACTACGAGGAGGAGAACGGCTGCGGCACCCTCGAACTCGTGAAGCCCACCGGCAAGGGCCACTCCTGCCCGCTGAAGGGCAAGGGCGCCAAGGAGCTCGCCCTGCGGATCTCGGCCGACGAGCACAAACGGCTGATGAACTCCCCGGCCTGCATGGACGAGAACTACACGATGGTCGCGTTCGGAACCGACGAACACAAGATCGTCATCGGTGGCGCGGACGTGCTCGCCTCGTACGTGAAGCTGGCGGACCCGGCGGCGGCGAAGGCCATCGCCGAGGGCACCCCCGTCCTGCTGAACTCGGCGTACGCGCAGGGCGGCGAGGTCACCCTCAAGGCCACCCACGTCTACAACCCGCGCGACAAGAAGAACCGGGCCCTGCACCCCGGCAAGGCCCGCACCACCACGGACCGGCTGAAGGTGTACGTCGCGCCGGACCGCTTCGCGGCGACCCCGGGCATCCGGATGGTCATGCCGGAGCGGACCGCCGAGCGGCTCGGCCTGCACGTCGAGGAGAACGGCAGCTTCTACACGCTCGGCCGGGAGGCCACGGACGCCGAGAACCAGGCGGTCCAGGCCGCACTCGACCAGGCCGGGAACCGCGCGTACCTGATGACGTCGGACGAGATGCTCCGGGAGAACGACGACACCGACACGATCCTGCTGATCCTGGCCATCTTCGCCGGAGTGGTGACCCTGGGAGCGGCGGCCATCACGACCGGCCTGTCCAAGGCCGACGCGGAGGCCGATCTCACCACGCTCAGCGCGGTGGGCGCGCCCCCGGGCGTCCGGCGTTCGCTCTCCGGCTTCCAGTGCCTGGTCGTCGCCCTGACCGGGGTGGTCCTGGGCACGGCGGCGGGGCTCGTGCCCGCGGTGGCCCTGCGGCTGACCGACCTGCGCGCGGCCCTCGCGGACATGCGGGAGGACCCGATGGAGTCGGCCTACACGCCGATCGTGATGCCGTGGGAGACCATCGGGCTGCTCGCCGTGGTCGTCCCCGTGCTCGCCGGACTGCTGGCCGCCGGGCTCACCAGCTCCCGGCTGACCCTGACCCGCCGGGCGGGGTGAGCGGTCCCTCCGGCGCCGCCGGAAGGCTTTCGGTGCCCCCGAGGACGGTGGATCTTCCGTTTTCGGGGGCACCAACGTGGGGTACGGCACGTGTGCGAGACAATGGCGGCATGGAAATGCCGAGGAATGACCGGTCGCAGGAGCACCCGCAGGTCCTTGTCGTGGGCCAGGACGGAATGGCTATCGGCGGCGGTGCCAGTGACGACGAGTCGCGCGAGGTCCCGGTGACGGAGATGGTGGAACAGCCCGCGAAGGTCATGCGCATCGGCAGCATGATCAAGCAGCTGCTGGAGGAGGTCAGGGCGGCCCCTCTCGACGAGGCGAGCCGCGTGCGGCTCAAGGAGATCCACGCCAGCTCCGTGAAGGAGCTGGAGGACGGTCTGGCGCCCGAGCTGGTCGAGGAGCTGGAGCGGCTCTCGCTGCCGTTCACCGAGGAGTCGGTGCCCTCGGAGGCCGAGCTGCGGATCGCCCAGGCACAGCTCGTGGGCTGGCTGGAGGGCCTCTTCCACGGCATCCAGACGGCGCTGTTCGCGCAGCAGATGGCGGCCCGCGCCCAGCTGGAGCAGATGCGCCGCGCCCTGCCGCCCGGCACGGTGCACGAGGACGAGGAGGGCGGGGCGGACCCGCACGGCCCGATCCGTTCGGGCCCGTATCTGTAGACCCCGCATCCGCCTCCTGGAGTCCGAGGACCGACCACGAGGGGCCCGGCGCACACCGCGGTGTGCGCCGGGCCCCTCGTCGTGTGTGCGGCCCGTCCACGGAGCCGGGTGTCCCCTCTCCGGGTCAGGCGCCGGCCGACGGTGCGACCAGCAGCACCTTCCCGATGTGCGCGCTGGACTCGAGCACCCGGTGGGCCTCGGCGGCGTCCGCCATCGGCAGCGCCCGGTCCACCACCGGCCGGACCACCCCGTCCTCGATCAGCGGCCACACGTGTTCGCGTACGGCGGCGACGATGGCCGCCTTCTCGTGGAGCGGGCGGCCCCGCAGGGAGGTCGCGGTGACGGCGGCCCGCTTGGTCAGCAGGGCGCCGAGGTTCAGCTCGCCCTTGGCCCCGCCCTGGAGCCCGATGATCGCGAGACGGCCGTTGACGGCGAGCGCCGAGACGTTCCGGTCCAGGTACTTGGCGCCGATGAGGTCCAGGATGACGTCGGCCCCCGACCCGGCGGTGTTCTCCCGCAGCTCCTCGACGAAGTCCTGCTCGCGGTAGTTGACGAGGATGTCCGCCCCCAGTTCGGCGCACCGGGCGAGCTTCTCCGGACTGCCCGCCGTGACCGCGACCCGGGCCCCGACCGCCTTGGCCAGCTGGATCGCCATCGTGCCGATGCCGCTGGAGCCGCCGTGCACCAGGAAGGTCTCACCGGGGCGGAGGTGGGCCACCATGAAGACGTTGGACCACACCGTGGCGGTGACCTCGGGGAGCGCAGCCGCCTCCACCAGGTCGACGCCCTTCGGTACGGGGAGGAGCTGGCCCGCCGGCACGGCGACCTTCTCCGCGTAGCCGCCGCCCGCCAGCAGCGCGCACACGGCGTCGCCGACCGCCCAGCCGGTCACCCCGGGACCGAGCGCGAGGACGCGGCCCGCGCACTCCAGGCCGGGGTAGGGGGACGCGCCCGGCGGCGGGTTGTAGAAGCCCTGCCGCTGGAGCACGTCCGCACGGTTCACGGCGGAGGCGACGACCTCGACGAGGACCTCGCCCTCGCCGGGTACGGGATCGGACACCTCGGCCCATACGAGCGCCTCGGGTCCGCCGGGTTCGGGAATCGTGATCGCATGCATGGCCGCGAGGCTACTCCGGAGCGGCGCGCGTTCAGGGCCGCGGCGGCATCGAGTTGCCCGGCACGGAGGTGGAGCTGGGGCTCTTGCGCACGATGGTGATGACCCGGTCCGTCAGCTGCAACGGGCTGGCCGCCGGGTCGTCGTAGCCAAGCAGCCGGTGCCCGCGCAGGACGCTGACGACGAGATCGTCCGTCTCCCGTACGTTCTTGCCCACCTCGGCCTTTATGACCGGCCGTTCCACCAGGTCGAGCCCGCTGCCCTGCTGGATCAGGTCCTCCATCACGGTGCCCGCGCTGGGGCTGAGGACGGAGAGGCCGAGCAGCCGGCCCGCGGCACTGGCGCTGGTGATGACGGCGTCGGCGCCGGACTGGCGCAGCAGCGGAGCGTTCTCCTCCTCGCGCACCGCCGCCACGATCTTCGCCCCGCGGTTCAGTTGACGTGCGGTCAGGGCCACCAGGACGGCGGTGTCGTCGCGCTGGGTGGCGATGATGATCTGACGCGCCTTCTGGAGCTCGGCGCGCAAGAGGACGTCGCTGCGGGTCGCGTCGCCGAGCACCCCGGTGAAGCCCTCGGCGTTGGCGGCCTCGATCACCTTGGAGGCCGGATCGACGATGACGATCTGGTCCTTCCGCAGCCCGGTGGAGCAGAGGGTCAGGATCGCCGAGCGGCCCTTCGTGCCGAAGCCGACGACGACGGTGTGGTCACGCAAGTTGGATCTCCAACGCTTCAGCCGGAAGTCCTCACGGGTCCGTTCCGTGAGGACTTCGAGGGTGGTGCCGACGAGGATGATCAGGAAAAGCACGCGCAGGGGTGTCACGAGCACCACGTTGATCAGCCTCGCCCCGTCGCTGTACGGGGTGATGTCCCCGTACCCGGTGGTGGAGAGGGTGACCGTCGCGTAGTAGACGGCGTCGAGCAGATCGACCTTGCCGTCGGCGTTGTCGTTGTAGCCGCCGCGGTCGAGCCAGACGATCAGCACGGTCGCGGCCAGCACGAGCAGTGCCATCAGCAGGCGTTTGCCGACCTGGCGGGCCGGGCCGTCGACGACCCGGCGGGGCAGCATCACCCGGGTCGGCACGACCAGTTCGTCGGCTCGCCTGGCCATCGCATCGTGGCCGGGAAGTTTCACGTGAAACACCCTTCCGTCCACGGCGTCGCCGGGGCCCATGGGAGATCCAGAATCTCCACCTCGGTGCCGGACCGTACCCCGCCCGGCTCCACCACGGCCAGTCCGTCCGCCGCGGCGATCCCCCGCAGCATCGCGGGCCCGTTGTAGCGGAGCGGGGCGACGTGGTCCCGGCCGCCCGGCCGGCCCGCGCGGTGGACCACGGGCACGAGGCGGGTGTCGTGCGGATGCCCGTGCACCTCGGCGTGGACGAGGGCCCGGTATGCGTCCTGGGCGGGGCGGCCGGCGATCCCCGCGAGCAGCGGCTCCGCCAGCGTCAGCAGGCCCGACACGGCCGCGAGCGGATTGCCGGGCAGCCCGACCAGATAGGGCCCGTCCGGCACGTCCCGCGACTGCCGCTCCGGCGGTCCCTGCGGGTGTTCTTGCGACGACTCCCGCGACCGTCCCCGGGGCGTTCCCGGAGCCGGCAGCCGTGCGAGCAGCATCGGGTGGCCGGGGCGGACGGCGACGCCGTCCACCAGGAGTTCGGCGCCGAGGGCTTCGAGGACCGGGTGGACATGGTCGACCGGCCCGGCGGCGGTGCCGCCGGTGGTGACGATCAGGTCGGCGTCCGAGGCGGTGAGGGCGTCGCGCAGCGCTGCCGCGTCGTCCCCGAGGCGGCAGGGCGGCGAGACCTCGGCGCCCAGGGCCCGTAGCCAGGGGCCGAGCATGGGGCCGAGGGCGTCCCGGATGAGCCCGTCGTGCGGCAGGCCGGAGGCGAGCAGTTCGTCGCCGAGGACGAGGACGTCGACGCGCGGCCGGGGCACGGCGGGCAGCGCGTCGTACCCGGCGGCAGCGGCGAGGCCGAGCACGGCCGGGGTCACTACCGTCCCGGCCGGGACGAGCTGCTCGCCCGCGCGGCACTCCTGGCCCCGGGGCCTGATGTCCTGCCCGGCGGCCACGGACCGCCGGGCGTGCAGCAGCCCCTTGGCGTCGTCGGCGTGGGCGTGCTCGCTGCGGATGACGGCCGTCGTGTCGGGCGGGACGCGGGCGCCGGTGGCGATCCGTACGGCGGTGCCGTCGGGCAGTGCGGCGGCCGGGCCGCGCCCGGCGAGGATGCCCGCCCCGGCCTCGAACGCCCAGGGACCCGGCCCGGCGACCGCCCAGCCGTCCATGGCCGAGGTGTCGAAGGACGGCAGATCGGTGAGCGCGCCGAGCGCCTCGGCCAGCACATGCCCGAGCGCGCGGTCGAGCGGCAACCGGATCGTCGCGAGCGGAGCGGCCCGCCCGGCCCGCGCCGCGACCGCCCGCGCCCGGTCCCAGGAGAGGGGCGGGGGCGGGGCGGGGTGCGGGACGCCGGTCGGGGCGGGGGCGTCCGGGACGGCGTTGTCGGTGCTGTTCCGGGTGGGGTGGGGACTGCCGAGGGGGGCGCCGTTCGCGTCACCGCGCGGGGCGCGCGCGGACGCGTCGCCCCTGCGGTCGGGATCCCGGCCCGGGCCGGTTCGCGCCCCGCCGACCAGGGCGAGCGCCTGCTCGACGGCCCGTTCCGTCTCCGCGTGTGCCAGGTCGTCCGCGTCACGGCGGGAGCGGCCGGGGCCGGCCGGGTCGGAGCCGGTCATGGCGTCCCGGTCCCTTCGCTCCCCGCGCCGGACTGCCCCTCGGCACTCGCCTCCGTGCTCGCTTCCGCGCTCGGCTCAGCGTCCGCTTGCACGCTCGGCTTCGCGTCCGCTTGCACGCTCGGCTTCGCGTCCGCCTCCGTGCTCGTCTCCGCTTCCCAGCGCAGAGCCAGGGCGGTGGCCTTGCGAGCGGCCTCCGCGACCGCTGCCGCCGCCTCGTCGGGGCCCGCGCCCGCGCTCGCCCCGGCCGCCGCGTACCCGACCAGGAAGGTCGTGAGCGGTGCGGCGGGGCGGGCGACTCCGTGCGCGGCGTCACGGGCGAGGTCGAGCAGGACACCGGTGTCGACGTCGAGTTCGATTCCCAGTTCGTTCTTGACCGAGGTGATCCATTCGTCCAGCACGGCCCCATGCTCCCTGATCCGGGTCCTGGCGGCGGCGATGTCCTCCCAAGTGTCGCAGTCGAACGCGGCGTCGGGGCCCGCGTCCACCCGGGCGAGATCGAGCTCCGCCGTCAGGAGGCGGAGCGGCAGCCCGGCGAGGCCCCCGTACTCGGTGGCGAGCAGGGCCAGCTCCCGGCGGAGCGGCTCGGCGCGGTAGGCGGCCACCAACGGCTGGTCACGCCCGTCGGGGTCGGTGCACAGCGCCCCCTCCCGGCCGGGCTGTCCGGCCGCGGCGAGCAGCGCGTCGACCGTCCCGGCGCCGAGGAACGGAAGATCGGCGGAGAGCACGAGAACGCGCTCCGCCGATGTCAGCCGCAGCCCCGCCCCCAGCGCCGCCAACGGGCCGCCGCCCTCGGGCACTTCCCGGGTCCAGAGCACCGGTCTGGAGGTGGCGCGACGACCGCCCACCACGACGGTGAGTGCCGCGCCGCCGCAGGCCGCGAGCACCCGGTCGAGCAGCGTCCGGCCGCCCACCGGGATTCCTGGCTTGTCGGCGCCGCCGAGCCGCTTCGCGGCCCCGCCGGCAAGGACGATCACGTCATAGGCGGTCATACGTCGAGTATGGGCGGCGCCCCGGAGCGACGCCCCCGCCGGGGTGGCCGGAAGTCCGGGTCCCCAGGTCCTGTCGTCACCCTGCCGTCGTCGCCCGAAGGGCGGCCCCGCGGGGTCAGGTGCGTGCTCCCGGTGTGCCGGGCGCGGGTCCTCGTACGGGACGTACTCGGGCCGGTGCCCGGTGCGGCGAGAGCGCGTGCACGGCCCCGCGGGGCAGGCGGCAGTCCGACGACAGGGCCCAGGGGGGCGCTGCGCCGGGACGCCGCCCGCTCGTCCGCTACAGGGTGCGCAGCAGCACCGCCGGCTGCTCCACGCAGTCCGCCACGTACCGGAGGAAGCCGCCGGCGGTCCCGCCGTCGCACACCCGGTGGTCGAAGGTGAGGGACAGCTGGACGACCTGACGTACGGCCAGTTCGCCCTGGTGCACCCACGGCTTGGGCATGATCCGGCCGACGCCGAGCATCGCCGCTTCGGGGTGGTTGATGATCGGCGTCGAACCGTCGACCCCGAACACGCCGTAGTTGTTCAGCGTGAAGGTGCCTCCGGTCAGCTGGGCCGGGCTCAGCTTCCCGGTCCGCGCCAGCTCGGTCAGCCGGGCGATCTCGGCCCCGATGGACTCGACATTGCGGATGTGCGCGTCCCGGACGACCGGAACGACGAGGCCCCGGTCGGTCTGGGCAGCGAACCCGAGGTGCACGCCGGGCAGCCGGACGATCTCCCGGGCCTCGGTGTCCACGGTGGAGTTGAGCTCGGGGAACCGGGCCAGGGCAGCCGTGCAGATCCTCGCCAGCAGGGCCAGCACCGACACCTTCGGCCCGGCGGACGGGCCCGTCGCGGTGTTCATCGCGGCTCTGACCGCCATCAGCTCGGTGGCGTCGGCGTCGACCCAGCAGGTGGCGTCCGGGATCTCGGTCCGGCTCCGCGACAGCTTGTCGGCGACCGCTCCGCGCACTCCGCGCAGCGGAATCCGCTCGGCGTCCGGGGCGGCCGGGGACACGGGAGCTGCGGGCGTGCGGCCCGGTTCCTCGGCCACCCGTGCCGTCGCCGCGGTCTCCTCCGCCTGTCGGATCGCGCCGTCGACGTCGGCGCGCAGGATCAGCCCGTCGGGGCCCGAACCCGCCAGCCGCCGCAGATCGATGTCGTGCTGCCGGGCCAGCCGTCGTACCAGCGGAGAGACCACCGGCACGGGCCCCTGCCCGTTCACCGCGCCCACGGCGACAGCCACGGCGGCCGGAGCCGCCTCGTCGGCGGCGGACGCCGTGGCAGCGGTCGCGGGAGCCGTACCGGACGCCGCCGGGGCGAGAGCGGGCGCCTCGGACACCGGGGTGTCCGACACCGCGGTCCGGACGTACGTCCGGTCGGGTCGGTCCGGCCGGATGCGCCGACGCCTCGCGGCGGGGGCGCCCGTCCCGTACCCCACGAGGACGTTCCCCGAGCCGCCCGCGGACTCCGTGGCCGTGGCGGCGGACTCCGCGGCGGTGCCGGAGGCGGGGGACCCGGCGGACGACGGGGACGCCCCGGAGGGATCCAGCCCCTCCGGCGCTCCGACGGCGACCGTCAGCAGCGGTGCGCCGACGGGGAGTTCCGTGCCCTCCTCGCCGAACCGCGCGGTCACCACGCCCCCGTAGGGGCAGGGCACCTCCACCATGGCCTTGGCCGTCTCGACCTCGACGACGGGCTGGTCGATGGCGACGACGTCGCCGACCTCCACCAGCCAGCGGACGATCTCCGCCTCGGTCAGCCCCTCACCGAGGTCCGGCAGCTTGAATTCGAGCACCCTGGCCATCAGCTGTCCGCCTCCCACTGCAACCGGGCCACCGCGTCGAGCACCCGGTCGACACCCGGCAGATGGTGCCGCTCCAGCATGGGCGGCGGGTAGGGGATGTCGAACCCGGCCACCCGCAGCACCGGGGCCTCCAGGTGGTGGAAGCACCGCTCGGTGATCCGGGCCGCGATCTCCCCGCCGGGCCCGCCGAATCCGGGGGACTCGTGGACGACGACCGCACGCCCGGTGCGGCGCACCGAAGCGGCCACCGTCTCGTCGTCGAACGGCACCAGCGAGCGCAGGTCCACCACTTCGAGGTCCCAGCCCTCGGCGACCGCCGCCTCGGCGGCCTCCAGGCAGACCGGCAGGGAGGGCCCGTACGTGATCAGCGTGGCGCTGCGTCCGGTCCGCCGGACGACCGCCTTGCCGATCGGCTCGACCGCGGCCGGAGCCTCCGGCGACCAGTCGGCCTTGGACCAGTAGAGCCGCTTGGGCTCCAGGAAGATCACCGGGTCGTCGGAGGCGATCGACTCGCGCAGCAGCCCGTAGGCGTCCTCCACCGTGGCCGGTGTGACGACGTGCAGGCCGGGGGTGGCCATGTAGTAGGCCTCGGAGGAGTCGCTGTGGTGCTCGACCCCGCCGATCCCCCCGCCGTACGGCACGCGCACGGTGATGGGCAGCGGCATCGCTCCGCCGGTGCGGTTGCGCCACTTGGCGACATGGCTCATCAGCTGCTCGAACGCCGGGTAGGCGAACGCGTCGAACTGCATCTCCACCACGGGCCGCAGCCCGTACATCGCCATGCCGACGGCCGCGCCGAGGATGCCCGCCTCGGCCAGCGGGGTGTCGGTGCAGCGGTCGTCGCCGAACTCCTTCGCCAGCCCGTCGGTGATCCGGAAGACCCCGCCGAGCGTGCCCACGTCCTCACCGAGCACGTGGACGGTGGGGTCCTCGGCCATCGAGTCGCGGAGCGCGCGCCCGAGGGCCTGCGCCATCGTGGCCGGTTTCGCCTTCGTCCGACGTCCGTCGGCCGTCACTGCCGCGGTCGTCATCGTCCCGCCTCCGCGTCGTGCTCGTCGTGGTCCCGCTCGGCGTCCAGCTCGGCGCGCAGGGCGGCCGCCTGCTCCCGGAGCTGGCTGGTCTGCTCGGCGTAGACATGGGTGAACAGGTCCATCGGGGCCAGCTCCGGATCCGCGTTCATCCGGTCCCGCAGGGCGGCGGCCATGGCTTCCGCCGCCTCCTTCGCCCGCTCGACGCCGGCCTCGTCCAGCAGCCCGCGCTCCGTCAGCTCCCGCTCCAGCAGCCGCACCGGGTCGTGCGCCTTCCAGGCCTCGACCTCGCTGTCGACCCGGTAGCGGGTGGCGTCGTCGGCGTTCGTGTGGGCTTCCATGCGGTAGGTGACGGCCTCGACCAGGGTCGGGCCCTCCCCGCGCCGGGCCCGTGCCACGGCCTCGCCCAGCACCTGGTGCACCGCCGCCGCGTCGTTGCCGTCGACGAGTCGGCCCGGCATCCCGTAACCGACGGCCTTGTGGGCGAGCGAGGGGGCGGCGGTCTGCTTGGCCAGCGGGACGGAGATCGCGAAGCCGTTGTTCTGGACGAGGAAGACCACCGGGGCCTTCCAGACCGCCGCGAAGTTCAGCGCCTCGTGGAAGTCGCCCTCGCTGGTGCCGCCGTCGCCGACCATGGCGAGCGCCACCACGTCGTCGCCCTTGAGTCGGGCGGCGTGCGCCAGCCCCACGGCGTGCGGGAGCTGCGTGGCCAGCGGGGTGCACAGCGGGGCGATGCGGTGCTCGCGCGGGTCGTAGCCGGTGTGCCGGTCGCCCCGCAGCAGGGTCAGCGCCTCGACAGGGTCCAGGCCGCGCGCGACGGCGGCCAGCGTGTCGCGGTAGCTGGGAAAGAGCCAGTCACGCTCCTCCAGGACCAGGGCCGCGGCGATCTCGCACGCCTCCTGGCCGGTGCTGGACGGGTAGACCGCCAGCCGGCCCTGCTTCGTCAGGGCGGTGGCCTGGGCGTTGTAGCGACGCCCGCGGACCAGCTCGGCGTGGAGCCGGAGCAGCAGCTCCGGGTCGACGTCGGCGACCGCGTCCGTACCGAGCACCCGGTAGGGCTCCGGGTCCGGGAGCAGCGGGGCGGGGTCGGTGATCGGCTTCCAGGCCGGGGGCGGCGTGGGCCGGTAGGCGGCCGCGCCGGGCAGCTCTTGGACCGTCATGGGAAGCACCTCCTGGCATCGAGGGAGATCGGGGGTGGTCGATCAGGGGTATCGACAGGGAGCGGGATGTCGAGCGGCGGGCGAGGCACCGGTGTGGTGTGCCTCACCTACCGATTGTTCGGTCGCGGGGGCATTTTGGCTACAGGCGCCGCCAGCCTGTGGACAAACGGTTCTCCACAGCCTGGGATAGGAACAGGTCGTCCACAACAGGGAGGCGCGGGCAGATGGCAGCTGAACAAATGGCCGACGGGAGCGAGGAGCAGCGCCGGGCCGCGCCCGCCGGCCCGGCGCCGACCGCACCCGCGGTCGTGCCGCAGGCCGCACCTGCCGCCGCCCCGCAGACCTCGCCGGCGGTCGTTCCGCCGGCCGCGTCGGCAGCAGCCGCCGGCCCGGCGGCGGAGCCTCCGCCGCCGCCCGCGCGGCCACTGGACGCCATCGACCGCGACATCCTGCGCATCCTCCAGACCGACGGGCGCGCGTCGATACGTTCCGTGGCCGAACGGGTCCACGTCTCGCGCGCCAACGCCTACGCCCGCATCAACCGGCTCGTCGAGGACGGCGTGATCCGCGGCTTCGGCGCCCGCGTCGACCACGAGCGGGCGGGCCAGGGGGCGTCCGCGTACATCACGCTCAAGATCGTGCAGAACTCCTGGCGCACCGTGCGCGAACAGCTCCAGGCACTGCCGGGGGCCACGCACATCGCCCTGGTCAGCGGCGACTTCGACGTACTGCTCCTGGTGCACACGCCGGACAACCGCGCGCTGCGGGAGCTGGTCCTCACCAGGATCCAGGCCATCCCCGAGGTGCTCTCGACGCGCACCCTGCTGGTGTTCGAGGAGACGGACCTCGGACCGCGCCCGGACCGTCCGGCCGAGCTCGCCTGACCGCGACGGGCGGGCTCAGCGGCCGTTCGCCCGCAGCCCCTCGAAGGCCAGCTGGACGATGGTGTCCGCGAGCTGCTCCTCCCCCGGGAATCCGCCCGGCTGCGGCCGGTACCACTCGACCAGTGAGTTGACCATGCCGAACAGCAGCCGGGTCGCCAGCCGTATGTCCACGTCGGCCCGGAGGTCTCCCTCGGTGACGGCCGACTGGAGCAGCTCCGACACCCGCTGGTCGAACTCGCGGCGCCGCTCCAGCGCCCAGCGCTCCGTCTTCGTGTTGCCGCGCACGCGCAGCAGCAGGGTCACGTAGGGGACCTCGGCCATCAGCAGGTCGACCGTCCGGCGCGTGACGTACTCGACCCGCTCGACCGCGCGCCCGCGCTGCGCCCCCGGCTCGTCGAGGATGGCGAACAGCCCGTCGAGCGCCCGGCTCACGGCCCGGCGCAGCAGCTCCTCCTTGCCCGCCACATGGTGGTAGATGGAGGACTTCGAGATGCCCGCCGCCCGGGAGAGGTGCTCCATGGAGGTGCCGTCGTAGCCGCGCTCGTTGAAGACACGGACGGCGACGGTGAGCAGGGTCTCCGGTGTGTACGTGTCCCGCTTGGCCGTGGTCATGTCCGCGATCCTCCCCCATGAGGGGCGGTCCCCGCACAGGCGGGGACCGTCGAAGTCGTCCACAGGTTCACCGGGGCCCCTTGTCCCGACCGATCGTTCGGTTACTCTGACTCCATCCGTACGTCCCCGCCCGGCTCGATGAGGAGTTGGTCCGCCATGGCCGCCGCGCTCACCCCCCAGCAGCTGTCCGAGACCCACCGGCCCACGCTCGACCGGGCCCTCGACGCGATCAGCACCCGCGGGTACTGGTCGCCGCACCCCGAGCACCCGAAGGCCTACGGGGAGGGCGGCGCCCCGGGCAGCCTGGGCCTGGCCGAGGGCAAGGCCGCTTTCGACGCCCTCCTGAACACCCGTCTCGACCTGGGGCAGCCCGGCACCGACGGCTGGACCGGCGGCGAGGTCTCGCCGTACGGGCCGGAGCTCGGCGTCGAGTACCCCCACGCGGACCCGGACGTCCTGCTTCCGGCGATGAAGGCCGGCACGGGCGCCTGGCGGGCTGCGGGGCCGGAGATCCGGGCCCTGGTCTGTCTGGAGATCCTCTCGCGGATCAGCGCCCGCACCCACGAGCTGGCCCACGCCGTGATGCACACGAGCGGCCAGGCCTTCATGATGGCGTTCCAGGCGGGCGGCCCCCACGCCCAGGACCGCGGCCTGGAGGCCGTCGCGTACGCCTACCGGGAGCAGGTCCGCACCCCGGAGTCCGTCGACTGGTCCAAGCCGCAGGGCAAGCGCGATCCGCTGAAGCTGCACAAGTCGTTCATCACGTCCGGTCGCGGCATCGGGCTGGTCATCGGCTGCAACACGTTCCCCACGTGGAACAGCTACCCCGGCTTCTTCGCCTCCCTCGCCACCGGTAACCCGGTGCTCGTCAAGCCGCACCCGCGGGCCGTGCTTCCGCTCGCCCTCACGGTGTCCATCGCCCGCGAGGTGCTGACCGAGGCGGGCTTCGACCCGAATCTGGTCGCGCTGGCCGTCGAGCGGCCCGGTGAGGGCATCGCCAAGACCCTCGCGGTCCGCCCCGAGATCCGGATCATCGACTACACCGGCTCCACCGCCTTCGGCGACTGGCTGGAGGAGAACGCCCGCCAGGCCCAGGTCTACACGGAGAAGGCCGGCGTCAACACGATCGTCGTCGACTCCACCGACGACTACCGGGGCATGCTCGCCAACCTGGCCTTCTCGCTCTCGCTGTACAGCGGGCAGATGTGCACCACCCCGCAGAACCTGCTGATCCCCCGGGACGGCATCGCCACCGACGCCGGCGCCAAGTCCTACGACGACGTGGCCGCCGACCTCGCCGCCGCCGTCACCGGACTGCTCGGCGACGACGCCCGCGCCTCCGCGCTGCTCGGCGCGCTGGTCAACCCGGACGTCAGGGCCCGGGTGGAGGCGGCCGGTGAGCTGGGCGAGGTGGCCCTCGGCTCGCGTGCGGTCGCGAACGCCGAGTTCCCCGACGCGGTCGTCCGTACGCCGGCCGTCGTGAAGGTCGACGGCACCAAGCCCGACGACGGCGCGGCCTACCTCTCGGAGTGCTTCGGGCCGGTGTCCTTCGCCGTCGCCGTCGAATCGACGTCCGCCGCCGTGGACCTGCTCCGCCGGACCGTCCGCGACAAGGGGGCGATGACGATCGGCGCCTACACCACGTCCCCCGAGGTGGAGCGCGCCGTCGAGGACGTGTGCCTGGACGAGTCGGCCCAGCTCTCGCTGAACCTGACCGGCGGGGTGTACGTCAACCAGACCGCGGCCTTCTCCGACTTCCACGGCTCAGGCGGCAACCCCGCCGCGAACGCGGCGCTCTGCGACGGGGCCTTCGTCGCCAACCGCTTCCGCGTGGTGGAGGTGCGCCGCCAGGCCTGAGGGCCGTCCGGCTGCCCTGCGGGCGTCAGGGGCGGGGGTCGGGGACGTCGGCGTGGCGCTGTACCCACGCGTGCATCGCGATGGCCGCGGCGGCGCCGGCGTTGATGGACCGGGTCGAGCCGAACTGCGCGATCGAGCACACCATCGAGGCGTGCTCACGCGCTTCCTCGGTCAGCCCCGGCCCCTCCTGGCCGAACAGCAGGACACAGCGGCGCGGCAGCTCGGTGCGCTCCAGCGGTACGGCGCCGGGGAGGTTGTCGATCCCGATGATCGGCAGGCCCTCGGCCGCCGCCCACGCGGTCAGGTCCGCCGTGTCGGGGTGGTGGCGCACATGCTGGTAGCGGTCGGTGACCATGGCCCCGCGCCGGTTCCAGCGCCGCCGGCCCACGATGTGGATCTCCTTCGCCAGGAAGGCGTTGGCGGTCCGCACGACCGAGCCGATGTTGAAGTCGTGGCCCCAGTTCTCCACGGCCACGTGGAAGTCGTGCCGCCGCAGGTCGAGATCGGCGACGATCGCCTCCCGCGTCCAGTAGCGGTACGCGTCACCGACGTTGCGCCGGTCGCCCCGGGCCAGCAGCTCGGGGTCGTAGCGCTCGTCCTCGGGCCACGGCAGCGGGTGCGGCCCGACGCCGACCGGCTGGCCGTAGCCGTCGTCGTACTGGAGGGGTTCCTCCTGAGGAGGCCCCGCCGAGGGGTCCGCCGCCGGGTGGGTTCCGGCCGCTGTCGGGCTCTGCTGGGTTCTGCCGGTCTCACTGCTCACCCGACGAGCGTATGGCCCCCGCCGCCGCCTTGATGCCGGGGCTTCTCCGGACCGCCCCCGCTGTCCTTCACCGGCCCGGCCTCCGGTGGGCCGGTGCGGACCTGCGCGGCGCCGGGCGCTCCGGGCTCCCCCGGTGTGCGCGACCGGCCCGGCAGCCCCGGGAGCAGCCGCCGCCCGCCGGACGTGGCGCGGGCTCCCAGCCACACGAGGAAGGCCGTCGGCAGGAACACCGCGTCGGCCGCGATCATCGCCATGGAGAAGAACGGCAGCCCGAGCAGCAGGGCGATCCCCGCGTGCTCGCCGATCATGATGACCAGCAGGACGTTCTTGACCCGCCGGTTGAACAGCGTGAACGGGAAGGCGACCTGGACGATGACCGTGCCGTACGTCAGCACCATCACCATCAGCCCGCTGGCGCCCAGGATGTCCGACAGGGCGGGCCACGGGGTGAAGTAGTCGAGGTTGAGCGGGTAGTAGAGCGCGGTGCCGTCCTGCCAGCGCGAACCCTGGATCTTGTACCAGCCGGCCGTCGCGTAGATCAGGCAGACCTCGGCCATGATCACGGCCAGTGTGGCGTTGTGCGCGAGGTTGGCCAGCACATCGAGCAGGGTGCGCGGCTCGCCGTGCGGCTGGAACCGGTTCACGGCCCACCAGGCGGCGGCGGAGATCCAGAGGACCCACAGCAGCGTCGGCAGCCACCAGGTGCCGCCGAGTCCGCCCATGAGCGTGGCCGCCACGAGGACGGGTCCGAGGAGCACCCAGAGCACCGGGCCCACGACGTCCCGCAGGGGCGGCAGGCCCTCGGCGGCACGCCGCGCGTCGCGTGCCGCGCGCCGGGCGTCCAGCGACCAGACCTGGGCACAGCGCGTCAGCACAAGGTAGATCGCCATGAGGTGGACGACGTTGTCGCCGCCGTCGCCCATGAAGATGCTGCGGTTCTGCACGGAGAGCACGCCGACCATGAAGAGGACGGACATGGTCCGGGTCCGCCACCCGAGCAGCAGGGCCGCCGCGGAGAGCAGGGTGAGGGCGTACACGGCCTCGAACCAGACCGTGCTGTCGGTCCACATCAGGACGGAGAAGGCCTCGTTGCCGTTCGTGAGCTGGCGGGCCAGGTCCCAGTGCCACGGGCTGTCCGGGCCGTACAGCTCATGGCGGTTCGGCAGCTCGCGCAGCAGGAAGAAGAGGTAGGTGGCGGCGAAGCCGATCCGGACGACGGCGCTCTGGTACGGGCCGAGGGCCGATGCGGTGACCCGCTGGAGGGCACGGGCCGGGCCGCCGGGGGGCACGGTCGGGCGAGGGGCGGAGGGCCGGGGGGCGGTGCTCTGCTCGGCGGCGCTCTGCGGGCCGGCGCTCTGCGGGCCCGTGTTCTGCGGGCCCGTGTTCTGCGGGCCGGCGGGCGGGGGGATGGTCACTGGCTCTCCTCCACGCCGTGGGCCGCGTCCCGGCCCCGGTCCGCGTCCCGCTCGGGAAGGTCGTCCGGCGTCACGGTCCACCAGGGGAGCACGCGGTAGACGGGCCGGGTGCTGATCTTCTCGTCGCTCCATGGGGGCGGGGCGATGGAGCTGGTGGCGGAGCGGAGCTGGATGCGCTCGATCGTGCCGCCGTAGTCGCGCTCGCTCAGCCGCAGCATCGCGATGCGCCGCACGTACCGCTCGGAGAGGTCACCGCGCAGACCGTTGGGGCGGTTCTCGCTGTCGTGCGAATTGACGTAGAAGTCCCAGCCCCGGCGGAGCTCGTTCTGGTCCACGTGGCTGGGGAAGAGGTTGCCGCGTATCTGTTCGCCGTCCTCGTGCGTCAGGTTCATCCACCTGGTCGTACGGCGGCCGTCGGCCCCCACCACGTCGGCCCGCACGTGGACGGCGACGTTCTGCTGGAGCGGGTTGGGGGCGAAAAGCTTCCAGTTCTGCTCGAACTCCGGGTAGATCCAGCGGTCGATCGTCTTCCCGTGCTGCTTGGACAGCGTGTTGGACGGGGCGACGTGCAGGAACACCATGGCCACCTGCGTGCAGGCGAGCAGCCCGATGAGGGACAGGGCCAGAGCCGCGACCACCTGATAGGGGAAGGAGAGCCCGGCTATGCCCCGGCCGGTGGCCGAGGGATCAGGCAACGGCACGGGCGCCGCTACCGGGGCGGAGGGCTTCGGCGGTATGGCTCCGGGGGTGTCCCGCGCTTCCGCCGGCCGGTTCACAGCCTGCGGCCAGACGTCCTTCCCCCCGCCCGCAGAACTCCTGTCGTGGTCCGAATCCATCCCGCCCCGATCACCGTCGATCACCACTCAGTTATCCACAGGGTTGACACCCTACGGGCCTCCGACTCACCATTGAAGCCAAGGAACCGAACGATCGGTCGGTAGGGAGCCCGGGATGGCGGCAGTGACTGCGGACCAGACGACGCAGGGGACGCTCGGCACACAGGACGTGGCGGACGCGGACCGCGTCGCGGCCTTCGAGGCGGCCGTGGCGGCGGACGAGCGGATCGAGCCGCGGGACTGGATGCCCGACGCCTACCGGGCGACGCTGGTGCGCCAGATGGCCCAGCACGCCCACTCGGAGATCATCGGCATGCAGCCCGAGGCCAACTGGATCACCCGGGCGCCCTCGCTGCGCCGCAAGGCGATCCTCATGGCCAAGGTGCAGGACGAAGCGGGCCACGGCCTGTATCTCTACAGCGCCGCCGAGACCCTGGGCACCAGTCGCGAGGAACTGCTCGACAAGCTCCACGCGGGCCGCCAGCGCTATTCCTCGATCTTCAACTACCCCACGCTGACCTGGGCCGACGTCGGCGCCATCGGCTGGCTGGTGGACGGGGCGGCGATCACCAACCAGGTGCCGCTCTGCCGCTGCTCCTACGGCCCCTACGCCCGCGCGATGGTCCGCATCTGCAAGGAGGAGTCCTTCCACCAGCGCCAGGGGTACGAGCTGCTGCTCGCCCTCAGCCGCGGCACCGAGGCCCAGCACGCCATGGCCCAGGACGCGGTGAACCGCTGGTGGTGGCCCTCCCTGATGATGTTCGGCCCGCCCGACGAGGCCTCGTCGCACTCCGAGCAGTCCATGGCCTGGAAGATCAAGCGGCACTCCAACGACGAGCTGCGCCGGCGCTTCGTGGACATCTGCGTTCCCCAGGCCGAAGCGCTGGGCCTGGAGCTCCCCGACCCCGACATCCGGTGGAACGAGGAGCTCGGCCGGCATGAGTTCGGCGCGATCGACTGGGACGAGTTCCAGGCGGTCCTCAAGGGCAACGGCCCCTGCAACGAACAGCGCATCAGCCAGCGGCGCAGGGCCCACGAGGAGGGTGCGTGGGTCCGCGACGCGGCAGCCGCCCACGCCGCCAAGCACGCCCCGGCGCAGTCATCGACCCGGACACCGGCACAGCACAGCGCGCCCGCGCACCACGTGGAGGAGACGGCATGAGCAGCTCGACCGACTGGCCTCTGTGGGAGGTGTTCGTGCGCTCGCGCCGCGGGCTGTCCCACACCCACGCGGGCAGCCTGCACGCGCCGGACGCCGAGATGGCCCTGCGCAACGCCCGCGACCTCTACACCCGCCGCTCGGAAGGCGTCTCGATCTGGGTGGTCCCCTCCGCCGTGATCACCGCCTCCTCCCCCGACGAGAAGGACTCCTTCTTCGAGCCGGCCGCCGACAAGCCCTACCGCCACCCGACCTTCTACGAGATCCCGGACGGGGTGAAGCACCTGTGAGCGCCGCACTCGCCCTCGGCGACGACGCGCTGGTGCTCTCGCACCGGCTGGGGGAGTGGGCGGGCCACGCCCCCGTCCTGGAGGAGGAGGTGGCCCTCGCCAACATCGCCCTCGACCTGCTGGGTCAGGCCCGGGTGCTGCTCTCGCTCGTCGGCGACGAGGACGAGCTCGCCTACCTTCGCGAGGAGCGGGCCTTCCGCAACCTCCAGCTGGTCGAGCAGCCGAACGGGGACTTCGCGCACACCATCGCCCGGCAGCTCTACTTCTCGGTCTACCAGCACCTGCTGTACGAGCGGCTCGCCGCCGGTGAGGGCGAGTTCGCCGGTCTGGCGGCCAAGGCGGTGAAGGAGGTCGCCTACCACCGCGACCACGCCGAGATGTGG